>NZ_JBIUBB010000003.1:850876-1192069 GCF_044547795.1 Nocardia sp. NPDC052316
ACGAGGTCAGACAACCCGCCCCAACCCATCGGTGCCAGCGCTCGCGACCGCGGGCCGTGCACCGCATGGCAACCGAGGTCTGGCAAGCCGCCCCAACTCATCGGTGCCAGGGCACTAGACCGCGGTCCGTGCATCGCGTTGCCGCCGAGGTCCGACAACCGGAGTGTCTCAGGGACATCGGTTCCGCAGGCTCGTGTCCGCGGAGCCGGGCGCGTTTCGAGTGGGCGGGATCGTGCCGACGTTGTACAGGGGCGGTGCTCAGGGGTCCGATTCACTTGAGGCGCACGGGGAGTCCGGCTACGACGAGGTAGGCCTCGTCACAGGCTTGGGCGAGCCGCTGGTTCAGTGTGCCGATCTCGTCGCGGAACAGGCGGCCGGAGCGGGTGGCGGGGACGATGCCCATGCCGACCTCGGGGCTCACGATGACCAGGCGATTCGAGTAGGCGGCTACCGCGGCGACCAGGGCGTCGGCGTCGGGGGCGACGGTGCCGCGCGGGGATTCCCACGCGTCGCGGGCGTCGATGCGGGCGGTGAGCCAGGTGCCGATGTCGTCGATCAGCGTGGTGCCGTCGGTCGCCGATGTGCGGAGAACCGTTGCCGGGTCGGCGCTTTCGAGTACGGTCCAGTCGGCGGGCCTGCGATCGCGGTGGGTGGCGATGCGTGCGGCGAAGTCGAGGTCGGCGGGGTCGGGGATGGCAGTCGCGAGGTAGCGGACCGGACCGGCTGTGTTGGCGGCCAGCTCCTCGGCGAACGTGGACTTACCCGATCGCGCGCCGCCCAGGACGAGGGTCCGGCGCGGCTCGGCGGACGAGAGACTGTGCGACACGTCAGCACGGTATCAATGACCGGTGTCGTGCCCGCGTCGGTGCGGCCCGCTGCCGGCCTGCCGAGTCCCAGTGACCTGTTCCCGGGGCGAACAGCGCTGACGGAGTGTTGCGCGCCCCCTTCTTCGCGTTGCACCGGCTGCGGGTGTCGAGGACCGGTGCGGGTCCGGGCGAGGCGTGGTTGCCGGAGTGGCACACCTTGGAGCCGCGGTCGACAGGGAAGGGTCCGTCCGGCTGGCCGACACCGTCGAACCGGCAGGCATCCGGCATCGGCGGTCCGGGTGCTGGATGGTGAGGTGTTGCACTGTCGCACACCGCCGAACGGCAGGGATCGGCGCCGGCCGACGGCCGGTCCGCCAGAGTCCGGCCGCGTCGCCGAGCGGTTGCCCGGTTGTGGGGTCCAGGAGCGGTGCGGATCCGCAGAAAGGTTGCGGCTGCTGGGTCAGGCGGGCGTGTCGACGACCTCTGGCATGGCACCGAAGCGACGTCGGTATTCGGTGGGGGCAATGCCGACCAGGCGTTGGAAGTGGTGGCGCAGGAGGGCGCCGGAGCCGAAACCGGCTCGGGCGGCGATTTGTTCGAGGCCGAGGTCGGTCTCCTCGAGCAGGTGTTTGGTCAGCAGGACGCGCTGGTTGGTGAGCCACTTCACTGGAGTGGTGCCGGTTTCGGCGGCGAAGCGGCGGGCGAAGGTGCGGGTGGACATGGTCGAGCGGGCGGCCAGGTCTTCGATGGTGTGGGGGAGGTCTAGGTTCTCGTTCATCCACTCCAGGGTGGGGATGAGGCTGTCGGAGGTGCAGGTGGCGACGGGGCGTTCGATGAACTGGCGTTGGCCGCCGTCGCGCTGCGGCGGCACGACCATCCGGCGTGCGATCGCATTGGCCACCGAGCTGCCGAGTTCGCGGCGTACCAGGTGCAGGCAGGCGTCGATGCCCGCGGCGGTGCCCGCGCTGGTGATCAGGCTGCCCGCGTCGACGTAGAGCACGTCGGGGTCGACGGTCGCCTCTGGGTACTGCTCGGCGAGTAGGTCGACGTAGCTCCAGTGGGTGGTGCATCTGCGCCCATCGAGCAAGCCGGCCGCGCCGGCGAGGAAGGCGCCGGAGCACACCGTCAACACGGTCGCGCCTGCCGCCGCGGCGTCCCGGACGGCGGCGACGACGCGCGGATCGAACCCGTCCTTGGTGGACGCGGCCGGGATGGCGACGAGGTCCGCTTTCGCGAGCTCCGCGAGGCCGTATTCGGGGGTCAGTGTGATGCCCGGAGTGGTGGAGTGCAGCGGTTTCCCTGCTTCGGCGCCGCAGACCTTGAAGTCGAAGGAGGGAAGGCCGTGCGCACTGCGATCCATTCCGAAAACTTCGCAGAGGACCCCGAATTCGAACATCGCCATGCGCTCGGACAGGACGACGGCAACCTTCGACAGCATGCCGCTAGTGTAATGGCTGAATCTTTACGAAGTGTGTCAGTTCAGCCACTTTCGGCGGTAACTAATCGGGCGCAAAATTACTGCCATGGTTACCTTCCTGATCACCCTCGCAGTCATCGTCGCTCTCGCCACCCTGCTGAGCCACTACACCGCTCCCGCGGGCTCGACCAACGTCACAGATCGGGACCGGCAGCGGATGCAGGCCGAGCTGTCGGCGATGCACGGCCGAACCAGCAACATCTGAACGCATGCCCTCGCCATCGACCGCGGCCCGGCTCGTATCCACGAGCCGGGCCGCAATCATGTGTGTGGTCGACCGCCCCGGGTCGAATCGGCAATAAGGGGAGGCGCTGCCCGGAAGGTGGCGCGATTGAGTCAGACCGTTCAGGTGTCGATCGCAGCGTTCACCAAGCGGCTGTCAAGCACCCTGGGCAGCGCGCATCACGAACACGAGCGAGCGGGGGGCGGAACCGCGCCCCCACTCCGCCACCGACGAGCTAAATCGCGTCTCCGGGACTGACCCGCGGCTTCGGTGCCCGCATCTTGCGGATCTGCGAGGCGCGCACGAACGCGTACCAGCCGAGCTTGTACCCGGTGTCGTCGCTGTCCGGGAAACGCTCCCTGACCCGCCCGTTCACGATCCGACCGAGCAGGAACCCCTCGGCGATCATGAAGACCATCATCACCAGCATGGCCAGCGTGACGATCGTTTGCAGCGCGGGCGCGACGAACATCGACAGGATCAGCACGAGCGCCATCGGCATGAACAGGCCGACCAGGTTGCGCCGACCGTCGACGATGTCGCGCACGAACGCCCGGACCGGCCCCTGATCGCGCGGCAACAGGTACTTGTCCTCGCCGGCGAGCATGCGGCTGCGCCGATCCTGGACGGCCGCCTTGCGCTCGGCCGCCGCCTGTTTGCGCTCCTCTTTGCTGCCACGAGTGGCCTTGCGCCGGGCGCGGGCCTCCTTCGCGGTGAGCGGTGCTGGAGCGACCGGGCCACGGCGCTTGCCCTGGGCGTCACGGCGTTTCGGAGTGGGACGGCCCTTGCCCGCGGTGGCGGTGACCGCCGTGCGAGTGGAGCCCGCGGCCGAGCCGCCGTCCACGACCGCCGTCTGATCGGCGGTCGCGTCGGTGGTGCTGGACTCGCCGCGACGGAACAATTTCACATCGACCAGGCTATTCGATGGAATACCCGGCGGGAAATGCGGTCCGATTCGCGCAGGTGTCGCGGGTCACGGAGGTGACGTGTTCCTCGGAGCGCGGTGGTGGCAAGATGGGGAATAGCAGCCCGCCGAGTGGTGTTGACCGACACGACCCGTGCGCTGTTCACGGGTCGACGACAGGTTCCTCGAGGAGAGTTCATGACTGTGCAGAACGAGACCGCCACCGAAACCCACGGTGCTGTGCTGACCGACGCTGCCGCCAGCAAGGCGAAGGCACTGCTGGACCAGGAGGGTCGCGACGATCTGGCGCTGCGCATCGCAGTGCAGCCGGGTGGTTGTGCCGGCCTGCGTTACCAGCTCTTCTTCGACGATCGCTCGCTCGACGGCGACATCGTTGTCGAGTTCAGCGGCGTCAAGCTGGCTGTCGACCGCATGAGCGCCCCGTACATCCAGGGTGCCTCCATCGACTTCGTCGACACCATCGAGAAGCAGGGCTTCACGATCGACAACCCGAACGCCACCGGCTCCTGCGCCTGCGGCGATTCCTTCAACTGACCGAACCCGTCCGCCTCGTCGCAAGCGGGTTCACCGCGTAAACAGCCCACCCCACGTGAGGATTGCTCACGTGGGGTTGCGTGTTTTTCCACTGCGGCCATGTCTGCTGTAGTGCCGTGGCCGTAGGACGACAGCGGGCGCGATCGGAGTCGGCGGCGTCGCGTCCCACGGAGCACGCCGCCGTAGTCCACCCAATTCTGTTCCAACGGCTGTACCAGCACCCGCAGCGATGGAATCCGTAAGGATTCGCGCGACTCGCCGAGCCGACGAGAACGCCGCTGCGCGCCAACGAGCCGGTGCCGCCGCCATTCTCAGCGCGCCTACCACCCGATCGAGGGGTCGGAGCCGCCGACCAACATTGGTACGGTAATGCTGGGACTTCGTTCCCGGTCTGCACCGCCTGCCGCCTACCGTTGAAGGGCCAGCCTCGTGTCCATCGCCGTTTCCGCGTCCATTGCCACCGACCACCTCATGCGTTTTTCCGGACGGTTCCGCGACGCACTGCTGGCCGATCAGCTCGACCACGTCTCGCTCAGCTTCCTCGTCGACGACCTGCAGATCCGCCGTGGCGGCGTGGCAGGCAACATCGCCTACGCCATGGGTCTTTTGAACCGCACACCCCTGCTCGTCGGCGCGGTCGGCGCCGACTTCGCCGAGTACCGCCAGTGGCTGGAGAAGCACGGCGTCGACTGCTCCGGGGTGCTGATCTCCGAGAAGGCGCACACCGCCCGTTTCGTCTGCACCACCGACGACGACATGGCGCAGATCGCGTCGTTCTACCCGGGCGCGATGAGCGAGGCCCGCGACATCTCCATCGGTGAACTGGCCAAGGCGCACACGCTGGACCTGGTGCTCGTCGGCGCCAACGATCCCGAGGCGATGCTGCTGCACACCGCCCAGTGCCGCGAGCTGGGCATCCCGTTCGCCGCCGACCCGTCCCAGCAGTTGGCCCGCCTCGACGGCGAGCAGGCCGTGCAGCTGATCGACGGCGCCGCATACCTTTTCACGAACAAGTACGAGTGGGCGCTGCTGCTGCAGAAGACCGGTCTGAGCGAGGAGGAGGTTGCGCAGCGCGTCGGCATCCGGGTGACCACGCTCAGCGAGAACGGCGTGCACATCGTCGACCGCGACGGCACCGAGCTCACCGTCGGCGTCGTCCCGGAGACCACGAAGGTCGAGCCCACCGGCGTCGGCGACGCGTTCCGGGCGGGCTTCCTCACCGGCCACACCGCGGGCCTCAGCCTGGAGCGCTCCGCCCAGCTGGGTTCGCTCATCGCGGTCCTGGTCCTGGAGACCATGGGCACCCAGGAGTGGACCCTCAACAAGGAGACGGCCCTGGAGCGCCTGGCCGACGCCTACGGTGCCGAGGCGGCCGCGGACATCAAGCCGCTGCTCTGAGTTCTGCTCGCCGGGATCATCGAACAGCACTGTGCCCCTCGACCTTTCGATCGGGGGGCACAGTTGCGTTCCGCGCCGGTTACAGCGATACCGGGTAGACCGGCTCCTGGATCTCCGGCTTGATGCGGTCCTCGACGAAGATCCCGTGCCACACCATGAACATCAGCAGCGTCCACAGACGGCGGCTGTGGTCGACGCCGCCCGCCCGGTGCGCGACGAGCATGTCGCTGATCGCGGCTTTGTTCAGCAGGTGGTCGGTCTGCGACTCGAGAATCTGCTGCTGGGCCCAGTCGTAGAGTTCGGTGCCGCGCAGCCAGTGTCGCAGCGGGACCGGGAAGCCGAGCTTGGCGCGGTGCAGCACGTGCGGCGGCACGATGCCCTCGAGCGCCTGGCGCAGTGCGTATTTCGTAGTTTCCTTGGTGATCTTCTGCTCGAACGGCAGCCCCTCGGCGACCTTCAGCACCTCGGAGTCCAGGAACGGCACCCGCAATTCGAGCGAGTTGGCCATGGTCATCTTGTCGGCCTTGACCAGGATGTCACCGCGCAACCAGGTGAACAGGTCCAGGTGCTGCATGCGGGCCACCGGATCCCAGCCGCGTGACTGCGCGTAGATCGGCGCCGTCACGTCCTGATGGGTCCATTCGGGCCGGAATTCGCGCAGTACCGAACGCAATTGGGCGTCGCTGAAGCTGCGGGCGTTGCCGTAGTAGCGCTCCTCGAGGCTGAGTGAGCCGCGGTGCAGCAGGCTCTTGCCGCGGGTGCCGTCCGGAATGCGCTCGGAGAGCTTGCCCGCCAGCTTGCGCAGCCCGCCGGGCAGGTACTCGAAGGGCTTGAGCGACAACGGCTCCCGGTAGATGGTGTACCCACCGAACAGCTCGTCGGCGCCCTCGCCGGAGAGTACAACCTTGACGTGCTTGCGCGCTTCCTTCGCCACGAAGTACAGCGGCACCAGCGCCGGGTCGGCCACGGGATCGTCGAGGTACCAGACGATTTCGGGAATCGCGGCGGCGAACTCGGCGGGGGAGACGGTCTTGATCACATGCTTGGCGCCGATCGCGGCGGCGGTCTCGGCGGCGACGTCGGCCTCCGAATAGCCTTCGCGCTCGAAGCAACTGGTGAAGGTGATCAGCTTCGGGTTGTGCCGCATGGCCAGCGCGGCGACCGCGGTGGAGTCGATACCGCCGGACAGGAACGAGCCGACGGTGACGTCCGCGCGCATGTGCTTGGCGACCGAATCCTCCATGGCCTCGGCGATTTCGCGGTAGCGCGCGGCCGCCGAGCCCGGCGCGAACGGGCGCACCGTGAACTGGGGATGGAAGTACCGGGTCGCCTTCGGCGCCGCACCAGGCCGCACCGTCGCGTAGCTGCCGGACTCCAGCCGCCGGATGTCCTTGTGCAGCGTCTCCGCCTCCGGCACGTACTGGAGCACGGTGTAGTGCTCGAGCGCGCGCGGGTCCAGCGCGTCGGTCAGTTCGAGCGCGGGCAGCAGTTCCAGCAGGCTCTTCTTCTCGCTGCCGAACGCCGTCCCGCCGGGGCCGGTGGCCAGGAACAGCGGCTTGATGCCGAACGGGTCCCGCGCCAGGAACAGTTCCTGGGTCTCGGTGTCCCAGATCGCGAACGCGAACATGCCGCGCAGCTTGCGCACCGCCTCGGGACCCCAGTAGTGGAACGCCGCGACCACGGCCTCGCCGTCACCCTCGGTCCGGAAGATGGCGTCGTCGCCGAACTCCGCACCGTGCGCGTCGGCCAATTCCTTGCGCAGCTCGATGTAGTTGTAGATCTCGCCGTTGAAGGTCAGCGCGTAGCGTTCCCGGTTCTCCGGCGGGCCCCAGCGCAGCGGCTGGTGCGAGTGCTCGATGTCGATGATCGACAGCCGGTTGAAGCCGAAGATCATGTGATCGTCGTGCCAGGTGCCGCGCTCGTCGGGGCCGCGGTGTCGCACGCAGTGCAGCGCGTCGTACACCTGCTCCACCACGCCAGGTGCTGCCTCGTCAGATGTCAGAAACCCGAGCAGTCCACACACGGCGTCGGCAACCTCGTTTCTCCGGTCGGGACGCCGCCGAAAGTGCGGCGTCCGAGTGTCTTGCGGGGGCGGTGCGCAGCGTCTGCCGCGAGCGGTTGTTCCGGTACGGGCCGGGGCCTGCTCTCGCGGTGAGCACAGCGGCCGAAATGTTGTGTCCGAGTATGCCGCACACGCCCACTCCGCGCGCATCGCGCACCCTGTCCAGGGCTTTTGCGCACCGATCCCGGGGTGCGCGCGATCGGCTGGCAGGCCCGCCCGCCGTGGGCTCGCGCGCCCGCACGCCATTGGCGGAGTGTCGAATGCGACCCGACGACAAAGAGGGCGCCCGTTTGGTCTACGCTGCGTAGTACTCAGGCCATTCTCAGGCGGCGCACGCGCTCGACCGGGGACCGGCCTGACATGTGCTTAGAACGTATCGCCGGGCGGTCGCAGCCCAGGCGGTGCAAATGTCGGAATGTGTGGCGACCAGGAAGGCGTGAGCGTGGCGCACAAGGCGAGCGAAGAGATCGGGGCACGACCCGCCAAGGGTCTGCAGAGCCGCATCCTTCGGCGGGCCGGGCTGGCGGTGTCCCTCGGGATCACCGCGGTGCTCGTCTCGGGCTGCTCCATCGACAATGTTTGGCTGCGGTTCGGCTGGCCCTCGGGTGTCACGCCGCAGGCCACCCGGATGCGGGAGCTGTGGACCTGGTCGATCGTCGCCGCACTGGCGATGGGCGTGCTGGTGTGGGGTCTGACCTTCTGGACCGTCGCCTTCCACCGCAAGAAGCCCGACTCCCCGGAGTTCCCGCGGCAGACCGGGTACAACGTGCCGCTGGAGCTGACCTACACGGCGGTGCCGTTCGTCATCATCGCGGTGCTGTTCTACTTCACCGTCGTCGTGCAGAACTACGTGCACGAGAAGGTGGCCGACCCCGACGTCACCGTCGACGTGACCGCCTTCCAGTGGAACTGGAAGTTCGGCTACCGCGACGTGAACTTCAAGGACGGTTACCGCTTCGAGGGCATCGACACCACGCGTGAGTCGTCGAACCAGGAGCAGCTCGAGGAGTACAAGGAACGGACCAAGGACGGTCACCCGCAGCCGGGCCCGGTGCACGGCAAGCCGGAGAACGACATCCTGTCCTACCTGCACTACGACAAGGTCGAGACCTACGGTTCCAGCACCGAGGTGCCGGTCCTGGTGCTGCCGACCAACAAGGTCATCGAGTTCCAGCTCGCCGCCGCCGACGTGGTGCACGCCTTCTGGGTGCCCGAGTTCCTGTTCAAGCGCGACGTGATGCCGAACCCGAAGGAAAACCACTCGGACAACGTCTTCCAGATCACCAAGATCGAGAAGGAAGGCGCGTTCGTCGGCCGCTGCGCCGAGATGTGCGGCACCTTCCACTCGATGATGAACTTCGAGGTCCGGGCGGTGTCGCCGGAGAAGTTCACCAGGTACCTGGACGCGCGCCAGGCGGGCAAGACCAACGCCGAAGCGCTCGACTCCATCGGTGAATCGCCGGTCGCCACCTCGACCAGGCCGTTCAACACCGAGCGCACGACCAAGACCGCGGCCGAGGCAAAGTAAGGGACTGATCTGATATGAAGATCGAAGCGCGGATATTCGAACTGCTGACGGTGTTCTTCATCATCGTCGCGATTGTCTACGGCTACTTCACCGGCGTCTCCCGCACCGGCGTGGAGTGGGCAGGCACCACCGCGACCGTGCTCACCGCCGGCCTGTCGCTGATCATCGGCACCTACTTCCGCTTCGTCGCACGCCGCCTCGACCTGCGCCCCGAAGACTACGAAGACGCCGAGATCGTCGACGGCGCAGGCGACCTGGGCTTCTTCTCGCCCGGCAGCTTCTGGCCCATCACCCTGGCCGCCGCGGGCTCCATCACCGCCCTCGGCCTGGCCTTCTTCCAGTTCTGGCTGATCGGCCTCGGCGTCATCTGCGTCCTCATCGCCGCCGCGGGACTCGTCTTCGAGTACTACCTCGGCCCCGAAAAGCACTGACCCACTTGCCGAAAGCCCCTTCCGCAGCCGCGGAGGGGGCTTTCGTCGTTCCGCCGTCGACTCGACGCAGGTTGTGGGTTCTTGACGTGTGTTGCAGCAGACGTCAGGAGGGTGCAGCGTGCGTCGAGTGGAGCTGACGCGTAGAGGGTCTTGGCAGGTTTGCGGGTTAGATGCCGAAGGCGTGCATGAGGCGGGCGGTGGAGCGGGGGGCTACGCCGGCCAGGGCGTAGAGGGTGCGGGTGAAGCGGGGTTCGGGGCGAGGGGTTCTGGTGTGGATGGCGGATTCGATGCGGTGGGCTGTTCGGTCGGCATCGTCGCGGTATTCGATGGGATCGAGGTCTGCGCTGAAGGCGGGGTAGTGGACGGCGGTGACCTGGATGCCGTGCGGGGATAGTTCGGCGTCGGCGCATTGGCCGAAGGTGGTCCAGGCGGCTTGGGCGCTGGCGTAGGAGGCGAAGTTCGGTGCGGCGCCGGTGTGTGCGTTCCAGGGGCCGACGTTGATCACGTGGCCGGAGCCGGAGCGGAGCATGGCGGGTAGCAGGCCGAGGGTGAGACGTAGGGGGCCGAAGTAGTTGGCGGCCATCATGCGCTGGTAGTCGCGGAACTTGTGCAGCGACTGGGTGACCGGTCTGCGCACCGGACGCCCGGCGGTGTTGATCAGCACATCGACGGCGCCGAACTCGCTGAGCACCCAGGTGACCAGCTCATCGACATCGCCGAGAGCCGAAATATCACAGCGATACCAGTGCGCGTCACCATTGTTCGCGCGGATCTGGTCGCAGGCCGCGATGAGCTGATCGCTGCCACGCGCCACCAACAACAGTTGCGCACCTCGGGCGGCAAGCGTTCGAGCGGTGGCGAGGCCGACATCCGAACAGGCGTCGGTGATCAGGACACGTCGGCCGGCGAGCGAGCGCTCCGGCGGACGGCGTTGACGCTCGGTGAATCCCACCGGGGCAGCACGAAATTCGGGCATCGGCACAGCAACCTTCACACGCGATCGGGCTGAACACACGCACGGCACCCCGCCGACAGTGCCGAACCGCCTGCGCCGCAACCTTCTGGCGACCACAAGCGGCCGGTCACAGTATAGGGTTTGCCACCTGATTGATGGAGCCGTTCGCCAAATGGCTGACCACCAGTACCCGTTCGTCAACCACAGGCGAACACCCGCTGTGCCCCGCAGAATTCGTCGCAGCTACCACCAGCCGAGCTCCGTCGCCGAATGGGAGGTCGTCATATCCAGCGGATTGCCGCCGCTACCTGCCGCTGAGTGCGCGGTGGTGCGCCGAGCGGGGCATGAGGGGCGCGTCTGCGGAGCGCCGCTGCCACGTGCCGTTCGCTGGCCGACTGAATGAGGCGTGGCAATCTCCCCTTCGCCCGCTGGTTGAATGAGGCGGTCACCGTGACCCGTGCGCCGGCTGGCTGCACGAGGCGGGTCGCTGAGTGGGACGGGAGGGCGTTGCGTTCGGTGGCTGGCGGCCCGCTGAGGTGCGGATCAGACGCACCTCGCCAGTCGGCTACCGGCCGGAGTTCGAGTCCGGTCGCCGAGTGTGGCGGGTGCGTGCTCCGACATGCGACGGCGGGAATCGCAGCCGTCTCGTCGTCGATGACACCGCTGACGAAGGTGCCGACGGGCGACGGCTGGGCACCTGTTCGACTCATAGCCGACGCTATGTCCCGTCTGGTGATCGCCGGTATCAGGCAATCACCAGACGGGACACAAGGACGTCGCGTACTGGGCGCAGCCGTGCCCCGCGGCGTGAGCCGGGGACTCGCGCCGGTTGCGCATGCGTCCTACTGCGTTGACCTCTACTCCTCCGACTCGTACCGCAGCGCGTTCTCCGACCGGCAGATCTCATCGATCCCGGACACGATGTCGCGCAATAGTTCTGAGGGGAGGGCGGCGGGGCGGAGGCGGCTGGTGAAGGTGATGAGGCCGTGGTCTTCGGGAGAGAGGCCGCGGGCGGCGGATTCGGAGCGCAGGTAGCGGGAGCGGACGCCGTAGGTCATGGCGGAGATGACGGTGAAGCAGCCGGTGCGTTCGCGGTGGCCGGCGAACAGGTCGTGCAGGCGGTAGAAGACCGACGTGTAGCTCGACAGCGGCGCGAAAATGCCGACGCGGTAGGCGGGGCCGCGTTCGGAGGAGCTGAGGGCGGTGTCGGCGAGGTATTCGGCGTCGCGCAGGGTTTGCACCTTCGGCGCGAACAGCACCGCGCCCGCGGCGGCGTTGCGCAGCGGCATGCCTGCGGGTCCGCTGGCGGCGGAGGCGATGACGCCCAACGACTTTCTCGCACGCGAGCCGACCTCACGACGCGCCCGCACCGAACGGGTGGGTGCGGTGGGGTGCAGGGTCGACCACTGGCCGAACCGCACGGTGCCGAGCTGCACGTGCCCGACACCGCCGGGCCGCGCGACCTTCAACGGCGCGGTGTCGACCCACCGGCCTACTTGCAGCGCCGCATTGCCCGGCCGCATGATCTCGGCGTAGGCGTGTTCGACGAAGGAGTCGAAGTCGAGGAAGCGGTCCGCGTTGGTGGTGAGCCAGGTGCGGTCCTTGTCGATGTCGATGACGTCCAGGGTGAGCGCGGTGATGATGCCCGCGCGGCCGCCCGCGCCGAGAATGCGGTGGAAACGCTCGGCGTGGTGGGTACGCCCGCAGGTGCCGATGCGTCCGTCGTTGTCGACGTACTCCAGATCGACGACCTGATCGATGAACATGCCGTACTTGTGCGAGGCCGCGCTCACCCCGCCAACGGACGCGAATCCGCCCGCGGTGATGTCGCGATGGTCGCCGACGATCGGCAGGCCGAGGCCGTGCGCGCCGAGCCGCCGGTCGATGTCGGACAGCTTGGCGCCCGCCTGCACGCGCACCGTCCGCCGCCCCAGGTTGATGTCGAGCACCTGATTCATCCGGCGCAGCGACACCACGGTGGGCTGGGCGGGCAGCGTCAGGCCGTCGTCGAGCTGCTCGCCGCCGCGCACGGTCAGCCGTTGCGCGCGTCCGCGTGAATCCCGAACCGTGCGAACGACATCCGCCGTATCGCGGGGTAGGTATTCCTCGGCGGAGACAAACTGCGGCGTGCTCATGGCACGAAAGCTACTACAGCGCGGCCCGCGCCGCTCGCCCGATCTCCGGTGCTACCGGGCGGTCGGTTCCAGCCGCTGGCTGAACAGCACGGATCCGCTCGCGTCGCACAGATCGACCGTCAGTTCCCTTGACTTGCCGTCGATCCGCACCTCGCCGAAATGCTGGAAGGCGTCCAGCGGAGAACTGTTCTGTACGGGCGGGGCGTGCACGAACACCGCTTCCGGGCCGAAGGTCGCATCCAGCGGATTCGGGCCGAACGCGCCTGCGTTGAGCGGTCCGGAGACGAACTCCCAGAACTCGTCGAAGTCGGTGAACGCCGCCCGCTCGGGGGAGTAGTGGTGCGCCGCGGTGTAGTGCACGTCGGCGGTCAACCAGACCACGTCGGTCACCTTGTTCGCCTTGATCGCCGAGAGCACCTGGGCGATCTCGGTTTCCCGACCCGACGGCGCGCCGGGATCGCCGTTGGCCGGGCCCTCGAACGCCACCGTGTCCTTCTGTTCACCGTCCTTGACGACCACGCCGAGTGGTAGATCGTTGGCGACGATCTTCCAGGTCGCCTGCGAATCGCGCAGACCCTCGATCAGCCACTTCGTTTGCTCCGGACCGAAGATGCGGCCCTCGGCACCGTTGTTCGCGTCGTTGGTGTCCTTGTAGGTGCGCATGTCCAGCACGAAGACGTCCAACAGCGGGCCGTAGGAGATCTTGCGATAGAGGCGACCGTCCACGGCTTCCCTGGGCTCCACCGGCATCCACTCGTGGAACGCCTGCCAGGCGCGGGTGGCCAGGGTGTCCATGCTGCGCTCGGTGTAGTCCTTGGCGGCGGGGACGAGGCCGCCCGGGTACCAATTGTTGACCGTCTCGTGGTCGTCCCACTGCACCACCTGAGCGACCGCGGAATTGAAACGCAGGTAGTTCTGGTCGGTGAGGTTGTAGGCGTAGTTGCCGCGGAACTGCTGAAGGGTTTGCGCGGGAGCGCTTTTCGCCTCGGTGACGATGTTGCGCCAGATTCGCCCGTCGGGGAGCGTCACGGACTCCTTGATGGGATTGTCCGCGTAGATGCAATCGCCCGAATGGATGAACAAATGTGGGTCGCGGGCGGCCATGGTGGCGAAGATCTTCATGCCGCCGAGGTCGGGGTTGATACCGAAACCCTGGCCGACGACGTCGCCGGACCACTGCAGCTTGATGTCGGACGCGCCGGTGGGAACGGTGCGGAACACGCCGGTGATCGGTTCGGAGGTGCCGCCGTCGTCGCCTTCCAAGGTGACCCGGTAGTGCACCTGCTGGCCGGCGGGCAGGCCGTTGACGCGCACCCGGCCGGTGCCGTCGGAGTCCGGGGTGAGCAACGGTCCAGTGAATCGCTTGGCGTTGGTGAACGATTCGGACGAGGCGGTCTCCACGATCAGCGTCGCCGGACGGTCGGAGCGCGCCCAGATCAGCGCGCCGTCGCTGCGCGGATCACCCACCGCGACACCGTGGGTCAGCACCGGCCGATGCCGGACCAGGCCGGGTCCGTCGTTCGACGAGCACGCGGCCAGCGCGGGGGCGGCCACGAGGCCGAGCGCGGAGGTGCGCAGCAGGGTGCGGCGGGAGAAGCCGGGGGTCGAACCAGTCATGGGGATCACCCTGGACCAGCTACCCCAACGCAATGTGAACGGGTCCGGTCCGGTGGGGTAACTGGGCGGTCTGCGCGGACAGTTTCGGGCCGGTCAGCCGGAATTTCCGCAGTTGGGAGGGGAAAGTGTCCGGGCAGGCCGGGTGTCCCGCAGACCTAGCCGGTGGGTATGGCTGGGACGGTCAGACAGAACGGGTGGCCGGACGGGTCCAGCAGCACGCGCCAGCGATCGGGTTCGGGTTGCGGGACCGGTTTCGATGCGCCGAGGGCGATCGCGGCCTGCTCGGCGCTGTCGAGCGCGGTGACGAACAGGTCGAGGTGCATCTGTTTGGGTACTCGATTGCCGGGCCAGTCCGGCGGGATGTGGTCGTCTACCCGCTCGATTGTCAGGGTGACGCCATCGCCCTGGAGCACGACCAGTTCGTCGGATTCGTATTTGAGCTCGAGACCGAGCAGCTGCCGGTAGAACAGCCCCAGTCCGCGCGGATCCTTACTGTCGAGCGAGATGGCACCGAACTTGGCTGTCGCGGTCACAGCTTCCCCCTGAAAGTTCGTCGGCCTCGGTGCGTGGCGAGGTCGTTGATCGGTTGGCGGTTCCGATCGCGAGTTTAATGGGTTGGCCGGGTTGGTTTTAGTTGGCGCAGAAGACCATTCGTGTTTTCTTTGCGCTTACCCCTACTCGTGCGCCCGGATATGCCGAGTAGATGCGGTCGGGGAGCGGTGCGCCGGTGGCGGATCGGCAATGCTCCCCACATGATGGTCGGACCGTGCGGTGACTGCCGGGGAGCGTTGTCGTGCATGCGTATTGGCGAGGAAGTGGGTGTTGCGAACTGCGCGCCAGCCGCGCACATCTATTGCTGCACCCGAGAAAACCGCGCCGCCAAGAGGTCTGGGCCGCCGCGAGGCACGGTTGCTGTGCGTCCTCGTTGAATTCTGAACCAACGGGCCGAACGGCATTCTCGCAGCATTCATTGTCGTGACATCGCCAACTCGGGCTGGTTCCCGACCCCGAATGAATCGCCCGCTACGCATGCTCCGCTCGGCCGAACCCGCCCCCTATCGGGACTGTCAAGCGGGCCGGAGCGTTGCTGGTCCGGTCCGGTTCTTGACTTATCGAGCCTTGAAGGGAATCATCTGATTCTAATGGAATCAGGTGATTCCTGTGTGACGACCGTGCCTGTCCAGCTGCTGATGAAACAGCTCGATCGCCCCTGGTAGGAGGTGCAAGGCCGCCCTACGTCGTCGACACCTACCGCGTAGCGAAACAGGAAGTAGCCCATGCCCAACAGTGAAGAGCACGTGTCTGTCGCCGTCGTCGGTGCCGGATTCGCGGGGATCGGACTCGGCGTTCGATTGCGGGAGGCCGGATTCGAGGATTTCGTGATTCTCGAGCGGGCCGGCGAGCTCGGCGGCACGTGGCAAGCGAATACCTACCCCGGCTGTGCCTGTGACGTACCGTCGGCGTTGTATTCGTACTCGTTCGCGCCGAATCCGGAGTGGACGCGCCGGTACGGCACGCAACCGGAGATTCTCGACTATCTGCGCACGGTGGCGCTGAAATTCGGTGTGCTGCGCCATATTCGCTATGACACGGAGTTGCACGAGGCCGGGTGGGACGACGCTCGCGGGCATTGGCGGATCAACACATCGCGGGGGTCGATGACGGCGGATGTGCTCGTTTCGGCGATCGGCCCGTTCAGCGAGGCAAAGATTCCCGAACTGCCGGGAATCGAGAACTTCACCGGTACCCAATTCCATTCGCTGCATTGGGATCACGAACACGACCTGGCCGGGGAGCGGGTGGCCGTCATCGGCACCGGCGCGTCGGCGGTGCAGTTCATTCCCGAGATTCAGCCCGAGGTGGGGCAGCTGACGGTGTTCCAGCGTTCCGCGCCGTGGATCGTGCCGCGACTGGACTGGGCCACCTCCGCACTGGAACGATCCGTGCTGCGGCGGATGCCGTTGCTTGGCAAAGCGGTTCGCGGCGCCTACTTCGCCGGTATCGAGGGCTTCGGTTTGGTCGGCTTCGTGGACAAGCGATTCCGGCACCCGTACGAGGCGTTAGGTCGCCTCCAGTTGCGTCGGCAGGTGCCCGATCGGCGGCTGCGCGAGCGATTGACCCCCGACTACATGATCGGCTGCAAGCGGGCGATCTTCTCCGACGCCTACTACCCGGCGCTCACGCAGCCGAACGTCGAGGTGGTCATCGCACGCATCACCGCCGTGGGGCCGCGGTCCCTCCGCACCGACGACGGTGTTGAGCACGAGGTGGACACCATCATCTGGGGCACCGGCTTCGGTGTGCCGCCGCAGGTGTTCGACCGGGTCCGCGGCAGCGACGGCCGCAGCATGGGCGAGCTGTACCGCGACCGCCCGCAAAGTTACCTCGGCACCACGGTGACCGGGTTTCCGAACTTCTTCACCACCCTCGGCCCGTTCGGCGCGGCAGGCAACCAGTCCGCGATCTACATGATCGAAGCGCAGATCCGCTACATCGTCGACGCGCTGAGGACCATGCGCGACAAGGGACTCCAGCGGATCGAGGTCCGCCAGGAAGCGCAACAGGCGTTCCTGCGGGAGATGGATGACCGCAGCCGCGACACCGTCTGGGTGACCGGTAATTGCCGCAGTTACTACCAAACCGCCGACGGCAGCGCGAATGCCGGGCTGTACCCGAACTGGAGCTTCGAATACGCCCGCCGCACAAGCCGGTTCGATGCGGACGCCTATCTGACGAGTGGGGTGCGGTGATGATGTCGGATCTCGAGCGAACGGTGCGGATCGCATGATGCTGGGGTTGCGTTGGCCGACAGCCGGTTTCGAGGTGCGTGACCGGGTGGCGGTGATCACCGGCGCGGGACAGGGGATCGGGCTCGAATTGGCTCGGACGCTGCACCGGCGGGGTGCTTCGGTGGCGCTGATCGATCTCGACGAGGCGAGGACGCGCAGCGCCGCAGCCGAAATGGGAGAGCGTGCGCTGGCGGTTCGCGCCGACGTCGCCGACCGGGACGGGATGGTCGCGGCTTTGGCGACGGTCCGGCAGCGGTTCGGCCGGATCGACGTCGTGGTCGCGAATGCCGGGGTGACGCCGAGCCCGGCGACGATCCGCACCATGGACCCCACCGATTTCGACCGCGTCCTGGCGATCAATCTGACCGGGGTGTTCAATACCGTGCGCCCGGCCCTCGACGACATCGTCGCTGCCCGTGGGCATGTCGTGGTGGTGTCGTCCTGCGCCGCGTTCGCACCGGGCATGGGCGGGTCGCCCTACATGATCAGCAAGGCGGGCGTCGAGCAATTCGGACGCGCGCTGCGCGTCGAGCTCGCGGCGGCGGGGGCCAGCGCGGGCGTCGCCTACTTCGGCATCGTGGAGACCGCGATGACCAAGCACACCCTCGACGAGGACGAACTCGGCCGCGCCGTCGGGCAGTTGCTGCCCTGGCCGTTGAGCCGGCGCATCACCGCGGCCGAGGCCGCCGCGAGCATCGCCGACGGCATCACCCAGCGAGCGGCGCGCACGATCGCGCCGAGTGTCTGGGAGCCGTACGCCCTGCTGCGCGGTGCGGTCAACGTGGCGCTCGACCGATACCTCAGCCTGGACCCGCGCACGCGTGAGCTGATCCGCCGACTGGAACAACGCGTGTCGCGAGCACAGCCAAATCCCTGACTGCGCCATGACACCAGCATTCGCGACACCCGAACCGTGGTCAGCGCTGCGTCACCGGCATCGCCAGGCCCTTGGGCGGGGTCGTGTCGTTGGCGTGGCTGAGTCCTTGGGCGGGGTCGTGTCGCTGGCATGGCCGGACCTTGGGTCGGGGTCGTGTGTCAGCGGCAACGCCGAACCTGGGTCGGCGCGGTGGCATCGGCATCACCGAACCCACGACCACGCCCGTGAACTCAGCAGGGCCGTGACATCATCAGCACCGTGAGTTCGTCAGCCGACAACACCTGGCGCGGCAGCACGATGGCCGACCGTTCCGCCGAGCGGCGCGACCAATTGGCGCGCGCGGGGTTCGAATTGCTCGGCGCGGACGGTGCGGCGGCCACCACCATGCGGGCCGTCTGCCGCACGGCGGGGCTGAGTCTGCGCTACTTCTACGAGAGTTTCCCCGACCGTGAAGCGCTGCTCGTGGAGGTCTACGACCAGGTCGCGCACGGTCTGCTGGACGCGGTCACGACTCGGTTGGCTACCGCGCCCGGCGAGGAGACCGCCCGTCTCCGCGTGGCTTTCGACGCGGCCGCTCAGTACTTCGAGGAAGACCCGCGCCGCGGCCGAATCATGTTCCGCGAAACGCTCGCCGACGACACCCTGCGCACGCACGGTTCGGCCGTTCTTCCCAATTTCGTGCTCCTCGTCGCCGCCCAGTTCGCCCCCGGTCGGTCGCTGGACGCGGATCGTCTCACCATGCCGATCAGTGCGCTGTCCGGCGCCCTCGTCTCCCTTTTCCTCGACTGGCTCACCGGTCGAATCCCCGCCACTCGCGCCGAAATAGTCGACTACGCCACCCATCTCACGACAGCCATCCTCGCCGAGCCGTAGGTCCGGACGCGACTGTGCCCACACGCAGCTCCGCCGACCAGAGATTCTGGTCGGCGGGCTACGGCTGGGTGCGAAAGCTCAGCTGGCGGCGGTGTGCGGGATGCGCGTCGCTTCCTCGCGGGGCGGGCCGCTGGGCACGTTCTTCTTGAGGCTGGCGGCGTAGACGTCCACGTATTCCTGGCCGCCGAGTCGCATGAGCTCGTACATGACCTCGTCGGTGACGGCGCGCTCGACGAAGCGGTTGCCGCCCATCCCCTCGTACCGGGAGAAGTCGATGGGGGTGCCGAACTTGACGGTGACCTTGCGGCGACGCCAGCGGAAGGGTCCGGGCGGGCTCACCTGGTCGGTGCCGATGACGGCGACCGGGATGACCGGGACGCCGGTCTCCAGCGCGAGCCGGGCCAGGCCGGTCTTGCCCTTGTACAGGCGGCCGTCGGGGGAGCGGGTGCCCTCGGGGTACAGGCCGACGAGGCGGCCCTGATCGAGCAGCTTGCGCGCGGCGTTCAGCGCGTCCTCGGCCGCGTCGGCGCCGGTGCGGTCGATCGGGAACTGTCCGGTGGTGGTGAAGAACCACTTCTGGAAGGCGCCCTTGATGCCCGGGGTGTTGAAGTACTCGGCCTTGGCCAGATAGTTGATGCGGCGGGGGCTCATCAGCGGGGCGAACAGCCAGTCCGCGAAGGAGAGATGGTTACCCGCCATGATCGCCGGTCCGTCCGCCGGAATGTTCTCTACGCCCTCGACCGTCGGCCTGTTGTAGAGATGCATGAACGGCCCCAGCAGCGCGTACTTCAGCAGCCAGTAGAACATGACGTCCTTCCCCCGGACCGGGATAGAGGCGGGCACCTGCGTCGGTTGCCGACTTTACCGCTGGTGCCAGATCACATCCAACCGCAGCGGCGAATCTCACCACACTCTGCCATGAGCAAGCGGATGCGCCGTAATCGGTGACCGGCTGCTGATTCCTCGGCGGCCGGAACTGGAGGTCATCGGCGACCGAAGCAAAGTCTTCGACCACCGAATACCACTGTCGCGGGCGATGAAACGTCCGGGGACAGTTCAGTGGCTGCGGGCTACTCGGGAGGACTTGCGTTCGCTCTCGATGAGTGCGGCGCGGGCCAGGTCGGCGGCGCCGATCATGCCCGCGGCTTCGCCCAGCTGGGTGGTGCGGATGCGCGCGAGCGGGCGGTGACCCGCGCCGGTGACCGAGCGGGCGTACTCCTCGCGCGCTTCGTCCAGGAACAGCGGGGCAGAGCTGCTGACGCCGCCTGCGATGACGACCAGGTCGGGGTCGAAGATGTCGCTGACGAAGGCCAGGCCGAGCCCGAGCCAGCGGGCGAAATCCGCCATGACGCGGACGGCGAGCGGGTCGCCGTCCTGCGCGGCGTTGGCGACGCGACGGCCGGTGAGTGAACCGGGGTCGCGGAAGACGTCCCTGGCCAGGACCGAGCGGACCGGGTCGGTCGCCAGCATTTCGATCGCGGTGTCGGCGAGTGCTGTTCCGCTGCAATACCTTTCCCAGCAGCCGCGTTTGCCGCACGGGCAGGCGCGGCCCTGCGGCACGACTTGCAGGTGCCCGAGTTCCGGTGCGACGCCGTGGGTTCCGCGGTAGAGCTGGCCGTCGATGAGCAGCGCGGCGCCGATGCCGGTGCCGATCGCGACGAGCACCACGTTGTGACCGCCCGCCGCCGCGCCGAATCGATACTCGGCCCACATGGCGGCGTTGGCGTCGTGCTCGAGGATGACGGGAAGTTCGAGCCGCTCGGTGAGCCGCTGCGCGACGGGCGTGTCCTGCCAGGGCAGGTGCGGCGCGAAACGGACGGTGGAGCGGTCGCCGTTGATGAACCCGGCGACGGCGAGTCCCACCGCGCCGATCGGGTGCCGTTCGCACAGCTCGCGGACGGAGCGGGCGAGCGCGTCCTCGAGCGCCTTGGCGGAGTGCGGGGTCGGCGCTTGGACGGTGTCGAGTACCTCGCCGCTGGTGTCGATCACGGAGGCGCGAATGTTGGTGCCGCCGACGTCGATTCCGACGGTCAGCGGTCGCGCACCTGCTATGCGGTGCGTCATGCCTTGATCGTCACGGGAATGCTGACATAGCGGGAGCGGTTGCCCGCCCGCGATGTGTGGTGTCCGGCAGCGGGTTCCGTGTCGGTCGCATCCGCCGGCCCGCCATGGTTGTGCTGGTGGCGGGTGGGGTCGGACTCGGGCATGACCGGCTCGACCGGCACCCCGGCCAACGCCTCACGCAGCACCGTCACGATCGCGGTGCCGTGGTCGGCCACGGCCTGGAGCACCTCATGGTGTTGACCGCGCATCAACGCGGCCGCCGCGCAGACGGGACACCAGTTGCAGCTCGACCACTCGACCTGCCCGTCGGCCGCTTGGCGCAACACCGGTTCCACCCGCTCGAGCACGGATTCGGCGAGCAGCTTCAGCTCTGCGGCGAACTCGGCGAGGCCGTCTATCGGATCGTCTTCCGCGGCAGCGCCTTTCGACCGGCCACCGGACTTCGCCTCGGCATGGGCGGTGTCTTCGGCGGCCCGAGCGGAACCAGCGGCGGTCCGATCCTCGCGCGAATCGGAGGCTGTGCCCCGGCCCGCAGTCTGATCACCGGGCGCAGCAGCTTCTTCGGCGCTCCGGCCGGAACTGTCGGCAGCCCTATCGCCGCTGCCATCCCAGTCGGCGGCCTCGGCACCACGCCGCGTGCCCGCGCCCTCGCCACTCCCGCCCCGTCCACCACGCCGGAAGAACCCGCCGCTCCGGTCACTCATCGCCGCTACCTTCCGGCCATAAGTCCGGATCGGGCCGGAATCGGACCACGAGTTGACCACCGTCGAGTTCGGCGCCGTCGACCGTGCACCGCCGCAATACCGGCGCAAGACGAACTCGCCGCCGGACACCGTCCGCTCCCACGATCAAATCGTCCTCCACTCGGCCAAGTCGCAGTGTCGCCGCATCGACAACGGGCAGGGGCATCCGCAGTGTGTATATCGCGTGCAGACCGCTGCCTGATTCCCATCGAACCATCGGTTCGCCGGAACTCGCGTCAACCTCCGTCGGACTGTCGCTCAGCATAAAGGCTGGGTCGCCGGTGTTCGTGTCCGCGTCCACCGCGTACGACAGGGCCGCGAGCGAGGTCAGTCCGATCGGTTCCGGTCCGGTGTGCTGTGCGATCACAACGGGGATACCCGGCATCGCGCGTTCCAATTCGGCGATCGCGGCCAGCTGTTCGCCGCGCCGGTTCAGATACCAGTGCACCGCAGGGTGCGCGCTGTCGAGCGGGGCGGCGGGGTCCAGCGGTGTGGTCGGCGGCAGCACCTTGTTGACCACCACCGCGTCCAATCGCACTCCGAGCAGCGTCGCGGCGGAGCGGACCCGCTCGGATTCGGCGAGCGTCACCCGCTCGGCGACGGTGATCAGCCGTGCGCCGGTGCGCCGGTGGTCGGCGAGGAGATCGCGGACCTCGGTGACCGCCTCGACGATCCGTTCGACGGTCGCGGCGAGCACGGCGCGGCGCAGGTCGGTGCCGACCGTGCTCATCGCCCTTGCGTGTGGCGGCCAGATCCGTTCGAGATAGCCGAGCAGGGTGTCCGGTGCGGTGATGATGCGCAGCATGTCGGCCGAGGGCGGGCAATCGATGACGATCACGTCCCAGTCGTCCTCGTTCGCGAACTGGGTGATCTCGACGAGCATCAGCAGTTCCTGCACGCCGGGCAGGCCGGTCAGCTCGGCCGGGTCCAGCGCGGCGAGGTCGATGCCGTGGTCGTGACCGGTGCCCGGCGACAGCACGCGGACCACGTCGCGGAACCGATCCTCCAGCAGCGCAAGCGAATCCACCTCGATCACGTCGAGACCGGGCAGCACGGTGGCGATCCCGGTGACCGTGCCCGGATCGTGCGGGAAACGGAAGCCGAGCGCGTCGCCGAGCGAATGCGCCTGGTCCAGCGAGGCGACCAGCACGCGGCGGCCCGCTCTGGCATAGGACATGGCGGTGGCACACGCCAGCGTCGTCTTGCCTACCCCGCCTTTGCCGATGAACAGTTCGACACGGGTCGTGTGCGTCGTCAGCCTTCGACCCGTTTCTTCAGTTCTTTCAGCGCGGTATCGGTGATCACCTTCTCGGCTTTGCGTTTGAACATGCCGATCATCGGGATGTTCAAGTCGACGGTGAGCGTGTAGACGACCTCGGTGTGACCGTTGGGCTGGTCGATGAGTTCGTAGGTGCCGTTCTGCGCTTTCTGCAGCTCACCGCTGACCAGCGTCCAGCTGACCGCCTTGTTGTCCGGGCGCCAGGTATAGGAGAGGACGTAACTGTCCTTCACCACGCCCGCGTCCAGCACGAATCGCGCGGTGCGCGCCCGGCCGTCGGGGTCTTTTTCCTGTACTTCTACCGATTTCGCCGCCGCGACCCACTCCGGGTAGGACTCCAGGTCGGCGATGACGGACATCACCTGCTGCGACGGGGCCTCGATGATGATCGACCTCTGGGTCCTGTCGGCCATAGCGGACAGCTGTTCCTTTCAGCGTGGGGTGCTGTGCTGGGTGGGCGTCAGGAGGCGTGGGCCGGTGCGACACCGGCCGGGCGACCTGCCTCCAGCCGGGATTTCAACTCGAACGACATGTTGCGTCCTGCCACCCGCCGCGCGCGGTTGGCGGCGGCCGCGCGGCTCGCCGGTAAAGCGGACTGCGGCTCGGCGTGCAGGAAGTAGTGCACGATGACGCCGTCCAGCGCGGGCTGCAACCAGACCTCCATGGTTCCGTCCAGCGCGCCCGACACGGTCCAGCGGATTCCCTTGTCGCCACGGTCTTCCCGGACCACCAAGGTCAGATCCGGCCACCAGCGGCGCCAATTGTTCGGGGCCGCGAGAATATCGGCGACGGCTGTGCCCGGCGCGGCGACGAATGTCTGGTCGGCGACCTGAATAGTACTCACGACTGCACCTCATTAGCGCTCGACGCAACCACGTCCAACGGCGCTGCGTCCATGCTCGGCTGCCTCACAGCGGTGAGCCTAATGGATGACCTGTCCCGACGACGCCCGCGCTCCACCCGCCTTGCGGCGCGCGGCGTGATCCGCTCGCTTCGTTCGGCCTGTCGTGGTCCGTGCGTGCGGGCAGACACCGGTGGAGCGGGCGTCGGCTCACCGCAGCAGGTGGCGCAGCCGGGCACCGAGGGAATCCCAGCGCCACTGTTCCTCCACGAAGGCCCGCCCCGCGGCACCCATTCGGGCGGCCGCGTCGCGATCGGAGAGGATATCGACCAGCGCGTCGGTGATCTGCTGTGCGGAGCGCCCGTCGACGACGCGTCCGGTTTCGCCTTCGATGACGGTTTCCGGTGCGCCACCGGAACGACCCGCTACCACCGGCACGCCGGATGCGGACGCTTCGAGATAGACGATGCCGAGCCCTTCGACGTCCAGACCCGCGCCACGGGTGCGGCACGGCATGGCGAACACATCGGCCAGCGTGTGATGGGCGGCCAGCTCACCGGAGGGCACGCGCCCGGTGAAGATGACGTCGTCGTCGACGCCGAGCGCGACGGCGAGTTGGCGCAGCTTCTCCTCGTAGGGCCCGCCGCCCGCGATCACCAGTACGGCGCCGGGGATGCGCTTGCGGATCTCGAGCATGGCGACGATCAACGCGTCCTGGCCTTTGCGGGGGACCAGGCGGGACAGGCACAGGATGGTCGGCCGGTCGTCGAGTCCGTAGCGGTCGCGCAGTTCCGCGCGCGCGGCCGGGTCGGGCCGGAACTGGTCGGTGTCCACACCGGGCGGCAGATACTCCAGCGCGGCATTGCGCCCGAATGCCGACGCGAACCGGCCCCGGGTGTACTTGCTGACATAGGTGACCACGTCGGTGTGCTCACCGATCTGCCGCAGCGCCTGCCTGCCGCCGGGCAGCATGGACCAGCCGACCTCGTGCCCGTGCGTGCTGGCCAGGATGCGTTCGGCGCCCGCGCGCCGCAGGACCGGCGACATCAGGGCGAGCGGCGCGGCGGCGCCGAACCACGCCGTGTCGCAGTTCTCGCTGCGCAGCAATCGCGCGGCGCGGCGCATCACCAGCGGGGTCGGCAGCATCAGCGTGGTGGGGTGGCGGACCACCTGGAATTTCTGCTTGGCGTCGAACTTCAGATGGCTGTCGCCGCGCCAGCGGGGGGCGTAGACAACGAGATCATCCGGCGGCAGCTGCCCGGCCAAGGCCTGCAGATAGGACTGAATACCACCCGGCCGCGGCGGGAAATCGTTGGTCACCAGCAGAGTTCGGGCCATGGTGACAACCTACTGTGTGCGATTTGCCGCGCCGCCGCGGCGTGTTCGTCGGCCCCGGGCGGCGCGCGGTGCGGCTCAGATCGCTTGCGCGGACAGCCAATCACGCCAGTCGGCGACGAATTCGGTGCGGCTGCGGCCGAGCACGGACTGCAGGATCTGATCTTCGGTGGCCGGGGTCTGGCGGGCCGCGGCGATCCGTCGGTAGAGCTCGACCAAGCGAGGTTCGTCGTATTTGTCCGCGACGTAGGCGCAGACGGACCAGGCTTGCTCATAGGTGGCGGCGGCGTCGGCGCCGGTGAAGTCGGCGTCGGCGGGGAGGTCGCGGGGCATGGCGTGCAGCCGGGCCCGCGCGGTGAGGCTCGGGGCGATGTCGGCGAAGGAGCGGCCCTGGTCGCGGTGGGCGGTGTAGTCGGCGAAACCCTCGAGCATCCACAGGGGCGCACCGTCGCGGGTGTCGGCACGGGTGGCGATGTGGGTGAGTTCGTGGCGGAGCAGGGTGCGCAGACCGTCGGGGTCCAGGCGGCGGCCCGCGTCGGGGCTGAACACGATGCGCTGGCCGGTCGGGCGGGTGCCCGGCGCGAAGGGGTCGGCGACGGACGCGGCGGCGACCTCGGTGGACATGGTGGCACCCGCGTGCACCAGGCCGGCGAACTCCGACGGGGAGGAGGCGACGACGACCGTGCTGGCCTGCGCCCAGTCCGGGCCCCACACCTCGGTGACCGCGGCGGTGGCGGCCGCGAGTTCCCGCTCCAGCACGTCGATCTCGATGCGCTGTGCGGGGTGGCCGACGACCAGCGATTGTTGTCCGTCACCGGTGCTCACCTGGCGGGCGACGATCGGGCCGAACGGTTCGATGCTGCGACGCACCTCGGCCAGCCGCGGGTCGGTGGCCGGAGCTTGGCCGACCGCGTCGGTCGTCTCCGCCGCGTGCGGCTTCGGTAGTGCGGAGTTCGGCAGCATCACCAGGGCGCCACACAGACCGGTGAGCGTGACCACCATCGCGACGGTGAGGCAGAACTCGAATCGCCGCCGCGCCGACCACCACCCGCGTAGGCGCCGCACCCCACTCATGACTCCACCTCGTGACGTGAGCCCGCGGCCGAGATCACCCCGGCGGGGACAGGGTTGGACAGGTCATGTCCATGCATAGGTGTTCAGTATCGCCGAGCGGAGTTGTACGGCGTGGTGTTGATGGGCGCGACGGCGACCGGGACACCGAAGGTGGAGGCGTGCAACATGAGCCCGTTGCCCGCGTAGATACCGACGTGGGAGATGTCGGGGTAGAAGAACACGACATCGCCGGGCTGCAGATCGTCCTTGGCGACGGGCGTGCCGTAGGACGCCTGCGCCGAACTGGTCCGCGGCACGTTCTTGCCGACCTGCTTGAACGCCCACTGCACGAGCCCGGAGCAGTCGAACTGGTTCGGGCCGGTGGCGCCCCAGACGTACGGGTCGCCCACTCGGGTGAGGCCCGCGGCCAGGGCACTGGTGCCGCTGCCGGGGACCAGACCTTGCAGCAGGGTGTCGCGGTCGAAGCCGGGCGGGAAGGGCGAACCGGCCAGCGCGGACTTGTCCCTGGTGGACAGCGAGCCCCACGCCTGCACCACCTGCGCGATGGCACCGCCGAGGTCGCTGCGTTTGCGTTCCAGGTCGGCGCGCACCGAATCGGCCTTCTGGGCGGCCGCGTGGGCTTCGTCGGCGGCGCGGCGCGCGACGGTCTCGGCCGCGTCGGCGGCGTCGGTGGCGACCTTGTACTGGTCCAGCTGTGCGGAGGTCTGCGCGGCGAGCACGTCCAGGGTGGACATCTGGTCGAGCAGTTGCTGCGGGGAATCGCTGACCAGCACGGCGAACAGCCGGTTGGTGCGGGCGCCCTGGTAGGCGGCGATCGCGGTCCGGTCGATGATCGGCTGGTACTTGCGCACCTCGTCGCGGGCCCGGTTCACCAGCTCGGTGCTGGCGGCCAGCTTGGTGTCGGCGTCCTGCTGGATCGCGAGCTTGGCGTCGAGATCGGTCTGCGCGACGAGGGCCTGCTCGTTGAGCTGCTCGGACTGGCGCGAGAGGTCGATCATCCGCTGCACGGCCTCGCTGGCTGTGCTCGGCAGCGCGACCGGATCGGCGCCGGCCGGACCGCCACCGTAGAGGGCGGTGGTGGCCAACACTCCGGCCGCGAGGACGCCGCCCACCAGACGTCGTGTGCCATGTCTCCGGTGTGCTGCCACAGCCTGCCGTGCCCCGCTCTCTGGTGAAACGATCTCTCTGGAACCGACGATCCGACCGACGAGCGCATTCCTCGCGAAACGAGGTTTGCGAACTGCGTGCCTCGGGTAATTCGAGAAGGTCTCGATTAGGTTACGGAACGGCCTGCGTCTGTGTCCAGTAGAGAACGAAATGATCACAGCGGCCGTCCGGTGGTCGGGCCGCGACGTACGGCCCGACCAGCGGTTCGTCAGAAGCGACGGGCTCCGGTGACCGGCATCGAGGAGATGGGTGCCACCTGCACGGGCGTGCCGGAGGTGGCCGCGTGCACCACGTTGCCGTCGCCGGCGTACAGGCCGGAGTGGCCGCCGCCGTAGAACGACACCAGGTCGCCCGGCTGCAGGTCGTCGATCGACACGGGGCTACCGGCGGACAGCTGGGCGCCGCTGGTGCGCGGCAGCTCGACGCCTGCCTGCTCGTAGGACCACTTCACCAGGCCGGAGCAGTCGAAGGCGTTCGGGCCCGCGGCGCCGTACACGTACGGGGCGCCGAGCTTGCTCATGGCGGCGTCGAGGGCTTCCTCGCCGACCGTGCGCTTCGGGGCGACGAACGGCAGCGGCGCCTGGCCGGGCAGCTCGACGCCGGGGATGCCCTGCGGGATCTGGATCTCGTTCGGCACCTCGAAGGTGCCGATGCCGGGGATGGTCACCGGCTGCGCCGATGCGGGGGCGGCCGGAAGCAGGAACGCGCCGATGGTGGCAGCGCCGACGGCCCCGGCGGCGACGGCACGCTGCGCCGAACGCTTGACGGATTTGGTCGTCATGATGCGGTACTCCCAATCTGCCCCACGACGCCGCACCCTGACTGGTGCCGCGGACTTCGTGTCGTTCGCACCGTGTTGGTGCGTCGGACTCCGTGAGGTCTCGAAAAGGTTACGAACACATCACGGGGGTTTGTAAAGCCCGGCTCCGGCGAAATGCGTGGGCGCGTGTGAATTCACGCTTAATCGGTGTGAGATATGTCCCAGCAATCACGAAAAGATAACGAAGCGCTTTTATGGACGAGCGTCTCGGTCGCAATCTCGGTCAGCGATGCCATGGCCGATCGGTGGTCCGGCGGGAACCGATTGGACATTTTCCCAGGTCGCTCCGTTCATCTCGGCGACACGTGCGGGTCGAAGACTGTCCGGTCGGCCAACCCGCTGTGATCGGTCACAGCGAGCGGGAAGCGCCCCGCCCGAGGCGTCCGACACGCCGGAGCGATTGATACGATTTATACAACAATGTGAGCTGCGTCACTTTTCGGCGTTCTAGATCATTTCCTGGGTATCTCACCGTAAATACGCACGGTGTGATTCGGACATTTCCTGCGGTTTCCGGATGCGCCGGAGCTTCCCCGCGCGAGCCGCGTCCTTGTCGGACCCTCCGCCTACGCTCCAGCCCGTGTCCGACCCCGCGCCACGCAAAGCCGCCGCTCAGCAGTTGGTCTTCGACGACCTCGACACGCCACTGTTCGACACCACCTTCGTCGTCGTCGACCTGGAGACCACGGGGACCAGTCCTGGCGCCGACGCGATCACCGAGATCGGCGCGGTCAAGGTGCGCGGCGGCGAGGTGCTCGGCGAGTTCGCCACCCTGGTCAACCCGGGACGGGCGGTGCCGCCGGCGATCGTGCAGGTCACCGGGATCACCACCGCCATGGTGTACGCGGCGCCCACCATCGCATCGGTGCTGCCCGGCTTCCTCGAATTCGCCTCCGGCGCGGTGCTCGTCGCGCACAACGCGCGGTTCGACATGGCGTTCCTGCGCGCCGCCGCGGCCGCCTGCGACACCTCCTGGCCCACCGCGACGGTGTTGTGCACCGTGAAGCTGGCCCGGCGGGTGCTCGGCCGGGACGAGGCGCCGTCGGTCCGGTTGAGCGCGCTGGCACGGCTGCTCGGCGCGAGCACCCAGCCGACGCACCGGGCGCTGGACGACGCGCGAGCGACCGTCGACGTGCTGCACGCGCTGATCGCCCGGGTCGGCAACCAAGGCGTGCACAGTCTCACCGAGTTGGTCGACTACCTGCCCGACGTCACCCCGCGACAGCGCGCGAAACGCTTCCTCGCCGCCGACCTGCCCGCGAGTCCCGGCGTGTACCTGTTCCGCGGCCCGACCGACGAAGTCCTCTATATCGGTACCGCGGTGAATCTGCGCCGCCGCGTGCGCAACTACTTCACCGGTTCGGAGACGCGCGGCCGGATGAAAGAGATGGTCGCCCTGGCCACCAGGGTCGACCACGTGGTGTGCGCGCATGCGCTGGAAGCCGGTGTGCGCGAGCTGCGACTGCTCGTCGCGCACACGCCGCCCTACAACCGCCGCTCCAAGTTTCCCAAGCGAGCCTGGTGGATCACGCTCACCGACGAGCCGTTCCCGCGATTCTCGGTAGTGCGCACGCCGAACCGGGATGCGCTGGGGCCGTTCAACTCTCGTGCCGACGCGGCCGAACTGGCGCTGATCATCGCCGAGTACACCGGCCTGCGCACCTGCGCCACCCGCCTGCCCAGAAGTGGCGTGCACGCCTGCCCGCCCGCGGTCGTCGGCGGCTGTCCGGCGGCCGTCGCTGGGACTCCTATTAATACAGCGGAATACGCACCTACCCCCGCCCTCGTTCGCGCGCTGTTCGCGGGCTACTCCGACGCCCCGCTCCAATCGATGCTCGATCGCATCGAAACCTATTCCCGCGCCGAGCATTTCGAGGCCGCCGCTCGCCTGCGTGACCGCGTCGTCGCCGTTATCCGCGCCCTGCACCGCACCCAGCGCCTCGCCGCCGTCGCCCGCATCGCGGAACTGATCGCCGCCCACCCGGACGGCGCGGGCGGATGGGAGTTCGCGGTCATCCGCTACGGCCGTTTGGCGGGGGCGGGGACCGCGCCACGGGGCGTGCCGCCGATGGTCGTCGTGGAGCAGATCGTCGCCGCAGCCGAAACCGTGATCCCGGAAGGAGGGGTTCAGCAGCAGATCGCCGCCGACCTCCCGGCCGAGGTTGGTTCCTTGTCCAGCGATCGTGCGGTGGACGGGAAGGCGGTCGGCTCCGGAGGTGGCGGCGCGGTGGGCGGCACTGCCGCAGGCGCTGGACTGGGGGCGGTCGGTGTGGCGGACGGGAATGCGGCCGGCTGCGGAGGTGGCGGCGCGGTGGGCGGCACTGCCGCAGGTGCTGGACCGGGGGTCGTCGGTGCGGCGGACAAGGATGCGGCAGATTCCGATCCTGGCGGTGGCAGCGTAGTGGTCTGCGATTCTGCGGGCACCGGTTCGCGGGGGAGTCGGACGGCGGGCGTCGGCGCGGTGGATGGCGGCACCGCGGGTGCTGTTTCGCAGGGCGGTAGTGCGGCAGGCTCCGATCTCGGGGGCGATGGCGCGGCGGTGGGGGTCGAAGAGCCGGTAGGGGATTGGGTGCCGGTGAATGTGCCGCCGTTGCGGGGTGCCTCGCCGGAGGAGGCGGCGCTTGTTGCGCGGTGGCTGTCGCGGGCGGGGGTGCGGATCGTGCGCACGACTGAGGGCTATCGGGAGCCCAGGTTCGGCGCGGGACGGTGGCTGGGGTGGGCGGAGGTGGCGGATGCGGCGGCGCGGACCCAACCCGCTGAGCAGGAGTACGCGGACCGCTTAGGCTGAGCGCATGATTACCGCGATCGTGCTCATTGACGCCGACAACGGCCGCATTCCCGAGACCGCGCAGGCCGTGGCGGACACCGAAGGTGTCGCCGAGGTGTACTCCTGCGCAGGCGATGTGGATCTGATCGCGATCGTGCGGGTGCGCGACCACGAACAGATCGCCGACGTGGTGACGGGCCGGATCGACAAGGTCGACGGTGTCGCCAGGACCATCACTCACATCGCGTTCAAGTCCTACTCCAGCGCCGACGTGGAAGCCGGCTTCTCGCTGGGGGAGTGAACCGACGCCGCCGCCGGGATCAGCGGATCATCGACTTACCGGTGTAGGTGCCGCTTTGGCGGGCGCCGAGGATCCCGGAGGCGGCGCCCATGCATTGGGCGTTCATATATATGGTCACCACGCGGTCGCTGTTGTTGACGAATTTTCGTGACGCGTTGGGGCCGAGATCGATGCAGCCGGACTGCCCGCCGTAGTCGGTGCCGTCGACGAGCAACTCACCCTCCACCGCACCTGCGGTCGGTGCGGCGACACACACGGCCACCACCGAAAGCACCCCGAGTGCGACACGCACGCTGTGTTTCATGCTGCGCTCCTCGTCAGTCGAGGCCGGTCGGCGCGGGCTCGCGTCGAGTCGGCCTTGGGGCATGCTGCTCCAGCTAACGCCCCAACCAGATCTTATGCCTTGTGGCTATCAGTTGGTAGGCGTGCCGGCGACCGGTCCGAAAGGTGGTGGACCAGGAAGCGACCGCAGTCGACGCGCGGTCAGCGATTGCCGAGCGTGACGGTCAACTTCGCCCAATTGTCGAGCAGCGCAGCCGCCTTACCGGAGTCGATGGCCTCGGCCGCCCGCTCGATACCCCCCGCCAGTGCGTCGTGCACGTCGGCCGTGTAATCGACGGTCCCCTGGGACAGGTCGTAGGCCACGATGGCCGCCGCCGAGTTCACCAGCACCGCGTCCCGCACCGCACCGGCGGTTCCGGCGAACACACTGCGCGCAACACCGGCGTTGACCGCGGAGTCGCCGCCGCGCAACGCCTCGAGCCCGACGCGGGCGATGCCGAGGCGCGTCGGATCGATGGTGGCTTCCCGCATCTGCCCGCCGGACACCACCCACACCGCGGTGGTGTCGGAGGTGGTGATCTCGTCGAGCCCGTCGTTGCCCCGCACCACCAGCGCACTCGCGCCGCGTCCGGCGAAAACCCCCGCGATCACCGGAAGCAGATCGGCGAACGCGCACCCGACCAGCCCAGCCCGCGGCTGCGCCGGATTCGTCAGCGGCCCGAGCACATTGAAGACGGTGGGAATCCCGATCTCCTTGCGCGCCGCACCCGCGAAACGCAGCGCGGGATGGAACACCGGTGCGAAACAGAAGCCGATGCCGACCTCGCGCACACAGCGCGCCACCGCCTCCGGCCCCAGCGCCAGTCGCACGCCGAGCGCCTCCAGCACGTCGGCGCCGCCGCTCTTGGACGAGGCGGCCCGGTTGCCGTGCTTGACCACCGGCACCCCGGCCGCGGCCACCACGATCGAGGACATGGTGGAGATGTTCACCGAACCGGATCGGTCACCGCCGGTGCCGACGATGTCCACCGCGTCGCCGTCGATCCGCACCAGCCTGGCGTGGTCGAGCATGCCGGTGGCCAGGCCGGTCAGTTCGGCCGGTGTCGGGCCCTTGATCTTCATCGCGACCCCGAACGCCGCGATCTGGGCGGAGGTGGCGTTGTCCGACATGATCTCGTCCATCGCCCAAGCCGTGTCGTCCGCGGCCAGGTCGCCACCGTCGGCGAGGGTTCCGAGCACCTGGGCCCAGCTGCGCACGTTCATGTCTTGCTTCTCCCGTCACACTGGTTTCACACCAGTTTGTCGCGAAGCAGCTTACTGTGCGCTGTCGGGGCGAAGCCTGTCCTTAAAGTTGTTCGCTCGCAGCCCGCGGTTGCAGCGCGTCCCACCCGTCGGCGGTCCCGTCGTGCCGCTGCGCCAGCCCCGCCATCCGCGACCGCTCCTGCGAACAGTGCAACGCGTCGAGCACCTGCACCCGCTGCAGAATCACCGTCTCCAGCGCATCGGTCCCCGGCCCGCCGACCCGCGGCGCCGGTGCGTACCCGTCTTGCGCCGCGATCGCGCACACCGCGTCGACCTGCGCGGGCGGTATCCGCAGATGGTGGCGCAGCACCGCTTCCGCATCCGGTATCAGCGCACTCGCCCGCGCCAAGGCCGCCGAACAGGCCTCGGCGTCATCGAAACTCGCCGCGACCACCACCAGATCCGCCCGGCTCGGATCCAGCGGGGCCGGACCGCCGCGCCCGAACCATCGACGCCATCCACGCGCTGCCATACCGCCTCCATCTCAGCTTTTACTTACCCACACCTGTCATGCTGTGCTCCGGCTACCGGCCGGCACGCGGACCCCGACCGGTAAACGCGTCCCGACCGCCGCCGCCGCACCGCGAGCGGGCCTGCCTCAACACGCCGAGCCCTGGTCGAGAGGCTGTCTGTCCGTGGGTTTTCCGACACGGGGGCACAAGTTTCGCACCCGGGTACTTGTGTCGTACTACGACGAGTCATACTTACCCCCGTGACGACCGCAGTAGGGACCCCCGGATCGGCCATTACCCAGCGTGTGCACTCGCTGAATCGGCCCAACATGGTCAGCGTCGGTACCATCATCTGGCTGTCCAGCGAGTTGATGTTCTTCGCCGGCCTCTTCGCGATGTATTTCGTCGCGCGCGCCCAGGCGCATGGTGTCTGGCCGCCGGAACCGACCGAGTTGAATCTCAAGCTCGCCGTGCCGGTCACTACCGTGCTGGTCGCGTCGTCGTTCACCTGCCAGATGGGCGTGTTCGCCGCGGAGCGGGGTGACGTGTTCGGCCTGCGCCGCTGGTACGTGGTCACCCTGATCATGGGCACCTTCTTCGTCCTCGGTCAGGGCTACGAGTACATGAACCTGGTTCACGAGGGCACCTCGGTCTCGAGCAGCGCCTACGGCTCGGTGTTCTACATCACCACCGGTTTCCACGGTTTGCACGTCATCGGCGGTCTGATCGCGTTCGTGTTCCTGCTGATCCGCACCAAGGTCAGTAAGTTCACCCCCGCGCAGGCGACCGCCGCGATCGTCGTCTCGTACTACTGGCACTTCGTCGACATCGTCTGGATCGGGTTGTTCGCCACGATCTACTTCGTCCGCTGAGTCGGGCGTACCTCAGTCTTTTGCACACGTCGGTTCCGTCTACTCCAAAGGGACACAGATGAGTTCATCTCCCCCGTCAGCGCCAGAGCCCGCAAGCAACGGGAACGGCGAGGCCAGCAAGACACGCAGGCAGCGCCGCGTTCGCCGTCGCATCGCGGGCGGGCTCGCGCTGTTGGTGGGCCTCGTCGGAGCAGGCTTCCTGGCAGCGGCTCTGACGCCGGACCCGCAGCGCGCGACCGCGAACCAGGACTCCTCGGCGCTGATCCGCGAGGGCCAGCAGCTCTACGACACCTCCTGCATCACCTGCCACGGCGCGAACCTGCAGGGTGTTCAGGACCGCGGCCCCAGCCTCATCGGTGTCGGTGAGGCCGCCGTCTACTTCCAGGTGTCCTCCGGCCGCATGCCGATGGCCCGCAACGAGGCCCAGGCGATGCGCAAGCCGCCGAAGTTCGACGAGCACCAGACCGACGCGCTGATGGCGTACGTGGCGGCCAACGGTGGCGGCCCGAGCGTGGTGCGCGACGCGAACGGCGAGATCGCCCAGGAGTCGCTGCGCGGCCCCGACATCGCCCGCGGTTCGGAGCTGTTCCGGATGAACTGCGCCTCCTGCCACAACTTCACCGGTCGCGGCGGCGCGCTGTCCTCCGGTAAGTTCGCGCCTCCGCTGGAGCCCGCGAACGAGCAGCAGGTCTACGACGCCATGCTCACCGGCCCGCAGAACATGCCGAAGTTCTCCGACCGGCAGCTGTCGCCGGAGGAGAAGCGCGACATCATCGCCTACGTCATGAACGCCAAAGAGGAGAACGCCCCCGGCGGCTGGGACCTCGGCGGCTTCGGACCCGCGACCGAAGGTCTGGTCATGTGGGTGATCGGTATCACGACGGTCGTCGGTGCCGCGATTTGGATCGGTTCGCGGTCGTGAGCACGTCGAGCCCGCAAAGGACGCAGTCATGACGGATAAGAAGGAGCCAAACGACATGGGTCGGCCGGATGAGGGCCACGACGGCGGCGAGCCGTCGAACGTATCCACGGGCCACGGTTCCCACGAGGTGGTCGCCGGCTCCGACGGCCACGCCGTGGCGGAGTCCGACAGCCACGCGCTGAAGAAGGACTACACCGAGGCCGAGCTCGACGCGATGACGCGCGACGAGCTGGTCAAGCTCGGCACCGAGCGCGACGGCGTCGACGTCGCCTACCGGCGCGAGCGGTTCCCGGTTCCGGGCACCCGCGCCGAGAAGCGCGCCGAGCGCGCGGTCGCGTTCTGGTTCGCCGTCTCCGGTATCGCCGCGGCGGCGCTGGTGGGCGTGTACCTGTTCTGGCCCTGGCAGTTCAAGCCCTCCGACGACGAGGGGCACACGGCCTACTCGCTGTTCACCCCGCTGGTCGGCGTCACCTTCGGTGTCTCGGTGCTGGTCATCGGTGTCGCGGTCGTGCTGATCCGCAAGCTGTTCATCCCGGCCGAGCTGTCCATCCAGGATCGTCACGACGGTCCGTCGCCCGAGGTCGAGCGCCGCACGCTGGTCGCCGAGCTGCAGGACGCGCTGGAGACCTCCACGCTGGCCCGCCGCAAGATGATCACCCGCACCGCGGGTGCCGGTGTCGGTGTGCTCGGCATCGGCGCGCTGCTGGTGTTCGTCGGCGGCATGGTGAAGAACCCGTGGGCCAAGGGCGACAAGTCGCCGCTGTGGGTCTCGGGTTGGACGCCGGACTTCCCGGGCGAGACCATCTACATCCGCCGCGACACCGGTCGCCCGGAGGACATCGTGCTGGTCCGTCCCGAGGACATGGACGCGGGCGGCATGGAGACGGTGTTCCCGTGGAAGGAGAAGTGGCGCGGCGACGAGCACGCCACGCTGCAGTCCCTGCGCGGTATCCGCAACTCGGTCATGCTGATCCGCCTGCGCACCGAAGACGCGCAGAAGGCGATCAAGCGTAAGGGCCAGGAGAGCTTCAACTACGGCGACTACTTCGCCTACTCGAAGATCTGCACCCACCTCGGTTGCCCCACGTCGCTGTTCGAGTCGCAGACCAACAAGATCCTCTGCCCCTGCCATCAGTCGCAGTTCCTGGCGACCGAATGGGGTAAGCCGGTCTTCGGTCCCGCCGCTCGCGCACTGCCGCAGCTGCCGATCACCGTCAACTCCGAGGGCTACCTGGTCGCCAACGGCGACTTCATCGAGCCGCTCGGCCCGGCCTACTGGGAGCGTCGTTCATGAGTATCGCAACCCAAGCCAACGAGATGGACGAGCGGTATCAAGCCGCCGCGTTCGTGAAGCGGTCGATCAACAAGGTCTTTCCGACCCACTGGTCGTTCCTGCTCGGTGAGATCGCGCTGTACGCGTTCATCATCCTGCTGCTGTCGGGTGTCTACCTGACGCTGTTCTTCGATCCGTCGATGAGCGAGGTCGTCTACAACGGCGCCTACCAGCCGTTGCGCGGTGTCACCATGTCGCGGGCCTACGCGACCTCGCTCGACATCACCTTCGAGGTGCGTGGTGGTCTGTTCGTCCGCCAGGTGCACCACTGGGCGGCGCTGCTGTTCGCGGCGTCGATCATCGTGCACCTGTTCCGCATCTTCTTCACCGGCGCGTTCCGCAAGCCGCGTGAGGCGAACTGGGTGATCGGCTCGCTGCTGCTGATCCTGGCCATGTTCGAGGGCTTCTTCGGTTACTCGCTGCCGGACGACCTGCTGTCCGGCACCGGCCTGCGGGCCGCGTTCGGCGGTATCACGATGAGTATCCCGATCGCGGGCACCTGGATGCACTGGCTGATCTTCGGCGGTGACTTCCCCGGCACGATCATCATCCCGCGCCTCTACATCGCGCACGTGCTGCTGCTGCCCGGCATCATCCTCGCGTTGATCGCCGCGCACGTGGCGCTGGTCTGGTACCAGAAGCACACCCAGTTCCCCGGACCCGGCCGCACCGAGAACAACGTGGTCGGCGCCCGCATCATCCCGGTGTTCGCCGCCGACCAGGGCGCGTTCTTCGCGTTCACCCTCGGCATCGTCGGCATCATGGGCGGTCTGTTCCAGATCAACCCGATCTGGAACCTGGGCCCGTACAACCCGTCTCAGGTCTCGGCGGGTTCGCAGCCGGACTTCTACATGATGTGGACCGACGGCCTGGCCCGGCTCATGCCGCCGTGGGAGCTGTACCTGGGTCGCTACACGGTGCCCGCGGTGTTCTGGGTCGCGCTGATCATGGGCCTGGTGTTCACGGTGCTGATCATGTACCCGTGGATCGAGAAGCGGCTGACCGGCGACACCGCCGGGCACAACCTGCTGCAGCGTCCGCGCGACGTGCCGGTGCGCACCGCGATCGGCGCCATGTCGATCGGCTTCTACGTCGTGCTCACCCTGTCGTGCGTCAACGACATCGTGGCGCTGAAGTTCGACATCTCGCTGAACGCGACCACCTGGATGGGCCGTATCGGCATCCTGGTCGTGCCGCCGGTGGCCTACTTCGTGGCGTACCGGTTCTGCATCGGCCTGCAGCGCGCCGATCGCCAGGTGCTCGAACACGGCATCGAGACCGGTGTGGTCAAGCGACTGCCGCACGGTGAGTACATCGAGGTGCACCAGCCGCTCGGCCCGGTCGACGACCACGGCCACCCGATCCCGCTGGAGTACCAGGGCGCGACGGTCCCGAAGAAGATGAACAAGCTCGGCTCCGCGGGCAAGCCCGGCACCGGCAGCTTCCTGCGGCCGGACCCGTGGCAGGAAAGCGAGCAGCACTTCGAGACCGAGCACGCCGAAGAGCACAAGCAGCTCAAGGTGCTGCAGGCGCGTCAGGAGAAGGAACTCGGTGGCAAGCACAGCCACTGACCGCTGAACAACAAAGGCCCCGAGTCGCTGTCGACTCGGGGCCTTTGCTTTGGGTCTACAACCGGGGTGTGCTGCGGCGGGACGCTTCGATGGCCTCGAACTTGGCCAGGTTGTGGCGGGCGTCGGCGAGCGCGTCGTGGGCGTCCGGTGGCACGGGGGGTAGTTCGGGGCGGCCGTGTGCCTCCCAGTGCTGGCGCAGTTCGTTGGTGTAGCGGGGGAAAACGGTGGGGAGGTCGACCATGGAACCCCAGAGTTGGCACAGCGCCACGTGGTCGTACGCGCCGACCCAGGCCCACAGCTCGGGCACCACCGAGGACCGTGGCACCAGGAACTTGTACAGGTCGTCGCGGATCTGCTTCCTGCTGCGCCACAGCGGCGAGGACGGCGAAGGCAGCTGCGGCAGCACGTGCCTGCGCACCCACGGCCCGGCCCGTTCGGGGTCGAATTCGGTGGACACCGCGTAGTATTCGCGCCCGTCCTCGCACACCACACCGATGGAGACCAGGTCGATGACGACCCCGTCCTCGATGAATTCGCAGTCGTAAAAATATCGAAGCGAGATCGGTCTACTCCTCAGCAATTCGGTCCGGGCGCCGGATCGGTCGGGCGTACTTCCGAACAATCACCCTATGTGGAATAGGGGCCGGATCGGCAGCCGGGCTCGGATCCGCGGCTCGATCGCCGGGGTGGTGGGCGCAACCACCCCTATGGTGGGTACCGGCGGCGTCCGAGTGGTCCGTATTCTGAACGGGTGAACTGGACCGTCGACGTACCGATCGATCGCCTGCCGGAACTGCCGCCGCTGCCCACCGAGTTACGTAGGCGGCTGGACGAGGCGCTCGGCCGCCCCGCGCTGCAGCAGCCGTCGTGGGATCCGGGGCAGGCGGCGCAGATGCGCACCGTGCTGGAGAGCGTGCCGCCGATCTGCGTGCCCGCCGAGGTCGAGGAGCTGCGCGAGCAGCTGGCCGAGGTGGCCCGCGGCGAGGCGTTCCTGATGCAAGGCGGCGACTGCGCCGAGACGTTCGCCGACAACACCGAGCCGCACATCCGCGGCAACATCCGCACCCTGCTGCAGATGGCGGTGGTGCTCACCTACGGCGCCAGCCTGCCGGTGGTGAAGGTGGCCCGCATCGCCGGCCAATACGCGAAACCGCGTTCCTCCGACACCGATTCGCTCGGCCTCAAGTCCTACCGCGGTGACATGGTCAATGCGCTGGTCGCCGATGCCGCGCTGCGCGAGCACGACCCGTCCCGGCTGGTGCGCGCCTACGCCAACGCCAGCGCCGCGATGAACCTGGTGCGCGCGCTGACCGGCGCGGGCATGGCCGACCTGCACAAGGTGCACGACTGGAACCGTGACTTCGTCGCCAAGTCGCCCGCCGGGGCCAGGTACGAGGCGCTGGCCGAGGAGATCGATCGCGGTCTCGCGTTCATGACCGCCTGCCGGGTGAACGACCCGAGCCTGAAGCAGGCCCGCATCTACGCCAGCCACGAGGCGCTGGTCCTCGACTACGAGCGCGCCATGCTGCGGCTGAGCGAGAACGCCGCGGGCGAACCGGTGCTCTACGACCTGTCCGCACACTTCCTGTGGATCGGCGAGCGGACCAGGCAGCTCGACGGCGCGCACATCGCGCTCGCCGAACTGATCGCCAACCCGATCGGCCTGAAGATCGGCCCGTCGACCACCCCCGAGATGGCGGTGGAGTACGTCGAGCGGCTGGACCCGAACAACGAGCCAGGCCGGCTCACCATCGTCTCGCGCATGGGCAACGGCAAGGTCCGCGACGTGCTGCCGCCCATCATCGAGAAGGTGCAGGCCACCGGCCACCAGGTGATCTGGCAGTGCGACCCCATGCACGGCAACACCCACGAGGCGTCCACCGGCTTCAAGACCCGCCACTTCGACCGCATCGTCGACGAGGTGCAGGGCTTCTTCGAGGTGCACCACGCGCTCGGCACCCACCCCGGTGGGCTGCACATCGAGCTCACCGGTGAGGACGTCACCGAGTGCCTCGGCGGCGCGCAGGACATCTCCGACCTGGACCTGTCCGGCCGCTACGAAACCGCCTGCGACCCCCGCCTGAACACCCAGCAGTCCCTGGAACTGGCCTTCCTCGTCGCCGAAATGCTGCGCTGAGCAAGGAGTTTTGACTCGCGGTTGTCCCGGAAGTGATTCCGGGACCCCATCGCGACAGTCAGCGTGCCCTAGGGGGCCTACGGCAGGGCGACCAATGAGACGGTGTTGCCCGACTCGATATTGGCGCCCACGCCAGGGGTCTGCGAGACGATGAGTGAACTGTCGCTCGCCACAAGCTGTTTCACCTCTACCTGGACACCGAGGGATTGCAGCTTGGCGCGGGCGTTGGCGACGGTCCAGCCGCGCACGTCGGGCATCTTCAGCGCGTTCGACACGAGCAGTGCGACGCCGTCACCGGATTGGATGGTCGTGCCCGCGGCCGGGTCGGTGCCGATCGCCTTGTCCGCTTCGATGCTGCGATCGAACTGAGACCTGGTCTCGCGCACCGCGATACCGGCGGCGGTGAGGATCTTGGTGGCCTCGTCGGCCGACTTGCCGCGCACGTCGGGCACCTTCACCGGCTGGGAGCCCTTGCTGCGGTACACCTTTACCTGCGCGCCCATCGGAAGGACAACGCCGGGACCGGGATCGGTCTTGGCGAGCGTCCCCTTGGGTGCGGTATTGCCGACCTCACCGGAGTCGACCGGCTGCAAGCCCGCATCGCGAATCAGCTGATTGACTTTGCTGATCGGGTCACCCGGCTGTACGTCGGGCACTTTCGGCTTGCCGCTGGAGATCAGCACCGCGACCGTCGAACCCTTGGTGACCCGCGACCCCGCCGACGGGTCGCTGCCGACCACGCCGCCGACCGGCACTACATCCGAGGCCTTCTGCCGAAGCTCGGTCTCGAACCCGGCATCGCGCAGCGCCGCGATCGCGCGGTCGGAATCCATCCCGGCGATCGCCGGAACGGGGGAGTATCGGCCGACGCCGAGCCACCAGCCACCGACCCCGACGACCAGCGTGAGAATCGCCACAATGGCCACCCACGCCCACGTCGTGCGGCGCGACCTGCTGCGGTCGGGCGCGTAGGCCTGATACGGCGACGCCGCGTGCTGCTGACGCACCGGCTGCTCGTCGTAGCCGTCCGGCGGACCGTAGTCGACTCGCGGCCGCGGCGCGGTGACCACCTTCGTGTGTTGCACCGTCGGCGGCGTGTACGGCTCGGCGGGCATCGCCGCGTGCTGCTGCGGGGGCGGCGTGGCCACCTTGTAGCTCGCGCTCAGATGCTCGGCCGACTCCTGCGGCGCGGGCACCCGATACGGCGGCAGGTTCAGCTTCGCGCCGATGTGCCGCAGCGCGGCCGCCATCTCGTTCGCGTCGGCGAACCGGTGCGCGGGCTCGCGCGCGGTAGCTTTCGCGACCAACTCGTCGAACTCCGGCGGCACACCCGAGATGAACCGGCTCGGGCTCGGCACGTCGTTCTCGATCCGCTGGTACGCCACCGACAGCGAGGTGTCGCCGGTGAACGGCACCTTCCCGGTGAGCAGCTCGAAGATCAGCACGCCGAACGAGTACACGTCACTGCGCGCGTCGGCCGTGCCGGTGGTCACCTGTTCGGGGGACAGGTACGCGGCAGTGCCGAGAATCACGCTGGCCGAGGTCGTATTTGCCGCCGCGACCGCGCGAACCAGGCCGAAATCGGCGATCTTCACCTCGCCGCCATCGGAGATCAGCACGTTCTCCGGCTTCACGTCCCGATGCACCAGGCCCGCCGAATGCGCGACACCGATCGCGGCGAGCACCGGCTCCGCCACCGCGCGCACCGCGTGCGGCGGCATCGGGCCGCGCTCGCGCAGCAACTCGCGCAGCGTGCCGCCCTCGACCAACTCCATGATCAAGAAGGGATATTCGCCGTCGACACCCTGGTCGTACACCGCGACCAGCGAGGAATGCTTCAACTTGGCGACCGCGCGGGCCTCGAACTCGAAACGCGACAGGAACTGCGGATCACCGGCGAACTTGGGGTCCATCACTTTGATGGCCACCGGCCGGTCCAGGCGGGTGTCGACGCCCCGGAAGACCATCGACATGCCGCCGCGGGCGATCGGCGCATCGATCCGATAGCGCCCTTCCAGCATCTGGCCGATCAATTGATGTCCTCCGGCTTTCACAAAGTTCTCACCCCTCGCGGTTCGTCCCACAAGCGATCGACCGCCCCGTGCGGCCCTCACGATGGTATCGACCAAACGCACCCGGGTGTCTCACGACTTGCTGCGAGCGACCGTCTACCGTTATCCGCGTGAGTGCATTTCCCTGCAGTGATGATGTCCTTCCGGAGTCCGTGGCACTGCTGCCGCTGCCCGAGGTGGCCGACCGACTCGGGCTCGTGGTGACCCGCGTCCATCAGATGCTGCGCGACCACCAACTACTGGCCGTCCGCCGCGACGGCGTCGTGAGCGTGCCCGAACGGTTCTTCGACGACGAAGGCGTGGTCCGGTTCCTGCCCGGGCTGATCACCGTGATGAAGGACGCCAAGTACACCGACGAGGAGATTCTGGAATGGATCTTCACCGACGATGACAGTCTTCCCGGCAAGCCGGTGGACGCGTTGCACGGGCCGCTGGCGCGTGAAGTGATTCGCCGGGCTGCTGCTGATCCGTTCTGAGTTGCCGGCCGTGTCGGCGCGGACGTAGATGGTTCGCGTCTGAGCCGTTGAGCACCTGCTGTGTTGTCGGCCGCGTGGCCGCGCTCGCAAAACTCGCGCTGTGGTGGTTGGGAGAGTGGGTCAGCTTGCTTTCAGTCCACGCGGCTCTCGTCAGCGGCGAACTGCGGCGGTGGTGAATTCAGTCGCGGCCACTCGGAGGCGGTGGTGGCGGGGGACTACGGCGCGGTGGCTGAAGATGGCGTAGTCGGCGGCCTCGATGCGGTCAAGGATGGTTGCGTAGAGGACGGCGGCGGTGCGGATGGCCGGGCGGACTCGCGGTTCGAGCAGGTCGATGCCGGGGTCGGCGTTGCGGTAGATGTCGCGGTTGATCGCGATGAGGTGGGCCAGGGCTCGGCGGACGCGGGGGTCGGTGCGTCGGGTGTGCTGGCAGTGCACGAGTAGGTCGTGGTCGACGCCGAATGCGGCGAGTTCGTCGGCGGGAAGGTAGATCCGGCCGCGGTCGAGGTCTTCGGCTACGTCGCGCAGGAAGTTGGTGAGCTGGAACGCCTCGCCGAGGGCGGCGGCGGCTGGTTCGGCTTCGGCGATCGGGCATACGGTGCCGAGAACGGGGAGCACCTGGAGGCCGATGGCGGCGGCCGATCCGGTCATGTACTCGTGCAGGTCGGTCATGGTGGCGTAGCGGTCGCGGAAGTGCGCGGTGCCGGGGACGTCCATGCGCATGGAGTCCAGGAACGTCCAGAAGTGCTGCGCGCCTATGTCGTAGCGGTGGATGGTGTCGGCTACGGCGAGCAGGATCAGTGCGCGCGGGTGTCGATCCTGAGTGGTCGGTGCCGAACGCTGCCAAACTTCTTGCGGTCCAGCGGTACTGGTCTGTGCCGGCCTTCGTGAGCTCGCCGGCGGCCCTGCAGCTTCCTGATCGGGCGCATCGAGTTCCAACGCGATCCGCAGCTGCTTCTCGATCAGATCGAGCTCACCGGCCGGACCGTGCTCGGGTAGCTCGTGCTCCCGGGCAACCCCTGGATAACGCTGTGCGACATCGGTTTCCGCGTGGTCGACGATGTCGTCCACCATCCTGGCGAACGCGTACAGCGCATGCACCGCGGGCCGACGCTCAGCCGTCAGCAACCGCGTCGCCAGGAAGTAGGTCCGCCCGTGCGCAGCCGCGATCCGTTTGCATTCGCGATACGCGTGCGCGAGCTCGGTGTTGTGCAAGCTTGCGGCGTGCGACCGGCCCGCGGCGTGCGGCCCGCCGCGGGTCATGACCGTGCGTGCGTGGCCGGATCGATGCTCGGCGGTGTGGCCCGCAACCGCAGCGGGTCGACCTTGCGCAGCGACATCGCGGCCACCACGGCGGCGAAGGTCGCCAGGGCGACGTGCCCGAAGCTGTACAACCCGATCGAGCCGTCCGGTTGGAACACCAGCATCAGCCAGGTACACAAGCCGACCAGCACCATCAATGTCGTGGTGGAGAGCGCGAAGCCTGCGGCGAGCGCCAGCGGCCACGAGTAGTACCAGGGCAGCGCGGCGGGGGAGAGGATGACGATCCCGACGAACGCGATCAGGATGCCGAATACGGCCTCGCGCTCGCTGTGCCGGAACCGCCACCAGGCCCACACGAGCACGGCCACCAGGGCGATCGCGCAGATCCCCCTGGTCACCGCGAGGACCTTCCCGGAGTCGAACGAGGTGACCCAGCCGACCGCGTGCATCATGATGGTCGGCAGCGACAGCCAGTTGATGATCTTCTTCGACCCGGACAGCGCGGTGAGCCAGCCGATGCCGACGCCGGCGATGGCCGAGGCGGCCGCGAAGACCAGGGCGAACACGGTCAGCCCGAGCCCGGCGATCTTGGCGAACATCAGCGCGGGATGGGGCATGTCCTCGGTGGGCTTCGCCGCGTCGTGCGGTTTCTCGCTCTCCGGCAGATTCTCCGGGTCGCGCCCGGCCCGCTGTGCGGCCCGCTTCTCGCGTTCGTGCAGCATCCAGATCCACACCAGGAACGGCAGTGCGATGCCTGCCGTCGCCTTGATCGCCACGCCGATCGCGACCACCACGATGCCCGCCACATGGTGGCGTTCCAGCACCAGCGCGATGCCCGCGCACATCAGCCCGACCATCAGCATCTCGTTGTGCACGCCGCCGAACAGGTGGATCAGCACCAGCGGGTTGAGCACGGCGAGCCACAGTGCGACGGTGGGCTTGCCGCCGAGGTGCTTGGTCAGATAGGGCACCGCCCACATCATCAGCGCGAGGCCGGGCAGCATCACCAGTCGCATCGCGATGGTGCCCGCAACCACGTTGTCACCGGTGATCGTGGTGATGCCGCGGCCGAGGAGCAGGAAGATCGGGCCGTAGGGCGCGGTGGTGAGTTTCCACACCGGGCTGACATTGTCGAGCAGCACACCGGGGTTCTTCACCGGTGCGTCGACGTAGGGGTCGTAGCCGTCGCGCAGCAGCGCGCCCTGTGCCAGATACGAGTAGACGTCCTGGCTGAACATGGGCACCGCGAACAGCAGCGGGGTGATCCAGATACCGACGATCGCGCGTAACTCGTTGAGCGTCACGCCCGCATCGAGCCGATCGCCCTTGCCGATCGTGGTGCGCCCGAGGCGAACCCACGCGGTGATCATCAGCAGCACGCCGATCCAGATCACGATCGTCGAGAGTGCGTACCCGTGGCCGAACCGTAGCCAGGACAGGTGCAGCGCCTCGAGAATCGGGTCGCGCTTGCGGGTGCTGCCCGCGCCGAAGCCACCGAAGGTGATCATGATCGCGCCGTAGCAGCCGAGCATCGCGGCGTGCCCCTCGGGGCTGCGCAGGAAGAGGGCGACCGTGCGCATCCACGACCGCACACCTGGTGGCTCGGCAGGGGCCGATTCGCGCTTCGCCGCGGTGGGGGTTGCTCGGCCGGTGATGTGTGTCAATGTGGCCTCTGCGGCGCGCGTTTCGGGGGATGCCATCTGGTGTCGGTCCCCCCGAATGGTCAGCGGTCGCAACCGCGAGTGAATAGGTCGGCGCCTAGTTTACGGCGTCGCCGGGAACACTATCTCGCTGGTACGCGCGGTTTCATCTCGAGCAGCGCGCGTATCGCCGGTAATACGGGTTGCCGCCAGTTTTCCGGACAGCACCGCGGTCGGTACTCCGACACCCGGCGTGGTGCCGCAACCAGCGATAACTACGTTGTCGCTGGTGCGCGGAAAATTGCGCGAGCGAAATGGCCCGGTCTGCCGGAACAGGTGTGCCGCGGAGAACGGCGTACCGGCCAGCATGCCCTGGTCACGCCAGGTCTGTGGGGTGTCGAGATGGTCGACGGTGAATTGTGTGGCAATACCGTCGTAACCCCGCCTTTCCAGTTCGTCGAGCAGCTCGCGCAGGTAGGCCGGGCCGATTCGGGGCCAGTCCAAGGGCGCGGCGTCCAGGTTCGGGCAGGGCGCCAGCAACGAGAACGGCTCGTGTTGCCCATCGGCCCTGGTGATGTAGAGACCGGGGTCGGTGAGCGCCGGGCGGGTCAGCAGCAACGACGGGTCGCTCATCAACCGGCCCCGCCGCCCCGCGATCTCGGCGAACGTCTCGTCCCACGCCGCCCCGAACTCGATGGTGTGGTGGGCCTGGATCGGCCAGGTGCGCGCGATCTCGGCGGGTACCGTGCCGTGCGCGACGACCGCGGAGGGTGCGGCGCGCAACCCGCGACGGCGGCGCACGCCGTAGCGGTCGATGGAGCCGAGGTCGACGGTGAGCACCAAGGCATCGCAGTCGAAGGTGCGCCCGTCCGCGGTGCGCACCCGCTCGGCCCGCCGACCGGCGTAGTCCACCCCGGTCACCTCGGTGCCCAGTTCGAGCGTGCCGCCCGCCGCGGTGAACGCCTCGGCCATCGCCGCCGCGATGGCCCGCATCCCGCCCTCGGGGTAGTAGACGCCGAGTGAGGTGTCCATGTGCGGGATGGCGCCGTACACCGCGAGCGCTTCGGCGGGCGGCAGCCCCGCGTAGAGCGCCTGGAAGGTGAACAGTCGCGCCAACCGCGGGTCGTTCAGGAACCGGTCGACCTTGCGTCCGAGCCTGCCGAACCCGCCGAGGCGCACCAGAGCCGCCAGCGCGCTGCGCTTTTCGGGCGCGCGCACCATGTCCAGCGGTGAATCGAAGTTGGTGTCCATGAAATCGGCGAACGCCGCCGCGTAGATCCGCGCCAGCCAGTCGCGTAGTCGCCGGTAGCGCCGAGCCTCCGCAGGGCCGCACACCAGGGCGATTTCTTCGGCCATGGCGTCGGGGTCGGCGAACACCCGCAGCGTCGCGCCGTCGGCGAACTTGGCGTGGTAACTCGGCGCCAGCTGATGGATGCGCAGCGCGGGCTTGCAGTCCTGCGGCGTCCGCCCGACCGCGGCCAGCGCGTCGGTGATCAGCTCGGGCAGCGTCAACACGGTTGCGCCGGAATCGATCTCGTAGTCCGGGCCCTGGTAGCGCCCGACCCGTCCGCCCGGGTGGTCGGCTCGCTCCAGCAGCGTGACCTTGCGCCCCGCGCCGGTGAGATACAGCGCGGCGGAGAGCCCGGCCAGCCCGGCGCCGACCACGACAACCCGATCCGTGGGCCCGGCAACGGTTTTCACCGCGTGGGCGGTGCGCCGCCGATCGCAATCCGGGGTGACGATCGGCATGCCCCGCACGAGCAGCAGCCGATCGGCCGCCGTGGTCGCGCGCCTGCGAGCACGCGGTGCGTTCTCCGGCCTTCCCGTCTCGCGAGAACCCGCAGCGCCAACGTCTTTCATCAAGTTCTCCTCTTCACGGCACGCATCGGGTCGACGCCGGCACCGAGCCGGGTTACCCAGCCTGCCGGTCGCGCAACCACTTTCAGGCTGTGCGTTTGGTCGCCGCCAACGCCATGGCGCGCAACCGCTCCTTCGCGGCAGGTGTCGCCGTGCTGGTCTCGATGGCGGCGAGTCCGGCCTCGGTGAGCTCGCTGATCCGGCGCTCGACCTCGTCCACCGCACCGAGGTCGGTGATGACGGCGCGCAGCCGCGCCACCTCCTCGGGCGCCAGATCGGTGCCGATGCTGGTGCGCAGCAGCTTCGCCGCGGCCGGGTCGGCCTCGTCGGCCCTGGTCAGCGCCTCGGCGAGCAGCACGGTGCGCTTGCCCTCGCGCAGATCGTCGCCGGACGGTTTGCCGGTGACGGCGGGGTCGCCGAACACCCCGAGCAGGTCGTCGCGCAGCTGGAAGGCGATGCCGATGTCGGTGCCGAAGGTGCGGTAGGCCTCGACCAGCTCCTGGTCCGCGTCGGCGATGGCCGCGCCGAGGTGCAGCGGGCGTTCGACGGTGTAGGCGGCGGTCTTGTACCGGTTGATCCGCAGCGCGGCCTCGACCGATTCATCGGCGCCCGCCTCGCCGTGGATATCGAGGAGCTGGCCGCCGAGCACCTCGGTGCGCATGCCCGCCCACACCGGCGCGAACCGGGCGATCGCCGCCGGGTCGAGCCCGGAGGCGTGCACCATGTCGTCGGCCCAGGCCAGCGCCAGGTCGCCGACCAGGATCGCGACGCTGGCGCCGAAGTGCGCGGAGTCGCCCGCCCAGGCACGGTCGCGGTGGCGCTGCTCGAAGTCGACGTGCACCGTCGGGAAGCGGCGGCGGGTCCGCGAGGAGTCGATGATGTCGTCGTGGATCAGCGCGCACGCCTGCACGAGTTCCAGCGCCGAGCACGCGGTGAGCACCGCGGCCGCGTCCGGTCCGTCGGCGTCGCCGCCCGCGCCGAGCCAGCCGGTCCAGGCGAACGCGGGCCTGGTGCGCTTGCCGCCGCGCAGCACGAACAGCTCCAGCGCGTCCGCGGCCTCGACGAAGACCGGGCCGAGCTGCTCGACCAGCTCGCGCCGGGTGGCGAAGAACCTGGTCAGCGCGTCTTCCACGGCGGCGACGAAGGCCGGCGTACCCGGCTTGGGTGCGACGAGCTCCGCCGCGGCGGTGCGGTGAGGCGTCTGGGTACCGGATCCGGCGGACAGGGGAGCCTCCAAGGTCGTGCGGTCGTGGACGCGTGGTGCCCGGGCACTGCCTGTCGCGTCCCGGTGCGGTCTGGTCCGAAGAATACGCGTACTCGTCGGTACGACCCGTGAGGGCCACCGGCGGTCACCACTACACTGAATCAGTGACTTTCGACAATGCGCGGGGACGCTCGACCCCAGGCCGTCCGCCCCGGACGCACCCGAACGTCTCTGGAACACCGTCGGTTGTACAGAGTCTGCGGGCCCACTCCGGTGCGGCGGTGCCGTTCTCGGTCGAGTTCAATCCGCCCAGGGACGCCGCCGCGGAGGCTCGGCTGTGGCGTGCGGTACGCCAGTTCGAGCGGATGCACCCCGCGTTCGTCTCGATGACCTACGGCGCGGGCGGGTCGACCCGCGACCGCACCGTGCGGGTCACCGGCGAGCTGGCCCAGGAGACCACGCTGCTGCCGGTGGCGCACCTGACCGCCGTCGAACACAGCCTCGGCGAGCTGCGCTCGCTGGTCGGCTCCTACGCCGATTCGGGCATCCGCAACATCCTGGTGCTGCGCGGCGACCCGCCGGGCGACCCGCTCGGTGAGTGGCAGCAGCATCCCGAGGGCGTCGCCTACGCCGAGGAACTGGTGCGCATCGTGCGTGATCTCGGCGACTTCCATGTCGGCGTCGCCTCGTTCCCGCAGGGTCATCACCGCTCGCCGGACCTGGACTCCGACACCGCCTTCCTGGCTGCGAAACTGCGTGCGGGCGCGGAGTATTCGATCACCCAGATGTTCTTCGACGTCGAGCACTACCTGCGATTGCGCGATCGGATCGCGAAGTTCGATCCGATCGAGGGCGCCAAGCCGATCATCCCCGAGCTGATGCCGATCACCTCGCTGCGCACGGTGGCGCGGGCCGAGGAACTCTGCGGTCGCGCACTGCCCGCCGCGGTCCTGGACCGGCTGAACAAGGCCGCGGGCGACGCACCCGACGACAATCAGGCCGCGGTGCGCGAGGTCGGCATCGAGATCGCCACCGAGATGGCGCAGCGGCTCATCGATGAGGGCGCGCCCTGCCTGCACTTCATCACGCTGAACTTCGCCAAGGCGACCACCGAGGTGCTCACCAACCTCGGCTACGGCGTCACCGCCGCCCCTATCAGCGCCTGACGCTTGCTGATTTCCCGCACCGCAATCGCGGGCGACTCCGGTGCGGGAATGGACAGCGTGCGGGTTACCAGCCGGGGTTGCCCGCGAGTGGCACGTTGACGTAGCTCGGCGCCGATGGATCCAGTTGCAGGTGTTGGGGTTTGAGTTCGGTCGCGTCCAGCATGGGACGGACGGGCAGCCCCTTCGGGTAGTTGCCCGCGAAGATGTCGATCCGCAGCCGGTGTCCCGGTTGCAGGATCGCGTCGGTGGGGGCGAGGCCGAGGTCGAGCTGGGTGGGCAGGCCGGGGACCATGGGCTGCCTGGCGGCCAGTGACATCACCGGGAACGGGTCGGTGTAGGCACCGTCCGGTGACCGGCGGCTCTTGCCGTCGTCGATGGCGCGCATCGAGGACACCAGCTGGCCGGTCGTCAGCGTGACCGAACGGCCGTCGGGGGCAACATCGTTCAACGTCGCGGTCCAGTAGCCGTCGGTGGCGTCGTGCACCGTGTTGAGGTGTACCGCGATCGGTCCGGAGATCGTGGTCGGCTCGGTCACCGGTGGGCTGGTGAAGGTGAGCCCGCTGATCTCCTGCACCCTGGCGTCTTTGCCGCACCCGGAGAACACGAGGATGCCCGCGGTGCCCTGCACTGCGTCGGCCGAGCACAGGCTGGCCAGGCCGGGCGCGACGGTGAGCCGGGTCGTCTCGGAAGTCGGTGCGGCCGCGAGAGTTCCGTCGTGCGCGCTGATGGCCGAGGTGCCACTCGGCGCCGCGGACAGGTACAACCGCCGGTGCTCGGCCCCGGCGCGCGGGAACTGTTCGGTGCTGGTCCAGCCCGCGCCCTGCTGCCACAGCGTCACCGGTCCGTACCCCTCGATGCCGTTGTCGATCCCCTTGAGCCACTTGTCGAACCAGGCGCGCTGCAACACATCGATCCGCGGTGGTTCGCCGTTGCGGCCGCGCATATCGAAGCCGGTGTTCACGTGGTATCCGTTACCCATGATCAGCTGTTTGTGCCCGGGCGGTAGCGGAATCTCCTGGTAGATACGGGGTTCCCCGTTGGCGAAGTTGTCGTGCCAGCCGCCGATCACCATCGTCGGCACGGTGATGCGTTCGGGATGTCCGAGCCACGCCTGCCGGATCGGGCTGTCCGGGTCGAGGACGCGCTGTAGCTGTGGTTGGACCGCGTCGAACGAATCGGTGCTCATCGTTTGGATTGCTACGTCCAGGAACGACATCGGGCTGGCCAGCCGGTCGGTCAGCCATTGCATGTCGAACCTGCCCTGCACCAGCGACATCAGGTCGGGCACGAACTTGGCCACGTTCACCGCGAGCAGGTAGGGCAGCAGGATGCCGATGGCCGCGCCGCCCGGGGCGATCATGTCGCGCACCAGGTCGTTGCCCGGTACCACCGGGACGATGGCTTTCAGCGCGGGCGGCTGCTTTTCGGCGGCCTGCACCTGGTTGATCCCGGAGTAGGAGGCGCCGGTCATCCCGATTTTGCCGTCCGACCACGGCTGCGCCGCGGCCCACGCGATCACCTCGGGGGTGTCCTGCTGGTCCTTCGGCCCCCACGGCTCCCAGATGCCCTGGGAGAAGCCGGTTCCGCGCACATCGACGACGACCTGGGTGTAGCCGCTGCGAATCAGGTTGGGGTCCACCGCGAACGCCCGCCCGAACCCGCCACCGGCCACCCGGGTCGCGTCCGTCAGCCCCTCCAGCGGCGTCCCGGGCAGCTCGAAGTCCCGCAGGAACCCGACCACCGCATCGGACAGCATCGGCACGGACAGCGCCGTCTGCGCGATCATCGACAACAACTTGGTGTAGGGCGTCAGATTGACGATCGTCGGCAGCGGCGTCGCGATCGGACCGTTCGCATCCGCCGGTCGATACACATTCGCCTCGAGCACCGTGCCGTCGCTCATGGTGATCGGCACATCCCAGTCGATATGCATCCCTGGATACCGCTGCGGACCGTCGTGCACCGCCGTCCACGCCGCCGCCCCCTCGGGCGCGGCCGGAGTACCGGGCGCCACCAGCACTTGGGAAACCGCAAGCAGCGCAAGCAGGCCGACGAGAACCCGGGTCCACCGGCGCGCTGGAGCAATCCTCATTGATATCTCCCTCTCCTGATCGGCGAGAAATATACATGCACGCCTGTATGTTTTCGATAGATCGGGAGAAGTATGTCGAAATGACGAGGAATACCGCGCCGACCTTGGCAATCCGCCGAAGCGTCTGCAGCGGAGGTCGAACGCCTCGTTCGTCGGCGGGACATGAGGGCGCCCCACCGCGAGTCCGCACGCCACCATGTCCCGGCCGGTGCAACCGCCGCTGTCGGCGGTGGGTGGGGACATGGCGGCCGCAAGCGTCGGGTTTCGCGCAACCATCCCGCCGATCATGATGTCAGCCGGTAGCCGCCACCCCCTGCCAGCCGCGATCTGTGCGCACCAGGCGTTCAGTGCGTGGCAGGGTCAGGCCGCGCGGGCTGCTCGTAACCCCCAAGCGTCGGCGAGTAGGCGGTGTGATTCGAGGCGGTCGGCGTGCCGGTGGGTGATGCTGGTGACGAGGAGTTCGTCGGCGCCGGTGGCGCGCTGGAGTGCGTCGAGCCGTTCCACGACCGTGCCGGACGCACCGACGAATTGGGTGGCGAGGCGGTCGGCGACCAAGCGGTGCTGCTCGGGGGTCAGCGGGGTGGCGGTGGCGGGGTCGAGGTAGTCGGCCGCGCCAGCGCCGCTGCGGATGCTGTGCACCCAGTGGCCGTAGGTGGCGGCGTGGCGGCGCGCGGTGGCGTCGTCCTCGGCGACGACGACGTCCGCGGAGACCACCACGTACGGTTCGGCAAGCAGTGCGGACGGCCGGAAGGCCGCGCGGTAGGCGTCGACCCCGTCCAGGGCGGTGCCCGGTGACACGTGATACGCCGCCGCGAACGGCAATCCGAGCTGGCCGGCGAGCTCGGCGCTTTCCCCGCCCGAGCTGCCGAACAACCACAGCTCGACCTGCGCGCCCTCACCTGGAACCGCGTGCAGCGCAACACCGTTCTTGCTCACGAAGTGGCCGCCGAGCAGTGCCCGCACCTCGGCGACCTGCTCGGCGAAGTCCATCGCCTGCGCACCCTCCTGCTGCAGCGCGGCGGCCGAGGCGAGGAACTTCGTCCGGTCGGCGACCCGGCCGGGGTCGAACGGCGGCGGAACCACCACGCCGTCCCGGATCTGGGTCCGCCCGGTCGCGGTGTCCACCTTGGGATGTCCGCCCTTGGGGTGCGCCGGTTCCGCGCCGTACTGGCTGCGCCGGTGCCCGGACCGCCCGAGACCCAAGTCGAGACGGCCTGGGTACAGCGCGTCGATGGTGCCGAACGCTTCCACGATCGATGCCGAGGTGTGGTGGCCGACCTGAACGGCCGCCGACCCCACTCGAATCCGCGAGGTGGCCGCGGCGACCAGACCGATCAGGGTGATCGAGGCGGAGCTGGCCACCGACACGAAGTGGTGCTCGGCCAGCCAATATCGGTGGTAGCCCCACTGTTCCGCGCGCTGCGCGAGATCGATGGTGTTGCGCAGCGCCTGCTGCGCGGTCGACCCGGCGCTGATCGGGGACAGGTCGAGGATGGACAGCGGGACACTCATGAATTCCTCCCCAGCCGTGGATCCTGCTCGCCCGCTTCGATCGCGACGCGCAACCGGTTCTCGGCGGGCGCGACCGGGCAGGTCGCGAAATCGGTGAAGGCGCACGGCAAATTGGCCGCGCGGTTGAAGTCGAGCCGCACCGTGCTGTCCGCGTCCGGTGCGCCGATCGCGAGCGAGCGGGCCGCGGGGTAGGTGGTGATGCCGCTGGTCGCGTCGGTGAACAGCAGCCGGAGATCGGTGGGCTCGCCGAACGCGACGACCTGCTCGGTGGCCTCGCCGATGGTGAACTCGATGGTGCCCACGGCGGCGTGGTGATGTTCCAGGCCTTCGACCACGGCACCGGTGGTCACCGTGCGCTGCGCGTCGAACGGCGTGAACCGGCCGGTCACCACCCACCGGGGATCCGGTGTGTAGCTGGGGATTCCGGTGAAGCTCGACAAGGTCGGGGCCGCCGGGTCGTGCACCCGGACGGCGTACCGCCCGCTTCGGCGGATCACCTCGAGCACCCGGCGCTCGTGTAGCACAGTGAGACCCGGCGCGCCCTCTTCGGGCTTGATGATCCGCACGCCCGCGACGCCGACACCGTCGACCTCGAGGCGGTCGGCGGGCTGCGCGGTGATGAACACCTTGTCGTCGGTGACCCACCAGGTGCCCGGCACGTCCGGCAGCCGCTCGGGTTGGTCGGTGAGCCAATGCAATGCGGTCAGGCTGAGGAAGCCGAGCGGGTCGCGCAGCTGCGCCACCCTGGTGTGCTGCCAGTGCGCCCACTCGGTGGCGAAATCGGTGCTGATGCTGGTCGTCATGACGCTCGTGCTCCTTCGTGGACGGTGCGGTGGCGGTGCGGATGGCGCAGGCCGAGATGCTCGCGCAGGGTGGTGCCGGTGTACTCGGTGCGGAAACTGCCGCGCTCCTGCAGTTCCGGGACGACGCGATCGACGAACTCGTCCAGCCCACCCGGCGTGAGGTGCGGGACGAGGATGAATCCATCGCTGGCGTCGGCCTGGACGTAGGTGTCGATCTGCTCGGCGACCGCGGCGGGCGTGCCGACGAACTGCTGGCGCGCGGTGACCTCGATGATCAGCTCACGGATGCTGAGGTTTTCGGCCTCGGCTTTGGCTCGCCAGGCCTCGGCGACCGCGCGCGGGTCCTTGGCGTGGCGCACCCGGCCGCGGGTGATATCGACGTTGTCGGTGGGCGCCACGTCGGGCAGTGGTCCATCCGGGTCGTATTCGGAAAGCTCACGGCCCCAGACCTGTTCGAGGAAGGCGATGGCGGTCTGCGGGCCGACCTGCTGGTAGCGGATGTGGCGGGCCTTGTCCTCGGCTTCCCGCGCGCTGTCGCCGAGCACGAAGGTGGCCGCGGGCAGGATCTTCAGCTCGTCCGGTGTCCGGCCGTACTTCGCCAGCCGGCCCTTGACATCGGCGTAGAAACGTTGCCCGGCTTCGAGCGTGCCATGCCCGGTGAAGATCGCATCGGCGGCGGACGCGCCGAACTCCCGGCCGTCGTCGGAGTCGCCCGCCTGCAACAACACCGGGTGCCCCTGCGGGCTCGGCGGCAGCACGAACCGTCCGGCGATGTCGAATTGCGCACCGCGGTGCCGGGTTTCGGGCACCTCGCGGGCGAACACCCCCGCGGCCCGATCGATCACCAGCGTGTCGGCGGCCCAGCTGTCCCACAGCTTGCGGGTCACCTCGACCACCTCGGCGGCGCGCTGATAACGCCGGCTGTGTTCGAGATAGCCGCCGCGGCGGAAGTTTTCGCCGGTGAACGCGTCGGAGGAGGTGACGACGTTCCAGGCGGCGCGGCCGCCGGACAGATGGTCCAGCGAGGCGAACTGTTTGGCCAGCTCGAACGGTTCGTTGTAGGTGCTGTTGATGGTGCCCGCCAGGCCGAGCTTCTCGGTCACCCTGGCCAGCGCGTTGAGCACCGTGAAGGTGTCCGGCCTGCCCACCACGTCGAGATCGTGGATGCGCCCGAGGTGCTCGCGCAGCCGGAGTCCCTCGGCCAGGAAGAAGAAGTCGAACAGGCCGCGTTCGGCGGTCTCGGCCAGGTGCACGAACGAGTCGAACTCCACCTGACTCGCCGAGGCCGGGTCCGCCCAGACGGTGGTGTTGTTGACGCCGGGGAAATGGGCGGCGAGGTGGATCTGCTTGCGTGGTTTGCCGGTCACGACGGCGTGCCCTCCTGGATCGTGGTGCTGCTGTCGGCGTACCGGCTGACTGGCCGGGGGAGCCCGAGTCGTTCGCGTAATGTGCTGGCGGACGCGGGTTTCCGGGCCAGCGGGGCGAGCCGGTCGACTGTCGCAGGGACGGCGAGCGGGCGGAGTACGACACCGTCGGCGGCACCGGAAGCGTCGACGGTGCCGAGCAATTCGCGCAGCGTCGCCGGCGTGCCGATGTGGCGCAGGCCGGTCGGGATACCGGGGTCGGTCCACCGATCCAACTGGGCCACCTCCCGGTGCGCGGAATCCGACGAATCAGCAAGGTGGAGTTCGACATCCAGCAGCACGCGCACGACATCGGGGTCACGGTCGGCGGCGCGCACCGCCGTTCGCAGCGCGGTCCGCACGGCCCGCGCGGTGTCGAGATCGGCTGCGGCGACGCGAATCAGGTCGGCCCGCTGTACCGCGACGCCCGTGCTCGCGTCGTCGTGCGCGCGTACCGCCACGATCGACTGTCCCTGCGGCGAGCGCGGGGTGATGGACGGCCCCTTCACCGAGAAGTTGTCCCCGGTGAAGTCGATGTAGTGCAGCTTGTCCCGGTCGATGAAGCGCCCGGTGGGTACATCGCGGATCTCCGCGTCGTCCTCCCAGCTGTCCCACAGCCGAGTCACCACCTCGATCGCCTCGTCGGCCTCGTGCCACAGCGACGCCGCGTCCTGCGCGTCCTTACGGCCGAATGCCCGTGCCTGCTCCACTCCTTCGGATACGGTCACCTCCCACCCGGCGCGCCCGAGCGAGGCGAAATCGAGACTCTGGACGGCCTTGGCCAGATGGAACGGCTCGGTATGCGTCACGGCGCCCTGCGGAATCAGCCCGATGCGCCGAGTGGCCGCCGCGACCCGGGCGGCGATCGCCACCGCGTCGAGCCTGCCCCGTGTCGCGCCTGGCCCACCCGGCTGCAAGCCGAACGAGTCCGGCACGAATACCGCGTCCACTCCGGCCTTTTCGGCCGCCGTGACGGCGTCGACCCAGTACGCGCCGGTGAACAAGTCCTCGGCACGCGAGTCGTCGCGCCGCCACGACGCCGGGTGAATCCCCGTCCCCGCCAGCTCGACCGCGAGGAAGAAGTCGGTGTCGGCCATCAGTTGGTTCCCTTCCAGTCCAAGCACTGCCGCGCCGCGGGATGCACACCCGCCGCGTCGGGAGCGAAGAAGAACGCGTGCTGCCACAGGTCGGTGGCCGCGGTGCGCTCCGGTACGTGCGTGCGCCACCAGCGCTTCGCCCGCGCTGGCAGCGACCCCGGGCGGTCCGGCCTGCTCCGGCAGCATGCGGGCCGGTCGGTGCGCACGAGTATCCGGCTGTGGCGGTAGGTCGATTCCGGCATCAGGATGGTCCTTTCGCGGCGGCGGGCGTGGGGATGGCGGACAACAGCTCACGGGTGTACTCGTGCTGCGGGTTGTCGAAAATCGCTGCGGTGGGCCCGGATTCGACGATGCGGCCGTGCCGCATGACCGCGACGTGGTCGCTGATCCGGCGGACCACCGCCAGATCGTGCGAGATGAACAGATAGCTCAGCGCCAGCTCGGTCTGTAGCCGGTCGAGCAGCTCGAGGATCTGCGCTTGGACGGAGGCGTCGAGCGCGGAGACCGGTTCGTCCAGCACCAGCAGGTCCGGGTGCAGGGCGAGCGCGCGGGCGATGGCGACGCGCTGACGCTGTCCACCGGACAGTTCCGCGGGGCGGCGCTGCGCGAAGTGTTGCGGCAGTGCCACCTGCCCGAGCAGTTCGGCGACCCGGGCCTGCCTGGCCGCGCGGTCGCCGACGCCGTACGCGCGCAACGGTTCCTCGATGATCGTGCCCACCCGCCAGCGCGGATCCAGCGAGGAGTACGGATTCTGGTACACCACCTGGAACCGCCGGCGCAGCGCCCGCAACCGGGTGCCGCGGACGCGGGTCAACTCGTGCCCGTCGAAGGTGATCCGGCCGCTGTCGGGCTCGGTGAGCCGCAACGCGATGCGGGCGGTGGTCGACTTGCCGGAACCGGACTCGCCTACCAGCGAGAGGGTTTCGCCACGGCCGAGTTCGAACCCGACCCCGGCGACCGCCGTCACCGAGCCGCCCGCCTGTGCGCGAAAGCGCTTGCGCACCTCACGCAAGGCCAGTAGCGGCGCACCCTCGCGCGGCTTGGGCGTCCGATAGGCGACCGCGGGCGCCAAGCTCGGCGAGGCGGCGAGCAGCCGCTTGGTGTACGGATGGCGGGGCGCGGCGAGCACCGTCGCGGTGGGCCCGCTCTCCACGATCTCGCCACCGCTGAGCACCACGATCCGGTCGGCGCGCTCGGCGGCCACCGCGAGATCGTGGGTGATCAGCAGCACCGCGGTGCCCTCGGCCGCGATCTGGGCGGCGAGCTGATCGAGTACCCGCCGCGCCACCGTGGCATCGAGCGCGCTGGTCGGCTCGTCCGCGATCACCAGCTCCGGCCGGCAGGCCAGCGCCGATGCGATGAGTACCCGCTGCCGTTGCCCGCCCGAGAGCTCGTGCGGGTACTGCACTTCCCGCAGTTCCGGCCGGTCCAGGCCCGCCTCGGCGAGCAGTTGGACGGCACGCGCACGCGCCGAATGCCGGTCGGCCAGCCGGTGCACCAGCAGCGCCTCGGCCACCTGTTCACCCACGCGCCGAACCGGATTCAGCGACAGCCCTGGGTCCTGCGGCACGAACCCGATGCGCGCACCGCGTAACCGTTGCAGTGCCCGCTCGGATCCGGTGTCGACGACCTTTCCGTCGAAAGCGATGGTCCCGCCGGTGATCTCGGCATTCGCGCCGAGCAAGCCGATCACCGACTGCGCGAGCGTGGACTTGCCGGAACCGGATTCGCCGACCAGGGCCACTACTTCGCCGTGGGACACGCTGAGCGAGACCCCGGCCAACGCGGTGACGTCACCGGAGTCGGACCGGTAGCGAACGCGCAGATTGTCGATCCGCAGCAGCGGACCGGTGTACCGCCCTACGTTGTCGGCAGTCGAGGGCACTTGTTCCTCGGTCGGTGCCTGCGGCGAAGTAGTGCTGGTCATAGCTGTTCGTTCCTTCCGACGGCGCGCCCGAGACGCTGGGCGGCCACGACCACCGCGATGATGACCAGGCCGGGCAGAGTGGTCATCCACCACGCGGTGGCGAGGTAGTTGCGGCCCTCGGAGATGAGCGAACCCCACTCGGGCGTAGGCGGTTTCGCGCCGTAGCCGAGGAAGCTCAGGGCCGACACCGACAGCACGGCCATACCGAACTCGACGGCGGCCAGCGCGAGCACCGGCTGATACGAGTTGGGCAGCACGTGCCGCAGCAGCACCGTGTACCAGCGGACGCCCGACGCGTGCGCGGCCTCGACATACGCCGCGCGGCGCACCCGCAGCACCTCCGACCGCAGCACCCTGGCGAAGTTGGCGACCAGTGAGACACCCACCGCGATCGCCACATTGCGCGTGCCGAAGCCCAGGGCGGTGACCAGGGCCAGCGACAGCAGCAGCGCCGGAATCGACAGCAGCACATCGACGACGCGCATGACGACCGTGTCGACGATGCCGCCCGCGGCACCCGAGAGCAGCCCGAGCACGGACCCGGCGATCAGCGCGATGCTCACCGCCGCGAGCGTCGCGGTGAGCGAGAGCCCAGCGCCGTGCACCATGCGCGTGTACAGGTCGCGCCCGAGGTTGTCGGTCCCGAACCAGTGCTCCGCACCGGGCCCGCGGAACTTGTGCGCGGGCACCCCGGTCAGTGGATCACCGCTGGCGAACAGCGACGGGAACAGCGCCCAGCCGACGGCCAGCGCCGCGACCAGACCGGACAGGATCAGAGCTATGTTGCCGCGCAACCACTTCCAGCGCAGCGTCGGCTTGTCCAGCCGAGGGAAGGCGGCACGCCGCCGCTCATCGATGACGTCAACCATGAATTGCCACCCCTTCGGCGGTGCCGCCGACCTTCTCGGCTGTCTTCTCGGGCGCGACCGCGCGCCGGGCCCGCGCGGCGATGCGCGGGTCGAGCAAGGGATAGAGCAGGTCCACCGCGAGGTTCACCGTGACGAACACGGCCGAGGTGAGCCGGACGATGCCCTGCACCACCGGAATGTCCTGGGCCAGTACCGCGGTCTGGGTGAGGCGGCCGACGCCCTGCCTGGCGAAGACCGTCTCCACCACGACCGACCCGGCCAGCATGTTGCCGATCAGCACGCCCGCGATGGTGAAGGTGGGCACGCTGGCGGGACGCAGCACGTGCTTGCGCTGCACCCACCAGCGCGAACCGCCCTTCGCCGAGGCGACGTCGACAAACGGCTGCCGCCAGGTGGCTTCGAGGCCTGCGGCCAGCACCTGGGCAATGACCGCGCCGATCGGCAGGGCCAGCGTCAGGGCGGGCAGGACCGTGCCCGCGAAGCCGTGCCCACCGAAGGCCGGAGCCAGGCGCCACTGGAACGAGAACAATTGCAGCAGCAGCAAGCCGGTCCAGAAGGTCGGCACCGAAACACCGAGTGACGGCAGGGCATTGAGCACGGTGCGCAGCCACGGCCGCCGCGTGTAGGTCGCGGCGAACGCCAGCGCCACCCCGCCGACAGTCGCGAAAAGCAGTGCCAGCCCGGCCAATCCGAGCGTCGCGGGCAGCGCGTCACCGATGGCGCCGGTCACCGGCTGACCGGTGCCGATCGAGTGCCCGAGATCGCCACGCACCGCGTGCCCGAGCGCGGTCCAATACTGTTCCCACAGCGGCCGATCCAGCCCGTAGCGGGCCTGCAACTCGGCGATGGCGGCCTTGTCCACGGGTGTCCCCGTGCCGCCGCCGTCGGCCGCGATGGAGATCGGGTCGGCGGGCAGCAGGTAGAGCACCACGAAGGAGATGGTGAACGCCGCCCACAGCACCCAGAACGCTTGCAGGACCCGCAGAGCCAGATAGCGCGCCATCGTTATCGCCCGCTCAACCAGGTATCGAAGAACTGTAGTCGCGCCGAGGCCTCGAACTTCAGATCCTGTGCGGTGCTGCCCGCCCCGATCGCCTGGGACAGCTCTACCGTCGGAATCAGCAGCCCGGCGTCGAGCACCTGTTGCTGTGCGGTGTGGATGAGGCCATGACGAACAGTGCTGTCGACCGTGCTCAGCTGCCCGTTGAGGGCGTCGTCGAGCGCCGGAATGGGCCCTCGCGCATTGAGATTGCGGCCGTCCAGCCCGAACGAGGTGCGCAGGATGTCCCCGTCCGCGCGCGTGGTGTTGCCGTAGCTGGTGTCGAAGTCCTTCGCGTTCTGCCGTGCCGTCGACTCGGCGGCCGACACCAGATCCAGCTTCAGCTCGACCCCGACCTGCCGCAGCTGTTGCTGCACCAGCTCGATGATCGCCTGGTTGCCCGCGAACACCTGACTGAACAGCACCGAGAACGACAGCCGCTCACCATTCTTCACTCGGACACCGTCACCGCCGGGCGCCCAGCCCGCCTGGTCGAGAATGCCGCGGGCCTTGCCGGGGTCATAGGCCAGCCGGGCCGACAGATCCTGGTAGCCGGGCGTGCTGCTGGCCAGCGCACCGGTCGCGGGCTTGAACTGCGGCCCGAGCACGGTGTCCACCAACTGCTTACGGTCGATCGCGGGCAGCAGGGCCTGGCGCACCGCCGGATCGCGCAGCGGGCCGCGGGTCACGTTGGTCTGGAAGCCGAACGGCACACCGGGATTCGCGGTGCTGAGCACCCGTCCGCCCGCCGCCTCGATCTGCGGTGCGTCCTGCGGCAGCGCGTCGCTGATCGCGTCGAGCTGTGCGGAGGCGAGACTGCCGGTGCGCACGCCGGACTCGGGCACCACGGTGAACTCGATCTTGTCCAGGTACGCCTCGCCGCGGTGCGCGAACACCGCGGAACCCCACTGATACCCGGCGCGTTTGGCCAGCGTGACCGAGGCGTCCTGGCGGTAGCTCGCGTAGGTGAACGGCCCGCTGGCGATGTTGTCGCCGAGGCAGCGTTGCTCGGCGGGCTTGGCGGTGGTGGCCTCGGCCAGAATGCCGAGCTGGGTGGTCGAGGACGCCTGCAGGAACTGCGCGTTGGGCTTGCTGAACTCCACCCGCGCGGTCAGCCGGTCCACGGCGGTGGTGCCGACATAGTTGGTGAGGTAGCTGGAGGCCAGCGGGGATTTGGCCGATCCGAGTTCGATGATCGAGTCGAAGGTCTTGCCCACCGACGCCGCGGTGAGCGGCGTGCCGTCGCTGAAGGTGACGCCGTCGGTGAGATAGAAGGTGAACACCTTCGCATCCGGCGTGACCTCCCAGCGCTGGGCCAGCCACGGCTTCAGCTCGCCGGTCCGCGGGTCCTGATCGGTCAGTGAATCGACGATCTGCCGTGTCACGTACAGGGTTTGGTTGGTGCCCGACTGTGCGGGATCCGAGCAGGTCGGCGCCTGCGACAAGCCATAGCGCAGGGTGCCGCCCGGCTGCGGCGGCCCCGCGTCGCCGCCGGGCGCAGCCGAATCACTGCCGCAGGCGGCCACCGTGCTGACTGCGGCGACAGCGCCTGCCAGCGCGGCGATGCGGTGACGGTAACGGATCACGGGGCGACTCCAGAGGTTTCGGTGCGGACCAGCTCGGCACCCGCGGCCAGCGGGCGGCTCGGAATACGGCGGCGCAACTCCGGCGCCACCTCGGTTTGGAACAGCGCGAGGCTGTCCAGGTAGTCGATCTCGGGGCGACCGTCCCGCTCGGCGGACAGGTGGATCACCTCGTGCCCGAACTGTTCGTGCTGCCTGCCGACCTTGTCGATCACCTGCTCCGGGCTACCGACCAGAGCCGAACTGCGGGTGACGAAGTCGTCCAGCGTCTCGAACACCACCGGCAGGCCGAGGGTGCGCGCCAGCGCCAGGCGGGCCTCGAAGATCGGCCGGTAGGTGTCGAGGGCCTGCTGGGAGGTGCGGGCGACGTGAAATCCCGCCGTACCCGCGCCGACCAGCGCATCGGCCGGGTTGTGCCCGTGGAACTCCCAGCGCTCCCGATAGTGGCGGACCAGTTCGGCATACGGCTCGATCGGGTTGGTCACATTCGCCGAGAACAGCGGATCACCATGGCGCGCGGCGAGTTCCACCGAATCGCGGCTGGTCGCGCTGCCGTGCCAGATCCGGATCTCGGGTTGCCACGGTCGCGGCAGCGCCTTGGCGTTCGTCAGCGCGGGCCGGAACCGGCCGGACCAGGTGACGCTCTCGCCGGCCCACAGCGCCCGAAACAGGTCGTAGCCTTCGCGGTTACGGTCCCACTGATCGTCGGTGCTGACATCGAACAGCTCGGCCTGCGCGGTCCCGTTGCCCTTGCCGATGATCAGCTCGAGGCGGCCGCCGGACAGATTGTCCAGCGTCGAGTAGTCCTCGAACGCCCGCACCGGATCCAGCAGGCTGAGCGTGGTGACGGCGGTGAACAGCGTGATCCGGGAGGTGACCGCCGCGATGTGGCTCAGGATCACCGGGGGAGCCGAGGACAGGAACGGATCCTCGTGCCGCTCACCGACGGCGAAGCCGTCGTAGCCGAGATCCTCGGCCAGCTTGGCCTGTGCGACGACGTCGCACAGCCGCTCCCTGGTGCCGGGCAGGCGACCGGTCGTGGGATCAGGCACCCGGGTGACCAGCGTGAACAGGAGAAACTTCATGCTGATGCTCCCAGTGCCTCGGTGGCCGCGGGCAGTCGCTTCTCGAACGGGTGCGGGCCGAGCTCCTCGGCAGGCACGGCCGGGTCGTAGAGCGCGGTGTATCCGGCGGCCAGATAGAGGCCGACGGCCTCCGGTTGCCGCGGACCGGTGGTCAGATAGATCCGCCGGTACCCGCGCCGCTCGATCTCGGCCTCTAGCTGCTCGAGCACGAACAGCCCGAGCCCTTGCCTGCGGTGTTCGCGGGCCGTCCAGATCCGCTTGAGCTCAGCGGTTTCCGCGTCGTAGCGCTGGAAGGCCCCGCCAGCCACCGGCTCGCAGTCGCGGGTGACGACCAGCAGCGCGCCGTGCGGGGGCGCGAACTCCGCGGCCGGATAGTCGCGTAGCGACGCGTGCATCTCACCGGGGCTGCGGCCGTAGCGGCTGCTGTACTCGACGGCGAGCTCGGCGAGCAGCGGCGCGGCCAATGGGTCGTCCTGGGCGACCCGGTGCACCCGCAGGTCCGTGGCCGAAAGCTGTTGCGTCACCGGGTCACCGCTGCTTCGGTAGGCCGGGCGGGTTGATCCGCGACTCGGTGATCTGCTCGCTGCGCAGGCCCCACCGATCGATCACCTGCTGGTAGGTGCCGTGTTCGATGGCGTGGTTCAGTGCCTTCTGGACGGCGGTGACCAGCCCGCTGTTCTTCTTGGTGAGCACCGCGATCTCGCCTTGCAGCGCGTCGCCCGCGCCGGAGAAGGTGCCGAGGATCTTGGTCTGGTTCGCGGTGGCAGTGTGGTAGATCGCGGTCGGATTGGGGCCGATGAAGCCATCCAGCCGCTGCGAAGCGAGCGCCAGGTAGTAGTCACTGGTCTGCTGGAAGTAGGCGATGTCGATGGGGGCCAGCCCTTGCGCGCGATTCTGCTCGTTCCACTTCACCAGCAGCTGTTCCTGGTTGGTGCCGCTGCCGACCCCGATTCGCTTGCCCGCCAGGCTCGTACGGTCCTTGAACTCGAGGGTGCTCTGCTTGGGCACCTCCAGCGCGACGGTGTCGTTGCGGTAGGTGGCGAAGTCGTACTTCTCCTTGCGCTCCTCGGTCACCGTCACGTTGGAGACGAAGGCGTCGACCTCACCGGAGTCGATGCGCACGAAGTTCTGCGCCCAATCCGCCACCCGCACATCCAGTTTCAGGCCGAGGATGTCGGCGACGAGCGAGGCGAAGTCGACCTCGGAGCCGACGACGGTCTCGTCGTCGTCGGCGTAGAAGCGCAGCGGCGGTGCGGTACCGGACGAGCCGGTCACCACCAGGGTGCCGCGGTCGCGAATGGCCGGTGGCACCTCGGCGGCGATGCTGTCCACCTTGGCGGCGCGGACACGGCCGGTCTGCGCGGCGGAGAGGTCGAAGGTGACCGTACCTGCGGGTGGGGGCGCGGACTCCGCGTCGGGGTCGGTGCAGCCGGTGGCCAGCAGGACGACCGCGGTCGCGGCGGCGGTGGCCAGGGCGGAAAGCTTCATCGGAAACCTGTTCATCAGCGGACTCGGGAGAGGAAGGCGCGGGTGCGCGGGTGGCGCGGATTGTCGAGGACCGCGGCGGGGGTCCCCTGCTCGACGATGGCGCCCGCGTCGAGAAACACGACGGTGTCGGCGATTTCGCGGGCGAAGCCGATCTCGTGGGTGACGATCACCAGCGCGGTGCCGCCGTGCGCGAGATCGCGGATCACGTCGAGCACCTCGCCGACCAGTTCGGGATCCAGCGCGGAGGTCGGTTCGTCGAACAGGATCACCCTGGGACGCAGGGCAAGTGCCCGCGCGATCGCCACCCGCTGCTGCTGTCCACCGGAGAGCCTGCGCGGGTAAGCGTCGGCCAGCTCGCCGATGCCAACCCGTGCCAGCAGCACCCGCGCCTCGGCCTCGACCTCCGTGCGGTCGCGGCGTTGCGCGGAAAGCGGTGCGAGCGTCACATTGTCGAGCACCGTCAGATGCGGGAAGAGATTGAAGTTCTGGAAGACGAACCCGATGCGGGAGCGCTGCTTGCGCACCTCGCGGTCGGGCAGCGCGTGCAAGGTGTTGCGGCGCAGCCGATATCCGATCAGCTCACCATCGATGCGCACGGTGCCCGCGTCCAGCGCCTCCAAATGGTTCAGCACGCGCAGCAGGGTGGACTTGCCGGAGCCGGACGGGCCGATCACCGTCACCACCTCGCCGGAGCGCACCGTCAGGTCGACCCCGCGCAGAACTTCCTGTGCGCCATAGGATTTGCGGACGCCGCGGACCTCGACGGCGGGCGCGGCGGTCATCGGGTCGCTCCGCGCGGCGCGGTGGCGCCGGACTCGGCGACTTCCCGCAGCTTCTGCCAGGCCCGCTGGACCGGTGACGGCGGTGGCGTGCGCTGGGTGCCCTTGGCGTAGTGGCGTTCGATGTAGTACTGCGCCACCGAGGCAATGGTGGTGAGCACGATGTACCAGGCGGTGGCAACCAGCAGCAGCGGCACCACCCGACCGTTGCGGCCGTAGATCACCTGGACCTGGTAGAACAGCTCCGCGATCGCCATCACCGACACGATCGAGGTGCCCTTGAACAGGCTGATCACCTCGTTGGTCGCATTGGGCAGGATCGACCGCATGGCCTGCGGGACCACGATGGTGCGGAACTGGCGCACCCGTGGAATGCCCAGCGCGGCAGCGGCTTCCAACTGCCCGGCGTCGACGGAGATGATGCCCGCCCGGATGATCTCGGCCGAGTACGCCGCCTGATGCAGCGCGAGCCCGATCACCGCCGCGGTGAACCCGCTGATCACGCCGTTCACGTCGAAGGTGAAAAACGCGGGACCGAACGGGATGCCGACCGACAGCGTGTTGTACAGGTAGGCGATGTTGAACCAGAACAGCAGTTGCACGATGAGCGGAATCGACCGGAACGCCCAGATGTAGCACCAGGAGATCACCCGCAGCACCGGGTTGCCGGACAGTCGCCCGATGGCCAGCGCGGTGCCGAGCAGGAAGCCGAGAGCGGTACCCCACGCGGTGAGTTCCAGTGTCACCCGCAGCGAGGCGAGCACCGACTTCGCGGTGATGTACTTGGCGAAGGTCGGCCAATCCCAGCCGGGATTGGTGACCAGGCCGTGGATGAACTGTGCGAGCAGGACGAGCGCGACCGCACTGACCACCCACCGCCACGGGTGCCGCGTCTTGGCCACGGTGGGTGCGGCACCCTCGGCGTCGGGCAGGTGGGTCGTAGTGGCGACCGGGTCGTCGCCTGCGTCGGTGTCGCCGGGCACGGCGGTGGCGGACGCACTCATTTCGAGGTCCTTCGGAAGAACGAACGAGACCGCACCACATCGGGCCGCGGTCACATCACCCGGCCAGCGACGGGTGCACAGACTGGCTGCGGGTCAGCCCCGACAGCTCGCGGACGTCACCTTGCACTGATCGATGTGGCGACGGCCCCAACGGGTGCCGAGGGCAGCGGAAATGATCACTTCGGTTCCTCCATCGGTCCCGGCGGAAGCACCCGCACCCGGTGAACCGGGGGGTTGCTGCGACGTCGACGAGCCAGGTCTCTCGGTCGCTCTGGATGGTTGTCGCCGATCCGGACACCGGCTGATGTCAGGGTCGGGCCGAATTATCATGCCCAGCAGGCGAACTCTGGGACAAGGGAACTAATCACCGTGAGCGTAAACCTCGCCGCGGCCCGGATATCGGGGGGTGCGGGGGCGGTGTGGTCGCCCGGACACGCCGATCGCTTGCCGGCGGCTATATCGCCTGATCACAGCGCTTTGCGGAGTACCGTCAGCCTTCGATCGCGTCGATGATGAGGGAGGTCTTCGTGGCTGTACCGCGCCGTTCGACCATACTGTCCGCCGTCGCGAGCTGCTCGGTCGCGCTGGCGCTCGCCGCACCGACCGCGGGTGGTGCGCCGCCGCCCGCCGTGGCACCGATTCCGACCGTCACCGCCCCGGTTCCGCCCGCAGCGGCCGGTCCGGCCCAGACCGGCACCAGCACGCTCAGCGATCTGTTCGGCGTCTACCACACCGCGGTCGACGGCCTGCGCGCCGCGGGCATGCAGCCTTTCCTGTACCCGACCGCGTCCGCGTACTGCCTCGGCGGCAGCTCCCTCGGCCTCGCCCCGGCGGTGGCCGCCGCCGTGCCCGGCCCGTGGCCCAAGACCACGATCGCCATTCCCGGCGTGGACCTGGCCGCCGTCAAGGCAGGCCAGACCATGTTCACCTTCGTGCCCTACGGCCTCGGCCAGGACGGGCCGGACACCACCGGCATGCAGGTCGCCTGGCTGAACCTGACCAGCGGCCGCGGCGGCATGGCCTCGATGGGCCCGCTGTCCACGGTGTTCGGCGCGATGATCCCCGCCGAAGTCCCGGCCGTGCTGCGCCCGATGGCCGAACGCGCCATCCAGGACTTCTTCTTCGCGGCCTTGCCGATGGGCGGCGTCCGCGCGGTACCCGTCGACACCGGTCAGGGCACCGTGCTCGCGGCGGTCTTCGGCACGGTCGACAACGGCGGCAAGTCCTGCTTCTTCCTGCCGACGGTGGGGATCACCGAAGTCCCTTAGATCTGGACCCGGCGGCCTTTCCAGCGCAACGTACCCCGTCGTCGAGCGCGATGGGAGCGGGCCCACAGCGCCAGGTAGGCGGCGACCGAGAACGGGTGGGCCAGGGCCGCGAGGACGTCGGTGCGGGCGAGTGGGCCGCCGGTCTCGGTGCAGCGAGCGAGCAGCCTGCCGGTGACCGCGGCCGCGTAACCGAGGAGGCCGACCCGGCGGAGCGCGCCGTGGCCGCGGAGTGCGACGGACGGCGGCACCCAATAGGCCAGGGCGGCAAGCGTTCCCACGGTCGCGCCGCCCGCGACGGTGCCGCCGTAGGCCGACCACAGCCATCGGGTGTAGCCCGCCGCGAGTTCGGTTGCGCTGTCGTACATTCGGGTGCTCGCCAGGCGTCCGGCGGCGACGAGCACGGTGGGTTGTCCTGCGCGGCGCAGGGTTCGGGCGATGTCGAGATCCTCGGTCGCGCTGGCGGCGACCGAGGCATGCCCACCGACGGCTCGGTAAGCGGCGGTGTCGAACGCCAGAAACTGCCCGCAGGCCACCGCGGTGGACGGCCGCAGGCTCCGATCGGCCACCGCGATCGGCAGCGTCGCGGCCCACGACCAGCACAGCAGCGGCTGCACCAGTGCCTCGACCGGCGACCCGGCCCGCTGCATCGGCCACGGCGACACCAATGCGGCTCGCCGCCTGCGCAATTCGCCGACCGCCCCCGCGATCGCGTCCGGTGCCAGCCGGACGTCGGCGTCCACGAAGACCAGCACCGGCGTCACCACCGCGTCGGCCAGTCGCACACACGCGGCAGCCTTCCCGGTCCAGCCGGGCGCGGGCGCGGTCTCGTTGCGCAGCACCGTGATTCGCGGGTCTTCGGCCGCCGCGTCGATCGCCGCGGCGAAGGTGTCGTCACCCGACGCGTCGTCGAGTATCAGCACGCTCATGCGCGGAACTCCGCGCTGCGCCCGCAGATCCGCGATCAACCGGGGCAGTCGTGCCGCCTCGTCACGGGCAGGCACGCACACGGTCACCGGCTCGGTCACCTCGACCGGGCTCGCCGCCAGCTGCCGCACCGTAAGCCGGTTGTAGAGCGCGATTCCGGCGCCCACCACCGAGATTCCGGTACCGAGCCAGGTCAGCCCGAGCGCTCCGGCGATCGGGCCTCCGCGCGACGCGAGTCGGCCCTCGCTCAGCGGCCCTGCTTGACCGTTTTCCACCAGCGACTCCAGGAGAGGCCGGTGGGGGCGCCCGGCGCGGGCGGGTTGCGGTCCATGTAGGCCATCGTGGCGATGACGGCGGCTACCGCGAGGGTGATGCCGCCGACGATGCCCGCCCAGCCCGCGAACGAACGGGTGTTGGGGTCGGCGTAGCTGACCTCGGCGCGCAACGGGGAGACGTCGCCGGCGGGCAGCTTCCAGGAGACGATGTTGTCGCCCTCGCGGTTGCCGTTGGTCTTGGCCACGCGGGCCGGGAACGCGACGGTGAACTGCACGTCGGAGCCGTGCGGCGGCACGGATTTCAGGTCGACCCGGCCGGTGAGGCTGACCAGGTCGCCGTTGCGCTGGAACTGCAGTTGGAACATGCCCTGGGTTTGCTCGGACAGCTGACCGAGCTGGCCGACCTCGCCGAAGGACATGTCTTCGAAGAACACCTGGCTGCCGACGTACCCGTCCTGGGTGTAGGGCTCCACCCGCACCTTCGCGGCGAGCGAGTCGGGCGCCTTCAGCTGCGGGCCCTTGTCATTGGGTTCGACGGGCACGACCGCGGCGACGATCCGCCCGGATACCCGGTCGTTGGACGAAACACCCATCGACACCTGCACCCGCAGGCAGCCCGCGAGCACGGGGATCAGCAACGCCGCGAGCAGAACGGCCGCGGCGACACGCGCTCCAGGGCGGGGCGTCCGCGGCGACGGTAGTACCGGGGCATCGGGGATCGTGGTGACGGGACTCGGCTGCACGCAGACATCGTGCCAGGCCATCCGTCCAGATTGCCACGCGACGGGCGGAACGGACCCCGCGATGTACGTCGGCTAGTCCGCCGTATCGGGTCGCGGACCGAAAAAGCCGAGGTGACGCAGCAGAGGCAGGCCGAGGACGGCCAGTCCGAGCCCGCCGTAACCGGCCGAGAACGGGAGCCCGAGAAACACCGCGTGCGCGAGCACGGACCCGAGCCAGGTCCACAGGAAAACAGCCACCGGCACGGCGAAACGGGGAGCGGTGTCCAGCCCCGCTGACGGATTCAGCGCTGCCGGCACCGGGGCCGCGCGCTCCCACCCGGTCAGCAGCGCACCCATGAGCACCGCCACCGCGAACCAGCCGAGATAGTTGGTGTACGGAATCTCGGCGAGCCCGGGCAGTCCGGCGCCCTGGTTACACCACGTCCATTGACCGTCGGTGACCATCTGCGGGTCGAGGAACAGATCCCAGCCGACCGCACCCACCGCCAGCAGGCCGATCCGGGGGGCCACCGCACGCGTGAGCAGCTTGGCGACCATCCAGATCGGATACAACCCACCGGTCCAGGCCAGCGGCACCACCAACGGCACGCCGCTGAGCGCGGGCCCAAGCCGATCCACCGCGTACGCGTAACACCCGAACGGCAGACCTGTTGCGGTACCGACGATCTCGGCGATCAACCCGACTCCGGAGACGATCACCAAAAACCCGGCCGCATAACGGATTCCGCGTGTTGCCGTCGCATGCGCCAACGCCGTGCCCGCCGACAGCAGGACAACCATGACCGTCACCCGATCCCGTCCGTCGCCGGACGTCAGCGGATAGGCGATCTGGACCAGGATCAGCACCCCCGCGAGCACCGCAGGCGCAAGTCTGCGCACTGTTACCGGTGCGCGGACTACCTGTGCTTCTGCTCTGGGCTGAGTGCGGTTCGTCATCGCTTGCGCAGCAGGGGGAGTCGGTTGCGGCGCAGATCGCGCAGCGCGAGCCGCGCGGCGCTGCGCCCGCTGGCGCCGGACACTCCGCCGCCCGGGTGGGTAGACGCGCCGGTCAGATACAGCCCAGGAGCTCCGGGTACGCGCTGCCCCGACAGTTCCGGCAGCGGGCGCCACATCATCATCTGATCCAGCGACATCTCCACGTGCATCACATTGCCGCCGAGCAGCCCCATCTCCCGCTCCAGATCGACCGGCGTCTGCACGAATCTTCGCAGCACGGAATCGGCGAAACCCGGTGCGTAGGAGTCGACTTCGGCAATGATCCGGTCGCCCTCCCGCTCGGCATGCGCGGCCCACTCGCCGCCGTCGGCCAGCCGATACGGATGCCACTGCGCCCACAGCGAGAGCTGATGCTCACCGGGCGGGGCGATGCTCGGATCCAGCGCGCTGAAACTCATAGCAAGCACCACCGGCCGCGGCGGCAGGTCCCCGGCCGAGGCCGCACCGTGGGCGAGGCGGAGCTGCCGCCGGTCGGACACGAGAAACTGTAGACCGCGGGCGGATTCGTCGGCCGAGCTGCCGGGATAGTGCGGCAGCGCGCTGGTGGCGACCCGCACCACCATCCCGATCCCGGGGCCGATCCGGATGCGCCGGCGCCAGTCGTCGAGCACGGCGGACTCGAAGCCGCCCGCGCGCAACAGATCCAGCGTGGTGAGCACGTGCGAGCCCGCGATCACCGTGTCCGCGTGCAGGTTTCGTCCCGAGGCCGTGTGGACCCGCCAGCCCGCACCGTCGCGCCGCAGCGCGGTCACCGCGTCACCCGCGGTCACCTCGCCGCCGTCGGAGCGCAGCCGGGCAATCAACGCCGCGGACAACGCGCCACTGCCGCCGACCGCGCGGCCCGGCGGCAGGGTGTGCATCAGCGCGGCGAACCCGACCATCGGCGCGGTGCCCGGCTCCGACATCGGCGGGCCGGACTGCGCGCCGAACCAGGCCAGCGACGCCTTGAGCCGTTCGTTCTGAAAGGTGCTGTCCAGCAACGCGTCCCCGGACTGCAGGAACTCACGCGACAGCGCGCTCCCGCCGTCCTTCGCGTCCAGCCCCCAGAACGAGCGCAGCAACCGGCCCGGCGTGGGTCCACCGCCGAACGCGCGCAGCACCCGGGTAGTGCGCGGGCCCCACACTTCGACGAACCGCCGATACGCCGCCGCGTCCCGGTCACCACACGCGGCGGCGATCGACGCGCAGGTGGCATCCAGGTCACGATGGAACACCAGCGGCGGGTGGTCGCCACTGGCCGGCGTGAAACCCCAAGGGTCGCAATCGATGTACCGCAGGCCGAAGCGGGCGAGCTCCAGCTCTTCGATGATCCCGGTGTGCCGCACCATGATGTGCGCGGAGGAGCCGCGATCGACCAGATGCCCGGGAAAGCGCTCGACCGTCGACACCGCGCCGCCGAGTACCTCGTCGCGTTCCAGCACCTGCACCGCGTGCCCGGCGCGCGCCAGATAGCACGCGGCGACCAGCGCGTTGTGGCCCGAACCGACCACAACGACCGTCACGTGACCCTCACCGCGGTACCCCGTGGCCCCTCGGATTCCGGCAGCGCCCGCGTCACAGCGGCAGCCGCCGTCCCAGAATGGCGAACGGCCGATTGTCGCCCGCGAACACGAAATTCCGTACCACGTCGGTGAATTCCTGCCGCCGATACAGCCGCCAGGCCCGGTTGTCCTCCTGGTCCACCTCCGGGGTGGACAGCAGCACCGCCTGCTCGGGCCGATCGCGCAGCAGCCGTTGCAGCAGGGTGGAACCGATGCCGAGCCCCTGCGCCGCCGGGTGCACGTGCAGCTCGGTCAGCTCGAAGTAGTCCGAAAGCAGTTCGCGCGTCGAGTGTTCCGGCCAGCCGGAGCGCCGCATCCCGCTGTGCACCTGCTGGTGCCACCACTGGTGTGGGGCACCGTGGTAGCCGTAGGCGATCGCCACGATCGGCGCGGACCGTAGGTCCACGTGCCCGGAATCGTCGGGGACCACCGCGGCGACGGCCTGCCAGCCCGGCCGGGTGGTGTGCTCGGTCCACATCGGCGCGCGATGGTGTTCGGTGCCGCGCGGATAGTCCATCGCCGCGACATACACCGCCAGCGCATCGTGCAGCCGGGAGCGCAGTGCCGTGACGGACAGGTCGACGACGACAGGTGCGGGGGTGTGATTGGGCTTGACGGCGGTCATGGCTCTCGTCGGGTCCACAGCGGGCGCGGAAGTTTGTCGGTGGGCGTCTCTATATTCAATCTCAATTCAAACGTTCGAATACCTGTTCGGTCACACCAAGGCGGTGTTGGGCCCGGGTAAGCGAGGGCGGAGGGACTCCGAGATGTCTAATCGGGTCGAACATCCGGGACAGCCCGGTCGAGCGGGCAAGCTGCTGCAACGGGCCGATGGCCTGCTCATGGAGGCGGCGGGGGAGCGGGACCCGCGCGAGCGGTTCCGCACGGCCTATCTCGCGGCATTACGCGGGGCCGGGGCGGTGATCGCGCTCACCGGCGCCGACAACGCGCCGCGGGCCCGATCGCGCAACGCGTGGGTGTTGATGCAGTCCGCCGCGCCCGAGTTCGTGATGTGGGCCGATTACTTTTCCGCGCGGTCGGAGACCAGGGCCGCGCTGGAGGCGGGGCTCGATCGCGACATCGACGACGACGAGGCCGACGAGTTCTATTCGCGGGTAGGAGCATTCCTGCACGACGTCGAAGATCTCCTCAGCGCATCGGCTCGGTTGCGCCCCGCGCCGGGGTGGACAAACGGCATGACCGGATAGTGACAGGCGGCACGCCCACATAGTTATGAGCGACTAGGTGGTACGGCCCTGATCGAACTCGTATCATTGGTGACAGATAGCCGCCAAGGTCGGCTATCAGTCGCCTACCCGGAGGCGACAGCCACGCCTAGTGCCGGGGGAGGTACCGTGCCACTCTCCGAGCACGAGCAGCGCATGCTCGAACAGATCGAGAGCGCGCTCTATGCTGAGGATCCGAAGTTCGCGTCGTCCGTCCGCGGCGGGCGCCTTCGCTCGACCTCGAGTCGTCGCAGACTCCAGGCCGCGGCCTTGTTCGTCCTTGGTCTGTTTCTACTCGTCGCCGGCATCGCTGCTCCAGTGAAGCCCGGCGGCTTCCCGATCATCAGTCTGGTCGGCTTCATCGTCATGTTCGCCGCAGGCGTACTGCTGCTGGTAGGCAGTTCCAAGGGCATTGCGAAGGGTGATCGGGCCGGCGGCGACGCCGCGCCCGGTAGCCCAGGCGGTGGAACGACCGGACAGCGTGGGCGCCAACGCAAGTCCGGCGGTTTCTCCGAGCGCATGGAGGACCGATTCCGGCGACGGTTCGAGCAGGAGTAACTCGCCCGTAGCCTGACAGCTCCAGACCACGGCGACGCCGCACCGATCCGGTGCGGCGTCGCCGTCTCGCGTGCGCCTTCGCCCGCGCCGCCGATGTTCGCCGCGCCGGTTTGCCGCGCTCGCTCCACATCTCCCCACAAGATCCCCCACTTCGCCCCCCGACTCGGCCGAGTCAGGGGGCACCTGGGCGTTTGCTGGGTGTTTCCGGGCCTTTGTCCATGCGGACTGTGCGTGTCGGCAGAACACGCAAAAAGTTCTCCACCACAGTGATAGCTGGGATGACCTGCGAAATCGTCTGGGTCGGGAGCCAGATCACCGGCAGTTTCGATTGAAAGTGGGGGAAAGTGGGGTAATGTGGAGCGCGCACTACAGGAAAGGCCGACCATCGAGGTGATCGACTAGGGAGGTATCGAGTTGTTTCTCGGTACCTACACACCTCGGCTGGACGACAAGGGGCGACTCACGTTGCCTGCGAAATTTCGAGACGATCTGGCGGGAGGGTTGATGGTCACGAAGGGTCAGGACCACAGCCTTGCCGTGTATCCGAAGGAAGAGTTCACCGCGCTCGCTCGCCGGGCCGCGGCGGCGTCTCGAAGTAATCCGCAGGCTCGCGCATTCGTCCGGGCGCTGGCGGCCGGAACGGATGAACAACGTCCCGACGCGCAGGGCCGCATCGTGTTATCGGCCGAACATCGGCGCTACGCGAACCTGCAACGGGATTGCGTGGTAACCGGCTCGGTCGATTTCCTCGAAATATGGGACAAGCAGGCGTGGGACACCTACCTCGCCGAGCACGAGGAGGATTTCTCGCAAGCGAGAGACGAGTCGCTGGGCGGAATCTTCTAGCCCCGAGCGAACGAGTGCCGCGCGGCCTCTGCCCGGACGCGGACCCTGACGTACTTCCCCGACGCCAGGTGCCGAGGTTCGGTCAGAGACCACGGGGCATTCGTCTCCGGCAACGGTTTCTTCAGACAAGGCGACCCGTGCGCGGTGCGCGACGAAGCGAGGCAGATCCCGGGAGGTCGAGGTGAACCGTGAGCAGGACGGCCCCCGCCATGTTCCTGTTCTGCTCGGTCGGGCCGACGCGCTGCTCGGGCCCGCGCTCACCGAACCCGGTGCGGTCTACCTCGACGCGACCCTCGGCCTCGGCGGGCATGCCGAACACTTCCTGCGTACCTATCCGGGCCTGCGTCTGGTCGGTCTCGACCGGGATACCGCCGCGCTGAAGCTGGCCGCCGAGCGGCTCGCGCCGTACGCGGACCGAATCACGCTGGTGCACACCCGATACGACGGGATCGCCGACGCGCTCGACCAAGCGGGTCTGCGCGCCACCGGCTCGGTCTCGGGCATCTTGATGGATCTCGGCGTGTCCTCGATGCAGCTCGACGAGGCCGACCGCGGCTTCGCCTACTCCGTCGACGCGCCGCTGGACATGCGGATGGACCCCAGCACCGGGCCCACCGCCGCCGACGTGCTCAACACCTACAGTCACGGCGAGCTGGCCCGCGTGCTGAAAACCTATGGGGAGGAACGCTTCGCGGGCCGCATCGCCTCGGAGGTGCTGCGCCGTCGCCAGCAGAAACCATTCACCACCAGCGCCGAACTGGTCGAGCTGCTCTACGCGGCGATTCCGGCGGCGACCCGCCGGACCGGCGGGCATCCGGCCAAGCGCACCTTCCAGGCGCTGCGGGTGGAGGTCAACCGCGAGCTCGATTCGCTGCGCGCCGCGCTGCCTGCGGCGCTGGACGCGCTGCGGATCGGCGGCCGCATCGTCGTCATGTCGTATCAGTCACTCGAGGACAAGGTGGTCAAGCAGGAGTTCGCGCCGCGCGCGGCCTCCAGGACCCCCGTCGACCTACCGGTCGAATTGCCCGGCATGGGACCGGAATTCCGGATGTTGACCCGTGGCGCGGAGAAGGCGACCGAGGAGGAAATAGCGGAGAACCCGCGGGCCGCACCCGTCAGGATGCGTGCCGCGGAGCGAATTCAGGAGGTCGGATGAGACATGAGCTTGTCCGGCCGGCCGGGTGTGGGGCCTGGACAAGGGAGGCCGGTAGTCCCGCACAGACTCACGAGGGGACAGTATGAGTATTCGGACGCGGACCGTCGACGCGCCCGGGCGGATCGCCCGCCGGGTCCATGACTCCGAGCGGGTGAAATCGGGTGCCGCGCAACGGGCTTACGCCCGCCGCCGGACCCGCGCCGAAACCCGTTCGGACACACCGGTGCTGCCGAAGCGCCAGGGTTCGGTGATGGCCGCGCGTATTCCGTTCGTCGCGGCGATCATCGCGCTGCTCGGCTGTGGCCTCGCGCTCACCCTGCTGCTGACCACCCGCGCTGCGGAGGACAGTTACCAGCTCGGTGACATCAAGGCGACCAACAAGCGACTGGCCGACGAGCGGGCAGCGTTGCTGCGTGAGGTCGAGGCAGCCGATTCGCCGCCCGAACTCGCCGCCCGCGCAAGGGAACTCGGCATGATCCCGGCCAAGGACCCGGCCCGGTTGGTGGTGGAGCCGGACGGCACCGTGACGGTGATCGGCAAGCCGACGCCCGCCCAGGGCCCGCCGGTGCCACCGCTGAACGTCTCGCCCACCGCCCCGATCGGCCCGCAGGCGGGCAATGCGCAGGCCCGCGGCGAGCGCGTGGTTCCGGTGACCACCACGCCACCGCCGCCCGCGCTGCCGCCGGCGCCCGGTAGCGCTGCGGCGAACAACGCGCAGGTGAACGCGGCTCCGGCGAGCCCGGTCCCGGTCAGCCCGGTCCCACAGGCGCCCGCCGAGGCCGCCCCGCAACCGGCCGAAGCCGCAGCGCCCGCCGCGGATGCCGCGCTGGGGCAGGCGGGATCCACTCAGCCACAGGTACTTCCAGACGGAGGGCAGCGGTGACCCAGACCAGGCCCGCGCCGCGCAGGCGCCGCGAGCCTGGTCCGAGCAAGGCCGCCCGACCACGCACCGCCGCACCCAAGAAGAATCAGCCGCTGCGCAGGCGCCTCGGCGCGGGCCGGATCATCATGCTGATCGCCCTCGGTGTCGTCGCGCTGCAGCTGCTGTGGATCCAGACCATCAACGCGCCGAGCCTGTCCGCGCAGGCGGCGGACCAGCGCACCACGCACGAGCCCGATTACGCCATCCGCGGCCCGATCACCGACCGCAACGGCAAGTCGCTGGCCTACACCATCGCGGCGAAACAGCTGCACTTCCAGCCGGTTCCGGTCCGTAAGCAGCTGGCCGACGCGAAAGCCAAGAATCCCAAGGCACCCGACCCGGACGAGCGGCTCGAAGCCATCGCCAAGACCGTGCACGACAAGCTGGGCAAGGCCGGCCCCACGGAGGCGGAGCTGCTCGCGAAGCTGCGCAGCGACGAGACGTTCGTGTACCTGGCGCGCGGCGTCGACCCGCGGATCGCCGCGGATATCCGCACGCAGTTCCCCGAGGTCGGCGCGGATGCCCAGTATCCGAGGGAGTACCCGGGCGGTTCGCTGGCGGCCAACGTCATCGGCGCCACCGGCTGGGACAGTCACGGCCAGATCGGCCTGGAGTCCTCGCTCGACTCGGTGCTCGCCGGCACCGACGGCTCGCGCACCTACGACCGCGGCTCCGACGGCACCGTCATTCCCGGCAGCTGGCGCGACAAGCAGGACGCGGTGAACGGCAACGGTGTCGAGCTGACCCTGGACTCGGACCTGCAGTACTACGTGCAACAGCAGGTGCAGCAGGCCAGAGACCTGTCCGGCGCGAACTCGGCCTCGGCGGTCGTGCTCGACGCCAAGACCGGGCAGGTGCTGTCGATGGCCAACGACAACACCTTCAATCCCAAACTGTCGCCGCAGAATTGGGCCGCCGCCGACATGGACAATCCGTCGGTGACCGAGGTGTTCGAGCCGGGGTCGGTGAACAAGATCGTCACGGCGGCCGCGGCCATCGAGTACGGATTGACCAATCCGGATGAGGTGCATCAGGTTCCGGGCAACATCCGGATGGCGGGCGTGACCGTCAACGACGCCTGGCAGCACGACGTCGCGCCGTACACCACCACCGGCATCTTCGGTAAGTCCTCCAATGTGGGCACACTCATGCTCGCCCAGCGGGTCGGCGAGGACCGCTTCGCCGACATGCTGCACCGGTTCGGGCTCGGCCAGCGCACCGGGGTCGGCCTGCCGGGCGAGAGCGCGGGCGTGGTCCCGGCCCGCGATCAGTGGTCGGGCGGCACCTTCGCCAATCTCCCCATCGGTCAAGGCCTTTCGATGACGACGCTGCAGATGACGGCCATGTACCAGGCCATCGCCAACGACGGGGTGCGCATCCCGCCGCGCATCATCAAGGCCAAGATCGCGCCGGACGGTACCCGCACCGACGAGACCCAGCCCGACGGCGTGCGCGTGGTGAGCCCGCAGACCGCCGCGACGCTGCGCACCATGTTCCAGTCGGTGGTCCAGCGTGATCCGATGGACGCCAACGAGAACGGCACCGGCGGGCCCGCCGCGATCGAGGGCTACCAGATCGCGGGCAAGACCGGTACGGCGCAGAAGGTCGACCCCAGCTGCGGCTGCTACTCGACCTCGTCGTTCTACATCACCTTCGCGGGCATCGCCCCCGCCGACAACCCGCGCTACGTGATCGGCCTCATGCTCGACAATCCGGTGCGCAGCTCCGACGGCAGCGGCGGCCAGTCCGCCGCGCCGCTGTTCCACAACATCGCCTCCTGGGCGATGCAGCGCGACCGCATCCCGCCGTCGCCGGAGCCGTCCAAGCGATTCGTGCTGCAGGCCGACTGAATCGGTGCGGTGCCCGACCAGCCGAGTAGACGGTGTGCCGCGTTCGCGGCACCCGTCTGCCCGGCCGCGGGTGCGGTATGCGCCGCGACGGCGACGGCAATGTCCGTCGGCGGCACGGCAACACCTGGGCGCGTTGCCGACCCGTGATCGGTCGTCGGTAACCTGACTCGTCGTCCCAGTCCCCGCCCGTATCAGAGAGGAGCAATGTGCCTGCGCAGTCCAGCCAGCACGCGCTCCGGCCCGCTCGCCCACCGTCGACCGCGCTGACCGCCGTGCTCGCGCTGACCGGCGCCGCGGCGTCCGGACCCGCGTTCGACGAGATCCAGGTCACCGGAGTCGAGCAGCGATCGCAGGCGGTACGCCCCGGCGACCTGTTCACCGCCCTGCCCGGCGCGCAGGCGCACGGTGCCCGGTTCGCCGCCGACGCGGTCGAGCGTGGCGCGGTCGCGGTGTTCACCGACGCGGCGGGCGCGCAGCTCGCGGGCGAACTGCCGGTGCCGGTGCTGGTGCGCGAGAATCCGCGCGCGGTGCTCGGCGAGCTGTCCGCGGCGATCTACGGCAACCCCTCTGAACAGCTGCGCATCGTCGGCATCACCGGCACCTCCGGCAAGACCACCACCTCTTATCTGGTGGAGGCCGGGCTGGCGGCCGCGGGCCTGTCGACCGCGCTGATCGGCACCATCGAGACCAGGATCGGCGGCAGGCGGGTGCCGAGCGCGCTGACCACCCCCGAGGCGCCCCAGCTGCACGCGATGTTCGCGCTGATGGTCGAGCAGGGCGTGGACGCGGTCGTGATGGAGGTGTCCAGCCACGCGCTGGCGCTTGGCCGGGTGGACGGGGTCCGCTTCGCGGTCGGCGCGTTCACCAACCTGTCGCAGGACCACCTCGACTTCCACGCCGACTTCGAGGACTACTTCGCCGCCAAGCGCAGGCTGTTCGAGCCGAGCTCGCCGGTGGCCGCACGGACCGCGGTGATCTGTGTCGACGACGAGTGGGGCGTGCGCCTCGCCGCGGGGCTCGACGGCCCGATCACGGTGTCCACCACCGGAACCGGGGATTGGCGGCTGGACGGCGCGATCGCGGCGCACGGTGGCGAACAGGAGTTCACCGCCGCCGGGCCTGTCGGCAATGTCGCTGTGCGACTACGTCTTCCGGGGCGCTACAACGTCGCCAACGGGCTGCTCGCGGTCGCCGTGTGCGCCGCCGCCGGGGTCGATGCCTCGGTCGCCGCGCCCGCCCTGGCCACCGTCGATGTGCCCGGCCGGATGCAGCGGGTCGAGCGCGGCCAGGACTTCCTCGCGATCGTCGATTACGCGCACAAGCCCGCCGCGCTGGAGTCGGTGATCGCCACGCTGCGTGGTCATCTCGCGGCCGACGCGCCGGAGTCGCCGGGGCGCCTCGCCGTGGTGGTCGGGGCCGGTGGCGATCGCGACGCGGGTAAACGGTCGCTGATGGGCGCCGTGGCGGCCCGCGGCGCCGATCTGCTGATCATCACCGACGACAATCCGCGCAGCGAGGATCCGGCGCAGATCAGGGCCGCGCTGCGGTCCGGTGCGCTGGAGGTGGCCGAGGCGGCGCGCGGCACCGTGCGCGAGATCGGCGATCGCGCCGAAGCCATTGCGGCGGCGGTGAATTGGGCTCAGCCCGGCGACGTGGTACTGGTTGCGGGTAAGGGGCACGAGGCCGGGCAGGAGATCCGGGGCGTGAAGCACCCCTTCGACGACCGCGACGTGCTCGCGGCGGCACTGGACAAGCGAAGTCCGCACGACGCGGACGCGGAGGACTTGACGGTTTCATGATCGAGATGACACTGCGGGAGATCGCGGACGTCGTCGGCGGCACGCTGCACGACGTCGCCGACCCGGAGGTGCGGGTGACCGGTTCGGTGGAGTTCGATTCCCGCCGAATCGGTTCCGGCGATCTGTTCCTGGCCTTGCCGGGGGAGCGGTCCGACGGCCACGACTACGCCGCCGCGGCGGTCGCCGCCGGTGCGGTCGCGGTGCTCGCGGCCAGGCCGGTGGGCGTGCCCGCCATCGTCGTCACGCCGAGTCCCGGCTCGGTGCCGTCGAGTTCGGTTGCGCTGGCGGCCGATTCGGACGGGTCGGGGGCCGCGGTGCTCGCCGCGCTCGGCGACCTGGCCCGCGCCAGCGTGCAACGCCTCACCGAGGCAGGCACTCTCACCGTGGTCGGGGTCACCGGGTCCTCGGGCAAGACCTCCACCAAAGACCTGCTCGCCGCCGTGCTCGCGCCGCTGGGCACCGTGGTCGCGCCGCCGGGTTCGTTCAACAACGAGCTCGGCCATCCGTGGACCGCATTGCGCGCCAACGCCGATACCCGTTTCCTGGTGCTGGAGATGTCCGCGCGCGGGCCCGGCCATATCGCCGCACTCGCCGAGGTGGCGCCGCCGAGCATCGGCGTCGTGCTCAACGTCGGCACCGCGCACCTCGGTGAGTTCGGTAGCCGCGAGGCCATCGCCAAGACCAAAGGCGAACTGGTGCAGGCACTTCCGCCGTCCGGGCTGGCCGTGCTCAACGCCGACGACCCCCAGGTCGCCGCGATGACGGCGCGGACGACCGCCCGGGTGGTGATGGTCGGCCAGTCCGACAGCGCCGACCTGCGGGCGACCGACATCCGCCTGGATCACGAAGCACGCGCCGGTTTCACCCTGCACACCGCGAAGGGCAGCATCCCGATCCAGTTGGCCGTGCACGGCGAGCATCAGGTCGGCAACGCGCTGTCCGCGGCGGCGGTCGCGCTGGAATGCGGCGCCGACCTCGAGACCGTCGCCCGCTCGCTGTCCGGCGCGCACGCCGCGTCGGCCCGCCGAATGGATGTGCGGACCAACGCGGGCGGGGTGACCGTCGTCAACGACTCCTACAACGCCAACCCCGATTCCGTCCGCGCCGCGCTGAAAGCCCTGGTCACCATGTCGCGCGCGGGCGAAACGCCGCGCCGCAGCTGGGCCGTGCTCGGCGAGATGGGCGAGCTCGGCGAGGAATCGGTCATCGAACACGATCTGATCGGACGGCTCGCGGTGCGGCTGGACGTGCACCGGCTGATCGTGGTCGGCACCGGAAGGCCGTCCCGGGCGATGCATCAGGGAGCGGTGATGGAAGGCTCATGGGGCGAGGAGGCGATCCTCGTGCCCGACATCGGCGCGGCCATCGCGTTGCTCGACGACGAGGTCGAGGCGGGTGATGTGGTGCTGGTCAAGGCGTCGAAGTCGGTGGGCCTCTGGGAGGTCGCCGAACACTTGATCAATGCGGAGCCATCCAGCGGACGTACGGGAAGCACGGAGGCAAGGGATTGAGCGAGCGAGTCATCAATACAGCGACCGCTTGTCGAACGGCGAAGCCGAGCGCTAGCGAGGCTTCGTCGTGAGGGAGCGAAGCGAGCGAGCCATCAATACAGCGGCTTTCTGTCGAACGGCGAAGCCGAGCGCTAGCGAGGCTTCGTCGTGAGACAGATCCTATTCGCGGCTGCGATAGCGCTCGCCGTATCGATTCTGCTGACCCCGCTGCTGATCAAGATGTTCGCCAAGCAGGGCTTCGGTCAGGAGATCCGGGTCGACGGCCCGGCCAGCCACCAGGCCAAGCGTGGCACCCCGACGATGGGCGGCGTTGCCATCATCATCGGCATGTGGGCCGGCTACCTCGGCTCGCATCTGATCGGCATCGGCTACCGCGCGGACGGCCCGTCGGCGTCGGGCCTGCTGGTGCTCGGCCTGGCCACCGCGCTGGGCGGGGTCGGCTTCGTGGACGACTTCATCAAGATCCGCAAGCAGCGCAACCTCGGCCTCACCGCCGCGGGCAAGTATCTCGGCCAGCTGACCGCCGCCGTCGTCTTCGGCGTGCTCGCCTTGCAGTTCCGTGGCGCGAGCGGGCTGACACCGGCCAGCAGGCAGCTGTCCTACGTCCGCGACATCAGCACGGTGACGATGGGTGTCGTCGTGTTCCTCGTCTTCGTCTGCCTCGTCGTCGTCGCCTGGTCCAACGCAGTGAACCTCACCGACGGACTCGACGGGCTCGCCGCCGGATCGATGAGCCTGGTGCTCGGCGGCTACGTGGTCATCACGTTCTGGCAGTACTACCACGCCTGCGAGATCAAGGCCGAGGTCGGCTGCTACAACGTGCGCGACCCGCTCGACCTGGCGTTGGTGTGTGCCGCGGGCGCCGCCGCGTGCGTCGGCTTCCTGTGGTGGAATGCCGCGCCCGCCAAGATCTTCATGGGCGACACCGGCTCGCTGGCGCTGGGCGGCATGCTGGCCGGGCTGTCCATCACCACACGGACCGAGCTGCTGATGATCGTCATCGGCGCGCTGTTCGTGGCCGAGACGCTGTCGGTGGTGCTGCAGGTCGCGGTGTACCGCACCACGCGCAACCGGCTGTTCAAGATGGCGCCGTTCCATCATCACTTCGAACTCAGCAAGTGGGCCGAGACTACGGTGATCATCAGGTTCTGGCTATTGGCCGCGATGGCTTCGGCCATCGGGCTCGGCTTGTTCTACAGCGAATATCTCTCTGCGGTCGGGTGAACTAGCGATGGTCGAACATTCTCCTCGGGCCCTGCGAACACCGGGGCCCATGCTCGAATTCCTGCGTGGCCGTGACGTTCTCGTCGCGGGCTGGGGCATATCGGGGCGCTCGCTGGTCGAGCCGTTGCGCGATATCGGCGCACGCCCGGTGGTCACCGACGGCGGCGCCGCGGCGCTCGCCGAGGCGGCCGGTCTCGGCCTGGACATCGCCACCTGCGTGGAGCTGGAAACCACGGACTGGAGCCGGTTCGCGCTGGTGATCACCAGCCCGGGCTGGCGGCCGGACTCGCCGGTGCTCGCCGCGGCCGTCGCCGAGGGCACCCCGGTGTGGGGCGACGTCGAATTCGCCTGGTGGGTCGATCAAGCCAGGATCTACGGCCCGGTCCGCAAGTGGTTGGTGATCACCGGAACCAACGGCAAGACCACCACCACGCAGATGACGCACGCCATCCTGCGCGCCGCGGGCATCCCGAGCGTCGCCTGCGGCAATATCGGCCTGCCCATCCTGGATGCGTTGCGGCGCAACCCGGGACCGCAGGTGCTCGCCGTCGAGCTGTCCTCGTTCCAGCTGCACTGGGCGCCGTCGGTGCGTCCGGAGGCGGGCGTGGTGCTCAATGTGGCCGAGGATCACCTGGATTGGCACGGCGGGCTCGATGCCTACGCCGCCGCGAAGGCGCGTGCGCTGGTCGGGCGGGTCGGCGTGGTCGGGCTCGACGATCCGGTGGCCGCCTCGCTGGCTCGTCGCTCGAAAGCCCGGCGCACCGTCGGCTTCCGGATCGGCGTGCCCGCCGACGGTGAGCTCGGCGTGGTCGACGGCAAACTGCTCGACCGCGCGTTCACCAAGGCCGCGATCCTCGCCGAGGTCGGCGACATCAGCCCGCCCGGCCCGGCAGGCGTCGCCGACGCGCTCGCCGCGTCCGCGCTGACCAGGGCCATCGACGTGGCGCCGCAGTTCATCAGGGAGGGGCTGATCGAGCACAAGGTCGGCCCGCACCGCTCGGCGTTCGTGCGCGAGGTCGGCGGCGTCGACTTCATCGACGACTCCAAGGCCACCAACCCGCACGCCGCGCGCACCGCGATCCTGGCGCACCCGCAGGTGGTCTGGGTGGCCGGTGGTCAGCTCAAGGGCGCGCAGATCGAGGACCTGGTCGAAGAGGTCGCCGACCGGCTCGTCGCCGTGGTGCTGATCGGGGCCGACGCGCCGGTGTTCGCGGTCGCGTTGGCGCGACACGCACCCGAGGTCCCGGTCATCGAGCTGATCGCGGGAGACGATGCAGGGATGGGTGACGCGTCGAGAGATAAGGCCGACGCCGTGATGGCGCGCGCGGTACAGGCCGCGGCCGGATTCGCCCGAAGCGGTGACACCGTCCTGCTCGCGCCCGCGGCGGCCTCGTTGGACATGTTCGCCGACTACACGCACCGGGGCCGCAGTTTCGCGGCCGCGGTGCACGCACTGGAAGACGGTGACGTCGGGCGGCAGCTATGAGCGAAACGACGCGGCGTAAGGAACAAGCCGGAGCCGGGGCCAGGTTCGTCGCCTGGCTGGCGCGGCCGCTCGCGTCGTTTCACCTCGTCGTCACCATCGCCACGCTGCTCACCGTGCTCGGCTTGGTGATGGTGCTCTCCGCGTCGAGCGTCGAGGCGTACGCCGATGGGGGATCGGCGTATTCGCTGTTCATCCAGCAGGCGCTGTTCGCCGCGATCGGTGCGGTCCTGTTCTACCTCGCCCTGCGTATCCCGTTGCGCCGGTTGCGGCAGTGGTCGTTTCCGCTGTTCGTGCTGTCGGTGATCGGTCTGGTGCTGGTGCTGATTCCCGGCATCGGCTCCAAGGTGCAGGGCGCGCGGCGGTGGATCGATCTCGGTCTGTTCAATGTGCAGCCGTCGGAGATCGTGAAGGTCACCCTGGTGGTGTGGGGTGCGCACCTGCTCGCGTCGCGCCGCTCGGAACACGCCGGGCTGAAAGACATTCTGATGCCGCTGGTGCCCGCGGGCCTGCTGGTGTGCCTGCTCGTCGTGGTGGAGCCGAACCTGTCGACGACGATCGCGCTCGGCATCGTGCTCGCCGCGCTGCTCTGGTTCGGCGGGCTGCCGCTGCGGTTGTTCGTGACGATCTCGGTGTCCGGTCTGATCGCCGCCGTCGTGCTCGCGCTGTCGGCGGGCTATCGATCGGATCGGATGCGCGCGTTCTTCAACCCCGGCGACGACCCGCAGGGCATCAATTATCAAGCGCGGCAGGCGCTCTACTCGCTCGCCGACGGCGGCATCTGGGGTCGCGGGCTCGGACAGAGCCGGGCCAAGTGGAGCTACCTGCCCAACTCGCACAACGACTTCATCTTCGCCATCATCGGCGAGGAGCTCGGTTTCCTCGGCTGTGCGCTGGTGCTCGGACTGTTCGCGCTGTTCGTCTACACCGGACTGCGCATCGCCAGCCGCTCGGTCGATCCGTTCCTGCGGCTGCTCACGGCCACCGCGACCACCTGGATCACCGGCCAGGCGCTGATCAACATCGGCTACGTGGTCGGCCTGCTCCCGGTCACCGGCCTGCAGCTGCCGCTGGTCTCGGCGGGCGGCTCGTCGCTGGCGATCACCCTGTTCATGTTCGGCATCATCGCCAATGCGGCCAGGCACGAACCGGAGGCCGTCTCCGCGCTGCACGCCGGGCAAGACGGTAGGTTCAGCAAGTTGCTGCGGCTGCCGAAGCCGGAGGTGTACTCGCCGGCCAGGGCGAGCGCCGCACGGGCCAGGTCCGCGCAGCGGGGTAGGGCGGCGGCACGGCCGGGCAGACAGTCGGCGCTGCCACCGGCGCGGCGTCCGCAGCCCGAGCCGCGGCGCCGTTCGCCGGAGAGCCGCGGCACCAGTTCGCTGCGCGCCACCAGAGCGTGGGAACCCAGCTACCCGGTCAACCACACAAGAGAACGAGGAAAATCTAGGTGATCTCGGTAATCGTCGCAGGCGGCGGCACGGCGGGCCATATCGAGCCCGCGCTGGCGGTGGCGGACGCGCTGCGGCGGCTCGACGATTCGATCAGAGTGACGGCGCTCGGCACCGAGCGCGGCCTGGAGACCAGACTGGTCCCCGAGCGTGGCTACCCGCTCGAGCTCATCCCGCCGGTTCCGTTGCCGCGCAAGCCGACCGCCGATCTGCTGCGGCTGCCCGGCCGGGTGCGTGCCTCGGTGGCGCGGACCAGGGCGGTGATCGACGCGGTCGAGGCCGATGTGATCGTCGGCTTCGGCGGTTACGTGGCGTTGCCCGCCTATCTGGCCGCCGGGCCGGGGCTGCTGCGGCGCCGGCGCCGGGTGCCGGTGGTGGTGCACGAGGCGAACGCCAAAGCTGGCATCGCGAACAAGGTCGGCGCCCGCCGCGCCACCAGGGTGCTCGCCGCCGTACCGGATTCGGGGCTGGCCGGTGCACAGGTCGTCGGCATCCCGGTGCGCGCCGCGATCACCACGCTGGATCGGGCCGCGCTGCGCGCCGAGGCGCGGGCACACTTCGGACTCCCGGCCGAGGGGCCGGTGTTGCTGGTGTTCGGCGGATCGCAAGGCGCGTTGAGCCTGAACGAGGCGGTCTCGGGCGCCGCGCCGCAGCTCGCCGCGGCGGGCATCTCGGTGCTGCACGCGCACGGCCCGAAGAACACCCTCGAGGTCGCCGCGCGAGCGGAGGCCGCACAGCGACCCGCGGACGAGAGTGGCGCGCACGCACCGTATGTCGCGGTGCCGTATCTTTCCCGGATGGATCTCGCCTACGCCGCCGCCGACGCGGTGGTCTGCCGGTCCGGCGCGATGACCGTCGCCGAGGTGTCCGCGGTCGGACTGCCCGCCTTCTACGTGCCGCTCCCGCACGGCAACGGTGAGCAGGAACTCAATGCCAGACCGGTGGTCCGGCAGGGCGGTGGCAGAATCGTGCCCGACTCGGAGTTGACGCCGAAATACGTGATCGATGAGGTGATTCCGCTGCTCATGGACCCCGCACGGCTGACAGCGATGGGCCGTGCCGCAGCCGGTGCCGGGCATCGCGACGCCGCCGACGCGGTGGCGCGGATCGTGTTGGAGGTGGCTCGGTCGTGAACGAGGATCTTTCGGCCTTGCCGCCGTCGTTGGCGCGGGTGCACATGGTCGGCATCGGCGGCGCCGGGATGTCCGGGATCGCGCGCATCCTGCTCTCCCGCGGCGGCGCCGTGTCCGGCTCCGACGCCAAGGAGAGCCGCGGTGTGCTCGCGTTGCGGGCGCGTGGCGCGCAGGTGCGCATCGGCCACGACGCCAGCGCGCTCGACCTGCTGCCCGGCGGCCCGACGGTGGTGGTCACCACCTATGCGGCCATCCCGAAGACCAATCCCGAACTGATGGAGGCCAATCGGCGCGCCATCCCGGTGCTGCTGCGCCCCGCCGTGCTCGCGTCGCTGATGCAGGGGCACCGCACCCTGCTCGTGTCGGGCACGCACGGCAAGACCTCCACCACCTCCATGCTCATCGTGGCGTTGCAGCACTGTGGCTTCGACCCGTCCTTCGCGGTCGGCGGCGAGCTGAACGAGGCCGGCACCAACGCCCACCACGGCACCGGCAAGATCTTCGTGGCCGAGGCCGACGAGAGCGACGGGTCGCTGCTGCAGTACGACCCGGATGTCGCGGTGGTCACCAACATCGAGTCCGACCACCTGGACTACTTCGGCACCGACGAGGCCTACGTACAGGTCTTCGACGATTTCGCCGACCGGCTCGCCGAAGGTGGCCTGCTGGTGGTGTGTTTGGACGATCCAGGCTCCCGTGCGCTGGCCGAACGGGTCGGCGACAGACTGGCCGAGAAGAACATTCGCGTGCTCGGCTACGGCTCCGGCGAACTCGCCGACGCGCCGGTGCCGGTCGGCGTGCGGCTGCACAGCTGGGAGCCGCGCGACGTCGGCGGTATCGCCCAGTTCCAGCTCGACGACGAAGCCGCGCCGCGCACCCTGCGGTTGTCGGTGCCGGGCAGGCACATGGCGTTGAACGCGCTGGCCGCGCTGCTCGCCGCCCGTGCGGCCGGTGCCGACGTGGACGAAATCATCCAGGGTCTGGAGGGTTTCGGTGGGGTGCACCGCCGGTTCCAGTTCGCCGGCCGGGAGAACGGGGTGCGGGTCTTCGACGACTACGCACACCATCCCACCGAGGTGCGCGCCGTGCTCGGCGCCGCGGCGGAGCTGGTGCAGCAGGAGGCCAGGGACGGTGCGCGGTCGCGGCAAGGCCGGGTGATCGTGGTGTTCCAGCCGCATCTGTACAGCCGCACCGCGACTTTCGCGCAGGACTTCGGCGCCGCGCTGAGCCTGGCCGACGAGGTGGTCGTGCTGGACGTGTACGGCGCGCGGGAGAAGCCGCTGCCCGGCGTGAACGGCGCGCTGGTGGCGCAATCGGTCACCAAACCCGTGCATTACCAACCGGATATGTCGCGGGTCGGCCGTCAGGTCGCCCGGCTCGCGCTGCCCGGTGACGTGGTGATCACCATGGGCGCGGGCGATGTGACCATGCTCGGCAGCCAGATCCTCGACGGTTTACGGGCGCGCCCCCAGTACGGGCGGTGAGGGGCGTGACTCGCAGGGAGCGTGGCGACGGTTCGGTGCGCAGGGCGGGTCTCGGTTCGGTGCGCTCGGCCGGCGCGTGGCTCGACCAGGACAGCTGGCGACGGGTCCGGTTGTGGGGATTGCTGGGCGTGTGCGTGCTCGCCATCGTCGGTGGCGTCGCGTTGTTCACGCCGGTGCTGTCGGTGCGGACGGTCGAGATCGATGGTGCGGTCGCGGTGCCCGAACAACAGGTGCGCGAACTGCTCGAAATCCCTTCGGGGCGCTCGATGCTGCGCATCGACACCGACGCCATCGCCCGGCGGGTGGCGAGCATTCCGAAGGTGCGCTCGGCCAGGGTGCAGCGGGTTTTTCCGTCGACGGTGCAGGTGACGGTGGTCGAGCGGGTTCCGGTGCTGTACTTCGAGAGTCCGCAGGGCGCACACCTGCTCGACGTCGAGAGCGTGGAGTTCGCGATCGAGGACGCGCCGATCGGGGTGCCCAAGCTGGTCACCGATCACCCGGCCAGTGACGCCCCGGCGACCAGGGCGGCGGTCGCGGTGCTCGCCGCACTGCCGCCCGCACTCGGTGTCCAGGTGGACGAGGTTGTGGCGCGGTCCATTTCGGATGTTTCGCTGAATCTGAAGGATGGGCGCACGGTACTCTGGGGCGGGATGAACGATGCCGAACGCAAGTCGGCGGTCGTGCTTCCGCTGCTGACCCGCCCTGGAACGGTGTTCGATGTTTCGAGTCCTAATCTGGTCACGGTAAAGTGAGCGATACCCATTGCGCCCGCATCGAATTGCCGTATTCGATGGGCGGCGTTCGCCGACTCTCCGGAGTCGCGCGGACCGTCGCCTCCGGGCCTGACGCTCACGCCGCCGGCCCTCGCGCCGCGCGGCAAGCGCCGGGGGGCAACCGTTCACCATACGTCGTGCGGGGCTGCGAGACGAGAGGGATCACACAAGATTCTGTCTCTCGTTTCGGCGCGCCTGCGCGTGTATTGCGGCGGCGGCGAATAGCGTTCCGCAGCAGTCGGATACTTGACATAACGCTAACCCTATGGTTGAGGTTTAGGGTTTGCCCGGGCGGCGGTTCGCTGAGTGAAGCCGCTCAGGCGAACTTCGGCCCGGCAGAACGGGCGAAGTGTCTCGAATCCGAAAACGACAGGCTTTAGATCGAAGGAAGGCGAGAGCCCATGACGCCCCCGCACAACTACCTTGCCGTGATCAAGGTCGTCGGTATCGGCGGCGGCGGTGTGAATGCCGTCAACCGGATGATCGAACAGGGCCTCAAAGGTGTCGAGTTCATCGCGGTCAACACCGACGCGCAGGCCCTGCTGATGAGCGATGCCGACGTCAAACTCGACGTCGGCCGCGAACTCACCCGTGGTCTCGGCGCAGGCGCCGACCCCGAGGTCGGCCGCCGAGCCGCCGAAGACCACAAGGACGAGATCGAAGAGGTGCTCAAGGGCGCCGACATGGTCTTCGTGACCGCGGGCGAGGGCGGTGGCACCGGCACCGGTGGCGCCCCGGTCGTCGCGCAGATCGCGCGCAAGCTCGGCGCGTTGACCATCGGTGTCGTCACCCGCCCGTTCTCCTTCGAGGGCAAGCGGCGCGGCGGCCAGGCCGAAACCGGCATCACCCAGCTGCGCGAGTCCTGCGACACGCTCATCGTGATCCCCAACGACCGGCTGCTCCAGCTCGGCGACGCGGCGGTCAGCCTGATGGACGCGTTCCGCTCGGCGGACGAGGTGCTGCTGAACGGTGTCCAGGGCATCACCGACCTGATCACCACCCCGGGTCTGATCAACGTCGACTTCGCCGACGTCAAGAGCGTGATGTCCGGCGCGGGCAGCGCGCTGATGGGCATCGGCTCCGCGCGCGGCGAGGGCCGCTCGGTGAAGGCGGCCGAGTCGGCGATCAACTCGCCGCTGCTCGAAGCGTCCATGGACGGCGCGCACGGCGTGCTGCTGTCCATCGCGGGCGGCTCCGACCTCGGCCTATTCGAGATCAACGAGGCCGCCTCGTTGGTTCAGGAGGCCGCGCACATCGAGGCCAACATCATCTTCGGCACGGTGATCGACGACTCGCTCGGCGACGAAGTACGAGTCACCGTGATCGCAGCGGGTTTCGACGGTGGCGGACCCGCCCGGCGCACCTTTGACACCGCAGGCCGGGGCACCATCGGAGCGGCCCGCGCGGGTGAGGTCGGCCAGAGCCGGACCACCGAGGTCGCGGCGCGCAGCACCGACGTGGCCGCCGCCACCGCCAGCTCGACCAGCTCCACCCGCGGCGCGGTACCGAGCTACCGCGACACCGAACGCGCCCGCTTAGCGGAGCCCACCGTGGCGAGCAACGCGCGCACCCACATCGAACCGCCCGACGACGATGACGACGATGTCGACGTGCCGTCGTTCATGCGGCGCTGACACCGGGCAGCACTTTCGAAGGCCCTGACCCCGACGGGATCAGGGCCTTCGTCGTACCCGACGCGCTCCGTCGTGGGCGCCGGTGCGGTCGTGCGGGTGGAAGTTGTTGATCTCACAGGGCTTCCGAACGTTTGACTGGAGTTGCAGGGTCTGCGCGAGGGCTGGAACCTCTGTGAGATCGGTGGGGCGGGACGGTTGACTACGCTCGGGGGCATGACTTCTGCTCCTACACTGACCGTTCGACGGGTGACGACGACCAGGGCGGGCGGGTTCTCGGCCCCGCCGTACGAGTCGTTCAATCTCGGTGATCATGTGGGGGACGACCCGGCGGCGGTCCGCCGGAACCGGGATCGGCTGGCCGAGGGGATCGGGTTGACGCCCGACCGGCTGGTGTGGATGGAACAGATCCATGGTCGCAATGTCGAGATCATCGATGGGCCACGCGATGAGCCGGTGCCTGCCACCGATGCGTTGGTGACCACGGTGCCGGGGCTGGCGCTGGTGGTGTTGACCGCCGACTGTGTGCCGGTGCTGCTGTCCGACGACGAGGCGGGGGTCATCGCCGCCGTGCATGCCGGACGGATCGGGGCGCGGATCGGCATCGTGCCGCTGGTGCTCGAGGCGATGGTGTCGGTCGGCGCTCGGCTGGAGCGGATCGGCGCGTTCCTCGGACCCGCCGCGTCCGGGCGGCAGTACGAGGTGCCCGCCGCGATGCGGGCCGATGTCGAGAAGCATCTGCCGGGCAGCGCCGCCACCACGGTGCGCAACACCCCGTCGCTGGACCTGCGGGCCGGAATCAGCAGGCAGCTGCTCGACGCCGGGGTCAACGGCGTGGCGATCGACCCGCGCTGCACGATCGAGGACCACACCTTGTTCAGCCATCGCCGCGGCGCGCCGACCGGCAGGCTCGGCAGCGTCATCTGGTCGGAGGTGCGGTAGTGAATGAGGTTGCGGCGCAAGTCGACGCGCGCACCGCGGAACTGGCCACCAATCTCTCCGCGCTGCTGCAGCGGGTGGACGCCGCGTGTCTCGCGGCGGGGCGCGCGCCGGACTCGGTGCGTCTACTCCCCGTGACGAAATTTTTCCCGGCCGAGGATGTGGCGATCCTGTATCGCTTGGGCCGCCGCGAGTTCGGCGAATCGCGCGAGCAGGAGGCCACCGCAAAGGTGGCAGCACTGCCATCTTTGGTCCGTCAGGACGCCGAACGTGACGAAGGACTCCCGGATGTCCAGTGGCACATGATCGGACGCCTGCAGCGCAACAAGGCACGCGTGGTCGCGCGCTGGGCACACACCGTGCACTCGGTCGACAGTGAACGCTTGGCAACGGCGCTCGACGCGGGTGCGCGCGCCGCGTTGGACGCGGGGCAGCGCAGCGAGCCGGTACGCGTCCTGCTGCAGGTGAGCCTGGATGAGGACCCCTCCCGCGGCGGTGTCGCACCCGATGATCTGGCGCGGCTCGCGGAACATATTTCCGCCGCGGCGGGATTACGACTGTCCGGTCTGATGGCTATTCCGCCATTGGGGGCCGAGTCTGATGCGGCATTTGCCCGACTTGCGACTTTGCACACCCTGCTGCTCGCCGAGCATCCCGCTGCGACAGAACTTTCCGCAGGAATGTCGGGCGATCTGGAATCTGCCATCGAACACGGCGCCACGTGTGTGCGTGTCGGTACCGCCTTGATGGGCGCTCGACCGATAACCTCGGCGTAGCAAAGAAACCTCATCAGTCACATTCGACACATATGCTTGAGACAGACGAGGGCTGAGCAAGACTTCAACACCCGGCCGCCACCGGGGCCGAAGGAAGGTCGACCAACATGAGCGAGCGGAGCGAGCGAGTTCTCGACGCAGCCACCATCGTGGTCATGACTGCGCCGAGCGACAGCGAGGTGCAGTGATGAGTACGCTGCACAAGTTCAAGGCGTATTTCGGCATGGTTCCGCTCGAGGATTACGAAGACGACTACGTCGACGATCGCGCCCCCCGGGCTGGCGACGAGCGTGGTGTTCGTCGCCCTCGGCCCCGTGACTACTCCGACCGCTACGTCGAAGATCGTTACGGCGCAGACCATTACGGCGCCGACGGCTTCGACCGCGAGGACGCCGACTACCCGGAACCCGCCTACAAGTCGCCCTACAAGGGCGGTTACCCGGTTTCCCGGCGCGACGAGTACGCCGACGAGCCCTACGGCGAGGACCGCTACGAGCCTGCCCGCAGGCCGACCCGGATCGACGCCGCGCCCTCGTCCGGCCGGTTCCGCGCGGGCGGCACCGCGCCGCCGCCGCTGCGGGGCACCACCCGTGGTGCGCTCGCGGTCGATCCCGACGCCGAGGAGCGCCGGCTGGAGGAGCGCGTGCGCCCCGAGCCGGCACCCGCGCGCAGGCCGGGGATCTTCGAGGACGGAGGCCCCTTGTCCAAGATCACGACACTGCGCCCGCGCGACTACAGCGAGGCCAGGATCATCGGCGAGCGGTTCCGCGAGGGCAACCCGGTCATCATGGACCTGGTCGAGCTGAGCAACGCCGACGCCAAGCGCCTGGTCGACTTCGCCGCCGGACTCGCGTTCGCGCTGCGTGGCTCGTTCGACAAGGTGGCCACCAAGGTGTTCCTCCTCTCACCGGCCGATGTCGACGTATCAGCCGAAGAACGCCGACGCATCGCCGAAACCGGCTTCTACAACCAGAAATAAGCTCGTGATCTGGGGGGTGTTGCAGACCGGTCGCAGGTGGGGCGGCGCGGTCATTTTGCGCAAAGCGGATTTTGCGGCAGAGTGAACTCCGTGGCCTTGTTCGCGGTGCTGTACTTCGTACTGTTCATCTTCTGGCTGTTGCTGATCAGCCGGGTGATCGTCGAGTTCATCCGAAGCTTCGCGCGCGACTGGCGCCCGACCGGTGTCGTAGTCGTCATCCTCGAGGTGATCTTCACGATCACCGATCCGCCGGTGAAACTCCTGAGGCGCTTGATACCACCGGTGTCATTGGGAGGAATTCGCCTGGATCTGTCGATTATGGTCCTGCTTTTCATCGTCTTCATCCTGATGTCGATCGTGGGCAGGCTCGGGCAGCCGGTAGCCCCGGTGTGACAGAATGGGCCGTGAAGTAGCTTGCTAGATCTGCTAGATCTCCAAAAGACGCGTGAAGGGATCCTTCCATGCCGCTGACTCCAGCCGATGTGCACAACGTCGCGTTCAGCAAACCGCCGATCGGGAAGCGCGGCTACAACGAGGATGAAGTCGACGCCTTCCTGGATCTCGTCGAGCAGGAACTCTCGCGTCTCATCGAGGAAAACGCCGACCTGCGTCAGCGGGTCGCCGAACTCGACGCAGAACTTGCTGATGCCAAGAAGAATCGCGGCCCGGTCGGCCCGAACAACGTGAAAGCGCCTGTCCAGCAGGCACCGCCGCCGCCGGAGCCGATCAAGCCGCCGGTGCCGCAGGCCCCGCCCGCGCCGATGCCCGCCCCGGCCCCGCCGAAGGAGGCGCCGAGCGCGGATGCCAACCTGCAGGCCGCCAAGGTGCTCAGCCTCGCCCAGGAGATGGCGGATCGGCTCACCAGCGACGCGAAGGTCGAGGCGGAAAACCTGCTGTCGAACGCACGGGCAAACTCCGAGCGTCTCGTCGGCGATGCCAGGACACGCTCCGAGGCGATGATCGCCGACGCCCGCCAGAAGGCCGACGCGATGCTGTCGGACGCGCAGTCCCGTTCGGACAACCAGCTGCGTCAGGCGAAGGAGAAGGCCGACGCACTGCAGGCCGATGCCGAGCGCAAGCACACCGAGATCATGGCGACCATCACTCAGCAGCGCAGCGTGCTGGAGAGCCGGATCGAACAGCTCAAGACCTTCGAGCGGGAGTACCGGGTGCGGCTGAAGTCCTACCTGGAGTCGCAGCTCGAGGAGCTGGAGAACCGCGGCTCGGCGGTCCCGGTCGACGGTGGCGAGGCGTTCGCGGACGCGAACACGGCCAACAACCTGCAGCCTGCCTCGTTCGCCAAGGGTGGCAAGTAAGTCGCTCGCCTCGAGCGCACCACAGTTCGTACAATTGAAGAACCTGTCGAGCCGCCCGGCGTGGCTCGGTATACCCACCCCGTCGGCTTCGCCTCCTTGCCAACCCCCGGGGGGTCACCATGCTCGTCTTGACGCTCGTTCTCGCCGCCGTCGGCTTCGCCCTGCTGGTAGCCGCGCTGACCACCGGATCGGTGATCTGGGCGTGGGGCTGCATCCTGGTCTGCGTGCTCGGCGCCGTGCTGTTACTGGCCAGTGCCCTGTCCATGCGTCGGCCGGACGAGGACTCCGCGCCGCCGCCGGGGCGTCATGCCAAGCGCTAGGTAGGCGGCACCGTAATCAGGTTTGACCGCACTGGCTAGAATCAAACATGAACATGGTGTTGATCCGGCCATCACCGGGGAGCCTTCGGAAGAACAGCACCCGCTGCCCGCTCGGCGGCGGTGCCAAGTAGAACCGAACGGGTGAGCCCGTCACAGCTCACAACGAGAGGTTCGGCCGCTCTGGCCGGACAAGCGGGGTGGTACCGCGGTATCGGCGCACCGGCGTCGGCATCGTCCCCGTGCCAACGGAAACGGCACGAGGAGACGCACCCGCGATGGCGGACCAAACTTCCAGCAACAGCGGATACCCGCGCGTGGACCTCGGGGTCGGCACGGGCTCGGCGTTCCCCGCGATGGAGCGCCGCGTGCTAGACGCCTGGGCGGCCGCCGACACCTTCCGCGCGAGCATCGAAAACCGTTCCGGGGCAGCGGAGTTCGTCTTCTACGACGGACCGCCGTTTGCCAACGGTCTGCCACATTACGGGCATTTGCTCACCGGATACGTCAAAGACCTGGTACCGCGTTTCCAGACGATGCGCGGCAAGCGGGTCGACCGGCGATTCGGCTGGGACTGTCACGGATTGCCCGCGGAAATCGAAGCGGAGAAACAGCTCGGTATCACGGACAAATCACAGATCGACGAGATGGGCCTCGCCGAATTCAACGCGGCCTGTAAATCTTCCGTGCTCCGCTACACCGGTGAATGGCGTGATTATGTGACACGTCAGGCGCGCTGGGTCGACTTCGACAACGACTACAAGACACTCGATCTCGACTTCATGGAGTCGGTGATGTGGGCGTTCAAGTCGTTGCACGAGAAGGGGTTGATCTATCAAGGCTTCCGGGTGCTGCCTTACAGCTGGTATGAGCAGACGCCGCTGTCGAATCAGGAGACCCGCCTCGACGACGCGTACAAGATGCGCCAGGACCCGGCGGTCACCGTCGACATGGTGCTGCGCGTGCCCGCCGAGCATCCGCTGCACGCCCTGGACGGCGCCAACGCGCTGATCTGGACCACCACCCCCTGGACGCTGCCGTCGAACCTCGCGATCGCCGTGCACCCCGACGTCCGCTACGTGCACCTGCGCGCCGCCGACGGCAAGCGCTATCTGCTGGCGGCCGAACGCGTGTCGCACTACGCCCGCGAATTCGGTGACGAGCCCGAGACACTCGGCGAGTACGACGGCGCCGCGCTCACCGACCTGTCCTACGAGCCGCCGTTCGACTTCTTCGCAGGCCACCCGCGCGCGCACCGCGTGCTGAACGCCGACTACGTGACCACCGACTCCGGCACCGGAATCGTGCACCTCGCACCGGCATTCGGTGAGGAGGACATGGACGTCGCCACCGCCAACGGCATCGAGATCGTGCAGCCGCTGGACCCGGGCGGCAAGTTCACCTCGATGGTGCCGCCGTACGAGGGCCTGATGGTGTTCGACGCCAACCCGGTCATCATCAAGGACCTCAAGGCCGCCGGAAAGCTGTTGCGGCACGAGACGATCGAGCACTCCTACCCGCACAGCTGGCGCTCCGGTCAGCCGCTGATCTACATGGCGGTGCCGTCCTGGTTCGTCGCGGTGACCAAGTTCCGCGACCGGATGGTGGAGCTGAACCAGCGGATCAGCTGGGTGCCCGAGCACATCCGCGACGGCCAGTTCGGCAAGTGGCTCGAGGGCGCGCGGGACTGGAACATCAGCCGGAACCGCTACTGGGGCAGCCCGATCCCGGTGTGGGTCTCCGACAACCCGGAATACCCGCGGATGGACGTCTACGGCTCGCTCGACGAGCTGGAACGCGACTTCGGCGTGCGCCCGACCGACCTGCACCGGCCGATGATCGACGAGCTGACCCGGCCGAACCCGGACGACCCGACCGGGCAGTCGACCATGCGCCGGGTGCCGGAGGTGCTCGACTGCTGGTTCGAGTCGGGATCGATGCCGTTCGCCCAGGTGCACTATCCGTTCGAGAACAAGGAGTGGTTCGACAGTCACTTCCCCGGTGACTTCATCGTCGAGTACAACGGGCAGACCCGAGGCTGGTTCTACACGCTGCACGTGCTCTCGACCGCGCTCTTCGACAGCCACGCCTTCAAAACCGTTGCCGCACACGGCATCGTGCTCGGCGACGACGGACTGAAGATGAGCAAGTCCAAGGGCAACTACCCGAACGTCAACGAGGTGTTCGATCGGGACGGCTCCGACGCGATGCGCTGGTTCCTGATGAGCTCGCCGATCCTGCGCGGCGGCAACCTCATCGTCACCGAGCGCGGCATCCGCGAGGGCGTCAGCCATGCGCTGCGGCCGCTGTGGAACGCGTGGACCTTCCTGAACCTGTACGCCTCGAAACCGGGTACCTGGCGCACGGATTCGCCGAACGTGCTCGACCGCTACATCTTGGCCAAGCTCGCGCAAACCCGCGACGCGATGACCGAGGCGCTGGAGACCTACGACATCGCCGGGGCGTGCGAGCAGCTGCGCGGTTTCGCCGACGCGCTCACCAATTGGTATGTGCGCCGGTCGCGTTCGCGCTTCTGGAGCGAGGAGCCGGACGCGGTGGACACGCTGCACACGGTGCTCGAGGTGGTCACCCGGCTGGCCGCGCCGCTGCTGCCGCTGATCACCGAGGTGATCTGGCGTGGGCTCACCGGCGGCGAGTCGGTGCACCTGACCGACTGGCCCAAAGACGGTGAGCTGCCCGCCGATCCGGAGCTGGTCGCGGCGATGGACGAGGCACGGGTGGTCTGCTCGACGGTGCTGAGCCTGCGCAAGGCGCAGAACCTGCGGGTGCGGCTGCCGCTGGCCGAGGTCACCATCGCCGCGGCCGACGCCGAGCGGCTCGCGCCCTACGCCGACATCATCGCCGACGAGGTGAACGTCAAGAAGGTCGACCTGACCACCGACGTCGCCGTGCACGGCCGGTTCGAACTGGTCGTCAACGCCCGTGCCGCGGGCCCGCGCCTGGGCAAGGACGTGCAGACGGTGATCAAGGCGGTCAAGGCTGGCGAATGGTCCGAGGACGCCGACGGCGTCGTCACCGCCGCCGGAATCGCCCTGCTTCCCGAGGAGTACACGCAGCGCCTGGTGGCCGCCGAACCCGAGTCCACCGCCGCCCTGCCCGGCAATGCCGGCCTGGTGGTGCTGAACTCGGTGGTCACCGAGGAACTGGAGGCCGAGGGCTGGGCCCGCGACCTCATCCGTGATCTGCAGGAAACCCGGAAGTCCTTGGGGCTCGACGTTTCCGATCGGATCTCGGTGCTGCTCGAGGTACCGGCGGACCGGGCCGGGTGGGCCGAGACGCACCGTGAGCTGATCGCGGGCGAGATCCTCGCCACCACCCTCACCTTCGGCGCGGCAGGGGCCGACGCCGCCGACCTGGTCGGGGGCGTGCGCGCGCAGGTCACCAAGGCCTGACACGTCGAACGGCAAGGGCGGGACCACTGGTCCCGCCCTTGCTCATCCTGCCGCTGGCTCGCGGCGCTTCTGGCGCGGGCGAGCTCTTCGTGGTCGGTCCGGTTGCTAACCTTCGGCGCGGTCGGCGCCGGACTGGTCCGCGCTGCCCGCTGAGGTCGACGGGAAGTTCCCGACCACCGGTGAGTAGCACTGGTATTCGCTGTTCCAGCGCCGGTCGCGTCGTTCGTAGCGCCGCACCGCGATCCCGCGTTCGGCGGCCTTGTAGGCACCCATCAGAGCGGCGCCGTCAACTGCTGCATGATCGCGGCGGTGTCCAGCCAGACGTTCTCCCGGCTGATCCTGTCGTCGCGGACCTCGCAGACGTGCAGTATCCGGAAGTCGATGGGGCGGTTGCCGCCGGGGATGCCGAGGAACGTGCCGGTTGCCCGGCCGTACCAATGGGATTCGTCGACGAAGAAGTCCGCGCCGTAGTACCGGCGAACGGTTTCCATCTTGTCTTCGCTGATCGCGTCGAACAACTCGCGGTAGCGCTCGGCGATCGCGGCCGGGTCGCGCAGGGTGCCCTGCGGATCGCCGACGGCGTCGTGCTCGACGTCCTCGGCCAGGGTGTCCATGATCGCGTCGACATCGTTGGCGGCCTCGGCCGCGCAGTGCCGCTCGAACAGCTCGTCCATCTCTTCACGTGTCATCGGCCACGCCCTCCTGAAAGTGAGAACCTGCTATCGTGGTGAGATGACTTTCTCACGGCGAGATGAGATTCTCAATAGTGGCCGAGCGAAGAATCAAAAGATGCGCACCAGGGAGGCGCTGCTCGCCGCCGCGCTCGAACTTGCTCGCAACGGTCACTCGCCCTCGATCGCCGAGGTCGCCGAGGCCGCGAAGGTCTCCACCGCCACCGCATACCGGTACTTCCCGAACCCGCAGTCGCTGTGGTCGGACATGGCGACCAGGCAGGCCGGGACCACCGGCGGCTTCCCGGACTTCCTCGACGACCTGCCCGACGATCCGGAGCAGCGCATCGACCGGGTGGTGCGCGAGGTCTGTGCCTTCCAGTTCGCGGACGAAGTGGTGTGGCGTGGCGTATTGCGAGCAACCCTCGATCGCTGGTTCAGTCAGGTCGATTTCGCTGAGGCGGAACGGGTTCCGGTGCGTGGGGTGACCCGGCTGGAGATGGCGCGGGTGGCCTTGGCGCCGTTGCGGGACACGTTGTCGGCGGAGCGGATGGAGCGTTTGGTGAACGCGGTGACCTTGGTCTTCGGGGTCGAAGCCCTGGTCTCCACTCGGGACACGTGTGGTCTCGACATCGAGGCGGCCACCGAGACGATGAGCTGGGCAGCCCGCTCATTGGTACGCGCCGCCCTTGCCGAGTCGGGCAGCGACTGACCGGCCGCCGACGGACGTCGCTTGAGATGTGATACAGATCACATGTCAGAAATTTGCTGAACTGGGGTTGCAGGTTCAAGCCGCACGGCAGAATCGAAGATGGTGCTGCTGTTGCGGAGATCGACTTCTGGGGCAGTAGTGAGCTCGTGAGTTGTCCTACCTGAATGCGCTGTGCCGGGTACTTGTTCGCCGGACACAGCGGCTGCGGCCCCTGTGGCGCTGCACGACCCAGGCGTCAGCCGGGACCGCCGAATGGTGGCCCGCGCGCCGGGCCGCCGGAAGGGACGAGCACGTGAACAGAAAACCCTTGCGTCGCATCGCTTTCGGATTTCTCCTAGCCACCGCCGCGACCCTGATCCTGGCTGGCCCCGGGTGGTCGGACACCGGTAGCGCTACCGGTAGCGCCCAATCCCTGTCCGCCTCCGGCTCGGCCGCGATCCCGCTGCCGAGCTCGAACGGGTTGGGTGCGCTGGCGGCGGCCGTCTCCCAGACCGGAAAGCCCTACGAGTGGGGCGGCACCGGCCCGTTCACCTGGGACTGCTCCGGCCTGGTCCAGTGGGCATTCCGCCAGGTCGGCGTCCGCATTCCGCGCACGACCTGGGAACAGGCCAGAGCGGGCGCGCCCGTCCCGTACTACGCGCTCTCGCCCGGCGACGTGGTGGTGCTGAACACCGACGGCTCGCACGTCGGCATCTACGCCGGCTTCGGCCAGATCTTCAACGCCTACGACTGGGGCGTACCCGTCGGCCTGAGCCCGCTCAAGCAGTTCGACATCTACGCGATCCGCCGCTTCTAGCCGCACATCCGCTGATGTCCCGCACCGGACATCGCGGGCGATTCGGTCTGCGGGACATCAGGATGCGTGCGGCTCAGTCCTTCTCGTCGACCAGGCTGCGCAGCAGTGGGGCGTACTGCGGGTTGGCCAGCGCCGAGGCGAACTGGGCGACCAGGTAGTCGGCCGGGTTGCCGGTGTCGTACCAGCGACCCCGGATCACCTGGCCGTAGACGGGATTGTCCGCGGCGTGCACGTTGATCGCGTCGGTCAGGTAGACCTCGCCGGAGCGGTGCTCGTACCAGGCCTTGGTCTGGGCGCGCAGCTCGTCGATGATGCCGGGGGTAACCACGTAACCGCCGATCGCGGCGAAGTCCGACGGTGCGTCCTCCGGCTTGGGCTTCTCTCGCAGGCCGGTGATGCGCAGCAGGCCGTGGCCCTGGTCGTCGGCGACGACGGGGACGCCGTAGCGCTGCGACTCGGCCGGGTCCATCGGCATCAGCGCGAGTACCGGTGCGCCGGTGGCCTCGTAGGCGTCGATCAGCTGCTGGGCGCGCGGCACCTCGGCGACGAACACGTCGTCGGGCCACAGCACCAGCATCGGCTCATCGCCCAGGTTGCGGGCCGCGTTCAGGACCGGGGTGCCGTTGCCGTACGGGCCGTGCTGGTCGAGGTAGGTGATGTGGCCGAGTCTGGACAGTTCACCGACCTCCGCCACCGCGTCGGCGTAGGCGGTCTTGCCGTCGGCGCGTAGCTGCGCCACCAGCGCGGGGTTGGGGCGGAAATGGTCCTGGATCAACGACTTTCCGCTGCTGACCACGATGGTGATGTCGGTGATGCCCGACGCGACCAGCTCGCGGACCGTATGTTCGATGACCGGCTTGTCGCCGACCGGCAGCATCTCCTTCGGGATGGCCTTGGTCAGCGGGAGGAGCCGGGAACCGATACCGGCGGCCGGGATCACGGCCTTGCGGATCTTCATAGGTCCGATCATCACACATGAAGCTGTGCCGCAAGGGCGGTCCCCGCGCTTCGTCAACTGTTTACCGAAACCGTGTAGTGCGCTCGGCGGGATGGTATATGCGCAGGTAGTGGGCTGGTTGTCCGTTCAAGGGAGAAATTGCCTCGCTTCGGATCGCTACAGGAAACCGACAGCAAGTGCACAGTCACCACACAGCGTCGGCGCCTGCCCGATGCTGTCGGTGGGCGGGCGTAGATTTCCGACTGTGAGGCAGGGCAGCGAGCGAACCATGGGCACGGCGGCTATCGAACGCACGGAGCCGAGCTTCGGCGAGGCGCGGTCGTGAGCACGGGCGGGAAACTCTCTGCGAAACCACGGTGAGCGAACAGCATCCACCGACGCGCGCCGACGCACAGAGCACTGCCCGGCGCTGGGTGCTGCACATCGATATGGATGCGTTCTTCGCGTCCGTGGAACAGTTGACGCGTCCCACCCTGCGCGGGCGCCCGGTTCTGGTCGGCGGCATCGGCGGGCGCGGTGTCGTCGCGGGCGCCAGCTATGAGGCGCGGGTGTACGGCGCGCGTTCGGCGATGCCGATGCATCAGGCGCGCAGGCTGGTCGGCGTCACCGCGGTGGTGGTGCCGCCGCGCGGCGCGGTGTACGGCGTGCTGAGCGGGCAGGTGTTCGACACCCTGCGCAGCCGGATCCCGGTGCTGGAGACGCTGTCGTTCGACGAGGCGTTCGGCGAACCCGCCGAACTGGCCGGCGCCACGGTGGCCGAGGTGCAGCAGTTCTGTGCGGACCTGCGAGCCGCGGTGCGCGAACGCACCGGCCTGACCGCATCCGTCGGCGCCGGCACCGGTAAACAGCTCGCCAAGATCGCCTCCGGCCTCGCCAAACCCGATGGGATCCGGGTGGTTTCGGCGGTCGAGCAGACCCAGCTGCTTGCCGCGCTGCCGGTGCGGAAGCTGTGGGGGATCGGTCCGGTGGCCGAGCACAAACTGCGCTCGCTCGGCATCGAGACCGTCGGCGCGTTCGCCGCGCTGCCGGAGTCGGAGGCGATATCGATATTGGGTGGTGCGGTCGGCGCCGCGCTGCACCGCCTCGCACGCGGTATCGATGATCGACCGGTCGCGGAGCGGGCCGAGGCCAAACAGATCAGCGCCGAGACCACCTTCGAGACCGACATCGTCACCCTCGCGCAGTTGCGCCCGGCGATCGAGGCGATGGCCGCGTCGGCGCACCGTCGCCTGATCGCCGACGGGCGCGCCGCCCGCACCGTCGTGCTCAAGTTGAAGAAGTCGGATATGAGCATCGTGACGCGCTCGTTCACGCTGCCGTACGCGACCGAGGATCTCACCACGCTGTCCACCGCCGCGCAGCGTTCCGCGATCGACCCGACCGAGCTCGGCCCGATCCGGCTGGTCGGGGTCGGCTACGGCGGATTGTCCACGGTGCGGCAGGAGTCGCTGTTTCCCGAGTTGGATCAGGCGCCGGTCGCCGAGGACGGTGTCTGGGAGCAAGCCGCCGCACCGGCCGACGTGGCAGCGGAGGCACCCGCGACCACGCCGCTTGCGAGCGCGCTGCCGGTTCCGCTCTGGCATCCCGGCATGGACGTCGAACACCCCGAGTACGGCCACGGCTGGGTTCAAGGGGGCGGATACGGCGTCGTCACAGTGCGATTCGAGACGCGCTCGACCGGTCCAGGCCCGGCCCGTACCTTCGCCGCCGACGACCCCGGTCTGAGCAGAGCCGATCCGCTGCACAGTCTGTGGTGACCGGGTCGGCGCACCGCTCGACATCGCCGAGCCCACCGCGTACGTTCGCTGCCGACGACATCAGTCCGTCCCGTGTGGGTCCACGCGGTGGTCCTCTGTGCCGGTAGCCTGGGAGCTCGTGCAGCGCCGCCGGTCGGGTGGAGGCTGCCATTGGTGGACATGACACGGACCTACTCGAACGCAAAGGACGAGCAGTTGAAGCTTCGTAAGACTGGACGCATCGCGATCGCCGGCCTGGCCGTCGTTGCCGCGCTGGGTATGACCGCGTGCGGCGACGACAAGGACAGCAAGCCCGCCGCCAAGACGTCGACCAGCGCCAAGGCGTCGGCGTCGGCCAGCGCCGCGAACCTGCCGCCGGTCCCGACAGTCGCGGAGCTGAACGCCGCACTGGCCCGCGCGCTGGACCCGGCGGTGCCCGCGGCGGAGAAGCTGGACGGTGTCCAGGGCGCCGAGGCCGACCCGACCCTGCCGGATCGCCTGTCCCAGGCCGCCAAGGGCGCCGACGTGAAGATCGAGGTCACCGACGTGACCGAGTTCGGCGACAGCGTCAACGCCAAGGCCAAGTTCGTGGTCAACGGCCAGGAGAACCTCGTCGACGTGCCCTTCGTCGCCGACAACGGCAAGTGGAAGATCCAGAAGTCCTGGGCCTGCGCCATGCTGACCAACCTGGGCCAGACCTCCACGGCCTGCAGCTAGTTCGTGCCGTCGCGGCCGGCTCCCAGCGAGTCGGCCGCGACAACGGCCTTCGCTGCGAGACGGTGACCGAACACGCAGCCTGAGTGCGTGATTCGAGCGTTGATAGCTGGGACTCTGTGTCATCCGATGATTACCCGCTAGCATCCAGCGTCGTGACTGTCAGTGACGCTGTGCGTGAATCCGCCCAACCGCCGGCACACCCGGGGGAGCCGCAGGATTCCGGAGCGCACCGCGGTGTCGCTCGCCGAATCAGGTTGCTGGCAATCGTCAGTGGGTTGCTGGCAATCCTCGCCGCCGCGTCGATTCCGTTCCTGCCGGTAAAGCAGGATCAATCCAGTGTGGCGTGGCCGCAGACCGCCGCGGTCACCTCGGTGACGGCGCCGCTGCTCACCTACGCGCCGATGGATCTGTCCGCCGAGATTCCGTGCGCCGCCTTCGACGCGCTCGCCGACGCGGGTGGCGTTGTGGTGTCGACCATTCCGCGGCAGTCGCCCGATCTGGAACGCTACGGATTCGTCGCCAAGGTCGTCCCCGACGCCGCCGACCGCGCGGGACGGGTCGACGTGGTGTCCCGCAACACGCTGCTGTGGTCGGCCCCGCTGAGCGAGGTCCGCAATGGATCCTGTGCGGTCCGCGTCCAGATGGATACGCAGCGGACCACGGTGACCGCAACGGGGCTCGCGGATTCCGGCAAGGAGTTCACCACCGACATCCGCCCGCAGGTCGTCGGTGTCTTCAGTGACCTGACCGGTGCGGCGCCATCGGGCCTGCACGTGAATGTGCAAGTGGATTCCCGTTTTTCGGCCTCGCCGACGCCGCTGAAACTGGCCGCGATCGTGCTGGCCGGGCTGGCGACGCTCGTCGCTTTGGTCGCGCTGTACCGCCTGGACAGCGCCGACGGCCGAAAGTCACGGCGGTTCCTGCCCACCCGATGGTGGCGGTTGCAGCCCGCCGACTACCTGGTGTTCGCCACGCTGCTGGTGTGGCACTTCATCGGTGCCAACACTTCTGATGACGGGTATATCCTCGGCATGGCGCGGGCCGAGCGGAGCTCCGGGTTCATGTCGAACTATTACCGCTGGTTCAGCGTCGACGAGGGGCCGTTCTACACGCCGTACACGAATCTGATCGGGTTGCTGACTCATGTGTCGTCAGTGAGTCCCTGGGTCCGGTTGCCCACACTGCTCGTCAGCATCGTCGCCTGGTGGGTGATCAGCCGAGAGCTTCTACCCCGGCTCGGGACCGTACTGCGGGACAATGCCGTCGTCGTATGGACAAGTGCACTGGTGTTTCTCGCGTTTTGGCTGCCTTACAACAACGGACTGCGGGCCGAACCCTTTGTGGCACTGGGCGTGATCCTCACCTGGGCTTCAGTTGAACGGGCAATCGCAACCCGGCGTCTGCTGCCGTACGCGCTCGCGATCATCATCGCCGCGTTCACCCTGACCGCCGCACCCTCCGGCCTGATCTGCATCGGCGCGCTGGCGGCCGGAGCACGCACCATGGTCGCGGTCCTCGCGCGGCGGGCGAAAGTCTCCGGCTACTTTGCCCTGCTTCTCCCGCTACTCGCCGCCGGTCTGGTGGTGCTGACCGTCGTCTTCGCGGATCGCACCTTGGCCGGCGTGCTCGAGTTCTTCTACGTGCACGACAGGGTCGGGCCCGGCGATGGTGCCTCGTGGTTCTTGGAGTTCCTGCGCTACCAGTATCTGCTCCAGCCGAGCGGCGACGGGTGGCTGACCCGGCGGTTCGGCATGTTCATGATGTTGCTGGGCTTGGTGGTCTGCGTGGTCATCATGCTGCGTCGCGGTGGGCACATTCCCGGCACCGCGGTCGGGCCGTCGCGCCGACTCCTCGGCATCACCGTCGCCGCGATGGTGCTGATGATGTTCTCGCCCACGAAGTGGATTCATCAGTTCGGCGTCTTCGCGGGATTGGCCGCCTGCGTTGCGGCGCTCACCGCCGTCGGGATCAGCCCCCACGTGACGCGCCCGGTGCGCAACCGGGCACTGTTCGCGGCGGCCGTCTTCTTCGCACTGGCGCTGACTTTCGTCGGTGCCAACGGCTACTGGTGGGTGTCCGCCTGGGGTGTGCCGTGGTGGGACAAGGCACCGACATTCGCCGGTTTCGGCCTGTCGACCTTCGCGGCCGGTCTATCGGTGCTCGCACTGCTCGTCGCTGCGTGGTTCCACGTGCGCCCAGAGACGCAGCCGCGCCCCGACTCGGTGCCCGGTCGTATCGCGCGTACTCCCGTGCTGGCCGTCGTCGCGGCCGCCATGGTGTTGTTCGAGGTGTTGTCGATGGCCAAAGCGGCGGTGGCGCAGTATCCGTCGTACTCGATTGCCCAATCGAACCTGTCCGCAGCCTTTTCCGGTGGCTGCGGGCTCGCGGACAAGGTGTTGATCGAAACCGACCCCAACGCGTCGGTACTGAGTCCCCAGACCGGTGATGCGGCAGCGGCGTTGGCCGGTGCCGAGTCGACCGGATTCACCCCGAACGGGGTGGCTGCCGATCTCACCTCCGATGAGATCGAATCCACCACGGGCAAGGCGAACTCCGTGACCAGCGCGGACTCCGACGAGGCCGCGGATCCGAAGGCGGGGTCGAAGTCGCCCGGTTCGGAGACCGGCACGTCGAAGGGCGCCGGAATCAACGGCAGCAGTGTTCCGCTGCCCTTCGGTCTGGATCCGGCGTCCATTCCGGTGCTCGGCAGCTACCGGGATGGTGACCAGGTGCCCGCCGAGCTGACGACCGGGTGGTACCGACTTCCGCAGGACAGCAATGGAAGTCGCGGCCCGATCATCTCGATCGCGGTCGCCGGGCGGATCCGCCACGTCGACAGCGACGGCATCGTGCATCCGGGTCAGGACCTGCGTGTCGAGTACGGTCGCGCCGAATCCGACGGCGCGGCAACAGCACTCGGCAGCGTTGAACCGATTGACATCGGTCCATCACCGTCATGGCGCAACGTACGCGTCCCGCTCGACCGGCTGCCCGCTGACGCGAACGTCGTCCGGATCGTCGCGAGCGACAAGGATCTCGGCAAGGATCAGTGGCTCGCGGTGACCCCGCCGCGCGTGCCGCAGCTGAAAACCCTCACCGACGTAGTCGGTTCGCAGACGCCGGTGCTGCTGGACTGGGAAGTCGCCATGACCTACCCCTGTCAGAACCTGGTGGCCACGCACGCCGGCGTGGCCGACCTGCCCGCCTACCGAATCCTGCCGGACCGCAACGGCGCCACCATCACCAACCTCTGGCAGGACCACAACGGCGGTGGACCACTCGGCTGGACCCAGCTGCTGTTCACCGCCCGAACCCTGCCCGCCTACCTGAGCGACGACTGGGACCGGGACTGGGGCTCGATCGAGCAGTACCTACCCCTCGACCCCAATGCCCGACCCGCCGAGGTGACCATCGACGAAACCCAACGCTGGGGCACCTGGACCCCCGGCCACATCAACACCGCCTGGTAGGTAGGCCGCGCTCGGCAGAACTGCTGGCCGTACACCTTATGTGAGGCACAACCCGTATAGCGGGTTTTGCGCGCCGAAAAGGTGCACGGCCAGTGTTGGCTCCCGGTGCTACCTGCGCGGCGGCCATCAAACCCGTTGCCGCGTCAGCCTTTCGACTGCACCGCGAACGGGTGCTGCCAGCGGAGGCCAGGGAAGCGGGCGAACCCGCGATCGCAGGTGATCAGTTCGCTACCGGACTCGATGGCCAGCGCGGCGTGGTAGGCGTCGGCGACGTCGTTGCCTCGGGCGTCGACGGTGCGGCACAGCTGCGCGAAGATCTCGTAGTGGCGGGAGCCTGGGCGCACGGGGCGGGAATTCGGTGCACCGATCAGGATCTCGGTGAATTGGAGGGCTTGGTCCGGCGGGGTAGGTGTCCGGAAGATGCGCGGATTGGTGACTACGCGAACGAACCCGCTGAGCACCAACTCGCTCAATGCGAAGGTGGCGGGTCCGTTCACCAACGTGGTCAGCCAGGCGTGCGCGGCGGCGTGCTCGGGCGACTCGACCCGGAAGGCGTAGACCAGGACGTTGACGTCAGGAAGCAGCATCGGACAACGTCGATCGCAGCCGTGCGTCGTCGTCCTCGTAACCGGCGTCGCGGACCGTACTCCACTGAGCGAGGTTGATGCCGACCTGAACCCCGTCGCCGCCGCCCGTCGGTAGGACGATGTCCATCCGTGCGGTGTCGCGTGCGCTGAGATCGTCGAGCAGCATGCGTAGCGCCTCCTCGATCAGGCTGGTCAGGGTTCGTCCGTCGCGAGCGGCCTGTTGCTTGGCGGCGCGCAGCAGCGCGTCGTCCAGATCCAAAGTCGTCCGCATGCAGATCACCGTACTCCGCTATGCAGATTTATGCATCGGCCGATTTGGCTTGCGAGCGCGAAGTGGCGGTGCCGCGGTTCGCGCGATGGGCGTGGCGGGCGCGCAGCAGGGCGTGGGCGGTGAAGATGGCCAGGGCAGTCCAGATGAGGGCGAAGCCGGCCCAGCGGGAGGCGGGCATCGGTTCGTGCGCGACGGCGACGCCCCAGGCCATCTGGAGAGCCGGGGTGAGGTATTGCAGCAGCCCCATGGTGGACAGCGGAACACGTTGGGCGGCAACGGCGAACAGCAGCAGCGGGATGAGCGTGACCGGGCCGGTGGCCATCATCAGCGCGGCATGTCCTGTGCTGGAGCCGAATTCGCTGCGGCCCGTGACGGCGAGCACGATCACGAAGGCGAGGGCGAACGGCGCGGCCACCACCCCCTCGGCGGCGATGCCGCGCACCGCGTCCAGCGGGATAACCTTCTTCACCAGACCGTACGTCGCGAACGAGCAGGCCAGCACGAGTGCGATGACCGGCGGCCTGCCGTAGTCGACAGTGAGCACCGCCACGGCCGCGGCGCCGAGCCCGAGCGCGGCCCACTGCGCCTTCGCCAGCCGCTCGCGAAAGATCAGCACCCCGAACGCGACGGTCACCAAGGGGTTGATGAAGTACCCGAGCGCACACTCCACGACGTGCCCCGACGTGACGCCGAACACATACACACCCCAGTTGATGGCGATCGCGGCCGACGCCACCGCGGCCAACCGCCAGATCCGCGCGCCGATGCCGCACAGCTCGCGCAACCGTCCGCTCACCAGCAGCATGGCGAGCACCAATACCAACGTCCACAGAATCCGCTGCGCAACCACCTCGGCCGCGCCGGCGAAGGCCAGCAACCCGAAGAAAGCGGGGAACAAACCCCAGAGGAAAAACGCGCTCGTACCGAACGCAACACCCGGGATAGTCCTGCTCCGCTGCACGCTTCCGACGCTACTTCTCACGTAGCCTTGCGGTCATGTCGACTAGCGTGCAGGCGGCGCCTGCCACCGGATTGACCGCGGCGGAGGTCGAGCAACGTCGCCGCGACGGGCTCACCAACGATGTGCCGGACCGGGCGAGCCGCTCGGTCCGCGACATCGTCAGGGCCAACGTCTTCACCAGGATCAACGCTATCCTCGGCGTGCTGTTCATCCTCGTGCTGGCCACCGGATCGATCATCGACGGCATGTTCGGACTGCTGATCGTCGCCAACAGCGCGGTCGGCATCATCCAGGAGGTGCGCGCCAAGCGCACCCTGGACAAGCTGGCCATCGTCAGCCAGGCCAAGCCGACCGTGCGCCGCGACGGCGAATCCGTCGAGCTGGCGCCGCGCGAAGTGGTGCTCGACGACCTGATCGAGCTCGGCCCCGGCGACCAGATCGTGGTGGACGGCGAGGTCGCGGAGGCCTCGCTGCTGGAGATCGACGAATCGCTGCTCACCGGTGAGGCCGACCCGATCGACAAGCAGGTCGGCGCCGAGGTGATGTCGGGCAGCTACGTGGTCTCCGGCAGCGGCTGCTATCGCGCGACCAAGGTCGGCAAGGACGCCTACGCGGCGAAGCTGGCCGAGGAGGCGAGCAAGTTCACGCTGGTGAAGTCGGAGCTGCGCAGCGGTATCGACACCATCCTGAAGGTGATCACCTACCTGCTGATCCCGGCGGGCGCGCTGAGCATCTACAACCAGTTGGTCTCCAGCAAGGAGTCGTGGCGGCCCGCGGTGACCGGCATGGTCGCGGCGCTGGTGCCGATGGTGCCGGAGGGCCTGGTGCTGATGACCTCGGTGGCCTTCGCGGTCGGTGTGGTCCGGCTCGGCAGGCGTCAGTGCCTGGTGCAGGAGCTGCCCGCCATCGAGGGCCTGGCCAGGGTCGACGTGGTGTGCGCGGACAAGACCGGCACGCTCACCGAGAACGGCATGCGCCTGTCCGAGATCAAGACGCTGGATTCCTTCGACGACAACGACGTTCGGCAAGCCCTGGCCGCGTTGGCGGCCGACGACCCGCGCCCGAACGCGAGCGTGCAGGCGATCGCCGCGGCGCTGCCGGACGGGCCGGGCTGGACGCGGACCGCGGTCGCGCCGTTCTCCTCGGCCAAGAAGTGGAGCGGCTGCTCCTACGGTGAGCACGGCGACTGGCTGCTCGGCGCGCCCGACGTGCTGCTCGACGCGAAGTCCGAAGACGCCAGGGTGGCAGAGGAACTCGGCTCCTCGGGGCTGCGCATCCTGTTGCTTGCCCGCAGCGACCGCCCGGTCGACGCCCCGGACGCGCCGGGCACCGTCCGGCCCGCGGCGCTGGTGGTGCTGGAGCAGCGGGTCCGGCCCGACGCCAAGGAGACGCTCGAATACTTTGCCAGCCAGAATGTTTCGATCAAGGTGATCTCCGGTGACAACGCCGTCTCGGTGGGCGCGGTGGCCGCCTCGCTCGACCTCACCGGCGGCGACCACGCGGTCGACGCGCGTAAATTGCCGGAGGGCCGCGAGCAACTCGCCGATGTGCTCGACCACGAGACCACCTTCGGCCGGGTCCGCCCGGACCAGAAGCGGGCCATGGTGGCCGCACTCCAGTCGCGCGGGCATACCGTCGCGATGACCGGCGACGGCGTGAACGACGTGCTTGCGCTCAAGGACGCCGACATCGGCGTCGCCATGGGCGCGGGCAGCCCGGCCACCCGTGCGGTGGCGCAGATCGTGTTGCTGGACAACAAGTTCGCGACCCTGCCGTACGTGGTGGGCGAGGGTCGCCGGGTGATCGGCAATATCGAGCGGGTCTCGAATCTGTTCCTCACCAAGACCGTCTACTCGGTGCTGCTCGCCTTCCTGATCGGCATCGCGGGCGTCGGCTCGCAGATCTTCGGCTACGACCCGATCGGCTATCCGTTCCTGCCGCGCCATGTCACGATCGCCGCCTGGTTCACCATCGGCATCCCGGCGTTCATCCTCTCGCTCGCGCCGAACAACGAACGCGCTCGCAGCGGGTTCGTCCGTCGCGTCATGCGATTGGCGATTCCGTCCGGCGTGGTGATCGGCGTGGCCACCTTCGTCGCCTACCTGATCGCCTATGCCGGTCCGGAGGCTTCCGCGCAGCAGAAGGAGCAGGCGGGCACCACCGCGTTGATCACGCTGATCATGATCGCGGTGTGGGTGCTCGCCATCGTCGCGCGGCCGTACGTGTGGTGGAAGGTGGTGCTGATCTCGGTGTCGGTCGGCGCGTACATCTTCCTGTTCAGCGTCCCGTTCACCCGGGAGTTCTTCAAACTGGACCCGTCCAATGTCGCCCTCACCACCGCCGCATTCATTTGTGGCGCTGTGGGTATCGTGCTCGTCGAGGTCGCGTGGTGGGTGAGCGCGACACTGCTGGGGGAGAAGGGGCAACTCTTCCCGACCCCGAATAACGGCGGTTCCTGACAAACTGGACATCTGACCCGGCGCGCCGCGAGAACCCTTGTGCGGTGCGGTCATTCAGTGTTGGAGTACCTTCTCCGGATATGGAGGTACTGCTGCACCAGATCGACGCGTTCGCGGACGCACCGTTCTCGGGCAACCCAGCCGCGGTGATGCCGCTCTCGTCGTGGCTCCCGGATTCGTTGCTGCAAAACCTGGCCGAGGAGAACAACCTCGCCGAAACCGCCTTCTACACCGCGGAATTACCGCCGGAGGCCGGTGCGCCGCCCGGGGAGTGGCCCGCGTTCCATCTGCGCTGGTTCACCCCGGCGGTGGAGGTCGACATGTGCGGGCACGCCACCGTGGCCAGTGCCGCCCAGATTTTGGAGGACATGCACCCTGGCGCCGACCGGGTGAGCTTCTTCACCCGTAGCGGCTGGCTGCACGTGGACCGCACCGACGACGACGAATTCGTGCTCGACCTGCCCGCGGTGCCCGCCACCGAGGTGACCCCCGATGTGGTGCTGGTCGCCGCGCTCGGCGTCCAGGCGGTGCGCGCCTACACCGGCACCGACGTGGTCATCGTCGTGGCGAGCGAACAGGAAGTCCGCGACGCCGCACCGATTTTCACCGCCTTCCCCCCGTTGCCGCGCGGCGCGATCGTCACCGCGCGCGGCGAGAGCGCCGACTTCGTCTCGCGCTTCTTCGCGCCGGGCGTCGGCGTGCCGGAGGACCCGGTCACCGGATCGGCCCACGCCCAACTGGTTCCGCTGTGGGCACGGGAGCTCGGCCGTACCGAACTCACCGCCCGTCAGCTGTCCCGGCGCGGCGGTAGCCTGCGCTGCGAGCTCGTCGGCGACCGCGTGCTGCTCGTCGGCCGGTGCCGCCGCTACCTGGACGGCGTTGTGCAGCTGCCGGACTGACCCGAACCCCGCGACTCACACGTGCCGCCACCGGCTCGCACGTGCCGATCCGGCGCCACCGAAATGCGGTCGTGCCGTGGCCGAGTCGCGCTTCGTCACCGCGTCGCACACGAATCACACTGCGGCGCGGTGATGTCCGGCCTCCGCCGGGATGGAGCGGGGATGAGTCATCCCGGCGGAGGTCGGTTCCATGCGGGGCTACCGGTCGGGCACTTCGCCGTCGTCAGGTCCGGGCCGGACGATGTCGACTTGGTCGGGCAGCAGTGGCACGACGCCGAATCGGCCGGCTGTCGCGTCGGACGGCAGCGCCTGTACCGCACGGATTCCGTTCTGCGTGGCGAGGTTTCGGAGACCGTCCAGTGGTCCGCGCAGGACGAGGCCGACGGCGCAGGCGCAGCCGGAACGCAGGCGGGCGGCGGAGAGGGCGTTGATGCCCGCGGCGCGCTGGTCGGCGACGATGCGCGGGAGCAGCCAGGCCGCCGCCTCGGCGGAGCTGACGGCCGCCTCGTCGCCGCGGGGGACCGGGACCGCGACCAACGGGGTCTGCACGCGGGGGATCGAAACCTGGTACAGCACTTGCGATATCCGCATGCCGCCGCTGTGCTGTGGGAGCTGTTCCGGCACCAGGGCTTCGGTGAACGAGACCAGCGCCCAGCGGTCGGCCGTGTCCGTGCCGTCCAGCGAAGCCTTCGCTCGGGCAAGGTAATCCGCGACCTGCTCACCCTGCTCGGGGCCGAGCCGATCGGTGGATACGCCGTCCTTGCGCGGCGGGTTCAGCACACCGAGCAGCACGATGAACACGACGAGGGCGACGGCCGCCGCCGCGAGGGCGAGACGGCCCAGCGGCAGCGTCCGCCGGTCAGGCATTGCGCAGGACGTCCAGGGCGTGCTTCAGATCGTCGGGGTACTCGCTGGTGATCTCCAGCCAGCGACCGTCCGCCGGATGGTTGAAGCCGAGCGAACGCGCGTGCAGCCATTGCCTTTCCAGGCCGAGGCGCTCGGCGAGCCGCGGGTCCGCACCATAGGTGAGGTCACCGCAGCATGGGTGCCGGATCGCGGAAAAATGCACCCGGATCTGGTGGGTGCGGCCGGTCTCCAGGTGGATATCGAGCAGGCTCGCCGCCTGGAAGGCCTCGACGGTGTCGTAGTGGGTGATGCTCGGTCGCCCGTCCGCGGTCACCGCGAACTTCCAGTCGTTGCCGCGGGCCCGCCCGATCGGGGCGTCGATGGTGCCGCTGCTCGGGTCCGGATGTCCCTGCACCAGTGCGTGATACCGCTTGGCCACGGTGCGCTGCTTGAACGCGCGCTTGAGCACCGTGTACGCGTGCTCGGACTGCGCGACCACCATCACGCCGGAGGTGCCGACGTCGAGCCGGTGCACGATGCCCTGGCGTTCGTGCGCGCCGGAGGTGGAGATGCGGTAGCCGGCCGCGGCCAGCCCGCCGATCACGGTCGGCCCGGTCCAGCCGACGCCGGTGTGCGCCGCGACGCCGACCGGCTTGTCCACCGCGACGATGTCGTCGTCGGCGTAGAGGATCCGCATCCCCTCCACCGGTGCGACCTCGATCGAGAGCTCCCGCTTGGGTTCCGGGAAGATCACCTCGAGCCAGGCGCCCGCGGCGAGCCGGTCGGATTTGCCCGCGGCGACGCCGTCGAGCTGCACGGAGCCTTCCTCGGCCAGCGCCGCGACGGCGGTGCGGGACAGGCCGAGCAGCCGGGACAGGCCCGCGTCGACCCGCATGCCGTCGAGCCCGTCGGGAACGGGCATGGTCCGTGTTTCCCTCATGCAGTGTTTCCTTCGCTGGTCTTGTTCGCGGTGGTGTCGGCGGCGGTGGTGTCGGGCGCGTCGCGCCCGGTGCGCGTCCCGTTCGGCTCGAAACCGAACACGGTCAACACCACCAGCAGGATCGCGCCGCAGACGATCGAGGAGTCCGCCACGTTGAACACCGGCCACCAGCCGATCGCGAGGAAATCGACCACATGCCCCTGCAACGGCCCCGGCGCCCGGAACAGCCGATCGACCAGATTGCCGAGCGCGCCGCCGAGCACCATGCCGAGCCCGATCGCCCACCACAGCGACCGCAGCGTGCGCCCGATGCGCACCACGCCGATCACCACGGCGGTGGCGACCAAGGTCAGCAGCCAGGTCATGCCGGTGGCCATCGAGAAGGCTGCTCCGGGGTTGCGCACCAGGCTCAGTCTGGCCCAGTCGCCGATGAGCCAGACCGGCTCGCCCGGCGTCAGGTTGGCCACGACGAGGCATTTGGTCAGCAGATCCAGGCCGAGCAGGACGACCGCGATGACGAGTAAGGTCCGCAGCCGCTGGGGCGGAGTCGCTGGTGTCGCCTCCTCGGCGGTGTTCGCTGGGTTCTCCTCGGGCGGCGGGTCGTCACTCACACGCACCATCATCGCTCGAGCTACCCGACACCTTGTGCAGTGGTCACCCGCAAGACCCAGCTGACACTCAGGAACCGGTCGTACCCTGATGCTCGTGACGGTGTTGTCTTCCCCCCATATCCCGCGCTTCGCGCGGTCGGGTGTGTTGCTGATAGTGCTGGCGGTCGGCCTGACCGCGTTCGGAACCGGTTGCAGCGGTGGCGCTGAGTCGCGCTCGGAGCCGGAGAGCACCGAGCCCCTCGGCATCGGCAAAGAAGTATCCGTGCCGATTCCGGCTGCGATCACCAACGTCGTCGCGCCGGGGGCCGAGCCGCGTTCGATGCTGCGCCGGGACTACCCGGCGGGCACCGTGCAGCGGGTGACGCTGCATACCTCGCACCGGATCGCACAGCAGATCAACGACCAACCCGCGCGCGACTTCTCCGCGCCCGCCCTGTCGATCCCGATGACCGCGCAGACCGACGCCGAGGGCATCGATCTCACGCTGGGCACCGTCACCACGCCGGACCCGGCGCTGGCCAAGGCGCTCACCAAGACCGGCGGTTCACACGCCGGATTCGACCTCAGCGACCTCGGCGCCATCACCGCGCTGCGGCTCGAGCCGTCGCCGGACACCTCCAACCCGGCGCGGGCGGCGTTGGAGCAAGCCTTCTATCAGGCGGTCTACCGCTCGATCGCGTTTCCCGATCAGCCGGTCGGCGAGGGCGCGGTCTGGACGGTGCGGCAGGAGATCAGCGGCGGGGTCACCCTCGACCAGGTGACCACGGCGACGCTGACCAAGCGCGACGGTGACCGGCTGACCATCGAGCTCGACGTGATCCAGCAGCCGAAGTCGGCGGTGTGGAACCTGCCCAACAACGCGGGCAAGCTCGACATCCAGGACTACGTCATGCAGGGCACCGGCACGATCACCGTCGATCTCGGGCTGCCGCTGCCGGTGGCAGGCACCATCACCGTCGGCGGTCATCAGGGCTATCGCGACCCGCGCACCGAGAGTGTGCTGCAGCAGACGATCGATACGCAGGTGTCGTGGACCGAGTGACCCGCGGGTGCGGCCTGTTGCTCGTCGCCGCGGCCACCGCGCTCGTCGCCGCGTGCGGATCGTCGAAGTCGGCCGCGCCCGAGACGCCGGACTTGCCGCCACTGGGTCCGGTCACCGCCGCCGCGCCGGTGACCGGTGCGCCGATCGCGGACGCCGACCGGCTGCGTGACCAGCTGCTGACCAGCAAGAATTTGCCGCCGAACTTCACCGCGCTGCCCGCGAGGGCCGAGGCGCCGGCCGGAGTGCAAGGCTCGCCGACCGATCCGGCGGACTGCGCGAAGGTGCTCACGCCGCTGGGTGCCCAGCGGCCGGGCGCGCTCGCCCAGGCGTCGATTCAATATGCGGGCCCGAATTTCTCCAGCATCGATATCGACGCGGCGAGTTTTCCGAATGCGGCGGTTGGGTCCGCGTTCTCGGACGTGCAGGCGTTGCTGCGTCGGTGCGTCCACTATTCCGGTGCGGATGCCACGGATATAGCGGTCGACTACCGGATCGGTGGTTTCCCGCAGCCGCAGGGCGGCGACGCGGTGACCGCCTTTCAGGTGCGTACCACCAGTGACGGGCTGACGTTGCACTCCGCAGTCGCGATCGTGCAGGTAGGCAGCACTCTGGCGCAGGTGGCGGTGACCGCGCCGGAACCCGTCGAGCCGGGGGTGCTCAATGATCTCGCCGCCGCCCAGGTGCGCAGGCTACAGGGTGTTTCGGGGCCTTGATCAGGGCTGATTCGCCGTGCGGCAGGGTGTCGCGGGGCTAGGCTCGACAGGTCCGACACACCGCCTCGACGGAGGTTTCTCATGTCTGATGTCAAGCCAGTGCCCGACGGCTACCCGGTGTTGTCGCCGGGCCTCGCGATCGACGGCGCCGCGGCCGCGATCGATTTCTACCAGCACGTTTTCGGCGCGTCGGAGCGGATGCGCATGCCGGGGCCGGACGGCAAGGTCGCGCATTGCGAGCTGATGTTCGGTAACTCGCTCGTCATGGTCGGCGACCCGTCCGAGGAGATGGATTTCCGGGACCCGAAACAGGTCGGCGGCACGCCCGTCAATCTGCACGTCTACGTCGAGGACGCCGATGCCGCCTTCGGCGCCGCGATCGCCGCGGGCGCCAGGGAACTCAGCCCGATGACCGACCAGTTCTACGGCGACCGCAGCGGCGCCTTCGAGGATCCCTGGGGCCACCGCTGGACCGTGGCCACGCACATCGAAGACGTCGCACCCGACGAAATGGATCGGCGGATGCGGGAGCTGTTCGGCTAGCCCGAAACCACCGAATCCCCGACTACCCGAACGGGTTTCGCGGCCAGCGGCTCGACCGCAGGTCCCTGGGAGACCGAGCCGTCCAAGCGGTACTTACTGCCGTGGCAGGTGCAGTTGATGGTGCCGCCGGACACCGAGGCGACCTTGCAGCCGGCATGCGTGCAGACCGAGGACAGGCCGACGAAGCTGCCTGCGTTCTGCTGGGTAACCACGGTGTCACCGATGATCACGCCACCGCCCACGGGGATGTCGGCGGTCTTGGCGAGGGCTTTGTCGGTCGGTCCTGCTGGAGTGTCTTTCGGTGCGGGAGAGGCGTTTTCCTTGCCGTGCGTAGTGCATGCGGTCAGCGCCGCCGCCGCGACAACCGCGCCTGCGGCGACCACGCCGCGGCGGGTGAGAATCGATTCGTCGGTGGACATGGTCTATCTCCTCGATGTTCGGCCGCCGTCCGACGGCCGGAGCGATCCCGCACTGCGGGCTGTGCCGGTGCCGCTCCTCGCATTGTCAACGGGACAGGGCACCCCAAGGGTTCAATCGGGCATACGCGGCACCCGTCCGTCGTCGCGTTGGTGACGTACGCGTCGGGTCCTGATCGGGGACAACAGTGGATCGCGACGCAGTCGGTCAGCGGTCCTCGCGCAGGCGATCCGGTCCGCTCCGCGGGTACTGCGGCGTTCGGTCGCTCAGCTAGCTATGGGCCGGTGCCGCGGCGGCATTCGCGGCCAGGGTGCGGGCAGCATGCACGGTCAGTGCCGAGCCCGTGGTGAAGGCCACGTCGAAGGCGGCGTCACCGAGGGCGGCGCGGGTGATCGCGGTGGGGCGGTCGATATCCGGGCGTTCGGCGGGCAGCACGGGGATGCCGTTGTCTTCGCGCACGGTGTAGGCGGCACCGAGAAGCTGGGCGGCGGTGTCGAATTCGCCGAGGGCCGCCGCGGCCGCCGCGAGTGCGGCCAGCGCGAACGTGGTGTCGCGCGGGGCTTCGATGCGCTGGGCGCCGTCGAGTGCCAGCAGATGCATGGCGAGGGCGGCGGACGGGTCGCCCTGCTGTTCGAGGAGGTAGCCGAGCTCGACCTGGAGCATCGGGACGAACAGCGGCGTCTCCTCGCCGTCGGCCGGGGCGGTGGCGAGGATTTCCCGCAGAATGTGTTCGGCGACATCGGGTTTGCCGTTGCGGCGGGCGGTGAAGGCGAGCACGACAGAGGCGAAGAGACGACCGGGCGCGTAACCGTGTTCGGCGGCGACCCGCACGGCCTGCTCGGCCAGGGCTTCGGCGCGATCGAACTCGGTGTGCTGCATGGCGATCCAGCCGAGCCAGCAGAGGTGAGTGCACACCTGACCCCACAGCTCCAACTCCTGGGCGAAACCCAGGGCCTCGGTGTGGATGTCGGTCGCACCGGACAGGTCACCGGTCAGCTCGGCGAGGCCGCCGAGCCACTCGGCGGCCTGCAATCTGCCCCAGCGGTCATCGATCTCGGCGAACACCCGGGCGGCGGCGCGGGCGTGCTGTTCGAGCGCGGTCAGGTCGGCGCGGCTGTGCGCGGCCTTGGCCAGGCAGACCAGGCCGAACGCGACGGCCCAGCGGTCGCCGAGCCGCTCGCAGACCGGAAGCGCTTGGCGTACCAGGGCTTCCAGCTCGGCGATGTCGCCGGACTCGAGCGCGGAGAAGGCGAGAAACAGCTCGGCGCGCGCTCGGCCTGCCGGGTCGTCGACGGAGTCGTACATGGCCGCGATCTCGCGTCGCTTGGCGGCGCCGTCGGCGAATTCGCCCTGCTGGAAGGTGAACCCGACCCGCCAGGCCAGTGCGGATGCGCGCTGCCGTGCCGAACCGCCGAGTGCCAGCGCGGTGTCGAACCAGCGCCGCGCTTCGGTCAGCCGCCCGCGGAGCAGCCAATACCAAGCGAGCGCGCCGACGAGTCGCAAAGCCTCGTCCGCGGCACCGGCCCGAACGAAGCCGGCCAGCGCCGCACGCAGGTTCGCGGCCTCGGCATCCAGCCGACGTAGCCACCGCTGCTGATCCGCGCCGTGCAGCTCGGGTGCCGCCTGCTCGGCCAGCGCCAGGTAGTACCGGTGATGCGCCCGATGCACCCCCTCGAACTCACCGGCCTCGGCCAGCCGGTCGAGGCTGAACGCCGCGACCGACTCCAGCAAGCGATAGCGCCGACCCGAGGCCTGCACGAGCGACCGATCTACCAGCCGGGCAACGACATCGGCGATAGTGGATTCATCCAGCGGTGCATGGTGCGGCATGGTCTGAGCGCGTAGGTCTGCGCCCGCCGTGTCGGAGCGCTGCCGGGCGGAAAGGCCTGCACTGTGGGCATCTACCGGGTCGTCCTCGAACCACCCTGTGGCACAGACAATTTCGGCGGCATCGAGCGTGCACCCACCCGCGTGCACGGCCAACCGCCGCAATACCGCGTGCTCGGTCGCGTCGAGCAGCTCCCAACTCCAGTCGATCATCGCGGTGAGCGTCTGCTGCCGCGGCGGCGCGCCACGATGGCCGGTGGCGAGCAGCCGGAAGCGGTCGTCGAGGCGGGCGACCATCTCGTGCACCCCCAGCGCACGCACCCGGGTCGCCGCGAGCTCGAGCGCGAGGGGGATGCCGTCGAGCCTGCGGCACAGCGTCGCGATCGGTTCGGCGGTGTCGGCGTCGAGCACGAAATCACGGGCGCTCGCCTGGGCGCGGGTGAGGAAAAGCTGGACCGCACTGGTCTGTTCGAGGTCGGCGACGTCGGCGTGCGAAGCGGGCACCGCGAGCGGCTCGACCGCGATGACGTCCTCGCCCGGCAGGCGCAGTTGCTCTTGGCTGGTGGCCAGGATGTGCAGGTTCGGCGCCGCGCCGAGGAGCAGTTCGGCGAGATCGGCGGCGTGCTCCACCACGTGTTCACAGTTGTCCAGCACCAGCAGCAGTTCCTGCTCGGCGAGCACTTCACGCAGCAGCTCGACCGGGTCCGCGCCGTCGCTTGCCCGGATGCCGAGCACCTGGGACACCGCGTCGACGAGGAAGGTCGCGCCGTCGGCCGCGGTCGGCTGTAGCGGGGCCAACTCGACCAGCCACGTGCCGTGCGGGAATCGGTCGGTGAGCTCGCTCGCGGCGGCCAGCGCGAGCCTGGTCTTGCCGACCCCGCCGGGACCGGTCAGCGTGACGAGCCGGGTGTCGGCGACGATGCGCCGCAGCTCGGCGAGATCGGTTGCGCGGCCGATGAGTTCGGTGCGCTGGGCCGGGATGTTGGAACTGCGCCGTCGCAGCACCGTTTCCGGCCGTGGCGCGGCGAGTTCGAGGTCCTGGCCGAGGATCGAGCGTTGCAGCGCGACCAATTCCGGGCTCGGGTCGAGGCCTAGCTCGTCGGCCAGTTGTCTGCGCAGATCCTCGTAGCTGTCGAGGGCCTCGGCCTGTCGCCCCGCGCCGTACAGCGCCCGCAGCTGGGCGGCGCGAAGTCGTTCGCGCAGTGGATGTTCGGTGACGACGGTGGCGAGATCGCCGGCCACCTCGCGGTATTCACCCAGCGAGAGGCGCGTCTCGGCCAGCTCCTCCACCACGACGAGCCGCTGCTCCGCCAACTGCGCGATGGCGGGCTGCGCGAAGGCGGCGTCGCGGAAGTCGGCGAACGCCGGTCCGCGCCACAGGCCGAGCGCCTCGCTCAGTGCCTCGGCCCTTGCCCTCGGTTCGGCCGTGTCGCGCGCGGTCGCCACCAGCGTGCGGAACCGCAGCGCATCGAGATCGGTGCAGGCCAGCCGGTAGCCGGGCGGCGGCGAGACCACCAGGTGGCGGCCGCCGGGTTCGGCGTCCTCCAGTGCCCGCCGCAGCTGGGAGGCCTTGGCGGCCAGGGTGCCCGCCGGATTGCCGGGCGGTTCATCGGCCCAGATGTCGTCGACGAGCCGGTCGCCCGACACCGGTTGCCCGGCATTGACCAGCAGGTCCGCCAGCAGCGCGCGCACCTTGGTGCCGGGGATGGGCACGGGGGTGCCGGAATCCGTCCAGACCGCCAACGGACCCAGCACACCGAAACGCATACGAGCAGCTTAGCGACGGCCTTGTCCAGCGGAATCACACCGTAAACAAACCGGAAGGTGCCCCCGTCAGAGTTGCTGACAACACCGAAACAACACCGTGAAAAGAGCCCGACATGAAACTCACTCCCTTCCTCGCCGCAGCCCTAGCCGCGACCGCCCTGTTGACCGGCTGCGGCACCACCGACGCCCCGGCCGAGACCGCCGAGCCCGGCGCCTACGCCGACGTGAACGGTCTGCACATGTACTACGAGGTGCACGGCACGCCGACCGAACAGCCGCCGCTGGTCCTGCTGCACGGCGCGCTGTCCGGCATCGGCACCGACTTCGGACAGCTCATCCCGGAACTGTCCAAGACCCGCCAGGTCATCGCCGTGGAGCAGCAGGCACACGGCCGCACCGCCGACATCGACCGCCCGCTGCGCACGCCGCAGATGGCCGAGGACACCGTGGCGCTGCTGCGCACCCTCGGCGTCCAGCGCGCCGACATCCTCGGCTACAGCATGGGTGCCGGTGTCGCCCTGCAGATTTCGCTCACCCACCCCGAACTGGTGCGCAAGCAGATCCTCGCCGCCGGCGGTCTCGACGCAGGCGCGATGCACCCCGGATTGTTGGAGGGGCTCGCCGAGCTGAAACCCGAACAGCTGTACGGCTCACCGTTCCACAACGACTATGTGAAGAACGCGCCGCGCCCCGAAGATTTTCCGCGCCTGGTTGCCAGGGTGACCGAGCATGATCAGAACGCCAGCCCGGTCTTTGCGGCAGACGCCGTGCGGCAGAGCAAAATTCCCACCCTGACGGTGATCGGTGACTCCGACATCATCCGTCCCGAGCACGCGGTGGAGATGTTCCGCCTGTTCGGCGGCGGCGTGATGGGCGACAGCCCGGCCGGACTGCCGGACTCGCAGCTGGCCATCCTGCCCGGCACCTCCCACATCACCCTGGTGCACCGGCCCGAACTGCTGTTGCCGATGGTCCCGGCCTTCCTCGACGCGCCCGTCAAGGCGACCCGGTGACCGGCACCGACCGGCTGCGGGTTGCGCTGATCGTCGGCAGCACCCGCGCCGGGCGGTTCGGGCCGACGGTGGCCGACTGGTTCGCCGGTCGGCTCCGCCGCCGCGACCTCGACCTGGACCGCATCGACCTCGCCGACGCCGGCCTGCCCGACCAATTGAGCGGCCACGACGAACCGGCCCCCGCCGCCGTGCGGCAACTCGGCGACCGGCTGGCCGCCGCCGACGCCTTCATCGTGGTCACCCCCGAATACAACCGCAGCTTCCCGGCGGCGGTGAAGAACGCCATCGACTGGTTCGACACCGAATGGGCCGCCAAACCCGTCACCGTCGTCGGCTACGGCAGCGACACCGACGGCGGCCACGCCGCCACCCAGCTCCGCCAGATCTTCGGCGAACTCAACGCCGTCCCCATCCGCCGCACCCTCACCATCACCAAAACCTGGCAACGCTTCGCCGCCGACGGCACCTGGCCCCGCCGCGACCCCGAACTAGACGCCGCCGCCACCACCCTCCTGGACCAACTCCTCTGGTGGGCCACCGCCCTCCGCACCGCCCGCACCACAACCCCCTTCGTGCGATAGGGGACGGCGGCGGACCCGGCCCCCCTCAACGTTGTGGTGGCCGGGTCCGCCGTTAGGTGGGTTACCCCACGTTGATTGCTGGGGAAACCTCGGATTGTGCGGGAATCTTGTGGGGCGCTGGGGGTTTCAGCAGGTTTGGGCTGGTGGGGGCATGCGGTGGGCCAGGAGGAAACGCATGAGGTTGCGCTGGATTTCGATGCCGTGGTCCTGCTGGAGCAGGCCTGCGCCTAGGGCGTGCTCGGCTAGCAGGGGTGTGGTGAATTGGGCCAGTTCGCAGCCGCGGGGGCTGGCGTAGTGCTCGACGGTGAGGGGGATCGGCAGGCCGGGGCCGACGGCGAGGAGTTGCGTGCTGGTCGGCAGTGCGGGCGCCGAACCCGGGTCGGCGAGATTGTCGGCGGCGAGCCATTGGGCGAGGTTCGTGCGGCCGATGACGATGTTGCTGATCTGGTCGAAGAGGGTCTGCAGGAAGAACGCGGGCATCGGGCGGGCACGGGGACCCATCGCGTCGATGATCGCCTGTCCGTCGAGCCTGGTTCGGTACGGCGCGCCCGCCATCGGGGCGATGGCCGCGTACAGGTCGGGGTAGGTGGCGCCGAGGTTGGTGACCGTCGCGCCGCCCGCGGAGTAGCCGCCGAGGTAGACGCGGGCGCGATCGAGCTGGAACTCCTCGATCAGCGCGGTGGTGATACCGGCGATGATGGCGGGCTCACCCTGACCGCGCTGCTGATTCTCGGCCTTGTCCCAGTTCCAGCACTGCTGGGGGTTCGCTGCTTGATCTTGCAGCGGATAGGCGAGCACGAAACCCATCTCGTCGGCCACCCTGGTGAGCGAGAAGCCGGACGGGCGGGGGTGGGCGAGCGGGTCGTCGCACCCGTGCAGGTACACCATCAGCGGTTTGCCCGCGGCCGCGCCGGACGGCACATGCAGGTAGTAGCAGCGGGTGCCCGCGTCGTTGGTGAAGCAGCGTCTATCGATCTGCGCCTGCGCCCCTGGCATGCCGACCAGCAGATAGGCGGCGATCAACAGGAGGACGGCGGACAGGCGAAGCTCGGTGACTCGCACACCGGGAGCCTAACCGCTCGCCGCCTGAACAGGCATGACCTCGATTCCCTGGGCGACGGACCCGTCCCCTCATCGCCATTTCGGGTGGCCGGGTCCGTCGCGGGAGCGGGTGCTACCCGCGGGCGATGGCCTCGAAAACCTTGGGATCGACCAAGGTCGAGGTATCGCCCAGCTCACGCCCCTCGGCGATGTCGCGCAGCAGTCTGCGCATGATCTTGCCGCTGCGCGTTTTGGGCAACTCGGGGACGAGATGGATCTCGCGCGGCCGGGCAATGGGGCTGATCTCCTGTGACACCGCGCGTTTCAGCTCGGCGACGAGCATGTCGCCGGTGTCCTTGCCCTCGGCGGTCAGGATGACGAAGGCGACGATGGCCTGACCGGTGGTGTCGTCGGTGGCACCGACGACCGCGGCCTCGGCGACGGCGGGGTGCCCCACGAGCGCGGACTCGACTTCGGCGGTGGAGATCCGGTGGCCGGACACGTTCATCACGTCGTCCACCCGGCCGAGCACCCACAGGTCGCCGTCGGCGTCGAGTTTGGCGCCGTCACCGGCGAAATACCAGCCGTCACCGGCGAATCGGTCCCAGTAGGTCGCCCGGAAGCGCTCCATGTCGCCCCAGATGCCGCGCAGCATCGACGGCCACGGCTGATCGAGCACCAGCAGTCCGGCCGCGCCGTGGCCGAGTTCGGTGCCGTCGTCGTCGACCACCTTCGCCGAGATGCCGGGCAGCGGCGCCATCGCCGCGCCGGGCTTGGTCGCGGTGACGCCGGGCAGCGGCGAGATCATGATGGCGCCGGTCTCGGTCTGCCACCAGGTGTCCACGATCGGAGTTCGGTTGCCGCCGATGACTTCTCGGTACCAGCGCCACGCCTCCGGGTTGATCGGTTCACCGACGCTGCCGAGCAGCCGCAGCGAGGACAGATCGTGCGCGTCGGGGATCTGGCGACCCCACTTCATGAATGTGCGCACCAGCGTCGGCGCCGTGTAATAGATGCTGACGCCGTACTTTTCGATGATCTGGAAATGCCGGTGCTCGTCCGGCGAGTTGGGTGTCCCCTCGTAGACCACCTGGGTGGCGCGGTTGGACAGTGGTCCGTAGACGATGTAGCTGTGTCCGGTGACCCAGCCGATGTCGGCGGTGCACCAGTAGACGTCTTGTCCCGCTTTGTGATCGAAGACGTTGTGGTGGGTGTAGGACGCCTGGGTCAGGTAGCCGCCGGAGGTGTGCAGGATGCCCTTGGGCTTTCCGGTGGTGCCGGAGGTGTAGAGGATGAACAGCGGATGCTCGGCATCGAACGCCTGCGCCTCGTGCTCCGGCGAGGCATCGGTGACGGTGTCGTGCCACCACAGGTCGCGCCCATCGGTCCACGGCACGTCGATGTTGGTGCGGCGCACCACGAGAACGTGCTCGACGGTCGAGGGCGCCCCGCCGAGCGCCTCGTCGACGGCCGCCTTGAGCGGTGCCGCCGTGCCGCGCCGCCACTGCCCATCGGTGGTGATCACCAGCCGTGCCCCGGCGTCGTCCACCCGCTGGCGCAGCGCGGTGGGGGAGAAGCCGGCGAACACCACCGAATGGGTGAGACCGAGCCGGGCGCAGGCCAGCATCGACACGATGGCCTCGGGGACCATAGGCATGTAGATGGCGACCCGGTCGCCCGCGCGCAGCCCCAACTCTGTCAAATAGTTTGCCGCCCTGCAGACCTCGTCGCGGAGTTCGCCGTAGCTGATATCGCGTGAGTCACCGGGCTCGCCTTCCCAGTGAATGGCGACCTGGTCACCGTGCCCGTCCAGCACGTGCCGGTCGACGCAGTTGTAGGCGACATTGAGCTTGCCGCCGACGAACCACTGCGCGACCGGCGCGCCACTCCAGTCCAGAACCTGCGTCCACGGCTGCTCCCAGTACAGCCGGTTCGCCTGTTCGGCCCAGAATTCCAGCCGATCCGCTGCCGCGCGGTCGTGCAGGCCCGCATCGGCGTTGGCCGTCGCAACGAAGGTTTCGCTGGGCGGGTAGGACACCGGTGTGGTGTCGCGGGCATCGGTGGTTGCGCTGGTCACGCGATATCTCCTAACGAGAGCAGAAGGGGGACAACGACTATCCGACAGGGGTCAGTGCACCACCGCCCTTTCGGCGCCGACGCCGGTGAGCGAGCGGACCTCCATCTCGGCGGCCTTGGCGGGGTTCTCGTCGGCCTTGCCGAGGAAGGTTCCGACGATGCCGAGCACGAAAGCCAAGGGGATGGAGACGATTCCGGGGTTGGACAGGGGGAAGTAGTCGAAATCGAGGTGGGACAGCATCGAGGTCTTGGTGCCCGACACCGCGGGGGAGAACACGATCAGCACGATGGTGGAGATCAGGCCGCCGTACATGCTGAACAGTGCGCCGGTGGTGTTGAACCGCTTCCAGAACAGCGAGTACAGGATGGTCGGCAGGTTCGCCGCCGCGGCCACCGCGAAGGCGAGCGCCACCAGGAACGCGATGTTCTGGCCGTTGGCGAGGATGCCGAGGCCGATCGCGAGCACACCGATGACGACGGCGGTGATCCGGGAGACCCGGACCTGCTTGTCGTCGTCGATCTTGCCGTGCTTGATGACGCCGGCGTAGATGTCGTGCGCGAACGAGGTCGCCGCGGTGATGGTGAGGCCCGCGACCACCGCGAGGATGGTGGCGAACGCGACCGCGGAGATGATGCCGAGCAGGATCACGCCGCCGAGCTCGAACGCCAGCAGCGGCGCCGCGGAGTTCTGCCCGCCCGCCGCGGCCAGGATCCGGTCCGGGCCGACGATCGCGGCGGCGCCATAGCCGAGCACCAGGGTGAACAGGTAGAACGCGCCGATCAGACCGATCGCCCACACCACTGATCGGCGCGCCTCCTTCGCGGTCGGCACGGTGTAGAAGCGCATCAGCACGTGCGGGAGACCCGCGGTGCCGAGCACCAGCGCCAGACCGAGAGACAGGAAGTTGATCTTCGAGGTGGCGCTGCCGCCGTACTGCGCGCCGGGCGCGAGCACGTCCCGGGCGGCCACACTCTTGTTCGTCGACTCGGACACGAGCTGCTGCGCCGAACCGAGAATGTCGGACAGGTTGAAGCCGAACTTGGCGAACACCATGACCGTCATCAGCCCGGCACCCGCGATCAGCAGCACGGCCTTGATGATCTGCACCCAGGTGGTGCCCTTCATGCCGCCGACCAGCACGTACACGATCATCAGCACGCCGACCACGGCGATGACGACGGCCTGCCCGGTCTTGTCGGAGATGTCGAGCAGCAGCGCGACCAAACCGCCTGCACCGGCCATCTGCGCGAGCAGATAGAACAGTGACACCGCGAGGGTGGTCAACGCCGCGGCGGTGCGCACCGGACCCTGCTTGAGCCGGAAGCTCAGCACGTCGGCCATGGTGAATTTGCCGGTGTTCCTGAGCATCTCGGCGACCAGCAACAGGGCGACGAGCCAGGCGACGAGGAACCCGATGGAGTACAGGAATCCGTCGTAGCCGTACACCGCGATGGCGCCCGCGATACCGAGAAAGCTTGCGGCGGAGAGGTAGTCGCCGGCGATGGCGATACCGTTCTGCGGTCCGGAGAAGCCGCGGCCGCCGGTGAAGAAGTCGGCGGCGGTGGCGTTGCTTCGGCTGGCCCGGATGACGACGACCATGGTGATCGCGACGAAGACGCCGAAGATCGCGATATTGGCGACCGGGTTGCCGATGGTGGCCGCGGCGGCGTAGGTGCTGACGTGATTCACGCGTGGCCTCCCTCGAGCTGGTTGCGAATGGCCGCCGCGCGCGGATCCAGTTCCCGGTTGGCGAACCGGACGTAGAGCGCGGTGATGGCGAAGGTGGAGACGAATTGCCCGAGGCCGAGCAGCAATCCGACGTTGATGTTGCCGAAGACCTTCGTCGCCATGAAGTCGTGCGCGTAGGCGCCGAGCAGCACGTAGCTGAGGTACCACAGCAGGAACAGGGCGGTCATCGGAAATACGAAGCGGCGCAAACGGTTTCGTAACTCTTGAAAGTCCGGGCTGGCTTGTACTTCGATGAATTCGTCTGCACTCGGCGTGCGCCGGGGGGCGCTGCCGTCGAGTTCTGTACTTGTCATGGTCGTCCTAGCTTGTGACATGGCTTACTTGTTCAGCACCGTAGCCAGCCCTTCATGAGGAAAGAATGATGTGGCCTGGGTCACTCCGGGAAGGCGGCCGATTGTGCGGTGAACGGTTGCTTCGATGCGACGAACGGTCGGCCCGGCGCGCCTGCTCAGTTCGAGCGCAGGCTGCGTTCGCGGTCGGCGCCCATGCCGAGCCGCTCGGGGGCGTGCATGCGCACGAAGATGTGGCCGACCCGGCGCGGACCAGGTCCGCGAGTCACCTTGCTGACCAGCATCATCGCCGCAAACGCGAGCGGGACACTGATCGCCGCGGGGTAGCCGAGCAGCGCGGCGGGCCAGCCGCCCGCCACCTCGTCGGACAGCCCGCCGGTCACCGAGACCACCGTCGCCGCACCGGCGGCCAGCCCACCGGCGATCAGCCCGGCCGCCGCGCCCGCCGCGGTGAGCCCCCGCCACCAGATGCCGAGTACCAGCAGCGGGCACAGGGTCGAGGCGGCCACCGCGAAGGCCAGACCGACCGTGCGCGACAGATCCAGCGAGGCCACGGTGAGTGAAAGGGCAAGCGGCACAGCGCCCGCCACCACCGCGGCCGCCCGGAAGTCGCGGATCCGCCCGCGCAGCATGTCGGTGCTGAGCACGCCGGCGATGCTCACCAGCAAGCCCGACGAGGTGGACAGGAACGCCGCGATCGCGCCCGCCGCGACCAGTGCGGCCAGCAATTGTCCAGGCAGGCCGGCGACCACCGAGCCGGGCAGCAGCACGACGGCGGCGTCGGAGGTGCCGGTGATCAGCAGCTGCGGCACGTACAGCCGCGCGAAAACCCCCAGCAGCACCGGGAACAGGTAGAACAGGCCGACGAGCCCGATCACCGCCAGCGCGGTCGCGCGCGCGGCCCGCCCGTCCGGATTGGTATAGAAGCGCACCAGCACGTGCGGCAAGCCCATGGTGCCGAGGAAGGTCGCGATGATCAACGAATAGACCTGGTACGTCGGGTGAGTGCCGCCGAAGCCGCCGCCCGGCTCCAGCCATTCGGCGCCGTTCGCGGGCGCACCGGCCACCACCGGCACCGCGGCGCCCGCCTCCAGCACCAGCTCGGTCCCCGCCGAGAGTTTGTGCGCGCCAGGGGCCAGCAGCACCTGACCGCCCACCGGTCGGTCGTCTAGTGTTCCGGTGATCGAAACCTGTTGTGGCGCGGCGACCTGCACCACCACGGCGGTGCGCACATCGACCACCGTCCGCTCGGTGACCACCGGGGGAGCGGGCGCGCCGAGTTGCTGATCGGCGGCGAAGAAATGACCGAGCAGCACCAGCGCCGGAATCGCCACCGCGGTCAATTTCAGCCAGTACTGGAACGCCTGCACCAGCGTGATCGACCGCATGCCGCCGCCCGCGACGTTCGCTATCACGATCGAGCCCACCGCCGCCGCGCCGACCCAGTCGGGGACCCCGAGCAGCGTGTGCAACGTCAACCCGGCGCCCTGGAACTGCGGAATCAGGTACACCGCGCACACGAGCACCACCACGATCGCGGCCAGCCTGCGCAGTCGGACCGAGCCCAACCGGAATTCGGCGAAGTCGGGCACCGTGTAGGCACCCGAGCGCCGCAAGGGCACCGCGACGAACAGCAACAGCGAAAGGTATCCGGCGGTGAAACCCACCGGGTACCACAGCGCGTCCGCTCCGTACTTCGCGATCAGCCCGGCAACACCGAGAAACGAAGCGGCCGAGAGGTATTCACCGGATATGGCCGCCGCATTCCAGCCGGACCGGACGCTGCGGGAGGCGACGAGGAAGTCGGAGGTGGTGCGCGCCAGGCGAACTCCGTAGGCGCCGATCGCGACGGTGGCGAGCGCGGCGAAGAGCAGGGCCAGCATCGTCAGCACCGGCACGGAGCCCGCCGTCACCGCGCCGTCCGATCGGCCTGTGCTGCTCCACCTGTCGGATGGCTGCCCACGTCAATCCTCGGCCAGGTCGAGGAAGTCCTGCTCGTTGCGTTCGGCCAGGCGGACGTACAGTCGCCCGGCCAGATACAGCAGCGGATAGACCGCTACGCCGAGCAGCAGCCACGGCAGGCGCATGCCGAACACCACGGTGGAGCCGATCGAGCCGATCCCGAAAAGCACAGGCAGCGCGCACAATACGACAACGATCACCAACCCGAGGCGCAGCGCGAGCCCGAGCTGAGCCCGGATCAGGCCGCCGATCAGGGCCTCGCCGATCTCGGTCTGCTCGGCCACCTCCACTCGGGTGCGCACGCGGCGCGCGCCGCGCCGCTCGGACAGCACGACGCGCTGCCGGGCCGGCCGGTGCTGCGGACCGGTCATTGGCCGGTCCACTGCTGCCGGGGGCCGTGCACCAGACGCTGTTTCAGCTCGCGCACCTGTCGGCGGCTGACCGGCAGTTCCACCGCGCCGGCATTGCCGTCGGCGCGCAGGCACACCACCGTCCCGGTGCCGACCGTGCGCAGGCCGGTCACCAGGCGCAAGGCGACCAGGTAAGACCGGTGCACGCGCAGGAATCCCGCGTCCTGCCACCGGGATTCCAACGCGGACAATGGAATACGCACCAGATGCGAACCGGCGCTGGTGTGCAGGCGCGCGTAGTCGCCGTCCGCCTCCACCCAGCTGACGCTGGACCGGGGTACCAACGTGGTCACGCCACCGAGTTCGACCGGGATGACCTCGCTCGGATCGGCCTTCGGTTCGTCGGCGACGGGGGCCGGGGTGCCTCGGGTGGCCGCGATCCGGCGCACCGCCTCGGCGAGCCGTTCCTCGCGCAACGGTTTGAGCAGGTAGTCGACCGCACCGAGATCGAAGGCGGCCACCGCCCGGTCGTCGTGCGCGGTCACGAAGACGACCGCGGGTGGATTCGCGAACTCCGACAGGATGCCTGCCAGCTCCATACCGTCCAGGCCGGGCATGTTGATATCCAGGAACACCGCGTCGACCGCGTGCGCGCGCAACATCCGCAGTGCGGTGGTCGCGTCGGCCGCGTCGTGGATTTCGCCGACCCCGGGCTGGGCGCGCAACAGATACACCAGCTCGTCCAGAGCAGGCTTTTCGTCGTCGACGGCCAGTACACGCAAGGTGCCGGCCCCTTTATCAGTGGTCCGGGTCACAACCGCTCCATCGTAAGCAATCGGTTCCGACGCTCGGCCCCGATCCCCGCCGCGCCGGGCTCCGGCGCAGTCGAGTGACGCACGATGGCGGAACCTCTCGCCGGTCGAGTGGCACACCACGTGCGGGCCGCTGCGAAATATCGTCGGTGCGCTGGGTCACGCTTGAATGCCCGCCCGGAACTTGGGAACGCGGAGAGAGACCTTGGTGCCCGCGCCAGGGGCGGTTTCAACGATGAGGCCGTAGTCGTTGCCGAAGGCGGCGCGCAGGCGGTCGTCCACATTGGACAATCCGACGTGCGCCGATTCGCCGGAACCCGCTGGACCACTGCCGGTCTCGATGGCGTCGAGGGCGCCGGAGCGCAGCAGCTCCGGATCCATGCCGACGCCGTCGTCTTCGACGCTGATCAGGCAGTCGGTGCCCGCGTCGGTGGCGGTGATGCTCACGGTGCCGCCGCGGGTGCCGCCCGCGAGGCCGTGCCGGACCGCGTTCTCTACCAGAGGTTGCAGGGCGAGGAAGGGCAGCACGACGCCGAGGACCTCCGGTGCGATCTGCAAGCGCACGTCGAGGGCGTCGCCGAAGCGGGCGCGTTCGAGGGCGAGGTAGCGCTCGATATTGCGCAGCTCGTCGGCGAGCACGGTGAATTCGCCTGCGGCACGGAACGAGTAGCGGGTGAAGTCGGCGAATTCGAGGATCAATTCGCGGGCCCGGTCCGGGTCGGTGCGCACGAACGAGGCGATGGTGTTGAGCGCGTTGTAGATGAAGTGCGGGCTGATCTGCGCCCGCAACGCACGCACTTCGGCGCGATCGAGCCGGGCCCGGGATGCGTCCAGTTCGGCCAATTCGAGCTGGCCGCAGGCGTATCGGGCCACCTCGGCGACCGCGCCGAGCCAACCTGGCCCCGGTTGACCGGTCGTGACCACGCCTATTGCCCCGGCCACCCCGGTGCTGTCGATCAGCAGCGGTTGCGCGATGAGCGTGCGGCCCGCGTGCTCGCCGCTGCCGGGCCCGGCGACCAGCACCGGCCGCTCCCCGGCGACGGCCCGCTTGGCCGCGTCGGTGAAGTGCTCGGCGAGTTCGGCGTGCGGGCCGTCCCAGGCCAGCAGCGTGCCGTCCGGGTCGGCCACGCCGAGGGCCTCGGCGCCGGTGAGCATCCGCAGGTGCGGCGCGGACTCCTGCGCCGACTGCTCGGTCAGCCCGCGCCGCAACGGAATCGCCGCGAGGGAGGCGGTGTGCAGCGCGGAGTGCACCGCGCGCTCGGCCGGGGTGGTCACCACCCGGCGGGTTCGCGGCCAGATCACCAGCGCGCCGGCGATCAGCGCCGCCGAGACGACGAGGGCGACGACGGTGGTCGTCACCGTGGCCTCGGAAACCGGTACACCGGCAGCGCGTTCATCCGGTGATTATGGCTTCCGGAGGCGAGGGCGGGCCGGAGGTCGGCTCAACCTTCGTAGCGGTCGACCCAGAACTCGCCCGTGCCCGGCTCCGGAATGTGCGCGGCGCCGACGGTCAGCGTGGCGGTGAACTTGCCGATGCCGGGACGGAACAGCGCGGACCGGCCGCTGTTGCTCCAGTATCCGGGGCCCTGCGCGGTCACGGTGAACGTGCCCGTCTCCCCGGTGTCCACATTGCGCCAGTTCAGCGTGAGCGGCAGGCTGCAGCTGCCGACGCCGTACATGGTGGTCGCCACGGTGAACCCCGCGTGCTCCGGGTAGGCGTTGCTGACGACCGAGGAGCTCACCTGCGCGACGCACAGCCCCTGCGTCAGCGAGTAGACACTCTCGAACGGGTCGACGATCTGGGCTGCGGCCGGGGCCGCAGTAGCGACCAGGGCGGCCGCCGCGGCGGCGGGTACGGCGGGAATGGCGAACAGTGCTTTGAGCGACTTCATCAGGACCTCGATGGGTTGGCACACTCGTGTCTGTTGAATCTGCTGTGGCTGTGCCCTCTTTCGCGGGGCGTAACCGCGGTCGACTGCCATCGATTCTGGGGGCAACAGGTTTCCGCCGACCCAGCCCCGCTAGCGGAATTCGGACGCAAGTACGGTAGGTCGGCGACGCGCCGGTGATCTTTGCCACCGACACGCCGAACACCAGCGATGGCGCCGCGCGCCTGTCCGAACCAGTCGGTGGGGACCCCTAGAATCGGTCCAGCCAACCCCCGTCGAGACCTTGGGAGGAAGGACCGTCTTGGCCGCCTCGTCCGGATCGTTCGTTCACCTGCACAACCACACCGAGTACTCCATGCTCGACGGTGCGGCCAAAATTTCACCCCTGTTCGCGGAGGCGAAACGGCTGGGAATGAACGCGGTCGGGATGACCGACCACGGCAACATGTACGGCGCCTCCGAGTTCTACAACTCGGCGAAGAAGGCCGACATCAAGCCGATCATCGGCATCGAGGCCTACATCGCGCCCGCCTCCCGTTTCGACACCAAGCGCGTGCTGTGGGGCGATCCGAGCCAGAAGGGCGACGATGTCTCGGGTTCCGGCGCCTACACGCACATGACCATGGTCGCCGAGAACGCGACCGGGCTGCGCAACCTGTTCAAGCTGTCCTCGCTGGCGTCGCTGGAGGGTCAGCTCGGCAAGTGGGCGCGCATGGACGAGGAGATCATCGCCCAGTACGCCGAGGGCATCATCGCGACCACCGGCTGCCCCTCGGGTGAGGTACAGACCCGGTTGCGCCTCGGCCACGATCGCGAAGCCCTGGAGGCGGCGGCGAAGTGGCAGGAGATCTTCGGCAAGGAGAACTTCTTCCTGGAAATCATGGACCACGGGCTTTCCATCGAGCGCCGGGTCCGCGAGGGACTGCTGGAGATCGGTAAGAAGCTCGGCATCCCGCCGATCGCGACCAACGACTGCCACTACGTCACCAAGGATCAGTCGACCAATCACGAAGCGCTGCTGTGTATTCAGACCGGCAAGACGCTCAGCGACCCCACCCGGTTCAAGTTCGACGGTGACGGCTACTACCTCAAGTCCGCCGAGGAGATGCGCGAGCTGTGGGACTCGGAGGTGCCCGGCGCCTGCGACAACACCGTGGCCATCGGCGAGCGGGTGCAGTCCTACGACGACGTGTGGGCGTTCAAGGACCGGATGCCGGTGTTCCCGGTGCCCGAGGGCGACGACCAGAATTCGTTCCTGCGCAAGGAAGTCGACCGCGGTCTCGCGCGCCGGTTCCCCGACGGGGTGCCCGACGAGTACTACACCCGCGCCTACTTCGAGCTCGACGTCATCAAGCAGAAGGGCTTCCCCGCCTACTTCCTCGTCGTCGGCGACCTCGTCTCGCACGCGAAAGAGGTGGGCATCCGGGTCGGCCCCGGCCGTGGTTCGGCGGCCGGTTCGCTGGTCGCCTACGCGCTGGGCATCACCAATATCGACCCGATCCCGCACGGCCTGCTGTTCGAGCGGTTCCTGAACCCGGAGCGACCGTCCGCGCCCGATATCGATATCGACTTCGACGATCGTCGTCGCGGTGAAATGGTCCGCTACGCCACCGAGAAGTGGGGCAGCGACCGGGTGGCCCAGGTGATCACCTTCGGCACCATCAAAACCAAAGCGGCGATCAAGGACTCGGCCCGAGTGCTGTTCGGTCAGCCCGGCTTCGCCATCGCCGACCAGATCTCGAAGGCGCTGCCGCCGCCGATCATGGCCAAGGACATCTCGGTGTCCGGCATCATGGACCCCGACCACGAGCGGTACAAGGAGGCCGCCGAGGTCCGCGAACTCATCGGCAGCAACCCCGATGTCGCGAAGATCTACGAGACGGCCCGCGGACTGGAAGGCCTGATCCGCAACGCGGGTGTGCACGCCTGCGCGGTGATCATGTCCTCGGAGCCGCTGACCGACACCATCCCGGTCTGGAAGCGCGCCCAGGACGGCGCCATCATCACCGGCTGGGACTACCCGTCGTGTGAGGCCATCGGCCTGCTGAAGATGGACTTCCTCGGCCTGCGCAACCTCACCGTCATCGGTGACGCGATGGAGAACATCAAGGCCAACCGCGGCATCGACCTCGACCTGGACACCCTGCCGCTGGACGACCCGGCCACCTACGAATTGCTGTCCCGCGGCGACACACTCGGGGTGTTCCAGCTCGACGGTGGTCCCATGCGCGACCTGCTGCGCCGCATGCAGCCGACCGGCTTCAACGACATCGTCGCGGTGCTCGCGCTGTACCGCCCCGGCCCGATGGGCATGAACGCGCACAACGACTACGCCGACCGCAAGAACGGCCGTCAGCCGATCTCGCCGATCCACCCCGAGCTCGAGGAACCGCTCAAGGACATCCTCTCGGAGACCTACGGCCTGATCGTCTACCAAGAGCAGATCATGTTCATCGCGCAGAAGGTCGCCTCCTACTCGATGGGTAAGGCCGACGCGCTGCGTAAGGCCATGGGTAAGAAGAAGCTCGAGGTGCTGGAAGCCGAGTACAAGGGTTTCCACGCGGGCATGACCGCCAACGGGTTCTCCGAGGCCGCGGTGAAAGCGCTGTGGGACACCATCCTTCCGTTCGCCGGGTACGCGTTCAACAAGTCGCACGCCGCGGGCTACGGCCTCGTCTCGTTCTGGACCGCCTACCTCAAGGCCAACTATCCGGGCGAGTACATGGCCGGGCTGCTCACCTCCGTCGGTGACGACAAGGACAAGGCCGCGGTCTACCTGTCGGACTGCCGCCGCCTCGGCATCACGGTGCTGCCGCCGGACGTCAACGAGTCCGAGCTGAACTTCGCCTCGGTGGGCAAGGACATCCGGTTCGGGTTGGGCGCGGTGCGCAACGTCGGCGCCAACGTGGTGTCCTCGATCATCGCCGCGCGCAAGGAGAAGTCGAAGTTCACCGACTTCTCCGACTATCTGAACAAGATCGACGCGGTGGCCTGCACCAAGAAGGTCACCGAATCCCTCATCAAGGCAGGCGGATTCGACTCGCTCGGGCATCCCCGCAAGGGGCTGCTGCTGATCCACTCCGACGCCATCGACGCGGTGATGTCCACCAAGAAGGCGGAGGCGATCGGGCAGTTCGACCTGTTCGGCGGGGTGGACGCCGACGAGTCGGTGTCGTCGGTGTTCAACGTGAAGGTGCCCGACGACGAGTGGGAGTCCAAGCACAAGCTGGCGCTGGAACGCGAGATGCTCGGCCTCTACGTGTCCGGGCATCCGCTCAACGGCGTCGAACATGTCCTTGCGGCACAATCGGATACGCAGATCTCGGCGATCCTCGAAGGCGACATCAAGGACGGCACCCAGGTGACCGTAGGTGGCATCCTCGCCTCGGTGAACCGGCGGATCAACAAGAACGGTCTGGCCTGGGCGTCGGCGCAGCTGGAAGACCTGGCCGGTGGCATCGAGGTGTTGTTCTTCCCGCAGGCGTACTCGGTGTACGGCATGGACGTGGTCGAGGACGCGGTGGTGCTGGTCAAGGCGCGGGTCTCGGTGCGCGACGACCGGATCTCGTTGATCGCCAACGATCTTGCCGTGCCGGACCTGTCATCGATCGGTGTCGCCAAACCGCTGGCGGTGGTGATGTCCACTCGGATGTGTACGCCGGACAAGATCAGCGAATTCAAGCGCATTCTTTCGCGGCATCCCGGAACCGCCGATGTGCACGTTCGGCATGTGGGCTCGCGGGAGAAGACGACGTTGTTGAAACTCGATGACAGTCTGCGGGTTACGCCGTCGTCGGCGCTGATGGGTGATTTGAAGGCGTTGCTCGGGCCCGGATGTTTGGCCGTGTGAGGTAGCGGAAGCGACAGGATTCGAACCTGTATGGGCAATGCCCAGCCAGTTACAGTGCTGGCCCCTTTTCCGATCAGGCACGCTTCCGGGTTCAGTATGGGAGTCGTTGGTGGGTCGGGTGGGCGGTTCGAGGAACCCTGTTCACACCGTTTGTGTGAGCCGCACACCCTGTACAGCGGGTGTGCGGCTTACGAAAAGGTGCGCGGCCGGCAAAGGTGGGTGGGGGCGCACTATTTCTCTGGACTTGCACTCTCTTTTGGGGGCCGTAGTGGGTGCGGATCCCGAGAATGGGTGCGGCGGTTGGTTAGTGGACTAGTTCGGGTTGGGGGGTGTGCGTGGGGGTGGGGGTGAGGTGCTGTTCGTAGGTGACGGTGGCCAGGGCGATCAGTCCGATGGCGGCGCCGATCCAGGCGACGGAGGCGTAGCCGAGGTCGGCTCCGATGGCCAGGCCACCCAGCCACGGGCCGAGGGTGATGCCGATGTTGAAGGAGGAGACGTTGAAGGCGGGGGCGAGGGTGGGGCCTTGGGGTGCGAGGTTGAAGACTCGGCTGTTGAGCGTGGGGTTGGTGCCGAAACCGAAGGCGCCGAGGAGGAAAGTGAGCGCGACCACCGGGACGGGATGCTCGGCGGTGAGGGCGAGCAGCACCGAGGTGAGCATCAAGCCGCTGATGCCTACGTACAGAGTGGGGATCGGGTGGGCGTCGGCGGTGCGGCCGCCGATGACGATGCCGAGCAAGCTGCCGACGCCGTAGACCGCCAGCACGAGCGGGATCCAGCCGTCGGCGAGGCCGGTGGTCTGCGACAGCAGGGCGCCGAGGTAGGCGAAGCTGACCATGAGGGCGGCGGTGGCCAGCGCGGTGGTGCTGTAGGAGAGCCACAGTCGGGGATTGCTGATGCCGCGCAGCTCTTTTCGGAAAGCGGGCGTCGTGGTCGAGCGGCCCGCGGGGATCTTAGCAAGCACGCCGATCATGGCCAGCGCGGACATGATCGCCACCGTCCAGAACGCGGCGCGCCAGCCCAGGTGCTGGCCGATCACCGTGCCTGCGGGCAGGCCGACGACGGTGGCGACGGTGAGGCCGCCCGCGACGATGCTCATCGCTTTGCCGCGCGCGTTCGCGGGAACCAGGCCGATAGCGGTGGTCGCCGCGACCGACCAGAATCCGGCGTACACGAAGGCGCCGACCACCCTCGTCGCGAACAGCACCCAGTAGTCCGAGGTCAGTGCGCCGACGACATGGGCGCCGACGAACACCGCAAGAAACGCGAGCAGGGCACTGCGTCGCGGCAGGCGCAGCGTCGCGACCGCGAGCACCGGTGCGCCGACGAGCATGCCGAGCGCGAACGCCGAAATCAGCAGTCCGGCTTGCGGAATGGTGACGCCCAGGTCGGCGGACAGCTCGGTGAGCAAGCCGGAGAGCATCAGCTCGGAGGTGCCCTGGGCGAAGATGGACAAGCCCAGGATGTAGACGGCGAACGGCATCGGGTACCTCTCTAGTTTTAGATCGTTCGGTTCAAAATTGGCGCAGGGAAGGTGCGGCCCAACCAGTTGCGTTGGGTCAGAGGGCGTTCAGTGCAGTGGTGGCGATGGCGGCCAATGCGGCACGGTCCGCGCCGCCGCGGGCCGCCACCCGCATGCCCGAGATGGTGGCGATGATGAAGTGTGCCAGCTCTTCGGCATTCTTGGCTTTGTCGATTTCGCCTGCGCGCCTGCCGGTTTCGAGCACCGTCTGGAGTGCCGCGAGACGCAGGCGCTGATCGTCGCGCAGTGTCGCGGCCACTTCGGGGTCGCGCGGTGCGAGCTCGATCATCGAATTGACCACCAGGCAGCCCAGCGGGTCTTGCTCCGGTGCGTCCACGACCTGCCACAGCAGTGCCCGCATCTTTTCCTTCGCGGGCTCGGTGCCGTCGAGTAGCGCGAAGGTCGCGGTGTTCTTGGTCGCCATGTAGCGGCGCAGTGCTCGCTCGAACAGATCGTGCTTGCTGGCGAAGGTGTTGTAGATGCTGCTGCGGCCGAGTCCGGTCGCGTCGCACAGATCCTGGGTCGAGGTCGCCTCGTAGCCCGCGGTCCAGAACGCCCGCATCGCGGCGTCCACTGCCCGCTCCTCGTCGAACTGTCTCGGTCGTGGCATGGCGACGACGCTAGCACAGTTTTGCACTGATCGTTTCAGAAATGTGATGCGACCGTGTGCATCACAGACTGATGATTGTCAGTGCATCGATATCGATGTAGGGTCTGATGCATGACCAGACGAACAACTCTGACGCTCACCGAGCGGGAGGAACGCACCTTGGCGACGCTGAGCGACCGGAAAGGTGCCGAGTGGCTGCTGTTCGAATCCCTTGCCGCCCATCTCGGATACGAACTCACCCCCGACGCGTCCGAAGCGACAGTGATCCGCGTATTGATGTCGATCGGCGCTCAGGTGCTGATCGACGAGGCGCTGGACCAGGGCTACCGGCAGCTCGCCGCGGTCTGGCCGGAGATCCACGACGAGGCAGAAGCCGAAGAGCGGAAGCGCCGGTACGCCGACGAGGTCGATCAGGTGATGCCCGGATGACCATCGGCGCTCCGGTACGAGGCCAGATCTATCGCGCGGACATCGGCCACGGTGCCAAACCGTGGTTGATCGTTTCGAACAACCGTAGAAATAGGGAGTTGTCTCGCGTACTTGCGGTTCGCATTACCTCAACAGACAAGTTCGCGAGCTTGCCGACCATGGTCCCGCTGTCGACCGACGACCCGCTCGTCGGTCATATCGCTACCGACGATCTGCAGCAGTTGCGACGCGACGAGCTCACAACGCTGCTGGGCACGGTATCCCCGGCCACCATCATGGCAGTCAACACGGCGTTGAAGCTGGCGCTCGCCATTCCGTGACGCGGTGATTCGTCGCGGTTGCGACGACGGGGATCGCGGGTGCGGGCTGCTGGGCCGTGGGCAAATCGGGGCTGGTGGGGCGGGGTTTGGGGGTGCCGAGGTCAGATGTGGCGCGGGTGGGTCGGGGCTGGGACAGTGGGCTGATGAGCTTTTATGGAGATCGGGTTGTGCCGCGGCTGGTCGATGTGGCCTGTGGGATGCGGTTCAATGAGCCGCTGCGGGAGCGGGTGTGTGCGGGGCTGACCGGTCGGGTGGTGGAGATCGGATTCGGGTCGGGATTGAATGTGCCGTTCTATCCGGAGACGGTGGCGGCCGTCAGTGCGGTCGAACCTGCTGATCTCGGGTGGCGGTTGGCTGGTAAACGGGTTGCCGAGTCGAAGGTGCCGATCGAGCGGGCGGGGCTGGACGGGCAGTCGCTGCCTTTCGTGGACAACACTTTCGACTCTGCGGTGTCGACGTGGACGCTGTGCACGATCCCCGATGTCGCGACCGCGCTGGCTGAGATCCGTCGTGTACTGGCCCCCGGCGGCACCCTACATTTCGTCGAGCACGGCCTCGCTCCTGACGCCAAGGTCCAGGTGTGGCAAAACCGGCTGAACCCCGTGCAGAAAACCTTGTGCGGCGGCTGCAACCTGAACCGCGACATCCGCGGTTTGCTGACAACCGCAGGCTTTGAAATCCGGGACATCGACGTCTTCTACGCCGAGGACGCCCCCCGATTCCTCGGTGCCCAATCCCTGGGCGTAGCCGTTTCCCAGTAATCCACCCTCCGCTGCCCCGCACGACGGCCGTGGTGCCGGACCCTCGGTAGCTGCCGTCCCCGGTGGACCGACCGCTGAGCGGTGAACCCTGCTGGCGGCACCCGAGCCACGAGGCTCCTCGGGCCGGACCACGCGCGAGCAGATCGTGCCAACATGGCGGGAGTGCCTCAGTGGCTCGCCGATCAGCGTCGCCGGAACCGCCGCTCACCTTGCGACTACCGCTGCGCATCGTGCGGCATGACAGTCGAGCCGATGCTCACGGGGCCGGGTCCGCTGACCTGTGCGAGCCCGGCGGATCGACGCCGCGCGAAGCCTCGGCTGCGACCGGTGGTTGGGTTGCACTCGGGCAGCCGGCATGCGGGCGTGGAATGCTGGCCTGGTGACCTTGTTCGAGGTGTGGGCGCCGCTGCCGGAGCGGGTGCGGTTGGACCTGGATGGTGCGATTCATGCGATGGACCGGTGTGCCGGCGGGTGGTGGCGGGCGGAGGTGACGGCTGCGGAGGGGGCTCGGTACGGGTTCTTGATCGACGCGGATCCGACCGTGCTGCCGGATCCGCGGTCGCCGCGGCAACCCGACGGGGTGCACGGGCGGTCGGCATTGCACCGGCTCGATCCGTCGGTGTGGACGGACCAGGATTGGACGGGGCGGCCGTTGGCGGGGGCGGTGTTCTACGAGATGCATGTGGGGACCTTCACGCCGGAGGGCACGTTCGACGCGGCGGTCGAGCGGCTCGATCATCTGGTGCAGCTCGGGGTGACCGTGGTCGAGCTGATGCCGGTGAATGCTTTTGATGGGCCGCACAACTGGGGATACGACGGGGTGCTCTGGTATGCGGTGCACGAACCGTACGGCGGACCCGACGGGTTGCAGCGGTTCGTGGATGCCTGCCATGCCCGCGGGTTGGCGGTCGCGCTCGACGTCGTCTACAACCACCTCGGCCCGTCCGGCAACTATCTGCCGCGCTTCGCGCCCTACCTCACCGACGGTCGCAACACGTGGGGGCAGAGCCTCAACCTGGACGGACCCGACTCGGACGAGGTCCGCGCGCACATCATCGGCAATGCTTTGCGCTGGCTGCGCGACTTCCACATCGACGCGCTGCGGCTGGACGCGGTACACGCGCTGGTCGACCGGACCGCCACCCACCTGCTCGCCGAGCTCGCCACCGAGACAACGCGTCTCGCGGCCCACGTGCGCAGGCCGCTCACTCTCATCGCGGAGAGCGACCTGAACGACCCCACCCTGATCACCCCGCGCGCTGCGGGCGGATACGGCCTGACCGGGCAGTGGAACGACGACCTGCACCACGCGATCCACACCGCGGTCTCCGGCGAACGACAGGGCTACTACGCCGATTTCGGTTCACTGCGCTGCCTGGCGCACACGCTGACACACGGATTCTTCCACGCCGCAACGTTTTCCAGCTTCCGCGGCCGCACCCACGGCCGCCCGATCGACACCGCGGTGACCCCGGCCGCCGCGCTGCTGGCCTACACCTGCAACCACGACCAGATCGGCAACCGCGCCATCGGTGACCGCCCCAGCGCCTACCTGACCGACGGCCAACTGGCGATCAAAGCCGCGCTCGTCCTGTGCTCGCCCTACACACCCATGCTGTTCATGGGGGAGGAGTGGGGCGCACGCACCCCGTTCCAGTTCTTCACCTCGCACACCGACCCGGTGATCGCCGCCGCCACCGCGGACGGCCGCAAAGCCGAGTTCGCCGACCACGGCTGGAGCGCCGAAAAGGTACCCGACCCGCAGGACCCGGCGACGTTCCTGCGCTCGAAACTGGACTGGGCCGAGCTCGAGGAATCCCGCCACCTCCGGTTACTGTCCTGCTACCGCAAGCTGCTCGCCCTGCGCGGGCAGCGCCCGGAACTCACCGACCCGTGGCTGTCGCATATCTCGGTCGACTACGACGAGAGCGCCCGCTGGATCGTCGTGCATCGTGGCGCGCTGAAGCTGGTGTGCAATCTGTCCGAAGACCAGGTCAGCGTGCCGGTCACCGGTTTCTCGCTGCTGTCGTGGGAGCCGCCGACCGAAGGCCCCTCGGCGACAACGATTCCCGCTCACTCGTTCGCGATCCTCGCGGACGGATAACGGAACCGGCTCGCGGCCGTCGACATCCGCACACCGGGCACTGCAGGCGATTGCGGGAAAGTCACGATACCGCACTGTCCGAGACAGATACGTTGCCGGGCGGGACCGCCGCCATTACCGTAGAAAGATGAGCAACGACGCTTCGGGGGATCTAGCGCCGATCCCGTCCGGAATGGGTGGCAGTGCCGCCGCCGAATTCGCCCCGCTGGTACGCGCTTTCGCCAGGACCTTCGGACACCGCCGCGGCGCGGGCGGCGCGCTGGCGGTGCACCTGCACGGTGAGCCGCTGCTCGACATCTGGACCGGATCCGGCGGCCGCACCCCGTGGACCAAGGACACCGGCTCGATCATCTTCTCCGCGACGAAGGGCATCACCGCCACCGTCATCCATCGGCTCGCCGACCGAGGGCTGATCGACTACGCCGCACCGGTCGCCGAGTACTGGCCGGAGTTCGGCGCCAACGGCAAGAGCAAAATCACCGTGCGCCAAGCGATGACGCACAGCGCGGGCCTGTCCGCCCTCGCCCCGCTCGCCACCGGCATGCACGACGTGCTCGACCACGAACTGATGGAGCAGCGCCTCGCCGCCGCGAAACCCGATCGCCTGCTCGGGGTTCCGGCCTACCACGCGCTCACCTTCGGCTGGCTGATGGCGGGCCTGGCCCGCGCGATCACCGGCCGCGGGATGGCGGAGCTGTTCCGCACGGAGGTCGCCGAACCGCTCGGTATCGACGGCATTCACCTCGGCAGCCCACCGTCTTCCGCGCAGACCACCTACGCACCGTTGGCGGGTTCCCAGCTGAGTTTGATCGGAAAGCCGGTCGGCGCATTGGTGCTCGGCCGCAGCCACCTGATTCCCGGCGCCCTCGGCGCCGCGACGCGCTGCCTGTTCCTGCCCGGCCTGGAAACCATTCTGGAGGGCGAAGATCCGCCGATCCTGCGGACCGAGTTGGGCGCGGGCAACGGCGTCTGCACCGCCCCTGCGCTGGCCACCATGTACGGCGCGCTCGCGAACGACGGTGTGGTGGAGGGACGTTCGTACCTGAGCCCGCGAACCATCAAGGCAGTGCGCCGTATTCAGACCTACCGGCTCGACAGCGCCCTGTTCTACGCGCCGATGATGTGGCGGCTGGGCTACCACTCGCTGCCGATGCCGGGTGCTCGCGCCGGATTCGGCCATATCGGCCTCGGTGGCTCCTTCGGCTGGGCCGAACCGCGGCTCGGCCTCTCGGTCGGCTTCGTGCACAACCGGCTCTCGGCCGCCCAGCTGTCCTACGACCAGTCCGCCGCCTTCTGGCTGCTGCCGCTGGTACTGAACTGCCTGCGCGCCACCAGGCGCGTCCCGATGGAGGCGACGCGCGAGGCGGCGGCGTAACTCAGGTCAGATAGCGGTAAGCCGGGGAGCCCGGCTCCAGCCGCTCGCACTGGATCGGCGACTCGGCCATCCGCTCCAGCAGCGCGGCCAGCCCCTCCGGCGCCCCGAGCTCGATACCCACCAGCGCCGAGCCGGTCTCGCGGTTGTTCCGCTTGACGTACTCGAACATGGTGATGTCGTCGTCGGGTCCGAGCACCTCGTCCAGGAAGCGCCGCAGCGCGCCAGGCTCCTGCGGGAAGTCCACCAGGAAATAGTGTTTCAGGCCGCGGTGCACCAGTGAGCGCTCGATGATCTCGCCGTAGCGCGACACGTCGTTGTTGCCGCCGGAGACGAGGCACACCACCGTCGATCCGGGGTCCACCGCCAGCTCGCTGAGCGCCGTAACCGCCAGCGCGCCGGCGGGTTCGGCGATGATGCCTTCGTTCTGGTACAGGTCGAGCATGGTGGTGCAGATGGCACCCTCGTCGACCTGCATCATCCGGAAAGAGCCTGCGCCGCTGGGGGACTCGGTGGTGGTCAGTAACGGCAACGAAGCGTGCGAGACCACCCGGCCACCGAACCCGGCGATCGCAGTGAAGGGCACCGCGCCGATCCGGCGTACCGCGGCACCGTCGACGAACGGGTCGATCTCCGGCAGCGTCACCGGCCCGCCCGCGACCAGCGCGGCGGTCATCGAGGCCGCTCCGGCCGGTTCCACGCCGAGGATGGCGGTGCGCGGCGACCGTTCCCGCAGGTAGGTGCCGACGCCGGCCAGGCAGCCGCCGCCGCCCACCGGGACGACCACCAGATCGGGCGAGGTGCCGAGCTGCTCGAGGATCTCCAGGGCGATGGTGCCCTGCCCGGCCGCGGTGCGCACGTCGTCGAACGGCGGCACCATGGTGGCGCCGGTGCGCTCGACATCGGCGGCGGCGGCCGCGGCAGCGGCGTCGTAGGTCTCGCCGACCGCGATCAGTTGCACGAATTCGCCGCCGTGTACCCGGATCCGGTCGCGCTTCTGCTTGGGCGTGGTGGTGGGCACGTAGATGCGGCACTTGATGCCCATCGCGTGGCAGGCGAACGCGACACCTTGCGCGTGGTTGCCCGCGCTGGCTGCGACGACGCCGGCCGCGCGTTCGTTCGCGGTCAGCTGCACCACCAGGTTGTAGGCGCCGCGCAGCTTGTAGGAGCGGACCGCGGAAAGGTCCTCGCGCTTGAGGTAGACGTTCGCTCCGGTGAGCCGCGAGAGCCGCTCGCTGCGTTGCAGCGGAGTCGGCTCGATAATGTCGGCAATTCGCTTGGCGGCAGCGTCGATCTCGTCCGCGCTCAGCGCGGGACGAGAAGCGGACAGTGCGTCGATGACATCAAGCGGATTGGACACCCGAAATATGCTGCCACCCGCCGCGTCGGGCTGGTGCGGCGGGTGGCGGTGCTGCGCGGAAGCTGCTGTCAGTCCCGCGGGGTCAGCACGAAGACGGGGATGGTCCGATCCGTCTTCTTGGTGTATTCGATGTAGTCGGGCCAGACCTCGGTGGCCCGGTCCCACCACAGCTGGCGCTCGTCACCGAAGACCTCGCGCGCGGTGTAGTCCTTGTTCACCGGGCCGTCGCGCAGTTCCACGTGCGGTTCGGCCTTGATGTTGTAGTACCAGACGGGATTCTTCGGTGCGCCGCCCAGCGAGGCGACCACCGCGTACTCGCCGTTGTGCTCCACCCGCATCAGCGGGGTCTTGCGCAGCTTGCCGGACTTCGCACCCTTGGTGGTGAGCAGGATGACCGGCTTGCCCTGCATCGTGGTGCCCTTGGTGCCGCCGGAGTTCTCATACGTTTCGACCTGCTGGCGTGCCTGGGCGGACGGGCTCGGTTCGTATTCTCCTGTCAGTGGCATAAGAGTCGATCGTAGCCGCGCCCGACTGTGTTCCCCGAGACATCGAAGTTCGGTGGACCGAACTTCGTCGTGCGTATATCCTTACTGGATGGCAGTTGTTCACCCGCCGGCCCGCTCCGCGACGATCGACATCGCGGGCAGCGCGTGGCCGCTCTACAAGCTCGAGGCGCTGGCCGCCGGGCTGGTGACCTGTCTGATTCTTGCGCTGATCACCGGATCGCCGCAGGTGGCAGTGCTGATCGCCGCCGCGGTCGGCGCGACCCGCTGGGTCGTCGGCTTGGCCGTTGCGCGCCGCTCGGCCGGGCGCGCCGAGCGCTAATCCGCGTCGAGCGGTAGCTCGGCGAGCTCGCCCCGCGACACCACACCCAGCTTCGGATACGCCTTGTACAGGTGATGTCCGACGGTGCGCGGGCTGAGAAACAGCTGCGCGGCGATGTCCCGATTGGACATTCCCTGTGCCGCAAGTCGCACGATTTGCAGCTCCTGCGGCGTCAGCGAGCCGAGCACGCCGTGCGCGGGCCGCGCTGCCGTTCCGACGCCGAGCGCGCCGAGCTCGGTGCGGGCCCGCTCGGCCCATGGACCGGCGTCGAGCCGCTCGAAGGCCTCCAGCGCGGGCTGCAGCTGGATCCGCGCGTCGGCCTTGCGTCGATTGCGGCGCAACCATTCGCCGTACAGGAGTTGAGTTCTGGCATGTTCGAAAGGCCGCCCGCCGAGCCGCAGCGCCGCGAGGTAGTGCCGCTCGGCATCGGCTTCGTCGATCAACGCCCGGCAGCGGCAGGCCAGTGCTTCCACCCAGCCCTGTTGGGCGGCCGCGGCCCAGTTCTCGAGCCGGTCCAGCGCGTCTTGCGCCCGTTCCGGCTTACCCATCCGCACCGCCGCCTCGATCAGATCCGGTACCGCGCGTAACCCGGTCACCTGATGCCGGATCGGCTCGTTGTTCGCCGCTGCCAGCCGGGACAGCGCGCTGTCGACCTGGCCGAGACCGAGGTCGAGCATGCCGAGCGCCCAGTACGACCACTGCGCACCGGCCGCCGCCGCGCCGCCGAACTCCTCGGCCTGCGCGCGATCGACCAGCTCGCGGCATTGCTCCCCGCGGCCTTCGAGCGCGGCGAGATAGGCGAGGAACGTCGACTGCTGACTTATCCACTGCCCTTGCCCGATGTCCTCGGCAATGCGCAACCCCTCCGTCGCGGCGACCCGTGCCTCCTGGTGCCTGCCGAGGAACACCTCGGCCTCGGCGCGGAAGAACAGCAACGTGGGCAGCAGCGCGATCCGGCCCTGATCGCGGCATTGCGCGATGAGCGTCTGTGCGAGCTCGGTGACCTGCTCGTCTTGACCGACCACCAGCCCGGTACCGCACATCTGCACGAGATCGCGCGGCGTGTCGACGCCTCGACGGCACGCCTCGGCGGCGGCCACGCGCAGGTCGACGGTGAACCGGCCGTGCATGGCCGCGACCACGTAACCGATGATCGGGGTGAGGGGTTCGTCGTCCGGCAGCGACAGCGCCGTCAATGCGGTTGCCACGTCTGCCAATTCGGCCCCGCCGAGATACCACGCGGTGTGCACGGCCTGGAACAGAATGCGGGCCGCCCGCTCGGGATCGCTTGTCCGCACCGAATCCGCTGCGGCCATCAGCAATTCGTGCGCCGCGCGCGGTTTGCCGACGCCGAACTCCGCGCTCGCCAGGACCAGGCGCAGGCGGGCGGTCAGCAGGGTATCGGTGGTCTGCGCGCCGGCCCGCTCGGCCAACGTGCGCGCCCGGCTCAATTGCCCGGCCTCGCCTGCCGTTTCGGCGGCCAGCACCAGTCGGCGCAGCCGGGCCGCCGCGTCGGTGCTCAACCCGGCCGCCCGCTCGTAGGCGGTGACGGCACCGGAGTATCCGGAGCGGCTGCGCGCGCGGTCGGCGGTGTCCTCCAGCGCCGTCGCGGTCGCCTCGTCGGGGCCGGTCGCCGCCGCGGCCAGATGCCACGCGCGCAGATCGGCGTTCTCCGGCCCGGTCGACGCCTCGGCCAGCGCGCCGTGCACGGCGAGGCGCTGGGTCAGTGGGGCGCCCTGGTACACGGCCGACCGCAGCAGCGGGTGCCGGAAGGTGAGTGTGCGTCCGTCGCTGTGTACCAAGCCCGCGTCCTCGGCGGGTTGCAGGTCGGCGAGCTGAGCGCCGAGCGCGGCGGCGGCCCGCAGCGTGGTCGCCAGTTCCGCGGTGCCCGCCGCGGCCGCGACCAACAGCAGCGTCCTGGTCGGCGGCGGGAGCTTGCTCGCCCGACCATGGAAGGCGACCTGCAGGCGCTGGGTCAGCGGCAGCGGGCTCAGCCCGGCGTCCGGCGCCTCAGCGGCCAGTACCGCCGGAAGTTCAAGCAGGGCAAGCGGGTTGCCCGCCGACTCGGCGAGCAGCCGGTACCGCAGCGCCGGTGCCAGATCGGGGCCGTGCCGGTCAACCAGCACCGCCGCCGCTTCCGGCCGCAGCCCTGGCAGCACGAGTTCGGGCAGGCCGGGGGCGGGGAACTCGGCAGCACCGGTCCGGGTCGCGAAGATCATCACCACGCCCTCGGCGTCGAGGCGTCGCGCCGCGAACAGCAGCGTCTCCGCCGTCGCGCGGTCGAGCCAGTGCGCGTCATCGATCAGGCAGAGCAGCGGGCCGTCGGCCGCCTCCTCGGCCAGCAGCGACAGCACGGCGAGCCCGATGAGCATGCGGTCGGCCGGGTCGTGCTCGGCCAGACCGAAAGCGCCGCGCAGTGCGTCACGCTGCCGGTCGGGCAGCCTGTCGAGCAATTGGATCCCCGGCCGGACCAGCAGATGCAGTCCGGCAAAAGGTAATTCGGCCTCGGATTCGATGCCCGCGCTGCGCACCGTCGGAAGGCCCTGCGCGGCCGCGTAATCCAGCAGCGCCGTCTTGCCGATGCCCGGTTCGCCGCGCAGCACCAGCGCGGCGCTGCGGCCGTCGCGGGCCGCAGCGAGAAGCCGATCTATCCGGATTTGTTCGGCTTCTCTTCCTTGGAGCATGTGCACACCGTAACCGTCTGCTGGACGAATGATCAGGGGTCGGTGTCGAGCGTGACGTTCGAGGCGTCCTCCCGTCGTGTCGTACACCGGAGATATAGCCAGCGGCTACTAAGGTCTGGGCTATGGCGTCGAATGTAAAAAGGGCCGTCCGGTCACTGACGGGCGTCGTGGTGGCGGCCGCGTCCGTGGCCGCGCTGGCGCCGGCCGCGGACGCCGAGATCATCAGCATGCCCCCGCACGAGAAGTCGTTCACCCCGCCGGGCAGCTCGAAGAAGTTCTTCATCGGCAGCCGGGAGGAGCATATCTACCGGATTCCGCCGCTGAACTTCATGGCGACCACCCGGGAGGCGCTGGTCAGTTCGATCGCCTACGGTCTGGTCGACGGTGCGACGGCGGGCAAGCTGCGGGTCGGCTACCACGTGGGTTGCGCGGTCACCATCGGCGCGGGCACCCTCGGCGCGACGCCCGATGTCGTCATCGGGCAGCAGCCGAGCTTCAACCCGAACCCGGTCGCCACCTTGAATCTCGCACCCGGCGACGTCGGCGAAGTCGCGATCGCGGAAAAAGACATGATTCCCGGCAAGCTGATCCAGCTCAGTTTCCGCGACTTCCACATCAAGGTGAATTCGTGCACCGGCCCGGTCACCATCCGCCAATATGCTTACGTCGAATACAAATCGCCCGAGGTCGACGATTCCGGGGCGGTTTTCGGCGATCCTACCTGGCTCTGACCAGGTAAAACCCTCTTCTCGTCCCGGCTCTACCTGATTGAAACAAGCGCTGTTCATTAACGCTGCCGCAGGCGCACTCGATGATTCGAGTAGTCGAGTACGCGGGTTTCCGCAGGAGGCCGGCGGGAGGATTTGGTTCATGAAACGCCTGGTTGTGTGTTGTGACGGCACTTGGAAAGCAGAGTCGAGCGGCACGGTCTCGAACATCATCAAGATCGCGCAGACGATCCGGTTCGACGCGCCCGGTCCGATGGGGGACAAGATCCAGCAGTGGGTCACCTATGTGTCCGGCCCCGGCGCCCGCGGCTTCCTCGCCGACCGGGTGATGGGTGGCGCGTTCGGCCTCGGGCTGCAGGCGAACCTGTCGTCCGCGTACTGGCACCTCGCCCTGAACTGGGAGCCGGGCGACGAGATCTATATCTTCGGCTTCAGCCGCGGCGCGTTCACCGCACGCAGCTTGGCCAGCCTGATCGATCGCGTCGGCATCCTGACGCCGGAGGCGATGATCGGCGGCAAGTATCCGGACGCGCTGAAGATCTACCGTGAGGTGCCGCCGCCGGACGGCACGATTCCGGCGCGGTGGAAGCAGTTCCGCGAAGAGAACTGCCACCGGCAGGCACCCAAGATCAATTTCCTCGGCGTCTTCGACACCGTCGGCGCGCTCGGCGTGCCTGGCGTGACCTCGCTGCGCTACAAGTTCCACGACGTCAAGCTGGGCCCGAGCGTGCACTGCGCCAGGCAGGCCCTGGCCATCGACGAGCGGCGGCGCAATTTCGAGCCGTGCCTGTGGGAGGTGCCGGTGGTACCGGATGTGAAGTACCGCAGGGGTTTCCAGCGGGTCAAGCAGGTGTGGTTCGAGGGCGCGCACAGCGACGTCGGTGGCGGGCACAAGGAATGCGGGCTCTCCGACATCACGCTGCGCTGGATGGTGCGCGAAGCCGAGTCCGTCGGGCTCGCCTTCGACCGCCACCGGCTGGACAAACTGTCCGAGGGCTGCCGGGCACTCGGCGAACGCCACATGTGGCCGCATCCGTCGCTGAAGCCCGCCTACCGCCTGTTGAATGTGGTGCGCACACTGCGTAATCCGCGCAGCCCGCGGTTCTACCTGGACTCCTGGCGCAAGCTCGCCAACGGGCACGAGCAGGGCATCCGGCTCGCCTCGCTGGTCAACGAGAAAGAGGGCTACGACCCGCCCAATCTGCGCCGCTGGCGCGCGCAGCTTGGCGGCATGTTCCCCGAGGAGCTGCTGGAGAAGGTCAGCCCGGTCTCAGCGCACGAGCAGTGCGACGGGCAGCAGGCCGAAGAGCTTCTCGAGCCGTGCTCGGCCCTGGAAGGTGTGACCGGTCAGCCGGTCCGTCCAGGTGCCCTGCGGTAGGTCGAGGGTCGTGTCGCCCCAACCGGTTTCGGCGAGGCCGAGACTGTGCCGGGTGGTCGCGACGATCACTTCAGGGGCCGCACCGACGCGGCCCCTGGCGTAGGACACCAACCTGCCCGCCTGCTCGCCGGTGGCGAACAGCGGCAGGTAGGTGCCCCCGACAAAGCAGTCGGGGCGCTCCCTGCGCAACCACAGCGCGTAGGCGACGATCCACATCTTCGCCGCGCCGGTGGTGTCCAATGCCGGTGTGCCGGTGAGCGATTGCAGCATGCCGATGCGAATCGTGAAGTCCACCGGGCGGCGGTTGTCCGGGTCGACAAGGGAGTCTTCCCACAACTCGCAGCCCTGATAGATGTCCGGGATACCCGGCCCGCAGAGCTGGAGCAGCTTCTGCGACAACGCATCCGACCAGGCGTGCGGCGCCAGCTCGTGCACCAGGTCGCCGAGCTCGCTGCCGACCGGGCCGTCGATCACCGTGTCGATCCAGCTGTGCACCGCCGACTCGAACTCGGCGTCCGGCTCCTCCCAGGAGGTCTTGGTGCCCGCTTCGCGAATCGCCTTCTCGGCGAACAGGTGCAGCCGCTCGCGCAGGCCGGGGACGGACGCGGCGGGCCTGCCGTCGGCGGGCCACACGCCGAACATGTTCTGCAACAGGAACAAGGTGGTCGCGCCGTCCGGGCCGGGTGCCGCCTCGTCCCACGCCTCGACGCAGTGCGCCCAGGTGTCGGCGACCTGGGAGAGCACGCCGATGCGGGCGCGCACGTCCTCGCCGCGCTTGGTGTCGTGGGTGGACAACGTCGTCATGGTGGCGGGCCACCGATGCGCGCGCTCGCTGTTGGACAGATGGAACTCGTTGAGCGAGTGGCCGAATCGGGCTGGATTGCCGCCGACCTCCTGCAGCGAGACCAGCCGGGCGGCCTGATAGAACATGGTGTCCTCCACCGCCTTCGCGGTGACCGCGCCACAGACCTGGCTGAACCGCACGGCCGCTTCGCCGTCCGCGGCCAGCGCGGCGACCAGCACCGCGAGCGGCGCGGTGAGTTCGCTGTTGCGCCGCTCCACCTCGGCGATGACGGCGCCCGCCATACCGGCCAGCGGCGCGTAGTCGGCCCGGTACACCGGCATGAACGCGAGCACCTCGATGGTGGCGTTGGTCATCGCCATGGTGTCGAAGCTCTCCGCGCCGCCGTCCCGCTTGATCGCCGCGACCAGGCGCCGGATCTCCGGCGCGAGCAGGTTTTCCGCGACCGCCCGCTTGATCCGGTGCTCGGTCTCCCCGATCCAGGCGCGGTCGCTGCCGTGACCGGCCAGCTTCTTGGACAGCTCGGTCAGCGCCTGCTCACCCTCCGGCTTGATGAGCACGTTGCCGAGATCGGCCAGCGCGTCGTAGCCAGTGGTGCCGTCGACCGGCAGGGTCGGGTCCAGCGGCTCCCGGTTGGCCAGGATCTTCTCCACGAGCAGCAGCCGGTTCGGGCCGATCAGCCTGCGCACCCGCGCGAGATAGGCGGCGGGATAGGACAATCCGTCCGGGTGGTCGATCCGCACGCCGTCGATGAGGTCGTGCTCGCACCAGGCCGCCAGCTCGCGATGGGTGGCCTCGAAGACCTCGTTGTCCTCCTGGCGGATCGCGGCCAGGCTGCTGACCGCGAAGAACCGGCGGTAGGTGCACACGCCGGCCTTCCAGCTCACCAGCCGGTAGTGCTGCTTGTCGTGGATGCGCAGGGCGTTGTCGCCGTCGGTGCCCGGCGCGATGGGGAAGCGCAGATCATGCAGGGCCAGCATGGGTTCCGGGCCGGAGCGGTCGACGGTGAGCGCCGCCGGGTCGTTCTCGCTCTGCAGCACCGGCAGCGCCAGGCGCCCGCCCGCGCCGTTGCCCGGGCTCCAGTCGATGTCGAAGTAGGGGGCGAAGCTGGATTCGCGGCCGTTGCGCAGCACGTCCCACCACCACGCGTTCTGCCGAGGGTCGGCCACCCCGACGTGGTTGGGCACCAGGTCGACGACCAATCCCATGCCGCGGCTGCGCACCTCGTCGGAGAGCGCCTTGAGTCCGGCGGGTCCGCCGAGCGCGGCCGACACCGTGGTGGGGTCGGTGACGTCGTAGCCGTGGTTGGAGCCGTGCGCCGCGGTAAGGATCGGCGACAGGTAAAGGTGCGAAATACCCAGCTGCTGTAGGTATTCCGCGATGGTGCGGGCGTCGCTGAAGGTCAGCGCGTCGGGCCGGAGCTGGAGCCGGTAGGTGCTGCGGATCGTCGTCGGCCTGGCCGTGGTGCGGCGCAGCGAGAGCGGATCGGTCACGTGGGTCTCGGGGGATTCCGGTGTGGTCATGGGCGGTCGGGTCATCCGGCGTGGCGCAGCACCAGCAGGCACCGGGATTCGACCGGGACGGTGGCCGACGCGGGGTAGCTCGCCTCGGTCAGGCCGGTCGGTGTCGAACAGTCCAGTGCGACCGCCCACCGCGTGCCGTAGTCGGCGTTCGGCAAGGTGAAGTCCATGGCTTCGTCGTGCGCGTTGAAGCACAGCAGGAACGAGTCGTCGGTGATCGGCTGGCCGCGCGGGTCGGGTTCGTGGATACCCTTGCCGTTGAGGAACACCGTCAGCGATTTGCCGAAGCCGCTGTCCCAGTCCGCGGTGGTCATCTCCGCGCCTTCCGGGGTGAGCCAGGCGATGTCGCGGGCGCGGTCCTTCGACCGCACCGGCCTGCCGTCGAGGAAGCGACGGCGCCGGAAGACGGGGTGCTCGGTGCGCAACGCGATCACGTTGCGGGTGAATTCGAGCAGGTCCGAATTCTGTTGCATCAGTGACCAATCCATCCAGGCCAGCGGGGAATCCTGGCAGTAGACGTTGTTGTTGCCGTGCTGGGTGCGGCCCATCTCGTCGCCGTGCGCGAGCATCGGCACGCCCTGGCTGAGCACGAGGGTGGCCAGCAGGTTGCGGCTCTGCCTGGCGCGCAGCGCGAGGATGTCCTGGTCGTCGGTGTCGCCTTCGACGCCGCAGTTCCACGACCGGTTCCAGCTCTCCCCGTCGCGGTTGTCCTCGCCGTTCGCCTCGTTGTGTTTCTCGTTGTAGGACACCAGGTCCCGCAGGGTGAAGCCGTCGTGCGCGGTGATGAAGTTGATGCTCGCGCTGGGCCTGCGCCCGGTCGCCTCGTACAGATCGGAGGATCCGGTGAGCCGAGAAGCGAACTCGCCCAACGTGGCGGGCTCGCCGCGCCAGTAGTCGCGCACGGTGTCACGGAACTTGCCGTTCCACTCGGTCCACAGGCCGGGGAAGTTGCCGACCTGGTACCCGCCCTCGCCGACGTCCCACGGCTCCGCGATCAGCTTCACCTGGCTGATCACCGGATCCTGTTGCACCAGATCGAAAAACGCGGACAGCCGGTCGACGTCGTGCAGCTCGCGAGCCAGGGTGGCGGCCAGGTCGAAGCGGAAGCCGTCGACGTGCATGTCCAGCACCCAGTAGCGCAGCGAGTCCATGATCAGCTGCAGCGTGTGCGGGTGCCGCACGTTAAGGCTGTTGCCGGTGCCGGTGTAGTCCATGTAGTGCGACGGGTCGTCGTCGAGCAGGCGGTAATAGGCGGCGTTGTCGATGCCGCGGAAGTTGATGGTCGGGCCGAGGTGGTTGCCCTCGGCGGTGTGGTTGTAGACCACGTCGAGGATCACCTCGATGCCCTCGGCGTGCAGATCGCGCACCATCGCCTTGAACTCGGTCACCGCGGAGTCGGCGCGCTTGATGGCGGCGTACTCGTTGTGCGGGGCGAGGTAGCCGAAGCTGTTGTAGCCCCAGTAGTTTCGCAGGCCCTGGTCGAGCAGCACGGTGTCGTGCAGGAACTGGTGCACGGGCATCAGCTCGATCGCGGTGACGCCCAAGCCTTTCAGGTGCTCGATGATCGCCGGATGCGCGATGCCGGAGTAGGTGCCGCGCAACTCCTCCGGGATGTCGGGGTGGGTGGCGGTCATGCCCTTGACGTGCGCCTCGTAGATCACCGTCTCGTGGTACGGCCGGTTCGGCGCGCGGTCGGTGCCCCAGTCGAAGTACGGGTTGATCACCACGCCAGCCATGGTGTGGCCGAGCGAGTCCAGGCCGTGCGTGTACAGCGAGGGGTCGTTGCCGAACTCGCCGTCGAAGGCCTTGCCGTACGGGTCGAGCAGGAATTTGCTCGGATCGCAACGCAATCCGTGTTCCGGGTCGTAGGGGCCGTGTATCCGGAATCCGTAGCGCTGACCAGGACCGACCGCGGGCAGGTAGGCATGCCAGACATAGCCGTCGACCTCGTCGAGCGGGATCCGGGTCTCGGTGCCGTCCCCGGCGATCAGGCACAGGTCGACGGCGTCGGCAACCTCGGAGAACACCGAGAAGTTGGTGCCTGCCCCGTCGTAGGTCGCGCCCAGCGGGTAGGCGGTGCCGGGCCACACACCGAGGGGTGTCGCGTCACCGGACGCTGCGTCGGGCTGAGCCATAGCAACGACATTAGCGGCAGCGGCGTTCTACTCGGCGGGGGCGGTTGCGACGGGCGGGTCCGCGGTGACCCGGTCAGGTGTCCAGCCAGCGCCGTGCGTAACCGAGCCGGACGGCTAGGCGGGCCAGTCCGCCCAGTACGGCGCGCTGCGCCCAGCGCGGGATCCCGGCGAGGTAGCCGTCCTGGTAATCCCACAGCAATGCCAGTGCGAGGGGGTCGCGTGGCACTCGGGACCGGGTGGTTTTGCCCGCCGTGTCCAGGTTGTGCCAGAGCTGGAACATCTCCCAGTGCCGCAGCGGCGGGCGGATCTCGTGATCGAACGTGGTGTCGGGCGCCTCGCTCCAGAACTCGTGCACGACGCCGGCCGGAGCCGTCACGGTGTCGCCGGGCTCGGCGACGAGCTCGACGCCGTCGATCTTGTAGCGGGCGCGGCCTTCGCGAATGGTCCACCGCTCGGACAGCACCGGGTGCCAATGCGGGCCCGCCTGCCGTTCGGCTCGCGACAGTCGGTGGTGTAGCCGCAGATACGGGCCGTGCTCGTCCTCGCCCCTGGCAACGAAGGTGACCTGATGTCCGTTGCGGTAGGTGAGTGTTGTGCCGTCTTCCATAACTCAAGTTATAAAGGTAGCCTTCGTAATATGTCAACGGTCGATCCGAACGCCACGTTGCTCAAACTGCTGAGCCAGGCGACCACCGCTTACGAGCGCGCGCTGAACCGGGAGCTACGTGCGCGGCTCGATGATCAGCTACGCCCGGCGCACTATGCGGTCTTTCGTCACCTCGATCCGGCGGGCTCGCGGATCACCGCGCTGGCGGAGTCGGCGGGCATGACGCAGCAGTCGATGGGGGAGTTGGTGACGCACCTGGAGCGCTGCGGTTTGGTGGAGCGGCAGGTCGATCCCGCTGATCGGCGGGCACGGCTGGTTGTGCTGACCGCGGCCGGTAAGAACGCGCTCGGCGTTGCGGCGCAACGCATTCGGGGCATCGAGCGGCTGATCGCGGAAAGTTTGGGTGCGGACGGGCTGGTCGATCTGCGGCGAGCACTGGTCTCGGTGAACGAGGTGCTGGCGGCCGAGGATGCGGAGTGACGATCCCACCGGGGGCTTGATGGCGGGATCGGTCTGCCGTCGGTCGACGGCCGCGCCTCCACTTCGGAGGTAGCGCAAAGCCGTTGCTGCGCGACGGGCAGCGCTAACCGAGCGACCGTCGCCAAGTCTGGCCGATCAGATCCGCACCCCAACTGTGGTGCGGGCTCTCCTCGACGAGCTCGAAACCGGCTCGCTGATAGATGTGCCGGGCCGCCGTGAGGACGTCGTTGGTCCACAGCACCATCTCGCGGTAACCCGCGGCGGTCGCGAAGCGCAGGCACTCCTCGACCAGCGCGGACCCGACGCCGAGTCCGCGCGCGCTCGGCTCGACCAGCAGCAGTCGCAACCGCGCGGTGGTCTCGTTCTCGGCGACGCAGAAGACGCTGCCCACCGGCTCGCCGCCGGACTCGGCGATCCAGGCCCGCTCGCGCTGCTCGTCGTGTGCGGTGAGGTAGTCGGCGACGATGCGCACGATCAGCTCCTCATATGTTCCGTCCCAACCGTATTCGGCGGTGTAGAGCCGGGCGTGCCGCTCGATGACCCAGCCGTAGTCGCCGGGCCGCGGCGCCCGGATCGCGAAAGGTGGTGCCGCCGCGTCGGCGGGTCGGTCCAGGATCTGCTGGATGGTCCGCATCGCGGTGACCAGCCGGGCCCGGGCGGCGGGTGGTTTGGCGGTGAGCAGGGAGCCGATCTCGTCGCTGGAGCGTTGGTCGAGCACGGCGAAGATCTCCTTGCCCTTGGTGGTGAGCCGGACCTCTTGGCGGCGGCCGTCGCTGCCGGAACGGTTGCGCTGGATCAGGCCCGCGCTCTCGAAACGGGCCAGGATGCGGCTGAGGTAGCCGGCGTCGAGATCCAGTGTCCGGCGCAGGGTTACCACCTCGGCGGTGCCGGAGTTGGCCAGCTCGAACAGGATTCGGACCTCGGTCAGCGAATACTCGCTGTCCAGTAGGCCTTCGCGGAGCACGCCGATGACCTTGGTGTAGCGGCGGTTGAACTCACGGACTGCGGCGATATCCGTGGCGGCGACTGTGGTCACGACGGCTCCGTTCCTGCGGTGCTCTCTCGGTCTTTGACTGAGTCAAAGAATAACCATGGACGGCCGTTGCGCGTCGGGAATTCGCGCGGATGACGCTCGCGCGCAGCTCCGGTGGTAACTTGAACGGCGTTCAAGCCCGTCCGCTGGGCGGGTCGTCGCTCGACCGCGAGGATTGCTGTGGCACTGACCCGTGACGAGATCGCCGCCATCGACGCCAAACACCTCTGGCATCCCTACGGCGGATTCCCGGCCACCACCGAACCATTGGTGGTCGCCGAAGCCCGAGGCACCCGGCTGACGCTGGCCGACGGCCGCGAGGTGATCGACGGCATGAGCTCCTGGTGGGCCGCCATCCACGGCTACCGGCACCCGGTGCTCGACGCCGCGCTGGTGGCGCAGTCGCAGCGGATGAGCCACGTGATGTTCGGCGGTCTGACCCACGAACCCGCCGCACGGCTGGCCGAACTGCTCGTCGAGTCGACGCCGGCCGGGCTGGACAAAGTGTTCCTGTGCGACTCCGGTTCGGTGTCGGTCGAGGTCGCGGTGAAGATGTGCCTGCAGTATTGGCGCGCGCTCGGCCGCCCGGAAAAACGGCGGCTGCTCACCTGGCGCGGCGGCTATCACGGCGACACCTTCACGCCGATGAGCGTGTGTGATCCGACCGGCGGCATGCACTCGCTGTGGACCGACGTCCTGGTCGATCAGGTCTTCGCGCCGATGCCGCCGGCCGACTACCGCCCGGAGTACGCGGCCGAGCTGGATCGGCTGATCGGCGCCGACGCCGACGAACTCGCGGCGGTGATCGTCGAGCCCGTCGTGCAGGGCGCGGGCGGGATGCGCTGGCATCATCCGCGCTACCTGACCGATCTGCGCAGGCTGTGTGACGAGCACGGGGTGCTGCTCGTCTTCGATGAGATCGCTACCGGATTCGGCCGCACCGGAACGTTTTTCGCGGCCGATCAGGTCGGGGTCGGCCCGGACGTGATGTGTGTCGGCAAGGCCTTGACCGGTGGCTACCTCACCTTGGCCGCCACGCTGTGCACCGCGTTGATCGCCGAGACGATCAGCGCGGGGCACGGCGGCTTGATGCACGGGCCGACGTTCATGGGTAACCCGCTGGCCTGTGCGGTGGCCGTCGCCTCCCTCGAACTGCTGACGGCCGGGGACTGGCGCGGCGACGTGGCGCGGATCGAAGCGGGCCTCGAAGCGGGGCTTGCTCCGTTGCGCGCGTTGCCCCGTGTCGTCGAGGCCCGAGTGCTCGGTGCGATCGGCGTGGTCGAACTCGACCGCCCGGTGGATATGCGCACCGCGACCGATGCCGCCGTCGGTGCCGGGGTATGGCTGCGGCCGTTCCGGAATCTCGTGTACACCATGCCGCCGTTCATCAGCACCGACGCGGACATCGCGGCGATCACGACCGGTATGCGCGCCGCGGTCGCGGCCCAGTCGTGATCGCCGGACGGTTCAGGCGATCCAGGGCGGCACCACCATGGTGTCGCCGCCCGGCACGCCCGCCTTGGCGCCCGCCTGTGCCGTGACGATGGCCGTGAAGCCATGCTCGGTGTGCACCTGACGCAGCGCGTTGGCGGGCAAGATCACCGTATCGCCTTCGGCGGCAGTGATTTTCGTGCCGTCGAGGTCGACGGTGAGGCTGCCCGCGATGACGGTCCAGATCTGTTCGGTGTCGATGAGGTGGACCGGGCCCGACTTGTCGGCGGGCACCTCGACCCGCCAGAGGGCGAGCGCGGTGCCACCCTGTGTGGGGGAGGCGAGGGTGGTCATCACGCCGCCGGGGGTTTCGGTGCGGCGGGTTTCGGTGTGTTGGATGAGCGTCATGCGTGGTCACTCCGTAAGATAGACAATCAAGTTGTCCATATAGTCAACGAGGTTGTCCAATATGTCAAGTGATTCCGGTGGATACGAACTGCCGTTGCGGATGCTGCTCGGCTTTCGGGCCGTCATCGACGAGGTGCACGCCGAGTTGGCCGAGCACGGGCACGCCGAACTGCGGCCGATGCACGGCTTCCTGTTCCAGGCCGTCGGCCGGGTGGGTGGGCCGTACGGGTGCACCGCCGCCGACCTGGGTCGCGCCCTCGGTATCTCGAAACAGGCCGCTGGTAAGCACATCGAGACGCTCGAGCGGCTGGGTTATCTGCGACCCGGCCATGATCCGACCGATGCGCGGCGCAAGGTCTACACGTTGACCGCGCGCGCCGTCGACATGCTGGATCGGTCCGCGCGGGTCTTCGATCGGATCCATGAGCGCTGGGCGCGGCAGCTCGGCGCGGACCGGCTGGCGCAACTCGAGCGGGATCTGCGCACGGTGACACCGGGGGAGGTGTTTCGCTTCGATACACCGAACTGGTTCTCCGGGTGATCGGGTGGCTGGGGGCTATGCTTCCTGAACGGTGTTCAAGTATGCTCCGGAGCTGTGACTACCGATCCATTGAGTTGGTTGGACGAGCGCGCGTCCGCGCGGGTGGCCGCCGGACTGCGGCGTGAACTTCGTCCCCGCGCGGCGCGCTCGCCGTCGCTCGACCTGGCCTCCAACGACTATCTCGGGCTGGTCCGCCACCCCGAGGTGATCGACGGCGCGATCGAGGCGGTGCGGCGCTGGGGAGCGGGCGCCACCGGCTCCCGGCTCGTCACCGGCACCACCGCCGAGCACGAGCTGCTGGAGACCGAGCTCGCCGAATTCGTCGGTGCCGAAGCCGGACTCGTGTTCGCCTCGGGGTACGCCGCCAACCTCGGCGCGGTCACGGCGCTGGCGGGGCGCGGCGCGCTGGTGGTCTCCGATGCGGGCAGCCACGCGTCGCTCGTCGACGCGTGCAGGCTGTCGCGAGCGCGGGTGGAGATCGCCGCGCACCGGGACGTCGACGCGGTGGACCGTCTGCTTGCCGCGCGCACCGAGGAGCGGGCGCTGGTACTCACCGATTCGGTGTTCAGTGCCGATGGTGATCTCGCGCCGCTGGCGGCGTTGCATCGGGTGACTCGGGCGCGGGGCGCGGTACTGATCGTGGACGAGGCGCACGGTCTCGGAGTGCGAGGCGCGGGTGGGCGGGGCCTGGTGCACGAGCTGGGACTGGCCGGGGAGCCGGATCTGGTGATCACCGCGACTTTATCGAAATCCCTTGCGGCACAAGGCGGTGTGGTGCTCGCCAGCGAGCGGGTCCGTGCGCATCTGATCGATGCCGCGCGCACCTTCATCTTCGACACCGGTCTCGCACCCGCTGCCGTCGGCGCGGCGCGCGCGGCGCTGCGGGTGCTGCGCCGGGAACCCGAACTGGCGGGCCGGGTGCTGGCGCGAGCCGCCGATATCGCGCGGATCGCCGCTGTGCCTGCGCCGGATTCGGCGGTGGTGTCGGTGGTGCTCGGCAAGGCACAGGTCGCCTTCGATGCCGCGCAAGCCTGCCGGGCGCAGGGCCTGGATGTCGGCTGCTTCCGTCCGCCGTCGGTGCCGGAGGGTACCTCGCGGTTGCGGCTCACCGCGCGTGCCAACCTGACCGACGTCGAACTCGACACCATCGCAACGGTTCTCGGTGCGGCGCTGGCGCAGGCACGTGGGTTCGACGCGGTGCGCGCATGAGCATTGCTGGAACGGTGGGAGCTCGAAGGAGGACGGTATGAGCGTTCTGCTGGTTACCGGGACTTCCACGGAGGTCGGCAAGACCGTGGTCACCGCGGCCGTCGCGGCGGCCGCGCTGGTTGCAGGCCGGTCGGTCGCGGTCTGCAAACCGGGTCAAACCGGTGTAGCCGCAGGTGAACCCGGCGATCTCGCCGAGATCGAACGGCTCAGCGGCGTCACCCGGACATCGGAACTGGCGCGTTACCCGGATCCGCTCGCGCCCGATACCGCCGCCCGTCGCGCGGGACTGCCCGAGCTGACCATGGCCGAAACCGTAGCGGGCATAGCGGCACTCGACGATGCCGAGCTCACCTTGGTGGAGGGCGCTGGCGGGCTACTGGTCCGGCTCGGTGATTTCACCCTGCTCGATCTCGCCCAAAAGCTCGACGCGCCGGTGCTGCTGGTGACCGCCGCGGGCCTCGGCACCCTCAACCACACCGAATTGACCACGCGCGCCCTGCATTCGGCGGGCGTGCGCTGTGCCGGTGTGGTGATCGGCTCCTGGCCTGCCGAGCCCGACCTCGCGGCGACGTGCAACCGCGTCGACCTACCGCGCGTCACCGGCATCGACCTGGTCGGTGCGGTCCCCGAAGGCGCGGGCTCATGGAGCCGCGACCGTTTCACCGCCGCGGCACCCGGCTGGTTCACTCCCGGCTGGTCACCGTTCACCTGACGCTGATCCGAGCGCACCGGCGCCGGGCCGCGCCGGTGCGTCGGCATCAGCGGAGGGCGTCGTCGGCCCTGGGCTGAATGCTGGAGGCGGGGACCAGGTTCCAGTGTTCGAGTTGCTTACGAATCTGTTCGGCGGCGTCGATATTGAGCGGGCCGCTGGTCCACATGGCGTACGGGAGGTTGAGGAAGCGGCCCTCGGTGACGGCACGGAGCTGGTTGATGCCCGGCTTGGCGCGCAGGGCCTCGACCTTCTGGGCGAAGGTCTGCGGCGGGTAGTCGACGAACATGATGGCGTCGGGGTCCGCGGCGGCCAGGCGCTCCCAGGACACCCTGGTCCAGGTGTCGGCCACGTCGCTGAGCGCGTTGTGACCACCGGCGGCGTCCAGGATCGCCTGGGGCGCACCGAAACTGCCGCTGGACATGAGGGAGTCGGTGGCGCTGTCGAACAGGAAGATGGTCGGCTTGCGCTCGGCCTGCGGTGCGGCGCTCAGCGCTGCCAGGCGTCGATCCAGGTCGGCGGTCAGCTCGGCGGCGCGGTCGGCGCGGCCGGTGATGGCGCCCAGGTTGGTGAGATCGGTGCGCAAGGCCGTCCACGGCTCGACGATGCCGCGGGGGCGTTCGCCGTTGCGCTGACGGCAGCTCTCGGTGAGGGTGTAGGCCGCGATCCCGGCCTTGCTCAACGAGTCCGGGGTCAGGTTCTTGGCCTCGTCGTAGCCGTAGCTCCAGCCCGCGACCATCACGTCGGGACCCTGCGCCAGCACGGTCTCGCGCGAAGGGTATTCGGGCGCAACAGACTTCAGCTGGTCGACGACCGGTCCGTAGTGCCTGCGCAACGTATCGGCGTCCCGCTGCACACTCGATACCGCGACCACCTGGTCCTGTGCCCCGAGCGCGAGCGCCATCGAGATCAGATTCCCGTCGTTGACGAACAACCGTTGCGCGAGAGCCGGAAACCGCACGTCCACATCGCAATTGCGGATGGTGAGGTCCCCGGCCGCCGTGTTCTGCGTACTACACCCGGCCACGGCCGCGGCCAGTGTGACCGCTACCAGCACTCGCAGAGTGTGCTTCATAGATTCGCCTCTCAAAGGTATTCAACGGTTCGGTCATGGGGCCGCCTAGCGGGGCGTGATCAGGAGGTGGGGCTCGCCGGTGTCGGGATGCGGGACGCGCAGGGCGCGGACGCCGAACACCGCGTCGACGACCTCGGGCGCGAGGGCGACGGCCGGCGCGGCGAGGGGGTGGGCGACGCCGTTGTGTAGCACGAGGATTCGGTCGCAGTAGCGATCTGCCAGGGTCAGATCGTGCAGCGCCATGATGACGGTCCGTCGCAGTGTGCGGGTCAGGGCGAGGAGTTCGAGCCGGTGGGTGATGTCCAGGTGATTCGTCGGTTCGTCCAGCAGCAGGACCGGGGTGTTTTGCACGAGCGCGCGGGCGAGCAGCACTCGCTGGCGTTCACCGCCGGAGAGCCGATGAACCGGCCGGTCGGCGAATCCGGTCAGGTCCACCGTGGCCAACGCGTCGTGCACGGCCTGCTGCTCCAGCGGCGAACCGGCACCCCACGGCGGCAGGTACGGGGTCAAGCCCAGTGCCACTACCTCGCCCGCGCGCAGGTCGGCCGGTGGGCGTTCGTCCTGCCCGACCATTGCCACCATGCGCGCCCGTCGGCGCGACGACATCTCGTGCAGCACTTGGCCGTTCACCATTACCCGGCCACGCACCGGCCGCCGCACCCCGGCGAGAGTTCGCAACAGCGTCGACTTCCCAGCGCCGTTCGGCCCGACGATCCCGATCGTCTCGCCGGCCTGGATGCTGAAGCTCAGGTCGGCGACGACGGTCCGTCGCCCAGCCGCACATGCGAGGGCGTGCACTTCTAATGCCCCAGCGGTGCTGGCGGTTTCGGCGATGCCCTGTGCAGCGCCAGCGATGGCGGCGGTTTGCATGACGTCGCTTCCGGCGGGATCCTCGCCGCCGTAGACGTGATGATCGGCTGCCCCGTTCAGCTCTGGCTCGGTCCGGTCCGGGGTGATGTTGTTACCGCTCATGACTCGCCGAACCGATAGCGCCGTCGCCCCATCAGAATCAGGAAGGCCGGTGCGCCGATGAGCCCGGTGAGCACTCCGACGGGGATCTCGATGGGGCGAACCACGATTCGCGTGGCGGCGTCGGCCACTACGAGGAACAGCGCGCCGCAGAGCGCGCAGGCGGGTAACAGAGTGCGGTGGCGCGGGCCGACCAGCAGGCGGGCCGCGTGCGGGACGACGAGCCCGACGAAGCCGATGCCGCCGGAGACCGCGACGAGCACGCCGACCAGCACCGCGAGCAGCACGAACAGCGCGATCCGCAGCTCTTTGACGGGAACGCCCAGCGCGGCGGCGGTGTCGCCGCCGACGGTCAGCGCGTCGAGCCAGCCGCTCGCGCTGAGCAGCGCGACACCTGCCAGCACGACCACGCTCAGCGGCAACGCGATTCGCGTCCAGTCGGCGCCCGCGAGGCTGCCGAGCAGCCAGAACAGCACCGCCTGGGCATGCGACGGATCCGGGCGGCGGAAGATGAGATAGCTGCTCAACGCGGCGAACCCGGAGCCGAGCACGGTGCCGGTGAGCACCAGCCGCAGCGGCGTCAGCCCACCCTGCAGCACCGCGATCAGGAACACCAGCCCCGCCGCGACGAACGCCCCGGCCAGCGCCCCGCCGGACAACGCCCACACGCCGGCCCCGGCGAACAACCCGGAAGTGATCACCGCGGCGGCGCCGACGCCCGCACCTGACGAGACGCCGAGCAGATACGGGTCGGCCAGCGGATTACGCACCAGGGTCTGCATGGCCGCCCCGGCGAGCGCCAGCCCCGCGCCGACGATCGCGGCGAGCACGGTGCGCGGCACCCGCAGCTGCCACACGATGGTGTCCAGACCGAAGTCGGTAGGCGTCTGCCCGGCGATCCGCTGCCGCAGCACCGTCAATACCGAAGAGACGGGCAGGGTTTCCGCGCCGAAGCCGGTGGCGAGAATCATCGCGCAGATCAGTAAGGCGCCGAGGACGGGGAAGACGAGCGCCGCGCGGACACGAGTCATGCCCGCCCCGCGCCCACGGTCGGCCGCGGCCTGCGCCGGGCGTAGCGGTGCATGATTCGGTGGTGCTCCACAGGCAAGTCGCGGCCTCTCCAGAGTTGTCCCGGCAGGGGAGGTCTGACTTTCGCCGTGAGGGCGATCACAGTGGCGCGACCGTTCCGGAATTACACCGAATTCCCGCACCCGCCGAGGTTGACGGCAGAACTCTACCGTTCGGTCGGGTTCGCGGCGCCGCGGGGTCGAGAGTGGAATGGCGGCAGTCCACACCCTTACCTACAGTGGGATGGATGTCGCCGTTCGATGACCGGCACCCGTCCACTGTCGCGGACTGGGACGACGCGCGACGCAAAGCCCGGCTACGGGACACCAGCCTGTGGCACGAGTGGAAGACGTTGCGCCGGACCAGGTCCGCCGTGCTGCGGGTGGTCGCACTGCTGGCCGCCGTACTGGTCGTCTTCGCCCAGTACCTCACCTACGACGTAGAACCCGAACAGGTCCGGCTCGCACACACCGATCCCGCGATCCTGCCCGTCGCCGCCCCCGCCGATCCCGAGGACTGGGACACGGTGGTGGTCGACATGGTCGGTCTCGGCGGCCTGGACGCCAGCGCGACTGCCGCCGCCCTGCCCGCGCTGCGGGGGATGGGCGTGGTCTGGGCCATCCGCTACGACAACGAAGGTATCGACACCAAGGTCATCGCCGACCTGATCGTGCGCGCCACCGAGCTGTCCGGCTTGAAGAACATCGTGCTGGTCGGGCACAGCATGGGCGGGGTGATCGCACTGGAGGTCGCCAAACACATCCACCTCGACAGCGATCGGCGCCTGGCCGGGGTGATCCTGGACTGCACACCGGTGGACCTGAACGCGGTCCGCCCGGAGAGCCGCGGTCGCGGCGAGGACATGGTGCGCTGGATGCGCTGGCTGCCCGGCGCGCGGGAGAGCCGCCTGCTGCGGCTGGCCGTGGAGACCTATGCGCGCCGCGACCGCTTCGTCTCGCACGGCGGTGATGGCAGGCCCCCCGGCATCCGCTTCGCCAAGCTGCGGGTGGTGCTGGGGGAGGTGTTGCGGGAGAAGATCTTCTCGCGCAACGCGGCGAGCAACGGGCTGATCGAGGCGCAGTTCACCGCGATCGTGGCGGGCGGCGCGACCAACGATCTGAAGGCGCTGGCGGCTCCGGTGGACGGAAAGTCGCGCCCCGCCATCGTTTTCATCCGCCCGCGCGACCCGAGCCGGGACCGGGTGGTCGATGTCGAGTACTCGCACCAGGTCTTGATCGAGCAGGTCGGTGGTGTCGACGGCACGCTCTCGGTGGTGCAGGCGCGAAACACCGGGCACGCCAATCCGATGCAACGCCCGGTCGAATACAACACGGTGATCGACCAGCAGATCCTGCCGTTCATCCGGCAATACCAGGAGCAGGTCCGGGCGCAGAAGACCGCGGCGGCACCGCGCTGAGCAGTTCGAACCGGCGTGAGTGTGCGGCTCAGCGCACCCGTGTGCCGAGCAGATGGCGGACGCCTGCGATGAACAGTTGCAGGCCGAAGTCGAAACGGGCGGTGGGGTCGGGGGTTTCGTCGAGGGGGGTCGCATCGTCGGGTAGGGCACCCGCGGACTCCATCTGCATCCTCGACTGTTCGTCGACGGTCTGGCCGAGGACGTAGTACAGCAGGGTGAACGAGCTGAGCTCGGCTTCGTGGCGCGGCATGCCCGCGCGAATGGCCGCGCCTGCCATGCGTTCCCGGCCCTTGCTCGTGGTGAGCCGCGATGCGTAAGTGGCCGAGACCAATTCGGCGCCGTCGCGGTAGGCGAGCAGGCAGTCGCGCAGCCGGTGCGCCAATTCGCTGATCTGGCCGGACCATTCGGTGGCGACGATCGGCTCGTCCATCGGCAGCAGGATCTTGTCGGCGACCGCGCCCAGCAGCGCCTGCTTGTTGGGGAAGTGCCAGTACAGTGCCCCGGGCTGGACCTGGAGCGAGCCGGCGAGGCGGCGCATGGTCAGGTCGGCGAGGCCGTACTGGTCGAGGATCGCGATGGCACCGTCGACCACGTCCGCTCTGTGCAGTTGCACCCGATTTCCTTCCCTGTCCGTCGGGACGCCGCGAGCCCCTTCGTGGTTACGCAGATTACCGCCTCGCGGTCGATCGACGGTGCGCCGCGGTGGTCGATGAGAGCTACGGCACGGTCGATCATCCGTCCCGCAGTGTTTTGACTCACTGTCCCGGCTACCCTAGCCTGAACACCGTTCAAGTTGCACGGCCACCTCGGCCGAACGAAGGGATTCGTGCAGTGACCCAGGCCCCCGTTGACCTGTCCATTCTGGAGCTCGCCCGCGCGCAAGTGCTCGATCGCGGCGAAGGACTGACCCAGGAACAGACCCTGGAGGTGCTCCGCCTCGGCGACGAGCACCTCGAAGAACTGCTGGCCTTGGCACACGACGTGCGGATGAAGTGGTGCGGCCCTGAGGTCGAGGTCGAGGGCATCATCAGCCTGAAGACCGGCGGCTGCCCCGAGGACTGCCACTTCTGCTCGCAGTCCGGCCTGTTCCAGTCGCCGGTGCGCGCGGCCTGGCTCGACATCCCCAGCCTGGTCGAGGCGGCCAAGCAGACCGCGAAGACCGGTGCCACCGAGTTCTGCATCGTGGCCGCCGTGCGCGGGCCGGACGAGCGGCTGATGGCCCAGGTCGCGGCCGGCGTCGAGGCGATCCGCAACGAGGTGGACATCCAGGTGGCGTGCTCGCTGGGCATGCTCACCCAGGAGCAGGTCGACCAGCTCGCGGCCATGGGCGTGCACCGCTACAACCACAACCTGGAAACCTCGCGCTCGCACTTCCCGAACGTGGTCACCACCCACACCTGGGAAGAGCGCTGGGACACGCTGCGTATGGTTCGCGAGGCGGGCATGGAGGTCTGCTGCGGCGGCATCCTCGGCATGGGCGAAACCCTGGAGCAGCGCGCGGAATTCGCGGCGAACCTGGCCGAGCTGGAGCCCGACGAGGTGCCGCTGAACTTCCTCAACCCGCGCCCCGGCACGCCCTTCGGCGACCTCGAGGTGCTGCCCGCCGCCGACGCGCTGCGCGCGGTCGCCGCGTTCCGCCTTGCGTTGCCGCGCACCATCCTTCGCTTCGCGGGCGGTCGCGAGATCACCCTCGGCGACCTCGGTGCCAAGCAGGGCATCCTCGGCGGTATCAACGCCGTCATCGTCGGCAACTACCTGACCACCCTCGGCAGGCCGGCCGAGGCGGATCTCGATCTGCTCGGCGAGTTGAAGATGCCGATCAAGGCGCTCAACGAAACCCTCTGAACGCCCCCATGAGTAATGTCTTGCCCATGGACGAGCGCTACAACCCGTTCACCGGCAAACGGATCGTGCCCGGCCTCGACGACGCCGTGCCAACGGCCGCCGCGCTCGGCCTGGAGCCGCCGCGCTTCTGCGAGCAGTGCGGTCGCCGGATGGTCGTGCAGGTGAGCCCCGACGGCTGGTGGGCCAAGTGCTCCCGGCACGGGGTGATCGACGCGACCAGTCTGGAACGCCGCTAGTGCAGGCGCTGCGGGGTGGGCTGCGGAACGAGGCGCGCGCGGCCGCGGTGATCGCGCTGGCGGTGGTGCTGGTCAGTGCGGTCGTCGGCGTCGGGTGGGGGCTGCTCGCGCCGACCGAGCAGCTGTTCGTGGTCGAGCCCGGCCGCGGCGCCGTCTTGACCGGGGAGAGCATGCACCAATTCGACGCGGTGGCGATGTTCGTGTGCTTGGCGGCCGTCGTCGGCTTGCTGAGCGCGGTCGCCGCCTGGCGGTGGCGCGCGGCGCGCGGGCCGTTGCTGCCCGTCGGCCTGCTGCTCGGCTCGCTCGTCGGTGCCGTCGTGATGGCGCGGCTCGGTGAACAGGTCGCCGAGTGGGCGCATCCGCGGCCCGACGATCCACCGCTGGGGCAGATCGTCGAACTGCCGACGGAGGTCGGCACCTGGCTCGCGCTGATCGTGCAGCCGCTGATCGCGTCACTGCTCGTGTTGTTCCTCGCCGCGTTGAATTCCGCGGAGGACCTGGGCAACGACACCGCCGTGCCTGCCGGATCGTTCGACCCGGCAGGGGCGTTCGGACCCTATGGTGCCGCGTCGTACCCGGCGGCCGGCGCCCCGATGCCTTACCGTGGCTACGAACCGGCCCCCGAGGCCGGTTCCGGTTCGATGCCGGAGACTCGTCCCCGCCGCTGAGCGTTGTCCGAACCGTTGCCCGCGGGACGGCACTGGCGTACCGAAAAAACCTAGAATGGTGGCATGCGCTGTGCGTTCAGAGAGGAACGGGTCGTGGCGTTCGTCGGTAGCGGGCTGGTTGTCGAGGAGATCGACGCCAAGTTCTGGCGGGTGGTCGAACCCCTCGTCTATCAAGGTGATTCCCAGGAGTTCGTGATCCCGGCCGGGTTCCGCACCGACTTCGCCTCGGTGCCACGGGCTTTGGTCTGGCTCGTGCCCCGCTACGGCGCCTACACCCGCGCCGCCATCCTGCACGACTACCTGCGCGATACCCGCCAGGTGAGCATCGCCGACGCCGACGCGATCTTCCGGCGCTGCCTGCGCGAACTGGGTGTGTCGGTGCCGCGGTACTGGATGATGTGGGCCGCAGTGCGATTGGCGAGCAGGCTGCGCGGCGCGAGCTTCGGCGCTGTCGTCACCTGGGTGCTGATCGCCGTGCCTTCGGTGCTGTTCCTGGCGATTCCGGTGATCGTCGTCCAGGTGTTCCTGGTGCTGTTCTGGTTGGTGGAGTTGGTCTTCTGGGGTCTGGCGCGCGTGTTCGCCCGCACCGCCACCCCGCCGCCGCAGCCGCAGATGAAGACCGCCTGAGCTGTTCTCGCAGCGGCACTTCCGGCGCTCGGCTGGGCACCGTGACGTGCTCCCTGGACGGCGGCGTAAATTCGGTGGAGGCGCTGTTCGGGTGGGGGTAGCTTGTGTTGGCCCGGCTATGGAAGGGAGGTCCGATGGCGAACGGGAACATCAGGGCGGCGTCCGCTGTGGAGCTGCCCGCCGAGCAGGTGCGTGAGCGGGCGGATCTGGCTGCCTGGCGGCGACGGGATGCGTTGCGGCGCAGCAGTGCCGCGCAGCCGGTGGCGAACAAGCGGCGGTATCGGCGGGGGAGTAAGCATCGCAAGGCGAACGTCGAGTCGTAGGTCGCGGTCAGGTCGGTGGGCGTAAAGCGGCGAATTCGTCGGTGACGCGGATACCGGAGTCGGTGTAGCGGTAGACGGCGGCGGGGCGCCCGCCCGCGCGGCCGGGGGCCCGGGTCTTGCCGGTGGGAGTGATCACCTTGCGGCGGGAGAGGACTCGTTGCAAGTTCGTCGTGTCGACGTCGTAACCCAATGCCGCACAATAGATTTCGCGCAGCGTGGACATGGTGAAGTCGGCGGGCGCGAGCGCGAAGGCGATATTGGTGTAGGAGAGCTTGGCGGCCAAGCGGGTACGCGCGTGCTCGACGACCGTGCCGTGGTCGAAGGACATCGGCGGCAGCGCGGAGAGCGGGTGCCATGCGGTGTCGGCGGGTAGCTGCGGGTCTGCCGTGAGCGGGACCAAGCCGAGGTAGGCCGAGGCGATGCGGCGCGGGGCAGGCACCCGGTCGGGGGCGCTGAACACCGACAGCTGCTCGAGATGGGCCAGTTCGCGCACGTCGACCTTCTCGGCGAGCTGACGGCGCGCCGACGTGTCGAGGTCCTCGTCGTCACGCAAACGGCCGCCGGGCAGCGACCAGGTGCCCTTCTGTGGGTCCAGCGCGCGCTCCCACAGCAGCACCGCCAATTCGGTCCGTTGTCCAGGTGGGCAGCGACCGATCACCCCGTTTCCGGCATCGGCAGGGCTGGGACCTGCGGCGATGTTCTGGGGGAAGCGGCGAACCTGGAACACCGCGGTGAGCGATTCGTGGATAGTGCTACTATGGGCCACGTTTTCGATTATAAGTCGAAAACCTGGTTTGGTGCGAATCGGCGGAGGAGTCGGTCGCACGACGAAGGGAGCCATCATGGCGACGATGGGTGCGAAACTAGCGCCTCCGCTGATGGGGCAGGTGTTCGACGGACCGTCGGGGTTCACCGGTGTCGAAGCAACCCCGGAGTGGGCGCAGGAAGTCAAGCGACTGGCCCGTGCACAGAACGCGACGATTCTCGCGCACAACTATCAGTTGCCGGAGATTCAGGACGTGGCCGATCACGTCGGCGACTCGCTGGCACTGTCGCGGATCGCCGCGGCCGCACCCGAGGACACCATCGTGTTCTGTGGCGTGCACTTCATGGCCGAGACCGCGAAGATCCTCAGCCCCGCCAAGACCGTACTGATTCCCGATCAGCGGGCGGGCTGCTCGCTCGCGGACTCCATCACAGCGGACGAATTGCGCTCCTGGAAAGCCGAATTCCCGAACGCGGTAGTGGTGTCATACGTGAACACCACCGCGGAGGTGAAGGCGCTCACCGACATCTGCTGCACGTCGTCCAACGCCGTCGACGTGGTTGCCTCGATCGATCCGGACCGCGAGGTGCTCTTCCTGCCGGATCAGTTCCTCGGCGCGCACGTCAAGCGGGTCACCGGCCGGGAGAACATGCACATCTGGGCAGGCGAGTGCCACGTGCACGCCGGCATCAACGGCGACGAGCTGACCGAGCAGGCGCGCACCCACCCGGACGCGGATCTGTTCGTGCACCCCGAATGTGGTTGCGCCACTTCGGCGTTGTACCTGGCGGGCGAGGGCGCGTTCCCGGCCGATCGGGTGCACATCCTGTCCACCGGCGGCATGATCGACGCGGCCAAGCAGGTGAGCGAACAGCGCGGCCAGGCGACCCAGGTGCTGGTCGCCACCGAGATCGGCATGCTGCACCAGCTGCGCAAGGCCGCCCCCGGCGTCGACTTCCAGGCCGTGAACGACCGGGCCTCGTGCAAGTACATGAAGATGATCACCCCGGCGGCGCTGCTCCGCTGCCTGGTCGAGGGCAAGGACGAGGTGCACGTCGACCCGGAAACCGCTGCGCGCGGGCGCAACTCGGTGCAGCGGATGATCGAGATCGGCAATCCGGGCGGTGGTGAATGACGCCGACCCCTGCCGTAACGGCGGTGGTCGCAGCGGAAGGCGCGGGCCGATGACTCCGATGTCGATCGACTGGGAAGCGGAGGCCGATCTGGTGGTGATCGGCGGCGGCGTCGCCGGCCTCACGGCGGCGCGCACCGCGTCGCTGCGCGGGCTGCGGGTGCTCACCCTCAGCAAGGGCGGCGCCACCGATACGTCGACGCAATACGCCCAGGGCGGTATCGCCGTCGTTGCACCGCACGGTGATTCGGTCGAATCGCACATGCACGACACGGTCGAGGCCGGGGCCGGGCTGTGCGACGCCGAGGCCGTGCGCTCCATCGTCGAGGGCGGGCAGGCGGCGGTCGCCGCACTGACCGATCTCGGCGCCGTCTTCGATCTCGGCCGGGACGGGCAGATTTCGCGGACCCGCGAGGGTGGACACAGCACACGGCGGATCATCCACGCGGGCGGCGACGCCACCGGCGCGGAGGTGCAGCGCGCGCTGAACGCGGCCGGGCTGCCGGTGCTGTTCGGTGCGGCGGCCTGCGAGATCCTCAGCGGCCCCGCTGGGGTGCAGGGCGTACTGGCGGTGTCCGACAAGGGTTTCGGGGTGGTGCACGCGCCCGCGGTGCTGCTGGCGACCGGTGGCCTCGGCCAGCTGTACGCGCTCAGCACCAACCCGCCGGGTGCGACCGCCGACGGGGTCGCGCTCGCGCTGTGGGCGGGTGCGGCGGTGGCGGATCTGGAGTTCGTGCAGTTCCATCCGACCGTGCTCTACACACCGGGTGGACTCGGACGACGTCCGCTGATCAGCGAGGCGGTGCGCGGCGAGGGCGGCATTCTGGTCGACTCCGACGGTGACTCGGTGACGGCAGGGGTCCATCCCCGCGGCGACCTGGCCCCTCGGGATGTGGTGTCGCGTGCCATTGCGGCGCGGATGCGTGCCCTCGGCACCGATCACGTCTACCTCGACGCGCGGGCGATCGACGGCTTCGCGCAACGGTTTCCGACGATCACCGCGTCCTGTCTCGCCGCGGGGATCGATCCGCGCCTCGACCTGATCCCGGTGGCCCCGGCGGCGCACTATCAGTGCGGCGGCGTGGTGACCGACCCCTACGGTCGAACGGCGGTCGCCGGTCTCTACGCGGCGGGCGAGGTGGCCCGTACCGGACTACACGGGGCGAATCGGTTGGCGTCCAACAGCTTGCTCGAAGGACTGGTGGTCGGTGAGCGAGTCGGGGCGGCCGCGGCTGAACGTCTGGGTGAGCGAGTTCGAGTCACCGAGATCCCGGCCAGGGTCGCCGCGCGGGCGGATCGTGGTGTGCTGCAACAGTTGATGACCGAGCACGCCGCAGTGGTGCGGGATAGGGCCGGGCTGGACGAGGCGATCAAGCGCATGAAAGATGCGGTGACGCAACGTGAAACGGTTCCTGCCGCAGTGTCGGTCGAGGGTACTGTGCTGGCCGATACGGCAGGATTGGCCCCGGAGCGCTCCGTAGTCGCCGCCCGCACAGCCGAAATCGAGGACGCCGCGCTCACCCTCACGGCGCAAACCCTGCTCCTCGCGGCGTCGGCGCGCACCGAAAGCCGGGGCTGTCATACCCGATCCGACTATCCGGAGCCCGACGACCGGCTGCGCCGCAGCAGGTCGGTGGTTCTCGACGAACAGGGTCGGCCCCAGCTCGACAGATAAGATCCCGCCGCTGGGCCGGGTGGCACATGGTGGCGGCAAGTAGCTTCGCGTGAGTAGCAAGGAGTGGTTGATGGGTCTGGACAGTGGGTTGGCTCGGGACGAGGTGGTCGCGCTCATCCGGACCGCGCTCGATGAGGACCTGCGCTACGGGCCGGACGTGACCACCGCGGCGACGGTGCCCGCCGACGCGGTGGTGAAGGCGTCCGTGGTGTCGCGGCAGCCGGGGACGGTGGCCGGGCTCGATGTCGGGCTACTGGTGCTGGACGAGGTGATCGGCGCGGGCAAGTACGAGGTCACCGGGCGGGTCGCCGACGGAACCCGGGTGACGCCGGGGCAATCCGTGCTCACCGTCGTCGCTCCGACGCGCGCCCTGCTCACCGCCGAGCGCACCATGCTCAACCTGGTCTGCCACCTCTCCGGCATCGCCACCGCCACCGCCGCCTGGGTCGACGAGGTCGCGGGCACGGACTGCAAGATCCGCGACAGCCGCAAAACCCTGCCCGGGCTGCGCGCGTTGCAGAAGTACGCGGTCCGCGTCGGCGGCGGGGTGAACCATCGCATGGGTCTCGGTGACGCCGCGCTGATCAAGGACAATCACGTGGTCGCGGCGGGCTCGGTGGTCGAGGCGTTGCGCGCCGTGCGCGCGCTGGCTCCCGACATCGCCTGCGAGGTGGAGGTCGACAGCCTCGAGCAGTTGGACGCGGTGCTCGCCGAGAACGTGGAACTCGTGCTGCTGGACAACTTCCCGCTGTGGCAGACCCAGGCCGCTGTGCAACGCCGCAACGCGGCGGCGCCTGCGACGAAGCTGGAGTCCTCCGGCGGACTCGGCCTCGAGGTGGCCGCCGACTACGCGCGGACCGGCGTCGACTACCTGGCCGTCGGCGCCCTGACCCACTCGGTCCGCGTGCTCGACCTCGGCCTGGACATGTAGCGGAACGATCTCGGGCGCCGATCAACAGGCGTGTCGTCTCGTCTTCATCGCTTTACCGTTGTTACGCAACACCTTCGCGTGCGCCCGTGCCACGATGCCGGGATGAACGGCGGGTATCGGCTGGTTGCCGCGCTGCTGTCGATCGCGGCAATCCTTGGGCTCGCCTCGGTCGGCGCGCCCTCGGCGGCGGCCGAACCCGACTGCGCGGGGGACGTGGCGATGCGGCCGATCACGGTCGCCGTAGACGGGGAGCAGTCGCACGGCTGGGCTTACGAGCCGTATCGCTGCGCGCCCGGCGACCAGGCGCCGCGCAGCCTGATCATCGCGGTGCACGGGTTCAACGAGAAGGCCGCCGACTATCCGGATGTCATGTCCGCGATCGCGCGACGTACCGGTGCCGCGTTGCTGACGCTGGACCAGCGCGGTGGAAACAGTGTGTGGAAGACGGGGGAGTGGAATCCGTGGGCCGGGTGGCACGACGTGGTGGCCACCGCCGAGTGGTACAAGAAGGAGCATCCATCGGTCCGCAGAACCGTGTTGTGGGGGTGGAGCCAGGGTGGCATGACGAGCGGGTTGGCCTTGGCGCACGGGCCCGCCGGACTGTTCGACTATTGGGTCAACACCGCAGGGCCGTCCAATGCCGTCGACTATTGGAACGTCGGGAACACGCTCGGCCTGCCGCAGGTGCAGCAGATCGAGCGCGACGCCGGTGGTTGCCCGCCCGCCGTCTGTCCGCAGGCGTACGCGGACCGCTCCACGGCGGCGCTTGCGGCGAAGCTGACCGCGCAGCGCGTCTTCCTGGTGCACGGCACCGCGGATCCGATTGTGCCGTATCAGCATTCGCTCGATCTGAAGGCCGGGCTCGCGGCGGCGGGGCAGGCGTACTCGATGTACACGATCGTCAGCGGTCGCGGACCCGATGGCGCTGTGCTGCCCGGTACGCACTGGATCGGGCCGGTCTGGTTCCAAGGTGCCTGCGTGGTGGAGCGGGTTCTGACGGATCTGGAACCGATGGACGGGGCGGCCCGCGAGTACGTCACCGACGTGCTGGCCGATGTGGATACCGCGCCTGCGCCGCCGCCCGGTGCCACCTGCGCGGCGTGATCTCGTGGTTGGTGCGCGCGACCGAGGCTGTTGAGAGTCCGGGCCTGGCACGGCCACGCTGTTGACCTGAGCCGATATCCGCAGTGACGTGCCCGACACCGCCCCGACGGTCAGCTCGCCAACCGTTAGCCGGACGTTTGCCCTGGCTGGGTACGATGCGCCGATGACTGCTGGCCGTCGCCGCACTGCGTGGTTGTTGTCGATCGTGACCGTGGTGGCCGCATCGTGGCTCGCCGCACCATCGGCCGCCGCCGAGCCCGAGTGCGCCGGGGACGTGGCGATCCAGCCGATCGCCGCGACCGTCGACGGGGAACAGGCGACCGGGCGGGTCTACGAGCCGTACCGGTGCACTCCCGGCGACCTCGCCCCGCACAGCCTGATCGTCGCGGTCCACGGATACAGCGAGACGGCGGCCTCCTACCCCGACGTGATGACCGGGATGGCCCGGCGCACCGGCGCCGCCCTGCTGACGCTGGATCAGCGTGCGGAGAACAGCGTGTGGAAGCCCGGCGAGTTCAACCCGTGGGCCGGTTGGCAGGACGCGGTGGCCATCACGCAGCAGTACAAGACCGCGCACCCGTCGATCGGCAAGACCGTGCTGTGGGGGTGGAGCCAAGGCGGCATGACGGCCGGGCTCGCGTTGGCGAACGGGCCCGCCGGGCTGTTCGACTACTGGGTCGATGCGTTCGCGCCGACGAACATCGTCGACTACTGGAACCTCACCAGCGCGTTCTTTCCGGCACAGCGCGCACAGATCGAACGTGACGCGGGAGGCTGCACGCCGCAGGTGTGCCCGCAGGCGTACACCGACCGCTCCCTGGTAGCGCTCGCGCCGAAGATCGACGCCGAGCGCACCTTCCTGATCCATGGGATCTTCGATGTGGATGTGCCGTACCAACATTCGGTCGATCTGAAGCAGGCGCTGATCGCGGCGGGCAAGCCGTATTCGATGTACACGGTGGTCACCGACCGGGGCGCCGACGGGAGCATCCAGCCGGGCGTGCATGACGTCGGACCCACCTGGCGGCAAGGTATTTGCGTGGTGGAGCGGGTGGCCGAGGGGCTGGAGCCGCTGGATGGCCCGGCCCGCGACTACGTCACCGATGTGCTCGTCGGCGTCGATACCGCTCCGCCCCCGCCGCCGGGCAGCGCCTGTGCGGGGTGACTCGGAAGAGTATTGCAGGCGGCGGGTTTTCGCGACAACGCGGATTCAGGCGGTCAGTTCCCGTTGCAGCGGGGTACGGAAGCGGGGGATGGCGCGCACGTCGCCGAACCACTCGGCGGTCCGCGCCACCTCCGCCTCGATCATCGCCGTGGCGTCGGCACCCACGTCTTCCAGTAGGCGATAGACGATTTCGCCGTCCTTGCGCTGCGCCCAGCCGCCCACGATGCGGCCGTTCCACCAAATGGACGGCCCGATATTGCCGTTGGTGTCGAACAGGGCAGGTGCGTGCGGGCCGAGGTACCAGTCGCGGGACTGCCAGCCCATCGGGGTTGGATCGAGCGCGGGCAGCAGCGACGCCCAAGGCTCCGGCGCCGCAACGGGTGCCACGTCGTCGGCGAGCAGCAAACCCGTTGCGCCGTCCAGATCGACCTCGACCACGTCGAGGTCGGTGAGCGCTTTGCGGACCTCGCCGACGCCCCAGCCGGTCCACCATTTGAGGTCGGTGATCGGGGCCGGTCCGAAGGCGTGCAGCCACCGGCGCAGCAGTTCGGCGCGGGCCTGCTCGACGGGCATCGACGGAACGCCGTTGGGTAGCCAGGATTCGATCGGTTCCCAGGTGTACTGGCTGCTCGACCAACTGCCGTTCGGGCGGCCGCGGACGATGCGGCCTTCGCAGCCGAGCGTCACCAGCACCCAGGTGGTGATGTTGGTCGGCTTCGAATATGCCTTGTCCGGCGCGGTATTCACCTGCGTGCGCAGCCGGGGCACCGCCTTGCTCAGCTGGCTGCCGGTGGCGGCACCCATGGCGAGCAGTGCGTCGTGGGTTTCGGCTTCGACCTCGGCGAGCCATTGCTGGACGTCACCGTCGATGACGCCGGCCTGGTCGAGGTACTTCCCGTACGTCCGACGCTGCTTGTGCGCCAATGCATCCGCGCATGCCGCCTGCAACACCGGGACCAGCTCCACCGGCGCGACGAACATGGTGCGCCGCATGGCGAGCAGGCGCAGCAGCGTCCGATCGTCGTAGAGCGCCTGCTCGACGTGCGCCGGAGTGGCGGTGTTGCTGCGCGCGCCGACGGACAGGAACACCGTCGCCGGATCGGTCGCGTGTAGCACCACCAGCGACCGGACGATCTCGGCGACCTGATCGGTGCGGTCGGCGGCTGCCAGCCGGTGCCGTACTGCCAGCCTGGCCCGCCGCTCGGCGACATCAATCGAACACATAGGCGAATCCTAGCGTTCGGATGTCACTGCTCCGGTTCCCAGGCGCGGACCAGATCGAGCAGGCCGGGGAACCTGGCGTCGAGGTCGTCGATGCGGACCTTGCTGCGGCGCTCGAGACCGTAGCGCTGCTGTCTGGTCACGCCTGCTTCGCGCAGCACCCGGAAGTGATGCGTGAGTGTCGATTTCGGCCGGTCGATGTCGAACCAGCCGCAGGAGCGGTCGGTGTCGGGGGACTCGGTCAGCAGCTTCTGGACCATGGTCAACCGCAACGGGTCGCTGAGCGCGGCGAGCACTTGGTCGAGGCGTAGGTCGGCGCGGTCCGGTTCGGGCAGACGGGTATCGGGGACTGTGCTGGCCGGTGGCATCGGGTCTCCTCGGGTCGTCGCGCCCTGTACGTATTTTATCGTACTAGATGCTAAGTTCGACCGCGATCGTATCGGTACGAGAAAAGTCGAACTAGTGGAGGTTGAGATGGCGATGCCCACGACGCACCAGAAATCGGTGCCTGCGCAACGGCCGAAGAACGGCCTCGTGTGGCTGGCGGCGTGGCCCGTGCTGGCGGTGTTCGTGCTGTCGAACGCCGCGACGCCGCTGTACGTGGTGTGGCAGCGCGAGCTCGGCTTCTCCGCCGGGACGCTGACGGCGATCTTCGCCAGCTATATCGCCGGACTACTCGGCGCGCTGCTGGTGGCGGGGGTGGTGTCGGACCGGATCGGCCGCAAGCCGGTGCTGCTGCCCGCGATCGCGCTGGCGATGGTGGCGTGCGTGCTGTTCGCCACCGCGGGTTCGGTTGCGGTGCTTGCCGTTGCGCGGCTGCTCACCGGTATCGCGGTGGGTGCGGCGGTGTCCGCCGGGATGGCGGCGGTGACCGAGGTGGGCGGGCCGGAGCTCAAACGTACTGCGGCGCTGGCTGCTTCGTCGGCGATGGTGCTGGGCGCCGGGTTCGGACCGCTGCTCGCCGGTGTCTTGTCGGAGTCAGTGCCCGGCCCGACGGTGACCATCTTCCTGGTCGAGATCGTGCTGCTCGCCTCGGCTTTCGCCGTAGTTGCGCGGCTCGAGCTGCCGAAGGGCGTGGGTGGGCGCGGCCCGTGGCTGCGGATTCCCGCAGTGGCACCGGGCGGACGGACCGCGGTCCTGCTCGGCATCGCGGTGTTCGCACCGGGTATCACGGCGACCTCTTTCGTGCTCTCACTGGGCCCGTCGCTGCTCGCGCACCTGCTCGGCGCCGCCAACCGGGTGGTCGCGGGCGGGCTCGCCTTCGTGATGTTCCTGGGCGCCACCGGCATCCAGTTCGCTGCGCGGCGCTTGCCAGTGCGCACAATCCTGCTCGGCGGCGCCGTTGCCACTACCGCGAGCATGCTGACGCTGATCCTCTCGCTGCGGCTGTCGTCGCTCGTCTTGTTCGCGGGGGCCGCGATCCTGGCCGGAATCGGGCAAGGGCTGGGGCAATTCGGCGGTCTCAGTGCGATCAGCGCGAGCGTGCCCGCGGAACGCCTCGCCGAGGCCAACGCCGCACAGAACGTCGGCGGATACCTACCCGCCGCCGCACTACCGTTGACCGCCGGATTCCTCAGTGACGCAATCGGTCTGACCGGCGGTGCGACAGTGTTCGGGATCGTCGTTGGAGCGGCGGCGGTCGCCGGCGGAGCCGTCGTCGCGATTCGATCCGCTGCCGGATCGCATCGGACTGCGTGACGGGTCGAACCGGGCCTGGCGACGGTCGGCTATCGCGCCGCGCCGCACCCAACCGCACCGCACCCCACTCCGCCGCGCCGCACCTCACCGGGCCGTGCCGCGCCCCCACCGCGCCGTGCCACGCAGTGCCGTGTCGGACCGGGCCGAACCGCGTCGCGTCGTGCCGCGCCGGATCGCGTTGGGCTGGGCCGCGCCAGGCTGGGCTTGGCCGCGCTGGGCTGCCGCCCCCGCGCCGGACCGCGCTGGGCTTGGCCGCGCTGTGCTGTGCCGCGCTGCGCCGTGCCGTGCCGTGCCGTGTCGGACCGGACCGGACCGGACCGGACCGGACCGGACCGTGTGGTGTCGCATCGCATCGCATCGTGTCGTGTCGTGTCGTGTCGGACCGAACCGCGTCGTGCCGTGCCGTGTCGTGCCGGACCGGACCGGACCGGACCGGACCGGACCGGACCGGACCGGGCTGAGCTGAGCTGAGCCAGGCTGGGCTTGGCCGCGCTGTGCCGCGCCGTGTCGGACCGGACCGCGTCGTGCCGTGCCGTGTCGTGTCGTGTCGTGCGACCGGACCGGGCCGGACGGCGCTGGGCTGGGTCGCGCCAGGCTGGGCTGGGGCGAGATGGTCGGGCGCAGCACCGATCTGGGCTGGGCTGCGTTGGGCCGGGGTGGCGGTCGGGTACCGGGTCGCGCCGGACCACGGTCGGGTGTCGGTCGCAGGACAGGTGGCAGTCGCGATTATGTGCGGCCGGGTGTGCGGGTACCGCGCCGCGGGCGTGTCATTATTCGGGGATGAGGCGCGGAAACGTACTGGTGGCGGTGGGTGCACTGTTGGCTGCGTGTGCGATGACCAGTGCGTCGGTGGCGGCGGAACCGGCGTGTGCGACGGAGGTTGCGGTGCGTCCGGTGACGCTGATGGTCGACGGTGAGGAGGCAACTGGGCTGGTCTACGAGCCGTATCGTTGCGCGCCGGGTGATCTTCTGCCGGAGGATCTGGTCGTCGCGGTGCATGGGCACGATGGGGCCGCCGGTGACTACGCGGGTTATCTGACGTCGATCTCGCGGCGCACCGGCACTCCGGTGCTGTCGATGGATCTGCGCTCGGCGAGCAGTGTCTGGCGCACCGGTGAGTGGAATCTCTGGCCAGGCTGGCGCGATATCGTTGCCGCGACCGAGTGGTATCGCGACGAGCATCGGTCCATCACGCGCACGGTGCTGTGGGGCTGGAGTCAGGGCGGCATCATGAGTGGGCTCGCCGCGGCGCACGGACCGCGCGGCCTGTTCGACTACTGGGTCGACAATTACGGGCCCGCAGACGATTTCACGATGTGGCTCGGCGCGTCGGTGGTCGACCCCGACCTGCCCGCGCAGATCGAGCGCGACGCGGGCGGCTGCACACCGGTGGTCTGCCCGCAGGCCTACCTGGAGCGTTCGCCCGCGCTGCTGGCCGGCCGGATGGATGTGCAGCGCGCGTTCCTGATCCACGGCACCGGCGACGACGTGGTGCCGTATCCGACCACGCTGGAGATGCGAGCCGGGCTGCTCGCCGCGGGCAAACCGGCCTCGATGTACACCATCGTCACCGGCCGCGACCTGAACGGCGCGGTCGTTCCCGGCGATCACAGCGTCGGCCCGGCCTTCTTCGAGGGCGGTTGCGTCGTGGAGCGGCTACTCCTCGGCACCGAACCCGTGGACGGCCCGGATCGCGACTATGTCGTGGATGTCGCCAACGGCATCGTGACCGGACCAGCCGCGCCGCCGAATGCCAAGTGTGCCGCCTGATCCGGCGCGCCGGTGCTTCGGCATGGCGCAGGCCACACTCGCCGATGCGCGGCACCGGGAACAGGATCGTTATCGGACACGTTTGTGCCTGGCGACACCGACGAACAAGCGAGGCCACGATGAGCAAACCGACGGACCCGGCATACCACTGGAACGGCGCGGACCTGGACCTGGACAGGTACCTGGCGCGCATCGGGTTCGACGGCGAGCGCGCACCGACCCTCGACACGCTGCGCAAGCTGGTGCACGCGCACACCACCTCGATCCCCTTCGAGAACCTGGAGATCATCCTCGGCCGCGGCATCCCGCTCGACCTGAAATCCGTGCAGGACAAGCTGATTCGGCAACGCCGAGGCGGCTACTGCTACGAGCACGTGACCCTGTTCGCGGCCGCGCTGGAACGGCTCGGCTTCGGCATCACCGCCCTGCAGGCACGGGTGACGATGGGTGCGTCGGAGGGCCTGCGCCCCGCGACGCACGCCCTGCTGCGGGTGACCACCAGCGACGACGACCGAGTGTGGTTGTGCGACGTCGGATTCGGCGCGGGCCCGCTCGCGCCGATCGAATTGTCCACGGATGCAGGCGAATTCACGGCGGGCGACTGGCGGTTCCGGCTGGAGCTCACCCGCGGCGAGCTGGACAGCGACCGGTGGGTGCTGCACCAGTTCGGCAAGGACGGCTGGATCGACCGCTACACGTTCGCGACGACGCCGCAGTACCGCATCGATTTCGCGGTCGGTAACCACTTCGTGTCCACCTCGCCGCGTTCACCGTTCACGACCCGCCCCTACGCGCAGCGGTTCCTCCCCCACGTGCACCGCGTCGTCGACGGCACCACGGTGCTCACCGAGTGGCCGGACGGCACCAGCGAAACCCGGCAGATCGAGGCGACCGAACTGCCGAAGATCCTGGCCGAAGAGTTCGACATCGAGCTCACCGAAGACGATGCCGCCGCCCTCGTCGCGGGGGACTGGCGCACGGCCTGAGCAGGCACGCGAGCGTCGATCCCGGCATGGCCTCGCCCGCCGCGCCGGGGTCGGCGGTTACAGTCGGCGGGGTGCGTACCCACCGGAAGTCCCTCGTCCTGTTCGCCGCACCCGCGCTCGTGCTCGCCGCCTGCTCGTCCGGCCCGGACCAGCCCGACACCGTCGCGGGCCAGTTCGCCGACGCGCTGAACCGCGACGACGTGACGGCCGCCGCAGGCCTCACCGATGATCCGGCGAAGGCGTCCGACGCCCTCGGCAAGCTCTACGACGGCCTCGGCAAAGAGGTGCGCTTCGACGTCCGCTCGATCGATAAGAACACCTTCACGCTGGCCGCCACCTGGAAGCTCGGCAAGGATGGCGCGGCCGAGTGGACCTACACCACCACCGGCACTGCGGACGAGGGCGGCGACGGGTGGAAGGTCAAGTGGAACCCGGACACGGTCGCACCGGGCCTGGCCGCGGGCCCGCTGAGCTACAGCCCGGTCTACCCCAAACCCGCCCGCGTCCTTGACGCCAGCGGCGGCGAGTTGATGACCCAGCAGGTGGTCACCCTGGTGAACGTGAGTCCCGGCGCCGACACCGCCGCCCTCGCCGCGCTGCTGACCCCGATCTCGCCCGGCATCACCGCGCAGTCGCTGCAAGCGGAACTCGCTGCGGCGCAGGGCAAACCGATCACCGCGATCAGCCTCCGTGACGCCGACATCGCGCCGATCCAGCCGCAGCTCGCCGCGGTGCCCGGTGTCACGCTCGCACCGCAGACCCGCCTGCTCACCACCGACAAGTCGCTGGCCTCGCCCGCCCTGTCCGGACTGGCCGAGCTGTGGCAGCAGAACGCCGACGCGAACGCGGGCTGGGCGGTGCGCGCGCAGACCGGCGACGGCACCCAGCGGGTCGGCGGCCAGGATCCGAAGCCGACCACCGATATCGCCTCCACCCTGAACATCGATCTGCAGCAGGCGGCCGAGGCGGCGCTGGCGCCGATCACCCAACCCGCGGCGATCGTCGCGCTGCAACCCTCCACCGGCAATGTGGTCGCGGTCGCGCAGAACGAGGCCGCCGACGCACAGGGCCCGATCGCGCTCACCGGCCTGTACCCGCCCGGTTCGACCTTCAAGACGGTGACCGTCTCGGCCGCACTGCAAGCGGACACGGTCACCCCGGACACGGTGCTGCCCTGCCCCGGCGTCGCGAACATCGAGGGTCGCAAGATCCCCAACGACAACAATTTCGACCTGGGACAGGTGCCGCTACATACCGCGTTCGCGCGTTCCTGCAACACCACCATGGGCTCGCTCGCGGTGAAACTGCCCGCCGACGCGTTGACGAACGCGGCGGCGCAGCTCGGTCTCGGCATCGACTACGTCACACCCGGACTGACCACCGTCACCGGCAAGGTACCGCCCGCGGACACCCCCGCGCTGCGGGTCGAGTCGGCTATCGGTCAGGGCAAGGTGACCGCTACACCGTTCGGCATGGCGCTGGTCGCCGCGTCCATCGCGCGCGGCTCGGTGCCCGCGCCCACCATCGTGCAGGGCAAGCCCGGCACGCCGGACAAGACACCGGCCGCGCTGCCCGCCAGCGTTGCCGAGCAGGTGAAAGCCATGATGCGGGAGACCGTCACGGCGGGCACCGCGACCCAGCTGCGCGATATTCCCGGCTTGCTCGGCAAGACCGGCACCGCGGAGTTCATCGACGACAAGCATGCGCACGGCTGGTTCGTCGGCATCGCCGATGACCTGGCGTTTGCTGTCTTCGTCAACGACGCGAACAGCTCAGGACCCGCGGTGGACGCGGCGGGGCGGATGCTGCGGGCGGCGCGTTAGCCGCGCACCGCGCCGATGTGGGCGGAGAATATGCCCCCGCTGGCGCGGACCGAAGTTCCGCGGCCCGCTACACTCGTCCCCGGACCGCGTCTGTAAGCAATAAGCGGGATGTCACGATTTCGAGAAGGTTCGGAGTAGGCGCCATCGATACCGGTCAGTTGATCGCGGAGCATTACCGCCTGGTCGAGCGGATTGGTAGCGGCGGCACAGGTGTTGTTTGGCGTGCCATCGACGAACGCTTGCAACGCTCGGTGGCCGTCAAGCAGATCCATATCAAGCCGAGCCTGCCCGAGGCCGAGCGTGATGTGGTGCGCCAACGTGCGATTCGAGAGGCTCGCAACGCCGCCCGCTTCCAGCATCCGAACGCGATCGTCGTGTTCGACATCACCGAGCATCAGGGCGATCCCTGCCTGGTGATGGAGTACCTGAAGTCCAACAGCCTGGCCGGCGTGCTCTCCACGCAGGGCCCGCTGCCGTTGACTCAGGTCGCCCGCATCGGCGAGCAGGTCGCCTCGGCGCTGATCGCCGCGCACGACGCGGGCATCGTGCACCGCGACGTGAAGCCGGGCAACATCCTGCTCGACGACCACGGCACCGTGAAGATCACCGACTTCGGCATCTCCCGCGCCGCCGGTGACGTCACGCTCACCGAAACCGGCCTGATCTGCGGCACCGCCGCCTACCTCGCCCCCGAGATGGCCCGCGGCGCCGACCCGACCCCCGCCTCGGACGTATTCGCCTTGGGCGCAACACTTTTCCACGCGTTAGAAGGCGAGCCGCCGTACGGCGCGAACGCCAACCCGCTCGCGGTGCTCTACGCCGCGGCCAACGGTCAGGTCAGCGAACCGCGCAACGCCGGTCCCGCAACGGATTTCCTGCTGGATCTGCTCAGCCCGGAACCCCAGGACCGGCCGACCATGCGCGCGGCGCTCGACCACCTCGCCGCCTTCGCCGACGCGGGCCCCGCACCGGTGACCGCCGGATTCGTCCCCGCCAGTGAGGCTTTCGTGCGCCGCCGCAACGGTGCGCCCGAATCCGCCACCAGGGCACTGCGCCCGTCGGCGGTCTCGGCTCCGGTCCATCAGCCGACCGAACGCCAGCCCCGCCCGCAGCGCCCCGCCCCTCGACCGCAGCCCGCGCCGCGTCGCCCCGCACAGACCAACACCGCCACCCACCCGCGCACCGCCGCCCAGCCCCGCCCCGTCCCGCGCAAGTCCGGCGGCAAGAGCAAGGCCGTCATCATCGGCGCGGCCATCGGCGCCGTCGTGGCGGTCGCTGCAATCCTCATCGGCACGTTGTCCCAGCAGGACGCCAACTCGCCGACGGTGAACGCGAGTCCGCCGTCGACCAGTTCGCCGACCGGTGGAACGAGTTCGACACCTCCGTCCGGAACCGTCGGTAAAACCACCGGTGATGGCAAGGTCACACAGGGGCCGGCGGGCCAGCTGATCGTGGACTTCTACAACAACGCTGCAGGGTCGTGGTCGAAGCTCACCCCGGCGGCACAGAAGGTCTACGGTACAGAGCAGGCGTTCCGTCAGTACTGGAGCTCGCACACGATCGATACTTTCGCCGATATTGCAGCGGTCAACAACACAAACAACTCGGACGGCTCAATGGACATGAGGCTGGCCAGCCTCGTTGTCGACGGTCAGGACAAAGAGCTGATTCTGCGGGTTATCAGTTCCGGCGGCAAGCTGCTGATCGACAGCGACACCCGCTAGCAAGGGACCGCTGCAGTGCGCCGGCCGACTTGTTGAATCGATCAGCGCACTGCGGCAAGTGAGCCACTAATTGTGGCTATGTCTGCCAGGCGATGTAGCAAGAGCTGACCCAGCCGACTCGACCGTTGTCGACAATGCGGACTTGGTGCCACTGGTCGTATACGCCCCCATTTGGGCAGGACACAGATCTGCCCGTAACCTGCGCAAAGTCCTCCAGGCATCGGGGGTAACCGATTACGTCGATAAGACCTGCGTTCTCATCGGTCGGTGAGTCGAGTACGACCACCTGCGGATATCCAATTGCGATGCCGAAATCGCACCTGACCGGCTGTGCGTTCGCAGAAGTGGCGGAGAAAGTCGCAACTACCAGGCCACAGGCAGTAGCGATTCCGGTAGCGAACCCAGCAAGAACATTCATGACGACCCTTAGAGTCCAATGGAATTCCTTGGAGCGCTGCCTTTTCGAACCCTAGCTCGCAACCCCCCCGGACTCAGCTTGGCAGCACTGCTGCGCTCGCGCAAGCGTGTATGCCAGCGAGGGTAGCTCCAGCAACGGCACGCGCTATCTTCCTGAAAGGCGTTCGCGTCACTAAACTTTGGGCATGGATGTCCGGGGGATGCTGGCCGCAGAACGTGCTGAACTGATCTCGTTGCTGCGCACGTTGAGTGACGAGGAGTGGGAGAGTTCGTCGCTGTGTGACGGGTGGCGGGTGCGGGATGTTGTCGGGCATTTGCTGTACGACACCATCGGGCTGCCGACCTACGGGGGGATCGCCGTCCGGTGTGGGTTGACCGTAGATCGGTTCAACGGTCGGCTTGTGGAGAAAGCGAAGGCGCTGTCGACCGAGGCTTTGGTGGACAAGTTCGAGCACGCGGCGGGACGGGTCTCGAAGTACGCGCCGAGGCTGACCCTGGCGGATGTCATGGTCCATCAGCAAGACATCCGTCGACCGCTCGGTCGTGCTCGCACGATTCCGGCGGATCGCCTGGTCACCGTCCTGGAACATCCTGACCCGTTCGCGATGCCGTGGCGGCGCACCAAGGGGCTCCGGTTCGTCGCTACCGATGTCAGCTGGTCGAAGGGCCACGGGCCGGAGGTGCGTGGGTCGGGGGAGGCGCTCGCTCTCGTCATCGCCGGACGTGCGGTCGCAATCGATGAGCTGGCCGGTGACGGCGTCGCCGAACTGCGGCGGCGCCGCGGGTGAGCCGTTGGCCACCACGCGGATAACCGGTGGCGTCGGCCGACTAGGCTGGTAGCTGCAACTTTCCTGTTGCGGATTCGGCTGAAGACAAGGATCGACACCACATGACTACCCGTATCGAGCTCGCCCGCGTTGATCTGCGCGGTCGCACTCCCTCTGTTGCCGAGCTGCGCGCCGCGCTGCCGCGCGGGGGAGTCGACGTGGACTCGGTACTGCATCATGTGCGGCCGGTGGTCGAGGCGATCCGGGATCGCGGCGTCGCGGCGGCGCAGGAGTACAGCGAGCAGTTCGACGGCGTGCGCCCGGCCACGGTGCGCGTACCCGCCGCCGAGCTGGCGAAGGCGTTGACCGAGCTGGACCCGGCCGTGCGCGCGGCGCTGGAGGAGGCCATCGCGCGGGCCAGGAAGGTGCACGCCGACCAGCGGCGCACCGACAAGACCACCGAGGTGGTGCCCGGCGGCACGGTGACCGAGCGCTGGGTACCGGTCGAGCGGGTCGGGTTGTACGTGCCAGGCGGCAACGCCGTCTACCCGTCGAGCGTGGTGATGAACGTGGTGCCCGCGCAGACGGCGGGGGTCGGCTCGCTGGTGGTGGCTTCGCCGCCGCAGGCGCAGTTCGGCGGCCTGCCGCACCCGACGATCCTGGCTGCCGCGCGGTTGCTCGGCGTCGACGAGGTGTGGGCGGTCGGCGGCGCGCAGGGTGTCGCGCTGCTGTCCTACGGCGGCGTCGACACCGACGGCGCTCAGCTGGAGCCGGTCGACCTGATCACCGGACCCGGCAACATCTACGTGACCGCCGCCAAGCGGCTGTGCCGCGGCCTGGTCGGCATCGACGCCGAGGCGGGCCCGACCGAGATCGCGATCCTGGCCGACGCCACCGCCGACCCGGTACACGTGGCGGCGGACCTGATCAGCCAGGCCGAACACGACGTGCTCGCGGCCAGCGTGCTGGTCACCGACAGCGCGGAGCTGGCCGACGCGGTCGACGCGGCGCTGACCCGCCAGCTGACCGTGGTGAAGCACGCCGAACGGGTGACCGAAGCGTTGCGCGGCAAGCAATCCGGGACCGTGCTCGTCGACGACATCGCCCAGGGCCTGCGCGTGGTGAACGCTTACGCGGCCGAACACCTGGAGATCCAGACCGCCGACGCCGCCGCGGTGGCCGCCCGGGTGCGCAGTGCCGGAGCGGTTTTCGTCGGCGCGTACGCACCGGTGAGCCTCGGCGACTACTGCGCGGGCTCCAACCATGTGCTGCCGACCGCCGGATGTGCCAGGCACTCCTCGGGTTTGAGCGTGCAGACGTTCCTGCGCGGCATTCACGTCGTCGACTACACCGAGGCGGCACTGAAGGATGTCGCCGGTCACGTGGTGGCGCTCGCCAATGCCGAGGACCTGCCCGCGCACGGCCAGGCCGTGCAGGCGCGGTTCGAGGCGCTGTCATGACCAGGCAGGCCACCGTGCCCGGCGCGGACATCAGCTTGGCCGACCTACCGCTGCGGGAGAACCTGCGCGGCAAGAAGCCTTACGGCGCACCGCAATTGACGGTGCCCGTGCAACTGAACACCAACGAGAACCCGCACCCGCCGAGCCCGGCGCTGATCAACGACGTCGCCGAGTCCATCCGGGTCGCCGCCGCCGACCTGCACCGCTACCCGGACCGGGACGCAGTGGCCTTGCGCGCCGATCTGGCCGAGTACCTCACCGGGCAAACGGGTGTCGCGGTGCACACCGACAATGTCTGGGCGGCAAACGGTTCCAACGAGATCCTGCAGCAGCTGCTGCAGGCGTTCGGCGGACCGGGCCGCAGCGCACTGGGTTTCGTGCCGTCGTACTCGATGCACCCGATCATCTCCGAGGGCATCGACACCGAATGGATCGAGGCCAAGCGCGACGCCGACTTCTCCCTGGACGTCGACTACGCGGTGGCCGCCATCGCGGAGCGCTCGCCGAACGTGGTGTTCGTGACCAGCCCGAACAACCCCACCGGGCACAGCATTCCGCAGGACGACCTGGCCAGGATCCTCGCGGCCGCGCCGGGCATCGTGGTGGTCGACGAGGCCTACGGTGAGTTCTCCGCGCAGCCGAGTGCCCTCGCGCTGATCGATCGGTTTCCCACGAAGTTGGTGGTGACCAGAACGATGAGCAAGGCGTTCGCCTTCGCAGGCGGTCGCCTCGGCTACCTGGTCGCCGCGCCCGCGGTGATCGAGGCGATGCTGCTGGTGCGGTTGCCGTACCACCTGTCGGTGGTCACCCAGGCGGCCGCGCGGGCAGCGCTGCGGCACGCCGACGAAACCCTCGGCAGCGTCGCCGAACTCGCCGCGCAGCGTGATCGGGTCGCCGCGGTGTTGACCGAGATCGGCTTCGACGTGATCCCCAGCGACGCGAACTTCCTGCTGTTCGGCCGCTTCACCGACGCGGCGCGCAGCTGGCAGCGCTACCTGGACCACGGCGTGCTGATCCGCGACGTCGGCATCCCCGGCTACTTGCGCACCACGATCGGCTTGGCCGCGGAGAACGACGAACTCCTGAAAGTCAGCCGCCTCTTGGTGCACACCGACCTCACGCCCCGATGAATCCGCCTGTGGAGGAACAGCATATGAACAGAACCGCGCGGGTGGAGCGCGTCACCAAAGAGTCCAGCATCGTGGTCGAGCTCGACCTCGACGGCACCGGCAAGACCGAGATCGCCACGGGCGTCCCGTTCTACGACCACATGCTCACCGCGCTCGGTGCGCACGCCAGCTTCGACCTGACCGTGCGGGCCGAGGGCGACATCGAGATCGAGGCGCACCACACGGTGGAGGACACCGCGATCGTGTTCGGCCAGGCGCTGGGAAAGGCGTTGGGCGACAAGGTCGGTATCCGCCGGTTCGGTGACGCCTTCATCCCGATGGACGAGACCTTGGCGCACGCCGCGGTCGACGTGTCCGGGCGTCCGTACTGTGTGCACACCGGCGAGCCGGAACACCTCCTGCACGCGGTGATCCCCGGGTCCGGCCCCGGCGCATCATATTCCACCGTGCTGAACCGCCACGTCTTCGAGTCGATCGCGTTGAACGCGCGCATCGCGCTGCACGTGCGCGTGCTGTACGGCCGCGACCAGCACCACGTCACCGAGGCCGAATTCAAGGCGGTGGCACGGGCTTTGCGTGCCGCGGTCGAGCTCGACCCGCGGGTGCAGGGCATCCCTTCGACGAAGGGGACGTTGTGAAGTCTGTTGCCCTGCTCGATTACGGCTCGGGCAATCTGCACTCCGCCGAACGGGCGCTGGTCCGTGCGGGCGCGAAGGTCGAGGTGACGGCCGATCCCGAGGTCGCGCTCGCGGTGGACGGCCTCGTCGTCCCCGGTGTCGGCGCCTACGCCGCCTGCATGGCCGGACTGCGAAAGGTGCGGGGCGAGCGAATGATCGGCCAGCGCCTGGCCGGTGGCCGCCCGGTGCTCGGCATCTGCGTCGGCATGCAGATCCTGTTCGAGCGCGGCGTCGAGTTCGGGGTGGAGACCGACGGCTGCGCCGAATGGCCGGGCACCGTGGAACGCCTGTCCGCCCCGGTGCTGCCGCACATGGGCTGGAACACCGTGTCGGCGCCGCAGGACAGCGTGCTGTTCGCGGGGATGGACGCCGACACCCGGTTCTACTTCGTGCACACCTACGCCGCGCAGAAATGGGAGTTGCCACCCGGCGATCACTTCGCCGCCCCGAAGCTGACCTGGGCCGAGCACGGCGTGCCGTTCCTCGCCGCGGTGGAGAACGGGGCGCTCTCGGCGACCCAGTTCCACCCGGAGAAGTCCGGCGACGCCGGCGCTCAGCTGCTGCGCAATTGGGTGCAGGCGCTGTAGCGCTACTTGGTTTCGGCCCGGTTGACCAGCCAGCGACCGTTCACGTTCTCGACGGTGATCAGCAGGGTCATCTTGTTGGTCTTCGGCAGGCCATCGGTGGCATCGCTCGTCGTCGTCCGCACCACGTCGACGGTGATGTCGGCGGTGGCCGCGTCACCGGACACGACCCGGCAGTCCACCGAATTGACCTCGGCGCGAGCGTGATTCGCGGCGGCGTCGGCCTGAATGGTCGGGCGGGCCTGCTCGAATTCCGTCCGGAACACCCCGGTGGTCAGCTCGAGCATCTTGTTCGCGTGCTCATCGAAGCTCGCGTAGTCGTAGGTTCCGGCGACGGTGCCGAAATCGCAGCCGGCCAGCCGCGCCTCCTCGGGCGGCGCGGCCGCGGCGGTCGGCGCGGCGGCGAGCAGTGCGGTGCAGGTGGCTGCCGAAATCATGAGCACGGCAGCGAAAGTCGAGCGCGACATATGAGATCCCTAGGGAGAGTGCGGAAGTAAGTGACCGGAGTGATCGCCGAGGCGAGACACTACCGGTGCTCTTCGTCGAACGGGTGCCGCGCGGACGAGTCCGTGGTCGTCGTTCCTCCGGGGGGACCCTGATCTCGGCGCGGTGGATATGGGTGTTCGCGCCGGATTGGCCGGTGGGTGTCGAGCCGCTGCCCGGCCGGCGGCAACTTATTGTGGGTGTGACCAACAAGCGTTAGATTGCTGGCATGGAGATCTCGCGCGAGGACGCTCCCGCCAAACTGCGGGCCTTGCCGACTCGGCTGGTCGATCAAGTCGCCCTCGTCGCCAACCGGGCGACCGAGCGGGCGCTGCACGACACCGGCTCGCGCCGCTATCACTACGCGCTGCTCGCCGCGCTCGGGGAGTTCGGCGCGAGCAGCCAGGCCGAGCTGGGTAGGCGCACTCGGATCGACCGCAGCGACATCGTCGCCACCGTCACCGAGCTCGCCGACCGCGGCTTCGTCCGGCGCAGCCCGGACACCGGCGACCGCAGGCGCAAAATCGTCACCATCACCGACGCGGGCACCGCCCATCTCGCGGAACTGGACGAGCGCCTGGCCGGCGCGCAGGACGAACTCCTGGCCGGTTTGGACGCCGCGGAGCGCGCCGAGTTGGTCCGGCTGCTCACCCGCATCCTCGATCGGTGACCCAGCTCCTATCCGCGCAGGCCGGAGACCGGGCGCGCACAGCTAACCACTAGGCTCATGCCCGTGAGTCTTGTATTGCTTCCCGCCGTCGATGTCGCCAACGGCGAAGCTGTGCGCCTCGTACAAGGTGAGGCCGGTAGCGAAACCAACTACGGTTCCCCCCGCGAAGCCGCCCTGGAATGGCAGCGCGCGGGCGCGGAGTGGGTCCACCTGGTCGACCTGGACGCGGCGTTCGGCCGCGGCTCGAATCGCGAACTGCTGGCCGGGGTCGTCGGCGAACTCGACGTCAAAGTGGAGCTGTCCGGCGGCATCCGCGACGACGACACGCTGGAGGCCGCACTGGCCACCGGCTGCGCCAGGGTGAACCTCGGCACCGCCGCGCTGGAGGATCCGGTGTGGTGCGCCAAGGCCATCGCCAGGCACGGCGAGCGCGTCGCGGTCGGCCTCGACGTGCGCATCATCGACGGGGACTACCGGCTTCGCGGCCGCGGCTGGGTCAGCGACGGCGGCGATCTGTGGGAGGTGCTCGAGCGCCTGGAGCGCGACGGCTGCTCCCGCTATGTGGTCACCGACGTCACCAAGGACGGCACGCTGACCGGCCCCAACCTCGACCTGCTCCGTGAGGTCTGCGCCGCGACCGACGCGCCGGTGATCGCCTCCGGCGGCGTCTCCACCATCGAGGACCTGGTCGCCATCGCCGAACTGGTGCCCGACGGCGTCGAGGGTTCGATCGTCGGCAAGGCGCTCTACGCGGGCCGGTTCACGCTGCCCGAGGCGCTGGCCGCGGTGAGATGAGCCAGGACCTCTCGGCACTGCTCGCGGTCGCGCGCGAGATCCTGGACTCGGTCACCTCCCGCTTCATCGAGGGCGTCGGCGCGCCGAGCGCGGTGACCAAGGGCCGCAACGACTTCGCCACCGAACTCGACCTGGAGCTGGAGCGCACCATCTCCGCCCAGTTGGAGCAGCGCACCGGAATCAAGGTGCACGGCGAGGAATTCGGCGGACCGCAGCTCGTCTCGGGCACCGCGTGGGTGCTCGATCCGATCGACGGAACGTTCAATTACTCGTCCGGACACCCACTTTCGGGCATGCTGCTCGCCCTGGTGCACGAGGGCGAGCCGGTGCTCGGCCTGACCTGGCTGCCGCTGCTCGGGCAGCGTTACGCCGCCGTCGCCGGCGGCCCGGTGCTGCTGAACGGTCAACCGCTGCCGCCGCTGCCGCAGGGCAAACTGGCCGACGCGATGATCGGCTTCGGCGCGTTCAACGTGGACGCGCAGGGCCGGATCCCCGGGCAGTTCCGCTTCGATCTGCTCGGCCCGCTCAGCAGGCTCTCCTCCCGCGTGCGGATGCACGGCTCCACCGGCATCGACCTGGCGTTCACCGCGTCCGGGGTGCTCGGCGGGGCCATCGTGTTCGGCCACCACCCCTGGGACAACGCCGCGGGCGTCGCGCTCATCCGCGCCGCGGGCGGTGTGGTCACCGACCTGGCGGGCGAGCCGTGGACCATCACCTCGGGTTCGGTGCTGGCCGCCGCGCCGGGCGTGCACGAGGAACTCCTCGAAATGATCTGCACGGTCGCCGATCCGGCGACCACGGAGGAAGGGTGATCCGATGACGTTGGCGGTACGCGTGATTCCGTGTCTCGACGTCGACGCCGGTCGGGTGGTCAAGGGCGTGAACTTCGAAAACCTGCGCGACGCGGGCGATCCCGTCGAGCTGGCCGCGACCTATGACGCGCAGGGCGCCGACGAGCTGACCTTCCTCGACGTCACCGCCTCCACCGGCGATCGCGGCACCATGATCGACGTGGTGACCCGCACGGCGGAGCAGATCTTCATCCCGCTCACCGTCGGCGGCGGGGTGCGCACCGTCGAGGACGTCGACCGGCTGCTGCGCGCGGGCGCCGACAAGGTGTCGGTGAACACCGCCGCCATCGCGCGGCCCGAGGTGCTGCGCGAGATGTCGGAGCGGTTCGGCTCGCAGTGCATCGTGCTGTCCGTGGACGCCCGTACGGTTCCGGCCGGGCAACCCGCCACCCCGTCCGGCTGGGAGGTCACCACCCACGGCGGCAAACGCGGCACCGGCCTCGACGCCGTCGAATGGGCAACGCGCGGAGCCGAATTGGGCGTCGGCGAGATCCTGCTCAACTCGATGGACGCCGACGGCACCAAGGCGGGTTTCGACCTCGACATGATCCGCGCCGTCCGTGCCGCGGTGTCGGTTCCCGTGATCGCCAGCGGTGGCGCGGGCGCGGTCGAACACTTCGCGCCCGCCGTCCAAGCGGGCGCCGACGCGGTCCTCGCCGCCAGCGTCTTCCATTTCGGCGAGCTGACCATCGGCCAGGTCAAAGACTCGATGCGCGCGGCGGACATCGTCGTCCGCTAGGCACCGGCCGCCGTTCGCGGCCGCCAGCTACGCGGTACGCGCGGCGGGCACCTGGCAACTACTCGGCGAACATGCGTGGGTCGGCTCGGAGCCGTCTTTGCGCGCGCTGGATTATGCATGTACACATAAGTGGTGTCGAACAGTGCGCACGACGAGCAGATGTGGAACCGGTTGATCGCCCTGCACGCCCAGGTGGAGGGTCGGTTGGCGGCGGCGGTGCAGCGTGGGCACGGCCTCGGGCTCTCGGAGTTCAGGGCACTGGGTTTCCTGGCCGAGGCGCCCGACGGCGAGCTGCGGATGCAGGACCTGTCCGCGCGGCTCGGCCTGAATCAGAGCTCGGTGACCAGGCTGGTCGGCAGGCTCGACGCCGCCGGGCTGGCCTATCGGGATCTGTGCCCCGATGATCGGCGCGGCGTCTACACGGTGATCACCGACAAAGGGCGCGAACGGCTTCGGGCCGCCGGCGACACCTACCGCAACACGCTGACCGCCGCGCTCGACGAATCCGACAGTGACACCGTGGCCGCCCTGCGGAGCGCCGATGTCCGACTGTTATAACGGTCCCATGACTCTCGACGCCACCATCGCCGCCCGCCTCAAGCGCAACGACGCGGGCCTGGTCGCCGCCGTCGCGCAGGAACGCGGCACCGGTGACGTGCTGATGGTCGCGTGGATGGATGACGAGGCGCTGGCCCGCACCTTGGCGACGCGCAAGGCGACCTACTACTCGCGCTCGCGCCAGCAGTACTGGGTCAAGGGGGAGACCTCCGGCCACACCCAATATGTGCACGAGGTTCGGCTCGACTGTGACGGCGACACCATCCTCTTGGTGGTCGACCAGGAGGGCGCGGCCTGCCACACCGGGACGCACACCTGCTTCGACTCCGATGTCCTGCTGGCAGATCCGGCCTGACTAGGTCTCCGTCGGCCGGTCTTCTCGGCTGGATCCGGGGGAGCGACTCAATGCATCGGTGAGGTGATCGGCGAGCAGCTCGCTCAATTCCGCCAGCTGAGCCGTCTGTTCCGGCTCCAGTCCGTCGAACACCAGGTGGCGCACCGCGTCCAGATAACCGGGCGCCGCCTCGATGACCTTGTGGTAGCCGTCGTCTGTCAGTACCGCCTGCACGCCACGGCGCCCGGCGGTAGCGGAGCGCTCCGCCCAGCCCATCCGTTCCAGCTTCGATACGACATGCGAAAGCCGTGATAGCGATGCGTTTGCTTTGTGGGCGAGGTCACTCATCTGCAGCCGATGCCCCGGTTCCTCGGACAACAGGGTCAAAACCCAATACTCGAAATGGGTGACCCCGGATTCGCGCTGCAGCTGGGTATCCAAAGCGCCTGGTAGGCGGGTCATCAGCGCAACAATCGCGCGCCATGCTCGTTGTTCAACCGGGTCGAGCCACTTCGTCACTGTGTGCCTTCTTTCAAGCCAAGTGACGTGGTTTTGTTAGTAAGCCTACCGATTATTGAAAAGCATGTTCACAGTCACCCGTGACTCTGAGTTTGCCACGACTTCGCTCGCCCGTCATGAAGTTGCTAAGGAGCGTGAGCTCACTCACAAACCGTCGGGCCGCGTCATGGTGCTGTCCGCAGGGGTAACCGGCGCGCTCTGCCGCTTCGGATGCCTGCGCCGCCACCAGCGGGTGACGACCAGGAACAGCGCCGCGAGGAAGACCGCGGCGGCGGCGATCGCGCCCGCCATCGTGGCGCCGCGGAAGGCGGGGGCATCGACATCGAGAATGCGCTGTCCCGCATGCGCGGCGTTGCTGCCGCCGAGCACGATGGTCAACGTCATCAGATTGGGAATCGCGACGAGCACCGCGATGACGACCGCCGCGCCCGCCATGAACCGGCCACCCTTGCGCCTCCAGACGCGCACCGCGAACAGCAGTAGGAACAGCGGAACGACCGTACACACGCCGCCGAAGACCAGGCCCCAGCCGATGCCCTTGCTGAAGCTGCCGTTGACCATCTCCGCGATCCGCTGCGCCCACCAGCGTGGGATGAAGGCGGACAGGATGAAGTAGGCGATGAACAAGAGGGCGAGCATCGCAAGCCCGCCGACGGCCCATGTCTTCCAGGCCGGCCCGGTCGATTTCTGCTGCAGCTGTCCGTCGGTCGCAGTCATGAGGTCAGCGTATGCCGGATGTGTGCGGAAACGCGCTGATCGCCTCGGCGTTTCGGCCTGTGGGCGTCCCGGTGGGCGAAACTACCGCGCGCGGTCGCGCAGGAACTTGAGCGCCTCGTCGGCGTGCACGTTGGCGCGCAGCTCGCCGGAGATGATCTTGCGGACGGTGCGGTCCTGATCGATGACGAACGTCTGTCGCTTCACCGGAGCCAGCTTGCCGAGCAGCCCGCGCTTCACGCCGAACTGCGCGGCGACCGTGCCGTCGGGATCGGAGAGCAGGGGATAGCCGAGGCGCTGCTTGTCGGCGAAACCGGCCTGGGTGTCGACGCCGTCGGCGCTGATCCCCGCGCACGAGGCGCCGAGTGCGGCGAAGTCGGCGGCCACGTCCCGGAAGTGACAGGCCTCGGCCGTGCACACCGGGGTGTTTGCCGCGGGATAGAAGAACAGGACCAGTGGACCGTCCGCGAGCAACGCGTCGAGTGAACGCGGCGTGCCTGTTTGGTCGGGGAGCTCGAACTGGGGAGCGAGCTGTCCTGTCTGCATAGAAAGGGACAGTACCGGGCGCATGTCGCACCCGGTACCGCACCGTTGCGGCTCATTTGCGCACTCTCGCCTTCGCTGTGGCCAGAACTGACCTGCCGACGGACTACGCGGCTGCGCCCTAAACGCCGATCAGGGCCGCCACTTCGGGGTTCTTGATCTGCATGACGTCGAGAATGCCGTGCGCGCGCAGGAACGGCTTCAGTTCCTTGATGCGGTCGGCGTGTGTGGCGTATTCGTCCGGAAAATGGTTCTTGTCCAGGGATTCGAGCGCCTTCGCGTAGGTGACGAAGGTGGCTAGTGCATTCGGGGCACCCTGGGGGCCTGCCTTCGACTGCAGACCGACCATCCGTGGGGCCTGGCTCGGCGCACCGCCCGGGGCGGCGTGCCTGCCCTCCGGTTGCGAGGGGTACATCAGTTGTCTCCTCTCGATCATGGGATACCGCGTGCGAGATGGAACGGAGCGAGTGTAGAGACGCCCGTCACACGCCGATCGGGGGCATGAGAACCGGGCGGTCGAGTTTGTTACTGGTGTGGTGGATGTGGTTTTGGCCGGCTTCGACCCGATGTGTTCGTGGTGGTCGAATCCGGTATCGGCACAGCCGCTCGGGGTGCGCCGCGTCGGCTGTCGGTGTGGCCTGGGATGATGTGACCATGCAAGGCGCGTCGACTCCCACCACCACGACCCGCGAACAGTTTCACCAGCTGGCCGCGGAACATCGAGTGGTACCGGTGACCCGAAAGGTGTTGGCGGACTCCGAAACTCCGCTCTCCGCCTACCGCAAACTGGCCGACGATCGGGCGGGAACGTTCCTGTTCGAGTCGGCGGAGAACGGGCGATCGTGGTCGCGCTGGTCGTTCATCGGCGCGGGCAGCCCCTCGGCCTTGACCGTGGTCGACGGCGAAGCGGCCTGGCTGGGCAACATCCCGGTGGACGCGCCCTCCGGCGGCGATCCGCTGGTGGCGCTGCGTGAGACCTTGGAACTACTGAAGACCGAGCGGCTGCCGGGCCTGCCCCCGCTGACCGGCGGCATGGTCGGCTACCTCGGCTACGACGCGGTCCGCCGGATCGAACGGCTGCCGAACCTGGCCCTCGACGACCTGCAACTGCCGGAGATGGTGCTGCTGCTCGCCACCGACCTGGCCGCCTTCGACCACCACGAGGGCGCGATCACGTTGATCGCCAACGCCGTCAACTGGAACGGCACCGCCGAGCGGGTCGACGAGGCCTACGACGACGCGGTCGTCCGGCTGGACCGGATGACCGAGGCGCTCGGCGCCCCCGCACCGTCCACCGTGTCGGTCTTCGATCGACCCGAGCCGGAGTTCCGGCGCAGGCGCACCACCGAGGAGTTCGGCGCGGGCGTGCGCCGCCTGGTCAAGGAGATCGAGGCGGGCGAGGCGTTCCAGGTGGTGCTCTCGCAGCGCTTCGAGATGGACTACGACGGCGCGCCACTGGATCTGTACCGGATGTTGCGCGCGTCGAATCCGAGCCCGTACATGTACCTGCTGCACGTGCCCGACGGCGACGGCGGCACCGCGTTCTCCATCGTCGGCTCCAGCCCGGAGTCGCTGGTCACCGTGAAGGAGGGGGTGGCGACCACCCACCCGATCGCGGGCACCCGCTGGCGCGGCGCCACCGAGGAGGACGACCTGCTGCTGGAGAAGGGCCTGCTGGCCGACGAGAAGGAGAACGCCGAGCACCTGATGCTCGTCGACCTCGGCCGCAACGACCTCGGGCGGGTCTGCCAGCCGGGCACGGTGCGGGTCACCGAGTACCGGCACATCGAGCGGTACAGCCATGTGATGCACCTGGTTTCGACGGTGTCGGGCCGACTCGCCGCGGGCAAGATCGCGCTCGACGCGGTGAACGCCTGTTTCCCGGCGGGCACGCTGTCCGGTGCGCCGAAGGTGCGCGCGATGGAGCTCATCGAGGAGCTCGAACCCACCCGCCGCGGCGTCTACGGCGGCGTCGTCGGCTATCTCGACTTCGCGGGCGACGCGGACACCGCGATCGCCATCCGCACCGCGCTGCTGAAGGACGGCACCGCCTACGTCCAGGCGGGCGCGGGCATCGTCGCCGACTCGGTCGCCGAGTACGAGGACGTCGAGGCGCGCAACAAGGCGATGGCGGTGCTCAAGGCGATCGCCGCGGCGAAGACGGTCCGCGCGTACGGCGCGACGAACGGCGAGGACGCATGACGGCCGCCGAATCCGGCGGCGACACCGACCCGGCCGGCACCGGGGCGTCTGTTCCCGATCCCGACCTCGTCACCCCGGCGACCACCCACCCGATCGCGGACACCCCCGAACCGCGGCGCAGATCCCCGATCGGCCCGCTCGTCCTGCTCGCCTTCGCGGCCGTCGCGCTCTGGGGCTCCTCGCGGATGACCTGGGTGACGGTCACCTCCTCCGACGGCCTCACCGAACCGCGCACCGACCGCCTCAACGGCGGTGTCTGGTTCGGCGCGCTCACCCCGCTGGCCCTGGTGCTGCTGGCCTCCATCGCCGCAGTGCTGGCCACCCGCGGCTGGCTGCGCCGCGCCCTCGGCGTGCTCATCGCCTTGGTCGCCGCGGTGGCCGCGGTCCCGGCCTTCGCCCTGCTCACCAACTCCGGCAAGATCGCCGAACGCGCCGCCAAGCTGGCCGAGCTACCTGCCAGAGCGCAGGTGGGGGAGGCGACCACGTCGCTGCTGCCCGCCGTGCTCGCCCTGCTCGGCGCGCTGGCGGCGTTCGGGGCGGGCGGCTTGCTGACCCGGATGCCGCAGGAGACCGCGCGCCTGTCCGGCAAGTACGACAATCCGGCCTTCCGCAGGGCCGACGCCACCGAACAGGTGAGCAAGCAGCGGGCCGGTGCCTCGGCCGCGGGCGCCGAGCAGAACCAGCTGTCCGAGCGCGTGCTGTGGGACGCGTTGGACGCGGGCACCGACCCCACCGAGGACACGGCGAACTCCGCTGGGCGCACCGACGATCCGGACCCGGGTGAGGCAGGCGGACGTGTCCGCTGAGCGATTCGCGCGCGTCGACTGTGGCGGTTCACACCTTGTGCGCGGACTGGTTGCCTGGTCCACAACAAGCCCCGGCGCAAACGCGGCCGGTAGGTCCATTTATTCTTTGTCAGCATCGGTGAGACAGCGCCTGGGGGGATTCTCAGGCAGCAAGTCCGTCTCCCCAGAAAGGATTCGAGCCAGATGACGGTACTCGACTCGATTCTCGACGGGGTCCGCGCGGATGTGGCCGCTCGGGAAGCCCTCCTCGATTTCCAGGCGATCAAGGCGGCCGCCGCGGCGGCGGCAAGCCCGCTCGACGCACGCGCGGCCCTGCTCGAAGACGGCATCGGCGTCATCGCCGAGGTGAAGCGGGCCAGCCCCTCCAAGGGCGAACTCGCCGACATCCCCGACCCGGCCAGCCTGGCCAAGGCGTACGAGGACGGCGGCGCGCGGATCATCAGCGTGCTCACCGAGGGCAGGCGCTTCCACGGGTCGCTGGACGACCTGGACGCGGTGCGCGCCACCGTGAACATCCCGATCCTGCGCAAGGACTTCGTCGTCGGGCCGTACCAGATCCACGAGGCCCGCGCGCACGGCGCCGACGTGATCCTGCTGATCGTCGCGGCGCTCGAGCAGGACGTGCTCTCCTCGCTCATCGACCGCACCGAGTCGCTCGGCATGACCGCGCTGGTCGAGGTGCACACCGAGGAAGAGGCGGATCGCGCGCTCGAGGCAGGCGCCTCGGTGATCGGCGTGAACGCCCGCAATCTCAAGACGCTCGAGGTCGATCGGGACGTGTTCGCCCGGATCGCGCCCGGCCTGCCCACCGAGGTCATCCGGATCGCCGAATCCGGCATCCGCGGCACCGCCGACCTGCTCGCCTACGCGGGGGCGGGCGCGGACGCCGTTCTCGTCGGCGAAGGCCTGGTGACAAGCGGTGATCCCCGCGCGGCCGTGTCCGAGCTGGTCACCGCGGGCACCCACCCGTCCTGCCCGAAGCCGGCGCGGCGGGGCCGGTGACGGGAGTGACGGAGCTACCCAAGGCCAGCGACGGCGTCGCGCACCGCAGCGCGCACGAACCCGATACCGGCGGCCACTTCGGCGTCTACGGCGGCAGGCACGTCCCCGAGGCGCTCATGGCGGTCATCGAGGACGTCACCGCGATGTACGAGAAGTCCCGGCTCGACCCGGACTTCCTCAACGAGCTGGACCGGTTGCAGCGCGACTACACCGGTCGCCCGTCGCCGGTGTTCGAATGCACCCGGCTCGCCGAGCATGCGGGCGGCGCGCGCATCCTGCTCAAGCGGGAAGACCTGAACCACACCGGTTCTCACAAGATCAACAATGTGCTCGGCCAGGCGCTGCTCGCCAAGCGGATGGGCAAGACCCGGGTCATCGCCGAGACCGGCGCCGGTCAGCACGGCGTCGCCACCGCGACCGCCTGCGCGCTGCTCGGCCTGGACTGCGTCGTCTACATGGGCGCCGTCGACACCGCACGGCAAGCGCTGAACGTGGCGCGGATGCGGCTGCTCGGCGCCGAGGTCGTCTCGGTGACCACCGGGTCGCAGACGCTCAAGGACGCGATCAACGAGGCGCTGCGCGACTGGGTCAGCAACGCCGACGACACCTACTACTGCTTCGGCACCGCCGCGGGCCCGCACCCGTTCCCCATGCTGGTGCGCGACTTCCAGCGGGTCATCGGCCTGGAGGCCAGGGTGCAGGTGCAGGAGTCCACCGGGCAGCTGCCCGACGCGGTCGTGGCCTGCGTCGGCGGCGGCTCCAACGCCATCGGCATCTTCCACGCCTTCCTCGACGACCCCGACGTTCGGCTGGTCGGCTACGAGGCGGCCGGTGACGGCGTCGAAACAGGCAGGCACGCGGCCACTTTCACCGGCGGCACGCCCGGCGCGTTCCAAGGCGCCTACTCGTACCTGCTGCAGGACGAGGACGGCCAGACCATCGACTCGCACTCCATCTCGGCCGGTCTGGACTACCCCGGCGTCGGCCCCGAGCACGCGCTGCTCAAGGACATCGGCCGCGCCGAGTACCGTCCCATCACCGACACCGAGGCGATGGACGCCCTGCTGCTGCTCAGCCGCAGCGAGGGCATCATCCCGGCGATCGAGTCCGCACACGCCGTCGCGGGCGCGCTGCAATTGGGCAAGGAACTCGGCCCCGGCTCGATCATCCTGGTGAACCTGTCCGGTCGCGGTGACAAGGACATGGACACGGCGGCGCGCTGGTTCGGGTTGATCGATGAGAAGGACGAGCAAAAGTGAGCCAGCAGTCCCGTCTCGCCAATACCTTTGCCGCGACACGTGGTGAGGGTCGCGCCGCGCTCATCGGCTACCTGCCCGCGGGCTATCCCGACCTGGCCGGTTCCATCGAGGTCTGTCGCGCCATGGTCGAATCCGGTTGCGACATCGTCGAAGTCGGCGTCGCCTACTCCGATCCGGTGATGGACGGCCCGACCATCCAGGCCGCCGCCGATCAGGCGTTGCGCGGCGGTGTGCGGGTGCGCGACGTGTTCTCCGTCGTCGAGGCGATCACCTCGGCGGGCGGTCAGGCCGTGGTGATGAGCTACTGGAACCCGGTGCTGAAGTACGGCGTCGACAACTTCGCGCGCGACCTCGCCGCGGCGGGTGGCGCCGGAATCATCACGCCGAACCTCATTCCGGAGGAGGCCGACGACTGGTTCGTCGCCTCGTCCACCTACAACCTCGATCGCATCTTCCTGGTCGCGCCGTCCTCCACCGAGGAGCGTCTGGTCAAGACGTTGGAAGCGTCGCGCGGCTTCGTGTACGCGGCCTCGACCATGGGCGTCACCGGCGCCCGCGACGTGGTGTCCTCGGCCGCGCCCGCATTGTGCGCGCGCATCCGGGCGCACTCCGACATCCCGATCGGCGTCGGCCTCGGCGTCCGCTCGGGCGCGCAGGCGGCCGAAATCGCTTCCTACGCAGACGGAGTCATCGTGGGTTCGGCACTGGTCAGCGCCGCGGGCGAGAGCCTGGACGCGGTCCGCGCGCTCACCGCCGAGCTGGCCGAGGGCGTGCGCTCGGCGACCGTCGCCTCGTAGGAACCGCCACCGCCGGTGGTGATTCCTACGGTGTACGGTGACCGCCACGGTGCGGTGGTTCCAGCGTCGCCGCGGTTCTCCGCTACGGTGGCCCCGTGACCTTACAAGTCCTGGCGTACATACCCAGCCCCCCGCAGGGCGTGTGGCACATCGGTCCATTCCCGTTGCGGGCCTACGCGCTGTGCATCATCCTCGGCATCGTCGTCGCCATCTGGTGGGGCGAACGGCGCTGGCGCGACCGCGGCGGCCAACAGGGCGCGATCCTGGACGTCGCGATGTTCGCGGTGCCGTTCGGCCTGGTCGGCGGCCGGCTCTACCACGTCGCCACCGACTGGCAGAAGTACTTCGGCCCCGACGGTGACCCCAAAGCCGCGCTGGAGATCTGGAACGGTGGCCTCGGCATCTGGGGCGCGGTGCTGCTCGGTGGCGTCGGTGCCTGGATCGGCTGCCGGGTGTACCGAATCCCGTTGCCCGCGTTGGGCGATGCCATCGCGCCGCCGATCCTGCTCGCGCAGGCGATCGGCCGTCTCGGCAACTACTTCAACCAGGAGCTGTACGGTCGCACCACCGACCTGCCGTGGGGTCTGGAGATCTACTTCCGCTACGACGACAACCTGAAGCCGGACGCGATGAACGGCGTCTCCAACGGCGTCGTCGACAAGGTCGTGCACCCCACGTTCCTGTACGAGCTGATCTGGAACGTGCTGATCGTGGTGCTGCTCGTGCAGCTGGACAAGCGCTACCGGATCGGGCACGGACGCCTGTTCGCGCTGTACGTCGCGGGCTACAGCTTCGGCCGTTTCTTCGTCGAGCTGATGCGCGACGACGAGGCCACCAAGCTCGCCGGAATCCGCATCAACTCGTTCACCTCCGCAATCGTATTCCTCGCGGCCATCGCCTATTTCGTGTTCGCGACCAAGGGCCGCGAGGCCCCCGAACAATTGCAACCGTCGACGGAGCGCCGGCCGTGGCCGTGGCAGATCGGTGCGTTGCGGGCGGCGGGTGCGGCGTCCGCGGAATCGGACACGGTTGTGCTGGAAAAGGATTCGGCGGAAACCGACGGCGCGACCGCGACGGACGAACTCGCGGCGGAGTCGAGCGAAACAGCCGACGTCGCGGAGAAGAACACCGCCGACACCTCGACCAGCACCGACGCGGACGCGAGCACCGACTCGGACGAGACCACCACCGCGTCGAAAAAAGTCGCGGATACCGACAAGTCCTGAATTGGACGGTGCCGCCGCCGATTACGCGGCGGCACCGCCCGAGGCCGCCCATTCGAGTTGCTACGAATTTCCGGCCGTCGATAACAGCGACATGTCCGCGGTAGATAACCCCGGGGAGTGCCGAGGGTTACGGGGCGACAAAACGCACCGATCCGACCAGAATGTCTCGTGATCGTCGCGAGCATCCCCGCTCGGCAGATCGATCAATGCCGGGCAGCGGGTGCCCGCACGAATGAGGAGGACATTCAGTGACCGACCCTTACCAGCAGAACAACCCAGGATTCGGTGGGCCGCAGTACGGTCCGCCCGGGACAGGGCCGGACCTCAACAAGCCGCAGGACACCGCGGCGCTCCCGCAGTTCGACGCCCAGCAGTCCGACCCCTACGCCCAGCCGCAGTTCGGCCAGCCGCCCGCCGACCCGTACGCCCAGCCGCAGTACGGCCAGCCCAACCCCTACGGCCAGCAGCCGGGCGGTTACCCACCCCAGTACGGCCCGCAGGGCTACAACCCGAACGACCCGGAAGCGCCCTACGGCCGCGACCAGTTCGGCGTCCCGTTCTCGGACAAGCAGAAGCTGGTTGCGGGCCTGCTGCAGATCTTCCTCGGCGCGTTCGGTGTCGGCCGTTTCTACACCGGCTACACCGGTATCGCCATCGCGCAGATCGCGGTCTTCTGGCTGACCTGCGGTATCGGCGCCATCTGGACGATCATCGACGGCATCCTGATGCTCACCGGCAAGGTGCCCGACAGCGAGGGGCGCCCGCTGCGCGAATGAGTCGCGATATTCAGACGACGGGCATCGCCGATCCGGCGGTGCCCGTTCGACGTTCCTGGCTCGGCGATGCGGCGGTCCGGCGACGCGTCGCTGTTTCCGCGAGTACAACCCTTTTGCGCACCATGATCGAGATAGGGTCCTTCGCAGAAGTCCCGGCGTAGCATGAGCCGGATTTGCGTGTTGTGTGTGGGATGTCCATACACCGAAGAGAGGGAACCCGTGCGTCGCAAGCTGTTCGCCGCCGCCATGCTCGCCATCGTCGCCGCCACCGGGCTCACCGCCTGCAGTAGCAGCAGCGATGCGAACGTGTTGAAGGTCGGCACCGAAGGCACCTACTCCCCGTTCAGCTTCCAGGGCACCGACGGCAAGATCACCGGTTACGACATCGAGGTGATCCAGGCGGTCGGCGACAAGCTCGGCAAGAAGGTCGAGTTCGTGCTGACGCCGTGGGACGCGATCTTCGCAGGCTTGGAGTCCAAGCGCTTCGACCTTGTCGCCAATCAGGTGACGATCAACGACGAGCGCACCAACAAGTACGCGCTGTCGAGCCCCTACACCACCTCCGACGGCGTGATCGTCACCCGCGCCGACAACAACGCCATCACCACCCTCGCCGACCTGAAGGGCAAGACCTGCGCCCAGTCGGCCACCAGCAACTGGGGCAAGGTCGCCACCGGCGCGGGCGCGAAGGTCGAGGCCGTGGAGGGCTTCGTGCAGGCCATCCAGCTGCTGAAGAACGGCCGCGTCGACGCCACCGTCAACGACACCCTCGCGGTCGCCGAGTACACCAAGAAGACCGGCGACACCGGCGTGAAGGTCTCCGGCAAGACCGGCGAGACCAGCAAGCAGGCGTTCGCGGCCCGCAAGGGCGACGCGGTGATCGCCGACGTCGACCGGGCGCTCAACGAGCTGCGCGCCGACGGCACGCTGGCCAAGATCTCGGACAAGTACTTCGGCACCGACGTCAGCAAGTAGCCGACGCCGTCCATGGATGCCGCTACTCGGGAACTGATCTGGCACAACCTGTGGCCGATGCTGCAGGCCACCGTCGAGAAGACGCTTCCGCTCACCGCGATCAGTTTCGTCATCGGCTTGGTGATCGCGGTGTTCGTGGCGCTGGCCCGGATGTCACCGATATGGCCGCTGTCGGCAGCCGCCCGGTTCTACATCTCGATCATTCGGGGCACGCCGCTGCTGGTGCAGCTGTTCATCGTGTTCTACGCGATGCCGCAGTTCGGCCTCGTGATCGATCCGTTCCCGGCGGCGGTGATCGCGTTCAGCCTCAATGTCGGCGGGTACGCGGCCGAGATCGTGCGCGCGTCCATCCTCAGCGTGGCGAAGGGGCAGTGGGAGGCCTCGCAGGCGCTCGGCCTGCGGTATCCGCAGATGATGCGGCTGATCATCCTGCCGCAGGCCTCGCGGATCGCGGTCCCGCCGCTGTCCAACACGTTGATCTCGTTGGTGAAGGACACCTCGCTGGCCTCGACCATCCTGGTGACCGAACTGTTGCGGGTCGCGCAGATCGCGGCGGCGCCGACCTTCGACTTCTTCGCGCTGTACGGCGTCGCGGCCATCTACTACTGGGTCATCTGCCTGTTCCTCGGCTTCGGCCAGACCCGGCTGGAGACGCGCCTGGCCCGGCACGTGGCGACCTGATCCATCGGGCGATCCGAGGCCGATCGGAGGCTGCAGCAAACTACCAGCGAGTAACATTTCCGCGCTGTCGTTTCGACTCCACGACGCTGGCCAGGCACGTTGCGCAATGCGTAACGCTTGGAGGTTTCACCAAGTAAACGTTCATTTTTTTACCCAGCTTTCACCTGGGGCACAGCGGGCCCCGGGTACTGGTCGGGACTAGGCTCTACCCGTGATGCGACGGACGAAGATTGTGTGCACGCTCGGCCCGGCTACTGCCACCGAGGACCGTATCCGCGAACTCGTCGAGAGCGGCATGGACGTGGCTCGACTGAACTTCAGTCACGGCGAACACGCGGATCACGCTGAGAACTACAAGAAGGTGCGGGCGGCCTCCGATCACCTGGGCAGAGCGGTCGGCATCCTGGCCGACCTGCAGGGACCGAAGATCCGGCTCGGCCGATTCATCGAGGGCAAGACCGTCTGGGCGACGGGTGAAGAGGTCAGGATCACCGTCGACGAGGTCGACGGCACCCACGACCGGGTTTCGACCACATACAAGGAGCTCGCGCAGGACGCCAAGGCGGGCGACCGGCTGCTCGTCGACGACGGCAAGGTCGGGCTCACCGTCATCCGGGTGGACGGCAACGACGTCGTCTGCCGGGTGACCGAGGGCGGCCCGGTCTCCAACAACAAGGGCGTTTCGCTGCCGGGCATGGATGTCTCGGTGCCCGCGCTGTCGGAGAAGGACATCGAGGACCTGGAGTTCGCGCTGAAGCTCGGCGTCGACTTCATCGCGCTGTCGTTCGTGCGGTCCCCGGCCGATGTCGAGCTGGTGCACGACATCATGGACCGGGTGGGGCGCCGGGTGCCGGTGATCGCCAAGCTGGAGAAGCCCGAGGCCATCGACAACCTGGAAGCCATCGTGCTCGCCTTCGACGCGGTCATGGTCGCCCGCGGTGACCTCGGCGTCGAGCTCCCGCTGGAGCAGGTGCCGCTGGTGCAGAAGCGGGCCATCCAGATGGCGCGGGAGAACGCCAAGCCGGTGATCGTGGCGACCCAGATGCTCGAGTCGATGATCGAGAACTCGCGCCCGACCAGGGCCGAGGCCTCCGATGTCGCGAACGCGGTGCTCGACGGCGCCGACGCGGTGATGCTCTCCGGGGAGACCTCGGTCGGCGCCTGGCCGATCGAGACGGTGCGCACCATGGCGCGCATCGTGCACGCGGTGGAGACCGAATCGACCAGGGTGCCCCCGCTGACCCACGTGCCGCGCACCAAGCGCGGCGTCATCTCCTACGCCGCCCGCGACATCGGCGAGCGGCTCAATGCCAAGGCCCTGGTGGCGTTCACCCAGTCCGGTGACACGGTGCGCCGCCTGGCCCGGTTGCACACCCCGCTGCCGCTGCTGGCGTTCACTCCGTTGCCGGAGGTGCGCAGTCAGCTCGCGCTGACCTGGGGCACCGAGACCTTCATCGTGCCGATGGTGGACACCACCGACGCTATGATCCACCAGGTCGATGTAGCACTGCTGTCCATGGAGCGATACCAAAAGGGTGACCTCGTGGTAATCGTGGCCGGCTCCCCGCCGGGTACGGTCGGTTCCACCAACCTGATCCACGTGCATCGCATCGGTGAGGAGGATCATTAACTTGAACAGCTCTCTTGGAGGGTCGGTCGTCGATTCGTCGGCGGCCGGGAAGTCTGATCTCGACGTTTTGCTCGGTCTGCTCGATTTGGAGCAGATGGACGAGGACGTGTTCGTCGGTCAGCATCCGGAGAAGGTGTGGAGCCGCACGTTCGGCGGCCAACTCGTCGCGCAGGCGATCATCGCGGCGGGCCGCACGGTCGGTGACCGTCCGGTACACGCGGTGAACGCGCATTTCGTGCGCGGCGGCGACACGAAGAAGCCGATCGAGTACCGGGTGGACCGGCACCGCGACGGCCGCGCGTTCGCCAACCGCACCGTCACCGCCTTCCAGGACGACCAGGAGCTGTTCGTCATGCTCGCGGCGTTCCAGGACTGGAACAAGGGCCTCGAGCACGGGCATCCGCTGCCCGAGGTGCCGGATCCGGAGACGCTGCCGCGTGTCGAGGAGAGCTTCGAAGGCTTGGAGGACAAGCTGGAGATGTTCATCAAGGCGCCGCACCCGATCGACATGCGCTACACCAACGACCCGGCCTGGATCCTGAAGGGCACGGGGGAGCGGCTCAACCACAATCGGGTGTGGATGCGCACGGACGGGCGGCTGCCCGACGATCCGCTGCTTCATGTTGCGACGCTCGGCTATTCGTCCGACACCACGGTGCTGGATTCGATCATCACCACGCACGGACTGTCGTGGGGGCTGGACCGGATCGTGGCGGCGACGGTGAACCATTCGATCTGGTTCCATCGGCCGTTCCGGTTCGACGAGTGGGCGCTCTACGCCACCGAGTCCCCGGTGGCCTCGGGCTCGCGTGGTTTGGCCACCGGCCGCTTCTTCTCGCGCAGCGGGGAGTTGCTGGCTACCACGGTGCAGGAAGGGCTGATTCGGCACTTCCCGACGCGGGGGGCCAACGCCGCCCGGTAGGTTCGATTATTCGCTGACTCTCGCCGCATCCGCTTCCCTCCCGGGAAGTTGGTGCGGCGCAGTCGTTTCGGGGGGTCTCGGGTCAGATCCGTTCGCGCTCGACGTCGAGGTCCAGATCCGCCCGCTGCATAGCGCGTAGGGAGAACGGGATGTTCTGGCCCGGCTCGGTGCGGGCGACACCGTAGATCCCGTGCAGCAGTTGCTGTTCCAAGCGAGTCACGTCGGCGTCGGTGAGCACGGTGGGCGCGCCGACCAGGCTGAGCGCGATCTCGTAGGTGCCGCGGCTACCCGGCTCGTCGCCGGGATGCTCCATCCGCCACTGGGTTTCGAGGGTCACGTGGGTCGGATCGTCGGTGTCCACCGGCAGCGTGAAGCGCCACGCGAACACGTCGCGGTCCTGCAGGTGGTCGTCCACCACCTCGCGCACGGTCTCGACGACTCGTTCGAGGGTTTCCGGTGTCACATACACATGGAGCGAAACATCCGAAATGCGTTTCGGCATGTCTATTCCTGTCGTGTGTCGAACCAGCAACGGCGGAAAGTTGTTGTCCGCGGGAGTGTAATACTTCCGGCGCGGAAATGGACATAGCAGCCCTGCATTGCTGTGTCGAAGGGGTGATATTCGCTGAGCCGGCAGACTACCTGACCCGGTGCGCGGCCAGAAAAGTCGCCAGCGGCGGGTTGGCGTCCGGCTCGATGATCAGCCCGGGACGTTCGTCCGCGACGGGCCTGGTCTGCTCGTGCGGCGCCAAGGCGAGCAGCAGCGGTACCAGCGCTTCGGCGATCCGGTCGCCCACGTCGCAGTACGCCTGCTCGGACAGCCCGATCGGGTCGGTGATGTTCTCCCGGCCGACGATCGACAGGTCGTTGCGCGACTCGTGCAGCTCGGCGATCGAGCGGGCGCCGGTGACGTGGGCGATCCGGTGCGCCTCCAGCAGGGTGAAGGTGCGGCAGGCCACCCCGAACCCCATCTCGCTGACCGTGTCGCGGATCTGCTGGGTCATGGTGAGCACCAGGTCGGCGTTGTCGACCATCTCGTCCTTGAGCCGCCTGGCCTTGAAGTTGCTCGCGTCGCCGCCGAGGCCTTCGATGGCTTGCGCGGCAAGTGGTTCGACCGGGAAGCCGACCAGCGCCCGGGTGCCCGCGCTCTCCGCGGTGAGGTTCGGCAGCGCGTGTTCGACCGCGATCGCGCGGGTCAGGCGCTCGGCAATCACAGAACGGCAAACATTGCCGTTGCAGACGAACAGGACGTGCATAGGAATACGGTAAACGTTCGATAACGCCGTCGATGTCCGAAAACCTCCGAAACGTGCGCTCTGGAGCAATATTCATCTGCAGGTCGGTTGCCGTACACGAGGAACGGCGCACAAGTTCCGGAGATGAGGTGTGCGTCGCATTTGCCGTTGATCATGTTCAGGTGTGTCCCCGTGCACTTACCCCATGATGGGATCACCGAAACACAGCGTTGTGATTAGCTTGTGATACGAACTACTCGGGTTCGTCGCTGTAGTAACTCTTTTCGTCGATCACCGGCGCGACCTTCGCCGGCTCGTCCCGCACGCGCCCCCTGGTGGAGAACATCCGCCCGCGCGAGGCGAGCGCAGGCGCGAACCGGGCCATGCCGGTCGGGGTGTGCATGTCGTCGTACATCGCGTCGATGCCGCCCCGCATGAAGTACGCCTCGTGCCAGAACCCGGTGCCGCCGGAGTCCCGCAGGAACTTCTGCCACCAGTCTCGGTGCGGGGCCGACCTGGTCCAGCGTTCCAGGCTGTCCAGGTCGCGCCAGTACTGCCGGGCGCCCCAGTGCGGCGGGAACAGCGACCAGATCACGTCCTCGTGCGAGAGCAGCCCGTCCGGCCGATCCCGGTGCGAGCGATAGAGTTTCGGACCGAGGCCGAGCAGGCGCAGGATGCCGCGCGGCTTGTGCACCCGCATCCCGAGGTAGATGACCACCAGATCCGGATATTCGCTCAGATCGACAGTCGTTCTCTGCACCCGCATCGCAACCTCCGCTGACTCGGGCGTCCTTGTGCCCTACTGCAGGTGATACGAGAGGGGCACCCGAACGGTTCGATGGTGGTGCGCGGCGCCCCGGCGGACCGACCGGGGATGCCGCGCTTCGATGTACGTCAGGGTTTGCGTGCGACTCCGCCGTACGCGGAGATGGGCTGTGCTTCGCCGACCTCTGTCGCCGCGGGTCGCCACTGGGTGATCGAGACGAAACCGGGCTCGATCAGCTCCAGGCCGTCGAAAGCGGCGCGGATCTGCGCCTGCGGGCGGGGGACATAGGGCACGCCGCCGCTGTTCGTGTAGTTCTCACACAGCGTCACGTAGGCCTGGCTGTCGTCGGTGCCGTCCCACAGCACCAGGTAGCTGCCCGGCCGCACCTCGCCCATCACGGTGCGGACGATGCGCAGCATTTCGTCGTAGCTCTTGGCGTGGCCGAGCACGCCCATGAACATGACGCCGATCGGTTCATCGAAGTTCAGCACGTTGCGCGCGTCCGAAACGATCTGCTCCGGATAGTGGTAATCCGAGTCGATGTACGTGGTGACGCCCTCGTTGGTGGTGCTGTTGAGTAGCGCGCGCGCGTGGGCAAGGACCAGCGGGTCGTTGTCCACATACACAACTTTCGACTCCGGCGCGATCGCCTGCGCGACCTCATGCGTGTTCTGCATGGTCGGCAGCCCGGTGCCGATGTCGAGGAATTGGCGGATACCTTCCTCGCGGGCGAGGTGGCTCACCGCGCGGATCAGGAACTGCCGCGACTGCACCGCCATCGTGCGGATGTCCGGGTCTACCTCGAGGCTGGCATCCCCGACGACCTGATCGATTTCGTAGTTGTCCTTGCCGCCCATCCAGTAGTTCCAGATTCGTGCGGAATGCGGGATATCGGTCCGGATCGTGGGGATGTGGTCATCGGACATGATGTTTCGACTCCTCAGCGAAATGACCGGCAGCACCGCCGATCATGTTGGTACGAGTTGCATCCGATCTGCTGTGCGTCAGTATAAGTTTCAAGCTTCAACCGTGGTGGAGATCCGCCAGCTACCGGATCCTTTCCTCCCTGGACGCGCGGGGCCCATACGGACGCGGACAGTCCGATCCACCCCACTGGGCCGCTGCGTCGAAGGCCGTGCACGCATCGCTTCGGACGTGCAAACCCGCAGCACAACCGGGATACGGCCCATCGCAACCCACTCGTTTGCTCCTGCTTCCGGCGACCCGGCCCCAGGTGGCTGTTTCCAGTGAAATATGACGGCACGTGATGGTCTGCTTGGCGCCGCCGAGCACGTCCCGACCCACACGCAGCATCACTCGGGTAAACCCTTGTCGGGCAATCGGACCCGATTGTTTCCCATGAGAGGCACTGTGCACACCCGCTGTCACCCGCAGAGATACAGGGCCCGCGGCTTGCAGAAGGGGTGTGAAGTTCCAGTCTGCACCCTCGAAGGGTGTGAAAGCATGCTGATTAGGTGTGGAATCGCTTGTGTGACAACAATTCTGGCAGTTGCCTGACGTAGTGTGGTGACACCTCTTCCCGAGGGGCGATGGACATGGTCCACACATCGCGCCCAGGGAGGAGGTGGTGGGGATGGCGAAACATCGCCGGAAAAAACGAGAGGCTCCGGTCGATTACGGCATCGTCTTGACAGCAGTTGCCGTGATCGCCGGAGCGCTCGTACTGGTCCGCCGGGTGCGGGCTAGGTAACCCACCAGGTGGGGCGTCGCAGGAACGGCGTCCCACCGCCCGGCATCACTTGCGTGACGACTCAATTATAAGGGTTGCTTCCGGCGGAGCGCGACTTCACGCCGAATCAAATGCGAAAACCGATCCGGCCGTTCCCTGCCGCAACCGAGCCGCTCGCGCTGCTAAGGTTGCGCGGTTCCAGTCTGCACCCAAAGAGGCTGCGAATGCACGCTGATTCGGCGTGTAATCGCCTGTGTGACAACAATTCTGGACGTCACGTGGCATCGAGTAGGGACACGTTTTCCGAGGGGCGATGGACGTGGTCCAGACATCGCGCCCAGGGAGAGGTGGTGGGGATGGCGAAACATCGCCGGAAAAAGCGAGAGGCTCCGGTCGATTACGGCCTCATGTTGACAGGAGGTGCCGTAATCGCCGGAGCACTCGTACCGGTCCGCCGGGTGCGGACTAGGTAAACCCACCAGGTAGGGCGTCGCAGCAACGGCGCCCACCGCCCAGCATCACTCACGTGACGACTCGATTGTACTGGCTCCCACCAGCGGCACGCGACTTCGCAGCGAACCAAATACGAAACTGATCCGCCCATTCACCAGTGGAACTTCCAGCGGGTTCCTGTACGGAACTCCAGCTGAAACCATCCGGCGCCGCTGCACTCGTTCGAGGAAGAGGGTAAGGAGTGGCATGTACAGGAAAAGCCGCGCCGAGCGGAGGCCGGTGGTCGCGCGCCCAGTGGCCGATGCGGACGTTCCCGAATGGGCGGGTCGCGGCGATATCGGAGATTGCGGTACATCGGGGTTCGACAGACAGTCCCATCCGGGATCGTCGCAGGTACGAAACCAGCTGGCGGTCCGAATACCGAGAAGCGCGGTGGACCTCAACGATCCGACCCGAAGATCGATGGCCTGATCCAAAAGAGCTGTCTGGTCGGGAGAATCGAGTACATGACCGGGCTTACGCTGACGACCGAGCGACGCAAGGAACTGGCGGCACTGCTGGAGGACGAGCAGCGGCTCCGGCTGGAGTATCCGAAGGTCGCCGAGTACCTCGACACGGCTCCGATGTTGCCGGGGACCGATGACCCCGCGGCTGATGCCGCGTTCGATCTCCGGCTTGTGCACTACATGACCGGTGGTGTGTCGGAGTCGGGGAATCCGTACTGGGACATTGTTGCGCCGTCGGTTGGTGAGGATGGTGGGCGTCGGGTTATCAACGGCGGCAGGAAGAACGGGAGTGCGCGGCTGGCGTTCGCACAGACGATATTGCAGGCTGCGTACGCGTATGCGGTGCCCTCGCCGGAGTCGATCGAGTGGATGGCACGGTTCACCGAAGGGCGAAGGGTACTCGAGCTGGGAGCGGGGCGTGGCTATTGGGCCGGACAGCTCGCCGCCCGTGGCGTAGACGTCGCTGCGTTCGATGTGGAGCCGCCCAACAGCACCGCGAATGTGTCGTTCCCCGGTGCTGCGGGTCAGCTGGACGTCTGGCACCCCGTGGCAGGGTTGGACGAGTTCGACGCCGAACTCGACGGCGATTGCGTGCTGTTGCTGTGCTGGCCGCTGGGGTGGGGAGATCCGATGGCGTCTCGGGCCTTGGCGGCGTTCGAGGCGCGGGGAGGTCGGCGGTTGGTCTACATCGGCGAGCCGAAGGGTGGCAAGACCGGCGACGATGCGTTCTTCGACCGGCTGTCCGAACACTGGTCGCTGGAATCTACTGATGCACAACATGTCTCGTGGTGGAATCTTGCCGATGTAGCGCAAGGTTGGGTGCGCTCGGCCGGATAGATAGACACGAAAACGCCCGGCCGCAATGAGCGACCGGGCATTCGAGATCAGACCTCTACTCGGGGCTGGGGATCGAGCGTCATCTGGTCGATTCCGCACGTTGGTATTCAAGTTGGCTTACACCGGTATTCGGATCGGGGGTTGTGCCACCTGCACTTCGCCGTACGGCCGCGTCTCTCGCCATCAGTGCAGGGGCGAATATCAATGCCGTACAGCGGATGCTCGGGCACAAAACCGCGACACTGCACTCGTTCGAGGAAGCGGGTGGGAGCTAATGGAAAGGAATAGGCGCGCAAGCGGTAAGCGATTGATCGCAACTACCGCAACTCACGCCACCACTGGAAGGGGGGTTCGGGGGGCAAAGCCCCGCCGAGCGGGGTCTGGGGGCTGCGCCCCCAGTGTGACGACGAGACACCCCCGTCCGCGCGCTATGCGGACAAGGGTGTCCCAGTGTCGAGTGCCGAGTGTGGGACTCGAACCCACACGTCCTTTCGGACAACGGTTTTTGAGACCGTCGCGTCTGCCAGTTCCGCCAACCCGGCGCACCGGGAGGAAATGATAGCGGGTGGGGTGGGCTGGCACCTAACCGGTTGGTCTTCGACCCGCGGCCGGGCGGTTTGCCCTGGGTATATGCGTTCTATGCCGAAGTGAAAGGTACTCTTTACATCACTCGATAGCGCCGTGGTGAGGTCGATGGTCGGCTAGTTGGACCAACGTCCACCCTTCGGCGTGTCGGGACAGGCATCTGAACCAGAGGGGTCTACCTATGAGCACAGCAGCAGGGGGCGCAGGCACGAAGCGCGACGCGGGGGCGAAGCGGGTTGTCGTCGCCGAGGACGAGGCGCTCATCCGCATGGATCTGGTGGAGATGCTGACCGAAGAGGGCTATCTGGTGGTCGGTGAGGCCGGCGACGGTCAGCAGGCGGTGGATCTCGCGGTGGAGCACCGGCCGGATCTGGTGATCATGGATGTGAAGATGCCGCGCAGGGACGGCATCGACGCGGCGGCCGAGATCGCGTCGAAACGTGTTGCGCCGGTGGTGATTCTGACTGCGTTCAGTCAGCGCGACCTGGTCGAGCGGGCGCGTGACGCGGGCGCGATGGCGTATTTGGTGAAGCCGTTCACGAAATCGGATCTGGTGCCCGCGATCGAGCTGGCGGCGAGCCGCTTCCATGAGATCACCGCGCTGGAGGGCGAGGTGGCGAACCTGTCCGACCGGCTGGAGACGCGCAAGCTGGTGGAGCGGGCCAAGGGCGTGCTGATGCAGACGCAGGGTCTTTCCGAGCCGCAGGCGTTCAAGTGGATTCAGCGGACCGCAATGGATCGCCGGACTACGATGAAGGCTGTCGCGGAGGTCGTGCTGGAGAACCTCGCTCCCAAGTGACCTCGGCCGTCGCCGGGTGTGAATTTTACGCGCGCGAAACGCGATCGTGAACAAAAATTCGACACGATGTCGCGTTCATGATCCGAATGTGATGCGGAACTAACGTATGAACGCTAAGTTCTGACCGGGCTGACGTGGTCGGCCTCCTCGGTGATCCCGGGGGAGCACAGGACTTAGAGGTGAAACGTGCTTAGTTCGACATGGCACAGTCGTACGACGCGAGGTGTTTTGGCTATCGGCGCTGCCGCCGCGCTGGTGCTGACCGGTTGCAGTGACAAATCGACCAGCAGCAACGGTACGGATTCGTCCGGTACCAGCGGCGCAGCCGGGCTGTCCATCCAGCCGGTGGCGCAGGTAGACATCAACGGCAAGGAAGTTGCGAAGGTCGACCCGGCCAAGGCCGCCGACCCCGCTGGTGACGGTAAGGCGACCTGCGCGCCGACCAGCATCGCCTTTGCCGGCGCGTTGACGGGCCCGAATGCCGCGCTCGGGATCAACATCGACATGGGCGCGAAGCTGGCGCTCGATCAGCACAACAAGGCCAACCCCGGCTGTCAGATCACGCTGAAGTCGTTCGACACCGAGGGCGATCCGCAGAAGGCCACCCAGGTCATCCCGCAGATCGTCAACGACAAGTCGATCGTCGCCCTGCTCGGCCCGACGTTCTCGGGTGAGACCAAGGCGACCGGCAAGATTCTCAGCGACGCGGGCCTGGCCTCGCTGACCTCCTCGGCCACCAACGCCACGCTGACGGCCAACGGCTGGACCAGCTTCTTCCGCGGCCTGGCCAACGACGACGTGCAGGGTCCGTCGGTGGCGAAGTACCTGACCGGCACCGCGGGCTACAAGAAGGTCTGCGTTGTCCAGGACAACAGCGACTACGGCACCGGCCTGGCGAAGAGCATCACCGACGGTCTGGGAGCCGCGGCCGACGCCAGCTGCTCCTCCAGCATCAAGACCGGTGACAAGGACTTCTCCGCCACGGTCACCAAGATCGCGGGTGCGAACGCGGACGCCGTCTTCTTCGCCGGTTACTACGCCGAGGGTGCGCCGCTGGCGCAGCAGCTGAAGTCGGGTGGCTTCAAGGGCGTCTTCGTCGCCCCGGACGGCACCAACGATCCGCAGTTCCTGTCCCAGGCGGGCAGCGCGGCTAAGGGCGCGACGCTGACCTGCCCGTGTGGTCCGGCTCCGGAGAAGTTCGAGAAGGATTACCAGGCCTTCAACAAGCAGCCTTCGGGTGTCTACTCGGTCGAGGCCTACGACCTGGCCACGATCCTGGCCAAGGGCATCGACGCGGGCAAGGTAACCCGCCCTGACCTGCTGGAGTACGTGCGTAGCTACGACGGCGCCGGGCTGGCCCGTCAGTACAAGTGGAGCGCCAACGGCGAGCTCAGCAACGCACTGATCTGGATTTACACGGTCAAGTAACCCATACACACGAGTCGCGCAGCACGTATCGGGGTTCGCGCGAATCCCGATACGTGCTGCTGTTTCGTGAGGGCGAATGAATGAGGGCGAATTACGAATGACACCCACTGCATTAGCCGGCGCTGTACAACTCGCCGGCGGATCAATCGACTTCAACTATGAAGGCGTGATCCAAGATTTCTGGCGACTGACCGTCGACGGATTGTCCTATGGTGCGATCTACGCACTGGTCGCTGTCGGCTACACCCTGGTCTACGGCGTTTTGCGGCTTATCAATTTTGCCCATTCGGAAATATTCATGCTCGGCCTGTTCGGTCAGTACATCGGGCTGATGCTGCTCGGTTTCTCGCCGAGCGGTGATGTCTACTCCCAGGGCATCATCCTCACCATCACCTATCTGGCGCTGGCGATGATCTTCGGCATGGCGGTCTCCGGGGCCGCGGCGGTCGGATTGGAACGCGTCGCCTATCGACCGCTGCGCAGGCGTGGCGCCAAACCACTGATCTTCCTCATCACCGCCATCGGCGCCTCGTTCGTGATCCAGGAAATCGTGCACTTCGTGCTGCCGAAGATCTGGCCGTCCGTGGGTGGCACCAATGCCCAGAAGCCGATCATGCTGGTGGAGCCGACCAAGCAGTTCAGCTTCGGCGGCGCCGACATCACCAACGTGACACTGGTGATCATCGTCGCCGCGGTCATCCTGGCGATCGCCACCGAACTGCTCATCAATCAGACCAAGTTCGGCCGCGGCATCCGGGCCGTGGCGCAGGATCCCGACACCGCGACGCTGATGGGTGTCTCGCGGGAGCGGATCATCATGCTCACCTTCCTCATCGGCGGCGTGCTCGCCGGCGCGGCCGCGTTGCTGTACGCGCTCAAGATCCCGAACGGGATCATCTACTCGGGCGGATTCATCCTCGGCATCAAGGCGTTCAGTGCCGCGGTGCTCGGCGGTATCGGAAACCTGCGCGGCGCGCTGCTCGGCGGCCTGCTGCTCGGACTGGCGGAGAACTACGGCCAGATCCTGTTCGGCACCGAATGGCGCGACGTGGTTGCGTTCGTGGTGCTCGTGCTGGTGCTGATGATTCGACCGACCGGCATTTTGGGTGAGAGTCTCGGGAAGGCACGAGCATGAACGTTTCGACCAAGACCGCTGCTCCGCCACCGGCGCCGGAGCGTCCGATGCACGGCGTCGGTGACGCCCTGCGTTCCTGGTGGGGCGGTCTGTCCCGGCCTGCACAGTGGGCGGTCGGCGTGCCCGCCATCATCGCGCTGGCGTTGCTGCCGTTGTTCCCGCCGCCGTTCATCGACACTCCCGGCACCAGTTTCGGCGGTGTGATGGCGCAGTTCGCCATGTACGCCCTGCTCGCTGTCGGCCTGAATGTCGTTGTCGGACAGGCGGGTCTGCTCGACCTCGGCTATGTCGGGTTCTATGCCGTCGGTGCGTACACCGTCGGCCTGCTCACCAGTCCCAACAGTCCGTGGAACCAGACCGGCGGCGGCTGGTTGAACGACGACTGGGCCTGGCTGGCCTGCCTGCCGATCGCGGTGGCGGTCACCGCGCTGTCCGGCTTGATCCTCGGCACGCCGACGCTGCGCTTGCGCGGCGACTACCTGGCGATCGTGACGCTCGGCTTCGGTGAGATCGTCCGGCTGCTCGCCGACAACCTCGGTGACGTGACCAACGGCAGCCTCGGCCTGTCCGGCATCGCCTACCCGCACATCGGCGAGTCCGAGACGAAGCCGAACGGGGTGTTCTCCTCCGGCAATGTCGGAAACGCGGACTCCGCCAACCTGCTTGACAAGGCCAACGCGGGTGCCTGGTGGTTCTGGATCGGCATGGTGCTGGTGATCATCACCCTGCTGATCGTCGGCAACCTGGAGCGCAGCCGCGTCGGCCGGGCCTGGGTGTCGATCCGGGAGGACGAGGACGCGGCCGAGATCATGGGCGTGCCGACGTTCAAGTTCAAGCTGTGGGCGTTCATGATCGGCGCCGCGGTCGGCGGGCTCTCCGGCGCGCTGTACGCGGGGCAGGTGCAGTTCATCAACCCCACCGGGTTCAACATCATCAACTCGATGCTGTTCCTGTGTGCGGTCGTGATCGGCGGGCAGGGCAACAAGCTCGGCGTGATCGTCGGCGCGTTCGTCATCGTGTATCTGCCGAACCGGTTGCTTTCGGTGCAGGCGGTCGGGCAGACGGCGGTCGGCTGGATCGCCCTGATCTTCACCATCGCACTGGTGGTCGGTCTGATCGTGGGGTGGCGCAGGTGGGCTCGTGATCAGGAGCGGCCGATCCGGCTCGGCTATCTGGCCGGCGGACTGGTCGCCGTGATCGTGATGCTCGTCGTGCTGAACAACGTGCTGGTCTTCCAGAAGCCGGGCGCCCAATCACTCGGCGACTACAAGTATTTGTTCTTCGGCATCACGCTGATGGTGGTCATGATCTTCAAACCGCAGGGCCTGTTCCCGGTCCGGCAGAAATTGCTCGCCTACGGGCGGCAGGTGTACCAAGCCGTGCGCAGACCGTCCGGCGACGACACGATCGGAGCGACCCGATGACCGGGCCGGGCGCCGGTGGCGCACTGTTCGACAACGAGGACATGGCCGCGGGCTATGTCGCCGAACCCGAGGTGGAGCCGAGTGCCGGTGTGGTCGACGTGACCGCGGTGATGCCGGACCTGGCCGACGCCGAGACGGTCGCGGAGGTCGTCGCCTCGCATCGCGAGATCGAGACCGAAGTCGGTGCGCCGCTGCTGCGCACCGAGGAGTTGACCGTGAAGTTCGGCGGTCTGACCGCGCTGGACGCGGTGAGTTTCGAGATCCGCCGCGGCGAGATCCTCGGGCTCATCGGGCCCAACGGCGCGGGCAAGACCACCTGCTTCAACGCGATCACCGGTGTGTACCGCCCGTCCTCGGGCACCGTGTATTTCGACGGCGCACCGCTGACCAAGACCAAGCGCAACGCCATCACTCGGCTCGGCATCGCGCGTACCTTCCAGAACATCCGGCTCTTCAACGAGATGACCGCGTTGGAGAACGTGGTGGTCGGCACCGACGCCAGGCACAAGACCTCGGTGCCAGGCGCCATCTTCCGCACCGCGCGGCACCGCCGCGAGGAACACGACGCGATCGAGCGGGGCATGGCGCTGCTCGAGTTCGTCGGCATCGCACCGATGGCGGTGGAGAAGGCCCGCAACCTGTCCTACGGCGATCAACGCCGCTTGGAGATCGCCAGGGCGCTGGCCACCGAGCCGAAGTTGCTCTGCCTGGATGAGCCCGCAGCCGGGTTCAATCCGAGTGAGAAGTCGGCGCTGATGGATCTGATCCGCAAGATCCGCGACGACGGGTTCACCGTGCTGCTGATCGAGCACGACATGCGCCTGGTGATGGGCGTGACCGACCGGATCGTGGTGCTGGAGTTCGGCCGCAAGATCGCCGACGGGCTGCCCGCCGAGATCCGGGAGGACCCCGCGGTGATCGCCGCCTATCTCGGTGTGCCCGACGACGGCACCGAGTCGGGGACGAGCGCGCACGGGACGGACGGGTAGGAGCAGCGATGACATCGCACAGAGAACCGGATCAGCAGACCGTCGACGTGACCAAGGGAGGTTCGGCGACCCCCGACACCTTGCTCGAGGTCACCGACATGGTCGTCAACTACGGCAGAATCCAGGCGCTGCACGGGATTTCGCTGCGGGTGGCGGCGGGCGAGCTGGTGACACTGCTCGGCGCGAACGGCGCGGGCAAGACCACCACCATGCGGGCGCTGTCCGGCCTGCTGCCGCTGACCCGCGGCAAGATCATGTTCGAGGGTCGCGACATCACCCACATGAAGGCGCACGAGCGGGTGGGCGAGGGGCTGATCCAGGCACCGGAGGGCCGGGGTGTTTTCCCCGGCATGACGGTGCAGGAAAACCTCGACATGGGTTGCTACGGAAGGCCGTTCAAGCAGAAGGCGGAGTACAACCAGACGCTGGAATGGGTGTTCGAGCTGTTCCCGCGCATGTCGGAGCGGCGCAAGCAGGTCGGCGGCACGCTCTCCGGTGGTGAGCAGCAGATGCTGGCCATCGGCCGGGCGCTGATGGCGCGGCCGCGGCTGCTGTTGCTGGATGAACCCTCGATGGGCTTGGCGCCCATGATCATTCAGCAGATCTTCCGGATCATCTCCGAGATCAACCAGCAGGGCACCACGGTGCTGCTGGTGGAGCAGAACGCCCAGCAGGCGCTCTCGCGCAGCGACCGCGCCTACATCATGGAGACCGGCGAGGTCACCAAGACCGGCGCGGGTCGCGACCTGCTCACCGACCCGTCGGTGAAGTCGGCCTACCTGGGCGTCGGGTAGTTCCGGTGTAATCCCCAGGGCCGCAAGGCCGTCCTCGAGGCATGATCGTGACCATGAATGGTCACGATGAGCTGACAGGTCTGGCCGAGCGGTACTGGGACACCTTCCTGGAGGCCAAACCCAGCGACGCGACACTGCTCGGCGATCGGCGCTTCGACGATCGCGTCGAGGATCTGTCCGGCGCGGCCGAACAACAATTGCTGTCGACCTGGCGCGACCTGTTGCGCCAGGTCGACGCGCTCGACACCGAGCGGCTCGACCCCACCGACCGCATCACCCGCAGCCTGCTGCGCACCGAATTGGCGGGCGCGATCCAACGGCTGGAGTGCAGGCCGCTGGAGCTGGCATCCGACCAGATGGAAGGCGTGCACGCCTACCTGCTGACGATGGCGCCGCAGACCAACGCGCCCGAACCGGCCAACGCGCTCGCGCTGGTACAGCGCTTCCGGCAGTTCGACACCATGCTCGCGCAGGCCGTCGACCGGTTCCGGGACGGTCTGGCCGCGGGCCGCACCCCGGCGCGGATCAACCTCGAGCGGTCGCTGAACCAGCTCGACGGCTATCTGGCCTCCGAGCTGGCCGACGATCCGTTCGTCACCTTCGCCGGTCCGCCGAACTGGGATGGCGAGGCGAACTGGCGCGCCGAATTGACCGAGGTGGCACGCGATGTCATCCGCCCGGCGTTCCAGCGCTACCGGGAGGTGCTGTTCAACGAGCTGCTGCCCGCGAGTCGTCCGGACGACAAGGCCGGCCTGTGCTGGCTCGGTGCCGACGGCGAGGACATCTACCGCCGCCAGCTGCGCTACCACACCACCCTGCCCGATCTCGGTGCCGACGAGATCCACGAACTGGGCCTGACCGAGCTCGCCGCGCTGCGTGAGGAATACGCGACGATCGGCGAGCGGCTGTTCGGCACCGCCGACCTCGGCGAGATCTTCGCCAGGCTGCGCGACGATCCCGAACTGTGTTACGTCGACGGCGAACAGATCATGTTCGACGCGCGCCACGCGCTGACCTCGGCGAACGCCCAGGTGGGCAATTGGTTCGGCAGGCTGCCCAAGGAATCCTGCGACATCGTGCCGATGCCGGAGTTCCTCGCCGCGGACGCCCCTGCGGCCTACTACTTTCCGCCCGCCGCGGACGGTTCCCGGCCGGGCACCTACTTCGTCAACACCTATCACCCCACCGGGCGCGGTCGCTTCGAGACGGCCGCGGTGGCTTTCCACGAAGCCGTTCCCGGTCACCATCTGCAACTCACCATCGCCAACGAACTCGATCATCTGCCGCGGTTCCAGCGTCAGTCGTACGCGAACACCGCGTTCGTCGAGGGCTGGGCGCTCTACACCGAGCGGCTGGCCGACGAGATGGGCTTGTACGAGGACGATCTGGGCCGGCTCGGCATGCTGTCCGGTGATTCCATGCGCTCGTGCCGCCTCGTTCTCGACACCGGCCTGCACGCGAAAGGCTGGAGCAGGCAGCAGGCCATCGACTTCATGGTGGCCAACGCACCCGCCGGGATCGCCGAGATCACCACCGAGGTCGACCGCTACATCGGCATGCCGGGCCAGGCGGTCGGCTACAAGATCGGCCAGCTGGAAATCCGCAGACAGCGGCTCGCCGCCACCGAACGCCTCGGCAGCGCCTTCGACATCAAGGCCTTCCACGACGTAGTCCTCGGCTCCGGCTCCCTCAGCCTCCCGGTACTGCGGGAACTCGTCGCCACCCTGTGACCCGCCACGCCGCCCGCCTCAGCATTCGTCCTCCGGCGGGCGGCGCCGGATGCCCTCGGGGGTGAAGGAGAAGGTCGCCGCGAACGGGCCGACACCGGAGCGGACCGCGAGCAGAATCGGCCCGGCGTCCCTCGGACGGGTCTCCCAGTCGGTCCACAAGTGGAAGAAGACCATGGGATCCGACTTGTTCGCCGTCGCGTAGGCGAGGGTCTTCTCATACCAGGGGTTCGTGCTGCCGAACAGCACGCTGGGTGGGCCGAATGCCGCGACGACGTCGTCCCAGCCGCGATCCTGCGCGACGAAGGTGTCGATCGCGGCGCGCAGGCTCGTGTACTCGTCGGCGGTCAGTGCTCGGTCCATCGTGAGCCAACCGCGTTGCCGAGCGGCTTCGGCGTACATCGATGGCAGCGCCGAGTGGAGGTTTTCGGGGAGATGGCGTTGCAGCGCGCCCTTGACGCCGGTGGGGGTGAAAGCGTTGCGCGCGCGCCAGGATTCGTGCAGGTCAGCCATCCCGTTGTCCGCGTCTTCCAGAAAGAACAGGTGGTGGAAGATTGTCCAGAGGGCGGGCTCGCCGCCGTACATGGCGAGCCGCCGCAGCATGTGGTTGACCTGGTCGATCAGATAGGCGTGCATCGCTTCCGCCGAACGGAGCATCGCGATTCCCTCCCTGTGGCACAACCGCCCGTGCAACAGACCCATCCTATGACCTGATGCCGACACCTTCTCGGGCCATGAACATGGGTGGTTTCCGGGTCGGTGGGGGTGGTGTGGGTGTCGGCGTATCACCTTGTCGGTGCTGGTCCCTAGACTCTGGGGCGTGAGTTCACCCACGACTGCTCAGCGTCCTGCCACCGCGTCCGGCTCCAGCGAATCCGCACCGGGAGACCGGCCGACTCTGCTGTTGCTGGACGGGCATTCGATCGCCTATCGCGCGTTCTTCGCGCTACCGGCGGAGAACTTCAAGACGGTGACGGGGCAGACCACCAACGCGGTGTACGGATTCACCGCGATGCTGATCAACCTGCTGCGCGACGAGAAACCGACGCACATAGCGACGGCGTTCGACGTGAATCGCAAGACCTTCCGCACCGAGGCGTACCCGGAGTACAAGGCGAACCGGTCGCAGACCCCGGACGAGTTCCGCGGGCAGGTCGAACTCACCAAGGACGTGCTCGGCGCGATGGGCATCCCGGTGATGGCGATCGAGGGCTTCGAGGCCGACGACATCATCGCCACGCTCACCACGCGCGCGGTGGACGAGGGTTTCCGGGTGCTGATCGTGTCCGGTGACCGCGACGCCATCCAGCTGGTCAACGAGAACGTGACGGTGCTCTACCCGCGCAAGGGCGTCTCCGACCTGACCAGGTTCACCCCCGACGAGGTGTTCGCCAAATACGGCCTGACGCCCGCCCAGTACCCGGACTACGCGGCGCTGCGCGGCGACCCGAGCGACAACCTGCCCGGCATCCCCGGCGTGGGGGAGAAGACCGCGGCCAAGTGGATCCGCGAATACGGCGACCTGAACTCGCTGGTGGACAAGGTGGACGAGGTGAAGGGCAAGGTCGGTGACGCACTGCGGGCCAACCTGAGCAGCGTCATCCTGAACCGTCAGCTCACCGAGATGGTGCGCGACATGCCGCTGCCGTACACGCCGGATCAGCTGGCGCAGCAGCCGTGGGACCGCAACAAGATCCATCAGCTCTTCGACGACCTGGAGTTCCGGGTGCTGCGGGACCGGCTGTTCGAGACGCTGGCCCCGAAGGAGCCGGAAGCCGAGGCGGGCTTCGAGATCAGCGGCGGCGCGCTGGAGGTCGGCGCGGTCGCCGACTGGCTCACCGAGCACGCGAAAGCCGGTGTCCGGCAGGGTGTCTCGATCGTGGGCTCGGGCACTCCCGGCAACGGTGACGTGCGCGCGCTGGCCATCGCGGCGGGCGACGGGGAGAGCGGCTACATCGACGTCTCGATCCTGACCCCGGAAGACGAAGCGGCACTGGGCGCCTGGCTCGCCGACCCGGCCGTGCCGAAGGCGCTGCACGAGGCGAAGGCCGCCATGCACGCGCTGCGCGGACGCGGTTGGACGCTCGGCGGGCTCACCTGCGACACCGCGCTGGCCGCCTACCTGGTCCGCCCCGGCCAGCGCAGCTTCAACCTCGACGACCTCTCGCTGCGCTACCTGCGCCGCGAACTGCGCGCCGAAACCGATGAAACCCCGCAGCTCTCGCTGCTCGACGACGAGGACACCGTCGACGCCGAACTCGCGCAGACCGAGATGCTGCGCGCTAGGGCCGTCGCCGACCTCGCCGACGCGCTCGACACCGAACTGCAGCAGATCGAGTCCGTCCCGCTGCTGGAGGACATGGAACTGCCGCTGCTCAGCGTGCTGGCCGATCTCGAGGACGCAGGGATCGCGGTCGACACCGAGCAGCTCGAGACGCTGCAGCGCCAGTTCGCCGACAAGGTGACCGAGGCGGCCAACGCGGCCTACGAGGTGATCGGCAAGCAGATCAACCTCGGCTCGCCCAAGCAGCTGCAGGTGGTGCTGTTCGACGAGCTCGACATGCCGAAGACCAAGCGCACCAAGACCGGTTACACCACCGACGCCGACGCGCTGGAGTCGCTGTTCGAGAAGACCGAGCACCCGTTCCTGCAGCACCTGCTCGAGCATCGCGACGCGACGCGGCTGAAGGTGACCGTGGACGGTCTGCTCAAGTGCGTCGCCGACGACGGACGCATCCACACCACGTTCAACCAGACCATCGCCGCCACCGGCCGGCTCTCCTCCACCGAGCCGAACCTGCAGAACATCCCGATCCGCACCGATACCGGCAGGCAGATCCGCGACACCTTCGTCGTCGGCGCGGGCTACGAGTCGCTGATGACCGCCGACTACAGCCAGATCGAGATGCGCATCATGGCGCACCTGTCCGCCGACGAGGGCCTGATCGAGGCCTTCAACTCGGGTGAGGACCTGCACACCTTCGTGGCGTCCAAGGCCTTCGACATCCCGATCGCCGAGGTGACCCCGGAGCTGCGCCGCCGGATCAAGGCGATGTCCTACGGGCTGGCCTACGGCCTGAGCTCCTACGGCCTTGCCGCGCAGCTGAAGATCAGCACCACCGAGGCCAAGGAACAGATGGACGTCTACTTCGACCGCTTCGGTGGCATCCGCGACTACCTGTACGAGGTGGTCGAGCAGGCCCGCAAGGTCGGCTACACCTCGACCCTGTTCGGCCGCCGCCGCTACCTGCCCGACCTGGACTCCAGCAACCGGCAGCGCCGCGAGGCCGCCGAGCGGATGGCGCTCAACGCCCCCATCCAGGGCACCGCGGCCGACATCATCAAGGTCGCGATGATCAACGTGCACAAGGCGATCGAGGCCGCGGGCCTGCGCTCCAGGATGCTGCTGCAGATCCACGACGAATTGCTGTTCGAGGTCGCCGAGGGCGAACGGGAAACCCTGGAGGCGCTGGCCAAGGAACAAATGGCCGCCGCGATCCACCTCTCGGTGCCCCTCGACGTCTCGGTCGGTACCGGTCGTAGCTGGGACAACGCCGCGCACTGAGGATGGTCGTTTGCCGCGCCGCGCTCCGCCGGTGACCGCTGCCGCGCGGCGCGCGGTGTCCGGCGATGTCGCCGCGGATCATCCACGCGTGCTGCGGGTGATCCGACCAGCTCGGCACCGCGATTCAGTGCACCTGCCGGGTGCTGGACGCACCCGCGCTGTCAGGTCGCCGATGGCGGACCGAGATCTGTCGGCTCGGCGAGAGGAAGGCGGACAAATGCGCCTGTCCCGGTGTCGATCCGGTGCGGGCCGCGCAGCGCGTCGGTCTCGTTCCACGCCTCTTTCCACGCTGTCCACTGGTTCTGCACGCGATCACCTCGATGCCGCTATCGGAGAACGGCAGTCGAAACATGCCGTCCGCTCGCAGCGTGCCAGCAGAGGCGGTGGCGGCCGAGGATCCAGTCCGGTCAGCGGACCGGATCCGCGGCGCCGCGCCGCACGCGAACCCTTGTGGGTGAAGGCATCTGCCGGGTCAGGCGATATCGGCGGGTGCCGCCAGCGCGGCTTGCATCGCCACTCCGTCTACGTAGGAGTGCTTTTCCCGCACCGCGCCGTTCTCGACCAGGACCAGGTCCGCGAGGTCGACCTCGACGGGGCTGCCGGTGACCGAGGTGCCGGTCAGCCGCCACTGGACCACCCAGAAGTCGTCGCCGACCCGCAGATTGACCAGATGGAAGGTGAGATCGGGGACCAGGGCGAAGGTTTGCGCGGCGGCGGCGCGAATTTCGGCGCGGCCACGCGCGGGTTCGCTACCGGAGTGCAGATGGAATATCGAGTCGGGAGTGTGCAATTCGACGATGCGGTCGGGGTCGCGGTCGGCCCAGCAGGCGTGATAGCGCTCGAAAAGTTCGGTGGTGCTTGCGGACATAATGCTGAATCTCTCTAACATACAAACAGGCTGACTGTATGTTCCCGGATGTCCGCACCGCCGGTCAAGGGGTGCGATGGCTCGGATCGAAGCCGGGTTCGGTGCTGGCCTAGACTTCGACGTCGCCATGAACGCTGAACGACGAACCCAAGCCGAACGTTCGGCCTCGACCCGGGGTGCGGTGATCCGCGCCGCCCGAGAACTGTTCGGGCAGCACGGATATGGCGCGGTGAGTACGGTCGCGGTTGCCGAGGCGGCCGGGGTCAGCCGTGGTGCGCTCTACCACCAGTTCAGTGAGAAGCGTGAGCTGTTCGAGGCGGTCTTCGAGGATCTGGAACGGAGCCTGGTCGCGGTGATCGGGACCGCGGTCGCCGCGTCGGACTCCGGTGATCCACTCGCCGACCTGATCGTGGGCTGCCTGGCGTGGTTGCAGGCCTCGACGGCTCCGGAAGTGCAACGGATCGCGCTGCTGGACGGTCCTGTGGTGCTCGGTTGGCACCGGTGGCGCGAGATCGAACGACAGCACACGATCGGTCTGCTGGAGAACGCATTGGCCGGCGCCATCGCCGCGGGGCGGGTGAGATCTCAACCCGTGCGCCCGCTGGCGCTCATCATCGTGGGCGCGCTGGACGAGGCCTCGCAGTACCTGGCGCACACCGAAGATGGCTCCGCCGACGCCGCGGCGGCCCGTTCGGTGATCGAGCAGCTCATCTCCGGTCTCGCCGTCGGCCCACCGCTCGGTCAGTAGTCGGCCGCGGCCGTGCGGCGTTTCTCGGCGCGGTGGGCGAGCACTTCGAGGACGCGCTGCCATGCGGGTGACGCGTCGGATATCTGCGCGGTGACCAGCTTCCGGTACCCGGCGGCACCGCCGTCGCGTTCGCGCCGGATCTCCCAGGCGTCCAGGTCGTCGATGAGCTGGTCCAGGCGTGGGTCCTGCGGATCCCACTCGGCCGATTGATCGCAGGCGAGATAGAGGCGCATCGTCTCCGGGTCGTCCAAGCCCGCGTTCTTGTCCCGTATCCGTTGCGGCATGGTGTGTGGCTCCAGTGCCTGCATCAGGATCCATGCGTCACGCTCGAGGCGCACCCGTTGCTCGCTCACCCCGAGGTCGCGCATCCGGTTCAGGAGGGCGACGACTTCGGCTGGCAGGACAAGACTTTCGCCACCAGCCAGCTCGGCGATCCGGCGGCGGTACTCGCTGAGCTCGTCGATCCTGCGTCGCAACGTGGCGTCGATGTCGGTGATGGCGGCGGCGAACTCGGTCGGCTCGGCGTGCAGCAGGACGTCGATACGGGCCAGCGGCACACCGGCATCGGCGAGCGTCCTGATCCGGATGAGATCCACCGCCGCCTGCGCGCGGTAGCGGCGATAACCCGACGCATCGCGGTCGGGCTCGGGCAGCAGCCCGACCTGGTGGTAGTGCCGAACGGTACGCACGGTTACGCCGGCGGTCGCCGCCAACTGGCCGATCGTGAGCACCGTCCTCCTCGGATCTTCGCGAAACGTGATCGCGCCGAGTCTAGGACGGTACTGCGCCGGAGTGGGTGCGCTCAGTCGGCTGCCCGATCGATCACGTCGCGAATCGCTTGGACCACCGCGTCGGGACGGTCGAAGCACAGCCGGTGATGCAGAGTGTCGGAGACGATGCGTTGCTCTCCATGCGAGACCGAACCGACCAGCGCCGCGTCCATCCGGATCCGGCCGTCATGCATCGCTCGCAAAGTCGCCGCTTCTTGCGTGGGGTCCTCGCCGATCACGCTGAGTGCGACCACCGGAACGTCCGGAATGTTCGGCCCAGCCTGCAATTCGGCCGCGAGCGCTGCCAGCGTGCCCCGCTCGGCGAGGCCGGCCGCGAGCCATCCGGCACTGTCCTTGGCCTCGACGAGCGATCGCCGCACCTGCTCCGGGTAGTCCGCGAACAACTCGGTGTTCATCGCGCGCAAGGTCGGGCGTAGCTGTTCGAGCTGCGCGGGGCCGGGTGCCTGCCGCTCGAACTCGGCGAGGGTGGCCGCCGGTGGCATGAAGTCGTCCCAGTCGCGGTGCAGTCCGTCCAACCAGGCTAGTCCGGCGACTTCCCGCGGGTACAGCTGCGCGAACCGATGCGCGTAGCAGGCGCCGAGCGAGTGCGGTGCGAGCACGTAAGGTGCGGGGATCTGCTGGGCGTGCAGCAACTCGTGTAGTTCCATGGCGACCGCGGTGACCGTGCGCGGCAACGGAATCGGATCGCTGTAGCCCGTGCCGCCACGGTCGTACAGCACTGCGGTGGTGAACTGTGAAACCTGTTGCTGGACAACTAAATAGTCCAGACCGACGGCGCCGGCGCCCGGCAAGAACACGACGGCGGGCCCGCTACCCGACCGGTGCAGGAAGACCCGGCGGCCTCCGATCTCCTGAAATCCGCCGATCGGGGGAGCGAGCCGAACTTCGGAGGTGGTGTTGTTGATCATGGGTAAAGCCTCCGACCCTGACGCAGCGTCAGGGTCAAGTCGTCCCACTGCCGGACCCGCATTCGACGCTCCAGCAGCTGCCCACCACGCCGGCGACCTCGCAATGTGAGACGAGCATGTGTCGCTGTCGGCACGCCAGTAAACGAATCACGGTGAGCAGGACCGGTCCGCTCTCCCTCGCGCGTCTTTACCGTGGGCCACGCCACATATAAGTAGCCACGCATACCTAACCGCAGGGGACCGCCCATGACCGTCACCGATGAGTACCTGCAGAACAACGCAGCCTACGCGAGCAGCTTCACCGGACCGCTGCCGCTGCCGCCCGCCAAGCAGGTGGCGGTGGTGGCGTGCATGGACGCGAGGCTGAATGTCTATGGCGCACTTGGCATCCAGGAGGGGGAGTCGCACGTCATCCGGAACGCGGGCGGCGTGATCACCGCCGACGAGATCCGCTCGCTCGCGATCAGTCAGCGCCTGCTCGGTACCCGCGAGATCATCCTGATCCACCACACCGACTGCGGCATGCTCACTTTCACCGACGACGACTTCAAGTCGTCGATCCAGCAGGAGGTCGGCATCAAGCCGGAGTGGGCGGCGGAGGCGTTCACCGACCTGGAAACCGATGTGCGCCAATCGATTGCCCGCATTGTGGCCAGTCCGTTCGTGCCGCACAAGGATTCGATCCGTGGCTTCATCTTCGACGTGGCCACCGGAAAGCTGAACGAGGTCGTCGCCGACTGATGCACCGCGCTTCGCGCGAGGTCCTCGCCGAGGGGCCATCCCACGTGATCCGGGTCCCGGGGGCCCGGATCGCGTCGTTCCACCGGTGCGACACGCCCTCCCGACACGCCTACGCAGATGTCGGGTAGATGACGCCGAGCTGAACATGTGCCGCGCGTAACGGCCGTGATCGGCCCGCATTGCCGCTGTGCGGCCCTGAGCTGGGCAAAGGCTACCGGCCGGTAGACAAAACGGGCATCAAATATGGTTGCTATTGCGCCGAGATGTCCCTATCCTCAAGCGCGTGCCGAATCCCGCCGACCGCCACAGCGCAGCGCTCAACGTCGCAGACCGCGACAGCGCCGCGCTAATTCCGCTTACCGCGATGGTGGCGCAGCGGCGACTTCTCCTCGTAGTAACCCGCCGTAGCGGGGTCTGATTCGGACCGGCCCCCTCGCTGCGGGCTGAATGACTTGTTAGTGCTGGTCCCCTCTGTCAACTGAGCCACGACATTCCTCGGGAAGACCTACTTTCAATGACAATTCTCACTCTCGATACCCGCGCGTTCCATGCCGCCGCCCCCAAGGGCCTGCGCCACGAAAGCGCCGACCTCACCCCGGCGCAGTTCCACGATCGCTACTGCGAGCACACCGGGCCGATTCGGCTCGGCGACTGGTCGCCCGCGGGTAGCCGAAGCGCCGATTTCGCCGTGACGCTGGAGTTCACCGACCACCTGCGCACGGTGGTCGCCTCGGGCAGCCTCGTCGCGGCGATGACCTCGGCCCTCTACGAGGAGGGCTACCACGTCGAAATTCTGCAGTTCCACCAGCGCCGCACCGGCGAAGGCACCGCAACCTTCGTGCAGTGTGAGTGCAATGGCCGCCGCGGCTGGGGCGCTGCGCTGGCCGACGACAGCGCGGAATCGACGGTTCGCGCGATGATTGCCGGCGTGAATCTGCTCGGTAGCTGACACCGCACAAGGGCCGTTCCTCTCACCCGAGAGGAACGGCCCTGTTGGTTCCGCTGATTACTGCTCTGCGTTGATTACTGCTCGGCGCCGGCCTGCTGCTCGGCGAGCTGCTTGCGCACCTCGTCCATGTCCAGCTCCTTCACCTGGGTGACCAGGTCTTCCAGCGCGGCGGCCGGCAGCGCGCCGGGCTGCGCGAACACCAGCACGCCCTCGCGGAAGGCCATGATGGTCGGGATGGAGCGGATGTTGGCGGCGGCCGCGAGCCCCTGCTCGGACTCGGTGTCGACCTTGCCGTACACGACATCGGCGTGCTTCTCCGAAGAGGCCTCGAAGGTGGGTGCGAAGCTCTTGCACGGGCCGCACCACTCAGCCCAGAAATCGACGAGTACCACGTCGTTTCCGGTGACTACCTCGTCAAAATTCTGCTGGGTCAGCGTCTGGGTGGCCATGACGTCCTCTCGTATTCGGTATGCCGACTACAACGCCGGCCATTGCCTAAATCATCCACGGCCGATCGGCACGCGCGGTATTGATCGCCGTCCTCTGCCCGTATACCCACCCGCGCCGCCGGGAAATCCCGCCTGACCAGATGGTCTCCGGACGGTGGGTCGGTGCGCCGCCGGGTGGGGCGCGGCGCGAGGATGATGCGGTGAACCAGAAACGCGATTCGCCGACAGCGCCGAGCGTGTCATCGTGAGCCGGCGACGTCGCCCGGTCGAGCGCACGCCGGAGTCGAGCCTCGGGGAGGTGCGAACGTGAGGGCGGAGATCGGGCCCCCGGTGCGGCTGGGGCTGATCGACGGCGACGGCATCGGACCGGAAGTGGTGCAGGCCACCCGGCGGGTCGTCGACGAGGCGGTGTCGGCGGCCGGTGCCGCACCGATCGAGTGGGTGCCGCTGCTGATGGGGCATCGGGCCATCGAAGAACATGGCGACCCGTTGCCGGAGCAGACCTTGCAGGCGTTGGACGGGGTGGACGCCTGGATCCTCGGCCCGCACGACAACGCCTCCTATCCGGCCGAATATCGCACCGCGGTCGCGCCGGGCGGTGCCATTCGCAAGCGCTTCGGGCTGTCCACCAACATCCGTCCGGCCCGCGCGTTCGCCGGGGCGCGGGCGGCGGCGCCGGAGATCGATCTGGTGATCGTCCGGGAGAACAGCGAAGGTTTCTACGCCGATCGCAATATGTTCGCCGGGTCTGGGGAGTTCCGGCCCACCGAGGATGTCGCCATGATGGTCGGCGTGGTGACCAGGCAGGCCTGTGAGCGGATTGCGCACGAGGCCCTGCGGCTCGCCGCGACGCGCCGCAAACGACTGACCATTGTGCACAAGGCCAACGTGCTGCCGATGACGATGGGTCTGTTCCGCGACGTGTGCTATGAAATTGCCCACGCCTATCCCGGCGTCGAGGTCGGCGACGAACACGTCGACGCGACGGCCGCCCATCTCGTCCGCGCGGCCGCCGATTACGACGTGCTGGTCACCGAGAACCTGTTCGGCGACATCCTCTCCGACCTCGCGGGCGAGCTGAGCGGCTCGCTCGGTCTGGCCGCTTCGCTCAACTGCTCGGCCACCCACGCCATGGCACAGGCGGTGCACGGCGCGGCGCCGACCCTCGCGGGGCGCAACCGCGCCAACCCCGCCGCCCTGCAACTGTCGGCGGCAATGCTGTTGCGCTGGTTGGGGACTCGCGACCGGCGCGGCGACCTCCAGCACGCCGCCGAGCGCATCGAATGGGGTGTCGCCGCCGCGTTCGAAGCGGGCATCGCCACGGCGGACCTGGGCGGACAGGCATCGACCAGCGAGTTCACCGAACAGGTTTGTGCTAGGGTCCACCGCCGGTAGTCAGAGTGTGGTAGCTCGGAGTGTTCAACAAGGAACGGATGAAAGTTCCGTTACTGTCCAGCACGAAGCGTCTCGGTCGCTTAGATTGCCAACGGGTGGTGACACCCGGGTTTCTTGAATCCGAAATGTGGAGGGCTGCTGTGTCTGTTCGATCGGTTCTTGGCAGGCGCGCCCTGCAGGCGGTATGTGTACTCGCTGGCGGCGCACTTGTCCTGACGGGCTGTAGTAATACCGAAGACACCGGGCCCGCCGCGGAGAAGGTGAAGGTCGACAAGGTCGACTCGATCGCGGCGCAGCTGCCCGACAAGATCAAGCAGTCCGGCAAGCTCGTTGTCGGCGTGAACATTCCCTACCAGCCCAACGAGTACAAGGATCCCAGCGGCAAGATCGTCGGTTACGACGTCGACCTGATGGACGCCGTCGCCGCCACCCTCGGTGTGAAGGCCGAGTACCTCGAGTCCGCCTTCGAGAAGATCATCCCCACCATCCAGGCGGGCACCTACGACGTCGGTATGTCCTCGATCACCGACACCAAGGAGCGCGAGGCACAGGTCGACTTCACGACCTACTTCAACGTGCGCACCCAGTGGGCGCAGCAGAAGGGCAAGCCGGTCGACCCGGACAACGCCTGCGGCAAGCGGGTCGCCGTGCAGGCGACCACCATTCAGGACACCGACGATCTGCCCGCCAAGAGCAAGAAGTGCCAGGACGAAGGCAAGCCCGCGATCGACATCAAGTCCTTCGAGGAACAGAGCGCCGCGACCAACGCGCTGATGCTCGGCCAGGTCGACGCCATGGCCGCGGACCTGCCGGTGACGGTGTACGCGATCCAGAAGAGCGAGGACAAGATCGAGAAGACCGGCGCGGCCTACGGTGCGGCGCTCTACGGCTGGGCCGTGGCGAAGGGCTCGCCGCTGGCCGCCGTGCTGCAGCAGGCCGTGCAGAGCCTGATCGACAACGGCAAGTACCTGGAGATCGCCAAGAACTGGGGCGTCGAGGAAGGCGCCATCAGCAAGTCGGTCATCAACGGCGCCGCGAGCTGATCGCATGACCTCGAACGAAACCAAGCCGGAGCCCGGTGACCCCGGGCCCGGTGTGGCAGAGGATTCCAACGAACCGGAACCGATCAAAGCGGTTCCGCTGCGTAGGCCCGGCCGGTGGATCGCCGCCGCGGTCATCCTGGTGCTCGTCGGATTGTTCGTCTACGGTGCCGCCACCAACGACGCATACCAGTGGGGTACCTACCGGAAGTACCTGTTCGACAGCCGGATTCTCGCCGGTGCGGTGGTCACCCTCGAACTGACCGTGCTCGCCATGGCGATCGCCGTCTCTCTCGGCACGTTGCTCGCAGTGATGCGGCTGTCGCCGAACCCGGTGCTGCGCTCGGCGGCCTGGGTGTATCTCTGGATCTTCCGTGGCACACCGGTTTTCGTGCAGTTGGTGTTCTGGGGCCTGTTCCCGTCGCTGTACAAGCAGATCGTGCTCGGCGTCCCGTGGGGCCCGCACCTGTTCGAGCTGAACGTGCAGAACATGCAGGCCGCGTTCACCTTCGCGGTGATCGGCCTCGGGCTCAACGAAGCCGCCTACATGGCCGAGATCGTGCGCGCGGGCATCAACTCCGTCGGTGAAGGACAGCGCGAGGCCTCGACCGCGCTCGGCATGTCCTGGAGCCTGACCATGCGCAGGACGGTGCTGCCCCAGGCAATGCGGGTGATCATCCCGCCCACCGGCAACGAGCTCATCGGCATGCTGAAGACCACCTCGCTGGTCACCGCCTTGCCGTTGAGCACCGACCTCTACGGCCGGGCCCGCGAGATCTACGGCGTGAACTTCCAGCCGATTCCGCTGCTGCTGGTCACCGCCACCTGGTATCTCGCGATCACCAGCGTGCTGATGGTCGGGCAGTTCTACCTGGAGCGCTACTACTCGCGCGGCCTGTCCAGGCAGCTGACCGGTAAGCAGCTGCAGGACCTGGCCGACGCCCAGACGATTGTGAAGGCGAAATGAGTGCGGATACGAGTGTTGCCGCAGACACTCAACCGATGATCGTCGCGGACCGGGTGTGCAAGAACTTCGGCGCGCTGCAGGTGCTCAAGGGTGTCTCGCTGGAGATCGGGCGCGGCGAGGTGCTGTGCGTGATCGGGCCGTCCGGCTCGGGCAAGTCCACCTTCCTGCGCTGCATCAACCACCTCGAGCAGGTCAACGCCGGTCGGCTCTACGTGGACGGCGAACTCGTCGGCTACCAGGAGAAGAACGGCAAGCTCTACGAGCTGCATCCGCGCGAGGCGGCCCGGCAGCGCCGCGAAATCGGCATGGTGTTCCAGCATTTCAATCTGTTCCCGCACCGCACCGTGCTGGAGAACGTGATCGAGGCGCCGATCCAGGTCAAGAAGGTCCGCAAGGCCGATGCGATGGCCAAGGCGCAGGAGCTGCTGGACCGAGTCGGCTTGGCGGAGAAGGCGAATGCCTACCCCGCCCAGCTGTCCGGCGGCCAGCAGCAGCGGGTGGCCATCGCCCGCGCCCTCGCCATGGACCCCAAGCTGATGCTGTTCGACGAGCCCACTTCGGCCCTGGACCCGGAACTCGTCGGCGAGGTCCTCCAGGTCATGCGCGAACTGGCTCAGTCCGGCATGACCATGGTCGTGGTCACCCACGAGATGGGCTTCGCCCGCGAGGTGGCCGACAAGCTGGTCTTCATGGACGGCGGGGTGATCGTCGAAGCAGGCGCCCCGCGCGAGCTGCTGGCCAACCCCAAACACGAACGCACCCAAGCCTTCCTGTCCCGCCTCCTCTGAAATTCGCTGAGCCGCACATTCTTTGCCTGAGCCGCACACCGCCGATACGGGTGTGCGGGTAACGCAAAGGATGTGCGGCTTTTTTCTGCCTCGCGCAACCACTTCCGACGGTCATGGGTTGGTGCGCAGGGCGATGCGTAGCTGGCCGATGAGGACTTTCGCCGCCGGGGCGGCGGGGCGGTCGGTGCGCCAGGCCAGGGCCAGCCGACCGCGTAGCTCGGGCTCGATGATGCGGATCGTGCGTACGCCGAAGGCTTTTGCCTCCGCGGCGGTGAACTCCGGTACGACGGCGATGCCGAGGCCGCGGGCGGCCAGTCGGAGCAGCAGTGGGGGAGCGGCGGCTTCGAAGGCGATGTTCGGCTCGAAGCCCACTGCGGCGCAGGAGCGTTCGAGGACGCCGCGGACGCCGGTGCCAGGGGGCAGGCAGATCAGCGGGTGCTCGCGCAGGTCGGCGAGCGAGACGTCGGCGCCGTGGGTTCGGTTGCCTGCGGCTACCGCGGCGACGACGGCGGTTTCCAGCACCACGTCCAGGCCGATGCCGGAATCCGTTGGCGCGCCGGTCAAGCCGACCAGCGCGACATCCAGTTCGCCGCGGCTCAGTGCGGCCAGCATGCGTTCGGAGGTGTCCTCGGTGAGGCTGATGCCGACCTGGGGGTGGTCGTCGTGGAAGTCCGCGAGTACGGCGGCGACGTCGAGCTCCTCGGTGGCGGCGCCGGAGATCAGGCCGACCCGGACGTGGCCGCGCAGCAGGCCGGTGAATTCGTCCACGGTCTCGGTGATGCGTTCGGCGGCGGCGAGCGCGGCGCGGGCGTGCTTCAGCACCGCGGTGCCGATCTCGGTCGGTGTCACGGTGCGGCCGCCGCGGTCGAGCAACTGCTGGCCGAGCTCGCGTTCGAGCTGGCGGATCTGCGCGCTCAGCCCCGGTTGGGCCAGGTGCAGGCGCGCGGCGGCGCGGGTGAAATTGGCTTCCTCCACCACGGTGACGAAGTAGCGGAGCTGACGCAGTTCCATAACTATTGATTCTAGGTTCGAGAAGAACTATCTGTTGTACTTCTGGCGTCGCGGCGAGCATCGTCGAAGGCATGGGAAACACCGCAGCGCACATCATCGACAGCGACACCTTCACCGGCCCGATCTTCCGCCCGGGTGACCCCGGCTACGACGAGGAGATCGCCGGCTTCCAGACCGCCTACACGCACCGGCCCGCGCTCGTTGTCGGCGCCGTGCACGCGGAGGACGTTCGCGCCGCAGTGGAATACGCCGCGCGGCAGGATCTTCCGGTGGCGGTGCAGGCGACCGGGCATGGCCTGTCGGTCGCGGCCGACGAGGGCGTGCTGATCAGTACTCGCCGGATGACCGGCATCGAGATCGACCCCGCGGCCGCGACCGCACGCGTCGGCGCGGGCGTGCGTGCCGGTGCGCTGGTCGAGGCGGCCGCGGCGCACGGATTCGCACCGTTGAACGGTTCCTCGCCTTCGGTCGGCGTCGTCGGCTATCTGCTCGGCGGCGGGATCGGCTTGCTGGCAAGGGAATTCGGCTTTGCCGCAGAGCAGGTGCGCGCTGTCGAGTTGGTCACCGCCGACGGCCGCGTGCGCAGGCTCGTCCCCGGCGACGAACTGTTCGGCGCGGTCCTCGGCAGCGGCGGCAACTTCGGCGTGGTCACCGCGGTCGAGCTGGCGCTGCTGCCGGTCACCGAGGTGTACGGTGGCCAGCTCGTCTTCGACACCCCGCTGGTCGAGCAGGCCCTCGAGGTCTGGCGGCGGTGGACCGCAACGGTTCCCGACCGGCTGACCTCCACCGTCGCGACCCTGACCTTCCCCGACATCCCGCAGGTCCCCGCCCCGCTGCGCGGCCGCTTCGTGGCCTCGTTCCGGATCGCCTTCAATGGTGCTGCCGCGGAAGGCGAACGGCTGGTCGCCCCGCTGCGCGCAGTGGGTGACCGCCTGAAAGACGACCTGCGCGTGATGCCCTACACCGAGTCGCACACCATCCACAGCGACCCCGATCACCCGCACGCCTACGCGGCCACCAACGCGCTGCTCGGCGAACTGACCGCAGAGACGTTGTCCGCCTTGCTCGCCGCTGCGGGACCGGACTCCGGGACCGACGCCGTCGTCGACCTGCGTCACCTCGGCGGGGCACTGAGCAGCCCGAGCGGGAACGGCACCGCCGTCGACCACCGCGACGCGGCCTACGTCGTCCGGGTCATCACCGAGCCCGACGACCCCACCGCGGCCAAGGACAAGATCCGCAGCGCGCTCGCCCCGTGGACCATCGGCCACAGCCTCAACTTCCTCTACGGTGCGGGCGTCGACGCCGACGAGAACCAGACCCGCGCCGGGTACGCCCCCGGCACCTACGCACATCTCGCGCAGCTGAAGGCAAAGTACGACCAGCACAACATGTTCCGTTTCAACCGCAATATCCGTCCCGCGGTGAACTGATCCACCGTCGCCCTGGGGGCTCGGCTTCGAGTACCCCAGGGCCCAGCGCGGTTCCCGGAATTCGGTGCTGCCATCCACCGCCATCGTCTGCTATCTTCGTGATATCACTTTGATACCTGGAGGATGTCATGAAGCTTCGGCCCGCATTACACGTCAACGGCTTCTTGGTGCTGGTGGCGTGGCTGGTGCTCACCCTGTTGTTCGGCGGCCTGGCCGCGCTCGGCTACCTCGCGGCGGCACAGAACGGCAACCTGCCCGCGCTCATCGGGGCGATCGTCGCGAGTTTCCTGGTGCTGGTGCTGCTGCTGTCGGCGACCGGCCTCATCATCGTGAACCCGAACGAGGCCCAGGTGGTCCAGTTCTTCGGCCGCTACATCGGTTCGGTGAGCGAACCCGGCTTCTACTCGGTGCTGCCGCTGACCGACCGCAAGCGAATCTCGTTGCGGGTGCGTAACTTCGAGACGCAGAAGCTGAAGGTCAACGACGCAGACGGCAACCCGGTCGAGATCGCGGCCGTCGTGGTCTACAAGGTGGTCGACAGCTTCAAGGCCGCGTTCGCCGTGGACGACTACGAGGAGTACGTGCAGACCCAGTCCGAGGCCGCGGTCCGGCACCTGGCCACCACGCACCCCTACGACTCGCACGACGACACCCGCACCAGCCTGCGCGACGGCAGCGAGGTGGCCGAGGAGCTCACCGTCGAGCTGCGCGACCGCACCATGCTGGCCGGCATCGAGGTGCTCGAGGCCCGCATCACCCACCTCGCCTACGCCCCGGAGATCGCCCAGGCCATGCTGGTTCGTCAGCAGGCCTCCCAGGTGGTCGCCGCCCGCACCCAGATCGTCGAGGGCGCGGTCGGCATGGTCAGCCTCGCGCTCGACCGGCTCACCGAGCAGGGTGTGGTGGAGCTGGACGAGGAGCGCCGCGCCGCCATGGTGTCGAACCTGCTGGTCGTGCTCTGCGGTGACAGAGCCACCCAGCCCGTCGTGAACGCCGGCTCGCTCTACAACTGAGCGCCGAAGCCCATGGCTGAGCGCAAGAAGCTGCTGCTACGGCTCGATCCGGCCGTCCACGAGGCGATCGCGAAGTGGGCGGCCGACGACCTGCGCAGCATCAACGCCCAAATCGAATTCGCCCTACGGCTGGCGCTCGAACAGGCGGGCCGCAAACCTAAATCATGATCACGAGCACCGGCGGCGAAGCGAACTTCGCCACCGGTGCTCTGTGAAAGGCCCTGCCCCAGAACGCATATGGCGGCGGGGCCTAGTTGTGTGCAGTCGCCGCCACGTCCTGTTGGGCGGATCGGTCCGCGCTGAGGTAGGCGTCGAGGTGGGGTGCGGCGGCGAGCATGGCTCGGCTGCGACGGTTGAGGCGGGTCCGCCATTCGTCCAGCACATCCGACAGGTCATCCGAATCTTCCACGGCGCGTAGGTGATCCACGAAGAGCTTGATGCGGGGGAGTGGGTAGCCGCCGCGACGGAGTTGCCGGGTCAGGTGGGCGTCGCGCACGACGTCGGGCGGGTAGCTGCGGTAACCGGTGGACCGTTCGCGGTGCGGGCGCAGGATGCCCGCCGCTTCCCACTTGCGTAGCGATGCGGGATGCATGCCTAGGCGATGCGCCAAAGCGCCGATAGTGAGGCCGTGGGAGGGGTTTTCGACCGGTCGTGGTGCGGCGGCGAGGGTGCCGAGGGCGGCGGCGACCTCGTCGAGCGTCTTGCGTTCGTGCAGCAGATCGGCGTGCGCTTGGTCGATCAGACGGAACAGTGCCGCCTCGTCGCCGCAGTGTGCGGCGCGCAGCATCGCGGCCGACGGCTGGTGTCCGTACCCCGCACGCAAGGCGAGGAACGCGCGCAACGCGCGAGCGTGCACCTCGGTGTATCGGCGGTACCCGGCATCGCTGCGCTCGGCGGCGGGCAGGATCCCCTCGTCTTCGTAGTTGCGGACCGCCTGGGTGGACAAACCGTGCTCACGAGCCAGGTCGGCGGGCCGCAGAGTTCGCGCTGCCATCTCCCCAGTTTGAAGGTTTCCGCGCATATCACCAACCAAGGCGACGCAAAGTCTCAACCGATTGTTCAACGATACGGTCGAAGGTACCGGATGGCACACCCAGAAAGGCACCGCATGACCAGGCAACTCTCCGTGCACGACATCGGCCTCCACTTCCGCGGCGACACCGAAGCAGGCGCGACCATCGGCCGATTCCTCGACACACTCGACTGGCCGCCCGCCCTGCTCGGCCTCGGTGAGCCGACCCACGGAGTCGAGGCCTTCCCCCTGCTGCGCAATGAACTCCTGAAGTATCTGGTCGAACACCACGGCTACCGCTCCATCGCCCTCGAGATCGACTGCGTCGCAGCGGCTGTCCTCGATGACTACGTGCGGACCGGTCGCGGCGAACTGGCCGAGGTTGTCGCGGCGGGGTTCAACCACGGCTTCGACGCGTGGCCGTCCAACCACGAGTTGATCGCCTGGCTGCGCGACTACAACGCCGACCGCGATCCGCGATACCAGGTGCGCTGCTACGGATTCGACGCCCCGACCGAGATCACCGCCGCGCCGAGCCCCCGCGCCACGCTGCTCGGCGCACACGCCTTTCTGCGCGAACATCTACCCGCCGAACGACTTCCGCATGACACCGAAACCCTGGACACCCTGCTCGGCGACGACGCCGACTGGACGAACCCCGACGCGATGATGGATCCGGGCCGCTCCATCGGCCACTCCGACCGCGCCAGCACCCTGCGGCTGGCCGCCGACGACCTGCTCGCGGTCTACACCACCGAGGCCCCCGGTCTGCGACAAGCCAGCTCCGACAACGACTTCGAGCGTGCGTACCTGCTCGCCCGGATGGCACACGGACTGCTCCGCTACCACGCCGCGATGGCTACGCCCGGTCCCGACCGCGCCGCCATCCTGCTCGGGCTGCGCGACGGCATGATGGCGGACAACCTGCTCGACATCGTCCGCATCGAGAAGCATCGCGGGCCCTGTCTGGTGTTCGCCCACAACAGCCACCTCCAGCGGACGGAGTCGAGCTGGCAGGGCCAGTGGGAGGGCGTGGACCTGTCGTGGCGCTGGTGGAGCGCGGGCGCGCTCGCGGCGGCCACCCTGAATACCGAGTACGTCTTCATCGCGGCGGATTACGGCCACTGCGCCGATGCCCCGGCACCGCACGATGATCCGCACAGCCTGCACGCCGCCCTCTCGGCCGCGACCGCCGACCGGGCGCTGTTCCCCGCCCGGTTACTGACCGCCGCCCTCGATTCGGACGTCACCGCGCGCGTCTCGACCGACCACCGCTACGGCCCGCTGAGCCCGGCCGCACTCGACGGCGCCGACGCCGTCGTCTTCATCGCTCGGGTTTCTCGGTGACGAAGATGGCGGTGCCTGGGAAGATCTCGCCGCGCAGCGGGCTCCACTGACCCCACTCGCGGTCGAGCCACTCCGGCCAGTCCGGTTCGACGATGTCCACCACCAGTAACCCGGCCGCCACGATTTCGCGGACCCGGTCGCCGATGGTGCGGTGGTGCTCGACGTAGGTCGGCTCACCCTCGCCGTCCACCTCGACATAAGGAGTGCGGTCGAAGTAGGGGATGGCGGCGGTGAGCCCGGCCGGGCCGGGATCGTCGGGGAAGATCCAGCGCATCGGGTGGTTCACCGAGAACACCCAGCGCCCACCCGGCCGCAGCACCCGGGCGACTTCACGCATCACCTGGGCGGAGTCGGCGACGAACGGAATCGCGCCGAACGCCGAGCAGGCCAGGTCGAAGGACTCGTCGGCGAAGGGCAGGAGCTCGGCGCCCGCCTGGATCAGCGGCACCTGCGGCCCGCCCCGTGCCATCGCGGCCCGGCCGCGCGCCAGCATGCCCATCGACAGGTCGAGCCCTACCGGGTGTGCGCCCTGCCCGGCCAGCCAGCGTGCGCACGGCGCCGAACCGCAGCCGATCTCCAGGACCCGCTTGCCCGCGACCTCGCCGAGGAAATGCATGTCGCCCTCGTGCAGGCCCTCCGGGCACCAGACGAATTCGCCGTCTGGGGAATCCACGCCGAGGAAGTCGGCGTGCGTCTGGTGATACTGGCTTGCGTCGGCGTCCCACCAGCGGCGGCTGGCCTGTTGACTAGCGGTTGAGCCGATCCGGGTGCGCGCGGTCCCGGCGGTTCCGAGCAGTGTGTTTGCCTCTGCATGGCGATCTTCCGACACGCCGTCAGCGTATCCCGGCGTGGCGGCCGGACCGGTTTGCCCGCCTGGACCAAGGTCGCGTACGCTGAACGCGCGAGTGCCTTCTGTACAGCCGTACCGGAGTAAACCACCCGCGCTGAGTTTCACGTGCGTTACGTGCGGTACGTTCCTAGTGTCCGTCTTCACACCACCGCGGTGAATTCGCCAGCGTACCGAAAGTTCCAATGTCCGCAACCGACCACAATCCGTCCGGAGCAAACCGACATATGCCCACCACCGTCACCTCGCCGCAGGTAGCCGTCAACGACATCGGCTCCGCCGAGGATTTCCTCGCCGCCATCGACGCCACGATCAAGTACTTCAATGACGGCGACATCGTCGAAGGAACCATCGTCAAGGTCGACCGCGACGAGGTCCTGCTCGACATCGGTTACAAGACCGAAGGCGTCATCCCTTCCCGCGAACTCTCCATCAAGCACGATGTCGACCCGAACGAGGTCGTTTCCGTGGGCGATGAGGTCGAGGCTCTTGTTCTCACCAAGGAGGACAAGGAAGGCCGCCTGATCCTGTCGAAGAAGCGGGCGCAGTACGAGCGCGCGTGGGGCACGATCGAGGAGCTCAAGGAGAAGGACGAGGCCGTCAAGGGCACCGTCATCGAGGTCGTCAAGGGCGGCCTGATCCTCGACATCGGTCTCCGCGGCTTCCTGCCCGCCTCGCTCGTCGAGATGCGTCGCGTCCGCGACCTCCAGCCGTACGTCGGCAAGGAGATCGAGGCCAAGATCATCGAGCTGGACAAGAACCGCAACAACGTCGTTCTTTCCCGCCGCGCCTGGCTCGAGCAGACCCAGTCCGAGGTCCGCAGCGAGTTCCTGCACCAGCTGCAGAAGGGCCAGGTCCGCAAGGGTGTGGTCTCCTCGATCGTCAACTTCGGTGCCTTCGTGGACCTGGGCGGCGTCGACGGCCTGGTGCACGTCTCCGAGCTGTCCTGGAAGCACATCGACCACCCGTCCGAGGTTGTCGAGGTCGGCACCGAGGTCACCGTCGAGGTCCTCGACGTCGACCTGGACCGCGAGCGGGTCTCGCTCTCGCTCAAGGCGACCCAGGAAGACCCGTGGCGTCAGTTCGCCCGGACCCACGCGATCGGCCAGATCGTGCCAGGAAAGGTCACCAAGCTGGTTCCGTTCGGTGCGTTCGTGCGCGTCGAAGAGGGCATCGAGGGCCTGGTGCACATCTCCGAGCTGGCCGAGCGCCACGTGGAGGTCCCGGACCAGGTTGTCGCGGTCGGCGACGACGCGATGGTCAAGGTCATCGACATCGACCTGGAGCGTCGCCGGATCTCGCTGTCGCTGAAGCAGGCGAACGAGGACTACCACGCCGAGTTCGACCCGTCGAAGTACGGCATGGCCGACAGCTACGACGACCAGGGCAACTACATCTTCCCCGAGGGCTTCGATCCCGACACCAACGAGTGGCTCGAGGGCTTCGACAAGCAGCGCGAAGAGTGGGAAGGCCGGTACGCCGAGGCGGAGCGTCGCCACAAGATGCACACCGCTCAGATGGAGAAGATGGCGGCCGACGCCGCGGCCGAGGCCGCGAACGGTGGCGGCTCGTCGAACTACTCCTCCGAGAGCGGCGGCGCGCAGGCGTCCTCCTCGTCGTCCAGCTCGTCCGAGTCGGCCGGCGGTTCGCTGGCCAGCGACGCGCAGCTGGCGGCACTGCGGGAGAAGCTCTCCGGCAACGCCTGATAGACACCTGTGCCGAAGGCCCCGGTCCACTGGACCGGGGCCTTCGCCCATGTCGGGGCCGTGGCGGCCGATTCGGGCCGGTATTCTGAACGATGATGTCCGATGCCGCTGTTGAGCTTCCGTCCACTTCCTGGGAGCGCAGGAAGATCGAGGCGATGAGCCGGATCCAGCGGGTCGCGCTGGATCTGTTCGACGAGCACGGGTACCGCAACGTCACCATCGAACGGGTCGCCGCCGCGGCGGGGGTATCGCCCAGTTCGGTCTACCGCTACTTCGGCACCAAAGAGATGCTGGTCCTGCACGACGAGGCGGACCCGAAGGTACTGGAGGCGATTCGCACCGCAGGCGGCGGCGCGACCGTCGAACCCGCGGGCCTGATCGCCGTCGCGCGGATGCTCGTCCCGCTGCTGATCGAGTCGCTGCTCACCGAGGAGTCGGAGCGGCGCATCCGCCAGCGGCTGCAATACACGGCGGCGATCCCCGAGATCAAGGTCGGCCAGAGCAAGCAGATGCGCGAGCTGGAGGACCAGTTCCGGACACTGTTCGCCGAGCGAGCCGGCCTCGCGCCCAACGATTTACGGGTGCGGATGGCCGCGGCCACCGCGGTCTGGGGCTGCGTTGCGGCGCTGGACCATTGGGCCGGAACGGGTTTCGCGGGTCGGCTCAAGGACGTCTACACCGAGGCCGTCGGATCGATCATCGATCAGATCGAGACGATGTTCCGCTAGTCACGCGGCCGGTCCGCAGCTTCGGCAGCCACCAGTTCCAGCGCCCGAACAGCCGCATGAACGCGGGTACCAAGACCAGCCGCACGAGGACCGCGTCGATCGCGATGGCGACCGCGAGCGCGAACCCGATCTGCTTCAGCTCCAACACATTCGCGGTCACGAAGCTGGCGAAGACGGCGACCATGATCGCTGCGGCCGCGGTGATCGGCCGGGCGGTGCGTTGCAGCCCATCGGCGACCGCGGCGGCGTTGTCGTGGTGGACATCCCAGTGCTCCTTCATCCGGCGGATGAGGAACACTTCGTAATCCATCGACAGGCCGAACAGCACCGCGAACACCAGCATCGGCAGGTAGATCTGGAGGAACCCGGTGCTGTGGAAGCCGAGAGCGGACTCGCCGATGCCGTGCTGGAAGACCGCGACCGTAATGCCCAGTGCCGCACCGGTGGCCAGCAGATTCAACAGGATCGCCTTGACCGCGAGCACGATGCTGCGGAACGCGGCGACGAGGAAGGCGAAGGAGACGGCCAGCACCAGCGCGATCACCCAGGGGAATCGACCGGTAATCCGTTCGGACACATCGACGAACAAGGCTGTGGTGCCGCCGATGCGCACCTCGGCATCGCCGAGAGACGCTGTGCGGGAACGCATATCGGTGACCAGGTCGGACGCGGCGGTCGACCCGAACGCCGCGTGCGGGACCACGGCCGCGAACATCCGGCCGTCCGCGTACTGCGGCAACACGGTCGCGATGCGGGGGTCGCGGGAGAGTTCGCCGATGAACCGGTCGGCTTCCGCGCGTGCCGCACTAGTCAATGGTGCCGCGTCGGGGCCGGTCGCGACCACCTCGATCGGTGCGAGCAGGCCGGGGGTGAAGTTCTGCTCGACCAGCGCGATCGCCTGCCCGGCGGGGCGATCGGTGAGTGCGTCGGTGCCCACGTCGACGCCGTAGCGCAGGCCGGTGAGCGGCGCCGCCGCCACGACCAACAGCGCGACGCCGACCGTGCCGAACAGCACCGGACGTGCCATCACGGTGTGCGCCCACCGCGCCCACGCGCTCGACGCGGCCGTAGAGCGGACCTCCGCCGGACGCATTCGCTCGGGCAATGCTCCGCGATTCACCGCAGGGCCCAGCGTCGCGAGCAGCGCGGGCAGCAGGGTGAACGCGGCGGTCATGGTGGCGAGTACCGCGGTGACCACGCCGACGGCGATGCCGTTCAGCATCGGCAGCCCGACGACGGCCAGCGAGCACAGCGAGATCATCACGATGAGTCCGGAGGCGAGTACCGTCCGGCCGGTGGTGTCCATCGCCGCGCCGACGGCCTGTTGAATGGCGTTGCGGTCGCGGCGGTTTCGCACGCCACGGCGGGTCAGCTCCTCGTTGAAGCGGCTGACGATGAACATCGCGTAGTCGATCGCGGTGCCGGTGGCGATCATCGTCGCCACCGAGAGCACCAGGGAGTCGAAGACGAGGAAGGACGTCAGGCCGAACAGTGCGCCGACGGCCACCGCGATGCCTGCGGCGGTCACCGTGATCGGGAGCAGGGCGGCGGTCAACGCCCCGAGTGCCAGCACCAGCAGCACCGTCGCCACGGGGATGCCGAGGGTTTCCGCGCGCTGCAGGTCGGCCGTCTCGATCCGCATCATCTCGGATTGGATCGGCGCGTACCCGGTGAGCATGACTCGGGTGCTTTCACCGGGTCCGGTCTCGATGGCCGACCGCAATTCCTGCACCACCCGCACTCGGGCGGAGATGTCGCCGTCGATGCCGACGATGCCGAACGCGGTGTGCCGGTCGGCGGAGATCTGGGCGGCATTGCCGTCGAACGGGCCGATGGCGCCGGCGACACCCGATGTCTGCCTGGCGACCGCGATCGCCCGATCGATGGTCGCGCGGTACGCCGGTGTATCGACGGTGTCCTCGGCCGAGTGGAAGACGATGAGGTCCTGCTCGATGCCGAATCGGGAGAAGTGTTGCGCGACAAGCTGATCGACCGCGACGGAGTCGGAACCGGGCACCGAGTAGTCGGGTGTGCCGAGCCGGGCGTGCAGTGCGGGATAAGCCGCGCCGCACACCACGACCAGCAGCAGCCAGACGCCGAGCACCGTTTTGCGATGCCTGGCCATCGCGACACCCCACCGCCCGGCCGCACCCCACCGCTGGGTTGGAGCGGGCGGTTCCGGCCGGTCGAGGATGGTGGGTTGTGCCATCGCCCCTCCAAGGTTCGCTATCTGACAGTGACTATCAGGTAATGCCTGTCAGCATAGGAACAGCGAGGGAAAATTAGCAAGGGACTGTCATGCGGCTGGGTTGTCAGTTGCCGGCGCGGCGCTTGCGCTCGTCTCGATGGGCGCGACCGATCCGCCGCGACGGCTTCGTCGTCCCCCGGTTCACTTGTGGCGTGGTGGTCGGCGCTCGCGGCGGACCGACGGCTTGGGCCGTGGTGAGGGCGACGACCTGGATCTGCTCCAATCGCAGGCCGAGTCCGGCGAGCCGGGCGATCACGCCGAGGCGATGTTCGGGCAGCCCCGGTCGAATCGGCAGCGGGTCCCGGCCGGGCCTGCGCAGCACGTAGGTCCGGCGTTCGGCGTCGAACGCGATCGGCGCGCCATCGCGCACGGCGCGGTAGGCGTCGAGGTCCAGATCGTTGTGCCGGATCGGATCGATCATCATGGCGTCGATCAACCGTTCCGCGTGCGCGAGGCGCACGTCCCGATCCGGGGGATCCAGGTGTTCCACCTGCCGCGCGACCCGCCACCGATAGCCATCGGCGGCGGCGCGCAGCAGGTACCGATGCCGTTCGATCTCAGCCGCCAGCTCGACCAGCCGCTCGACATCGACAAACATCGGGTCACGCGGGTCGGGCATCGAAGCTGGAACGTCAGGCATTGCGCCTCCTCGGTCGAGTTGCCAATTACGTTGGGCAACAACTCGATCGACGTCCGACCTGGTTTCTATTGTGGCAGAGGGGTACGACAGGTTTCGCGACGCTGCGCCCCGGTCGGCCGACGCACAGCTCGTCGGCTTCAGTAGCCGACGGTGAACCGGCGCTGCAGGTAGCGCGGCTGTTCGACCTCGTCCAGCAGGGCGACGGCGAGATCCTCGGCGGAGAGATCGGGCGCGCCGTCCGCGGCGATGAGCAACTGATCGCCGCCGACGCGGAAGCGGCCGGTCCGCGGGCCGGGCTCGATCCGGCCCGCCGACGGGCTGAGATAGGTCCAGTTGCGGTTGGACAGCCGGTAGACGTTCAACGCATCCCGCAGCGCCCGCACCACCTCGGCGTACTCGGCGGGCACGCCGAGATCCTCGGTGAGCGAACGCAGGAAGTCCGCGCCCGTGTCGACCAGTTGCAAGCCGGGTGCGATCTCCAGGCTGCCCGCGCCGCCGACGGCGATCACCCTGACCCGCGGGTGCCGTTCGAGCGCGCGGACCATCGCCTGTGCGCCGACCACGAAGTCGCCTGCGCGCGCGATGGTGTCGGCGATGCCGTGTCCGGCGTTGACCGCGCTGATCACCACGTCGAGGCCGGAGATCGCGGCCGCGATGCTGTCGGCGTCGAGCCAGTCGGCGACCTGCCAGCTCGCGGCGCCTCGCTCGGCGGGGAACCGGGCGGCGTCCCTGGCGAACGCGGTCACCCGATGTCCGCGTCGCGTTGCCTCGGCTACCGCGCGCCCGCCGATGACGCCTGTCGCGCCGAAAATCCCGATGTCCACGATCCACTCCCTAAACGCTGTCCAGTTACTACACGCCGTTCAGTAACGACACGGGTGATAGTAGCCAAACGCTGTAGAGTGTCAACCGTGGTGGAGGCCGTGAAGAGTCGCAGAGAGCGCATGCGCGAGCAGACGTCCGATGAGATCAAGGCCATTGCTCTGCGGTTATTGGCCGAGGGCGGTCCCGACGCCGTCTCGCTGCGCGCCATCGCCCGCGACATGGGCATGACGGCAGGCGCCATCTACGGCTACTACGCCACCCGCGACGATCTCATCTCCACCCTGATCTCCGATGTCTACACCGCCCTGGTCGACCGGGTCGAGGCCGCGCGCGACGCGGTCCCCGCCGGCGACCCCGCCGGGCGCATCGTGGCGTGGGGCGAGGCCGTGCGCGACTGGGCGATCGAGCACCCCGCCGAGTTCCGGCTCATCTACGGCGACCCGGTGCCCGGCTATCAGCCGCCGCCGGGCGGACCCGCCGCCACCGCCGCGCTGCGTGCGTGCACCGGCCTCGTCGGTCTGACCGCCGCCGCGTGGCCCAGCGCGCAGAAGCACCAAAATCTCAGTGACACAACATGGTCCGACTTCGACGCGGGTCTCGTTGCCCACGTCCGCGCCGACTTCCCCGAGCTGCCGCCCGCCGCGCTCGGTCTCGCGCTACGCATGTGGGGCCGGATGCACGGGTTGATCGCGCTGGAGGTCTACGGTCACCTGGTTCCTCAATCGCAGGACCCCGCAAAGCTTTTCCACACCGAGATGCTCGACCTGGTCCGCTCGCTGGGGTTGTAGAGCCGGTGCTCGAGTCACCGAGGGAAGTTGTCGTCGCGGTGATCTGGTTCGCAATTGTTGTCTGGATGATTGCTGTGCCCGCTGGCGGGGTGCGTCAGACCCCGAGGTAGCCGAGGGTCGCGGCGAACATGATGCCGGTGAACAGGGGCCAGAACACGATTTTCGGGAGCAGGTTGTCGCGCCAGGTGACGACCTTGCTGAAGGTGCCGTGCAGCAACAGGGTGGCGTTGAGCGCGACGAGCAGGGTCATCACATAGAGGGTGAAATACCAGTACTCGATGTAGGAGATGCCCGCGGAGCCGATCTCGGTGCGGGCCGCATTGTCGTTGACCGCGACGACGAGCACGGTCGATACCGAGAAGGTGATGATCGCGAAGGCGGTGAAACCCGAGATCGGGCGACGGTCGGGGTCGGTGGTGATCACGAACAGCGACAGGAACATCAGGACGGCCAGCAATAGCACCGGCACGATCCGGCCGAGCATCGGTCCGAGCAGGCCGCGGCTGACGCCGACATTGAAATACAGTTCGTCGGTATTGGCCAGGCCGGGGTGGGCCAGCATGCTGTATTCCTGGCGATTCAGACTCCACACCGTGTAGTCCGGTTCCCAGTCGCCGAATACGAGATCGGGGTCCAAGCCGTTGAGGGCCTTCGCATCCCACGGCGGAAACGATTCGAACGACGGCACCAGCTGCACCGGATGGATCATGTCGACCGGGCGCATCCGCAGCCAGATGTCCTGGTGATCGAGCGGGTAGTCCTCGTAGTTGAATTGCTGCCGGATGACCGTCGAGAACGACCAGACGACGACGCGGTTCTCCCCGAGTGGGTACTCGAACACCTTCTTGGGGCAGTGCGGATCCTCGGCCTCGAGCAGCAGTACGCCTGGCTCGATGTCCTCCGGAAAACCGGGCGGGAGGTGTTGCCAGATGTGGCCGGTGGCCTTCACGTTGTGGGCGTTGATGAATTGCAATGCGTTCAACAGCACGCCGGTGGATACCCGGGGAACGACGCGATCTTGGGGGAGATGAGGCGTCACCGCGGTCTCGGCCTCGGCGTAGCTCGACACCGTGACGCCCTTCTCCGCGACCGGTGCGTGTCTGCTTCCGGCGTGGGTCCAGGAGTACACGGTGCCCGCGGCCAGCGTCAGGGACACGACGGCGGAGGCGAGCCACAACCACAGCTTCGCCTTCGGCGCGCAGCGCGAGACCACCTCCCTGATCGGCACAGCCAGGAGAGTAGCTCGAGGTTAGCCATCGGTCCGGGATGTGCCGAATCGGTGGGTATGTCGCGTCCGACTCGGTGCATGTGTCCGAATTCACTCCTATTGCTAATGAAAACCATTACCGATAGTCCTACGATGCTGACATGGCTTTTATTCGGATCGGGATGTGTACTGCCCCAACAACATCGGAGTTCCATGGGTAACGCACTGCACATCCTCACTCGCACCGACCTGGCCGATATCGACATTCCACCCGCCGAGGTCATCGATCTGGTCGAGGACGGCTATCTGGCCTTCGCGCAGGGCGATTCCCGCTGCCCGGTGAAGCTGATGATGCCGATCCCGAAGACCGAACGCGACGCGGTGTCGTACTCGATGCTCGGCTACGACGGTTCGCTCGAGCAGCTCGGCTTCAAGACCTCCTACCGGCAGTGCAGCGAAAGCGCGGAGAAGTACTACACGACGATCAGCCTCTACGACGACACCACCGGTCTGCCGTTCGCGTTCATGGACTGCCAGCGCGTCGGTGCCGCGCGCACACCGGCCACCACGGCGATCATCGCGAAACACTGTGCCCGCGAGGATGCTACGAGCGCGCTGATGATCGGCACCGGCATTCAGGGTCGTAATACACTGCCGTACTTGCTGACCGCACTGCCGAACCTGCGGCGGCTGCGGTTGTTCGGCACCCACCCGGACGGCATCGCGGAAAGCATTGCGGCGCTGCACCGCTGGTTCCCGGAACGGGACATCGAACTGGTCGACGACGTGCCCGCGGCGGTCGCCGAGTCCGACATCGTCGTGGTCGCCTCCGGCCGCGCCGCGCACCCCAAGGTGCGCACCGAGTGGCTGCAGCCGGGCGGGCTGCTGATCTCGGTAGCCAGCAAGGGCGTCGAAAGCGGCGCCTTGCGGGCCGCCGACTACGCGATCGCCACCAGCGCAGGGCAACTGGGCGTCACCGGCGCCCGGCTTGCGGGGCCGGCGGGGCAGCCGGTGATCGATGCCGAACTGCCCGACATCGTGGCGGGGCGGGCACCGGGCCGGTCCGGCGCCGCTGATCGGGTCTTCGCGTTCGCCAGCGGCATGATCATCACCGATATCCCGGTCGCGCACGCGCTGGCGACGCGCGCGGTGGCGGCCGGACGTGGACGGCGGGTGGAACTGTGGTCCTGAACGCCGCACTCCTCGAGCTGCCCGCACTGCCTGCGCTGGAACAGGAATGGCAGCTCCGGGTGCGCAAAGACCCGCAGCTGCTCTTCGACATCCACCACGCCGTCGGCGGCCCCTTCCACGTCGTCTACCCGGAGCAGTTCGCGCGCAACCTGCGCTCCTTCCAGGAAACCCTGGCCGGACACGACGTGCGCGGCCAGGTCTACTACGGCAAGAAGGCGAACAAGGCCGGCTGCTGGCTGCCCACCATCGCCGATCTCGAGGGTGCCGTGGATGTCGCCAGCGAGCCCGAGCTGGTACACGCCATGGCGCACGGTATTCGCGGGCGCGACATCGGGGTGACCGGTGCGGCCAAAACCGATGCGCTGCTGCGGCTGGCCGCCAGGCACGATTGTGTGATCGCCATCGACGCCCTCGATGAACTGACCAGGGTCGAACAGATCGCGCGGAGCGCGGGGCCGGTGCGGATCCTGTTACGGCGGTTGCCGCCGAACGCGCCGCACAGTCGATTCGGTTTGTCGGCAACAGATCTCGACACCGCGATCGCGCTGTGCGCGCAGTGGCGACCGCAGCTCGAGCTGATCGGGTTCTCCTTCCACCTCGATGGCTACGCCGTCGCGCCGCGGGCGGAATTGGCCTTCGATCTGCTCCAGTTGTGCGCCGAGGCGAAAGCGCGAGGCTTGCCGATCAGCACGCTCTCGATCGGCGGCGGCTTCGCCTGCCGCTATGTCGGAGACGACGAGTGGCAGGCGTTCCTGGCCCATCGGCGCGACGACTGGTTCCACGCAGGCAAGCGCTTCGAGAAGTTCTACCCGTACGCGCAGGCGCCGACCGGCGCCGACATGCTGGACGCCATCCTCACCACCGGGTTCGGCGGCCGTACCCTGGCAAGCCTGCTGCGCGACAACGACATCCAGCTGTTCATCGAACCCGGCCGGGCGCTGCTCATCGATGCGGGCTTCACCGTGTTCCCCGTCCTCGGCTTCAAACAAAACGCCGACTACGGCATCATCACGGTGCACGGCCTCAGCATGAGCGTGTCCGAGCAGTGGAAAGGCAGCGAGTTCCTGCTGGATCCGATGCTGGTACCCCGGCGCACCGACCCGGCCGCGCAACCGATCGCCAGCTGCGTCGGCGGCGCGAGCTGCATGGAGTACGACGTCCTCACCTGGCGCAAAGTGCCGCTGCCGCAACGGCCTGCCCACGGCGACCTGCTGCTGTACCCGAATACGGCTGGCTACCAGATGGACAAGAACGAGAGCGAGTTCCACCAGCTCCCGTTGCCGCCGAAGGTAGTCGTCACGCATCAGGAAGGCCGGTTCCGGTGGCGCTTGGACAGCTAGATACGCAGGGATACGTAGCCGCACAGGACGTGCCGAGGCAAGCGGCCGCGCACGACCCCGTGGCTCGCCTCCCGCGGCGCCGGGAGAACGTCGTCCGATCGGCCTCCGAGCTCATCGGTTCCACGCCACTGCTCGAGCTCATCCGCACCGGTACCGGCACCCGCCTGCTGCTGAAGCTGGAGCAGTTCAACCCGACCGGCTCCGCGAAGGTGCGTATGGCACGGGAAATGGTGCTGCAGGCCGAACGCAGCGGCGAACTGCGCCCCGGCGGGCACATCGTCGAACCGACCTCCGGCAACACGGGCACCGGACTCGCACTCATGGCGTTGGAGCGCGGCTACACCTTCACCGCCGTGGTCGACGGCCACGCCGCCGAGGACAAGCTGCGCGCCATGAAAGCGATGGGCGCGCAGCTGGTTTCGGTGGACAGCGGCACCGCAGGCGGGCCGAGCACGGTAGAGCGCAGGCGGGTCGCCGCGGAGATCGCGGCCCGCACCGGCGCGTACCGCCCCGACCAGCACAACAATCCACACAACAACGCGGGCTACCGCGAGCTCGCCCATGAACTGCTCGCCGATATCGATACCGACGTCGACTATCTGGTCGGCGCCGTCGGCACCGGCGGATCCCTCTGCGGCACGGTCGAAGAGCTGCGCAGGCTCGGCTCCCGGGTCCATGCCCTCGGCGTCGAGCCGGCGGGTTCCATCATCTTCGGCGGCGCGGCGGGCGGCTACTGGCAGACCGGCGCGGGCAGCCCCGCCGGGTTCCCGGTGGGCGGCAATGTGAAATACGAGGCCATCGACGAGGATTGCCGGGTCGGCGACGTCGACGCGTTCGCCACCGCCCGGGTGGTCGCGCGGCGCACCGGCATTCTCGTCGGTGGAACCGGTGGCGCCGCAATCCATGTGGCGTTGCGCCGCCTCGTCTATGTGCCCGCGGGCAGCACGGTCATCGTGCTGGTGTGTGATGCGGGGGAGAAGTACCTCGACACCGTGTACGACGACGACTGGCTGCGCGATCGCGGCCTGCTGGATCGGGCGGCGCAACAGCGCATCATCAGACTGTGCCGGGCCTATGACCAATCGGTGCGGCTAGCGGCATACGGCGTTCGGACGGGAGCTTAGGTCACATGGCCTTTCGTGAGTATCGAGCCATCGTCGCGCTGGCCGCGCCGATCGCGGGCATCCAGCTCGCGCAGGTGGCGCTGACCACGGTCGATCTGGCGATGATGGGGTTGCTCGGCGTCGCCGCCGTCGCCGCGGGTGGGCTGGCGCTGCTGCTGTACAACCAGCTGCGCACCATGTGCGTCGGCATGATCACCGGAGTCGGGAACCTGATCGCCGAGGCCGTCGGCGGTGGCGAAAAGCGCACGGGGCGCGGCGATATCGACGAGCAGGCGCGGGCGGAGATCCGCGGGTTCGTCAACGCGGCGGCCTTCGTGGCGACGGTGACGTCGACGGCGGGCGCGCTGCTGCTCATCGCACTCGGCTACGCGTTGCGTTGGCTCGGCCAGGCCCCCGACGTGCTCGAACTGGCCCGCCCCATCATGTGGACGCTTGCGCCGGGCCTGATACCCATGCTCTGGCTGAACGTGTTGCGGCAGTTCGCCGTCGGCATGCGCCGGGCTGGCTCACTGCTGCGTGTGACGCTGCTGTCGATCGGCGTCAACGCACTGCTCAACGCGCTGTTCATCTTCGGCTGGTTCGGTGTGCCGAGACTCGGCCTCGCCGGAATCGGGCTATCCACCACCCTGGTTCAGCTCTGGACGTTCGGCGTTTACCTGCGCACGGTCCGCCGCGACCCGCTGCTCGGCGACCTGCTGTCCCTGCGGGCGTGGCAGGCGGATCGGGCCACGGTGACGCGCATCGTCCGGATGGGCACGCCGATCTCGCTGACCTACGGTGCGGAGGCGGCGATCACCTCTATCGCCGCGGTGTTGATGGGCGGCTTCGGGCCGGTGGCGCTGGCGGCGAGCAATATCGTCAATCAGCTGGCCTACATCGTCTACCAGGTCAATATCGGGCTGTCCCAGGGCTCTTCGATTCTGGTGAGCCGCACGGTCGGGCAGGGCGATCGGCACGCGGTGGCGGCGATCGCGCGGCGCACCGTGCTCCTCGGCTTCGCTTTCATGACCGTCGTCGGCCTCGGCTACGTGCTGTTCCCCGGCGCGGTTCTCGCGCCGTTCCTCGGCTCGCACCACGACGACACCGCCGTCGTCGCCGCCGCCTCGACGCTGCTGTGGTTCGCCATCATCCAGCAGTACTGCAAGGGCTCGCAGAACCTGTCCATCGGGCTGTTGCGCGGCATCGGAAACACCAAGGCGGGGATGCAGAGCACCCTGATCGGCTACTTCGCCATCGGAGTACCGGCCATGGCGATATTCGGGTTCGGTCTCGGGTGGCAGGGGCCCGGTATCTGGCTCGGGCTCTGCCTCGGCTTCGGTGCCACCGCTGCGCTGGTGTGGCGTACATTTCTGCGCGGCACCGCCGACATGGCCACGCCCACGCGGGAATCCGTAGCCGCGAACCGGTGAAATCGGGCAAAAGGTGTGAAACACTCAGAATGGCACCGCAATTCGGGCAGCCCTCGGGCAACCAGGCGGAATCCCCCTCTCGCGCCGTGCTTTCGCCCACTTCCCGGTCCGGCTAAACGATCTTTCTCTGCGGTGTCGCAGCACGTCGGGTAGGGTCGGCGCGGATCGCGAAATTCTGCTCGACAGCCCTGGCGGAAAGGTCGGCCGAAGAGATGTGCGCAGCGGGGCCGTTCAGCGGGCTCAATCGCAGACAATTCCTAGCGAAGGCGGCCGCGGCCGGTGCGGTGGGCGCGTTGGCCTCGTGGGCCGACCCGATCATCGAACGGGCCTACGCCGCCGACCCCGCGGGTATGGGCGGACTGGGCGATATCGAGCACTTCGTCTTGCTCATGCAGGAAAACCGCTCCTTCGACCACTATTTCGGCACCCTGTCCGGCGTCCGCGGGTTCGACGACCCGTCGGCGGCCTGGCGTCAGTACGGCTGGACGCCGGGTGCGGGCCCCGGCCCCGACGGTTACCTGAACCCGTTCCGCCTCGACACCACCCGCGGTGCCTCGCTCGACGGCGAATGCATCAACGACCCGGACCACAGCTGGGGCGGCATGCACCGCGCCTGGAACGAGGGCAATAACGACCAGTGGATGCCGATGTCGGTCGAGAGCGTTGGCCCCGCCAACGCGCCCGCGGCCATGGGTTACTACCTGCCCGAAGACATTCCGATCCACACCGAGCTCGCCGATGCCTTCACGCTGTGCGACAACTACCACTGCTCGGTGCTCGGCCCCACCGACCCGAACCGGCTGTACTGGATCAGCGCGAGTATCGACCCGGACGGCCACGCAGGCGGCCCGCTGGTGGAGACCCCCAGGCTGCTCCCGCAGCACGTCTACAGCTGGCGCACCTATCCGGAGAACCTGTCCGAGGCGGGCGTCAGCTGGAAGGTCTACAACAACCGCGACGTTGGCCCGCTGTCCTCGGTGCTGCTCGACGGCATGCTCGGCTGCTTCACCCAATCCGCGGACCCCGCCTCGGAATTGGCGCGCCGCGGTCGAGCACCGGTCTACCCCAACGACTTTCAGGCCGACGTCGCCAACGACACGCTGCCCGCTGTCTCCTGGGTGATCCCGTCGCTGCTGAACTGCGAGCATCCCGCGCTGCCCGCGGCTTTCGGTGCCTTCGGCATCGTGCAGCTGCTCGACATCCTCACCGCGAACCCGAAGGTGTGGGAGAAGACGGCGGTGATCATCAGCTACGACGAGAACGGTGGCTTCTTCGACCACGTCACCCCGCCGACCCCACCGCCGGGCACCCCCGGCGAGTTCCTCACCGTGCCGCTCGACCGCGTGTCCTCCTCGGCCGGCGTCGCCGGTCCGATAGGTTTGGGCTATCGCGTTCCCGCGCTGGTGATTTCGCCGTACACCCGGGGCGGCCTGGTCGCCTCGGAGACCTTCGACCACACCTCACAGCTGCGACTGCTGGAAACCAGGTTCGGAGTGGAGGTGCCGAATCTGACCGCGTGGCGACGCGAGGTCACCGGCGATATGACCTCCACCTTCGATTTCGGCTCGACACCGAATAGTGCGAGACCGGTGCTGCCGGACCCGAAGCCGAAAATGGATGCCGCGGTCGCCCAATGCGGCCCGAATATCGCGTTGGGTACGGCGGAGACCGGGATCCCTTATCCGGTGCCGCCGAATTCGATGCCGACACAACAACCCGGCACCCGGCGCAAGCCGAGCGGGTTGATTCGGGCATGAGAGTGGCCCAGCCCTGGCGGGGGCTGGGCCACTTCTCGACGTGTACGCCTCAGCTCGCGGTGGCGGGCACCCACCGGACCGACGGGACGGCGGAGCGTTTTCGCATAGCGGCGAAGCTGTGCCGGGCCGGGCTGATCAACGCGGTGAACCATGTGCGGCGGTGTTCGGCTAACGCGGCCGCGACGGCGGGGATCTGGGTGCAGTGCACGCCACCCGCCATGCCCAGGCGGTGGCGAGCCGTCTGGTTGTATCTGGTGCCCAATGATGTTCCTTTGCTTGCTGGTGCTGGCGCCTGGATCGCCACGGCGAAGATTAGCCGAACGAAAGTGCCGTGCAGAGTATTTTGCGCAAGTAATTGGGTCGGCGTGTCGGAAAGTTGTCGCCCGAGTACCGGGTTCGGCCGGAATTGTTGCGAAATGGTCTCGGCCTCGTCACGGATCGGGCAATTACGGCGGTGGCAGGTGGAAAGCGCGGGCCGGATGGGTAATCGGGCAGATTGTGTCGCCGAAGTAGAACGTCGGTCCTTGCGGCACTGCCTGCCCCGGTGCGGGCGCGCAGGCCGCCCCGGCCGCGGGATGCGAGACTGGTCCGATGTTGCGGATCGGCCTCACCGGAGGCATGGGAGCGGGCAAGTCGACGGTGGCGCGAATTCTCGCCGATCTCGGCGCGGTGATCATCGATTCCGACCTGATCGCCAGGGAGGTCGTCGCGCCGGGTACCGAGGGCCTCGAGGCGCTCGTGGCCGCGTTCGGCACCGAGATCCTGGCGGCCGACGGCGGACTGGAGCGGCCCGCCCTGGCGGCGAAAGCCTTCGCGGACGACGAATCGCGGGCGACGCTGAATTCGATTACCCATCCGCTGGTCGGCAAGCGCACCGCCGAACTCATTTCCGCGGCCGCGCCCGACGCCATTGTTGTGCAGGATATTCCGCTGCTGGTCGAGAATGGTCTCGCGCCATTGATGAATTTGGTCATTGTCGTCGACGTCGATGCGGAAACTCGGCTGCGCAGACTGGTCGAATTCCGCGGCGTCGCCGAAGCCGATGCGCGCGCGCGTATCGCCGCGCAGGCCACGGACGAACAGCGCCGCGCGGTCGCCGACGTGTTGCTCGACAACAGCGGCGCGCCCGCGGCGATCGAGGACCAGGTACGGCGGCTCTGGCAGGAGCGACTGGTGCCGTTCGAGCGCAACCTCCGTGCCGGGACGCCCGCGCGCAAGAAGGACATCCGGCTGGTGCCTGCGAATCCGGACTGGGCCGTGCAGGCGCAGCGGCTCATCGCCAGGCTGTGGGTGGCGTGCGGGGCGGCGGCGTCGCGGATCGACCACATCGGCTCGACCTCGGTGCCGGAGCTGCCCGCCAAGGACGTGCTCGATCTGCAGATCACCGTTGCCGACCTCGCGGCGGCCGACGGCCTGCGGGATGCGTTGGGAGCGGCGGGTTTTCCGGTCCGGCCGGAGGTCACCGAGGACTGCCCGAGGCCGACGCCGCAGGACCCGGCCGGGACCGATGTCACGTTGTGGACCAAGCGCTACCACCAGAACGCCGACCCCGGCCGCCTCGCCAATGTGCATGTGCGCGTGGCCGGTACGCCGGGGCAGGAGTACGCGCTGCTGTTCCGTGACTGGCTGCGCGCCGACGCCGCCGCGCGCGCCGAGTACCTCGAGGTGAAGCGCGCCGCGGAGGCGAAGGCGACCGGGCTGACCGGCGAGGCCGCGACCACCGCCTACCTGGACGTCAAAGAACCCTGGTTCGCCGCCGCCTACCCCCGCATGCAGGCTTGGCGGGATCGCTAGCGGCGCAATACTGAGTACTCGCGCACCGCGCCGGCACGGGGACCGGAAATCAGAGCCAGGTGAGGTTTACGCCCCGGGATCGCAGCCAGCGGTCGAGGCTGTAGTCGTGCGCGGCGATGCCGTCGATGGTGGTGGTCGCGGTCTCGATGGCGGCCTGGGCTTCGGCGGCGGTGACCAGCCCGGCCGTGTGCGCGGCGAGCAGTTCGTCGACGTCGAGCAGCTCGGTGTTGCGGCCCGAGCGCACGACGATGTCGAGGTAGTGGTCCACCGACTTCCAGCGGTCCGGCTCCAGCTGGCGGAACTCGCCGAGGTCCAGGTAGAAGTCCTGGTCGCGCTGGTGCTCAGGGTTGTAGTGGAAGACCGACGCGCGCAAGGCCAGCTCGGGCAGCAGCCACGACTCGATGTAGTGGAACTGTTCGTGGTCGGAGGTGCGTGCCATGTACAGGCCCCATGGCTGCACCTCGTACCGCTCGACCGGCCGCACGAAGCCCTTCGGATCGGTGTTGGTCAGCGCCGCGAGGTCGAAGTACTCGACCTTGGGCCGGTGTACGTCGACGGAAGGTGCCTGGGTCATGCATTCAGAATCTACCGCCGCGCCGACGGAGTCGAGCGACCTGAGGGTTACATCCAGGTGAGCGTGATGCCGTGGGTGGCGAGCCAGTCCTCGACGCAGTGGTCGTTGGCGGCGAGTCCGTCCAGCGCGGCCGTCGCGCACTCGAAGGCCCGGTGCGCCTGCGCTGTGTCCACCAATCCGGCCGCGTGGGCGGCGAGCAGCTCGTCGACGCCGAGCAGTTCGACATTGTGGCCGCGGTGCACCTCGATGTCGAGGTAGTGGTCGACGGCCTTCCAGTGCTTCGGCTCGATCTCGGTGAACTCACCGATGTCGAGGTGGAAATCGTGGTCGACGTGGTGCGCCGGGTTGCGGCGGGTCAGCGTCACCCGCAGCGAGAGCGCGGGCAGCAGCCAGCACTCCAGGTAGTGGCGGTGCGGGACGGGCACGATGCGGGCCATGTACACGCCCCACGGTTCGTGGTGGTAGCGCTCGACCTGGCGGACGAAGCCCTTGCAGTCGGTGCTGGTGAGTTCCGCGAGGTTGAAGAACTCGACGTGCGGTCGGTGCGGTGGGTGCCCGGACGGTAATGCGGCGTTCGATGCGGCGGTTTTGTCGCTCTGATTCAGTCCGGGGACCGCTGCGCGGAGGTGCCGGGCGATAGTTCCTGCGAAGCCGGTGGTCGGCACGGTATTGAGCAATGGAATCAGACCTCTCATGGCTCTTGTTCTTCGCCACATCCGAACGCGTTGTCCGAACAACCAAATCAGCGTACACCTGGGGAATGGTGGGTGGGCGCAATGACGCGATATGTTTTTGGCTACGAATTGTGTTGCCGCAAAGGACATTTCGGACACATTACGACGGCCAAAAGTGAAACGTCATTGGTGCGCCGATGTTGTCTCGCCATGTGCGGCGCAACGGTGGACAATGGCGGCGGGACACATGCGGCCAGCGCCCGTACTGCCGGGAATGGATTGCTGGGAATGCGCGAGCAACGGTCGTCGTTCAATAATTCTGGGAATCGGTGCGCGGACGCGACGGCGACGCCGACCGAAACCCGCTCAGCCCGGTCCGCGGCAGCCACCGTCCGCGCGAGGCGCGAAACCTGTCGGTGGCTGGGCTTAGGCTGGTGAACATGGCATTTGCAACCGAGATTCCGACGGAAGGCTACGCGGAGCGGGCGGCGGCCGAGACCCCGCTCGCGCACTCCGAGCACCGGCCCGTCGGCGAGATCGAGCGCACCGAAGGGCGCTTCCAGGTAGTCAGCGAGCACGTGCCCGCCGGCGACCAGCCCGCCGCCATCGAGGAGCTGGAACGCCGGATCAAGGCGGGGGAGCGCGACGTCGTGCTGCTCGGCGCCACCGGTACCGGTAAGTCGGCCACCACCGCCTGGCTCATCGAACGGCTGCAGCGCCCGACGCTGGTGATGGCCCCGAACAAGACCCTCGCCGCCCAGCTGGCCAACGAGCTGCGGGAGATGCTGCCGAACAACGCCGTCGAGTACTTCGTCTCGTACTACGACTACTACCAACCCGAGGCGTACATCGCTCAAACCGATACCTACATCGAGAAGGACAGCTCGATCAACGACGACGTCGAGCGGCTGCGGCACTCGGCGACGTCGAGCCTGCTCTCGCGCCGCGACGTGGTGGTGGTCGCCTCGGTGTCGTGCATCTACGGCCTCGGCACCCCGCAGTCCTACCTCGATCGGTCGGTGCAGCTCGAGGTCGGCACCGAGGTGGACCGCGACGCACTGCTGCGTCTGCTCGTCGACGTGCAGTACACCCGCAACGACATGGCGTTCACCCGCGGCTCGTTCCGGGTGCGCGGCGACACCGTCGAGATCATCCCGTCCTACGAGGAGCTCGCGGTCCGCATCGAGTTCTTCGGTGACGAGATCGAGGCGCTGTACTACCTGCACCCGCTCACCGGCGATGTGGTCCGTCAGGTCGACATGCTGCGCATCTTCCCGGCCACCCACTACGTGGCAGGCCCGGAGCGGATGGAGCGCGCGGTCCGCGACATCGAGACCGAGCTGGAGGAGCGGCTGGCCGAACTGGAGCGGCAGGGCAAACTGCTCGAAGCGCAGCGGCTGCGCATGCGCACCCAGTACGACCTGGAGATGATCCGGCAGGTCGGCTTCTGCTCCGGCATCGAGAACTACTCGCGCCACATCGACGGCCGCCCGGCCGGCTCGGCGCCCGCGACGCTGCTGGACTACTTCCCCGACGATTTCCTGCTCGTCATCGACGAGTCGCACGTGACGGTGCCGCAGATCGGCGGCATGTACGAGGGCGACATGTCGCGCAAGCGCAACCTGGTCGAGTTCGGCTTCCGGCTGCCGTCCGCGGTGGACAACCGGCCGCTCACCTGGGAGGAGTTCGCCGAGCGGATCGGCCAGGCGGTGTATCTGTCGGCCACGCCAGGCCCGTACGAACTGGGTCAGGTCGGCGGCGAGGTCGTCGAGCAGGTCATCCGCCCGACCGGTCTGGTCGACCCGCAGGTCGTGGTCAAGCCGACCAAGGGTCAGATCGACGACCTGGTGCACGAGATCCGGTTGCGCACGGACAAGGACGAGCGGGTACTGGTCACCACGCTCACCAAGAAGATGGCCGAAGACCTCACCGACTATCTGCTCGGGCTCGGTGTGCGGGTGCGATACCTGCACTCGGAGATCGACACGCTGCGCCGCGTCGAGCTGCTGCGTCAGCTGCGGCTCGGCGAGTACGACGTGCTCGTGGGCATCAACCTGCTGCGCGAGGGCCTCGACCTGCCCGAGGTGTCGCTGGTCGCGATCCTCGACGCGGACAAGGAAGGCTTCCTGCGCAGCAGCACCAGCCTGATCCAGACCATCGGCCGCGCGGCGCGCAACGTGTCCGGCGAGGTGCACATGTACGCCGACAAGATCACCGACTCGATGCGGCACGCCATCGACGAGACCGATCGGCGCCGGGCCAAGCAGGTCGCCTACAACACCGAGCAGGGCATCGACCCGAAACCGTTGCGTAAGAAGATCGCCGACATCCTCGACCAGGTGTACCGGGAGGCCGAAGAGACCGAGGTGGAGGTCGGCGGCTCCGGCCGCAACGCCAGCCGCGGTCGCCGCGCCCAGGGCGAGCCGGGTCGCGCGGTCAGCGCGGGCGTCTACGAGGGCCGCGACATCAAGTCGATGCCGCGCGCCGAACTCGCCGACCTGGTCAAGGAACTCACCGCGCAGATGATGAACGCGGCCCGCGAGCTGCAATTCGAGCTCGCAGGCCGGCTGCGCGACGAGATCGCCGACCTCAAGAAGGAACTGCGCGGCATGGACGCCGCCGGACTGAGTTGAGTAGAGGTGCCGCCGCGGGAATGGAGGTCACCCCTGGGTGGCCATCCATTCGTTGACGCGGCGTTCGGCTTCCTCGCGGGAGACGTCTTCGACCTTGGTGATAACGGCCCAGCGGTGGCCGAAGGGGTCGATGACTACGCCGAAACGGTCCCCGGTGACGAAGGTTTGAGGTTCTTCGGCACTGCGGGCGCCGTGTTCGACGGCGCGCTTGATCACCGCGTCGACGTCGGGGCAGTAGTGCACGATCGAGGTGTGCACCCACTCGCCGTTCGGGGCGAGCACATTGTTGTCCGGGATGGGCATGCCCAGTTGCAGGGTGGAGTCGCCGATCTTCAGTTCGGCGTGCGCGGGCTGACCGTCGGGCAGGTCGTTGCGGCTGATCACCTCGGCGCCGAAGACGGCGGAGTAGAAATCGATGGCCTTGTTGCCGTCGCCGACCGCGAGGAAACAGGTGATGGAGTGGTAGCCGTCGGCGATGGGGTTCACGGTGTTCGTCATGACAGCAATCCTGGTCGAGCGGGTGGCGCCGGTCTTGTAAGAAAGCGACACGGTGCCCGACGGGAGCGAAACCATGCCGGGCAGCACTGATTCCGCGCCGCGGCTGCCCCGGAACCCGATCGCGCCCGCGGACACCACCGGCATCCTGCACCCGGACGAACAGGCCAAGTACCGCTCCCTGGTCCGGCTGCCCGCGGGCCCCGCGGTGGACCGTTTCGTCGAGTGGTACTGGTCGGTGCGCTGGGATCTGCGCGGCAGGCCGCCGTACCGGGCGGAGGTGCTCTCCTATCCGAGCGTCAACGTCACCTTCGAGCGATCCGCAACCCGCACTGGCGGTTTCGTCACCGGCGTGTGCACGACGAAATTCATCAGGGAACTCGGCGGGGCGGGCGAGGTGTTCGGCGTGCGCTTCCGCGCGGGCGGCTTCGGCGCGTACACCGGACTCGACGTCGGCTCGTTCCGTGACACCACCGTCGACCTGATCGACGTCATGCCCGAGGCCCGCGGATTGACCGATCGCGTCCTGGACGCGCCCACCGACGAGCAGCGCAGCGCCGTGCTCGACGACTTCCTCGCGGCCCGGTCCGCCGCCGACGATCCGACCTACCACCTGGTGCTGCGCGTCATCGATGCGATGGCCCGGGACGCGGAGCTGACCAGGGTCGATCAGATCACCGAGCGATTCGGCATACCGATCCGTACCTTGCAGCGAATGTTCCGGCGCTACGTCGGCGCGGGCCCGAAGTGGGTGCTGCGCCGCTACCGGCTGCAAGACGGCGCCGAACTTCTCGCGCGCGGCCGGACCGAAGATCTCGCCGCATTGGCCGCCGAACTGGGATACTTCGATCAGGCGCACTTCTCGCGGGAGTTCACCGCGGAAGTCGGAATGGCTCCACTGGAATACGCCAAGAATTCGCTACGCTCGCGCAACGAGGTCACGGCAAAGGTCTTGCCGACCGGGACATAGTTGCCGAGCCGACCGTTTTCGACCATTCGACCGAAGGGCTCGGGAATACCTCCCGGAACCCTTAGTTGAATGTTGCACTACCTACTGTCGGCCAAATGAGGGAGCTGGACATGGATGTCGTGGTGTTGATCGGACGGGTGTTGTTCGCGGTGTTGTTCCTGGGCTCGGCGCTCGGTCACGTCACGCAGACCGAAGCGATGGCGGGTTACGCGGCGAGCAAGGGGGTGCCGATGGCGAAGCTCTCGGTGCTCGGCTCGGGCGCGCTGTTCGGTCTCGGCGGGCTGAGTGTGCTGCTCGGTGTGTGGGCCGATCTCGGTTCGCTGCTGCTCGCGGCGCTGCTGCTGGTGACCGCGGTGCTCATGCACCCGTTCTGGAAGGAAACCGATCCGGAGGCCAAGCAGGGCGAAATGGTCAACTTCAACAAGAACGTGGCACTCGCCGGCGCCGCGTTGATGCTGTTCGCGTTCTTCGCGCACGTCGATGACCTCGGATTGACCATCACCGGACCGCTTTTCGACCTCTGATCTTGCTTGCCGCGCTAATATTGCGCGTCCTTTTTACCGCAGGAGAGGAACGCATGGACATCATCGGAGCGATTCTGGGCTTATTCTGGGCGAACTATCGGCCGTGGCCGTAATGGCACGCTAGTCCCAGGCTCGGACGGCCCGTCCCGGTGCGAGATTCGCGCGTCGAGACGGGCTGATGTCTGTTCGATCGGCGCTGGTGTGTGACGAATATCCCAGGGGCACAAGATCGTTCACGGGTGTTGTGCTCGGTCACAGTTTACCGGCCGGGCAATTGTGTCCGTGCTGGTTGCCGATGCCCTTCTCGCATTTCCTGGCGAACGTGTGGCGCCAATACCAGGACACCCCCGATGTGATGTGTCGCGATTGCTGTTACTTCCGGTCCGTTTGCCGCTAGGGTCGGATCCAAGTCGCTGCGCCGGGGCACGTCTTGGTATGGAACCCGGACGTAGGCACCCCTGATAACGCACAGTTGGAGGAGAGAATGACCGCCTACCGGACCATTGTTGTCGGTACTGATGGCTCGGACTCGTCGTACGTCGCCGTCGAGAAGGCCGCCGCACTGGCTGGAGTGTCCGCCGCGACCCTGGTCATCGCGTGCGCCTACTACCCGACCGACGATCGCGACGTGGCCGCCGCCGCCGATGTGCTCAAGGAAGAGGCCTACCAGGTGCGCGGGTCCGCCCCCACCAACGAGATCCTGCGCACCGCGCGGGACAAGGCCGCGGCCGCGGGCGCGGTGGACATCGTCGAGCGCGCCGTGGTCGGCGAGCCGGTCGAGTCGCTGCTCACGCTGACCAAGGAAGTGGACGCCGATCTGCTCGTGGTCGGTAACCGCGGGCTGAACACGCTGACCGGTCGCCTGCTCGGCTCCGTCCCGTCGGACGTCGCCCGCAAGTCGCGCTCGGATGTGCTGATCGTGCACACCGTTCGCTAGCCGAACTTCGGAGAGCTCCGCATCGCACCGGGTGTGATGCGGAGCTCTCGCGTTTCAGTGCGTCTCTGTCAACCCTGTCAACGCAGCGCGCGCAATACCTCCGGCAGCTCTTCGCTGTGCACCACACCCAGCCGCTGCGTCGCGCGGGTCAGCGCCACGTACAGGTCGTTGAGTCCGCGCGGTGATTCGTCCAGGATCGCTTGCGGCTCCACCAGATACACCGCGTCGAACTCCAGCCCCTTCACGTCGTGCACGGTCAGCACCCGCACCGATTCACCGGCGAGCTCGCCCAGCTCCTCGACCAGTGCGTGCGGCGCGATCACCGCGGTGGTGCCCGGCCCGGTCTCGCCGGCGACCAGCTTGGCGATCTGATCGCGCACGTCGCTCACGGCGACCCGGTACCCGCGCGGCGGATTTCCGCTGTCGCGCACCGAGCGCGGCGCCGACGCCGCCGGATCGATCGCGGCGAGCACGTCCGCGGCCACGTCCATGATCTCGGCCGGAGTCCGGTAGTTCACGGTCAGCTCGGTGAGCTTCCACCGTTTGGCCACATACGGTTCCAGCACCCGCTGCCAGGACGAGGCGCCTGCCGGGTCACCGGTCTGCGCGACATCGCCGACCACGGTGATCCAGCGATTCGGGATGCGCCGCATCACCATGCGCCAGGCCATCTCCGAGAGCTCCTGCGCCTCGTCCACGATGACGTGCCCGTAGGTCCAGGTGCGGTCGCCCGCGGCGCGCTCGGCGGTGGTCTGCCTGGTGCGCACGTCCTGGCGTTCGGCGAGCTGGCTCGCGTCGATCAGGTCGTAGGCCATCAGGATCTCCGGATCGAGGTCGTCCTCCAGATCCTGTGGCGCCGAACCGGTCAGGATGTCGAGCGCGTCCTGCGCCTCGGCCAGCTGCGCCCGCCAGCGGCGCCGGGCACGCTCGCGCTCCTCGGTGTCGTCGACGCCGAGCAGCTCGGCCAGCTCGTCGAGCAGCGGGGCGTCGGCGGCGCTGAACTCGCCGTTGTCCGGACGCACCAACTCGGCGCGGTCCTCGGCGGACAGCGTGCTCGCGACCCGGTCGAGCCGCTTGGGGTCGGCCAGCAGATCGGCGAGCACATCCTGCGGGGACAGCAGCGGCCACAGCGTGCCGATGGCCTGCTGGATCTCCTGGTCGGCCCGCATTTCGTCGCGGATCTCGGCGATGTCGGTGCGGCTCAGCAGACTCGGCCCACCCGACAAGTCGGCGCCCATGGTCTCGGCCAGCTGATCGGTGAGCGCGTCGACCACCGCGCTGATGAAGATCGGCCTGGCCAGATTGTGCGGGCGACGCGAGGAGCGCGCCCGGCCGCGGGCCTTGGTGGCGATCTTGCGGTCCAGGGTGACCGGGTAGCCGTCGAAGCTGAGCCGGATCGGTGCGGCCGGTACTTCCTGCCGGTCACGGACCGCCTGCTTGAGCACCTCCAGCATGTCCAGCGAGCCCTTGATCTCGCCGGCCCGCAACGAATCCTCCCTGGTGGCTTTCACACCCGGGTAGAGGTCGCCGATGGTGGACAGCAGGACGCCGGTCTCACCGAGCGAGGGGAGCACCTGGCCGATGTAGTCCAGGAAGGTGGCGTTCGGCCCGATGATCAGCACACCGCTCTTGGCCAGCTGCTGCCGGTAGGTGTAGAGCAGGTAGGCGGCGCGGTGCAGCGCGACCGCCGTCTTGCCGGTGCCCGGACCGCCCTGCACGACCAGCACGCTCTTGTGTTCGGAGCGGATGATCGCGTCCTGCTCGTGCTGGATGGTCTCGACGATGTCGTTCATGTGGCCGGTGCGGGCGGCATTGAGCGCGGCCAGCAGCGCGCTCTCACTGCCGACCCCGCCGTCGTCGTCGGTCGCGCCTGCCCGGCGGGCGGCCTCCAGATCGAGGTATTCGTCGTTGATCGCGGTGACGCTGCGGTTGCGCGAGCGAATGTGCCTGCGCCGGGTCACGCCGTCCGGCGCTGCCGTGGTGGCCAGGTAGAACGGGCGGGCCAGCGGGGCGCGCCAGTCCAGCAGCAGCGTCTCGTAGTCGTCCTTCTCGTCGAGGATGCCGAGCCTGCCGATGTAGCGGTACTCGTCGGCCAGATCGATCCGGCCGAAACACAGACCGTGTTCGGCCGCATCGTATTTGGCCAGATCCTCGGTGTAGAGCGCGCTGAACGATTCGCGCTCGCTGCGCGCCTGCGGGGTGCCGCCGGATTCCAGCAGCACGGTGCGCAATCGGTTGCGTGCGTACTCGCGCATCTCGTCGAGCCGGTCGTACAGCACCGAGAGGTACGCCTGCTCCTGCTCGGTCTCGCGGGTCAGCTCCGGCGCGCCGTCACTGGCGGCACGATCCTGAGTGAGGTCGGACAAACTGAACTCCTTCACCGCGATGAGCCGAGCGAACGCTACACGCGCACGGCAATGCGCACGCGAACGCTCGGAAAACAAGGTTGTCGAGTCTACTGCGATTGCGGCGGGCTCGCCGTAACCGCTGGTGTACCGGGGATCGCGTCGCCGGCTAGCCGTGCTGTGCTGTGTTCGCCGATCAGCGGTGAGAAATGCGCGACCACCGGAAAAGGCTCATAGAAGTGATGCAACAGCTCCTTCCACTTCAGGTATTCCGGCGACCCGCGAAAAACCTTCCACGTGATCGCTGAGCCGCTTGTCAGGACGCGTGCGTGCTGTTCGGCCTGCGTCCCTGGCTGACGGCGCCTTCGCGGTGCCCGGTCGGCTTGGCCCGGTACATCGCCAGGTCCGCGTCGTGCAGCACGGCCTCGGGGGTGCGGCGGTCGCCGACGGTGAGCGGGGTGACGCCGATCGAGGCATTCACCTCGATCCGGTGCCCGCGCGCGATGATCGGCTCGGCCATGGTCGAGCGCAGCCGGCCCACCAGCGCGTCGATGTCGACTCGCCGGGTGCGCCCGGACAGCAGCACCAGGAATTCGTCGCCGCCGAGCCTGCCGACGAGGTCGTCGCCGCGCAGCGCGCGCTGCAGCCGTTGCGCGACGATCTGCAGCACGGTGTCGCCGATGGCGTGCCCGAGCGTGTCGTTGATCGCCTTGAACCCGTCCAGGTCGATGAAAAGCACGGTGGACACCGGCAGGTCCTCGCTGGTGGCCAGCGCGCCGGCCAGTTGGGACAGGATCAGCGAACGGTTCGCCAGCCCGGTCAGCGAGTCGTGCGTGGCCTGGTATTCCAATTGCCTTCTGCTGGCCCGGAATTCGGTGATATCGGCGAACGAGGACACCGCCGAGGAGCGCGAGTCTCCCGGGTTGAGCAGGCGGCTGCTGCCGGAGAGCCAGCGCCGCTGCCCGTCGGCCCGGTCGACGCCGAAGACGTAGCCGGTGATGGTCTCGCCGGTGGCCAGCGTGCGGGCGATCGGGTGCCGGGTGGGCGGCAGTGGTTGCGCGTTCGCGTCGAGCAGGGTCATCGGCAGGGACTGGATGGTTTTGCCGATCAGCTCGTCGTCGGAGCCCGCGCTGCCGAAGATGCGCATGGCGGCCGGGTTGGCCGACTCGATGCGTCCCTCCGGGTCGATCACCACCACGCCCTCCTCCAACTGGGAGACGACCGTGGTGAAGTGCTGTTCGGCCAAGTGCTGTGCGGCTTCGGCGTGTCGCTGTGCGGTGAGGTCGTGGATGACCACCTGGTAGGCGAGTCGGTCGTGCCATGCGGTGAGTACCGAGACGGTCTCCACCGGCACCGGCACCCCATCGAGCCGGACCAGGGTCATCTCCGTCGGGTTGGAAGCGGCGCCCTTGGTGGTGAGGTGGCTGATCCGCTCCAGCATCCCCGGGACCGAGCCAGGATGGACGAACTGGGTCAACGGCTTGCCGATCACCTCTTCGGCGCTGTCGGCGGCCAGTAGCCGGACGGTAGCGGGATTGGCGTAGACGAGGACGCCGCGCTCGTGCACGCAGATGCCATCGGGTGAGTGCTCGACCAGCGAACGGTAGCGCTCAGCCAACTGCTCGGCAGCGTCGACCGCGGCGGCTACCTTGTCCTCACCCACTCGAACCCCCGATCGTCGACCCGATTATGGCCATTGGAAGATGGGATTATTCTGGTGCCGACGTGTAGCAGAGCACAGCGTCGACGCTATTGCCTCGATCACAGTTTCGGTTTTGAATCGGGCTCTGCCTGGTGATCATTACAGAACCTGTGCCTCAGGAATTATCTGTTACACCGCAGATCGGCTGCGGCAGCGGTGAAGGAGCGATGCTATGCCGGGTGACAACCCGAACGACCGACACCAGCATCAAGATCATATGACGTTCGCCGGGATCGGTGCCGTCACCGCGTACGGCTGGGGTCGCGAGGCGCTGTGGCAGGGACTGCTCAGCGGTAAGTCGGCGGCCTCGGTGAAATCGGGCTACGGGCCCGGTCGCGACGAGGATGCCTGGGTTTCGCTGGTGCCCGAGGGCGGCGACCCGACGGTCGGCGCCAGCCGATACGGCCGGGCCATGCACGAGTCCGCCAGAGAAGCCATCACCGACGCGCTGGCCCGCGGCTGGCAGCCCGGCCGCACGGTCGGGTTGCTGCACGCGATCGTGCTCGGCGATGTCGTCAACTGGCGCGACTTCTACCTCATCGATCACGGCCATCGCCGATCCCGCGGCTACCTGCCGCTGATCCCGTCCACCCCCATCTCGGTGCTCATGCAGGAGTACGGGTTCCACGGCCCGGCGATGAACGTGTCCGCGACGTGCAGCTCCGCCAACGCCGCGCTGATCACCGCGCAACTCTGGCTGGACGCGGGTATCGCCGACGACGTGGTGTGCGTCGCCACCGATTTGTCCGGCACACCCGACATGGTCGAACACTTCGCGGGCATGGGCGCCGCGGTGACCGACACCGAACCGCTGGACGGGTGCCGCCCGTTTCAGGAAGGCACTCGCGGCTTCTGCTTCGGCGAGGGGTCGGTGGCGTTCGTGCTGACCCGCTCGGTGCAACGGCCCTACGCGGCGGTGCTCGGTGGCGGCATGAGCAACGACGCCTATCACGTGGTGTCGGTCGACCCCACGCACGAGCAGATTCGCGACTGTGCCAGGCGTGCGCTCGCCAACGCCGGTGTGGCCGCGGCCGAGGTGCGCTATTTCAACGCACACGGCACCGGTACCCGGCAATGCGACGAGGCCGAACGTGACCTGCTGGCCACCATCTTCGGCGACCAGCCGCACATCTATGCGCTCAAGCCGCTGGTCGGTCACTGTCAGGGCGCGTCCGCCGGTGTCGAGGTGGCCGTGGCCGCGCTCGGCTACGAGCGCGGCATCGTGCCCGCGGCGCCGATCGTCGCGGCACCGCATCCGCGGCTGCTGGACGGACCGCAGCCGTTCGAGGGCGGGATCACCGCGAAACTGTCGCTGGGGATGGGCGGCAACAACTCTGTCGTGCTGCTCGGGCCCGCCGAGTGAGGTCGGCCGCACGCGCTGGTTCACGGCAGCGGCACCGACCAGCACAGCCTGGTCCCCGGCATGGCGTCGTCGGTCGTGTTCCCGGCGGGGCCGACGGTGAACCGCCCGTCGGCCTTCTCCGCGCGCTGCTCCAGATTGCGTAGTCCGCTGCGCACCACGTGATTCGGGATGCCCCAGCCGTTGTCGGTCACCGCGATGGTCAGATCGTCGTCGACACTGATCTCCACCGCGACAGTATCCGCCCCCGAGTGCCGGACCGCATTGCTGACCGCCTCGCGCACCACGGCTTCGGCGTGATCGGCCAGTTCGGCTTCCAGCACCGACAGTGGGCCGGTCACCGAAAAGGCCGACCGCAGTGGGGTTTCGGTGGTCTGCTGGCGGATCGCCTGTTCGATCCGCTGTTGCAGCGTATTGCCGTGGCCGCCGTGCAGGTCGAAGATCGAGGTGCGGATTTCCTGCACCACCTCTTGCAGGTCGTTGACCACGGTCGAAAGGCGTTGCCGCACTTCGGGAACGGTCGCCCGGGTCACCGCGCCCTGCAGGGTGATGCCGACCGCGAACAGCCGTTGGATGACGTGGTCGTGCAGGTCGCGTGCGATCCGATCGCGGTCGGCCAGCAGATCCATCTCGCGCATCCGCAGCTGCGCGTCGGCCAGTTGCATGGCCAGCGCGGCCTGATCGGTGAACGCGGCGGTCAGCTCGACCAGTTCGTCGGAGTACGGTGCGGCGCCGACCGGCCGCACCGTGGTCAGCACACCGAGCGTGCTGTCCGGTGTGCACAGCGGCAGGATCAGCAGCGGCCCGGCCTCGGGTAGCGCGAGGCCGACACTGATCGCGCCCGCGTCGTCGAAGCGCAGCGGGGTGCGCCGGGTGAACGCCTCGCCTAGCGCGGTGCCCTCGGTCTGCACGGCCTTGTCCGCGTATCCCGCACCGGGACCGCACCACTGGGTGACCGCGAGCTCGCCTGCTTCGTCGGGACCGGCGAGGAAGGACTGGTGCGAGCCGGTCAGCGTGCGGGCGTGCTCGACCACGTGCGCCAGCACATTGGCGGACCGGTTACCCGCCAGGAATTCGGTGGCGATATCGCGGGTCGCCGCGATCCAGGCCTGTCTGGTGCGGGCCGATTCGTAGAGCCGCGCGTTGTCCACCGCGATGCCCGCGGCGGCCGCGAGCGCCTGCACGAGGACGTCGTCATCGTCGGTGAACGGTTGCCCGCCCGCCTTTTCGGTCAGATAGAGACTGCCGAACACCTCGCCGCGGATCCGCACCGGCACCCCGAGGAAGGTGTGCATCGGTGGGTGGTGCGCCGGAAGGCCAACGGAGGCAGGGTGATTGGTGAGCTCGTCGAGTCGGAGCGGTTTCGACTGGTTGAACACCACGCCGAGCACGCCGTGGCCCGCGGGCAAACGCCCGATGGCACTGCGTGTTTCGTCGTCCATGCCCTCGTCGATGAACTGCACAACCTGCTGGTCGTGGCCGCGCACGGCGAGCGCGCCGTAGCGGGCGTCGACCAGGCTGGTCGCGGTGCGCACGATGGTGCGCAGGGTCTCGTCCAGATCCAGCCCGGAGGTGACGGCGAGCATCGCCTCGACCAGGCCGTCCATCCGGTCGCGCGAGTCCAGGATGAGTTCGACGCGCTCCTTGACCTCGCTGAGCAGCTCGCGCAGCCGCAGTTGCGAGAGGGTGTCGCGCACGGAGTAGGGGTCGGTGCCGTGGTCCTCGGTCATCTCGGTTTCCCCTTGTGGTGCGCGCGTGAACTGCGCCTTGCGCCAGTCTAGTTCGCCTTTGGGGGACTTTCGGCCCTGTTCGCCGGTGCATTGCGATGGTGGTATGGGGCGACCGGGTCGAATTCGAAGTCAGGGCGTGTCACATGAAGTCGTCGGGGTTGCTGCATCCGTCCACACCACAACATTGGCTGACCGCGAGTGATCTCGATCTGGCGGTGACCACGGTCGGGGCGGTGCCGGACGTGGACGTGACGCGGGCGGTCCGGGCGATCGGCCGGGTGCTGCGCCGCCACCATCTCGACGCGGCGACCAGGGTTCGGGTCACCGCGCCGCCGGAGATCGACGCGGTGACCGTCGTGCAGGCCAATGTTCGTTGCCTCGGTGTCGCCACCCGGGTGCAGGTGACCGGGCCCGGCGGGTTCGCGGTCACCTTCGCGGCCGAGCGATTGGACCGGCAGCTGGCCAGGCTGGCGACGGCCGAGAGCCGGGACTGGCCGGACCCTGCCCGCCCGCCGCTGGCTCAGGTCACCGAGCCGCGCCCGATCGTGCGCCGCAAGCCGTTCGAGCTACTCACCGGCACCCCCGCCGAGGCGACGGCGGTGATGGACGCGATGGACTACGACGCGTACCTGTTCACCGACGGCGCGACCGGCGTGGACGCGGTGGTGGCGCGGGGCGGCCCGCTCGGTGTCCGGCTGTCCCGCCAGGATGCGGTGACGAGCGGGCCGCGCCGGACGAATTCGCTACCGATCACGGTGGATCCGGAACCCGCTCCCGTGCTGGACGACGATCGAGCCGCGCGGATTCTGTGTCATCACGGCCTGCCGTTCCTGTTCTTCACCGACGCGATCGACGGGCGCGGACGGCTGCTGTATCGGCGTTACGACGGCGATCTGAGCCTGGTGGAACCGGTCTGACGGCCACCGGTCCCCAGGTGGGCCGCCTCCACTCGGTCAGCTCAGCGGGGCCGACCAGAGCACCCGCGTACCCCCGTCCGCAGCGCGCTCGACGCTGCACCACCCCTCCGATTCGCCGGCTCGCTGCGCGAGATTGGCCAGCCCGCTGGCGGTTACCTCGTCCGGCACGCCGGAACCGTTGTCCTGCACCAGGATGGTCAACTCGTCAGCGACGGTGATCTCGATGGTCACCACGTCGCCACCGGAGTGCCGCACGGCGTTGCTGACCGATTCGCGCACAACGGCTTCCGCGTGCTCGGCCAGCGCGGAGCCGACCACCGACAGCGGCCCGTCGACGCGCAGCCGCGCCCGGATCGCGGTCGCCGCGGTCTGCTGCCGGATCGCATCCTCCAGGCGTCGCCGCAGCGAAGCGCCCGTACCGCCGTGCAGATCGAAGATCGTCGTGCGTATCTCGTGCACGATCTCCTGTAGCCGGTCGATCTCGTCCGAAAGCCGTTGCCGGACTTGCGGATCGTCGACCCGTGCGGCCAGACCCTGCAGCCCGAGCCCGACCGCGAAGACGCGCTGGATGACGTGGTCGTGCAGGTCGCGCGCGATCCGGTCGCGGTCGGCGAGCACATCGAGTTCCCTGGCTCTGCGCTGCGCCTCGGCGAGCTGCATGGCCAGCGCGGCCTGATCGGTGAACGCCGCGGTGAGCGCGACGAGCTCGTCGGAGTACGGCGCGGCTCCGGCCGCGCGCACGACGATGAGCACACCGAGCACGACCCCGGCCGTGTGCAGCGGCAGGATCAGCGCGGGCCCGGCCGCGCCGACCGGCGCGCCGAGGTCGACGCCCTGCGCGTCGCCCAGGTGCACCGTCGTTCGTTCGGCGAAGGCCTTGCCCGTGGCGGTGCCGGTGAGCCGCACGACGCGCTCCGCGTCCGGTGCGGCCGTCCGCGACCATTGTGCGACAACGAGTTCGGTGGCCTCCTCGGGCGGGATGCCCGGCTCGACCACCGCGAGGATCGCCTGCGCCGACTCGGTCAACGTGCGCGCGTGCTCCACCACCTGCGCGAGCACCTGCTGCGATGCGGTGCCCGCCAGGAACTCGGTGGCGATGTCCCTGGTCGCCTCGATCCACGCCTGCCGGGTGCGGGCCCACTCGTAGAGTCTGGCGTGGTCGGCGGCGATGCGGGTCGCCGTGTCCACGATGGCGCGCAGCGTGTCGAGCACCGAGTACGGCACGGCGTCGGTCATGACGCGTTCAGCGCTCGCCGAGCTTGCTGGCCAGCACCGCCGCCTGGGTGCGCCGCTCCATGCCGAGCTTGGCGAGCAGCCGCGACACGTAGTTCTTCACCGTCTTCTCGGCCAGGAACATTCGCGCCGCGATCTGCCGGTTGGTGAGCCCTTCGCCGAGCAGAGCGAGCAGCCGACGTTCCTGTTCGGTGAGCCCGGCCAGCGGGCCGTCGTCGTCCGGGGCGCCGTCGCGCAGCCGGGCCCGCAACGCGGCGGCGGCCCGGTTGTCCAGCAGCGAGCGGCCCGCCCCGACCGCCTTGATCGCGGCGGCCAGCTCCATGCCCTTGATGTTCTTCACGACGTAGCCGCTGGCCCCGGCCAGGATGGCGTCGAGCATCGCCTGGTCGTCGGTGTAGGAGGTGAGAATCAGGCAGCGCAGCCCCTCGACCTCGGCCAGCAGATCGCGGCACAGCTCGATGCCGTTGCCGTCGGGCAGTCGCACATCGAGCACCGCGACCGCGGGGCGCAGCACCGGGATTCGCGCCATCGCCTGCGCGACGTCGCCCGCCTCGCCGATCACCGTCAGCTCCGGATCGCCCTCCAGCAGATCGACCAGTCCGCGCCGGACGATTTCGTGGTCGTCTACGAGAAATACCTCGAGCACGGCGGCCTCCCTGTCGTCGTTACGCCGAAACGAGCCTGCGCGAATTCCTCGAGTAGAGAACGAGGTTCCGGGTAAGCTTGCAATGAAGTCAACCAGAGGGGCCGTGGGCAGCGGAGCCATAAGGCTCATATGTACGTGGGAACTCGAGATGACATATTCAGCGACACTAGATTTCAGCGCGATCTTCGGATCGCCGCGCACCTGTCCGGGATGCGGATCCAACGCAGTCGATGCCTTTGATGAACTACCCGATATTTCGGTGCGCTGCGGCGGTTGCGGCGCACAGTGGGGTTCCGCCGAGGAAGGCCGAGGCGTCGAAGAACGCAGGCTCCCATGAGAATCGGGCAGATAGTTCCGCCATGGGTACCGGTACCACCGCCCGCCTATGGCGGCACCGAATCGGTAGTCGCCAATCTTTCCGTCGGCCTCGACATGCTCGGCCACGACGTGCACCTTTTCACGGTGGGTGAATCCACCTGCCCGGTGCGGCGATATTCGCTGTATGAGCATCCGACCAGTCAGATCGGCGTCGGTGAAGCCGAGCTGATGCACGTGCTCGCCGCCTACGAGACGTTGGCCGATGTCGACATCATCCACGACCACACCTCACTCGGCCCGTTCGTCGGCGCCATCCAGGACGGACCGCCGGTCGTGGTCACCAACCACGGCCCGTTCTCGGAGATGCGGCAGGAACTGTTCCGCTCGATGGCGCGCCATGCGCACATCGTCGCGATCTCCGAGTCGCAGCGGCGGATGGCGGGCAGCGTGCCGATCGCCGAGGTGATCCATCACGGAATCGACCTCAACACCTACAAATACGGCCCCGGCGGCGGGGGATACGTGGTGTTCGTCGGCCGGATGAACGAGGAGAAGGGTGTACACCGCGCGGTGCAGATCGCCCGGCTCGCCCGGCGCAAACTGCTCATGATCACGAAGATGCGCGAACCCGAGGAACGTCGCTACTACACTGAGCGGGTGCGTCCGCTGATGGGCCCCGACGACCCCGAACCGCGCGAGGAACCGACCGCGCGCCGGGTCGAGCTGGTGCGCCATGCCGACGCGTTGATCAATCCGATCGAATGGCCCGAACCGTTCGGGCTGGTAATGGCCGAGTCGTTGGCTTGCGGCACACCGGTTCTCGCGTTCCCGAACGGCGCGGCCCCGGAGATCATCGACCACGGCAGGACCGGATTCCTCTGCCGCGACGTCAACGAGATGGTGGACGCCCTGGACAAGGTGCACACGCTGGATCGCCGGGCCTGCCGCACGTCGGCCGAGCAGCGGTTCGGCAGGCTGCGGATGGCGCGCGACCACGAGCGGCTCTACCGCCGCATCGTGGCCGAGCGGACGACCCGGGTCATGGTGCCCACTCCGGTGGCGTGAGTTCGCCGAGCGCCCCCGGGGCTCGCGCGTGACCCATCCGTGGGGCGACGGCTCGGATACGGAGGCACCGACGGCCATCAACGCTGGGGTCACCCTCGTCGAGGGCTCGACCTTCTGCATCAGCGACGTCAACGGCTCGATCACGCCGAATCGGGCGGCGGGCTTGTTCGTTCGCGACACCAGGGTGCTGTCGTACTGGCGGCTCACCGTGGACGGATTGGAGCCGCAAGCGCTGACGGTGCGTTACGACGAGCCGTACAGTGCGACGCTGCTTGCCCGCACCGCGCCGCGCGCGGGGACCGCCGACAGCACCGCGCTGGTGATCGTCGGCAGGCATGTCGGCGACGGCATGCGCGAGGACCTGGTGCTGCGCAACCTGTCCAGCGCGCCGCTCGACTGCGCGATCAAGCTGGAGGTGGACGCCGACTTCGCCGACCTGTTCGAGGTGAAGGAGGGGCGCACCGGCCGCGAGCAGGTGCTGGTCACCGCGGCGCGGGCCACCGACGGCGCCCTCCGGATCGGTCGCGAAGAGCTGGGCATGGCGGTAACCGTCAGCGGCAGCGGAGCCACCGCGTCCGGCCGCGAATTGTGTTGGCAGGTGAGCCTTCCCGGCCGCGGTGAGTGGTCCACCTGCATCGAATATCTGCCCGCGCTCGGGACCGACAGCACGCCGCCGCGCTACCCCTGCGGCACCCCGGTGAATCGCAGCGCCCCCGCGCAGCGGCTGCGCGAGTGGTACGCCAACTCACCGACCGTGCACACCGAGGACGAAACCCTCGCCTCCGTGCTGCAACGCACCCTCACCGATCTGGGCGCGCTGCGCATCTTCGACCCCGAACACCCCGAGCGCGCGGTGGTGGCCGCGGGCGCGCCGTGGTTCATGGCGCTGTTCGGCCGGGACTCGCTGCTCACCTCCTGGATGGTGCTGCCGCTGGACCGCAGGCTGGCCGTCGGCACGCTGCAGAGCCTGGCCGATCTGCAGGGCAAGAAGGTGCACCCGACGACCGAAGAGCAGCCGGGCCGGATCCCGCACGAGGTGCGCTTCGGCCGGGCGGCGACGCTGCTGCTCGGCGGCGGCACCGCCTATTACGGCACCGCCGACGCCACGCCGCTGTTCGTGATGCTGCTCGGCGAGCTGTACCGGTGGGGGCTGGACGCGCGGATCCGCGACGACCTGTTGCCGCACGCCGATCGCGCGCTGGAGTGGATCGAGCGCTACGGCGATGCGGACGGCGACGGTTTCGTCGAGTACCAGTGCGCCGCCGAACACGGCCTGGCCAACCAGGGCTGGAAAGACTCGTGGGACGGGGTGAACTTCGCCGACGGCACGCTGCCCGAGGCCCCCATCGCGCTGGCCGAGGTGCAGGGCTACGTCTACGCGGCGTATCTCGCGCGGGCCACGCTCGCCGCGGGCACCGGCGACCACCGGGCCGCGGAGCGCTGGCGGGGCAAGGCCGCACACTTGAAAACCGCGTTCAACGAGGCGTTCTGGCTGCCCGACAAAGGCTGGTACGCGATCGGCCTCGACCGGGACAAGCGGCCGATCGACGCGCTCAGTTCCAATATCGGGCACTGCCTGTGGACCGGGATCATCGACGACGACAAGGCCGCGCGGGTCGCCGACCATCTGCTCTCGCCGGAGATGTTCAGCGGCTGGGGGATCCGCACGCTGGCCACCTCGATGGGCGCCTACAACCCGGTCAGTTACCACAACGGCTCGGTATGGCCGCACGACAACGCGATCTGCGCCGCAGGCCTGATGCGCTACGGCTTCACCGACCATGCGAACCGGGTGGTCTCCGCCGTGCTCGACGCCTCGACCCGGTTCGGCCATCGGCTGCCCGAACTCTTCTGCGGATTCGACCGCGCCGAGTTCGACATCCCCGTGCCCTATCCGACGTCCTGTTCGCCGCAGGCCTGGGCGGCTGCCGCACCGTTGCTGTTTTTGCGTACCCTGTTGAGACTGGAACCGAGCGTTCCGGAGGGGGTGCTGTCGGTCGCACCGGTGGTCCCCGCTCGCTATCTGCCGCTACGCGTCGGCGGACTGCGGGTCGGCTCGAATGTGCTGTCGGTCACCGTCGACGCTGAGGGCTGGCAGGTCCGCGGTCTGTCCGGTGACCTGCGGCGGACCGAGCACTGAGCCCGGCGGAACCCACCGCGATATCGCCGGCGCGAGCGCCGTTGTAGCTGGTACACCTCGCGCGAGCGAAACTTGTCGGTGGGCGCGTTTAGCATGACGGCCGGATATGTCTTCGACGCCGTTTGTCGGTTCATCTGAACACGATCGAGAAGGGAAACACCTGGTGGCGGAACGCCTCACTGTGCGCGGAGCTCGGGAGCACAACCTGAAGGGGGTCGACCTCGACCTGCCCCGCGACAGTCTCATCGTGTTCACCGGACTGTCCGGCTCCGGCAAGTCGAGTCTGGCGTTCGACACGATCTTCGCCGAGGGGCAGCGGCGGTACGTGGAGTCGCTGTCGGCATACGCCCGGCAATTCCTCGGGCAGATGGACAAGCCCGACGTCGACTTCATCGAGGGGCTCTCGCCCGCGGTGTCGATCGACCAGAAGTCGACCAACCGCAACCCGCGCTCGACCGTCGGCACCATCACCGAGGTGTACGACTACCTGCGCCTGCTGTACGCGCGCGCGGGCACCCCGCACTGCCCGGTGTGCGGCGAGCTGATCGCCAAGCAGACTCCGCAGCAGATCGTCGACCAGGTGCTCGCCATGGAGGAGGGCATCAAGTTCCAGGTGCTCGCGCCGGTGGTGCGCACCCGCAAGGGTGAGTTCGTAGACCTGTTCGACCAGCTGAACACCCAGGGCTACTCCCGGGTCCGGGTCGACGGCGTGGTGTACCCGCTGACCGATCCGCCGAAGCTGAAGAAGCAGGAGAAGCACGACGTCGAGGTGGTCGTCGACCGCCTGTCCGTCAAGCACAACTCCAAACAGCGCCTCACCGACTCGATCGAGACCGCGCTGCGGTTGGCCGACGGCATCGTCGTGCTCGACTTCGTCGACCGGGACGAGCATGCGCACGATCGGGAGCGCCGCTTCTCCGAGCGACTGGCCTGCCCGAACGGGCACCCGCTCGACATCGAAGACCTGGAACCCCGGTCGTTCTCGTTCAACTCGCCCTACGGCGCCTGCCCGGACTGCACCGGGCTCGGCATCCGCAAAGAGGTCGACCCGGATCTCGTGGTGCCCGACCCGGCGCTGAGCTTGAACGACGGCGCCATCGCGCCGTGGTCGCGCGGCCAGACGGCCGAGTACTTCACCCGGCTGCTGTCCGGCCTGGCCGAGGCCGTCGGCTTCTCGATGGACACCCCGTGGGAAAAGCTGCCGCTCAAGGCGCGCAAGGCCGTGCTCGAGGGCAGCTCCGACCAGGTGCACGTCTCCTACACCAACCGGTACGGCCGGAAGCGTTCCTACTACGCCGATTTCGAGGGCGTGATGCCATTCCTGCAGCGGCGCATGGAGAGCACCGAGTCCGAGCAGATGAAGGAGCACTACGACGGGTACATGCGCGACGTGCCGTGCCCCGTCTGCGACGGTGCCCGGCTGCGCCCGGAGATCCTCGCGGTCACCATCAACGCCGGCGGCGACAACAAGTCCATCGCCGAGGTCAGTGACCTGTCCATCGGGGAGTGCTCGAAGTTCCTGAACTCGCTCACGCTGGGCGAGCGGGAGGCCGCGATCGCCGGGCAGGTGCTCAAGGAGGTGCAGGCGCGGCTCGGGTTCCTGCTCGACGTCGGCCTGGAGTACCTGTCGCTCTCGCGGGCCGCGGCGACGCTGTCCGGCGGTGAGGCGCAACGCATCCGGCTCGCCACCCAGATCGGCTCCGGGCTGGTCGGCGTGCTCTACGTGCTCGACGAGCCGTCCATCGGCCTGCACCAGCGGGACAACCGCAGGCTCATCGAAACCCTCACCCGGCTGCGCAATCTCGGCAACACGCTGATCGTGGTCGAACACGACGAGGACACCATCCGCGCCTCCGACTGGGTGGTCGACATCGGCCCGCTGGCCGGCGAGCACGGCGGCCGCGTGGTGCACAGCGGTCCGTACCAGGAGCTGCTCACCGAGCCCGAATCCCTCACCGGTGCCTACCTTTCCGGCCGCGAGCGGATCGAGCTGCCGCTGGTCCGGCGGCCGATCGACAAGAAGCGACTGCTCACCGTGGTCGGCGCGACCGAGCACAACCTGCGCGGCATCGACGTCAACTTCCCGCTCGGTGTGCTCACCGCGGTCACCGGCGTCTCAGGGTCCGGCAAGTCGACGCTGGTCAACGACATTCTGGCGACCGTGCTGGCGAACAAGCTCAACGGTGCGCGGCAGGTGCCGGGCAGGCACACCAGGATCAAGGGACTGGACGACCTGGACAAGCTGGTTCAGGTGGACCAGTCGCCGATCGGCCGCACCCCGCGCTCCAACCCGGCCACCTACACCGGCGTGTTCGACAAGATCCGCACCCTGTTCGCGTCGACCACCGAGGCGAAGGTGCGCGGCTACCAGCCGGGCCGATTCTCCTTCAACGTCAAGGGCGGTCGCTGCGAGGCCTGCTCCGGTGACGGCACCCTGAAGATCGAGATGAACTTCCTGCCGGACGTGTACGTCCCGTGCGAGGTCTGCCACGGTGCCCGCTACAACCGGGAAACCCTCGAGGTGCACTACAAGGGCAAGACCATCGCCGAGGTCCTCGACATGTCGATCGAGGAGGGCGCGGAGTTCTTCGAGCCCATCAGCTCCATCCACCGCTACCTCAAGACCCTGGTCGACGTCGGCCTCGGCTACGTCCGCCTCGGTCAGAGCGCCCCCACCCTGTCCGGTGGCGAAGCCCAGCGCGTGAAACTGTCCGCCGAACTCCAGAAGCGCTCCACCGGCCGCACCGTCTACATCCTCGACGAGCCGACCACCGGCCTGCACTTCGAAGACATCCGCAAACTCCTGAAGGTGATCAACGGCCTCGTCGACAAGGGCAACACCGTCATCGTCATCGAACACAACCTCGACGTCATCAAGACCGCCGACTGGGTGATCGACATGGGCCCCGAAGGCGGCTCCGGCGGCGGCATGGTCGTCGCCGAAGGCGCCCCGGAAGACGTTGCCGCCGTAGCCGAAAGCTACACCGGCCAGTTCCTCCGCGAAGCGCTGGCAGAGGCCGAGGCACCCGCCGAGAAGACGCCTGCGAAGAAGGCGTCGGCAACCAAGGCGGCCGCCACCAAGGCGGCCGCCACCAAGGCGGCCGCGAAGAAGGCCCCCGCGAAGAAGGCCACCAAGGCGGCCGACAAGCCGACCGAGGCACAAGCGGCAGCAAAAACCGCCACCAAGCGTTTGGCGCGCAAGGCCGCCGCACTGCGCTGAGCACAATGCGCCCCGGTTGCCTGCTTAGTCGCAGGCAGCCGGGGCCTTCAGAACTCTCGCGCCGAATCCGGCCTCACTCGCCCGGCCGCTATCAACACCCGCCGGGCGGCCGCCTTACGCGGGCATTCCTCTATTCGGCATCCGCGATGCCGCTGCATAGTCCAATGCGCATCGGATTCTGGCGCGCCTGTGCCGCCGCCCGCCGCTTCGCCCGCGCCAGGGATAATGGCATCGGTAGTGGCATCGGGCGACGATCGCACCGTATGCCGCGCGGCCCTGGAATGATCGACCTATGCGCAGCAGTACCGGACATCTCATCCGGGAACTTCGTCTGGCCAAGGGCTGGTCGCAAGGCAGGCTCGCCGATGAACTATGTCATCGTTCTGGAACCAATATAAGTCGTGAATACATATCTCGCCGTTGGGAATCCGGCGTGACCGAGCCTGCGCCGTGCTGGCTGGCGCACCTGGCCGCCGTGCTGGATTGCCCGACCGACATGCTGGCGACCGATGTGCGTCGGCGCGAATTTCTCTCTCATCTCGGCGCGACGGCGATCGCGCCGGTGGTGGCGTCGGAGCTTTTGGCGCAAGGGTTTTCGGCGCGGTTGCACGCCACCGGGCCTGATGTCGAAGCATGGGAAGACCGGCTGGTCACCTATGGGACCGACTACATGAGCATGGGCGCGGCCGAGATCCAACGCCGACTGGCTGCCGATCTCGTTGTCCTGCAACAACAACTGGACACGCCGCGCCTGTGGGCGGTCGCCGCGCGGCTGATGACGCTCTACGCGAAGATCTACCCGGGCTCAGATGGTAACAAGGCCGTGAACTGGTATCGGATGGCTGCCGAAGCCGCCGACCGATCGGGGGATACGGCTATGCGCGTGTGGGTGCGTGGTCGCGCCGCCATCGCCCTCGGCTATGAAGGCGCCGCCTTACCCACGGCGCATATATTCGCCGATCAGGCCCTCGACATCACCGACCGGCCGAGCCTGGGCAGGCTCAATGCCACCTGGGGCAAATCGCACGCGGCGGCAGTGCAGGGCGACACTGGTACCGCCCGCCGCTTGATCGCGGACGGCCGCAGCGCATTCGATCGGTCCGGATCCGATGAGCAGACATCCGACTATGCGGTGCCCTGGTGGCGCGTGAATGTCTTTCTGTCCCTGCTGGCGGCGCGTCTAGGTGACGAACGCACCGCAGTGCGCGCCCAAGATGACGCACACGCCGAACTCCCCGCGAGCTTGCCTCGCTTCGCTACCCATCTCGCGATGCATCGCGGCTTGATGCTGGTTCGTGCGGGCGACAAATCCGAAGGTGTCCGCTTGGCCCGCGCGGCCCTGGATGCTCTACCGCCCGAGAAGCACTCACTTACGCTGCGCATGCTGATGGATGAGATCACCGGTAGCGGTCCGGCCGTGTGATAAAGCGCTTTGTGGCGCGATGGCAGTTACTTCAATAATTTAGAAGTACTGTTTGTCGGGGAATTCCTTTCTGGGTCAGGGGGATTGGGGAGGGGTGGGCTGGGGGTTTGGGGGTCCCCAGTTGGGTGCGTTCACGGGGGGTAATCGGTGTGTTTTCATGGGGAAGTATGAATCTTATTCGTCGGGCTGCGGCTCGGTATCTTGTTTCGGGTGTAATCGCTACGGTGGCAATGGGTTTCGTTGCATTGCCTAGTTCTTTCGCGGAGCCGGGGCCGCCGGGGGTGACGGCTCCGCCCGGTGCGCCGAGTACGCAACCGGTACCGCTGGAGCCGGATCAGCAGTCGCGGGTGTATTTCAAAATTCCGGTGGCCAATGAATTCGTGCGGATGCAGACGCGGTTTACGGTGCAGCCGAAACCGGCGCGGGTGGGGACGATGTTTTTGTGGCCTGGACTCGAGCCGCGGGAAGGGGGGAGAAACTACTATCCGATCGGGCTCGGGGTGCTGCAGCCGGTGCTGACGTGGGGGCCGGCTTGCGCGCCGGTGCAGCAGCCGCCGACCTACTCGACGTGGTGGATTTCCGGGCAGTACGTCAACGTGTACTCCAATGATCCGCGCTACCGCGGGTGTCACTCGGGGCGCGCGATGTCGGTAAAGGTGGGGGAGGTGCTCGAGATGGACATCGCCCTGGACCAGTCGACCGGCTTATGGACGCAAACCATTACGGGACAATCGGGTTCGGTGCGTTACTCGATCAATCTGCGTAAGCAGGCCCAGAACATGGCGTTGTTCGCGATCGAACCGTGGGACAACGCGCGACTCGCCGATCGGCTGGTGTTCTCCGGCACCACGCTCACTTTCCGCGACGAAGCCCCGCAGAGCTGTCTGAACCCGGAACTCACCTACACCGGAACGGGCGGCACCATCTCCCCGCCGACGGTCGACGGGCGGCGCTGCCACATCGACACCGTCACCGTCAACGTCCCGCGGAGCGCGGCGTAACCGCTTCCGCTGGTGGCGAAATCGGTTCCGGCCCGCGGCGTGCGGATCTACCGTGACGGCATGGACTCACCGATCACGGGCACCGCCGCGGGCGTGCCGTTCACCGCGCTGCCGCCGACCGGCGCCGCCGCCGCGCCGCTGATCGTCACCTGGCACATGCTGGACGCGCCGAGGTCGGATGCGGCGTTCGCTGCCGCGTTGCCGATGGAGGGTCTGCCCGCCTGGCGGGTGCACCTCGGTATGCCGATGTGCGGTGCGCGGATGGTCGACGGCAGCATGGACGCCGGTCTGGAGTTGATACGCGAGGACGTCCTGATGTCGTTTCTGCACGCCTTCGTGCAGCAGGCGACCGAGGAGTTCCCCGCCGCGCTGGCGTCGATCCGGGAGCAGCTGCCGGTCGGCGCCGGCCCGATCGGCGTGCTCGGCGGTTCCCTGGGCGGTGCCGTCGCGTTGCGGGTCCTGGCCGAGACCGAGGTGCCGATTTTCGCGGGCGCCGTCGTGAACGCCGCCATCCGGATGAGGTCCGTGGTCGACCTGTTCCCCGGCGACTATCCGTACGATGCCGAGTCCGAGAAAGCCGTCGACAGTTTGGATTTCATCGCCAAGGCAGGTGTCCTCGCCGGTCGCGCACCGCTGCTGGTGGTCAGTGGCGAGGAGGATCATCCCGCACTGCGCGCGGACGCGCTCGAGCTCGTGGACGCGATCGGCAACAGTGCCGAACTGCTGTCAATCCCCGGTCTGGCGCATCCACTCGCCGAAGAGCCCGGCATCGAACCCGCACCCCAGCTGCCGACAGCACGCGCGGTGGACGCGGGTTTGACGGCGTGGTTCCGACGCCACCTCCCGGCCTGAGCCCCCCACCGGCTGTCTGAAAGCCGCAGCACCCGCGGGTAGGCCAGCCGTCGGCTCGCGCCCGTCTGAGCCGTCCGCAGGTTGCGCGGGTTTCGGCCGTAGTGCCCGCCGCCAGGCTGGGAACGCGGTTCCTGCCCGCGACCAAAACGGTGCCAAAGGAACTCCTCCCGGTGGTCGACACCCGCGGCATCGGGATTCGCACCGACTCTGGGTGCCCCGGAGCGGGTGCGGATCCCGAGAAAGAGTGCGGCTATTCCGCTGTCCGGTTGGCGACCGTGTGGATCAGGTCGGCGAGTTCTTTCGGCTTGGACCACATGGGCCAGTGGCCGGTGGGGAGGTCGATGTAGTCGGCGTCGATGCGGGCCAACTCGGTGAAGTCCGGGACTTCGCCACTGTCACGGAACTTCTTGGCGAGTTCGGCGGTGATGCTGTTGCAGATGATGGTGGTCGGTATCGAGAGGCGTGCGGGCGAGTCGCTGAGTTCCAAGGGTCCTGCGGCGATGGTGGTCGGTTCGCCGATGGCTCGTTCGCGGAAGCGATTCAGCGCGGCCTCGTCCAAGCCTTCGAGGCTGTTGCCGGTCTCCTCCAGTTGCGGCCAGTCGGGGAGCGGCCATTCGGGGCCGAGTTCGGCGAGTGCGGGATTGATGGCGAACCCGGCGGGCAGCGGCGCGGAGTCGACGTAGATCGCGCGGTGGAATCGGCCCGGCGCGCGGTCGGTGGCGAGGTAGGCGGGTGCGGCACCGCCGGAGTGGGCGACGAGCACGGCGGTCTCCGCGGCAGGGACGGCGTCGATGATCGCCTGTGCTTGCGTGGCCAGCGTGGCCGAGAGCCGTTCGGGATCAGCGGGATCCAGGCCGGGCAGGGTGAGTGCTCGAACGTCGTTGCCGCGCTCGCGCAGGTCGGCGGCGACCTCGTCCCAGGCCCAAGCGCCGAGCCAGAATCCGGGGACCAGAACTATCCGTGTAGCCATGGGCCTACCTTGCCTTACCGCGTTGGCATTCGCGAGCCGACGCAATGCTCGCTATTTTCCCTAAAATTCCCTATTGTGCTAACTGGTAGGGAAGTTTAAGGTAATGCAGTGAATGATCGCCTCTACTCCGTAGAACAGGTCGCCGAACGACTCGGCCTGCATGTCCGCACCATCCGCAATTACGTGCGCGACGGGCGGCTCACCGCGGTCCGGATCGGTAAGCAGTACCGGATCGCGCACGAGGATCTGGAGGCCTTCACCGGCCGTCCGGTGCCCGCACCGCTGCGGGAGACGGTCGAGCGGCAGCGGCACGCCGAGGTGTCGAGCATCGTTCAGGTCGACGCGGTCGATCCCGGGATGGCCGATCGGCTGGCCACGTTGCTGATGGGCGCGGCCAACACCCGGTCGTCCGGTGACGAGCCGCTGCGCATCGAGACGATGTACGACGCGGAGCGGGCGCGGCTGAAAGTCATTGTCCTTGGCGGCCTTGCGGACACGGCCCGGCTGTTCGACTACATGGAAGGGGTGCTCGCATCATGAGCGAGCAGCGGATCTACAAGTCCGAGAAGGGCGCCGCGCAGATCCGGCAGCGTTACGCGGAACTATTGGCGGCCTGGCCGGTGCCGGCCGAGCACCTGCGCGTGCCGACCCGCGAGGGCGAGACCTTCGTCGTGGCGTCCGGCCCGCAGGACGCGCCACCGCTGCTGCTACTGCACGGCTCAGGCGCGAACGCGACGATGTGGCGCGGCGATATCGCCTCCTGGGCAACGCATTTCCGTACCTACGCGGTCGACCTCATCGGCGAGCCCGGCGGCAGTGCGCCGTCGCGTCCGCCGCTCGACTCCGACCGGCTCGCGCAGTGGCTCGACGAGGTGCTGGAAGGTCTTGGGCTCAGCACGATTTCGGTCGTGGCGACGTCGCTGGGCGGCTGGGTGGCCCTGGACTACGCCATCCGGCGACCGGAACGGATCACCCGGCTCGCCCTGCTGTGCCCCGGCGGCATCGGCGCGCAGAAGATGGGCTGGCTGCCGAAAGCCTTGTTCCTGAGCCTGTTCGGACACCGCGGTGTCCGGCGGACCGCCCGCACCATGACCGGCCTCGACGTGCCGCTGACCGAGCAGACCCTGGATGAGATCGTCCTGACCTTCACCCAGTTCAAGCCGCGCACCGAGCGACTCCCGCTCTTCTCCGACGACGCGTTGCGCGGACTGCGCATGCCGATGCTGGTGCTGGTCGGTGCCCGCGACGTGATGATCGACTCCGCGGCCACCGCCGAACGCGTGCGCCGGTGCGTGCCGAACGCGACGGTGCACGTGCTCCCCGACGTCGGCCACGCCATCCTCGGTCAGACCGAAGCGGTAGCCGATTTCCTCCTCGAACGGCGTGCGCCCGAGCCCGCCCACTCCTGACCCAGGTCGCGTTGTGCCTCGGGTCAGTTTCTGGGTACGCCGAACCAGCGGGTCAGCGCTTCGCGCAAGCGTTCCGCGTCGGACTGCGCAGCGCCGTCGGCCGCCCACGCCACGTACCCGTCCGGCCGGATCAGCAGCGCTGCGGCGGGTGCGTCGGCAGTGGTCGCGACCACGGTGTCTACCCGGTCGCGCCAACCCGCCGCCACATCGGCGTAAGCCCCGACCCCGGCACCGCCGCGACCGCTGTCAACGGCATCGTCGTTCGTGCCGGCACCGTTGAGCGTGAGCAACACCGGCCGCGCCGTCCGCAGCACCTCCGCGACCCGCTGTGTGCCACCGCCGATTTCGAGGGTGAGGTCGGGCACCATCCGCCCGGCCAACGGGTGGTCGTCGCCCACCTCGTAACGGGTGTCCGAGCCGGACATCAACCGGGCGATATAAGCGGTGTTCTCCGGCTGGCACAGCATCTCGTCGAGCAGTGTGCGCAACGCGGTGACCTCGGGACCCGGTGCGAAGAGCGCGGTTTGGGCCAGCGAGCTCATCATGACGCGGACCCCGACCGGATGCCGTTCGGCGTGGTAGGTGTCCAGCAGGCCGTCCGGTGCCCACCCGTTGATCTCGGCGGCGAGTTTCCAGCCGAGGTTGGCGGCGTCTTGCAGGCCGAGATTGAGGCCGGGCCCGCCGATCCCGGAGTGCACGTGCGCGGCGTCGCCGAGCAGGAACACGTTGCCCGACCGGTACCGCTCGGCCTGCCGGGTGTTCTGATTGTCGATGCGCCGCAACGCGTGTGGTCCCGGCCCGCGCGGCGCCTCGATCGGCAGGTCGACGCCGAGCACTCGCCGGACACCCGCGCGCAGTTCCTCGATGGTCATCGGCGTGCCCTCGGAGACCGGCTCGCCCCCGAACTCCATGCTCGCGACGAGTGGTCGTCCCGGTTCGAGTTCGGCGAAGACGAAGCCGCCGCGTTCGAGTCGGTTGTGTCCGAACGGAAGTCGCCCGAAACCGGGCACCTCGACGCCACCGTCGGCGGTCCGCAGCTCGTCGGGCAGCCAGACGTGTCCCATCCGCACAATGCTGTCCGTCGCGGTGTGCCCGGGAAATTCGATGCCGGCCTGCTTGCGGACCAGGCTCTTGCCGCCGTCGGCGCCGACCAAGAAGGTGGTGTCGAGTCGATAGTCGCCTTCGGGCCCGGCCACCGTGACGATGACGCCGCCGTCCTGCTGGGTCGACTCGGTGAGCCGATGCCCCCATCGGACCTCGACACCCAACCCGCGCACCCACTTCTCCAGCAGGCGAACGAGTTTCGGCTGCGGAATCGCCAAAATGGCCATCGGATTGTCGGTCAGCTCGGCGAACGACAACCGGAGCCCGGCGAAGAAGTACCGGGGGAGCGGCTGCGGCGCACCGGGCGCACCGCCGAACTCGTGGTAAAGCCCGCGCATGTCCAGTAGTCGAATCACTTGACCGACAAGACCGTTCGCCTTCGGCTCGGCGCTCGGCGCGGCCAGCTCCTCAAGCACGATCGCGTGCACACCGGCCAACGCGAGTTCACCGGCGAGTAGTAACCCGTTCGGTCCGGCACCGGAAATGACTACGGCGGCAAAGTTTTCAGGCATGACAAATACACCCCTTGTTCGATGATGAGTTTCTGGTGGTGGATCAGCGCGGCGGTTCGGGCAGCCCCGCGGTGACTTGGTCGAGGGCGCGGCGCAGCAGCGGGGCGATGGGGACCGGCGGGTCCGCGTGCGCGTAGGCCACCATGGCGGCGTCGATGACGGTGCCGATCACGCCGGTCACCAGCCGGGGATAGACATCGCGGAGCGGGTCGGTCCCGGTGCGCTCCGCGATCAGCTCGAGCCAGTCCTCGGCCGCTCCGGTGAACAGCGCGGCGCGTAATTCGGGCGCGCGGAACAGTTTTCGGACTTCGGCCAGTTGTGCGGCGGTGGGGACGCGGAACTCGGCCTGTTCGGCTTCGAGCGGCTCGAGCAGCGCCGCGGTGAGCGCGCTCCAGAGCGGTTCGTCCGCCGGGCGTTCGCGAAACGCGACCAGGCTGCGGCGGATCCGGACCGACTGCCGGTAGATGATCGCGTCGTACTTGCCGGTGAAGTAGTTGTTGAAAGTGCGTACCGAGACGCCGGCTCGCTTCGCGATGTCCTCGCGGGTGACGTTGTCCAGGCCGCGCTCGAAGGCGAGCTCCAGCGCGGCGTCGCTGAGCGCCATGCGGGTATCGAGTTTCTTGCGTTCGCGCAGACCGAGCACTTCGTCATCCGGCATGCCACCAGCCTACGGCAAAAACTTGCCCGGCGGGCAAAATTTCCCACCGGGCAAAATTATCGGCGCCGGTGCACCGGCGGAGCGCAGGTCACCGCCGCGAACGTGCTGCGGACTCAGTAGACGGGCCCCGTGTACTTCTCGCCCGGCCCCTTACCCGCCTCGTCCGGGTGCGCCGACGCTTCCCGGAACGCGCGCTGCAACGACTGCAACCCTTCGCGAATCGGCCCGGCGTGCGGCCCGAGGTACTCCACCGACGCCGTGACCAGCCCGGCCAGGGCCGTGATCACCCGGCGCGCCTCGTCCAGATCGCGCCGCGTGCTGGTCTCCGGATCCTCGTCCGCGAGCCCGAGCTTCTCCGCCGCCGAGCTCATCAGCATCACCGCGGCCCGGCTGATCACCTCCACCGCCGGGATGTCGGCCAGTTCGCGCACGGAGTTGTCGAGCTCTTCAGTCATGGCTATGAGGCTAGCGAGGCCGCCCGGAGGAGTCGGAGCTGGCCGATCTCCGCGATGTTCTTCATCAACTCCGAGTTCACCCAGTTCGCCAGGTGCGCCACCGTCAATCCCGCGTCGGCGGGCCACGGATACGCCGCGGGCCGGTCCAGGCCGGCCTCGGTCAGCTCGTCCAATGCGCCCACCCAGGTGTCGCGCAGCGAGCGCAGCTGCGCAACTGCCGCGAAAGCGTGGCCCGCCCAGTGCACGTCCTCGCGGTCGGGTGGGGTCCGGCCCGCGAGATGGTCGATGGCCGCGCTCCACCACCAGTCGATATGCCAGCTGAGCCAGCCGATGGTCGGCACCGGGACGGGGTCGGGCTCGGTGTCGGCCCAGTCCGGACGCCACACGCCGTCGGCGTCGGGGCGTACTGTCCAGTGGTGCTCGGCGGGTGCCCAATCGAAGTCCTCGACGCGCAGCGCGTCCAGGTGGAGTTCGGCGAGCGACCAGGTGAGGTCGAACTGCCATCGGAGCAGGTCACAGCGGGAAGTAGACACCGGGGGAGCGTGGCAGGCACCCGTGCGCGCGGGCAAGCGGTTTACCGCGATTCGGCGATAGCCGAACGCAATGTTAGACTTTCCGCTGACGACCGCCCCTGGTTGTGTCTTCTTCCAAGATTTCGAGCCCGGGGCTGATAAGTGGAGCCCGACTCCCACCGTTGCCGACGAGCGATCGTCAGGTCAAACGGTCCGGTCACCCGCCTTCTCGGAGGCGGGTTTCTTGTGCCGAGGTTCTCTCGCGAGAACCGCGTGCACAAGATCGCATGCGGGTCTTTGGCATGCGCCGACCGGTCGACCTCGGGCCCCGACGCGGAATACCGCTCCGGGGCTTTTGTGTTGAAAAGGGGTTGCAGTTATTGCGTGCGGTCGTCTTGACGACACCGCTTGACCTAGGAGGCCCCATCAGCACTGAGACCCGCATCAACGATCGCATCCGTGTTCCCGAGGTTCGCTTGATCGGACCCAGCGGCGAGCAGGTTGGGATCGTGCGTGTTGAAGATGCACTACGCGTCGCCATGGAGGCAGATCTCGATCTCGTCGAGGTCGCTCCGGATGCACGTCCGCCGGTCTGCAAGATCATGGACTACGGCAAGTTCAAGTACGAGACGGCGCAGAAGGCGCGCGAGTCTCGGAAGAACCAGGTGCAGACCGTGATCAAGGAGCAGAAGCTCCGCCCGAAGATCGACGACCACGACTACGCGACCAAGAGGGGCCATGTCATGCGCTTCCTCGAGGCGGGGTCGAAGGTCAAGGTCACCATCATGTTCCGCGGACGCGAGCAGTCCAGGCCCGAACTGGGCTACCGGTTGCTGCAGCGTCTCGCCGCGGACGTGGCGGACCTGGGGTTCGTCGAGACCTCGGCCAAGCAGGACGGTCGCAACATGACCATGGTCCTCGCGCCCCACAAGGGTGCGAAGACGCGAGTGAAGGCACAGCAGGAGTCCGCAGCTCCGCGGCAGCAGCAGCCCGCTGCGCAGCCGAGCCCCGCGCCCGCCGAAGCCGTCACCGCAGACAGCGCGCCCGCCGCGGCTCCGGCCGAGCAGGCCGACCCGCCGCAGTAATACCGATAAGAGCCGGCGGTCCGCAAGGGCCGCCGGGACGAGACAGATTAGAGGAATCCATGCCGAAGATGAAGAGCCACAGCGGCGCCTCGAAGCGCTTCAAGGTGTCGGGCCGAGGCAAGCTGCTTCGCCAGCAGGCGAACCGTCGCCACCTGCTCGAGCACAAGTCGACCCGCCGGACTCGTCGTCTGGATGGCACGGAGGCCGTCGCGTCCGTCGACGTCCCGCGCGTGAAGAGGCTGCTCGGTCTCTGAGAGACCTGACCAGCGACCGCGTTCGGCGACTCCGGACGCCCACCGAACTGACAATCTCCGGGTGCCCGCATGCGCCCCCTAGATCGACAAAGGACTGACCCATGGCACGCGTCAAAAGGGCCGTCAACGCTCAGAAGAAGCGTCGTTCCATCCTCGAGGCCTCCAAGGGCTACCGCGGCCAGCGTTCGCGGCTGTACCGCAAGGCCAAGGAACAGCAGCTGCACTCGCTCACCTACGCCTACCGGGACCGCCGGGCGCGCAAGGGTGACTTCCGCAAGCTGTGGATCGCCCGCATCAACGCCGCGGCGCGCCTGAACGACATCACCTACAACCGCTTCATCCAGGGCCTGAAGGCCGCCGGTGTCGAGGTGGACCGCAAGATCCTCGCCGAGCTCGCCGTCTCCGACGCCGAGGCGTTCGCCGGTCTCGTCGCGATCGCCAAGGCCGCCCTCCCGCAGGACGTCAACGCGCCCGCCGCGTAAGTCACCGGGTGACAAGCGAATACCTTTCGGAACGACCCGTGGACGCGCTCTCCGAGCGCAATCCGCGGGTCGTTTCCGCTGTCAAGCTGCACCGCGGCGCGCAGCGGCGCAAGACCGGGCTGTTCCTCGCCGAGGGCGCCAATTCCGTGGCGGCCGCGCTGGATACCGGGCGGGTGCAGGAGCTGTACTACTCCGCCGGTGCCGCGGCGCGCGAACACGAGCTGGTCGCCAGTGCCGCGGGCATGGGGGTGCGCACCAGGCTGGTCAGCGATCGCGCCGCCCAGCAGCTCGGCGAAACCGTCACCGCGCCGGGGCTCGTGGCCGTGTGCGCGCTGATCGACGTGCCGCTGGCCGACGTCCTCGCGGCCCGGCCCCGCATCCTCGCCGTGCCGGTCGCGATGGCCGAACCCGGCAACGCCGGAACGCTCATCCGGGTTGCCGACTCGGTCGGTGCCGATGGGGTGGTGCTGGCCGGTGACTCGGTGGACCCGCACAACGGCAAGTGCGTGCGGGCCAGCGCGGGCAGCCTGTTCCACGTCCCGATCGCCCGGCCGCGCGAGGTCGGCGAGACGCTGGATTCCCTTGCGGCGTCCGGCATCACGATCCTCGCGACCGCCGCGAACGGCGAGGTCGATCTCGACGATGCCGACGAACTGTTCACCGGGTCGGTGGCCTGGCTGTTCGGCAACGAGGCGCACGGCCTGGATCCCGCCGTGACCCGGCGCGCCGACCATCGCATACGCATTCCGATCCGCGGCCGCGCCGAGAGCCTGAACCTGGCCACCGCTGCTGCCATCTGCCTGTACGCGAATTCCCGGGTGCGCTACGCAACTACGGACTGAGCCGCACACTCGGTCCCAGGGTTCCGAGCTCAGCCGCAGAAGCCGTAGAAGACGCAGAAGATGATGTTCTGCAGCCACGCCGGTAGCCAGGCGTAGGGGTTCGGTCCCGGCGGGTTGGCGGCCGCCGTCCCACTGCCGAGCAGGGTGATGACCAGCAGGCTCACCGTCATGGCAAGGCTGGTGAATCCGACGGTTACCGCCGCCTTCGATCGCCTCATATCCCCGGACCTCCGTATTCTCGGGCGCAGCCCCGCGCGTTGGGGAACGTCCCGTACTGCTGTGACCATGGTCGCAATTTCGCGGCCGCGAGGTGGGGAATCGGGGTTGATGACGCGCTGCGGGGAATCCGTGTGAATCGGATATGACGCATCCAATAGGATTCCACCAGCAGCAATGTGGGTAGGGAACGAGCCGTGCCCGCGAACCGATCCCCAGGGGAGAGTCGAACCACCGTGGCCGACGACAACGACGCAGTCGAGCAGAACGCGACGCTGACCGAGGAGGCACTGGCCGCAGCCGCGGCGGCGGCCGAGAAGGCGTTCGCCGCTGCCGCCGACCTGGACGCGCTCGCGGTCGCGAAAACCGAGCATCTCGGCGGCAAGGCACCGCTGGCGCTGGCCCAGCGCGCGCTGGGCAGCCTGCCCAAGACCGAGAAGGCCGACGCGGGCAAGCGGGTCAACGTGGCGCGCGCCCGGATCTCCGAGGCGTTCGAGGCGCGCCGCGCGGCGCTGCTCGAAGAGCGCGACGCCGCGGTGCTGGTGGCCGAGGCGATCGACGTGACGCTGCCCGCCCGCAGGCACCCGTTCGGCGCCAGGCATCCGATCACCGTCATCTCCGAGCAGGTCGCCGACGTGTTCGTCGCGATGGGCTGGGAGGTGGCCGAGGGGCCCGAGGTGGAGACCGAGCACTTCAACTTCGACGCGCTCAACTTCCTGCCCGACCACCCGGCCCGCACCATGCAGGACACCTTCCACATCGCGCCGGAGGGCTCGCGCCAGGTGCTGCGCACGCACACCTCCCCGGTGCAGGTGCGCTCGTTGCTGGAGCGCGAGCTGCCGATCTACGTGGTGTGCCCCGGCCGCACCTTCCGCACCGACGAGCTCGACGCCACCCACACCCCGGTGTTCTCCCAGGTGGAGGGGCTGGCCGTGGACAAGGGCCTGACCATGGCGCACCTGCGCGGCACGCTCGACGCGTTCGCCCGCGCGCTGTTCGGGCCGGACACCCGAACTCGGATGCGCCCCAACTACTTTCCGTTCACCGAGCCCTCCGCCGAGGTCGACGTCTGGTTCCCGGACAAGAAGGGCGGCGCGGGCTGGGTCGAGTGGGGCGGGTGCGGCATGGTGAACCCGAAGGTGCTGATCGCCAGCGGGATCGATCCCGAGGTGTACAGCGGGTTCGCGTTCGGCATGGGCCTGGAGCGGACGCTGCAGTTCCGCAACGGCATCCCGGACATGCGCGACATCGTCGAGGGCGATGTGCGGTTCACGCTGCCCTTCGGCATCCGGTCCTGAGCCGGCCACCCACCCAGACCACCCTTCGATCGAGAGAGCGAAACGTCAAGTGCGAGTAGCGCAGTCCTGGCTGACCGACATCATCCAGCGCACCGTCCCCGACTGGTCGGTGACGGCGGAGGAACTCGACGCGGGCTTCGTCCGGGTGGGGTTGGAGGTCGAGGAAGTCGACAAGCTCGAGCGGATCGGCGGCGATATCGACAAGCCGCTGGTCGTCGGCCGCGTCGCCGAGATCACCGAACTGACCGAGTTCAAGAAGCCGATCCGCTTCTGCAAGGTCGACGTGGGTAACCCGGATCTGCAGGAGATCGTCTGCGGCGCAACCAATTTCGCCGTCGGTGACTTGGTCGTCGTTGTGCTGCCCGGTGGCGTGCTGCCCGGTGGGTTCGCCATCTCCGCGCGCAAGACCTACGGGCACGTCTCCAACGGCATGATCTGCTCGGTCGCCGAACTCGGTATCGGCAAGGATCATTCGGGCATCCTGGTGCTGGAGCCGGGCACCGCCGAGCCCGGCGCGGACGCGAACGAGCTGCTCGGCCTGGACGATACGGTCATCGAGCTCAACATCACCCCGGATCGTGGCTACTGCTTCTCGGTGCGCGGCCTGGCCCGCGAGCTCGCCTGCGGTTTCGACCTCGACTACGCCGATCCGGCTGTGCGCACGCTGCCGGACGACGAGCAGGACGCCTGGTCGGTCCGGCTCGAGCCCGACTCCCAGTGCACCCGTTTCGCGGTGCGCCGGGTCACCGGTATCGACCCGAACGCGGTGAGCCCCTGGTGGTTGCAGCGCAGGCTGCTGCTGTCCGGTGTGCGCCCGATCTCGCCCGCCGTCGACGTCACCAACTACGTCATGCTGGAACTGGGTCAGCCGCTGCACGCCTTCGACGCCGCCAAGCTGACCGGCGGCCTGGTGGTGCGTACCGCCAACAAGGGGGAGACGCTGCGCACCCTCGATGAGGTCGAGCGCACCCTGGACGCCGAAGACGTGGTGATCGCCGACGATTCCGGCGTCATCTCGCTGGCCGGTGTGATGGGCGGCGCGACCACCGAGGTCGGTGCGGAGTCGACCGACATCGTGCTGGAAGCCGCCACCTGGAACCCATTGCTCGTCTACCGCACCTCGCGCAGGCACAAGCTGGTGTCCGAGGCGGGCAAGCGGTACGAGCGGGTGGTCGACCCCGAGATCAATGTGGCCGCGCTCGATCGCGCCGCCACGCTGCTCGCCGAGATCGCCGGTGGCACGGTCGAATCCGCGCTCACCGACGTTCGCGTCCCGGTGCCGCCCGCGGCGCCGATCCGGATGGACATCGACCGGGCCGACCGCGTCGCCGGTGTCGTCTACCCGACCGGTACGTCCGCGCGCAGGCTCGCCCAGATCGGCTGCACCGTCGAGGTCGCCGTCGACGAGACCACCGGTCACGGGCAGCTCGAGGTCACCCCGCCGAGCTGGCGGCCCGACCTGGTCCAGCCCGCCGACCTGGTCGAGGAGGTGCTGCGGCTGGAGGGGCTCGAGCAGATCCCGTCCGTGCTGCCCACCGCGCCTGCCGGTCGCGGCCTCACCGCCACCCAGCGGCGCCGCCGCGCGGTCAGCCGCGCACTGGCCTTCGCCGGTGCCGTCGAGGTGCCCGCGCCGGTGTTCCTGCCCGCTGGTGTCTTCGACACCTGGGGTCTGGACGCCGACGACCCGCGCCGCGCGACCACCCGGGTGCTGAACCCGCTCGACGTGGAGCGGGCCGAGCTGGCCACCACACTGCTGCCCGGACTGCTGGAAGTGGCCGCCCGCAACATCTCTCGTGGCGCCCGCGACCTCACCATCTACGGCATCGCGCAGGTGGTGCTGCCCGGCGACAACGTCCGCGCGGTCGAGGCGCTGCCGGTCGACCGCCGCCCCACCGACGAGCAGATCGCCGGCCTGATCGACTCGCTGCCGGCCCAGCCGGTGCACGTCGCGGCCGTGCTCACCGGTCGCCGCGAGCCGCGCGGCCCCTGGGGTCAGGGCCGTCAGGCCGAGGCCGCCGACGCCTTCGCCCTCGCCGACGCGGTGGCCGACGCGGCGGGCGTCACGATCGAACGGCGCCCGGCAGCCCAGCTGCCCTGGCATCCGGGTCGCTGCGCCGAACTGGTGGTGGACGGCACGGTCGTCGGTCACGCGGGCGAACTGCACCCCGCTGTGCTGGAACGCTCCGGTCTGCCGCCGCGGACCTGCGCCGTCGAACTCGACCTCGACGCACTGCCGCTGCTCGAATCCCGCCCCGCCCCGACGATCTCCCCGTTCCCGGCGGTGCTGCAGGACGTCTCGGTCAGTGTCGAGAAGAGCACGCCCGCGGCCTCGGTGGAGTCGGCGCTGCGCACCGGCGGCGGCGAGCTGCTCGAGGACATCGCCCTGTTCGACGTCTACGAGGGCGCGCAGGCGGGCGAGGGTCGCAAGTCCCTCACCTACGCTCTGCGTTTCCGCGCCACCGATCGCACGCTCACCGAGGACGAGGCCAGCGCGGCTCGTGACGCCGCGGTAGCCGCCGCGGCGGACGCCGTCGGCGCGGTTATCCGCGGCTAGCGCCGGCGCACGAATCATGCTGCCGCGCATGGAGTTGCCAGCAATGCCATGCGCGGCAGGTCGCGTTACATCGGTGCTCGATCGCGCGTCGCTCGGTGGCGGCGAGCATCGCGGCACCAGCTCTCGGGACCGGGACGGCGTAGGCGAGCAACGCCGCGACATCCAGTGCGGTCCACATCGCCGGCCGGAACAAGCAGAGCGGCGCCGCCGTGCTCAGGAGAAATATGGCCGAGCGCCGTACTAACCCGTTGGTCGATCGCCCCGCGCCACTGGGCAGTCTGCTGTCCGCCGCGGCGCGCACCTTGGCGGCCGAGCTGGACGCGGGCATCGCCGCCGCCGGTTTCACCGATGTGCGCGCCGCGCACGCCCCGGTGTTCCAGCTGATCGAGCCCGATGGCACCAGACAGACCACGCTCGCCGAGCGGGCCGGGATGACCAAACAGGCGATGGGCGAGCTGATCCGCCATCTCGAACAGCACGGTTACGTCGAAGTCGAGGTGGACCCGGCCGATCGGCGCGCCCGGCTCGTCCGCCTGACCACCCGCGGCTGGGCCGTCGTGGACGCGGGCATCGCGGTGGTCGAGCGTTTCGATCGCCACCTGGACGAGATCGTCGGCTCGGCGGAGGTCACCCGGCTGCGTGGGACGCTGCTGCGCATCATCGGCGCGGGTTCGAGCCACGCGGCAGGGTTGCAGAGCGCGAAAGTCACGCGGGTCGAGTGACCAGCACGGCCGGGAAAGAGTAAGAACGACATCATGCGACATCCGGCCAGTCCGATCCTGAACGCGCTGACCTATCTGCCGGAGCGGCGGATCCTGCAGACGCCCGCCATCCTCGGCATGGCCTACACCGACCTGTCGATCAGCACGGCGGACGGGGAAACACTGCACGGCTGGTGGCTGCCCGCGCCGAAATCGGTGGGCCACATCCTGTTCGCGCACGGCAATGCGGGCAATATCGGCGATCGGATCGCGCTGTTCGCACTACTCGTCGAGGCCGGGTTCGATGTGCTCGCGTTCGACTATCGCGGATACGGGCGCAGCACCGGGCGTCCCACCGAGCACGGCACCTATCTGGACGCCCGCGCGGCCCGCCGCGTACTGCTCGAGCAGCCGGGTGTCGATCCGAATCACGTGCTCTACCTGGGGAAGTCGCTCGGCGGCGGCGTCGTGCTCGAACTCGCGCAGGCGCACCCGCCCGCGGGCGTGCTGCTGATGTCGACCTTCTCCGGCCTGCGCGACGCCGCCAGATCCGTCTACCCCTTCCTGCCTGGTCCGCTGGTCCCCGACGCGTACCCGAACGCGCGACGCATCCGCACCCTGCGCGCCCCGGTCCTGATCATGCACGGTGACCAGGACGAACTTTTGCCGCTGCGGCATGCCGAACGCCTCTACGCCGCGGCCCACGAACCGAAGCGCCTGGAGATCTTCCCCGGCGCGGGCCATAACGACCTGATCATGGTGGGCGGCTCGGCCTGGTTCGAGCTGGTGCGTGACTGGGCCGGTGCTCTCGTCCGGTCCTGAGGCGGCGCGCCGTGCGCTGCGTAGCCTGGTGCCATGACGGAAAACAGCGAGATGGCGGCCCGGCTGGCGGCGCTGTCCGACCGCGAACTGATCGGCCTACTGCTGGTCGCCACGGCGGAACGGCCCGGCTTCGCGACCGTGCACGCGGCCCTGATCGGCCTCCTCGAAACCGGTGATGTGACGGCCCCACCAGGTGTGACTCCTGCCACGCTGCCTACGTCGGTGCATGACGCCCCGCCGCTGCACGACGTATCGGGCCAGGTCGGAGGCGCCTCCGCGGTACCCGCGGTACCGGTACCGCCGACCGGTATCGCCGCACCGACTGAGACAGGTGGATATTCCTCCTCCGGTGTCCCTACTTGGGGGTCAGTTCGCGATAAGGTCGAGCAGCGCTACGGCACCGCGCAGGGGCGCAGCGAGCTCGACCAGCAGACCCCGGCGGGCCGCAGCGCCGACGAGCAATGGGACGCGCGCGAGCAGGCGGCGCGTGAACGCCTGGACCAGATACGGAAGTCGTTGCGCGGCAACGACACCGAAACACACGGGCCGTAGTCTGGCCGGGCGCCGTACAACGACTGTGATTGGTGGAACTCGATGCCCGAGCCGCGCGAGATTGCTGAACGGCTACTCGATGCCCAGGTCGACTTCGTGCTTGCCGAGGTCAGTGGCGATCGCTTCGCCGAAGTTGTTGCCCGCGATGTCGAGTCGGTGCTCGGGGTCGCGGACACCCTGATCTTCCGCGATATCGTCGAGGTCGACCAGGCCAAGCAGACTGTTGCGACCATCATCGACCTGATCGGTGGCAGCCCGGTCCTCGCCGACATGGTCGGGGTGTTCGCCGATTCGATCTACGACCACATCGCGAACAACAACGACTACACCCTCGGCCAGGTGGTCGACCGCGAACCGGTCGAGGCGTTGCTGGAGAAGATCTTCGGCATGCACCAGGCGCAGGAGCGCATCCTGGACCGGCTCACCGAGAGCCCGCTGGTCGCCACCGTCGCGTCGAAGTTCGTGGACAAGTTGATCTCCGATTTCATGGAGGCCAATAAGCAGTTCGCCGGCAAGATCCCCGGCGTCTCCTCGCTGATCTCGATGGGGCAGTCCGCCGCCAAGAGCGCGAAGAAGGCGACGGAGAGCACCTTCATCGGCGACATGGCAGGCAAGGGCGCGGTTTTCGCGCTCAAGCGCACCAACAACGCGATCCGCGAAATGTTGCGCGACGCACCGGTGCACGACGCCGCCATGGAATTCTGGGATCTGCACGCCGACGAACCGGTGAGCGGCCTGCGCGATTATCTGTCGCAGCGGGACCTGAACGAACTGGTGCTGCTCTGCTATGAAATCGCGGTCACCACCAGGGAGAAGGAATACTTCGGGCTGCTGGTCGAGGAATGCGTCGAGGTGTTCTTCACCAAGTACGGCGATTACACGCTCGCGGCCATGCTGCCCGAGCTCGGCCTCTCCGGAGCCGACATCACCACCGAAATCCTGCGCTACGGGCCGGCCGTCATCGACGGCGCCAAGCGAAACGGCGTGCTGTCCAAGCTGATTCGGGAGCGGCTGGAGCCGTTCTACACCTCCGAGCAGGTCCTCGCGATCCTCGGCGGCGAGTAGTTCCACCGCCACTTGCTGGTGCGTTGCTGGTCGGCGCCGAGTAGACGTAACTCTCGGTGCCGTCACAGCGCGCGTGCCGCGGCGGCACGAGGTGCGCTGAGGGCGGCGACTCCGCTACTATCCGAGGGCATTTCGGGTCGGCGCCCGGAGTGTCGACGGTTCTTCCTGTTGATCCCCCGACCCGGGTGGGTTATTAGTTCTGCTTCAACCTTGTACAAGATTAACTGACCGCAACTGGACAGTTAGTAGCAACAGGTTGCAGCTCGGGTTGAAAAGTATGAACAAAGTTCCCCGACCGGGGTTCTCGAGTTGACGCCGGACCGGGCATATGGGATTTTGCTCGGAGACTTTCCGTGCGCTCGTCGTGGAGCTGTCACGGCCGGCTTTTCGGAGGAGTAGCAGGTTGGTGCGTTCACGTCTACGGCAACCAAAGCCCGGGGACACACCGGATCTCATATCTGCGGTTTCCCCCGGGATGCCCAGCGGCAGAATGGCGGCCATCGTCCGGCCGCGCACCATCGGTGGTCAGCTCACCCGAATTCTCGCGCTCGCGCTGATTTTGGTGCTCGCCCTGCTGGGAGTCACTGTCTTCCGGGAGATCTCGGACTACCGCGAGTCCAACGACACGGTGAAGGCCGTCTCGCTGGCACTGAGCGTGCAGGACCTCACCAACCAGATCCAGCGCGAGCTCGGGCTCAGCAACGGTCTGCTCGGCGGTGACAACCGCCTGCAGCAGCCCCTGCTCGACCAGCGCGGCAAGGTCGACGCCGCGCTCGCCTCGCTGACCGCCGACGCGGCCGGGGACGCCCCCGGCGCCGATCAGGTGCGCTCGGCGCTCGGCCAGCTGAATCTGCTGTCGAACACCCGCACCCAGATCGACTCGCGCCGCGTCAGCAGGCAGGTCGTCTTCCAGTTCTACACCGACGGCGTCAGCGCGCTGAACCGCCTCGCGCTCGGCCTCGACCAGGCGCGCGACCCGCAGATCCAGCGCGGACTGCAGGCGCTCTACGCGCTCGGCGCGGCCAAGGAAGAGGTCGACAAGGAGCGAGGCTTCCTCAACGGCGTCTTCACCGCGGGCCGGTTCAACGGCGGTGAGTACGTGCAGTTCATGGAGATCCGCTCCACCAAGCTCGCGGGCTTCACCGCGTTCTCCCGCTACGCGACCAAGAGCCAGCAGGCCAAGCTGGACGCCGCGATGTTGAGCGAGAACGCCACCAAGGCCGAGCAATCGGAGAACATCGCGATCGCCTCCAGCGACGGCCCGCTGGTCCGCGAGGTCGATCCGATGACCTGGTGGACGCAGATGTCGAGCGTCCTCGACGAACAGCGCACCGTGCAGCAGGCAGTCGGCAACGATGTGCAGGAGCGCGCGGACAGCCTGCGTAATGCCGCGGCCACCAAGCTGATCGCGTTCCTCGTCATCTCGGCGATCGCCATCGCCGCCATGATCGTGCTGGTGATCACCTCGGTGCGCGCCATCGTGCGCCCGCTTGCCGCGCTGGCCGGCGAGGCCGACGACGTGGCCTCGCGCCGCCTGCCCCAGGTCATCGAGGCGTGGTCGCGGGCCGACGACAGCAGGCCGGAGGCGCCGTTGCCGGTGCAGGCCCCGCCCGGGGCGAGTACCGAAATCGCCGCCGTGGCAGGCGCGCTCGACCGGGTGCAGACCACCGCCTTCGAACTCGCCTCGCAGCAGGCGCTGGTGCGCCGCAACACCACCGAGTCGATGGCCAACCTGGCCAGGCGCAACCAGAACCTGGTCCGCCGCCAGCTCGGCCTGATCAGCGAGTTCGAGCGTGAGGAGCTCGATCCCAAGGGTCTGTCGAACCTGTTCGAGCTCGACCACCTGGCCACCCGCATGCGCCGCAACGCCGAGAGCCTGCTCGTGCTCGTCGGTGAGGCGAGCCCGCGGCGCTGGGCCCAGCCCATCGCGTTGAGCGACGTGATCCGGGCAGGCCTGTCCGAGGTCGACGACTACCGCCGGGTGGTGCTGCGCCGGGTGGACGACGTCATGATCACCGGCGCGGTGGTCAGTGAGCTCGCGCACATGCTCGCCGAGCTGATCGAGAACGGACTCGCCTTCTCCCCACCGGATCTCGAGGTCGAGATCTACGGCCGCCGGGTGCCGCACGGGTATCTGCTCGCCGTCGTCGACCACGGTGTCGGCATGCCGATGGATCAGCTGGCCCAGTCGAACGCCAGGCTGCGCGGTGAGCAGGACTTCATCGTCGCGCCGACCCGCTACCTGGGCCACTACGTGGTCGGTCGGCTGGCCGAGCGGCTCGGCATCGACGTCGAGCTCAACGTCTCGCCGGTCAGCGGCATCGTCGCGCGGATGTCGCTGCCGCTGGACATCCTTGTCCAGGAACAGGATCGCCGGCCCGCCGCGGTGCAGGCCAAGATCTCCGGCACCGGGCTGGAGCGCTCCTGGGGGGCCGATTCGGAGTCGACGGGCCTGCCCGAACTCGAACTCGCGCCGGAGCACAACGCTGCGATGAACTCGCCCGCCGTGATCCGCGGTACCACCGACACGGAGCCGACCACGCCGACCCATCGTGGCCCCGCGCACGCGGCACCGGTGCACGAGCACAACGGCTCGCCCCGCCAGGCCGAGGGCCCGTGGACCGCGGCACAGCGGGCGATACCGCGCGAAGAGCGCTACGACACCGGACCGCAGCACGCGGCGCCGCCCGCCTCAGGGCCTGCCACCTCCGCGTACTCCCAGTTCGTGTCCCCGCCAACGGTTTCCACCCCGCCCGACACGTCGGACCGGTTGCTCACCGATACCGGCACCTGGCGGCTGCCGGACGCGCCGCCGGAGAACCACCACGGCGTCAACGGGGCGGCGCAGGCGGGCGCGGCACCGCGCACCACGCGTAACGGACTTGTCAAGCGCAACAAGAAGTCTCGTTCCGCGGGCACGGCGCCGGGCACCGAGCAGCGCCGGGAGACCAACGGCGCCAACGAACGTCGCGATCGGGCGCCGATTCCGGAACGCTCGCCGGAGGAAACCCGTAGCATGCTTTCGTCGTTCCGGGCCGGACACGAGCGCGGCGCACCGCCGCCGCCGTCGACGACCCGTCCGTATGTCGGTGCCCGCGACCACGACGCCCGCGCCGACGATCAGGCTCAGACCATCGCAGAGGAGAACCGGTGACCACTCACTTGCCGAGCGCCGACCCGCACACGTTCAACTGGATGCTCGCGAACTTCGTCCGGGAAACCGACGGCGTCCGCGACACCGTGGCGGTCTCCTCGGACGGATTGCTCATCGCGATGTCCGAAGGTCTGGACCGCACCTCAGCCGACCGGCTCTCCGCCATGGTGTCCGGTCTGGCCAGCCTCGCCAAGAGCGCATCGCGCAGTTACTCGTTCGATGGGCTCAAACTGATCATGATCGAGATGAAGCGGGGCTTCCTGCTCGTCTCGGCCATGGGTGACGGCAGTTGCCTCGGCGTCATCGCCGACGGCAACTGCGATGTCGGTCTGGTCGGCTACGAAATGGCCGTGCTGGCCGAACGCGCCGGGTCGCTCCTTGACCCGACGTTGATTTCCGAATTGCGAGAGACGTTGCGAAGATGAGAGATCCTGACCGGCCGAGGCTGCCGGACCCGCGGATGATTCCGATGAACCAGATGTTCGGATGGTTCGATCCGGATCGCCCAGGCCAAAAAGAAGCCCCGGCCGACGAGCTTGTCGACAGTGATGAACAGTTTGTGCGTCCCTTTGTCGTCACCGCGGGGCGCACCACGCCGTTGATGGACGGTCTGCGCATCGAAACCCTGGTGCAGGCACCGCCTTCGGCGTTGTCCGCGCCGCTGCAGTTCGAGCAGCGCACCGTGGTGCAGCTGTGCCAGCAGCCACACTCCATCGCGGAAATCGGTACCGCGCTGCGCGTTCCGGTCGGTGTCGCGAAGGTCGTCGTCAGCGACCTCGTCGCCGGGGGCTACGCGACGGTGCGTGAGGCCGATCAACTGTCCACCGCTGCCATCGAGAGGATCAGGGACCTTGTACGGGCACTCTGACAACCCGCCGCCCGCCCCGACGATGCCGTCCTCGGTGAAGATCGTGATCAGCGGTGGATTCGGCGTCGGCAAAACCACCTTCATCGGTGCCATCTCCGAGATCGAGCCGCTGGTCACCGAGGCGGCGATGACCGAGGTCGCGATCGGCGTCGACGATCCGGGCCGGCGCGCGGAGAAGACGCAGACCACGGTCGCGCTCGACTTCGGCCGAATCACCTTGGACCGCTCGCTGATCCTGTACCTGTTCGGCACGCCGGGCCAGGACCGCTTCGTCTTCCTGTGGGACGACCTGGTGGACGGCGCGCTCGGCGCGGTGATCATGGTGGACACCAGCCGGATCGGTGACTGCTACCCGGTGCTGGACTACTTCGAGGAGAAGCAGACGCCGTTCGTGGTGGTGGTCAACCGCTTCGACAACGGCATGCATTTCGACCTCGGCGAGGTGCGCGAGGCGCTGGAACTCGACGACTGGATCCCGGTGCTGGAATGCGATGCGCGCGACCGGGAATCGGTGAAGGAGGTGCTCGTGGCACTGCTCGAGCAGGTCCTGTTCCACCGACTATCGGTGCAGGGAATGCCTGCCTGACCGCTTTTCGCCGAACGGGACATGACCGCGACAGCCGTCGCAGCCATGTCCCGTTCTGTGTCTAGGGTGGCGAGGTGGGTGAGATGAAGGAGCGCATGCTCCGCGGGGAGTTGTACCGGGACAACGACGCCGAGTTGGTGGCGGAGCGGCACCGGGCGCAGGCGCTCTGCGCGGAGTTCAACCGGTCCGCGGCGGGCGAGCGGCGCGACGCCGTGCTGCGCGAACTGCTCGGCAAGCTGGGGGAGGGGTCGTGGATCATGCCGCGATTCCAGTGCGACTACGGGTATCTCATCGAGATCGGGTCGAACAGCTTCCTGAATTACGATGCGATCCTGCTCGATTGCGCGCCGATCAGCATCGGCGACGACGTGTCGATCGGTCCCCGGTGTCAGCTGCTGACGGCGCTGCACCCGATGGAAGATCACGAGCTGCGCAGGCAGCGGTGGGAGACCGCGGCGCCGATCCGGATCGGTAACAACGTGTGGTTCGGGGGCGGGGTCATCGTGTGCCCGGGTGTCACGGTCGGGGACGACACGGTGGTGGGGGCGGGCAGTGTGGTCACCCGCGATCTGCCGTCGCGGGTGTTCGCCGCCGGTAATCCGGCGCGGGTGATCCGGCAGCTGTAGCGGATCGCGTGTCGTAGCGGCTCGTTAGCCTGGGGGCATGTTGCGGACCTTGGCAGTCGAGAACTATCGGTCGCTGCGACAGGTCACCATGTCGCTGGGCCGGTTGAACGTGGTGAGCGGGGCCAACGGCAGCGGGAAGTCCAGTCTCTACCGCACATTGCGGCTGCTGGCGGACTTCTCGCGCAACGGGGCCGTAGCCGCGCTGGCCCGCGAAGGCGGGGTGGCGTCGGCGCGCTGGGCGGGGCAGGGCAGCACGCCCACCGGCGATGCCGCGCTGCGGGTCGGCTTCGCGGGCGAAGACTTCGGGTACGCGGCCGAGCTCGGCACGCCGACACCCGACAGCACCTCGAGATTCAATCTGGACCCGGTGATCAAGGCCGAAGCGGTCTGGGCCGGGCCGGTGCTGCGCCCCTCGACCCTGCTCGCGGACCGCGGCGGCCCGGTGGTGCGCCTGCGCGACGACGACGGCGGCTGGGCGATGGTGCCGCACGCGCTGCAACCGTTCGACAGCATGCTCAGCGAGCTGGCCGATCCGCAGAGCGCGCCGGATCTGCTGGTGCTGCGCGAGCGCATCCGGTCCTGGCGGTTCTACGACCACCTGCGCACCGACGCCGACGCGCCGGCCAGGTCGCCGCAGATCGGCACGCGCACCACCGTGCTCGGTCACGACGGCGCCGACCTGGCCGCGGCCCTGCAGACCATCCGCGAGATCGGCGACGCGCACATTCTCGACAAGGCGATAGATCGCGCGTTCCCCGGCAGCGAGGTCGAGATCATCGACCGCGACGGCAGATTCGAGCTCGCGCTCTATCAACGCGGACTGCTGCGCCCGCTGGGCGGCGCCGAACTGTCCGACGGCACCCTGCGCTACCTCCTGCTGGTCGCCGCGCTGCTGTCCCCGCGCCCGCCCGAACTCCTGGTCCTCAATGAGCCCGAGACGAGCCTGCATCCCGAACTGCTCGCTCCGCTCGCCGAGCTCATCGCCACCGTCGCCGCGGACACCCAGGTCGTGGTCGTCACCCATGCCCGGCCGCTGGTCACCGCGCTGGCGCAGAGCACACCGGAGTTGCACACCATCGAACTGGTCAAGCAAGTCGGCGCGACCATCATCGCCGGCCAGGGCATGCTGGATCAGCCGCCCTGGTACTGGCCGAAACGCTAGCCCCGCCGCTTTTTCGGTGCTGTGGTCGGCGACACCACGACCGCCGATGAATTCCGCGCGGCGGCACCGTCGATAATGTTGTCCCGCTTTACCGAAGGAGAACCCACACCATGAGCAACGGCAAAGACCTCGCCCTCACCCACGTCGGCGTGCTCGTCGGCGACCAGGACAAGGCCCTCGAGTTCTACCGAGACCTGCTCGGCCTCGAGCTGCGCCAGGACCTGCCGTTCCCCGGCGGTCGCTGGCTGACGGTCGGCCCGGCCGGTCAGCCGACCATCGAGTTCCTGCTGGAGACCCCCGCGATGGTGCCCGACGACACGGCCCGCGCGGCGGCCGAGTCCCGCCTGAACAACGGCGCGGCGGGCATGCTGATCTTCACCACCGAATCGGCCGACGACACCTTCGCCCGGCTGCGTGACGCGGGCGTCGAGGTCACCCAGGAGCCGGTCAGCCAGCCGTACGGCATGCGCGACTGCGGCTTCCGCGACCCGTGGGGCAACCACCTGCGGTTCTCCCAAGTTCTCGGCTGAGCCGGACGAAAATCGTTGACTCCCGGGGCATCCCGGGGGTCACCCGGCGCGGTCGATACCGAGACCGGCCCGGCTCGGCGACCGCCCGGCGACACGGTGTGGGATCCGTCGCATACCACCGCGGCCTCGACGGCAATACTGTCTGATCATGGGCGAATCGACGAGCGAGACGCAACAGGACGCCATCCGGCCGCTGCGCGACGACATCCGGTTTCTCGGTGGCGTCCTCGGTGACACCATCCGGGACCACGAGGGCCCCGAGGTGTTCGATCTGATCGAGCGGGTGCGCATCGAGGCCTTCCGGGTGCGTCGCGCTGAGGTCGAGCGCAGCGCGGTCGCCGAGATGCTCGACGGTGTCGACATCGCGGTGGCGCTCCCGCTGATCCGCGCCTTCAGCTACTTCGTGCTGCTGGCCAACCTGGCCGAGGACATCCAGCGCGACCGCCGCCGCAAGGCGCACGAGGCGGCCGGTGAGCCGCCGCAGGATTCGTCGCTGGCCGCCACCTACCGCAAACTCGACGCGGCGGCGCTGGACGGGGCCGAGGTCGCCGACCTGCTGGCCGACGCGCTGGTGTCCCCGGTGATCACGGCGCATCCCACCGAGACCCGCCGCCGCACCGTCTTCGACGGGCAGACCAGGATCACCGAGCTGATGCGGCTGCGCCAGCGCTACACCGACACCGAGCGCGAGCGCGTCGAATACGAGCAACAGATTCGCAGGCAGGTGCTCGGCCTCTGGCGCACCGCGCTGATCAGGTTGGCGCGCCTGCGGATCCAGGACGAGATCTCGGTGGGCCTGCGCTACTACGACATCACCCTGTTCGACGTGATCCCGGCGATCAACGCCGAGGTGCGGGCCGCGCTGCGCTCGCGCTTTCCCGGCGTCGAGCTGCTGCCGCGGCCGATCTTGCGGCCCGGCTCGTGGATCGGCGGTGATCGCGACGGAAACCCCTATGTGACGGCGGATGTCGTCCGACAGGCCGGACACCAGGCCGCGACCGTCGCCTTCTCGCGGTACCTGCGCGACCTGGTCGAGCTGGAGAAGGCGCTGGCGTTGTCGGCCCGCCTGGTCCCGGTGACGCCCGCGGTGGCCGCGCTCGCCGAAGCCGGTTACCCCGACCCGTCGACCCATGCCGACGAACCGTATCGCCGTGCGGTGCACAGCATCCGGGCCCGGCTGACGGCGACAGCGCGCCGTGCCCTCGGTGACGTGCCGCCGAATGGCCTGGATATCGGCGCCGAACCGTACCCGACGCCGCAGGCGGTGCTCGACGATCTCGACGCCGTGGACGCCTCGCTGCGCGCCAGCGGCGACGGGCTGCTCGCCGACGACAAGCTCGCCGCGCTGCGGCACGCCATCGAGACCTTCGGCTTCCACCTGCAAGGCCTGGACATGCGCCAGAACTCGGAGGTGCACGAGCAGGTCGTGGCCGAGCTGCTGGCCTGGGCCGGTGTGCATCCGGACTACGCGAGCCTGTCCGAACACGAGCGCGTCGAGCTGCTCGCGGACGAGCTGCGCACCCGCCGCCCGCTGCTCGGCCCGTACGCCAGGCTGAGCGAGCTGGCCCGCAAGGAAGTCGACATCGTCTGCGCCGCACGCGATGTGGTGGACACCTTCGGCGCCGAGGCGGTGCCCAACTACATCATCAGCATGTGTACCTCGGTCAGCGACATGCTGGAGGCGGCGCTGCTGCTCAAGGAGGGCGGCCTGCTCGATCCCGGTGAACCGGACGGCCCGCCGCACTGCTCGGTGGGCATCGTCCCGCTCTTCGAGACGATCGAGGACCTCGGCGCGGGCGCGGCGACGTTGGCTGCCGCACTGGATGTTCCGGTCTACCGCGACCTGGTCGCGGCGCGCGGGATGCGGCAAGAGGTGATGCTCGGATACTCCGACTCGAACAAGGACGGCGGGTACCTGGCCGCGAACTGGGCGCTGTACCGCGCCGAACTCGACCTCGTCGACGTCGCGCGCAAGGCCGGAATCCGGCTGCGGCTCTTCCACGGTCGCGGCGGCACCGTCGGCCGCGGCGGTGGCCGCAGCTACGACGCCATCCTGGCCCAGCCCGCCGGCGCCGTGCACGGTTCGCTGCGGCTGACCGAGCAGGGCGAGGTGATCGCCGCGAAGTACGCCGAACCCGGTGCGGCGCATCGCAATCTGGAGTCGCTCATCGCGGGCACGCTGGAGTCGACGCTGCTGGACGTGGAGGGGCTCGGGCCGGACGCGGAGCCGTCCTACGAGCTGATGGACGAGCTGGCCGATCGGGCCCGCGCGGCCTACTCGCGGCTGGTGCACGAAACACCGGGCTTCGTCGAGTATTTCCGGCAGTCCACCCCGGTGGCCGAGGTCGGTGACCTGAATATCGGCAGCAGGCCCGCCTCCCGTAAACCGACGAACTCGGTATCGGATCTGCGCGCCATCCCCTGGGTGATGTCGTGGAGCCAGGCCAGGGTGATGCTGCCCGGCTGGTACGGCACCGGAACCGCGTTGGAGGAGTGGATCGGTGGCGATCCGCAACGGCTCGCGACGCTGACCGACCTGTATCGCCGCTGGCCGTTCCTGCGCACCGTGCTGTCGAACCTGGCGCAGGTGATGGCCAAGAGCGACCTCGACATTGCCGCCCGTTACGCCGAGCTGGTCGAGGACGCTGCGCTGCGGGAGAAGATCTTCGGCATGATCCGCGACGAGCACGCCAGAACCATCCGCATGCACGCCGCGATCACCGGCAACGATCACCTGCTCGCCGACAACCCGTCGCTGGCCGAGTCGATCCACAACCGCTTCCCCTACCTGGAGCCGCTGAACCAGATGCAGGTGGAGCTACTGCGCAGGCTCCGCGCGGGTGACGACAGCGAGTTGGTGAAACGCGGCATCCTGCTCACCATGAACGGCCTCGCCACCGCGCTGCGCAACTCCGGCTAGCCCGCCCCGACAGCCGCACTGGCTTTGACATCCGCACGCGTGTCAGGGCGGCGGGTCTTAGTGCGGGAAATCAGAAGGCGTGCGGCTGTTACTCGGAGCGACCCCGGCGATGCGTGGCTCCGCGCATCCGTGCGCGGTCGGGCGGCTGTGCTAGACCGCATCCCGTGCCCGGGCGGCATGGCTCAGCGTGGTGTCGATGAACGCTTGCGCTGCGGCGGTGAGTGGTCCGCCGCGGTGCACCAACCACTGCGGCAGCTTCTCCGGCGGGTCGAACCGGTACACCTCGGCGCCTGCTCGGCAGGCCAGGTCGTGCCAGCCGTCGGGCATCAGCCCCGCGCCGATGCCGCGCAGCACCATCGGCAGTACCACGCTGCGGTCACCGACCTCGGCGGCGATGCGCAGATCGCCGACGGTGGCGGCGAGTCGATCGAACCGGGCCCGGACGGCGGTGGCGGGCTGGGTGATCACGAAGCTCATGCCGCGCAGGTCTTCTGGCGTCACTGTGCCATCGGTGCCGATCTTCGTGCCCGGCGGCGCCACCAGCAGGAACTGTTCGTCGCGCAGGTGATGGGCCACCAGCCCGCGTCCGGCGGGGCGTTCCGCGCTGCCGCACACCCCCGCCTCGCAGCGGCCGCGCAACACCATGGCGACCACCTCCGCCGCCGACAGCGCCGACCAGGTGCCGACCGTCAGCCCCGGGTGATGCTCGCGCAGTTCGGCGATGGTGCTGATCACCGGTTCCAGCGTGGAGGACGAGGTGGCCGCGACATCGACGCGCCCGACCACGCCCGCCCCGACGGCCTGTGCGGCGGCCCGCAGCGCATCCAGATCCCGCAGCACCTGGCGCGCCCGGTCGGCCATGAATTCTCCCGCGTTGCTCAGCACCGCGTTGCGGCCGACCCGATGGAACAGCGCCACCCCGAGTTCCCGCTCCAGCTTGCCGATCGCCCGCGACAGCGACGGCTGGGCTACCCGTAAAGCCCGCGCGGCGTGGGTGAACCCGCCGTGCTCGACGATCGCGACGAAGTACTCGAGCTGCCTACGTTCCATAACCATAGGCTATCGGTTTGGTGCCATAGATGTCTTGGACGTACGTACCGCTCCGGGGAGATACTCGGCGGGTGTTCACCACGCGTCCTACCTTGCAGGGCACCTTCGGGATGGTGTCGTCCACCCACTGGCTCGCCTCGGCCGCCGCGATGGCGGTACTCGAGAACGACGGCAATGCGTTCGACGCGGCGGTCGCCGCGGGGTTCGTCTTGCACGTGGTCGAGCCGCATCTGAACGGCCCGGCCGGTGAGGTGCCGATCATTCTCGCACCCGCCGGCCTGCCGCCGCGCGTGCTGTGCGGTCAGGGCCCGGCCCCGGCCGGCGCGACGATCGCCCGCTACAACGCGCTCGGCCTGGATCTGGTGCCCGGCACCGGTCCGCTGGCCGCCGCGGTGCCCGGCGCGTTCGACGCCTGGATGGTGCTGCTGCGCGATCACGGCACGATGCGGCTGGCCGACGTGCTGTCCTACGCCATCGGCAATGCCGAGCGCGGCCATCCCGCGGTCGACCGGATCGGCGAGACCGTCGAGACGGTGGCCGACCTGTTCGAGACCGAGTGGACCACCTCCGCGGAGATCTACCTGCGCGACGGAAAGCCGCCCGCGGCGGGCGCGTTGCTGCGCAACCCGGCGCTCGGCGCGACCTGGCGCAGACTGATCGCCGAGGCCGAGGCCGCGGGCACCGATCGGGAGACCCAGATCGAAGCGGCGCGCCGCATCTGGCGGGAGGGCTTCATCGCCGAGGCGCTGGTCGCCGCCGCCGCGCGGCCGACCATGGACACCTCCGGTGAGCGCAACGTCGGCACGCTGACCGGCGACGATCTCGCGAACTTCAGTGCCACATACGAGAATCCGGTCACCTACACCTGGAACGGCTGGACCGTCGCCAAGCCGGGCCTGTGGAGCCAGGGCCCGGTCATGCTGCAACAACTGGCGCTGCTGCCGGAGCGCCTGGAGTACGGCACGCCGGAGTACTACCACACCCTGATCGAGGGCTCGAAGCTCGCGATGGCCGACCGCGAGGCCTGGTACGGCGACAGCACCCAGGTATCGCTCGCGACGCTGCTGTCCCCCTGGTACAACGCGCAGCGCAGCGCGTTGATCGGCCCGCAGGCGTCCTACGAACTGCGGCCGGGCAGCCCGGACGGCCAGCGCCCCAGACTCAGTGGCTACGTGCAGACCAATTCCGTTGGGGCCGTCGATGTTCCGCGCGGCGCGGGCGAGCCGACGGTGGCCGCCTCCGGTGCTACTCGCGGCGACACCTGTCAGCTCGACATCGTGGACCGCTGGGGCAACATGATCGCGGCGACGCCGAGTGGTGGCTGGCTGCAGTCGAATCCGGTGGTGCCCGAACTCGGCTTCCCGCTCGGTACTCGACTACAGATGGCCTGGCTGGAGCCGGGCCTGCCCAATTCGCTTGCGCCGGGCCGCCGCCCGCGCACCACGCTCAGCCCGTCGCTGGCGCTGCGCGACGGCGAGGCCGTCATGGCGTTCGGCACCCCGGGCGGCGATCAGCAGGATCAGTGGAGCCTGCATTTCTTCCTGGCGGTCGCCATGCGCGAAAAAGTGCGCGGCGGACTGGATCTGCAAGGCGCCATCGACGCACCGAACTGGCATCAGGAGAGCTTCCCCGGCTCGTTCTATCCGCGGGCGATGAGCCCCGGCTCGGTGGTCGTCGAGTCGCGGATCGGCAGCGAGGTGATCGACGACCTCGAACGGCGTGGACACCGGGTGACGGTGGGCGGCCCGTGGTCGGAGGGCCGGTTGTGCGCGGTGGCCCGCGACCGGGAGAACGGTGTACTTTCAGCTGGAGCCAATCCCCGCGGCATGCAGGGCTACGCCGCGGGACGATAACTGAACTTTCGAACAAATAGCGGTCCGGGAACGCCGGACCGCTATTTGTCGTGTCATTTGAAGAGGTGTCTCGATTCGTCCGATGACAAAAACGAGAACAATCTACGAAAAGGAATACCCGGCGAGAAAAGTCCGAAACCTTGAAGTATCTTGTAGCGCATGCTCGCTCGCTTCACACGGATGCTGGTGCTCGGCGTTACCGCCGCCGCCATCGCCTCCTGCGCACCGGTTCAGCACCCCGCTGGAACGGCAACGCACACAGATGATTACGGCACACCCGTGGGATCGCAGCCGGTACGTGAGGGCGGCGACCTGGTGATGGGCCTCTCCTCCGAACCCGACAAGCTCGACCCGACCACCTCCAGCTCGCTCTACACGCGCTATGTCATGAGCTCGATCTGTCAGAAGCTCTACGACAACGACGCGTCCGGAAATCTGGTGCCGCAGTTGGCGACCGCGTTGCCCACCGTGTCCGAGGACGGACTGACGGTGACCATCCCGGTCCGCACCGGAATCAAATTCGCCGACGGCGCCGCGTTCGACGCGGCCGCGGTGCAGACCAGTCTGCAGCGGCACTTCAGTATGAAAACCTCGCAGCGAACCAGCGAAATGGGTCCGATCGCCGCTATCGAGACGGCCGACCCGACCCACGTTGTGATTCGCTACAAAAAGCCCTTCGCGCCGATCACCGCCGCCCTCGCGGACCGGGCCGGGATGATCATGTCGCCCGTCGCGCTCGCGAAGGACGAAGGCAAGAACTTCAGCGACAACCCGGTGTGTGTCGGGCCGTTCAAATTCGTCAAGCGAATCCCGCAGACCTCCATCGTGGTGGAACGCGATCCGCTGTACTACGACGCGAAGAACGTGCATCTCGATACGGTCACCTACCGAATCATGGCCGACGCGAACATTCGCGCGTCGAACCTGCGCTCCGGTGACATTCAGGTCGCCGACACGATCTCCCCGCAGGACGTCGACGCGCTGGCCAAGGACCCGGACCTGAACCTGCTGGAGACGGGTTCGCTCGGCTTCCAGGGCATCTACCTCAATATCGGTAACGTCGACGGCGTCGGCAAGCCGGCCAAGCCGATCGACACCCCGCTGGCGAAGAACGCGAAAGTCCGCGAGGCGTTCTCGCTGAGTATCGACCGGCAGACCTTGGTCAATACGGTATTCAACAACTGGTTCGAGCCTGCGTGCTCGGCGATCGTGCCGAAGAGCACCTACGCGACCCCCGCCGGAATCGCCTGCCCGCCTTATGATCCGCAGCGGTCGAAGCAATTGCTCACCGAGGCCGGTGTGCAGCTGCCGTACCCGATCACGCTGCAGGTCACCAATTCGCAGGATCAACTTCGGTATGCGCAGGCATTGCAGGCCAACGTCGCCGAAGGCGGCTTCGACCTGAAGATCGTGCCCGCCGAATATTCCACGCTGCTGGACGTGCAGAAGCGCGGCACCTACGAGGCGTTGTTGCTCGGCTGGTCGGGCAGGCTCGACCCGGATGCCAATATGACCCGCTTCCTGTCCACCGGCTCGGGCGGCAACTACGGCGGTTTCAGCTCGCCTAAGCTGGACGATCTGCTGGCCCAGGCGGCGCGCACCACCGACACCGCCAAGCGTGCCGAGCTGTACGGGCAGGCGACGCAGATCATTCAGCAGGAGAATCCGTACCTCTACACCTACCGAATCCGCGTCCTCACCGTGCACACCAAGCGGGTGACCGGCATCGAGGCCTACGCGGACGGTGTCGTGCGGCTCGGCAAGGCCGCCTTCCTCGACGAGAAGGACTGAAAAACCGCGCGGCAGCGCAATAGTCGAACACCGCACAGGAATTAGCGGTCCGGAATCGCCGGACCGCTATTTTCCGTATCGATTTCCCCCCGCCACGATTTCCCATCATGGCTGCTAAGAGAACAATGTACAAAAAGAAACGGTGGTGGCGAAAAATGCAGCGTGTTGAAGTATGTTGTAGCGCATGCTCGTTCGCTCCACTCGGATGGCGGTGCTCGGTGTCGTCGCCGCCGTCCTCGCTGCCTGCGCACCGACGCAACAGACCACCGAGACCGCAACGCACGTCGACGATTACGGCACACCCGTAGGCACGCAGCCGGTGCGTGAGGGCGGTGATCTGGTGATGGGCCTGTCGAACGAACCCGACAAGCTCGATCCGACCACATCCAGCTCGCTCTACATGCGCTACGTCATGAGCACGGTCTGCGAGAAGCTCTACGACAACGACGCGTCCGGCAACCTGGTGCCCCAGCTGGCCACGGCCCTGCCTGATATCTCCCCCGACGGTCTGACGGTGACCATCCCGGTGCGCAGCGGGATCCAGTTCGCCGACGGCACCTCGTTCAACGCCGACGCGGTCGAGACCAGCCTGACCAGGCACTGGAAGATGGAAGGCTCCCAGCGCACCGGTGAGATGGGTTCGATCAGCGAGATCGAGGCGGTCGACTCGACGCACGTGGTGATCCGGTACAACCAGCCGTTCGCGCCGCTCACCGCCGCGCTGGCCGACCGTGCCGGGATGATCATGTCGCCCGCCGCGCTGAAGGAGAAGGACAAGAACTTCGGCGATCACCCGGTGTGCGTCGGCCCGTTCAAGTTCGTCAAGCGGGTCCCGCAGACCTCGATCGAGGTGGACCGCGACCCGCTGTACTACGACGCGAAGAACGTGCACTTCGACTCGATCACCTACCGGATCATGACCGATCCGAAGATGCGCGAGTCGAACCTGCGCTCCGGCGACATCCAGGTGGCCGACACCATGTCCCCGCAGGACGTGGACACGCTGGCCAAGTTGCCGCAGCTGCGCGTGCTGACCTCGGGCTCGTTCGGTTTCCAGGGGATGTACATCAATATCGGCAATGTCGACGGTGCGGGTAAACCGGTCAAGCCGATCGACACCGCGATCGCCAAGGACGCCCGCGTCCGGCTGGCGTTGTCGCTGAGCGTCGATCGGCAGAAGCTGGTCGAGAAGGCGTTCAACAACTGGTACGAGCCCGCGTGCACGCCGATCGCGCCACGAACCTCGTACGCCACCCGCGCCAGCACGGCGTGCCCGGCCTTCGACCCGGCACGGGCCAAGGAGCTGCTGACCGAGGCGGGCGTGCAGCTGCCGTATCCGGTGACGTTGCAGGTGATGAACGTGCCCGACCACCTCCGGTACGCACAGGCCCTGCGAGACAGCGTCGCAGAGGGCGGATTCGATCTGCGGATCGTGCCCGCCGAGTACTCGACGATGCTGGACGCGCAGAAGCGCGGCACCTACGAGGCCTTGCTGCTCGGCTGGTCCGGCCGGATCGACCCGGACGGCAACACCGCCCGGTTCCTCACGACCGGCTCGAACGGCAACTACAGCGGATACAACTCGCCCATCCTGGATGACCTTCTCGGCTGGGCCGCACACAGTACGAACGCCGCGCAACGCGGCGCGCTATATGAGCAGGCGGTGCGATTCATTCAGCGGGAGAACCCGTATATCTACACCTACCGTCTGCGTAACTTGACCGTGCACTCGACATGGGTGACGGGCATCGAGGTGTACGCCGACGGCGCTGTCCGGCTCGGCAAGGCCGCGTTCGTCGCGGATCGGAAGGGCTGAAAATCCATGTTGCAGTATGTGTTCCACCGTCTGTGGCAGTCCGCTGTCACGTTGGTGCTCGCCTCGATCGTGGTCTTCATCGGGGTGCGCGCGCTCCCCGGTGATCCGGCGACCACGCTGGCGGGTGAGCAGGCCGACGAAGCCGCCCTCGCCGCGGTGCGTGCCGAATTGGGGATGGACCGGTCGCTGCCGGTGCAGTACTTCGAGTTCGTCACCCACGCGCTGACCGGCGACTTCGGCAAGTCGATCCGCACCGGCACGCCGGTGATCGACATGATCGGCACCACGCTGCCGGTGACCATGCAGCTCGCGCTGTACGCCATGATCATCGCGGTGCTGGCAGGCGTGATCGGCGGCGTGCTCGCGGCGGTGTTCCGCGGCCGCTGGCCGGAGTGGGCCGCCAACGGGTTCTCGCTGCTCGCGTTGTCGGTGCCCACCTTCTGGGTCGGCATCCTCGCGGTGCTCTACCTGTCGGTGCAGCTGAACTGGTTCCCGGCCTCGGGGTACGTCTCGCCGTTCGAGCATCCGCTGCGCGGTCTCTACTTCCTCACGCTGCCCGCGATCATCCTCGGCCTCGCGCACGCGGCGGTGGTGCAGCGCCAGACCCGGTCGTCGATGGTGGAGACGCTGACCGCGGACTTCGTGCGCACGGCGCGGGCCAAGGGCCTCAGCCGTGGCGCGGTCATCTTCCGATTCGGCTTGCGCAACAGCCTGATCGTGGTCACCACGATCGTCGGCCTGCAACTCGGCGGACTCATCGCGGGCGCGGTGGTCACCGAGCGGATCTTCAGCCTGCCCGGCATGGGCAAGCTCACCCTCGACTCGGTGTTCACCCGCGACTACCCGGTGATCCAGGCGGTCATCCTGGTGATCGCCGCGTCCTACATCGTGATCAACCTGCTGGTCGATGTGCTGTACACGGTGATCGACCCCCGCGTGCGAGTGTCCGGGAGGGCGCAATGACAGTCACCGACACCCCGGTCGTCGAAACGACCACCACCGCGGAGCCGAACCCGGTCCTGCAGACCCCGCCGCTGGCCGCGGTGCGCGGCCGCGTGCTGCGCCAGCTGTGGCACAACCCGCTCGGCATGGTCGGCGCGGTGCTGCTGCTGATCGTGATCTTCGTTGGCGTCTTCGCACCCTTGCTCGCGCCGTACTCGCCGAGTGAAGTGCACTTCTCTACGCCGTTCCAGCAGCCGGGCACCGTCGGATTCCTTTTGGGCACCGACGATCTGGGCCGCGACATCTTCTCCAGGGTGCTCTACGGCACCAGGGCCTCGCTCGAGGTCGGCGTGCTCTCGGTGCTGTGCGCCGTGCTGCTCGGTGTGCCGCTCGGCCTGCTGTCGGGCTACTGGCGCGCGGCGGACATGGTGCTGTCGCGGCTGTCCGACGTGCTGCTCGCCTTCCCCTTCATCATCCTGGCGGTCGGGCTGACCGCGATCAACGGTGGCGGCCTCGCCGACGCCGCCATCGCGCTCGGCATCGCCCAGGTGCCGATCATGATGCGGGTGGTGCGGGCGGAAACGTTGCGGCTCAAGGAGACCGACTTCGTGCTCGCCGCCAACACCATGGATGTGCCGTCCTGGCGCATCCTCGGCGAGCACATCCTGCCCAACTCGCTGGCGCCGATCATCGTGCAGGCCACGGTGATCATGCCGACGGCGGTGCTCGGCGAGGCGATCCTGTCCTTCCTCGGCCTCGGCATCAAACCGCCCGCGCCCAGCCTGGGCATCATGCTGTCCGACGCACAGCAATACCTGCTCCGCACGCCGTGGCCGGGCATCTTCCCCGGCGTGGCGCTCGCGATCATCTGCTTGGGATTCAACCTCTTCGGCGACGCCCTGCGGGACGCTCTCGACCCGAAGACACGGCGCTGAAGGAGCCCGCAATGACAGAACCACTCTTGGAGATCAGTGATCTGCGGGTGTCGTTCGGCGACGTGACCGCCGTGCAGAGCGCCGACCTGGTGGTCCAGCCGGGGGAGCGGGTCGCCATCGTCGGCGCCTCCGGATCCGGCAAATCGACACTGGCACACGCCATCATGGGTCTGCTGCCCGGCTCCGGCCGGGTCACCGGCGGCACCATTCGGTGGCGCGGTGCGGACATCACCCACGCCGACGAGAAGGTGCTGCGCGGACTGCGCGGCAAAGAGATCGGACTGGTCCCACAGGACCCCATGTCCAACCTGAACCCGGTCTCCCGGGTAGGCAACCAGGTCTCGGAAACCCTTCTCGCGCACAAGATCTGCTCGCGCCGCGAGGCGAAAGAACGGGCCATCGAACTGCTCGGGCAGGCCGGGTTGCCCGAACCCGCCCGGCGGGCGCGGCAGTACCCCCACGAGTTTTCCGGCGGTATGCGCCAGCGCGCGCTGATCGCCATCGGCCTGGCCTGCCGCCCGGACCTGCTCATCGCCGACGAGCCGACCTCGGCCCTCGACGTCACCGTGCAACGGCAGATCCTGGACCACCTGGAGAAGCTGACCCAGGAACTCGGCACCGCGCTGCTGCTGGTGACCCACGACCTGGGCCTCGCCGCCGAGCGGGCCGACCGGGTGGTCGTGATGTCCGACGGCAAGATCGTCGAATCCGGGCCCGCACGACAGGTTTTGACCGACCCGCAGGAGGAGTACACGCGGCGGTTGGTCGCGGCGGCGCCCGCGTTGATCGCGCCGCGGCGGGCTGATCCGGTGGTGGCGGATCAGGCGGTCGAGGCTGCGGAAGGTCTGGTCGCGGACGGTGACGAGCCGGTAGCTGGAGCGGCTGTCAACGGTACGGTGGCCGATGGTGCCGCTGGGGGCGAGCAGAGCACGGACGAAAAGGCCGCCGACGCTGACGAATCGGTGGCCACGGCGACGGCTGCCAACGGTGTGGTCGCCGAAGCCGACGAGACGGATGCCGACAAGCTCGGCGACGCAAAGCCGTTCGAGGACAAGGCAGTCGACGCGGACGAAGCCACCGACACAAAGGTGGTCGAAGGCACGGTCGCCGATGCGGAGGCGGCCGAGGACAAGCCTGCTGAGACGGAGGTTGCTCGCGGCAAGGGTGCGGGCAAGAAGGGTGCCGCCAAGAAGGCAGCCAATGGCAAGGTCGCGGCTGCGACGGTGGACGACGAGCCTGCTGCGCAGCAGGCAACTGTCGGCGCAGCCGCGGACCATACGGCTGATGACGAGAACGTCGCTGACGGCAAGGCTGCTGACGAGGAGCCTGTTGATGAAGGGGCTTCCGCCGATAAGGCCGGCGCAGACGAGGTCGCCAGCGAAAAGGCAGCCGATGAAGACGCTGCCAACGGCAAGGTCATCGAGCAGCGGTCGTCGGACGCTCAGGCTGCCGATGAAAAGGCTGCTGGTGGCGGTGCCGCTGATGCGGAGGTTGCCGACGAGACGGTAGCTGAAGCGAAGACCGCCGACAGGGAAGCCACGGCCGCGAAGGCGGCGGCCGCGAAGGCGGCTGACGATAAGCCGTCGGACGAGAACGCGGCTGACAGCGAAGTAGTTCACGAGAAGGCCGGCGCCACAGCGGCTGCCGACGAAGCCCTCGATGACAAATTGGCTGGCGACGAGGTCGCCGGTGGCAAGACGGCTGGCGACAAGGTGGCCGGTGACAAGGCTGTCGGCGGCGAGGTGGCTGACGACAAGGCTGTAGGTGACAAAGCCGTCGATGAGAAGGCCGTCGATGAGAAGGCCGCTGACGGGAAACCGTCCGACGGCAAGGTTTCTGTCGGCAAAGCCGCTGCCGAGACGACGGGCGCCGAGACGGTCTCCGGCGACGAGGCTGTCGGCGATGAAGCCGCCGACGAGAAGGCTGCCGACACGAAAGCCGCCGATGGGAAGGTATCCGCCGACAAGGCCGCCGCCGCGAAGGTATCCACCGACAAGACCGTGGCCGAGAAGGTCGCCGTCGAGCAGCCCGCTGCCGAGACCGCGGTTGCCAAGTCGCTCAAGGATTCTCCGATCCTCGAGGTCTCCGGCATCAGCAAGGAGTACCGGATCCGCGGCCGCGGTGGGGTGCTGCGCGCGGTGGACAATGTGTCGTTCACCATCGCTCGTGGTCGCACGACGGCGATTGTCGGCGAGTCGGGTTCGGGTAAGACCACGACGGCGCGGATGGTGCTCGGCTTGGTGCCGGTGACCTCCGGCTCCATCAAGCTGAACGGCGTCGACATGGTCGGGCTGCGCGGTCCGCAGCTGCGCGCGGCGCGGTTGTCGATGCAGCCGGTGTTCCAGGATCCGTACGCGTCGCTGGATCCGATGTGGACGGTGGAGCGGTTGATCGCCGAACCGTTGCGCGCCTTCGGTATCGGTGATCGCGCGTCCCGCCGGGCGCGGGTGGCCGAACTGCTGGAGCAGGTCGCGCTGCCCGCGGCGATGGCGCACCGGTACCCGAACGAGCTCTCCGGCGGCCAGCGCCAGCGTGTCGCGATCGCTCGTGCGCTGGCGATCGAGCCGCGGCTCGTGGTGTGCGACGAGGCGGTGTCGGCGCTGGATGTGCTTGTGCAGGACCAGATTCTGACCCTGCTCGCGTCGCTGCAGGAGCGGTTGGGCGTCAGTTACCTGTTCATCTCGCACGACCTGGCGGTGGTTCGCGCGCTGGCCCACGAGGTCGTGGTGATGCGCGACGGCCGGGTGGTGGAGCAGGGCCCGGTCGAGGAGGTGCTGACCGCGCCGGCCGACCCGTACACTCGCCAACTGCTGGACGCGATCCCCGGCGCGGGCATGGTCGGCCGCGAGGTGCTGGATCAGGTGGTGCCCGCCGACGCAGCCGACGATGCCGACGCTGTGTCCATCGATGAAGAACTGGCTGCCAAAGTCTGACGGCGGCAGCCGAATCGAGGCCCGCGTCGCGGCTGACTACGCGACGCGGCAAAAGCCGCCCCGACCCATCCGTGGGTCGGGGCGGTGAGTTTCGTTCCGGCGCGCGGTGTCGCGCTACTCGGTGACGATCGCGATCGCGTCGATCTCGACGAGCATCTCCGCGCGCGGCAGTCCCGTGAAAACGGTGGTGCGGCTGGGCAATACGTCGCCGGTGGTGTTCGCGCTGACGAACTCGCCGTAGGCCTCGTTCATCGCGGCGAAGTCGTCGCGGGTGGTCAGGTAGACGCGCAACATCACTACATCGTCGAACGTCGCCCCGCTCGCGTCGATGATGGCCTTCACGTTCTGCAGCGTGCGGATGGTCTGCGCCGCAACGTCGCCCGGGTACAGGTACTCGTTGGTGATCGGGTCCACCGGACCCTGTCCAGAGACCTGCACGAACGGTCCCTTGCGCACGCCCTGGGAGAACGTGTGCGCGGGTGCGGGCGCGTCGGTGGTGCGGACGGCGATCTTCTCACTCATGGTCAGCCTTTCGTGGCGGTGGTGGCTCGGCCGGGAATCCAGCCGAGCTCGGCGGAGATGGCGTCGGCCGCCGCGCGAACCCGCGGCAGTTGGGCCAGTACCTGATCGTGGTCGAGCAGCATGTCCGGCACCGACATGGAGACCGCGGCGACCACCGCGCCGGTGCCGTTGCGCACCGGGACGCCGATGCAGTTGACGAAGCTCTCGTGTTCCTCGTGGTCCTCCGCATACCCGAGGGCGGCAACCTTTTCCAGCTCGATCAGGTAGCGCTCGGGGGTGCGGATGGTCCGTTCGGTGAAGGGGTGGAAGTCGATCTTCTCGGCGATGACCCGCCATTCCGAGCGGGGCAGCGCCGAGATGAGCACCTTGCCGACGGCGGTGCAGTGCAGCGGGGCCGGGCGGCCGACCCGGGAGTACATCCGCACGCTCTGGGTGGCGTCGAGCTTGTCGATGTAGATGACATCGCCGGACTCGTAGGTGGCGAGATGGATGGTCTGCTTGGTGTCGGCGTTCAGCGCGCTCAGGTGTGGTCGCGCGAGCGTGCGCACGTCGCGCTGCTCCAGTGTGCGGTTGGCCAGCTCGAACAGCCGCGACCCGAGCACATACCGGTGCTGGCTGTCGTGGGTGACGAAGCGCTGGGCCTCCATCGTCTGCAGCAGCCGCAGCACCGTCGATTTGTGCACGCCGAGCTGGGTGGCCAGCTGGTCCAGCGAGCGCGAATCCTCGCCGAGGGCAACAAGAATGGTCAACGCACGCGACAAACTCTGACTCATGACTGTGACTCGCTGACTTCAGGGTGACTCATGGCGTGCCTGCCCGCTCATGACGCCACATTCTCGATGACGGTGTCGTTGTAATGCAGTTCGGCCCAGGTGGTTTCGTCCACCGCGGCCAACCGTTCCAGTATCGCCGGTGCGGGTAGTTGCGCGCCGTCGCCCGTTCCGGTGAGCGCGGCGGCGGCGCAGAGGTGCCCGAAGCGCAGCCGCTGCGCCAGCGGCCGGTCGTGCAGCAGCGCGGCGAGGTAACCACCGGCGAAGGCGTCGCCCGCGCCGATGCGTTCGGTGACCTCGAGTCCGAGCGCGGGCACCTCGACGCGGTGCGTGCCGTCGAATCCGGTGACCGTGTGCGCATCGTTCTTGACGATCAGCTGTGCGGGTTCGGGGAACATCGCCCGCAACGCGTCGGCGTCGTCGGTGCCGAACACCGCGCCTGCCTCGTCCGCGCCGAGGAAGACCACGTCGCAGCCGCGCACATGCCTGGCGAGCACCTCGGCGGCCTGCTCGGCGCGCCCGGCCCACAAGGCGGGGCGGAAGTTCAGGTCGAAACTCACCAGCCTGCCGTCGCGGGGGAGCGCGAGCAGCGCTTCGGTGAGTGCGGTCGCCGACGCCGACAGCGCGGTGGTGATCCCGGTGAAGTGCACCAGGTCGCAGTCCGCGAGCAGCCGGGCGGCCGTGCTCGCCTCGAGGTCGGCCGGGGACAGCGCGCTGGCCGCGGAGCCGGTCCGGTAGTACAGCATCCGGCTGGCCCGCTCGGCCAGGTCGGTGGCCTTGCCCGAGCCGCTCCCGCGCTCCTTGACGTACACGGCGGTCGGCCTACCGGGGTCGGTGCGCACCGCCGACACGTCGACGCCGCGCTCGGTGAGGTGGGTGAGCAGGTATCGGCCGAATCCGTCGTCGCCCACCCGCGACAACCAGGCCGTGTCGACCCCCAGTTGCGGCAGTACGGTCGCCACGTTCGCCTCCGCACCGCCCGCCGTCCGCTCGAAGATCTCCGACTCCTCCAGGGGTCCCGGCTGTGCGACCAGCACGGCAAGTCCCTCGCCGACGGTTACCGCCCGTGGGCGGGTCGACGTAGGCCACGTCACACCGATCTCCTTCCTGTGCTTGCGGCCACCGGCCATCCCGTGCAGAATAACCACACCAAACACGATGCGCAACAAGCATTGCAAAATATGCAATAGCGAGAAGCTATGTAAGAAAACGCGAATTCGCTGGGAAGGAATGCCGTGGCGATCGACGAAGACGTCGTAGCAGGACTCGGAGACCGGACGCTCGGTCCCGAGCACAAAGGGCTGCCGCCCGCTGCCTGGGGTCGCACCGTGCGCGAATTCCTCGCCACCGCACCGGAACTCGCGCAGTTCGAGACGCCGCTGCTGACCATCGACCGCTCGGCCGTCGAGGCGAACATCGCCGTCATGGCCGACTGGGCGAGTGCCGCGGGCGTGCAGCTCGCCCCCCACGGCAAAACCACTATGTCGCCGCAACTCTGGGCGCAGCAGCTGGCCGCGGGTTGCTGGGGCATCACGCTGGCCACCATCTGGCAGGTGCAGGTGGCGCGCTCGTTCGGCGTCGGCCGGATCCAGCTGGCCAACGCGCTCGTCGACCCGGTCGGCTTGCACTGGGTCGCCGCGGCATCGGCGCAGGATCCGGCCTTCGAGTTCGTCTGCTGGGCGGACAGCGTCGAAACCGTCGTGCTGATGGACGAACACCTGCGCACCGCGCCGGGTACGGCGCAGGTCCGGGTACTCGTGGAACTCGGTGGGCCGCACGGCCGTACCGGCGCACGCACGGTAGAACAGGCGCGGGAGGTCGCCTCGGCGATCGCCGCCGCCGAGCGGCTGACCCTGGCCGGTGTCGGCGGCTACGAAGGCGCGCTCGCGCACGACCGCACGCCGGGAGCCACCGACACCGTGCGGCACTATCTCGATGAACTCGCCCGCCTGCACCGTGAACTCGTCGCCGCCGGACAGTATCCGGATGGCGCGATCGTGACCGCGGGTGGCAGTGCCTACCCGGACCTGGTCGTCGAACGGCTTGCCGGTCTCGCCGATGAGCAAGGCGCACAGGGCGTTCCGACCTCGGTGGTGCTGCGCTCCGGCGCGTACATCATCCACGACGACGGTTTCTACGCGGGCATCTCCCCGTTCGCCGCGACGCGCAGCGAGAAGCCGTTGCGTTCGGCCATGCACGGTTGGGCGCGCACGCTGTCGCGCCCGGAGCCGGAACTGGCGCTGCTGGACGCGGGCAGGCGCGACCTGCCTTTCGATGAGGGGCTTCCGGTCCCGCAATGCGTTGCGGGACCGGAAGGTTCGGCGTTCGATCCGGCGGCGACGGTATCCGCGCTGAACGACCAGCACACGTTCCTGCGGTTGTCCGCTGGCACCGAGCTGCCGGTCGGCGCCGTGGTGCGGCTCGGTCTGTCGCATCCATGTACCGCCTTCGACAAGTGGCGGCTCATCCCGGTCATCGATGATGCCGACGCGCCGTCGCCGCGGGTCGTCGACTTCCTGCACACCTTCTTCTGAGCTGCGGACCATGACGGACTTACTCTTTCGCGACATCGACATCATCGATGGCACCGGTGCGCCGCGCTTTCGCGGCGACGTGCTCGTCGAGCACGGTCGGATCACCCGCATCGCCGAGCCGGGCAGCATCCCCGGTGCCGACCGGGTCATCGATGCCGGTCCCGGCGCCGTGCTGTGCCCAGGCTTCATCGACATGCACGCCCACTCGGACCTGCATCTACTGACCGAACCCGGGCACTTCCCGAAGGTCAGCCAGGGCATCACCACCGAGGTGATCGGGCAGGACGGGCTGTCCTACGCCCCGATCGACGACGCCACCCTCGCGGTGGTGCGCCGCCAAATCGCCGGCTGGAACGGCAATCCCGCCGATCTCGACTTCTCCTGGCGCACCGTCGGCGAGTATCTGGACCGGCTCGACCGCGGGATCACGCCCAACGCAGCCTATTTGGTGCCACAGGGCACGCTGCGGTTGCTCGTGGTCGGTGCCGAACAGCGTCCCGCGACGGCGGCGGAGATCCGCCGCATGCAGGAGCTGCTCGCGCAGGGCTTGCGCGAGGGCGCCGTCGGCATGTCCAGCGGGCTGACCTATACGCCCGGAATGTACGCCGACACCGGCGAATTGGCGGCGCTGTGCACGGTGGTCGCCGAGTTCGGCGGGTTCTACGCGCCGCATACCCGGTCCTACGGCGCGGGTGCGCTGGAGGCGTACGCGGAGATGATCGACCTGGCCGAGAAGACCGGCTGCGCACTGCACCTGACCCATGCCACCATGAATTTCCACGTGAATCGTGGTCGCGCACCGGAATTCCTGGCGCTGATCGATGCCGCACGGGCGCGGGGTTGCGACATCACCCTGGACACCTACCCGTATCTTCCCGGCGCGACCACACTTTCGGCGCTGCTGCCGAGCTGGGCGATGTCCGGCGGCCCGGACGCGGCACTCGCCCGCCTCGACGATCCCGAGACGCGAGCGCGCATCGCCGTGGACGTGAACGTGAACGGCTCCGACGGCTGCCACGGCGTGACCGTGGAGTGGGAGACCATTCAGATCAGCGGTGTGGCCAACGCGGAACTCGAGGGCTACGTCGGCAAACGGGTGGACGAGATCGCCGCCGAGCGCGCCATGGCGCCGGTCGAGGTGTTCTTCGACCTGTTACGCCGCGACCAGCTGGCCACCAGCATCCTGCAGCACGTCGGGCACGAGGAGAACGTGCGCGCGATCATGGTGCACCCCGGGCACATGGGCGGCAGCGACGCGCTGCTCGCCCCGGCTCGGCCGCACCCGCGCGCCTGGGGCACCTTCCCGCGCTACCTGGGCCACTACGTTCGCGACCTCGGCGTGCTCGAGCTCGAAGACTGTGTGCACCATCTGACCGGCCGGCCCGCGGCCCGGCTGCGGCTGCGTGACCGCGGGCTCGTCCGCACCGGCTACGCCGCGGATCTGGTGGTGTTCGACCCCGCCACCGTGGTGGACACCGCCACCTTCGACAATCCGAAACAGCAGGCGCGCGGTATCCGGCACGTGCTCGTCAACGGCGAGTTCGCCATCGAGAACGGCGCGCCGACCGGCACCCTCGCCGGACGCGCGCTGCGCATGGACGCCTCGCGAAAGGAGACATCTTGAGTACCTCGGCCATCGAGGTCATCCGCGCCGACCGCGTGCTGAGCGTGGTGCGCGCACCGGAGATTCCCGATCCGGTCGCGCTCGCCGAAGCGCTTGCCTCGTCCGGGATCCGGGCGCTGGAGCTCACCTTCACCACCCCCGGCGTGCTCGGCTATCTCGCCGCGGCCACCGCGGCCGAGGGCGCGGTGCTCGGTGTCGGCACGGTGCTCACCGGCGAACACGCCAAGGCCGCCATCGACAGTGGCGCGCGGTTCCTGGTCACCCCGGGACTGCGCACCGATGTCGCCGAGGTCGCCGCCCAGCACGACATCCCGGTCGTGATGGGCGCTTTCACGCCGAGCGAGGTGCTCACCGCCCTCGATCTCGGTGCGGCGGCGGTGAAGATCTTCCCCGCCAGGGCGCTCGGCCCTGGCTACCTGAAGGACCTCCGTGGTCCCTTCCCAGACGTGGCGCTCATCCCTTCCGGGGGCGTCAATGCGGGAAACGCCGCCGAATTCCTTGCCGCGGGCGCGATTGCCGTCACGGCCGGTACCGACGTTGTCTCCCCTTCCGATGTCGCCGCGGGCCGCTGGTCCGAAATCGCTACTCGTGCGGCATCGTTCGTTCGATCCATGAATTGAGAGGTCCACCATGGGCGCCGTTGATTGGCTGCGCACCACAACCCCGGGGCTGCTTGTGCTCTGCGGGTTGGCGATCGCCGTGTTGCTGTTCGCCATCATCAAGGTCAAGCTGGAGCCGTTCATCGCGCTGCTGCTCACCGGGCTCGGGCTGGCGCTCGCCGCCGGACTCCCGGTGTCGAAGATCGTCGGCACCGCGATCAAGGCCGGTGATTCACTGCTGGAGACCGGCTTCGGCGGCATCCTCGGGCATATCGCCGTGATCATCGGTCTCGGCACGGTACTCGGCGCGATACTCGAACGCTCCGGTGGCGCCGACGTATTGACCGGCAAGCTGCTGAACCTGTTCGGTGAGAAGGGCGCTCCGTTCGCCATGGGCCTGCTCGGGCTCATCTTCGGTATCCCGGTGTTCTTCGACATCGGCATCTTCGTGCTCGCGCCGCTGATCTACGTGGCCGCCAAGCGCGGTGGCCGCTCGCTGGTGCTGTACGCGATGCCGATGCTCGCGGGTCTGTCGATGACGCACGCCTTCCTGCCGCCGCACCCGGGTCCGGTGGCCCTCGGTGGGCTGCTCGGCGTCAGCCTCGGCTGGCTGATCCTGATGGGATTCGTCTGCGGGCTGCCGGGATTCGTCGCGGCGGGCATCGTGTGGGGCAGCTACATCGGCAAGCGGATCCATGTCGAGGTGCCCGACGAGTTCCTGGTGCGCAAGGAAGATGAGCAGACCGCTCCCGATGAGGGGGAGCGCGTCTCCGGCGGTTCCGGTGGTGTCGCGACCAAGACCGTCACGGCCACCCCGCCGTCGGTCGGTCTGATCGGTGCGATCATCGCCATCCCGCTGGTGCTGATCCTTGGCGCCACCTTCGGAACCCAGCTGCTGGACAAGGATTCGCAGCTGCTGCAGGTGCTGACGTTCTTCGGCACGCCCGCGGTGGCGCTGCTCATCGCGGTGCTGATCGCGTTCTACGTGCTCGGCGTGCGTCGCGGGTCCACGGTGCAGGAGCTCAGCGAGCTGACCGCGGAATCGTTGCGGCCGGTGGGCATGCTGCTGCTGGTGGTCGGCGCGGGCGCCTTCTTCGGAAAGGTCATCTCCGCCACCGGCATCGGCACCGCACTGGCCGACACCATGTCCGCGGCCGGGTTGCCGGTGATCGTGCTCGCCTACATCATCAGCTGTGGACTGCGCATCGCCCAGGGCTCGGCGACCGTCGCGATCGTCACCACGGGCGGCATCGTCGCCCCGCTGGTGGCCAGCCACGGCTACTCGCAGATGTCGATCGCGTTGATCGCCATGGCCATCGCCGCGGGCTCGATCATCCTCAGCCACGTCAACGACGGCGGCTTCTGGATCATCGCGAAGTTCTTCAACCTGACCGTGAAGCAGACCCTGCAGACCTGGACCGTGCTCGAAACGATCCTGTCCGTGGTGAGTTTCGCGGTCGCGGCGATCTTGTTCGCGATCGTCAGCTGAATCGCGCGGACCATCCGGTCCGCGGTGTCGAGCTCCGTTGCGGGGCCGGACAACCGGTGGCACGGCCGCCCGTCGGAAGCGACGAGCGGCGGCACCGAGGCCGGTCCCGCATCGGCGTTCTACCGGCGCGCGGGTCCTCGGTGGATCGGGTCGTTCGGCGGCGGCCTACGCTCGTGACCATCCGAGCGGGAGGAGTCACGATGGCCGAGGCGATCATCGTCGGCGGCGGAATCGGTGGTCTGACCACCGCCGTCGCACTGACCCGGCGTGGCTGGACAGTGGAGGTGCTGGAGCGGGCCCCCGAGATCAGCGAGGTGGGCGCGGGAATATCGCTGTGGCCGAACGCGCTTCGCGCACTGGACGCGATCGGTCTCGGCGATCAGGTGCGTGCGCGGGCCATCGAGGAAGGCTCGTCGGGCATCCGGGACAGCGCGGGGCGGTGGCTGTCGCGCATCGATGTCGAAGGGATCCGCGCGCGATACGGCAGCCCGATCATGATGCACCGCGCCGACCTGCTCGACATCCTGCTCGCGGCGCTGCCGGAAGCCGTGCTGCGGGCCGGCGTCGCGGTGACCGAGGCGCGGACCGACGGCACCGTCGTGCATTCCGCGGGTACGTCCACCGGTGACCTGGTCGTCGGCGCCGACGGTATTCGCAGCGTCGCGCGGCGCGCCGTCTGCGGCGACATCACCCCGCGCTACAGCGGCTACACCGCTTGGCGGCTGGTCACCACGCCCGCCGAGCCGATCAACGGTCTCGGCGAAACCTGGGGCCGTGGTGAACGTTTCGGCCTGGGTGGGCTCTGCGACGGTCGGGTCTACTGCTTCGCGGTCGCCAACATGCCCGAGGGTATGCCCGGCGGCGGCCTGGCCGAGTTGCGTCGCCGCTTCGGTACCTGGCACGAGCCGATCCCGTCGCTGCTCGCGTCGGCCGACGAGTCCGCCGTCCTCAAACACGACCTCTACGATCTTCCCGGCCTGAAAACCTATGTCGCCGACCGCATCGCCCTCGTCGGCGACGCCGCGCACGCGATGACGCCCAACCTGGGGCAGGGTGCCTGCCAGGCCATCGAAGACGCCGTCATCCTCGCTCGAGTTGCCACCGAGGACGCCGACCTGACCAGGTACGACCGGGAGCGCAGGCCCCGCACCCAGATGATCGTCGCCCGCTCCCGCCGCATAGGCACGATCGCGCAGCTGTCGTGGCCGCCGCTCGTCGCCGTCCGCAACGCGGCGCTGCGGCTGGTCCCCACCTCGGCACAGGCCAAATCCCTTGCGCCGGTGCTGGACTGGACCTGCTGACGGCCAGGCCGGCGACGGCTCAGGTGGGCGTCGCCTGTTCCGCACTGGCGCGCTCGATCATGGTCCTGTGTCAGGAAAGTCGCGCAGCGCGCGGTGGCAGCGGGTGGCTTGGACGCGCAAGGCGGTGACCAGTTCCGGCGGGCCGGACAGCAGTGTGAAGTCGATGTCCACCGAGGTGATCATCCAGACGAGCGAATCGGGGGTTTCGGCACCTACCAGGAGGCGGCAGGTCTCGGCGTCGACGGGTTCGAGGACGCCCATGCCCGGCCAGATGTTCGGGGTGGCGACCTCGGCGGAGGTGTGCAGCAGGACAGTGGCCTGGTACGGCCAGGCGCGGGTGGACAGTTGGTGCGAAAGGTAGGTGGCGACATCGCCTTCCGGCGGTTCGCGCGGGGTGAAGCGGGGTCCGGTGGGGATGCGCGGGGTGAGCCGGTCGGCGCGGAAGGTGCGCCAGTCGGCACGGTCGACGTCCCAGGCCACCAGGTACCAGTGGCGGCTGAAGTGGACCAGGGTGTGCGGTTCCGTCGTGCGGACGGTGGTGGCGCCGTTGTGGGCGCGGTAGTCGAAGCGGAGGCGTTCGTGGCGTTGGCAGGCCTCGGCGACCGCCATCAGGGTTTCCGGCTCGACCGCCGTGCCGGGGGTGCCGACTCGGATGGTGGCGCCGCGCAGGGTGCGGACGCGGTGGCGCAGGCGCGGCGGGAGTACCTGCTCCAGTTTGGTCAGGGCGCGCAGCGACGACTCCTCGATGCCCGCCACGGTCCCGTCCGAGGCGCTGCGCAGGCCGACCGCTACCGCGACCGCCTCGTCGTCGTCGAGCAGCAGCGGCGGGAGGGCCGCGCCCGCGCCGAGCCGGTAGCCGCCGGTGCCCTGGGTGGCGTGCACCGGGTAGCCGAGCTCGCGGAGCCGGTCGATGTCGCGGCGCACGGTGCGGCCGGTCACGTGCAGTCGTTCGGCCAGCTCGGCACCGGTCCAGTCGCGGTGCGTCTGCAGCAGAGCGAGCAGTTTGAGCAGGCGCGCCGACGTCTCCAACATGCGATCCAGCATGGCAGACCGTTAGGAACGAGAGTGTCCTAAGCGTCCGGCCGGCGGTCATCAGGTGTTGTACAGGGCGTGCATTCGAGCCGCCGTCGCGGCCACTCGTGCGCGTAATTCGGGCGGATCGAGTACCTCGGCGTATTCGCCGAGCGGCAGCAGGCCGTGGGCGAGTACCTCGTACGATTCCGAGGGCAGGGTCAGTTCGACCCAGCCCGCCGCGTCGGGTTCGGTCGCAGTGGCCAGCGCCTCGGCGACCGCGACCGGTTCGTTCATCAATCGCAGCATCCGCAGATGGGTGGCGGCGACCCGGCAGCGGGCGCGGACCTGCAGCATCGATTGCGCGAAATCGTCGGCGGCCGTGGACCAATGGGCAGCCAGATCGAAATCGACTGGGCGATCGAAGGATTCGCCAGTCGGCTTGGCGGCGATGATTCTGCCGACCCGGTAGGAGCGGATCGCCGTGCCGTCCCGTGCCACCAGATACCAGGTGCCCGCCTTCATGACCAGGCCGAGGGGGTCGAGGATGCGATCGACGACCTTGTCCTTGCGGCCGTAGCGCACCCGCAGCTTGCGATCGTGCCAGAGTCCATCGGCGACGGTGTTCAGGGTGGGCGTCTCGTCGGGCCGGTGGAACCAGCCGGGCGCGTCGATGTGCACCCGCTCGGCGATTCTGGTTGCGCGGCCGCGTAATTCGGGCGGCAGGGCGGCCAGCACTTTGAGCTGGGCGGTGGCCAGCACCGTGCCGAGCCCGAGATCGGCTGCCGCGCCGGGTAATCCGGCGAGCAGCACGGCGTCGGCTTCGTCGGTGGTCAAGCCGGTCAGCCGAGTCCGGTAGCCGTCGACCAGGCGCACGCCGCCCGCTCGGCCCGGCTCGCTGTAGACCGGCACGCCCGCGGCGGACAGGGCCTCGACGTCTCGGTACACGGTGCGTACCGACACATCGAGTTCCTCGGCCAGCGCGCCTGCCGTGGTCCGGCCGCGGGTTTGCAGGATCAGCAGCAGCTGCACCAGTCGACTTGCTCGCATCAGTCGAGATTAGTCAGAAAACGTTGACAGGAGATGTCAGGGATTGCTCGTATCGTTCTCGATATGGCCACTTGGAGTGAGTTCACCGCAGAAGCACCGCGCATCGCCGAGATCTTCCTGCGCCGACATGCCGCCACCGGCAATCTGTGCATGCTCGGCACCCTGCGTTCGGACGGGTTTCCGAGGATCAGTCCGATCGAGCCGCGGCTGTTCGAGGACATGCTGGTGATCGCGGGGATGCCGGGCACCACCAAGTTCCGCGATCTCGCCCGCGATCCTCGCTTCTGTCTGCACACCGCCACCACCGACACGAAAGTCAGCGACGGTGACGCGAAGCTGTTCGGCACCGTGGTGGATGTCCGGGACAAGGAGGTGCACGTTCGGTTCGCGCAGGACCTGTTCGACGAGAGCGGATTCGATATCCGCGGTCAGGAATTCGACCACTTCTACGTCGCCGACCTCAGCAGTGCCTCAACCGTCGAAGTGGTGGATGATCACCTGGAAATCACCATTTGGAAGCCGGGCCAAGGAGAGCGGGTAGTGCAGAAGCGCTGACGTTCTCGAGTCAGTCCTTGCGGGGCAGCCGGTTGAGCACTTCGATGGCGAGCTGTTGCGGATCGACGCCGAGTGCGCGCAGCGCGGGGTGCACGACCTCGTCCTCGTGGGCGAGCAGTCCGAGCAGCAGATGCCCCGTGTCGGCCCTGCTGTTGCTGGTCCTGTGGGCTTCGGTGTCGGCGCGGGCCAACGCCCGCAGCACCAGAGGAGTGAAGCGCGGGTTGACCGGCGCGGACGCAGGGTGGGACGCGACGGCCGCCAGCGCCCGTCGGAGCTTTTCGTGCCCGAGTCCCAGCGCGTCGACCGCGGCGGCGATCGGCGTACCTGGGTCGTCGTCGGCCGTGCTGGTCAGCGCGAGCAGCAGATCGCTCGCCTCGATGTGCGCGTGATTGAGCGCCCGCGCTTCCCGCAGGCTGTTCTCCAGCGCTTTCCTGGCTTGCTTGGTGAAGGGAATGTTCCCGGACACGCTGTAGTCCGCCGTCCCCGGCGTCAACGCGATCTGCACCCTGGCCGCCGCGGGTTCGATACCCAGTTCGGCCAGGGCGCGGGCGGTGGTCGCCGCGGAACCGATCTCGCAGGCGCGAAGGATGGCGAGCAGCATGTGCTCCGGTCCGATGTAGTCGTGGCCGTGTTCTCGTGCCTCTTCCTGGGTCAGCACGATCACCCGACGGGCCTGATCGGAGAATCTCTCGAACATAGCGACCCCCTTTCGGCCATCGGCCGCTGCTATCGATGGTAGTCAACATCCGGTGCGGCTGGTCGACTTCGGCGACCGTGCGGTTGAGCCGCAACGATCGGACTCGGCGTCGGCGAACGTTCAGGCGGGGTCGGTGAGGGCTTGGATTCGCCGGTAGCTCGGAGCTGCGGTGGGAGTGGGGGTGTCGTCGCGGACCGCGCGGGCGGCGGCGACGGCGGCGGCCAATGCCGTGCGGTAGAGCAGCGAACCGGTGCTCACCCGGCGGACTCCGAGGTCGGCGAGTGCGGTGAGGGAGGGGCCGGTCGGTGCGTAGAGGATGTTGAGGGGCAGTGGGGTAGCGGCGACGATCCGGCCGATTTCGTCGGGGTCGGTGAGGCCGGGGACGAAGATGCCGTCGGCGCCCGCGGCCGTGTACTGTTCGGCGCGGCTCTGGGTGGTGTCGGTGTCGAGTTTCAGCCAGTAGGTGTCGACGCGGGCGTTGACGAACAACTCGGGGGAGCGGGCCTTGATCGCCGCGATCACCTCGGATTGGTGATCCGGTTCGGCCAGTGCGGATTCCGCGCGGCCGTCCTCCAGATTGACTCCTGCGATACCCAATTCGGCCAGTTGGGCGACGTATTCGGCGACGGCACTCGGGCTTTCGCTGAAGCCGCCTTCGATGTCGACGGTGACCGGCACCGGCAGCCGGGCGAGCAGCCGGGCCAGTGCCAGCGTCGCCTCGGCGGTGACTCCGGTGCCGTCCGGCAAGCCCGCCGCGACGGCGACGCCGAGACTGGTGGTCCCGATCGCCGGGAACCCTTCGGCCGCAAGGATTGCCGCGGAACCGAAGTCCCAGGCGTTCGGCAGCACCAGCGGTCGAGCGCCGTGGTGCAGGTCGTGGAAGATCTTCGTCTTGTTCATGCGGATCCCTCGATGATTCCGGCGGCGATGGCGATGGCGTGTGCTCGGCCGGGGCAGGCGTGCGGGCCCGCCCCGAATCCCAGTCCAGGGTGCCGTATGTCGAGCTCTACCACGGCTTCGTTGATGAAACGTCTGGTGGAGCGGAGCGGTGGGTTCTCGATCATGGTTCGCTCGATGATCTGCTCGGCGGTGTCTTCCACGGGCAGTTGTCGGGCGTTGGCGATCAGTGCGCTGGTCGCGGCACATGCCTGCACCAGTAGGCAGATGCGGGCGGCGGTGGCGTCGTCGGCTACGCCGCTGATCGCGGTTACCAATTCGGCCACGGCGTCGTCGGCCGCGGTGTTGTCCGGCTCGTATGGTTGATAGTGCGCTGCTACCAGCGCTACTGCTTCTGTCGAAATATTGTGCAGGCCAAGGGATTCTGCCAAGACGCGGACGTGGGGCAGTGGTCCGGTGGTGGTGCGCGCTCGCTGGCGCAGATCGGCGGGGGAGAGGCGATCCAGTTCCGCGGTGACCAATCTCCGCAACCGCTGATGCTCGACTCCCTCGGCGAAACGCGGCACGTGCGAGCGCAGCCAGGCGAGGCCGACCGGCGCGTCCACCCGGGGCACCGCGGGCACCGGTGCGTTGATCAATGCGGCGCGCACTTGCTCGGGGGCGGTGATCGAAGCAGCTGTCATGCCGTGACCGTATCCCCGGATCATTTCGGTGGCCGCCGAACCGTTCGCGCACCATCATGGGATCGTGTCATCCAGAGGAGCAGAACTAGCAGGTCTCGCCGCATTGCTCGCCGACCGCACCCGCGCCGACATGTGTCTCGCCTTGGTCGACGGCCGCGCTTGGACCGCAGGCGAACTCGCCCGCCACACCGGGGTCGCCGCGTCCACCGCGACCGAACACCTCAATCGCCTCCTCGAGGGCGGACTGCTCATCGAGCGCCGCCAGGGCAGGCACCGCTACGTCCAATTGGCGGGCCCGCAGGTGGCCGAGCTACTGGAGTCCATGGTCACCCACCTGGACCCATCCCGCCCAACGGTGACCAGTCTCCGAACCGCCACTGCCGCAGCAGCATTGGCGCACGGCCGCACCTGCTACGACCACCTGGCCGGACACCTGGGCGTCGCCATCACCGACGCCATGACCACCCAGGCTCTCCTCGATCAGGACAACGGTTTCGCACTCACCGATGCCGGCCTGACCTGGCTGACCGGCCCATTGGGTGTCGACCCCGCCCTCCTGCGCACCACCCGTCGCCCGCTTGCCCGCCCCTGCCTCGACTGGACCGAACGCCGCACCCACCTCGGCGGCGCCGCGGGCGCCCATCTCTGCCGCCGCCTCCACGAACTCCACTGGATCACCCGGATCGGAACCGGCCGCGCCATCCGCGTCACCCCCGAAGGCGAATCCCGCCTACCCACCCTGCTGGCCATCGACCCATCCGCGCTACGACCCGCTACACCGCATCCCGCAACTGCCGCAGCCGATAAGCCACCCGCGAAATAACCCCCGCCAACATCCGAGCCCCCGACTCCAACCGCTCCAGCAACTCCGCCAACTCATCCTCGGTAGCCCGCGAAACATCCAACCCCCGCACCCCAGCCACCGCACCCTCCAGCGCCCTGACCTGCTCCTCAAAGGATTCGTTCGAACGCATGTTCTAATGATAGCAGCCCGAGGCTCACCTGCCACAACGTGGCCCCGTCGGTGTCGCCACCGACGCGACACCTTCTCACCTCCTCGGCTGCTGGTCGAGCAGGGCTACAGGGTCAGCGCCGGCCCGATCCGCGTTGGCTCTCGCTCCGAATCATGTGTGGGTAAAGGCCTAGTTCACTCCAAAAGATTGGGGATCGTCATGCGCAGCACCAGCACCACTCTCGTGGTCTCGGCTCTGTTCGCGAGTGTCGCGTTCACCGTTGTGGCTCCTACCGCCGCGGCGCAGGGGCCCCTGACCTACGCTTGCGAAGATGTTGTGGTGACCGAATACGGTCAGGCCATAGGGATTCAGTGCGATACCGACGACGAGGTCTTGCCCAGGGAGGGCAAGATCGACGAAGGTTTTGCTCTCTACTGGGCGACCGATGAATACTCAAATCAGGTCCGCTGTAGCGAAGGTGAAGTGGTGAAGTCGCTGCCGGGCACGGTCAAAGGTGAGAACTGCGAATAGTAGCTAGCCCCGCCTGATTTCACCCTCGATCGGTAGCAGCCCCGCCCACGCCGAGGTCATTTCCCTGTCGAAGGTCGAGGTTCGGATAGCGAAACGCCGCCAGGCAGCAGGGGTGCGCTGGCGGTGTTATCGCTGAAGTCCGACGTCCTACAAGCGCCGCTCGGCGGGTGGTCGCTCGTAGCGACGGATGGGGTGAGGCCCGGGGCTGTCCGGACGCCGACACCGATGTTCGACTACGCCGCCCCGCCAGCTATTCCGCCGGGGGCCACCTCGTTTTCCGAACGCTGCCCGGTGTCGGCGGCCGCGTTCCGGGGCCGATGGGGGTGATGTGCCGGGTCCCGGTGTGGTTTCTTTCCATCCGTGCTGGCCGCTGAGACGAATAGTGGGTCATAGGTCGCGCCGGATCGGCCGGTTCGCCACGACGGACGGGGATACGGTGAGTGTTGTTCGCGCAGCTATGACGATCACGATCGCGGCCGGGGGTGTGCTGATGGTGTCGGGGGCCGGTCTCACCGCCCCGGCGGTGGCGGCGGAGAAGGCGAGGATCACCTTGAAGTCCGCCGAATTCGTACCCGCCGCCCAGCATACGACCGAAGGCATCGAGGTTACGGTCAGCTACAACTGCGCGAAGGGTGTCGCCGAGTGGTTGCAGGTCGAGGTCACCCAGACCTCCCCGGAACCCGAAAACGACGACGAGCCGGCCAGCGGTACGTCGAGCCAGGAATCGGTGACGTGCGACGGAGAAGACCACACCGCAAAGGTCGGCATCATCGATGCTCCCGCCGACGTGCCATTGGACGAGTGGCATCATCCGGGCTCCGGTGATGCGCGGGCGATTCTTTCCGGCGACAAGAACGGAATCGTCGCCCAAGTCAAAGGCGAACTCAGGTGGTAGCCCGCGCATCCGCGCGGTAACGCGCACGTGATCGACCTGGCGATGACCGTGGTGATGGGCAGGTCGATCACCACGGATGCCGGCGGCTCGGAACTGGTCTCGGTTAGGCAGTTTCGCGTGCCGGACAAACTCCGACGCCCGGTGTTGCCAGCAGGCCGGTCTCTTCGTTTGCCCACGAGGAGACCGGCCATCGTGTCGGTGCCCCGGCGCACCATGGATCCCATGGGGAAGTACAACGCCAGCGACGCGGCCAACGCCGCGCGGCTATAGCGCCGTCAGCCTCTGAAACGCACTCAATTCGGCAGTTGCGGACGTTCCGAGGATGCCGGTAGGGGACTGGTCCGAGATCGGCCACCGTCCGCTCGGATCGCGCGCTCGGTGGCATGTGGGTGTGTTCCGGAAAGGTCCGAGGCAGTCATTGCTGAGGGGCTCCGTGCCGGTTGCGCTGCTTCTAGTACCGAACCCAGCTTGCGAGTGCGGTTTCCGCCCCATCTGGTCGGTGCCGTAGATCCGAATAGCTGACGGAGCCTCCGGTTCTCATCGGCCTGGTATGGCTCCTCCGTCAAGTCTGTGATCGATTACTTCGAGGAGGGCTCAATTGCGTATCGCTCGACCACGGTTGGCCTCG
>NZ_JBIUBB010000004.1:0-22104 GCF_044547795.1 Nocardia sp. NPDC052316
TCTTGTTGTGGTTGAGCGCGTGTTCGCTTGTTTTGTGGTCGTTGCGGGGGGGGGGGGGGGCGCCGCCCGGCGCCCCCCCCCCCCCCCCCCCCCCCCCCCCCCACGGCTATTCCCAAGGCGCTGAGCGCGTTTCGAAGCGCAGCGACGAACTCTATGCAACGAGCGTGAGCTGCGCCCCCTGCTCAACTCCGCTCACCCGTCTCGCCAACCGAGCAACAGCCTCGGCAACCCGCTCCGGCTGCTCGAGAATCACCGAGTGCCCAGCTCCCTCGACCAGCACCAGGTCCGAATACTCGACGCCCGCCGCCATCGCGATGGAGTGCGCGGGCGGCGTCATCAGATCCGCTGTCCCGCACAGCACCAACGTCGGAATCTTCGACAACACCGCAAGCGCGTCGGTCCGGTCGTAGTCCATGAACGAGCTCAAGAAGCCCGCCATCGTCACGATCGGGGTCTCGTTGTGCATCGCGTTGGCGAGCGCGAGCACGCGCGCGCTGACCTTGCGATCACCGAACTCCGCCATTCGGATGATGGGCGCGAAAACCTTGCAAGACAACAACTTAGCGTGCTGCATCAGCACGGGAGCCCGTCGAACCGCGGCCTGGAACACCGAGATCACCGGGTTGCGCAGTAGGCGACCGAAGCCCGCGTCGGCCAGCCCGCTCGCCGCGGTCGCGATGAGTGCGACGCCGACGATCCGGGTGCCGATCTCGTGCGGTCGCTGGCTGACGTAGCTCAGCACGGTCATGCCGCCCATCGAGTGGCCGACGAGCACTACCGGTCCGGTCGGAGCGGCGGCGTCCAGCACGTCGCGCAGGTCGTGCCCGAGCTGCGCGAGATGGTAGGTCTGCCGGGATGCCGCGGCGGAGTCGCCGTGCCCGCGGTGGTCGTAGCAGACGATTCGGGCGCCGGGGTACCGGCGCCGCAGCGCGTCGCGGACGTCGGTCCACGACTCGCTGCGCAGGCAATGCCCGTGCAGGAGCACGACGGTGAGCTCCGCATTCCGCGGCCCGTATTCCCGAACCGCAAGCGCAACACCGTCGTTGGTCGACACCGTCGCACGACGTGCTGCCGAGGTGGCGATGGTGTTCGAGATCGACATCGGAGGCTCCGGTTCGCTGGGTGGTGGCTTCTTCCACTGTCCACCGCGGCGGCCGCCGTTTTCAGATCCCCGAGTGCTGAGCTCGATCCCCCAAGGTGGAGCGGACCACCACCAAGGGTGGGCACGGATCTATGCTCTGGATCGCTGTTCCAACTCCGCTGACGATTAGGGATACCGATGCCCGCAGGTTCCAGGCGCGCCTACCGCACCGGCATGTCGCGCGACATGATCGTGGCGGCCGCGACGGCCCTGACGGCCGAGCAGGGGCTCGACGGTTGGAGTATGCGTGAGCTCACCGCCCGCCTCGACACGTCGCTGTCGGTGATCTATCACCACGTCGGCGACCGGGCGAAGGTCTGCGCGGCCGTCGTCGACCGGGTGTACGCCTCGATGGACCTGACGATCGATGACACCGACTGGCGGTCGATGCTGCACAGCGTGCTGTCGGCCATGATCGATCACTTGCCGCAGTGGCCCGGTGTCGCCACCTGGCTGCTGCACAACGGTCCGCAGACCGACCAGCTCCTGCCGACGCTGGCCACCGGGATGCGGCTGATGGTCGAAGCGGGGTGGGGCGAGGAGTCCGCCGTCGCCTACTCCACCGTCTTCGACACCTGTCTCGGGCTGATCGCCATCGGCGACCATGGGCCGCGCGTCGACACCGGAGCCGGGCTGGCGGGTCTGCTGACGATGCTCGAATCGCATCCCGCCGCGGGTGCGGCTACGGAGGAGATGCGGCGGATGGTCGCACGCTTCGAGGGTGGTCCGGCCGTACGCGACGCGATGCAGCGGGAGTTCTGCCGATACGCGCTCGAACGGATACTGGACGGGCTCGAAGTGCGGTTGGCGGAGCTCGGTTCGTCGGAGCGGTAGCGACGCGTTGCGGTAGCGACGGTCGCTCAGGTGTTCACCCGCAGCCGCCGATGCGCACGGTGAGCGGCGGCAATTGCCGCGTAATCCGCAGGCCCCCAGGGTAATTCGACAGCTCTGGCCGGGCTGAGTTCAACCTCTTGCATTCGTCGGAGTCATCTATACACTCTGAATTGAAACACTGATCTAATTTGCGAGGGGCCGGATGAGTACGGCAGTGCAAGATGACGCAACGGTGGCTGGGGCAGCGCAGCCGGAACAGCAGCGCGGCGGATTGGGCGTCGTCCTCGCGCCCGTCCGCGGTCGGCTGGCGGTAGCGGGGGTGCTCCAGTTGCTGGGATCGCTGGCCGGACTCGCGCCATACCTCGCGATCGTCGAGATCGCCCGTGAGTTCCTCGGCGATGAGGCGGTGGACCGCGAGCGGGTCTGGGCGTTCGTCGCGGTGGCGGCAATCAGTTTCGTCATCCGCACGGTGTGCGCGGGGACGGCGTACACGCTGAGCCACAACGCGGATGCCGAGGTGGGCTTGCAGATCCGGCGTAGCACGGCGCAGCGGCTGGGTCGAGTATCGCTCGGCTGGTTCTCCGAGCACAGCTCCGGCCGGGTCAAGCGAGCACTGTCCGACGATGTCACCGCCGTGCACCACGTGGTGGCGCACGCGATCAACGATCTGGTGGCCGCCGTGGTCACTCCCGTTGTGGCACTTGGCTATCTGTTCTTTCTCGACTGGCGGTTGGCGGCGCTGTGTCTGGCGCCGCTGGTGCTGTGGTTCGGTTTGGTGGCGTACATGGAGCGCGGCGAAGGGGCGCGGATGGCACGCTGGAACGAGGAGGTGGACAAGGTCAACTCCGCCATGGTCGAGTTCGTAGACGGCATCGCGGTCGTGAAGGCGTTCGAGCGAGCCGGACGCGAGGCCCGCTACCGGCGCGCAGGCGACGACCTCGCGCGTTTCTTCAGCGAGTGGGCCGGCCCGACGCGTCGACTGGATGCCCTTGCTTCCATGACGATTTCGCCACCGGTGCTGTTGCTGGTCGCCCTCGGCGGGGGTATGTGGCTACAGGCGGATCCGGTCGAGCTCATCGCGTTCGTGATGCTGGCGGTGGGGCTGGGGGCTCCGGTGCTGGCGCTCGGCTTCGGTGCGATCGCGCTGCAGCAGGCGATCGCCGCCGCCGGGCGCGTCGCCGAACTGCTCGCGACCCCCGAGCTGCCGCGAGTCGCCGATCCGTCGGTGCCCGGTGGTGCTCGCGTCGAATTCGACTCTGTGCGTTTCTCTTACGACGGACTGACTGCCGTGCTCGACGGTGTCGACTTGGTGCTGGAGCCGGGCACGGTGACCGCGCTGGTAGGTGCCTCGGGTTCCGGGAAGTCGACGCTGGCGCGTCTGCTACCACGCTTCTGGGATGTCGAGGGTGGCGCTGTGCGGATCGGTGGCGTCGATGTACGGAATATCGCGGAGCGCGAACTGTATCGCCGGGTCGGGTTCGTCTTTCAAGACGCGTCGTTGCTGCGCACCAGTATTCGCGACAACATCGCCCTCGGACGGCCGGATGCCGACTTCGCCGAGGTCGAGGCCGCTGCGCGGGCGGCGCAGATCCACGAGCGCATCACCGCCCTGCCCCGTGGCTACGACAGCGTTGTCGGCGTGGATGCGCAGCTCTCCGGTGGTGAGGCGCAACGGATTTCGATCGGGCGAGCCTTGCTGGCCGACGCACCGGTGCTGGTGCTGGACGAGGCGACTGCCTTCGCCGATCCGGAATCCGAGGCGGCGGTGCAGGATGCGCTGTCGCGCTTGGTCACCGGCCGCACCCTGCTGGTGATCGCCCACCGCCTGTACACGATCCGCGGCGCGGACCGGATCGTCGTTCTCGCCAGCGGCCGGGTGGTCGAAGCAGGCACGCATGACGAACTGCTTGCGGCCGATGGCGAGTACGCGCGGATGTGGGCGACCCAGCTGCATGACACGGTCGCTGCTGCTCCCGTCGCCTCGGTGCAGGTGGCGTATGGAAAGGAAACAGTATGATCCGCAAGCTCTTTCGGATCGTCCACCCGGAGGATCGAGCACGGTTCGTGCGCTGGGTCGGACTGATAGTCGCATTCTCGGTGCTGCAAGGCAGCTGCTTGCTACTCGTGGTTCCGGTGCTGCGTCCGCTGCTGGACGGCGATCGCGAGGCCGCGACACCATGGCTGATCGCCCTCGCTGCGGCGACGGTTGTGACGTGCGTGGTGTTCTACGCGCAGGCGATACACGGCCAGCGGATCGCCGACGGCCTGCTGGCAGGGATGCATCACCGCGTCGGCGACCATCTGGCCGAATTGCCGTTGGGCTGGTTCGGGTCCGACCGGACCGGGCGGCTGACGCACACCATGACACAGGGGACGATGAACATCCTCGCTGTGCCCGCGCACCTGATGCAGCCGGTCATCAGCGCGGTGGTCACCCCGGCGGTCGTGGCCGCGGGAATGCTGTTCTTCGATTGGCGGCTCGGGGTGGCGTTGGCACTCGCCGGCCTGGTGTTGCTGCTCGCATACCGCTGGTCGCAGCAGGCCCTCGCGCGTAGTTTCGGCGCAGTTGACGACGCTGCGGTCGAAGCCGCTGGGCGCGTAGTGGAATTCGCGCAATGCCAACCGGTGCTGCGGGCCTTCGGCCGCACCGGTACCGACAACCATCTGCTGGACAACGCGCTGGTCGGGGAGCGTCGGGCCGTCGGCGAGCTGAGCCGGAACGCGGTCTCCGCACTGCTGGTGTTCTCCGTCGCCGTGCAGGCGGTGTTCGTCGCGCTGATCACCATCGGCGTCGCGCTCGCGCTGGGCACCTCGCTCGACGCCGCCGAGTTGATCGCGTTGCTCGTACTCGTGACCCGATTCGTCGGCCCGCTGGTCGAGATCATGGACCATGGTGCGGCGTTGCGGGTGGCCGCGGAGAACATCGATCGGATCGACGAGGTGCTGGCCGTCCCCACGCTGCCGGAAGGTGCAGCGACACAGGTAATTACGCCCGGCGCGGTGAGTTTCGAGAACGTCGGTTTCAAGTACGGCGATCGGCCGGTGCTGCGGGGCATCAGCTTCGAAGCAGGACCCGGCACGTTGACGGCCATCGTCGGGCCGTCGGGAGCAGGCAAGACAACGCTGCTGCGGCTGGCCGCGCGTTTCTGGGATGTCGACGCCGGCACGGTCCGGGTCGGCGGTGTCGACGTGCGTGAACTGACCACCGAGGCGCGAATGAACCAGCTGGCCATGGTATTTCAGGACGTGTACCTCTTCGACGACACCATCGAGGCCAACATTCGCCTCGGCAGGCCCGACGCCACCGACGCGGAGATCCGCGAGGCCGCCCGGCTTGCCCGCGTAGACGAGATCGTCGAACGCTTGCCGCACGGGTGGCAGACCCGCGTCGGCGAAGGTGGTGTCAGCCTGTCCGGCGGTGAGCGCCAGCGGGTTTCGATCGCCAGGGCATTGATCAAGCAGGCCCCGATCGTGCTGCTCGACGAAGCCACCGCCGCACTCGACCCGGACAACGAGGCAGCCGTCGTCGACGCGATCCGCGTACTCGCCCAGCACCGCACCCTGCTGGTCGTCGCTCACCGTCTGCACACCATCGCCGCCGCCGATCAGATCCTGGTGCTCGACGAGGGCCGAATCGTCCAGCGTGGCAACCATGACGACCTGATCTCGCAAGGGGGCAAGTACGCCGACTTCTGGCGTGAACGCGAACGGGCCCAGGGGTGGCGGTTGACGGTATGAACGCCACGAAAGGTGGGTCGCGCCGGAGCGAGACCCACCTTCGTGTTTCGGGTTCCTACTTCAGCGTGATGTCATCCGCGTTGTAAGAACCTTGGCCGTACCAACCGTGGACCCAGATGGTGACCTTCGTGGTGGCAGGTCCGGTGGTGAACTTGGTCGAGAGTTGTTGGTAGGCACCGTTTGTTCCCGGTGTCCAGGTGGACGTGTCGGTCGTACCGGAGCCGGTGACACCGAGGTAGACGTATTTGCCGTTGACCCAGGCCGACAGCGTGTACGTGCGGTTCGGTTCGACGGTGATCTCCTCGGAGCAGCGGGCGGTGTCACTGCTGCTCGCCGCGCCGGTCAGGGCGTTCTTGCCGCCGTGTACCGAGGTGGTGGTGATCGAGCCGAGGTTGCCCGCGCACGACCACGGGGCCAGGGCGCCGGTCTCGAAATCGCCGTTGATCACACCGTTTCCGTTCGGCGGTGTGGTGGTAGTCGTGCTGGTCGGCGGTGTGGTGGTCGTTGTGGACGTGGGCGGTGTTGTTGTCGTAGAGGTAGGTGGCGTCGTTGTCGTGGAGGTGGGCGGGGTCGTGCTGGTCGGCGGATTGCAGTTCGTCGCGGTTCCGTCGACGGTCTTGACGACCTGGTTGAACAAGGTCGATGCCGGGTCCAGGTTCTCCAGCGAGTACATCATCGCGCCGCCGAGACCCTTGCAGTGCAGGTAGTCCGACTTGGCTTGGATGGACCGCAGCGAGTCGCCACCCCACCAGTTCGTGCCGTCGTAGAAGAAGGCGGCCTGGGCGACGGGGTCGTAGAAGGTGCGCGACGGATTGTCGACGACGCCGGCCAGCTCCTTGTACATCCGGATGCCGGGGACGTTCCCGGACGACGGCCCGCCGGGTGCCGGGCCCGTCGCGGGTTGGAACAACCCATTGCTATTGCCCGCGGGTACACCCGTCCAGCCGCGGTAGTAGAACGGATATCCGATCGTCAGCTTGTTCGCCGGGAAGCCGCCGGGGATGCCGTACGAGCTGTCACCGGTGGTCCATGCGCTGATCGCCGCGTCGATGTTGTACTTTCCGTTGCCCGGCGGGACCGGTGCCATCGGGTCGTCCGGCCTGCTGTAGATCGGATCCTGGAAGTTCGTGGGGCCCTTGGCATCCCAGGCGCCGTGCATGTCATAGGTCATGACGTTGACGAGGTCGAGGTACTTGCCGAGGTTGTTGGTCTCGTAGTGGCGGATCTTGTCCTGACCCGCTGCCACCGCAGCGGTCAGTGCGTAGCGTTTGCCGTCGATCGCACCCTGCGCGTCCAACTGCTTGCGCAGTTCGGCAGTCAGCAGCGTGAAATTGGCCCGGTCCGCGGGTGAGGCGTGGTTACCCACATGGCCGCCGCCGCCCGGGTACTCCCAGTCCAGGTCGAGGCCGTCGAAGACGCCCTTGCCGGTGCCTGGTCCGCCGTAGCCGTCCATCTTCGGCAGGTTGCCCTTGATGAACATGTCGATGCAGGAGGAGGCGAACTTCTTGCGCGCGGCGTCGGTCGCGGACACGTCGGAGAAGAACTTCGAGTAGGTCCAGCCGCCGATCGACAACAGCACCTTCAGGTTCGGATGCTTCGCCTTGAGCTGCTTGATCTGCTTGAAGTTGCCGACGATCGGGTCGTCCCACTTGTCCGCCGTGCCGTCGACGCTCATCGACGCGTCGTGCGACTTGCCGTAGTCGGCGAACGCGTCACCCGCGCCGTCGCCGGCGTTCGGGTTGTTCTCGTCCTGACTCGCCGCCTTGTTCGCCTCGAAACAGGTGTGTTCGGTGGGGTGGATGTTCGCGAACGCGTACATCATGTAGTCGAGCTTGGCCGCCATACCCGAGGTATCGACGTTCTTGAGGTAGAAGCGGTTCTCGTAGACCGACCACTGGTTGTAGTAGGCGATCTTGACACCGCCGGAGGTCGCGCCGACCGACGCCGTGTGTACCGGCGCGGCATTGGTGAATCCCACCAACACCGCCGATATGCCGATCACCAGGCTCGCGACCGTGGCGATCAGCCCCGTATGTTTCGCGGTTCGCATGGGTCCTCCCTATGGGGACGTTGTATCGGTCCCCGATGAACCGAATCGCGTCTGTCAGCGAATCGGTCACCACGACACCCATATTCGTGATTGCGCGCGGCGACAGCCCGAACAGCGTAGGCGAACGAGAACCGAGAACTATTGTGCAAGAGGATGTTCCGGCCGACAGCAAACCGGTCTGCCGTCACTTCCTGAACAACCATTTGAATCATGACACGAAATGGAGAAAGTGAATCCCCAGTGCGAGAGTGGGGATTTCGGTACGTCAGCGGGCATTTACTTCGCCATTCCCGCGACGGCTCGATGCCGTTGCATATTATGCAAACATCGGGGGTCTGCTGCTGGAAACCGCGGCCGGCAAGTCGATTCGGTTCACGATCGTGAACGGTGAAATGATCGAAAGATCATGCCGATGGGGGTTACGAGCCGAACGTCTGGTCACAACGACCACGGACAGTCGCCCAGTTCCCTGGTAGCGGCGCTGGCTGCTGGAACGTTGGTGGGAGTCATCGCCTACCGGCTCGGGGTCTCGGCAACACCCACGGATGCACCGCCGACTCCCGACTTCGTCGCCGGGTCGGCACCGGTCGATTCGGCCCCGGTCGCTGATCCTCTCCGATCTGCCCCTCATCGGACCCGCCGACCATCCCGACCGCTTCGTGGTGACGGTGGTCGCCAATAATGTCACCAAATTGCCCGCATATCCGGAGAATCTGCGGTTCTTCGGCGAAATTCGTGACGACAAAGGCGGTTACCGCAATTACGGAATAGCCACGGAATGTCAACCCGGCTCAGAGCGCAATTCGTCTGTTGTGCGCCTCTTTCCGCGGTGCTGCCTAGCCGGCGTGCAGTATCTGCCCGGTCGAGCTTCCGACCGGGTTGAACCGGCGGGTTACGGCCTTGGACGACCCACCCAGCCGCTACCCTCGGAGGACAACACTGCGTGGGAGGCGCTTTGAGCGACGTCGGATCGTTGTGGAAAGCACTGGATGAGCAGTTGCTGCCGTTGCTGCGCCGATACCGCCGCAACCTCGCCTCGATGCAGGTCGATACGAAAGCCGACGACACGCTGTTGTCCGAGGCAGACCTGGCTGCGCAGACGGCCATCGTCGAAACCATCGGTAAGCACTTCCCCGGATCGCGCTTCGTCGCGGAAGAAGACGAGGCTGAGCTGCCCAGCTCGGGCGAGCCGACCTGGATCATCGACCCGATCGACGGTACGAGTGAGTTCATCACCCCCGACGGGCGCGAATTCTGCAGTGTCGTTTGTCTTCTCGAAGCCGGTGTGCCGACTGCGGCGTACGTCCTCGCTCCCGAGTTGGGTGTCGATCGTGCACCTATCACGATCCATTGGTCGGGCGAGGTACTGGTGAACGGACAAACGGCCGAGCCGGTCGGTCCGACGAAGAAACCGAGGCGGGCCTCGGTCACGCGCAGTAAGAACTCCGCCGCGCGGAAGTTCGAAGCCGATCTCGCCGCCATCGGATGTGTCATGAAGACCCGCACCACCTCCCAAACCTTGGACATGGTCAGAACCTGCATCGACCTCTCCATATGGACCCAGGCGCCGGAACATCGGTTCGACCTGTTCTACCGGCCCGATCAGAAAGTCTGGGATGGAGCTGCGGGCATCGGCCTGGTGACGGCGATGGGGCGCACAGCCACCGACGGCCACGGCACCAGCCCGTTACCGCTCGATGAGAAATTTCTGAACCAACGCGAGCCGACATTCCCCGAAACGATCGCCGGCGACCCCGATTGCGTGCAGTGGTTCGTCGAGTTGCTGGCGGAGTCTCGGAGCGGCTGATGTCGAATCGTGTCATGGTGGATGTCACGACGTTCACCAGCGCAGAAGAATTCATTCTGTCGCAGAACCACAGCTCGCCATCCAGGCCGCGCGACCCTTTTGCCCAGCAGTGTTACGCAGAGCTCGTCCAATCCCTTATCTACTTCGATGAGGTGCTCGTACCGCACCCGACCAAGTTGCATCCGACTCCGGCCGACTACGGCGACTTCCCTAGGATCCTTCGCCACCTCTTCGACCTGCGCATCGCCGTGCCGATGGTGATCGGCGTCGGCGAGGAGCCCGCCCTCGCCACGGCCGAGCGGACCGCCATCGAGACGCTCAAAACCACCGGTGTCGAAACCATGCTGCGGTTCATCGACAAGACCCGCCGCGCCGATCACGAAGTGCAGGAGCGCGGCGGCGGACAGCGAATGTTGGCGAACATTGCGGCGTGGGCGGGCTACCAGTGGGAGAACGTCAGAATCGACGGGCATCACCGGGCTCGTATCGCCAGCGCCGATGGTGTCGAACTCGACCCCTTCGGCCAGTGGGCGCGTGCGTCATCGTTTGCCATGGAGGGGCAATTCCGCAGCTTGATCGAGGACAGCGAACAGCAACTGTGGCTCATCGCCACGCTGGTGCGGTCGCTGCGCTATTCGGCGCGGGCGAAGGTGAAAAACGTGGCCTACACACCACACCCGCTTCGCCGGGACTTCTCGGTAATGTTCGACCTCTTCGATGACGGTGTTCCCGAGAACGCCATCGAAGAAGTGATCTCCGCGGTCCGTGGGATACCCAGCGAGATTCGCAAGGTCGCAGGCGCAAGGCATGGTCGTCGACTCCAGCTGTTGGAGTACCAATTGCCGCTGCTGGGCGGGCGCTTGTGGTCGCTGCGGGACCGCGGCCGACTCAGCGACGAGCGATGGCTGGAGATGGTGTGCGGCCGTATCGACGAATATCGGGCGCGGGCAGTCGATTTCCGGCGTGCGCTGTCGCGCTGCGATACCGAGGAAGAAGCGCGTCGCTTGGAACTCGACGTAGAAGGCGTGCGCGACCAGTTGCTCCGGCGCCTGGGTCTCGAAGCGGCTGAGCCGAACGAGACCGAGGCGACGTTGATCGAAGCGGCGGCTTCTGTGGCCGAACTAGTAGGGCCGGGCATACCGATTACCCGGCCACTGCGCCTCGCCTTGATTCCCTTCCGGCGGCACTCGGGAAGCCTGGAAAGCCTGCATCAGAAGTTTCTTTACCGCGAGTTCGTCAGCGGTATGTGAGGGTCTGCGGGGCGAGGCCTACGTGCGGTTCTTGGCGGGGCGGTTGGTGGCTGCGCGGCGCTCGGCTTCCTTGGTGGCGATCCGCTCGTTTTCCTTGAGGACCTCGGCGTAGTTCTCGCGTTCGCGGATCAACCATTCCGGCGGGTCGGCGAGGAGAGTGGCGATCTCGTCGGCGGTGAGGGCGTCGGAGACTTGGGCACGGGAGAGGCCGGAGTTGGAGACGCCGAGTTTGCGGGCGGTGACGTCGCGGGGGAAGGGGCCGGTGCGGCGGAGTTCGGTGAGCCATTCCGGCGGATTGGTGCGGAGGGCTTCGAGGTCGGCGCGCGAGAGCGGGGTGTTTTGGAAGGATTCGGGGGCCGCGGGGAGGTAGATGCCGAGCTTGTTGGCTGCGGTCAGGGGCTTCATCAGCTGGGGGTTCGGGTCCGGGCTCACGCCTCCACCTCGCTGACGCTCGGTTCCGTCGTGTGCCCGAGGGGGCTGTGCCATGGATTCACTCGCTGTCGCTCGCTCATTGGAAACAGCGTATCGGGTGGCGATAGTGTTCCTGGCATGAGCCGGTTCGAGTCGATCGATGTCGCGCGGTTGCGGTGGTTTGTCGCGGTCGCCGAGGAGCTGCACTTTGCGCGGGCGGCGAAGGGGTTGAATATTTCGCGGCAGCGATTGAGTCAGACGGTCATCGACCTGGAGGGAGAGCTGGGGACGAAGCTGTTCGTGCCGGGCGCGCAGCCCACTCAGTTGACTGAGGACGGTGCGGCGTTGCTGGTAGCGGCGCGGGAGTTGATCGCGCGCGCCGAGTCGGTGTTCGAGGAGACGACGGACGGGCCGGCGGCGCTGCGGGTGGGGTTCGTGCCCGGCGTGACGGTGTCGAAGTGGACGCGGATCTGGGGGGAACGGTTTCCGGAGACACCGCTCGAGGTGGTGGGGGTGCCGATGGGGGAGCAGGAAGCGGCGTTGCGGTCGGGGCTGGTCGATGTGTGCTTTGTTCGGCTGCCGATCGATCGGGACGGGATGAGCGCGATTCCGTTGTATCGGGAGGTGCCGGTGGTTGTGGTGCCGAAGGATCATCCGATCTCGGTGTTCGAGCAGGTGAGCATGGCGGATCTGGCCGATGAGCGGATGCAGGACGCCTCCGATATCGACGCCGTCTCGGGTGCTATCGAGCTGGTCGCGGCGGGGGTGGGTGTCGCGGTGGTTCCGCACTCGATTGCTCGGCTGCATGCGCGTCGCGACCTGGTGTACCGCACGGTCACCGACGTTGCGGATACCGAGATCGCGTTGGCGTGGCCGACGGATCGGACCAGTGATCTGGTCGAAGATTTCGTGGGCGTGGTGCGGGGGCGCTCCGAGCGCAGTTCTCGTTCGCCGGTTGTGCGGGCGAAAAGTCCTGAGCCGCAGAGGAAGTCGGTGGCCAAGCGGGCAGGCGGCCGACCTGGTCCTGCGAAGAATGCGGTCGGTAAGAAGAAGCCTGCGAAGCGTCGGGGACGGTAGTTCGGCTCCAGACGCTGCGCGGGTGAATCCTTTTGCGGAGTCCGTCCCTCTCTTACTCGTGCCGGCAACCACGTCGGCACGAGCTCGGGAGGTTGCTGTGATCATTGCCGCGATAATCGTCGGCGGACTGTTGGTTTGTGCGTGCGGTGTCGCCGTGTTGCGTCGGCGGAGCCGGAAATGAGTTGGCCCGACGAACAATTGGTGGCCTGCGCGCGGGCGGGTGATGTCGAATCAATCGCCGCGTTGGTGTCGGGGACGCATCCACATGTGCGACGGTTCGCCTATTCACTGTGCGCGTCGCCGGAGGACGCCGAGGATGCGGCGCAGGAGGCGCTGATCATCCTCTATCGCAAGATCGGCACGCTGCGTGCGTCAGGAGCGTTGGCCGCGTGGATGTTTCGGATCGTGCGCAACGAGTGCCTGCGGCAGTTGCGGCTGATGGCGCGACCCGTCGAGGCGACACCCGATGCCTCGATGGTCTCGGCGGAGGACGAGGCGATGCGCCGGTTGGAGGCCGAGCGGGTGGCAACGGTCATTGCGGCCTTGCCGATCGATCAGCGGCAGGTGCTCATCATGCGAGACATCCAGGGGTACAGCGGGCGAATGGTGGCGGACCGTCTCGGGCTCAGCACCGCGGCGATGAAGTCGCGGTTGCATCGGGCTCGTTCCGCCGTGCAGCACTCGTTGCACAGCGGGTTCCCGGAAGCGGGTCGCGAATGAACGAGCAACGCTTCGCCAGCACATCGGTGCCGCGGCATCTGGCCAGAGGGGTGGCCGGATTCGGCGCACTGATCGGAGCGTTCGCGCTGCTGCCGTGGATCGGGGTGGCGAGCTTGCTATTCGCCCCGATCGGCTTCATCGCCCTCCGCGGCTGCCCGACCTGCTGGGTAATCGGATTGATGCAGACCATTTCGATGGGCCGGCTACAGCGGTCGTGCGCGGACGGCCGATGCCAGCTGACGCTCGCAGACGACTCCACCTGATCCGTCCGTTGAGCGGGGCATGGCGGCAGCAACTACCGATGAGCAGTCCGTCATGTCCCGCTTCGCACATCCGGCAGCCCTGCCGGGCACCACTTTTCGCCGAGCGGACATAGCGACGGCGATTCGCGAGTCAGTGCTGCGTCGTGTCCCGTTGGACGGCATCGGGCGGTTCGTCGGGGCATGGCGGCGGCGAATCGCGAGTGTGGGCACTCTGTCTGCGTTCGCCGCCGCTACTCCGGAGCGATCAGGCGCCGCAGACGCGGTTGAGTTCGGCGGTGTAGGGGTCCAGGTCGGTGACGTTCTCGTCGAGCAGGGCGTTGGCGTAGCCGGTGATGGCGGCCTTCTCTTCACCCTCGGCGTCGAGGGACGTCAGGGTGAAGTGCAGTGCCCGCGCGACGACGTCGTCGATGACACCGTCGGGGGAGCCGTCGATGGCCTTGTTGATCGCGATGATGGCGCGGTTGCAGGCATCGGACTGGGCGTGTGCCGGAGCGGCGGGGAGGAGGATCAGGGAGCCGACGGCGCTGGCGGTCAGTAGTGCGGCGGCGAAAATCTTGGGCATCGGGGTTCCTCACAGGGGTGGTCAGCAGCGAAGGTCCGCGACTCGAGTGAGTCGCGGACCTCTCGACGCTCACCGTACTCGACCCCGCTGGCCTGCTGAAAGCAGGTATATCTCAGGGCATTCGGCGGATCGGTCATGATCAACGGCACCTGACTGCGCCGCTGCTCGCGACGGTCGGGTGCCGTTGGTCGGAAAGTTAGCGAGGCTTGCGCCGCAGGAACGAGTCCCGAACCAGAATGCCGACGATGGCGGCGGCGAAACCGATGAGGAAGATGTCCTCGACCCGTCCCTTGTGGTTGCCGATGATCATCGCAAGCAGGATGAAGGCGGTGATCCAGCCTGCGATGCGGAAGGTACGGGGCGACTCACCGCTCCATCCCCACGCGGCGGAGGGAACCTCGGCGGTGTCCACGTGAGTGACGATGCCGCGCTCGGTGCTGGCGGGTTCGAGTTCCGTGGCGGCCACGATCGCTCCTTGCTGGTTCGGGTACCGCGGGTTCCGGTACGCGCTCGACGGACTGCTGCTCGATATCGTGACATACGACGGCGCGTCGTTGTAAGTCGGCCACGCCGGTCGGGGCTGAGAGCGGGCGAGACGGGTATGCACCGCGCGTACGTTCTTGTGCGCCACAATGAACCCGTGTCCGACATCGTGAGAGTCCTGCTCCTCGGCAGTACCGGATCCATCGGTACCCAAGCGCTCGAGGTGATCGCCGCCAACCCCGACCGGTTCGAGGTGGTCGGCCTGGCCGCGCGCGGCGGCAATACCGAGCTGCTCGCCGCGCAGATGGCCGCCACCGGGACGCGCAATGTCGCCGTCGCCGACGCGGCCGCCGCTCAGCGATTGGATGTGCCGCTGGCCGGTCCCGACGCGGCTACGGAACTGGTGCGGCGCACCGAGGCCGACGTCGTGCTCAACGCGCTGGTCGGCTCGCTCGGCCTGGAACCGACCCTGGCCACCCTGCAATCGGGCACCCGGCTCGCGCTGGCGAACAAGGAGTCGCTGGTCGCGGGCGGCTCACTGGTCACCCGCGCGGCCGCGCCCGGGCAGATCGTGCCGGTCGATTCGGAGCACTCCGCGCTCGCCCAGTGCCTGCGCGGCGGGCGGGCCGAGGAGGTGGACCGGCTGGTGCTCACCGCGTCCGGTGGACCATTCCGCGGCTGGACCACCGAGATGCTGGAATCGGTGAACCCCGCTGAGGCCAAGACGCATCCGACCTGGTCGATGGGTCCGATGAACACGCTGAACTCGGCGTCGCTGGTCAACAAGGGCCTCGAGCTGATCGAGACGCACCTGCTGTTCGGCATTCCTTATGACCGCATCGACGTCACCGTGCACCCGCAGTCGATCGTGCACTCGATGGTCACCTTCACCGACGGCTCCACCCTCGCCCAAGCCAGCCCGCCGGACATGAAACTGCCCATCGCGCTGGCCCTCGGCTGGCCCGATCGGGTACCGGGCGCCGCCGCGGCCTGCGACTTCGGCACCGCTGCCACCTGGACCTTCGAGCCCGTCGACAGCACGGTCTTCCCCGCCATCGACCTGGCCCGCCAGGCAGGCGAAGCGGGCGGCACCGTCACCGCCGTCTACAACGCCGCCAATGAGGTTGCGGTACAAGCCTTCCTGGACGGCGCCATCCGCTTCCCCGCCATCGTCCGCACCGTCGCCGCCGCCGTCGAGGCCGCCGACCAGTGGCGCACCGAACCGAACTCCCTCGAAGAGGTCCTCGCCGCCGACACCTGGGCCCGCGACTTCGCCCGAGCCCGAGTGCGCGGGTGACGTCGACTGCGATCCGGTGCGTGCTCGCGGCCGACGGTTGACCGCGTACGCACGAGACGTGTGTGTCTTCGCTCTGCTCACCGGCGCGTGCCGAGGCACACCGGCGCGTGCCGAGCTCGGGTCGCGCGGATCGGACTCGCCTGGTGAGCGCTGCCTGGCACACTGAACACGCAGGGTCGGGCGGGGTCCGGTTACTGTGGTCGGGGTGCTCGCGGCCGTGACGGGATGTGCGGGTGCAGGTTTGTGGGCGGCCGACCCGGCGGTCGCACTTCATCGAGGCGAGCTGCGCTATGCAGGAGGGCTGCTAAACACATGGTCTACGCGTTGGGGTTCGTGCTGTTCGCCCTTGGCATCACGATATCGATCGCGTTGCACGAATGCGGGCACATGTGGGCCGCGCAAGCCAGCGGCATGAAGGTGCGGCGGTACTTCATCGGCTTCGGGCCGAAGGTGTTCTCGTTCCGGCGCGGCGAAACCGAGTACGGCCTCAAGGCGCTGCCGCTGGGCGGGTTCTGCGACATCGCGGGCATGACCGCGCTGGACGAACTGGAGCCTGACGAGATCGATCGGGCGATGTACCGGCAGGCCACCTGGAAACGACTCGTGGTGATGTCCGGCGGGATCGCGATGAACTTCGTGCTCGGCTTCGTCCTCATCGTGGTGATGGCGGTCGGCTGGGGGCTGCCGCTGTTGACGGAACCGCCGGTGAAGGTCGGAGCATTGCAATGCCTGTCCGACGAGAACCCGGACCGCTCCACCCAGGAGTGCTCGGGCATCGGGCCCGCGCAGCAGGCGGGATTGCAGATCGGCGACACCATCACCGCCGTGAACGGCAAGCCCGTCGACACCTGGGCCAAGTTCACCACCGAAACCAGGAACGCGACCGGGGAGATGACCTACACCGTCGACCGTGCCGGGCAGTCGCTGAACTTCCGAGTCAACCCCCAGCGGGTGGTCCGCTACACCGAAACAGGTGAGAAGCGCGAGGTCGGCGCGGTCGGCATCGTCCGCGAACTGCCGAAGAGCCCCGACTACAACGTGCTGACCGCGATCCCGGCCTCGCTGTCGTTCACCGGTGACCTCACCGTCCGCACCGTGCAGTCCCTGGCCCAGATGCCCGCGAAAGTAGCGTCGCTGTGGGAGGCCGTGACCGGTGGCGAACGTGACCCGGAGACCCCGGTGAGCGTCTACGGCGCGAGCCGGATCGGCGGTGAGACCGCCGAGCGCGGCCTGTGGGGGATGTTCATCCTGGTGCTGGCCAGCCTGAACTTCTTCCTCGGCGCCTTCAACATCCTCCCGCTGCTGCCGCTCGACGGCGGGCACATCGCCGTGGTGATCTACGAGAAGATCCGCGACGTCCTGCGGCGCTGGCGTGGACTGGCACCGGGCGCGCCCGTCAACTATCTGAAACTGCTGCCCGCCACCTACGTGGTCGTGGTCATCGGCGGTGCGTACATGCTGCTCACGCTCGCCGCGGACATCGTCAATCCGATCAAACTGTTCTGATCTCGCACTACGCGACCCGGTAGAGGACCGAACCTCCACTGTGCGCCCGCGACGCGGTACCCTGTCGCCGGCACTTGGGGGACAGCACGTTGTCGTGGGCGTCACAGGGTGGTCGTTCGGCGTGCGCGACTAAGCTCGGAAGGCGAACGGCCCGGAATGTACGTACGAAAGTAGGCAGCCGAAAGTGACCAGCACAATCGGATTGGGGATGCCCGCCGCTCCTGCGGCCGTTCTCGCTCCTCGACGCAAGACCCGTCAGTTGATGGTGGGCAATGTCGGGGTCGGAAGTGATCACCCGATCTCCGTGCAGTCGATGACCACCACCAAGACCCACGACATCAACGCCACCCTGCAGCAGATCGCGCAGCTGACCGCTTCCGGCTGCGACATCGTGCGCGTGGCCTGTCCGCGTCAGGAAGACGCGGACGCGCTGGCGACGATCGCCCGCAAGAGCCAGATCCCGGTGATCGCAGACATCCACTTCCAGCCGCGCTACATCTTCGCCGCGATCGACGCGGGCTGTGCCGCGGTGCGCGTGAACCCCGGCAACATCAAGGAGTTCGACGGCCGGGTCGGCGAGGTCGCCAAGGCCGCGGCCGCCGCGGGCATCCCGATCCGCATCGGCGTCAACGCCGGTTCGCTGGACAAGCGAATGCTGGAGAAGTACGGCAAGGCCACCCCGGAGGCGCTCGTGGAGTCCGCGCTGTGGGAGGCCAGCCTGTTCGAGGACCACGGGTTCGGCGACATCAAGATCTCGGTCAAGCACAACGACCCGGTGGTTATGGTGGAGGCTTACCGGCAGCTGGCCGCGCGCAGCGACTATCCGCTGCACCTCGGCGTCACCGAGGCGGGTCCGGCGTTCCAGGGCACCATCAAGTCCGCGGTGGCGTTCGGCGCGCTGCTCTCGGAGGGCATCGGCGACACCATCCGGGTCTCGTTGTCCGCGCCGCCGGCCGAGGAGATCAAGGTCGGCGACCAGATCCTGCAGTCGCTGAACCTGCGCCCGCGCAAGCTCGAGATCGTGTCCTGCCCGTCGTGTGGCCGTGCCCAGGTGGACGTGTACACCCTGGCGAACGAGGTCAGTGCCGGGCTGGAGGGCATGGAGGTGCCGCTGCGGGTGGCCGTGATGGGCTGCGTGGTGAACGGACCCGGCGAGGCGCGCGAGGCCGACCTCGGTGTCGCGTCCGGCAACGGCAAGGGACAGATCTTCGTCAAGGGCGAGGTCATCAAGACCGTGCCGGAGGCGATGATCGTGGAGACCCTGATCGAGGAGGCGCTGCGCATCGCCGAGGAGATGGGCGTGGAAGCGGGCGCGGGCGAACCGGTCGTCACGGTCGGCTGAGCCGTCGGCCGAATCCTCGGGCGCGGGCTGAAGGTGGACTTCGCGCGGCTCGGTTCGACACACCTCGGACTGTTGCGTTCGGCATAGCCGTACCACATCGTCGATATTCGTGGCAGGCTATCACCGTGCGGAGTCTGCTGGAGCCGACGCGAAGGGCGAAGTACGTCCCCGCGCGGCAGCTCGCGAACCGGGACCTCGGCCAGGTCCTGCGAATTCTGGATGCCGATCCGGTGGCCTCGTGCATGGTCGCCGCCCGGCTCCAGGAGTTCGGCCTGGACACGGCCCGGTGCGGACAGGGCGAACTGTGGAGTCGCGGCGGACCAGCGGAGTCGCTGTGTTTCTCCGGCGCGAACCTGATCCCGCTGCGCGGTGACCGCAATGCGCTGCGGGCCTTCGCGGACCGGGCGATCCGGTGGCCGCGCATCGCCTCCTCGGTGGTGGGGCGTCGTGAGCTGGCGTTGCCGCTGTGGGAGATGCTGTCCGACCATTGGGGTCCGGAGCGGGAACTACGCGGCGAGCAGCCGCTGCTCGCCCTCACCCAACCGCCGCTGGTGGCGCCCGACCCGACTGTGCGCCGGGTGCGCCCGGACGAGCTCGACCGCTACCTGTGTGCGGCGATCGCCATGTTCATCGAGGAGGTCGGTGTCGATCCCCGCGCTGGTGACGGTGGCCGCGGCTACCGTCGCCGCATTCAGAGCCTGATCGAATCCGGCCGAGCCTGGGCACGTTTCGAGGACGGCGAGGTCGTGTTCAAGGCTGAGGTGGGGTCGTTGTCTCGGCGCACCGGCCAGATCCAAGGTGTCTGGGTGCATCCGGAGCACCGCGGCACCGGGCGCGGCACGATGGGCACCGCCGCCATCGCCAATGCGGTGATCGCGTCCGGCCGCACCGCGAGCCTTTATGTGAACGACTACAACGAAGTCGCGCGCCGCGCCTACTCCCGCGTCGGCTTCCGGCAGATCGCTACCTTCTCCACCGTGCTGCTCGACTGAGCCCCGTACGCTGAAAACTGTTTCAGTGGAAAGAAACACGGAGCGCCACCGGGGTTTGCCCGACGTTGGCTATTACCATCGGTTTCGATGTCGACCAGCACTACGCCGCTGAGAACGCCGCTTCTCATCACGCTGACTGTCGCGCTGCTCGCGGCGCCGGCGGCGGGTTGTGCGCGCGGCCCGCAGGGTCCGGTGCCCGCCGCCGACGACTTCGTCTCGGCGTTCGCCGAGCGTGACCTGACGGCCGCGGCGCAGCTCACCAACCAGCCCGAGAAGGCCGGTGCCGCACTGGGTTCCGCGTGGAGCAACCTGCAGGCCGAGCGGCTCACGGCCCGCATCGGCTCGTCCAGGGTCACCGGCGACACCGCGACCGTCGACTACACCTACGAGTGGCGCCTGCCCAAGGATCGGACCTGGCGCTACACCGGGCAATTGCAGATGGGCCGCAGCGGCGGTCGCTGGAAAGTGCGCTGGACCTCCTCCAACATCCATCCCAAACTCGGTGACACGCAGACGATGTCGCTGCGGTCCACCCCGGCCCCCCGCGCGCGGGTGAACGAGCAGGCGGGCAGCGATGTGCTGGTGCCCGGCAAGGTTTCCCGGGTCGCGTTCACCGCGGCGAACGCAGGCGACCCCGGCGCGGTCGCCACCGCGCTCGCGGGAGCGCTGCGCCGATTCGACCCGCAGCTCACGCCCGAATCGATCCGGGACGCCGCCACCGCGACCAGCGGCGCGTATCCGGTCGCGTTGCTCAGTGAGAACGAATTCGACCAGGTGAGTGCCGATCTCATCGGCCTGCCCGGCGTGGTGATCAGCACGCAGTGGGACCTGGTGCCCACCGACCGCGCCTTCGCTCCCGATTTGCTGGCCCAGATCCGCAAGACGGTGATCGCTGAGGTGGACGGCAAGGCCGGCTGGAGTGTGGTCACCATGAACGCGAACGGCGCCGACACCGATGTGCTCACCGAGGTGCCGTCGCAACCGGCCCCGTCGTTCTCGCTCAGCGTGGACCGCAATGTGCAGAACGCCGCGCAACGCGCCGTCGACCTGCGCGAAGAGCAGACCATGATGGTGGCGCTGCGCCCGTCCACCGGCGCGATCCTGGCGATCGCGCAGAACAAGGCGGCGGATAGGGACGGCCCGGTTGCGACGATCGGGCAGTATCCGCCGGGTTCGGTGTTCAAGACGGTGACCGCGGCCGCCGCGATGTCCACCGGCCTCGCCACCCCGGACACGGTGCTGCCCTGCCCGAGCCGAATCACCATCGGGGAACGCATGATTCCCAACTACAACCTGTTCACGGTCGGTGACGTGCCGATGATCACGGCCTACGAGCGGTCCTGCAACACCACCTTCGCCAGCGTGGCCAGCAGGCTGCCCGGCGACGCACTGCACGCGGCCGCCGCGAAACTCGGTGTCGGACCGGGTTATACGGTGGCCGGTCTGCCGACGTTCTCCGGTTCGGTGCCGCCCGCCGACGGGCTGATCCAACGCACCGAGGACGGTATCGGCCAGGGCAAGGTGGTGGTCAGTCCGCTCGGCATGGCACTGATGGCCGCCACCATCGCGCACGGTTCCGTTCCGGTGCCGTACCTGATCGCGGGGCGCACCACGACCGTCGACGCCGAGCTGACGACCTTCTCCCCGCAGGTGATCGCCGGGTTGCGGGCGATGATGCGCAGGGTGGTGACCGGCGGCACCGCGGAGCGGATCGCCGATCAGGGCGAGGTGTACGGCAAGACGGGTGAGGCCGAGGTCGACGGCGGGTCGCACTCGTGGTTCGTCGGCTACCGCGGGGATATCGCGTTCGCGACGCTGCTGGTCAAGGGTGGCAGCTCCGACAATGCGGTTGCGGTCACCCGCGATATGGTCGCCGCGCTGCCGCCCGGTTACTGAGCCGGGTCCTGCGCTGACTGGTTGCTGGTCGCGGCGGTGTGGTCCATGATCGCGGCGCCCGCGTCGCCGCCGTCGAGGATCTGCACGGTGGCCGCGCCGCTGAGGATGATGGCCACACTGGCGAGAACTGTGGTGGAACGCTTCATTGTTCGGCTCCCTCGGGTCAGGGGTGTCGACGGGGGAATGGTGCTGAATACTCCGCGCGGAGGGTGCCCCGCAGAGTTTTCTGGAAGTTTGCTGAAGCAGAACCGTAAACCGGGATCGATTCGGTGAACAAGCGCAAGTGACGGATGGCATATCGGACCGGCAAAGTGCGTCAGTTCACATTTTCTGGCGATCTTCGGTGAGGCTACCGTCGAGCGAGATGCGGATTCCGCGGATTGTGGTGATGGTGGAACTACTCCGTGGAATAGGCGATCAGGCCGAATAATGTCGACAATTCGGCGTAGCTCGGCGAAGGTATTCGGATCTGCCGGGGTCGCCGGCTGCGTGCGAGTCGGTTGTATTTCGCCGGGGTCGGCGCGGTCGGGGTGAGCCATCGCGGCCTGGTGCGACGATCGAAGCGGTCTACTCGTGCGACTATCCGGCGTTGGCGTTGGCGGTGGCGAGCGGCAGCGACAGTGGCGACCGGCGGCGACAGTGGCGACTGGCGGCTGTGGCTGGCAGTGGTGACTGGCGGCGGCTGTAGCGACCCGGCCTGACGGCCAGCGGCGAGCGGCGGCGGTGGCGACTGGC
>NZ_JBIUBB010000004.1:22202-57215 GCF_044547795.1 Nocardia sp. NPDC052316
GCTGGCGGCGGTGGCGACTGGCTGGCGGCGGTGGCGACTGGCTGGCGGCGGTGGCGACTGGCTGGCGGCGGTGGCGACTGGCTGGCGGCGGTGGCGACTGGCTGGCGGCGGTGGCGGTGGCGACTGGCCGGTGGCGGTGGCGACCGGCTGGCGGTGTACGAGCCGCTGGCCGGCGGTGGCGAGGACTGGCGATGGTAGCGACTGGCGGTGGCGAGCGGCTGGTGGCGGTGGCGACTGGCGGTGGTGGTAGCGACCGGCCGGCGGTGGTGGCGACTGGTGGTGGTGGTGACGGCTCATCGAGCCCGCTAGCTACGGGCGGGCTGATCGCGGCTTTCTACGGGCGGCTAGTCGGCGCGGCGCAGGGTGGCGGCGAGGTGGTGTTGCAGTGGTTCGCCGACGGCGGCCATGCGCAACGTGTAATCGATGGTGTCGCCTTTCAATTGAAAGGTGCGACCAAGGGCGGTAACGAGTTTCGCGGTGCCGGTGCGGCCGATACTGGTGGAGTCGAATTCCATGTGCAGCGCACCGTCGGCGACATTCAGTGCGCCCTCACATATTTCGGTGATTCCGGTGGGGTGCGCCAAGATCAATTCCACCCGGTCCGGGCTCGGACAACGCAGATAGCCCGTTTCGGCGTGCATCGGGCGGCTGCCGTCGGCGGCGCGGGTGCGCTGCCGGTAGGTGAGGAATGGGCGGCCGAGATGGCCGAACCGCACTTCCTCCAGGTAATCGAACGACTCGATGGTCGGGTATTCGCCGTGTCCGCTGCCACGCCAGGTGCCGAGCAGTGGGGCCAGGGGGGCGATATCGGGATGGGGCGCGATTGCGGGTTGGGGTTCGACCACGGCGCACAGCCTAAACCTTGTTGGTTCGTGGGGTGTTCGTATACTGCCGAATTCTGTTGGAGCTAAGGTTAGCATCGCCTAAACGTCAATCGTGGTGTGTGGCCCACAGAACTCGCCGGCAAATGTCGGCGGGCTCGGAGAATGCGCTTTCGACGCCGATGGCGCGTGCTCCGCTGTGCGTTTCGTCCCGGCAGGGCGAATCAGTCGGAAAGGACAAGAAGATGAGCGGACACTGCAGTGAGTTGCGCGGGGCCGGTGCGTGGCGGGCGCGGACGAGAAACGGTCTGTTGCGCGCCTCGGTGCTCGGCGCCGCGCTGGTGGTCGCCGTCGCATGTTCGGAGTCCAAGCCGGCCGACACCGAGGTGCCCGCGCTGGACGGCAATCGATACGTGCAGACCAACCTGGCCGCCAATAAAGCCGAGTACCAGGCTCTTTTCACCTTTCCCGACATGGTGAATGCCTGGGGTCTCGCCGATCGGCCGAAGGGTGCGGGCGGCCATTTCTGGGTGGGCGCGGGCGGCAAATCGTTCCAGTTCGTCGGCGATGTGACCGCGTCCGCGGACCCGAAGCTGCAGAAGCTGTTCCAGGATCCGCTGAAGATCGTCACCATTCCCGGCGCCGACGCCGACACCTCGGACAACGGCATCGGCAAGACCACCGGTGTGCTGTTCAATCCGGCGCCGATCACCTCCGACCTGTTCGTGGTGCGCGAGCAGCCGGTCGAGGTGAACGGTGCACAGCAAATGCTCAGCGGCTCGGCGCGGTTCATCTTCGCCACCGACTCCGGCAAGATCTCCGGCTGGACCGAGCAGGCCGCCGACGGCACCATCGTCCGGCAGGACGGACCCGCCAACCTGATGTTCGACGGCGAACCGCAGGGCATGCAGTTCTTCGGCATCGCGCTCACCCCGTCCGGTGACAAGCTGCTCGCCGCCGACTTCGGCGAGGATCCGCAGGTGCGCACCTTGGACAAGAACTGGCAGCTCATCCCGACGACGGGCTTCGCCAACCCGTTCGCCACCGGTGCCGCCATCGACGCCGCCGCACCGGACAAGGGCAAGAAGGTGCAGCCGGGCGACCCCGCCCCGTTCAACGTGTCCACCGTCGGCAACCGGGTGTTCGTCGCCTACGCCACCACCAAACCTGCCGAGACCGACCCGGCCAAGCTCGATGTCGGCGAAGAGGACTCGCTGGACAAGGATCAGGAGAAGGACGCGAAAGGTCTGCCGGACAAGGGCAAGGTCGCCGAGTTCGACGCCGACGGCAAGCTGGTGCGCGTGCTCGACGGCGACAAGCGCTTCAACGCACCCTGGGCCGTCACCGTCGCGCCCGCCGGCTTCGGCCCGCTCAGCGGCAAACTGCTGATCGGCAACTTCGGCGGGGCGGGCTACATTCTCGCCTTCGACGACGCGACCGGCGAGTTCGTCGACTACCTGCGCGATGCGGACGGCAAACCCGTTGCGGTCGAAGGTCTGTGGGCGCTGATGTTCGGCAACGGGGAAAGCCTCGGCGACGCCGACTCGCTGTACTTCACCGCTGGCCCGGAGGATGAGAAGGACGGGCTGTTCGGCAAGCTCCGCCTGAAGTAGACCCTGATGTCAACGGCCCGCGCTCGGGGAGTGCGGGCCGTTCGCGTTTATCCGGCCGCGCTAGGGAATCGACCAGAGTCGAATGGTTGCTACCTGATTTTGACAGACAACCATTCGACTCTGCTGAAGTGGCAAAGACGCGTGCCCTCCCGATTCCGCATAGTTGCGCTACCTGCCGCCCGAGGGTGCGGACGATCGGGGCTGGGTGTTCTGGGCACGGATTGCTTGCTCGACCTCCTCGACCGCAGTGCGAATCATGACGGCGTAGGGGGTCTCAGGGAGGGTGTGGAGCGTGGCTCGCGCGGCGCTGACCTCGCGTTGGGCGGCGGCGAAGGAGCTCAGCCTGCGATAGTTGTCGGCCAGGTTGAGATGCAGGGAGGGGTAGAAGCCTCGGACGTCCAGGCTGGGCTCGTACTGCTTGGCGCGGGTATTGGTCAACGCGTCCGCTGCGTCCATGGCCCGGACATCCCAGGTGAGGGCCTCGGCCGCGTCGTCGTACAGGTCGGCGAGGTAGTGGGCGAGGCTGCAACGGTGCAGCGGATCACCCTGCGGGCCAACGGAATTCCAGAGCGCCAGCAGGGACGCGCGGGCCGCGTCGGGGTGGCCTTCGTGCCCGAGAGTTACCGCCTGCGTGATGGCGGCCATGGTGTCGTCTGTCATGGCGGATGGTCCTTATCGGTCGAGTGGCTGCCGGGTCGGCATGGCCAGGGTGGTGAGGTCGCCGTCGGTGGCGGAACGCAGCACGACCGGGAGGTCGGCTGCGGCGATGTCGAGCATGAGATCAGGGCCCAGCGCGGTATGGATCGCGGGCAGCAGAGTCGCGACGTCGAAGCAGATGTCGATGGCGGCGCCGGTAACCGTGGCGGGGAGCGGGTGTCGGTGGTTGTTACCGGACACGGTGAGACCGGTCTTGGTGAGCTCGAACCGCACTGTCCGGGAATGGTTTTCGAGGGCATCCCGCAATGGATCTCGGGCAGTGAGTACCCGCGTTCGTACCGGTGCTAGCCCGGAGAGCACCGCTCGATAGTCGGGGAAGGGTTCATCGATCACTCGGCACCGTCGCTCGATGCCGTCACCGACGAGCACCAGCGCCTGATGCCCTGGGGCGGCGATGACTTCGTCTCGCAGGCGCAGCCATGCGATGACCGACGTGACGTCGCTCGCGTCGACGACCAACGCCCAATCGTCACCTTGTCGATCCCGCGTCACTACCGTCCGTGTCGACAGCCGATACCGATCGGTGGCGGTGAGCATTAACGAATTCGCGTTCGCCTCCACCAGAATCCCGGCGAGCACAGGCATGTCGCGATCGCTCGCCGCAGCGGCACGCACCTGCTCCAAAGCCGTTGCCAGTATTGCGGCTGACAGCACGACCCCCTCGCCTGTCGATCCGGCGCCGAGCGCCTGTTTGATCGACGCGGCAACGCGGGCAGCCTCCTGTGCCCGTCGCGTCAGCTCGCCGATGTGCTCGTCCAGCAGGCGTTCCGCGCGTTCGGTATCGCCGGACAGGATGTCGGAGATCGAGTCGAGCGGCACCTCGATCGCGCGCAACCTGCGGATCAGCGCCGCGCGTTCCCGCTGCGCCGCCGTGTAGTAGCGGTACCCGGTGAGCGGATCCACCCGTGCCGGAACCAGCAACCCACTGTCGCCGTAAAACCGCAGCGCACTGGCTGTGAGCCCACTCGCTCGCGCCACCGCGCCTATCGTGATCAACCCGTCGGACTCTGCCACCCCGTCATCATGGAGTCTCAGGTAGGCGGAAGGTCAAACCGTGCGATCGGCCGGATCGGTGAGTGTCGCGTCCCATCGCCGCGACCACTCCCAGACGCCCTGTAGAGCGACGCCGAGTTCGGTTCCCGCGGTAGTGAGTTCGTAGGACTTGTCCGCGTTCTTCACGATCAGCCCCGCGATTTGCAGGTGTTGCAGCCGCACCGACAGCATGCTGGAGGAGCAGTTGCCCATCCGGCGCCGCAGTTCGAGAAACCCGAGCCGCCCAGGTTCCAGCTCCCACAGCACGCGCAGCATCCACCGCTGACCCAGCAGTTCCATCGCGGCCAATACCGGTGCGTTCGCTGGATCGCCCCGTTCCTCGGGCGGCCTCGCCTCGCTTGCGCTTCTCATTTAGAACTACCATAGTGATTCTGAATTAGAAGCAATTCGTCGGGCCGCCGAGCCCGCAACCGAGAGGGAGACGGTGGTCGAACCAGCCGGACAGCGAATCGTTCTGATCACGGGCGCCTCCCGGGGCATCGGCGCCGAAACGGCGCGTATCCTCGCAGGCCGCGGCGACCACGTGATCATCAACTACCGCGAAAAGGCCAAGCGCGCCAACACGATCGCCGACGAGATCATCGCCGCGGGCGGCGGCGCGTCCACCGCGGGCGCCGACATCTCCGACGAGGACTCCGCCCGCGCCCTCATCGACGCCGTCACCCAGCAGTTCGGCCGCCTTGACGTCCTGATCCTGAACGCCTCCGGCGGTCTGGAACGCAACGCCGCCGCCGACTACGCCATGTCGATCAACCGGGACGCGCAAACTCGCCTGGTCCGACTTGCCTTGCCGCACATGCCATCCGGTGCCCGCATCGTCTTCGTCACCAGCCACCAGGCGCACTTCCACGGCCGCAAACCCGTTCCCGCCGAGTACGAACCCATCGCCGCCAGCAAGCGCGCGGGCGAAGACGCACTACGCGCCATGATCCCCACCCTCACCACTCACGGCGTCACCCTGCACACCGTCTCCGGCGACATGATCGACGGCACCATCATCGTCCAACTCCTCGAACGTCGAAACCCGGACGCCGTCGCCGCCCGCCGCGACACCGCGCCACTGCCCACCCTCACCGAATTCGCCACCGCCGTGGCCGACGCCACCACCAGTCCCGCCGAATCCGGCCACACCACCTACATCGGCGGACCCGACTACCTCACCACCGAGCCAGCCCTCTCGTAATCAGCGTCCGCACAGACCGACAGTGCGGGCGGCACCGGTACCGGAGCGGCGGTCAACTCCCGGCGGCAACCGCCGGACCGGTCGCCGCGGCTGCGTGCGCATCGAGCACGATTTGCCCGACTCGCCCGGGATTGGTTGCGTTGTCGCGTCGGTTGGGCATAGCCGCAGGTCATTAGTTCCGGGTGGCAGATTAAGGTGTGCTCACTCGAGGTTTGCCGAACCCGGATGGATGCGGCGGCAGGCTGGTGGGGGAGGTCGCTGACCAGCGCGTGTCGGAGGAACGGAAGTAGGTGAAATCGACGTGGAGGGGGGAAGTCTCGTTCACGCTATCGATGTGTGCCAGGTGCGCGATGGGCTGCGGCGGCAGCGCGGTATTCGGCACCCGGGTGTGCGGTCGTACGGCCGGGTGGGTGTGCTGTGCTGAACCACCCGGGCAACGACCGCACGCTTCCCGGGAAAGATCTGCTGCTCGCGGCTTTCCGCGGCTTCCCGCATGAGGACCATCCGATGCTGGAGGCGGCGGGCGAACTGGCGCAGCTGCATCTGGTCCGCGAGCGGACCCCGGCGACGGAGTCCGTCAAGATCGATCAGCGGCGCATCCAGCTGGTGCGCACCATCGACCGCTGGGTCACCTTGGCGACCCCGGTCCCGGAGGTCGCCGCCCCCGAACACACCGAAACCGTCGGCAGAATCGTGGACCGGCTCGCGGGGATGACCGCGCAGGCGTTCGCCGCGCTGGCCTACGCCCCGGAGGCGGTCTTCTACGACGCCTGGGTGCAGATCGAGGCGCTGGCCGACGGCTACCAGGACCTTATCGACGACCTGCGCTACGGCATCCGGCGATTACCGGACGACCCGTACGAGCGCTCGTGATCATTTCCCGCGGCCGAACAGCCGGAACGACCGACTCCGGCGCTGCGGCAATGTCGCGTAGACCATGGTCATATCGGCGAACACCTCCGCCTCCCGCTCCCGCTCGACGCCGAATTCGGTCCGGCCGAGCACATGCTCGATCGACTGCGGCGACAGCGACGGCAGCAGCAGCCCCAGCGTCGGCGGCACCGGTGTGCTGCGATCCGATTCCGTCGTGCCGTGACCGAGCAGCATGTGCCCCACCTCGTGCAGGATGATGTGGTCGGCATTGCGGTCGGTGGCGTCGACGTCGTAGACGATGATGTCGTCGTGTTTGCGCGCGACCCAGAGACCGCCTCCGCCGCAACCGATCTCGTTCAGCAGCGGCTTGGGCGCGGTGTGCAGACTGATGGAGCGGCCACGGTGCGCGGCGACGGCGGCGAGATAGCGCGCCAGGTTCCACGGGTTGGGGAGGGGCACGGTTCGGGTCGCGTCACCGAAACGAGCTTCCATGCTGGTCATCCCGGCACACATTACTCACCGTGCCGCGACTAGTCACCTAGTGCTCCGGGCGAACCCGGCGTGAGTTGGTGCACTGTCCAGGAACAAGATCCACTATTCGCCGGGTGGTGTGGTGGCGGCGGGCGTGGCATGGAAGGACCGGATCGCCAGGTGGTTGAGGCCCCACAGCACCACCCCGACCGCGAGCAGCACCCCCGCGATCGCATACTGCTGCGGATTGCGGTCGGTCCACGGTGTCACCAGGAACCCGCACGTCAGCGCGCCGATCACCGGGAGGGCGGTCGGCGTGCGGAAGTGCTCGTGCGACACGGGATCTCGGCGCAGCACCAGCACGGCGACGTTCACGATGGTGAACACGGCGAGCAGCAGCAGCGCGGTGGTGCCGCCGAGCTCGGGCACCTCGCTGACGACGGCGATCAGGCACAGCGCGAGCAGCGTGGTGAACAGGATCGCGACATAGGGTGTGCGCCGACCGGCGTGGACGTGCCCGAGCTGCCGGGGCACCACACCCTGCCTGGCCATGCCGTAGAGCAGGCGACTGGCCATCAGCATGTTGATCAACGCGGTGTTGGCCACGGCGATCATGCTGATGTAAGCGAAGACGTGCGTCGGGAACGCAGGCCAACCCACCTGCACGACCTGCAGCAACGGCGTGTCGCCCTGGCCGAGTTGCGCCACCGGTACCAACGCGATCGCGGTGATCGAGACGAGCACATAGACGAGCGCGGTGATGGCCAGCCCGGCCAGCAGCACCTTCGGGAAGATCCGGCTCGGCTGCTTGCACTCCTCGGCCATATTGACCGAGTCCTCGAAGCCGACCATCGCGTAGAAGGCCAGCGTGGTGGCGGCGATGACACCGCCGACCGCGGTCCGGTCGCCGGTGTCGAACTCGACGACCCGGCCGAAGTCGCCGTCACCGGCGCCGAGCGCCCAGCAGCCGATCCCGATCACGATCAGCAGACCAGTGAGCTCGACACAGGTGAGCAGGACGTTGAGCTTGACGCCCTCGCTGACCCCGCGCAGGTTGATCGCCGCGACCACCATCATGAAGGCCAGGGCGACCAGGGTGATCGCGATGCCCTTGCCGAGGTCGAGGTCGAAGGCCGCGGCGAAGTTGGCTGCGAAGGCACGCGACGCCGTGGCGGCCGAGGTGATCCCGGAGCACATCACCGCGAACGCGACCATGAAGGTCAGGAATTGGATGCCGAAGGCCTTGTGCGTGTAGAGCGCGGCACCCGCCGCATGCGGGTATTTGGTGACCAGTTCGAGGTAGCTCATCGCGGTGACCAGCGCGACCAGGAACGAGACCACGAACGGCACCCACACCGCGCCGCCGACCTCGTTGGCCACCTTGCCGGTGAGCGCGTAGATGGAGGAGCCGAGGATGTCGCCGACCACGAACAGCAAGAGCAGTCCCGGGCCCATCACCCGCTTGAGCTCCGGCTGCGATTCCCGCTGTGCGGTGACCTCGGCCATGCGGTCCCTCCCGATGTTCGAACAGATGGATGAAGTACCCCGAACCACTCGAAAGTAGTCGACCGACTTTTACTTTCGCGGCAAATCGCGCGACGCGATGAACCGAAATGCGCGCTGTCTCGGTATCTCCTACGACAGTCACCCGCGACATGCGGACAAGTGCCGGTTCCCGGCGAACCGGCGCGGATATCCGCAGGATGAGAGCGTGCAGATGAACCTGCTGACGGTGCAGTCGCGGCCGCGGATCGAGCCGGCCGCCCAGTGGTGGGTGCTGACCTGCCGCCTGATCCGGCCGTCCTGGCGCAATGGTGAGTTGGTGACTGCCGTGGTCGCGCCGACGGTGTTCACCCTCGGGTTCTATGTGCCGCTGAATCTGGTGATGAGCGGGTACGGGCACGGGCTCAGCAGCTACGCCCAGTTCCTCATGCCGATGATCGTGATGCAGGCGGTGGCCTTCTGCGCGACCTCGGCCGCGTTCCGCGCGGCCAGCGATGCCAAGGATGGGCTGACCGTCCGATTCGGCTCCATGCCGATGCCCGCGACGGCGCCGCTCGCCGCGCGGGTGACGGCGGCTATGTACCGTGCCGTGGTCTCATTGGCGGTCGCCGTGCTGTGCGGACTGGTGATCGGCGTCAGGTTCTATGGAAGCTGGTGGCATACAGCGGGTTTCATGGCCCTCTCCTTGTTGATCGCGCTGTCGTTCTGTCTGGGCGCCGACCTGATCGGCAGCCTTGCGAAGAGCCCCGAGGCGATCACGCAGGCGCTCATCTTCCCGCAGTTGATCCTCGGCCTGGTGTCCACCGGTATCGCGCCTGCGCACCAATTTCCGTCCTGGCTTCAGCTCTTCGCGCGCAATCAGCCGGTGTCGCAGTTCGTGTACGGTCTGCGCGCGCTGGCCGGTGATCCGAGCGGCAACGCGGGCGTCGTCGGCTGGCCGGTGCTCGGACCAGGGTTGGCCTGGGCGGTCGGGATACTCGTGGTGTTCGGCGCGCTGAGTGCGGTCGTCGCCGTGCGGAGGGCGGGATGACTCAGACGGATGATCGGGTAGCCGCGGCGAATCTGCCTGTAGTGCACGGTCACACCGAGACCTGGCGGCTGCTGGTGCCGCAGACCGTCATTCAAACCCGGCGGCTGCTGCTGCGCTGGTGGCGCGACCCGCTGACGATGGTGCAGTCGCTGGTGTTTCCGGCCCTGTTGCTGATCGTGTTGAATACCGTGCTCGGGAAGCAGATTTCGGTGTTCGCCGGCGCGAGCGCCCTGTACGGCTCGGTGCCGATGGTGGCGCTGGTCGGGGTGATGTCGGGGTCGCTGGCCGGTGCGATCACGCTCGGCCGGGAACGCGATCAGGGCCTGCTCGCACGATTGTGGGTGCTGCCGGTGCATCGAGCGTCCGGGCTGGCGTCGCGGATCCTCGCGGAGGGAGTCCGAATCCTTTTGTGCACCATGGTGCTGTTCGGGGTTGGCATGCTGCTCGGCTTCCGATTCGAACAGGGCCTGCTCGCCGGTATCGCGCTGTTCGGGGTGCCGCTGCTGTATGGGCTCGGCTTCGCGACGCTGGTCACGGCGGTCGCCGTCTACAGCGCGAAAGCGGCACTGGTGGAGGCGGTGTCGCTCGGATCGTCGCTCATGATGTTCTTCAGCACCGGCTTCGTGCCGTTGGCCGCGTATCCGCGCTGGGCGCAGCCGATCGTCGCGCACCAGCCGATGAGCCACGCGATCGACGCCATGCGCGGGCTGTCCCTCGGCGGGCCGGTACGAACCCCGTTGCTGGCCACGGTGGCGTGGTCGGTCGGCGCGATCGTGGTCTTCGCGGTGCCCGCCGCCATCGGCTACCGGCGTGCGAGCCGCGGCTAGTCGCCCATCCGCGCGGCGGCGTCCATGATCATCTCCGCGGAGTCGCGCGGGCTCAGCGCCATCGCGCGCAGCTGGTCGAAGATCACGCCGAAGCGCCGGATCTCGGGGTGGCCCTCGATGAGTTCGTCGCCCGCGATGCCCTCGACGTACACCAGTTCCGGGTCGGCCGGATCGTGGAAGTCGAGCAGGGTGAACGAGCCTGCCATGCCGGGGTGCGCGCCCGCGTCGAAGGGCAGGATTTGCAGGATCACGTTCTTGCGCTTGGTTTCCTGGAGCAGCCGATCGAGCTGGCCGTGCATGACGGCGGGCCCGCCGACGGTGCGCCGGATCGCGGCCTCGTCCATCACCACCCACAGCTCGAGCGGGTCCTCCTTGGTCAGGTTGGCCGCTCGGTCCATCCTGGCGCGCGCCCGGTCCTCCATGATCGCCGCTTCCACCTTCGGCATCGAGGTGTCGATCACCGCGGTCGCGTACTCCATCGTCTGTAAAAGCCCTGGGATGGTGGAGGTCTGGTAGTGCCGCGCGGACAAGGCCTCGGCCTCGAAATTGATGTACGCCGCGTACACCTCGGACACGCTGCCCTCGTACGCTCGCGACATACCCGGCTTGAGCGCGTCCGACAGCAACTCCATCGCGTCCTCGCGCTGCTCGTCGGTGACGCCGTACAGGTCGAGCATCGCCTGGAGGGTGCGCCGCTGTGGCCGCGCCTGCGCGGTCTCGATCCGGTACAGCGTGGTGACGTTGATACCGGTCTTCGCGCTCACGTCCTCTTTGCTGAGCCCGGCCTGTTCGCGCATGACTTGCAGCATCGAGGCCAACCGGCGTAATCGCACGGTCAGGACGGTGCGCTTGCCTGCCATGACCACTTCCCTTCGGTCTGCGCGCTGCGCGGCGCACTCGCGGGTCGGTGAGGAAAGTCCACGTCGACGGCAGAAGTGCCACGGGAGCGTGTTCGTAGAGGAAGCGTACCGCTTTCGATCTCGCTGCAATCCAAGGTTTTAGGTTCTCGCTCAGTAGGTTTTTCAGCCGCGTTTGTGGCGGAAGGCGTCGAGGCCGTTGCGGTTGAGCATGCTGAACGTCGTTTTCCACCAGGGCCGGGCGGGGTCGGGGTCGTTGCCCGCGCCGAGGCGGTGCAGTTGATCGGTGTGCCATTGCAGGTCCAGCGCGCCGTCGAGCGAACGCAGGCTGGTGACCTTGGACAGCGGGCCGCGCAGCCCCATCGCGATGCCGACGGTGCGGAGGCGTTCGTCGCGGCTGGTGAGTACGGCATCGGCGGCGTCGGGGGTGAGGCAGGTCGGTCGGCCGATGCCGATCACGTCGCAGCCGCCGGAGGCGACGGCGTCCGCCATGGCGGTGCGTGAGCGGAACCCGCCGGTGACGGCGAGCGGCAGCGTGCCAGCGGCGGCGCGGGCGGTCCGCGCGTAGTCGAGGAAGTAGGCCTCGCGGGCCTGCGTGCTCGCCGCCGGTGCGTCCTTGCGGCCCATCATGGCGGGGGATTCGTAACTGCCGCCGCTGATCTCGATCAGATCGAGGCCCTCGGTGGCGAGGCGTTCGATGACCCCGCGCGACTCGTCCTCGGTGAAACCCCCGCGCTGGAAGTCGGCGGAGTTCAGCTTGATCCCCACGGCGAAGCCCGGCGCGACGGCGGCGCGAATGCGACGGACCACCTCGACGGCGAAGCGCATGCGGCGCCCGGGATTACCGCCCCACCGGTCGGTGCGCTGGTTGGCGAGTGGGGACAGGAACTGCGACACCAGGTATCCGTGTGCTCCGTGGATCTGCACGCCGTCGAACCCCGCTATCTCGGCGATCCGCGCCGTGGTCGCGTAGCGGTCGATGATGTCTTCGATCTCGGCGTCGGTGAGCGCCCGCGGCGTCGGCATGCCGGGAATCTTCGGGGCGATCGCCGACGGTGCGACGGGCCGGGTCCTGGTCACCAACGGATTGGCTTGCCTGCCAGGGTGATTGATCTGCATCCAGATCGGCGCGCCGCCGTCGTGGGTCGCCTTCGCCCAGGCGGTCAACGCGTCGAGATCGCGCTCGTCGTCGACCACCACATTGCCCGGCTCACCGAGATGACCACGGTCGACCATCACATTGCCGGTGACCACCAATCCGTAACCGCCTGCGCCCCACCGTGTGTAGAGCCGAGTGAGTCGCTGGTCGGGTGCGTTGGCGGGGTTGCCCAAGCCTTCGCTCAAGGCCGATTTCATCAGTCGGTTGGGCAGGATCTGGCCGCACGGCAGTGCGAGCGGGTCGGCCAGGGTGGCGGCGGAGGTCATGCTGAGTCCTTCTGCTGGGCAACGGGTTCAGGATCGTGCGGCGGCCATCCGCGCGGTGCGGACCGCGAGTTTCTTGGCCGCCGCGAGTGGCTCCCACTTCGCGGGGTCGGCGGCATGGTCGGCCACGCCGAGGACCTTTCCGGCGCGGATCTCCGCGTCCAGGTCGCGCCCGCACGCCGCCCCCGCGGCATGCAGGCCGGACAGCATCGCGCCCTCGACCGCGGGGCCCCACGCGGTGCTCGCGCCACACAGGAACAGGCCGTCGATTTCGGTGCGTGTACCCGGCCGGAACGGCCCGAACTGGGTGAGGGACAGTTCGATTCCGTACGGCGTGCCCGCGGTGGCGCGGGTGTAGCGGTGCTGGGTCAGCGGGGTGGCCGCCTCGCACCACACGATGTGCTCGGCGATGCCGGGGATGACCTCGGCGACCCGCGCGATCATGATCTCGGTGAAAGCCGCTTTCACGCGCAGGTATTCGGGGTTGCGCTGATAGCTGTCGTCGCCGGCCGCGGGCCAGGCGGGCAAGCCCCAGAATTCGGGCTCGCTGGGGACGAGGGTCATCACCTCGAGTACCGAGGAGCCCGTCGGCGCGCCGTGCGGATTGTCCGGGTCCTTGACCGTGGTGACACTCACGTACGCGGGCAACCGCTTTCGAGCCTCGGCGATGCGCTCGTCCTTGGTGTAGCCCGGCTTGTTCTCGGACAGGGCTTGGAACAGCGAGGTGACGTCCTCGGAGGTCGGCAGCGAGTAGAAGTTGGTGTTGGCCATCCTGGTGCTCAGATCGATGTCGACGCCCAGATAGCAGTTGAAGAACGATTGCGACATCCGCAACCGCTCGACCCGCGCGATGGTGTTGCGGCGCAGGTGTTTTCGTCCGACGAGCTCGAGATAGGTCTGCTTGATATCGGCATTGGAGACCACGATCGGCGCGGTGAATCCGGTGCCGTCCTCGAGCTCCACGCCCGCGACCGCCTTGTTCTCGACCACGATGCGGCGCACCGCGGACCGGGTACGAATCTGTCCGCCGTTGGCGACGACGACCTCGCCGAGCCGGGTCGAGAGCACTTGTCCGCCCCCCTTGGGGAACCAGGCGCCGTCGCTGAGGAAGTTCTGCAGCATGAACGCGTGCACCGCGACGGGGGTGCGATGCGGTGGGCTGGCGTAGGTGCCGTACTGCACCGACATCGCGGCTTTCAGTGGGGGACTGAGCAGATGCGCGTTCAACAGCTGGGTCAGCGGAACCATCGCCCACGGCGCGTGCATACCGGCCGCCAGCAAGAACTTCGCGTTGCCGAGCAGGGACGCCGGGGTGCGACTGTGGTCGATGCTCGCGCCGATCCGCCGCAGAATGCCGACCACCCTGCGGATCCTTCGTGCCTCGGCCGGGAACGCCTCGATCAGGTTGCGCTGGTAGTTGTCCCAGCCCCGCGGGATCTTCAGCGTCAGGTCGGGAAAGACGATGGTGTCGAAACCGTCGGGGTCCAGCGGCAAGAACTCGATCTTCTTGTCCACTCCGAGACCGCGCAGGATGGTCGGGATCTGGCCGTTCGGCCCGCAATCGCCCAGATAGTGCACCCCGACGTCGAATTCCCACTTGCCCGCTCGTCGGAACACGTGGGTGCAGCCGCCGATCACGTCGTAGGCCTCGAGCACCAAGGTCCGCTTACCGGCCGCCGCCAGATACGCGGCGGCGGTCATGCCACCGATGCCCGCGCCGACGACGATCGCGTCGAAGGTGTGGTCCGCGTCCGGCGCGACGAGAGCGGTCATGTGTTCCTCCATGATCGAGCCTCGCCGAGGCGAGCTGGACCGTTGCTGTTACCAAAGGTCACGGGTTCCTACACGGTAGTAGCATGATCGGTCTACCGCAAGCCTGACGTGGGTAAGCTGCGACCATGACGATGCGTCCCCGTGAGCGGCTCATCATGGGCACGATCGACCTGATCCGCCGTCGTGGCGTCGCGGGCACCGGCATGACCGAGCTGCTCGCACACAGCAACACCGCCCGCCGGTCGATCTACCAGAACTTCCCGCGCGGCAAGCAACAGCTGGTCGAGGAGGCCACCAGGACAGCGGGCAAGGTGCTGGCCGCGGCCATCACCGCGACCGCGGAGTCCGGCACCGCCGCCGCGCGCCTCGCCGACTTCGTGCGGATGTGGAAGGACACGCTGGTGAACGCGGACTTCACCGCGGGCTGCCCGGTGGTCGCGGCGGCCTTGGCTGGGTCGGAAGTGCCTGCGGCGCCTGCCATCGCAGCGGAGGCCTTCGCCGAGTGGGAGGCGCTGATCGCCGAGCAATTGATCGCCGAGGACTTCGACGATGCGACCGCCGCGTCTTTAGCGACTACCGCGGTGGCCGCTGTCGAAGGTGCGGTGGTCATGTCCATCGCCGCGCGCTCGGTCACCCCGCTCGACCGAGTCGCGGCGCAACTCGATCACCTGCTCCGCTGCCGGCAGTCGTAACGCTGCGTTCGGTCGCTGCCGATCGGGCAGATCCAGCGCGCTGTCGGTGACGAATACGTGTTGGGTCGGTAGTCACGACCCGGATCGACGACTCGGGTTTCGAGCGATCCGCCGGTGAGCACAAATTGAGCAAAGGAGACTTCATGTCCTCCCGTTACCGTTTGATCGGCGCCGCAGTCGCAGGCGTAACGCTCGGCGCAAACCTGCTCGTCGCGCCAGGGGCAGCCGCGCCGAGTGCAGCGGATGACGAGTCGAGCATCACGTGTACGGAGACCGGCGACGTTACCTGGCTCAACGCCGGCATCGGGGCGGTAGCTCTGCCCGTCTTGTGGCGGGCTTCGGTCACCTTCAGCGACTGCACCGGTCCAGGCATTTCCGAGATAAACGCGAAGCCGATCCGGATGGACCTCACGGGGACTGAGATCGTCGCATGCGACGGACCGGTCGAGGCGCACGAAGGTAGCGGGAGGATCACCTGGTCGGACGGAACATTCAGTGACGTCAGTGAGACCAGTAAAAATCAGTTCAAGGAAGGTGGCTCCGGCCCCGGAACCTTCCCGATCGACATCGAGTCGGGCCACTTCAAGGGCCATGAGGCAATAGACGAAAACGAGGTGGAGCTGGCGGGTACCTGTCCGGGCGCGTCCGTCGGGACGCTCACCGGAACGTTCCACATCCGCTGACGGATGCCGGACCCTCCGGTGCGGAGGTGTCTGCGAGCGGAGCCGATGCTGCTTGCGCACCCGCACGCTCTTCCGGATCGACTGACGATGTTCCACCGCCGAGCCGCGCACGACGAGCCCCCGCCCGTCTCGTGCGCGGCAACGCATACGCGCACCCCCGACGAGGCTGAACATGACGAGTTCTTCGGCATCCGGCGGGTGGCAGGCGACGTCGAGACGCTCTGGCGTGCCGCGTTCGCCACTGTCGTCGAAGCCGTTGTCGCACATACGCCGAGCTATCAGCACGAGGAGCTGTGCGCCGCTTTGACCGCAGCGTTCCCCACGCTCGGCTTGCCGTCGGTACAGCCACCGAACGAGCCACTGTGGCACGGCCTCGACTACTGGGTCCGTGGTCATCAACTGTTCGCGGTCTTGACTCAGGCCGCCACGGTGAGCCTGCGCTACGCCTGCACGCGGGCGCGACTCGGCGATACGACGGCTGCCGCAACTGGTCTCGTCGCTACGGTGGCCGTCTTTCGGTGCAGCGCAGCGGCTTTGCAGCTCACTGCCGCATTCGCCGCCGAGGAGTATCGGCAGCGGGTGCGGCCGTTGATGGAACCTCCTCGCGTCACCCAGGGTTTCAGCGGGATCCTGTCCGTCGACCATCGCGCGCTGGTGCACGTTCTGCGAAAGTGGCAGTGCTACAGCGAGATCCGCGAGTTGTCCGGCGAAGCCGCGCTGATGCGGGATGCCCTTGCCGATGTATACGCGGCGCACGTGGGCGTGTGCGAGCGCTTCGTCGGCGAGCAGGCGCCCAGTCTCCGTACCGCGGCCACCGGGCAGCAGTCCGCGGCGGTGCGGGTGCTGCGCGCGCTGGGGCGACGCCGACTGGGCTTGGTCGATGGGTCCACAGATCGATAGGAACGCGCCGCCACTCAGTCGTCGCCGAGCAGTCCGGTCGCGGTCTTGCTGAGCAGTTCCCATGCGGCGATGACGTGTTCGTCTCGGGTGGCGGTGCCGCCGATGGCGAGCCGGAGGGTGAAGGAGTCTCGAACCCTGGTGTGGGACAGGTAGATTCGTCCGGACCCGTTCACCGCATGCAACAGCTGCCGATTGGGCTCGTCGGGACCGCGCAACCGGAAGCAGACCAGCGAAAGCGGATGCGGGGCCATCAGTTCGAACCGGCCGTCGGCGGCCACCCACGCGGCGAACCGTTGGGCCAGCGCGACACTGTGCCGAATGTGCGCCCGCAGCCCTTCGGCGCCGTAGCAGCGGATCACGGCCCACAGTTTGAGCGCGCGGAACCGCCGTCCCAGCGGCACCTGCCAGTCGCGGTAGTTCACCACCCCTTCCGCCTCACGCACAGTGCCGCGGAGATACTCGCGCACCACCGCGAGCGCACCGACCAGTGCCGCGCGGTCGCGGACATAGCAGGCGTCGCAGTCGAAGGCGGTGAGCAGCCACTTGTGCGGATTCGTCGCATAGGAATCGGCGTAGTCGGCCACGCCGTGCTGGATCCAGCGCAGCTCCGGGCACACCGCGGCGACCCCCGCGTAGGCGGCGTCGACGTGCAGCCACGCGCCGAACTCGGCGCAGATCGGGCCGATCCGGTCCACCGGGTCGATGGCGCTCGTCGATGTCGTTCCTACTGTGGCCATGACCATCACCGGGATGAGCCCCGCCCCAACATCCTCCGCGATCGTGGTCCGCAACGCCGCCGGGTCCATCGACGAGTCCGCGCGTGTGCCGATGAACCGCACCGCCGCCGTGCCGAGACCGGTGATCCGTGCGGCCTTCTCCAGTGCGGAGTGCGCGTCGGTCGAGGTGTAGACGCGGTAGCGGGCCCGGTCTACGCCCTCGGTCTGCACGCGGCCGTCCGAGATCCGGTGCAGCGCCGCGAGCAAGGCCACGAGGATGGCGCTGGACGCCGAGTCCTGGATGACGCCGCCGCCGCTGCCCGCGAAGGTGAAGCAGTCGGGCAGTCCGAGCAGGCCTGCGAGCCAATCGAGCACGTGCTGTTCGAGTTCGGTGCAGGCGGGGCTGGTCTGCCACAGCATGCCCTGCACGCCGAGGCCGGCCGACAGCAGCTCCGCGAGCACCGCCGGGCCCGACGTGCTGGACGGGTAGTAGGCGAAGAACCCGGGATGCTGCCAGTGCGTCAGCCCGGGAACCAGGATCGAGTCGAGATCCGCCAGCACGGCGGTGAAGGCTTCGCCGGTCTCCGGTGGCGTATCCGGCAATCCGGCCCGCACCTGTCCGGGCGGCACCTGGGACAACACGGGCAGCGACGCCACCCGGTCCCAGTAGTCGGCGACCCAGTCGACGACCGCACGGCCGTGTCGGCGGAATTCCTCGGTGGTCATGTGGTCGGGCGCGGGGTGCATTCCTGATATTCGATCCGGTGACGCGCGCGGATAGGCCACGAACGGTGGAAAGTGCTGCCGGGCACCAAAGCTTCACGGATCGGAAACCTGGGGAAACCTGGTGTTCGGATCGGGCACGTAGGTTCACGCGTTATGACTGGGGCGGGATCGACCTCGAAGCGGTTCGGGCACATCGTCGTTGTGGTGACGGCCGCGTTGGCGCTGATCTTCGGGCTGTCCACGGGTGCGTCGGAGCAGGCGCGGCCGGTGCGGGCGGACGAGGCGATCATGCTGGTCGGTGCCGCTGTGCCGCAGCGGGCCTGGGACACGCTGGCGCGGATCGACGCGGGAACCTGGCCGCCGAATGACGGTTCGGGCACCAAAGGTGGTGGGGTCTGGTCGAACCGGGAGGGGCGCCTGCCCGCCACCGACTCGGCGGGCAGCCGGATCGCCTACCAGGAGTGGGACGTCAACATAAAGAAACCGGGGCAGACTCGCGACGCCGAACGCATCGTCACCGGCAGCGACCGATCCGCCTGGTACACCGGTGATCACTACGCCAGCTTCACCCGAATGCGTTGAGCGGGCGGGGCTGGATTGCGGCGCAGGCGGTAACCCGCCTTGACATGATGTGCGGCTGGTATCGGGGCCTGTGGCATGGCGGGCAACCGATCGGCATCCACGCGAACGGGAGGAAGTAGCGTCGATTCGTACTCCGCGTGGTCGCCGCACACCTACGCTGGCGTGCAGTGGAAGTCGGCTCTCGTATTGTCTCGCAATCCGCGGCGACACCCTCGGCTCAGGTGGCGCTCGAGGTGTCGTCAGCGCGCGGCAGCGGATGCTCGATTCCCCGCGTAGCGGCCGGTTGCAGCAATGCAGACGCACTCTTGCGTTCTTGCATATGTAAGAGCATGATCCAGCTAGCCTAGTTGTGAACAACCGATCCGATGACCGGGATAACCGAATCGAGAGCCAATTATGTTGGTACAAAGCGTGTTGGTATCGGGCGCACTCGGGGTGACACGATGAGTGCACCTACCGTGGGGGTACTGCCGACAGCTCCGCAATTATTGTGTGCCTTTCAAGGACGCCGTTTCCAAGATCGGGAAATGCTGCGTTCCGCGCATGCGCTCGCCGAACTGCATGCGCGCAGGCAGCAGGTGCGCGACACCGCATTGATCATCGAAATAGATTATCGCCGGGGTGAACTCGTCGACGAGATCAACGATTGGATCGGCAAGGAAATGCCGCAGCATCGCAACGGCGCGTCGCTGCACACGGAAAGCCTCGGTGCGGTGGTGGACCGGATGGCGCGCAGCTGGGTGGACGCGAACCAAGCCATTGACGTCTCGGGCGCGCGTAGCGACAATACCCATAAACATTGGTACCACCTGGCCGAACTTGTTGATGGGTACACTGATCTGGTAACCGACGTGGCCGGTGGCCGGCGTCGATTGCCTGAGCAGTGATCTTCTCGACCGATGTTCGCACCGCGATAGTGACACTGCCCCGACAGCGTCGCTTGCCAGATAGGGCGACGTTCAGCGTAGTCATCCGACCAGTGACTCTCTCTGAATGATCACGTCGTCACAGTGACGGCGGGCGCAACGGGGCGCCCCGCCCGGCGTGCCGCGTGGTCGACTGGCGCGGCACGCCCGCTGGGATCTCCTCAGCCGCAATCATTCGGCAATAGTGAAGATTTCGTGTGCCGCAACCCGGACGCTGCTCTGCCCGTGCGTCCGCATCCGGGTGAGCAGCTCCACCCAGGTGGATGTCCAGCCGAAGTGATTGCCGCACTGCGCGATCAACGCCAACGCGGCCAACGCGACCGCACTGTCCACGTCCACGGACAATTCGCGCGCCACCCGAGCCATGGTGTCGGAGTCGACCATCTGCCCGCCGCGCGTCAGCCGTGTGCGCAACTGTTCGGCCGGATAGACCACCAGGGCACCCCGCGCGAACCCGCACGCCTGCCGGATCGAGCGAACGCTCGAATCCGTTTCAGCCCAACGTATTTGGGCCACCAGTAGATCGATCGCGAACCTGCGCCACTGCGGTTCGACGGCCAGCCGCTCGGCCACGGTGACCGCGGTCTCGCGCGCCGCATCGGACACACCGGCCGAGCTGCCCAGATTGCCGAGTAGCGTCGAGAGTCGTTGCCGGGCCGGGAGATCGCGGCCCGCGACGACGACATCCTCGGCGGCGAGCAGCCGGTCCACCGCCGCGGGCACCGCCGCCCGGAAGTCGCTGGCGACGAGCACTCGCGCGGCATGACGCCACAGCCCCGTCTCACTGAGGTCGGCGAGCCGATGCGCCAGCATGTCGCCGGTATCGGCGGGTGCCCAGCGCTGCCATCCGCCGAGTACTCGCATCGCCTCGGTGGCCAGCTGGATGTCGGTGCCGCCCGCCATGTCCCGCACCAGCCCGGCCATCCTGTGCCGCTGCGGGATCGGCAGGAGGGCGGGCACCAGATTCAGCGCCTCACCAGCCACCGCCGGGTCGTGCGATGCCGCATCCAGGATCTGCCAGGCGTCCTCGTGGTCGAGCAGCCAGCGGCAGGCGAAGACGACCGCGCGCCGGACATCGCGATGCTGGTTCGGGCGCTCCCAGATCGCGCGGAGGACGGCCATCGCCTCCGGCGCGTGCAGCGCCGCGAGCAGCCGCACGCCCTCCTTCAACGAGGTGATCTTCGGGGAATCCAGCAGCGGCGTGAGCGCGGCCGCCAGGCGATCCGGGGCGATACTGCGTGCGCGGGAAGCGATGCCGCTCACCGCGACTCGCGCTCGATCGGAGTCCACGTACCCGCTGAGCACGCCGATCGCGGCCTCGGCGTCGGTGCTGCGGCCGAGGGCGGTGAGCGCCGCCTCGGCCACGGTGAGCTCCGGGTGCTCGGTGTAGCCGACGAGCCGGGCGAAGCTGCCGGGTAGTCGACCCAATCGGCGCACCGCCCAGGCTTTCTCCCACGGCGAGGACTCCTTGGCGCGCACCAGTGCGGTGAGCGCTCGCGCGTACAACTCGACCTGTCGTGCGGTCCAGCCGTCGAAGCCCGCCGAAAAGTCGGGCACCAGACGCACTTTCGGCGCGATGAACCGCCCAGGTGTGGCGCCGTTGAGTACCGTGTCGAGCAGGTCGGTGCGGCGCGTGGCGATCAAGTGCTGCACCCGGGGTAGCGAGATGAGCGAGCGGTCCCGGTTCAGCAGGGTGGTGAGATGTTCGTCGCGGGTGGACCGGTCGGCCAGCGCCAAATCCACCGCGCGGTGGATGACGGAATCGTTGCGCGCGCTGCACGCCCGGAGCAGCAACTGCTGCAACGGCACGACATTCCAGGCGCGCTTGTTCAGTCCCTGGGCCAGGTCGAGGGTGAGCCCCCATTCATCGCGCGCCGCATCGCCGTCGAGGCGCCGCCGCAGCGCGGTGCAGAGGCGCTGTTCCGCGCCGCGCGGCAGGTCGCGGTCCAGCTCCCACAACGGTAGTGCGACGGATTGTGCCGCAAGCCTTTCGATCAGTCGCAGTGCCGACTCGGTGTAGGCCGGATCACCGGCGCGGGCACCGTGCACCAGCAGCGTGCGGGCGAGGGTGCCCACCGCGCCGGTGGTGATGGCGGATCGATCGCGGGCTTGCAGCGCGTCCGTGCTCAGCTCTTCTAGCGCGGGCAGGTGTTCGGTACGCAACAGGGTGGGTGGGATCTGAGTGATCGCTTGTAAAGCGGTGCGCCGCACCGGGTCCTGTTCGTTGCGCAGCCGACGCATCCCCTCGAACAGCGCGCCGACCACGGCGGGGTCGCGACTGCCGATCGCCGCGATCACCAGCAGTGGATAGGCTTGCCCGCGCTCGTCGGCGGTCGGGCGGCGGATGCCCTCGCGCAGCACGGGCTCGGCTTCCGCCCACGCGAGCCGGGCGATCAGCCGCTCACGGGCCGATCGATCGTCGGATCCGCCTCGGCGAGCGAGCAATTCGCGGGCCAGCGTGGCACGGTCACCCCGGGGGAGGCTGTCGAGGGCGTCGAGGTCTACCTGCGCGGCGTCGACGCCGGGCCGGATGAAGACCTGCCGTACCGGTTCGATGCGCCGGCTCGGCGGTAGGACATGCAGGAAATGCCGTTGGTGGTAACCCGAATACGCGGCGCACACGGCGATCAATCGCTCATCGGGCAGCTCGCGCAAGGCGGTGAACAGCGCACGCCCGGTCAGGCAGGTGCCGCGTCCGCTCGGATGCAGGATCAGTTCGACGACGGCGTCGGCGTTGTGCCGAGCCAGCTTTCCTGCGACAGCATGCAATCCGTAGGGCTGCACGTACCGAACCGCCTGTGCGGCGAGGGCGAGCAGACGGTCCGGGTCCCGCAGCGCGAAGCTGCTCGCACCGGCGGCGATACGCGGCCACAGCTCGGGCCAGTCGGATTCGCCCGCCTGCGCCGCGAGATCCGCCAGATAGGTGAGCACCACCTCGGTGTGCCTGCGCCCCAGCGTCTGCCAGTTCGGCGCGGCGTAGGCGAACTCGGCCAGGTGCTCGGTGACGAGCGGCGTCGAGCAGTACGGCAGCACGCGAACCGCCTCCGCATCGCCGAAGCGGCGGCGGATCTCCGGTAACAGAGCGTCGGCGAGATCCGTACTGTGCCTGCGCCGCCCGATCGCGCGATACAGCATCGTCCGCGTGCGGTGCGCCATTCGTGGCAATCGGTCGACGAGGATCGGCGGCTCGACCCCGATCCGGACCAGCGCGACGATGGCCCGGGACACGAACTCCTGCTCGGCCGAGTCCACCTGACCGACAAGGTGCGCACGGTCGGCGGCGATCGCGGCGAGATGAATCGAGAGGACCCGCTCGTAGTGACCGCGCCCGGCCAGATCGGTCAGCAGCGGGCGGAGCTCCGCGGTGCCGGCCAACCGTAATGCCACCGTCGCGAGGGCCCGGCGCCGCTGTGGCGCGGACAACGGCTCGAGGTCCTTCACTAGCTTCGTCGCCGGTGCTGCCATTCGTCGACCGCCAACCTTTCCTCGGGTGTCGCGGGATCACCCCGTGGTCGTTGTGAGGATATGTCGCGCACACCGGGTTTCGCGGAACGAGCTCGAAACGACGGCCCGCACCGGGTTTTTCGCCGACGGCGATCCGGCCTGCGCTCAGGTCGCGGCGGCGGCCCTGGTCGCCCTGCGCTCTCGGCGGCGGCGCAGGTAGCGGCGGATGCGAGTGGCGAGGAAGGTCACCAGGATCAGGCCGATCAGCAGCAGGATGCCCGCGACAATGGCCGCGGGCAGCGGGTGGAAGATGGCGAGGGTGATGATTCCCGCCACGGAGATGTCCTCCGCGGTGCTCGTCACGATATTGCTCGCCGGTTCCGGCGAGGTGTTGATCGCCATTCGAGTCCCGGCCTTCACCAGATGACTCGCCAGCGCGGTGGCGCCGCCGACCGCGCCGGCGGCCAGCTCGGACAGCGAACCGTCCTGTCCCGCAAGCAATGCCGCGACGACGGCGCCCGAGGCGGGCCGCACCACGGTGTGTAACGCATCCCAGAAGGAGTCGAAGTACGGAATCTTGTCGGCGACCGCCTCGATCGTGAACAGTACCGCGGCGGCGACGAGCACATCGGTGCGTTGCAGCGCCTCGGGCACCGAGTCGGACAGGCCGGTGCGGCCGAACAGGCCGAGCAGCAACACGACGGCGTAGGCGTTGACTCCGCTCGCCCAGCCCGCGGTGAAGATCAGGGGAAGTGCTGACACGTCGCCATCCTAGGTCGAGACCCGGCCACCCGCCCTGACCACCGCAAACCCGCGCGCCGTCGCACACCTGCGGCGGCCACGCGGGCCGTTGCGGGTGCGGGACATCAGGCAGTGCGGTCGATCAGCGCAGGGCGGCGCGGCTGCGCAGGCGGCCGAGCAGCACCAACGCCAGCAGGGTGACCAGGACGAGCAGCGTGGTGCTGGCGGCCGCGTCGAACACCTCGCCGCGGTCGGTCTGGGCGAAGATGCTCACCGGCAGGGTCTTCCAGGTGGCCGGGTAGACCATGATGGTGGCGCCGAGCTCGCCCATGGACAGTGCCACGGCGAGTCCCGCGGCCGCGCCGAGCGCAGGCAGCAGCAGCGGCAGCGTGACCTGGCAGAGCACCCGGACCGGGCCGGCACCGAGGGATTCGGCCGCCTGGCGGTAGCCGGGGTCGATGCGATCCAGCGCGGCGGCGACCGCGCTGAAGGCGTAGGCCAGCACGAGCACCGAATGCGCAAGGATGACAATCCATTTGGTGCCGCCGAGCAGCACCGGCCGCTCGTTGAACGCGATGAGCACACCGAGGCCGATGGCCACCGAGGGGACCGCGACCGGCAGATGGAACACGGCGTCGGTACACCGCCGCCACCAGCCGGGTGCCTCGCGCGCCGCCAAGGCCGCCCAGGCGCCGAGGACCAGCGAGACGGCACCGGCCAGCAGCGCGGTCTGCAAACTCACCGAGAGGCTGGCGGCCTGCTCGCCGGACAAGGCGCGCTCGAAGTTGGCCGAGCCGAGGTCCGACGGCAGCGGGCCGGTCCAGTGCCCGGCGAGGGCGGCCGCGACCACGGTGGCGATCGGTGCGACGAACACCACGAACACCACGAGGGCGAACACGGCGAGCACCGCGACCCTGCCACGTCTGGTCCACATCAGCATCGGTTCAGTTCTCCTTCTTCGTGAACCGGACGAAAACCAGCCGGTACCCGACGTACAGCGTGAGCGAGACCAGCACCTGCACCGAGGCGAGCACCGCGGCGCCTGGCAGATCGAAGGTGACGATGCCGCGGGTGTAGATCAGCGCAGGCAGCGTGATCACGCCCCTGGCGCCGGTGAACAGCACGATGCCGAACTCGTTGAGCGTCAACAGCAACACCAGGCTGCCGCCCGCCGCGAGCGCGGGCCACGCCTCGGGCAGCACCACCTGGCGCAGCACCCGCCACGGGGACGCGCCGAGACTCGCGGCCACGTCGAGCTGTTCGCGCGGTAGTTGGGCGAACGCCGCGAGCAGCGGGCGCACGACGAAAGGCGTGAAGAAGGTGATCTCGGCCAGGATCACGCCGAGCGGGGTGCTCAGGAAATTCAGCGCGGGTTCGTTGTTCCCGGTGACGCGGGTGATCAGCGCGTTCACCGCCCCCGCCGTGCCGTAGAGAAACGTGAACGCCAGCGTGATGAGGAACGACGGCAGCGTCAGGACGGTGTCGATGAGCCTGCCCACCACCTGCGACCCTGGGAACGGCACGAACGCGAGCACGATCGCCAGAAACGCGCCGAGCACCAGGCAGCCTGCGGTCGAGCTCACCGCGATGAACACGGTGCGCCACAACGCATTACGGAACGACTCGGAACCGAGGACCTGCGACCAGACCGAGGTGTCTCGGCCGGTAGGGGTCACCGTGGATTCCGCGAGGACCCGCACGATCGGGTACACGGCGATGAACAGCACCACAAGCAACGGCGGCAGGCTCCACAGCATCGGCTTCCAGTTGCGTTGCCGCGCAGCCGGTTGTGGCTCTTCTGACGCGGTGGTCGGCGCCAAGACCGCGAGCGCGCTCATGATCGGCGGCCGACCGCACGGGGGATCAGCACCCCGGCGGGGTCGGGGAAGCGGACACCGACGACCGTGCCGACAGCGGTGTCGAGCTGACCGGGGACGTCGGCGGTGACTTCGTCGGTCAAGCCGTCCACCGCGAGCGTCAAACGGGTGGACGCGCCGCGCCAGACCGCGGAGACGACCGTGCCGCGCAGTGCGTCTCGCTCGGAGGTGGCACCGATCCGCACGGTGTGCGGGCGCACGCACAGCAGGGCGGGGGAGTCGATGGCCCAGCTCTCCTGTCCGACACCGGGCGTGGGTGCCTCGGCTCGCAGGGTCCGATCGCCGACGGTGACCAGGGCCGAACCACCCGACAACCGGTTCACCGTGCAGGACAGCAGGTTCGCGCCGCCGAGGAAGGCGGCGGTGAAGTCGCTGGGTGGCCGCCGCCAGAGGTTCTCGGCGGTGTCGATATCGACCAGGCGGGCGTCGCGCATCACCGCGATGCGGTCGGCGAGGGCGAGCGTCTCGGACTGGTCGTGGGTCACGTACAGCATCGCCGTGTCCGGCAACGCCTTTCGCAGCTGCTGGAGCTCGCCGAGCATGGATTGGCGCAGCTGCGCGTCGAGCGCGGCCAGCGGCTCGTCAAGCAGCAGCACCTTGGGCCGGATGGCCAGCGCCCTGGCGATCGCCACCCGTTGCTGCTGACCGCCGGACAGTTCCCTGGGCAGCCGCTGGGCGTAGGCGCCCATGCCCACCATGTCCAGTGCTTCGGTTACCCGTGCGCCGATCTCGCTGCGCGGCACCCGATGCGACTTCAGTCCGAAGGCGACATTGCCGTACACACTCATGTGCGGGAACAGCGCGTAGGACTGAACGACGACGCCGATCCCGCGTTTGGCGGGCGACAGGTCGGTGACGTCGCGCCCGGCCAGCCGGACCGCGCCGGAGGTCGGCCGGACGAAGCCGGCCAGTGCCTTGAGCGCGGTCGACTTGCCGGAACCGCTCGGTCCGAGCAGGGCGACGGTCTCGCCCGCCGCGACGCGCAGCGTGAAATCGGCCAGTGCGACAGTGGTTTTGCGGCCGCTGCGGTAGCCGACGCCGACCCGGTCGAACACGATCGCCGGTTCGGCCGTGGTGGGGCGGGACAGCGTGGTGGATGACTTCGTGAGTGCGTCACCGGTGGTCATGGTCGACTCCCTTGGGATGGACGGCGTTTCAGCTACCGGTGGCCTTCTGGTAGGCCGCCAGGTCGCCGTCGAGGTCGGCGAGCACCGTGTTCCAGTCGACCGGCAGCAGGTCGACGCCCTTCAGCACCGAGCTCGGCGACGGACCCGAACCGGTCGGCGCATCGCGCAGTTCCGCGCGGGCAGGCACCGCGAAAGCGTCCGAGCCAAGCGACTTCTGCGCCTGGGCCGACAGCAGGAACTCCATCAGCTTCTTCGCGTCGTCCTTGTGCGGTGCGCCCTTGGCCAGGCCCATCACGTAGGGGACCGCGACGGTCGACTTCTTGCCGTCGGCGGCGGCCGGGAAGAAGACGCTGAACTTCGCGCCCTTCTCCTTGATGGTGGTCAGGTTCATCTGCACGTCACCGTTGGCGATGCTCAACTCACCCTTGTCGACCTTGGCCTGCAGCGTGCCGGTCGACGAGGACGGTCCGACATTGTTGGCCTGCAGCTTGTTCAGGTAGTCCAGTGCGCCCTGCTTACCGAGCAGCTTCTGCAGCAGGATCAGTACGGCGGTGCCGTCGCCGGCCTGGCCGGGGGTCGAATACTGCAGCTTGCCTTTGAAGTCCGGCTTCAGCAGGTCGTCCCAGGTCATCGCGGTGGTGTCGACCGAGGGGTTGGCGATGAAGCACAGGTAGTTGTTGGCAAGGGTGACGTACTTGCCCTCTGCGTCCTTGTCCGCCGCCGGAACCGCGCTGGTGTCGACACCGCTGTCCTGAAGCAGCCCATTGGCTTTCGCTTTCTGGATGAACGGCGGCAGCGTGACGACCACGTCGGCCTGCGGGTTGGCCTGCTCCTTGTCGACCCGGTTGACCACCTCGCCGGAGCCCGCCTCGACCAGGTTGACCGCGATGCCGGTCTGCTGCTGGAACTCCGCGAACTGGGTGTGGTACCAGCTGCCGACGCCGTCGGCGGAGTAGACCGTGACCGTCTTGCCGCTCGAGCTCTCGGTGCCGGTGCCACCACAGGCGGCGGTGGCCGCGACGGTGGTGGCGGTGGCGAAGAGCAACGCGGTGCGGGCGAGGGTGCGCGCCAGGCGGGCCCGCGGGTACGAAGTACGCACGATGACTACAACTTTCGGTTTGTGAGGAGTTGTCGGAGTCGAAGGGGGATGCGCCGGCGGCTGCCGGAACGGCTCAGCTGTGCTCGGCCAGCACCAGTTCGGCGAACTCGACGACCGACGGCACGACGTGGGTGGCGCCCGCCGCGCGCAGCTGCGCTGCGTCGTGTGCGCCGGTGAGCGTGCCCGCGACGATGCGGGCTCCCGCGGCGTGACCGGTGGCGATATCGCTGGACGTATCGCCGAGCACGGCAACACGATCGACGGCGTCGGCGTGCAGGCGCAGCAGCGCGGTGAGGACCATGTCGGGGTAGGGGCGGCCACGCCCGGCGTCGGACGGGGCCAGGGTGAGGTCGGCGATGTCGGTCCAGCCCAGCGCGTTCAGCAGCCGGTCCTGGGTGGTCCGGCTGAACCCGGTGGTCAGTGCGACCCGCACACCGGCACCACGCAGCTCGCCGATCGCCTCGGCGGCACCGGGAATCGGCGTGATCTCGACCTCGTCGATCAGCGCGTCGTAGGCGGACTCGAAGGCCCGGTTGGCGTCCTGCGCGCGACCCTCATCGCCGAGCAGGGCACGGAACACCGCGATTTTGGATTGGCCCATGGTGTCCAGCACGTACTGGCGGGCCTGCTCGCGTTCCGGGCCGTCCGCCGCGATGCCCGCCGCGGTGGCGGCGGCCTCGAAGGCGCGCAGGACCAGCCCGCCGTCGGCGACGGTGGTGCCCGCCATGTCCAGGACGGCAAGCTGAATAGCGTTGTCGGACACTGCGATCCTCACAAGTTCAGTAGGTCGGCGGTGTGCTCGCCGAGTGCGGGGCCGAGGGTCATGCCGCGGCCGCCGGGGCCGGTGATCACCCAGATGTGCTCGCCCGCCGCGGCGCGGGTGACGATCGCGGTCGGGTCGACGCTCTGGCTGTACACGCCGGCCCAGCGCCGAACCACTTGCGGCAGCGCGCGTCCGAGTAGTTCCTCGGTGACCGCGGTGAGGTGCTCGTAGGGTGCCTCGTCCACGTCGAAGGCGAACGGCTCGTCGTATTCGTGGGTGTCGCCGATGGTCAGCCCGCCGTGTAACCGCTGCACGCAGAGCAACTGCATCTTGTGCTCGGCGGCGGTCGCCGACTGGGACTGTTCCCGGTTCAGCGTGTCCACCTCGGCGCCGGCGAAGCCGGGGTAGTAGCGGAAGCTGTCGCCGTCGGCGATGGCGGTGGTGAGCGGTTCGCCGAGCGGCGCGGTCTGCATCATCTGCAATCGAACCCGGCGCACCGGCAGCTCCTCGACCAGCTCGCGGGTCAACCCGCTGTGCGCGGCGCCGGGGCAGACCAGCGCCAGATCGGCCTCGAGGCGGCGGCCATGATCGTCGACCACGATGGCGCCGGTGGCGGTGTCGAGGACCGACCTGGCCTCGGTGGCCGCGTGGAAGGTGTATCGGCCGGTAGCGGCCAGGTAGGCGCGCAGCGCGGGTAGCGCCTGGCGCGACTCGACCGCGGCGTCGGTCGAACAGTGCAGTCCGGCAAGGAATTTCCCGCGCAGTGCGGGGTTGATCGCGCGCACTCGGTCGGGATCGAGCAGTTCGAAGCCGCGGGTGTCGGCGGTCGGTCCGGTCGCCGCTTTTTCGGCGACAGCGAGTTCGGCGGGGGTACGCACCAGCGTGATTGATCCGGCGGGACGGAATCCGACGGCGGGGACCTTGCCGCCGAGCTCCTCCCACAGCTCGCGCGAGCGCAGCGTCAGCTCCAGTTCGGCGGCGGAGCGCCCGGAGACCCAGACGAGGCCGAAGTTGCGGACCGTGGCGCCGCGGGCCTCGGTCTCCCGCTCCAACTGCACCACTTCGTGACCGCGGCGGACGGCGGCCAGGGCGTGTGCGGTGCCGAGGATTCCACCTCCGATGATGACCAATCGCATGGACCCCATGGTGCACATTGGTCTAGACCAAGCGGTGTTGCCTGTGCGAACGCCAGGTTAATAATTGGTATAGACCAATTGCGGGTAGGCTGTGCCGCATGGAAGCAACGGAGGTCGGTGCCGACGCGACGCCCGGCGACACGCGTGGCGAGCGAGCCGAATTCGCGCTGCCCGACCGGCTGCCGAAGTCGTACCGCGTGCGCACCGGACTCGAGACGATGCTGCGTGATCTGAACGAGGGCGATCCGGTGCCCTCCGAACGTGACCTGGCCGTCCGCTTCGAGGTGGCGCGGGAGACCGTTCGCCAGGCATTGCGAGATCTCTTGGTGGAAGGCCGAATTCGCAGGCAAGGGCGGGGCACGGTCGTCTCCCGCCCCAAAATGGTGCAGCCGCTGTCGCTTCGCTCCTACACCGAGGGCGCCATCAGCTACGGCCGCGTCCCCGGCCGCCTGCTCGTCAGCTGGGACGACGTCCCCGCCGACCCCGACACCGCCCGCGATCTCGCGGTGCCCGTGGGCACTTCGGTCATGCACCTGGAGCGCGTCCTACTCGCCGACGGCGAACGCATCGGCCTGGAAAGCACCTTCCTGCCGCTGCACCGCTTCGCCGACCTGCGCACCACCTACGACCCGAGCACCTCGCTGTACGCGGCCGTGCGCGGCTCGGGTGTGGTCTTCGGGCAGGCCACCGAACGCATCGAAACGGTCCTCGCCTCACCCCGCGAGGCCGCCCTGCTCGAATGCACCACGGCCCTACCGCTTTTGCTGCTGCACCGCCGCAGCCTCGACGCCGAAGGCGACCCGATCGAGCGCGTCCGCGGCCTCTACCGCGGCGATCGGATCGCCTTCGAGGCGCACCTCACCCAATAGCCCACGCCGATGGCCGCCGTCACGCGGGAAGCAATCGGCCCATCGAGTGGATTTCGTTCACATCGGCGCCGGTGATGAAGGACCAAGGGGCGGTGAAGAAACCGTTCTTGCCCCAGTTCGGGCCCCAGGAATTCTCGACTGTCACGCCTTTTGCGTCGTAGGCGACGATGGTGACCTCGTGGCCGCCGAGGATTTTCTCGCGAGCCGATGGGTTGTAGTTGTCATTGGTGCTGTCCAGGGCTTCGAAGCTTTCCCTGGCGTCGAAGCCGAAGGGGACCGGCAGGCCGGATGCGATCGCTTTCTTGATGTTGGTAACGATATCGCCCTTGGTGAGGTCCTGTGCTCCGGACAGTTTGTAGTGGGTGGCGTTCGCGCGTTCCGCGGCGTCGGGCTGGGTCGTGTAGTCGAAATCGCCCTGCCAATAGTCGGATTTGGTGTCGATGCCCTGCTGCTGTTCCAGCGGTAACGCGACTCCGGCGTAGGTGCCCTGATCGCTGCCTTGCGCGATCTGCGCGTAGATGAACATCGGAGCCATCGGATCGCCTGCGATCTGCTGCTCGTTCATCAGCACTCCGTACCCGGTATATCCGGTCGCCCAGGTGACGCACGATCCGACCGGCCCCTGGTCGCCCGCGGGTAACGCGTACTGGCGCAGCGAATATGCGGCCGGTGGTGCACCGGCCGCGCCCAGTTGAACCGGCAGCGCCGAACCGACGGTGGTGTCTCGGCCGAGGCTGTCGTGCGCGGCCGCGCGGTCGAGTCCGAATGCGTGGTGCTTGATCTGCGGCGCGGGTGAGTCCGGGGCGGCGTGCGCGGTACCGGTCACCGCGAGGCTGATTCCAAGTATGGATACGAAAGCGGTGGACAAGCGCGAATAGTGCAAGGTTCCTCCTGCTGAGCCCCATGACCCATCACTTCCGGATGGAATGATCGGTGAACTGAACAGGGAGTGTTCCACGGCATTTCGGCGACTACAATATAAAAGTCACCTTGATTCCTTTAAGTCGCGGTTAACGGCGGTGTCGCACAAGTAAATTCACCCAAGTCGCCCATTCGTACTATGGTCCGATGCGGTGGTATTGCGGCCGGGAGCGCGGATATGTACCGTGCGATGGTATTTCCGCTCGGAAGGATGAGCTGTGACGCCGAAATGGAAGCTGTGCTGCCTGGTCTCGATGTTCCTCGCCTGCGCACTGCCCGGCTCCGCCGTCGCCGAGCCGGGTCCCGCCGAGCGGAATGCCGCCGGGCATTCCTACGGTTTGGTGGTGACGCCGAACCTGCCTCGGGTTCCGGAACCTCGCGCCGCCGCCTTCGGCGCGCAGACCCTGCCGTATCTCCAGCAGACCCAGATCGCGGATCGGTGGTGCTGGGCCGCCGACGGCTCGTCGATAGCCACGTATCTGCACCGGCCGATCAGCCAGAATCAATATTGCGCACTGGTACACGGTGTCAGCGCCGAGGGCGCCTGCCCAGATGAGGAGGCGTCGCTCGAGCAGATCGCGTCCGCTTTCCGGGGGATCGGTTTCGCCGCGGCCGTCGGTGCGCCGTTGTCGATGGCCAAGGTCATCGATGAGATCTCGGCCGACCGGCCGATCCTCACCGGCATCGCGTGGACGGCAGGCGGCGGGCACGCGCAGGTGATATATGGCTTCGACGCCGATGCCGGCACCGTCACCTATGGGGATCCCTGGCCCACCTCGCGGCGCAGCGTGACGCAGTCGCTCGACTCCTACGCCCGGAATTCGGACTGGACGTGGTTCGGCGAGGATTACGGCATCGCACTCCGATGAGTGGATCGGTCCTGCGCATCGCGATCGGGCTCTTGGTTGTTGGTGTGGGCCTGTCGGGGTGTGCGGATCACGGTGCACCCGCGACGGTGTGGGACAGCGAGCCGGACGGCAGTGCCATCGACAGCGCGATCGACACTTCGGCGGCACAGCGTCTCGTCGGATCGTTCCTTCGATCGTCGGGTGCGTCGAGTGATGTTGAGGCCGCGACACTTCGGCGAGCCGGCGCCCCGGTCATGGTGTATGCGACCTACCCGTCGTCCGCCGACAACGCCGGACACTCCCTCGAGCGTGCCGGGATCGAGTCCTACATCGCGGTACCGGTTCGGGTGGCCGGGCGCAATGCCGCCGACACGTTGCAGTTGGAACCGTCGCCACCGTATCTGCCACGGGCGATGGCAACGGGAGTAGAGGAGACGAGCCGGCCACGTGCCGCCAGTGCGCGACTGCTGCTCGATTACCCGACCCATACCTGGTTCGCCTGGACGCGAACTCACGTCACCGTGATCTCCTCGGAAGCGACCCCAGCGTTGGCGGGCAATGAACTCGACGCCGAGGCCTTCTATGCCTGGCTCCAATCCCGCTGACCCGCCGAGTCCTTCGCGCGCCGCGCAACCAACTGTTGGATCTCCAGTGCCGCGGGCGATCCGATCGAGCGCGTCCGCGGCCTCTACCGCGGCGACCGGATCGCCTTCGAGGCACAGCTCACCCAATAGTTCAGCGCACCTGCGGGGCTACCTTCTCACCCAGCAATTCGATGTTGCGCAGGACCTTTTCGTGCGGGAGGGTGCCGACGCTGGTGTGCAGCATGAAGCGGTCGAGGCCGAGGGTGTCGCGGATGTCGGCGACCTTTTCGGCGACGTAGTCAGGGGTGCCGACGAACAGGGAACCCTCCTTGGAGCGCAGGGCCTCGAACTGGGGGCGGGTCATGGGGCCCCAGCCGCGTTCGCGGCCGATGACGCTCATGGCCAATGCGTACGGCTCGTAGAAGTCGGCGACGGCTTGTTCGTCGGTGTCGGCGATGTAACCGTGGGCGTGCACCGCCACGGGCTGCTTCTCGTGGCCGCCCTCGGCGAGGGCGCGGTGGTACAGGTCGACCAGCGGCTTGAACCGTGCGGGCTGACCGCCGATGATCGCGATGGCCAAGGGGAGTCCGAGCAGTCCGGCGCGGACCACCGACTCGGGGCTGCCGCCCACCGCGATCCACACCGGCAGCGGCCGGTCGTCGGTGCGCGGGTAGACGATGGCGTCGCGCAGCGGCGCGCGGAACTTCCCGGACCAGGTGACCGGCTTTTCCTCGCGCAGGTGCAGCAGCAGCGCCAGCTTCTCCTCGAAGAGCTCGTCGTAGTCGGACAGGTTGTAGCCGAACAACGGGAAGCTCTCTGTGAAGGACCCGCGCCCGGCCATCAGCTCGGCGCGACCTTTGGACAGTCCGTCCAGCGTCGCGAAATCCTGGTACACGCGTACCGGATCGTCGGAGCTCAGCACGGTGACCGCGCTGGTCAGCTGGATCTTCTCGGTGCGTGCCGCGATGGCGGCCAGTACCAGTGCGGGGGAGGAGGCGGCGAAATCCTTGCGGTGATGCTCGCCGACGCCGTAGACGTCGAGTCCGGCCCGCTCGGTGGCGACGGCCTCCTCGACCACCTCGCGCAACCGCTCGCCCGCGGTAGGTGCGGGGCGGTCGCCGACGGGGTACAGCTCGGCGAAGGTCGTGAGTCCCAATTCCACGGTCGAGCCTCTTTTCTCAGTAGTGTCGATGTCAACCAATACCGTAAACGGACCGCAGTCCGTAGGTATTCCGCCAGTGCTCAGCGCAACGGTGATCGGTCGCTTCGACGCGATGTCGCTTGGGCGCTCGAGTGCGTTGTCGATGGGGCACTGAGCCGCCCCGTCGGTCGGTGCCGCAGCGCCGTGTCGGTCCGGCGCTGCCGCTGCGCGCGCGGTCCGATTACTCTGTTCGCATGTCTGTCCGCACTCGCCAGCCGCTCGTCCCCGGCATCCAGTCACCTACCCGCGAGGTCCCGCGCACGATCGAGCGCCCGGAGTACGCGTGGAAGAAGACTGTCAACGAGGGGCGCGAGCCCTGGGTGCAGACGGCCGAGACGATCGAGAAGATGCGGATCGCGAGCAAGATCGCGGCACAGGCACTGGAAGAGGCGGGCAAGGCCGTCGCGCCCGGCGTCACCACCGACGAGCTGGACCGGATCGCGCACGAGTACATGTGCGACCACGGCGCCTACCCGTCGACCCTGGGCTACAAGGGATTCCCGAAGTCCTGCTGCACCTCGCTGAACGAGGTGATCTGCCACGGCATTCCGGACTCCACGGTGATCGAGGACGGCGACATCGTCAACATCGACGTCACCGCCTACATCCACGGCGTGCACGGCGACACCAACAAGACCTACCTCGCCGGAGACGTGGACGAGGAGGTCCGGCTGCTGGTCGAGCGGACCGAAGAGGCCACCATGCGGGCGATCAAGGCGGTCCGGCCCGGCCGGGCGCTGAACGTCATCGGCCGCGTCATCGAGTCCTACGCCAACCGCTTCGGCTACGGCGTGGTCCGCGACTTCACCGGGCACGGCGTCGGCCCCACCTTCCACAGCGGCCTGGTGATCCTGCACTACGACCAGCCTGCCATCGAGTCGATCATCGAGCCGGGCATGACCTTCACCATCGAGCCGATGATCAACCTGGGCGGCATCGACTACGAGATCTGGGACGACGGCTGGACCGTGGTCACCAAGGATCGCAAGTGGACCGCGCAGTTCGAGCACACCCTTGTCGTCACCGACACCGGCG
>NZ_JBIUBB010000004.1:57313-1155184 GCF_044547795.1 Nocardia sp. NPDC052316
CGCAGAAATCCTTACCCTGCCGTGAGGAAGGATGGGACACAGCCCGGTTCGAGGCTTGCGCCGTCTGGTCGTCACCGACACCGGCGCAGAAATCCTTACCCTGCCGTGAGGAAGGATGGGACACAGCCCGGTTCGAGGCTTGCGCCGTCTGGTCGTCACCGACACCGGCGCAGAAATCCTCACCCTCCCGTGAGGAAGGGTAAGCACAGTCCCGATACCGGCGCGGAAATCCGCACCCTGCCGTGAACGGTGCCCTGCTCGTCGCGGGGACCACCTCGGACGCGGGCAAAAGCGTTGTGGTGGCGGGCATCTGCCGGATGCTGGCGCGGCGCGGCGTGCGGGTCGCGCCGTTCAAGGCGCAGAACATGTCCAACAACTCCGTGGTCACCCTCGACGGCGGCGAGATCGGGCGGGCGCAGGCGTTGCAGGCGCAGGCGTGCGGGCTCGCGCCGAGTGTGCGGTTCAACCCGGTACTGCTCAAGCCCGGCAGCGATCGGCGCTCGCAGCTGGTGGTGCGGGGTAAGGCGGTCGGCACGGTCGGCGCGCGAGACTACTTCCGGCACCGGCAGGAGCTGCGCGAGGTGGTCGCCGCCGAACTCGCTTCGCTGCGCGCCGAATTCGACGTGGTGATCTGTGAGGGCGCCGGATCGCCCGCCGAGATCAATTTGCGGGCAACGGATCTGGCGAACATGGGGCTCGCCCGGCCCGCCCGGCTGCCGGTGCTGCTGGTCGGGGACATCGATCGCGGCGGCGTGCTGGCGCACCTGTTCGGCACCGTCGCCATCTTGGAACCCGAAGACCAGCAACTGATCTCCGGTTTCGTGATCAACAAGTTCCGCGGCGACGTCGAGCTGCTGCGCCCCGGCCTGGACCGGTTGGCCGAGCTGACCGGCCGCCCCACGCTCGGCGTGCTCCCGTACGTCGAGGACCTGTGGATCGATGCCGAGGACTCGCTCGGCACCGTCGCGGACGCACCGGTCGGCCGGCCACGCCCGCCGGTCGGTGCCGAGTGGCTGACCGTCGCCGCCATCCGCCTACCGCGCATCTCCAACTCCACCGATATCGAGGCCTTGGCCTGCGAGCCGGGGGTTTCCGTGCGCTGGGCGAGCGAACCGTCCCGGCTGGCCGGGGCCGACCTGGTGGTGCTGCCCGGCAGCAAGGCCACCGTGTCGGACCTGGAGTGGTTGCGGCGCACCGGAATCGCCGAGGCCCTACGCGCACGCGCGGCGGCGGGCGGCCCGATCCTGGGCATCTGCGGCGGCTATCAGATGCTGGGCAAGCACATCATCGATCCGGTGGAGTCGGGCCGGGGGCAGGTCGACGGCTTGGGCCTGTTGGACCTGTCGATCGAGTTCGCCGATCCGAAGGTGCTGCGCCACAGCACCGGCCACGGGGCTACCGCCGACACCGCGGGAATCCCGGTGCACGGCTATGAGATTCACCACGGCCGGGTGGCCGCCAGCGGCGACCCGGCCTGGCTCGACCTCGACGGAAGTGCGGAAGGCAGTGTGCGCGGTGCGCTCTGGGGCACCCATCTGCACGGCCTGCTGGAATCGGACGACTTCCGCCGCGCCTGGCTGCGTTCGGTGGCAACGGCGGCCGGACGCGCCGGTTTCGTTGTCGCCGACGATGTTTCCGTGGCCGCCGTGCGCTCGGCGCAACTCGATCTGCTCGCCGATTTGATCGAGCAACACCTCGATCTGGATCAACTCGACCGCCTGCTCAGCGACGGTGCGCCCGCCGATCTACCGACGCTGGCAACCCAGTTGCTCCCCAGCGCCGCGACCCTGGGTAGCTGAACTGTTGACGTGACGAACATCGCCCCTTACCTTTCAGTAAGGAATTCGGCTCCGGGTAAGGCGCGGGTCGATGGGCGCGGGAGAAGCACGGGTCGGTGAGTGACGTGGCAGCAGACAAGAAGTCCACCGGTAAGGCGGGAAACGTCGTGTCCGCAACGGTGACCAGCAAGGGGCAGATCACCATCCCGATCGACGTCAGAGTCGCCATGGGTTTGCGCGCGGGCGTCCGGGTCGCCTTCGTTCCCACCGCCAACGGCACCTACGAACTGGTGCCCGAGACCCGAACCATCAAGTCGCTCAAGGGGATAGTCGGCTGGTCCGGCTCGCCCATCGGCCTCGCGGAGATGAACGAGGCGATCACCGGCAATGTCGTGGAAGGCAAGCAGAAATGATCGGTCTGGACGCCAATGTGCTGATCCGCTACCTCACCCAGGACGATCCGGAGCAGTCCGCGCGCGCCAATCAGGTGATCGACGGCCTCAGCGAGAGCCGCCCTGGTTATGTGACGATGATCGTGCTCGCCGAGATCCACTGGGTACTGCGCCGTGGCTACAAACAGGATCCCGAGGCGGTGACCGACGTGCTGCTCGGCCTGCTCGACTCGACCGAGATCGTCGTCGAGCGCGCCGATACGGTGCGCCAGGCGCTGCGGCAGGCCGCCGAAGGCGCGGACTTCGCCGACGCGCTGATCCGGCAACTCGGCCAGGAGGCGGGCTGCGATCTCACCGTCACCTTCGACCACGACGCCGGGGAACGCGCGGGTATGCGGCTACTGGCCTGACGCGAAGATAGGGCTTCGTTCAGCTGACCCGTGTAGCGTCATTCGGCATGAAATCTCGGCAGATCACGGTCGGTGACGGGACCTGGACCGTGCGGGTAGACGGCCCGGAATCTCGGCACAGCGTGCTGCTGCTGCCCGACCTCGGTGACCCGGCGGACGTCTACGACCAGGTGTGTGCCCGACTGCACAATTCGGATCTGCGCACGGTGGTGCTGGAGTCGATCGAGGGCCTCGATGCCGCGGGCGTCACCGCGATTCTGGATCAGATCGGCGTGCCTTGGGCCAACGTCGCCGCCCGTGGCGCGGGCGCCGACCTGGCGTGGCGGGCGTGCGCGGCCGGATTCGGCCGCTTCATCAGCCTCGTGGTGGCCGATCGCGGCCATCCGGCGGCTCCGGGGCCGGACGGCTCCGTCGCCGACGCCACGGTCCGTCCGGTGGAGTTGCCGACCACGGTGCTGGTCACCAAGAACCTGCCGCGCTCGGTCGCCGACGCCTCGGGGCGTTTCGTCTACGGCGAGTTCCGCGTGGTCGACGTCGACGTCACCGATGTGGCGACCGAGGCCGACCAGGAATTGGCCACCGAGATCGTGCTACGCACCAGCACCTGGTGAGCCGTTGCCGGACTTGGCCTGGTACACGGCCAGCCACTCCAGCCAGCTGTCGAGTTCGGCGAAGGCATGGGCGAGCGGTTCGGCGGCGGACAGGAACACGTCGTGCTTGGCGCCGTCGATCGGCACGATGTTGGTGCGGTCACCGAGGCAGCCCGACCAACGCTGAATCTGCTTGACGTCCAACACCGCATCGGCCACGTCGACCGCCGGGCCGTACCGGCGGGCGAACTTCGTCATCCGGGAGCGCAGGATCAGCGACGGCACCCCGATGTCGAGTCCGGCGTGCAGTTGCGCGTGCCCGTTGCGGATGGCGCGCAGCCAGCCGAACCGAACGGGGAAGCCGTGCAACGGTTTCCAGTCCAGGTTGTAATCCCACTCGCCCGCGACGCTGTGATGCAGGCTGTCACCGTAGGTGCTGATCTTGCCGCCCGGAAGCTCGAACATCTTCCGAAAACGGCCGAGCGCCTTGATGATCGGCGTCCCGACGGTCCGGTAGTACGAGGGTCCCTGCAGATCGAACCACGGGCTGTTGAGCACCAGACCGGAGACCCCGGCCGCGGCCGTCCCGCGCGTCCGATTGAGCCGATCCAGCCACAGCGGCAAGATCAAGCCGCCGGTCGAGTGCGCGTTCAGCACGACCGGAGCGCCGGTCTCCTCCCGCACGATTCGCAATGCCTCGTTCAACTCGTCGTCATACAGTGCGAGATCGGTCACATAATGCGGCGTCTGCCCGTCGCGCAGTGATCGCCCGCACTTACGAAGGTCCAGCGCGTAGAAGTGGTATCCGAGCGTCGCGAAATGTTCCGCGAGATGCTCTTGAAAGAAGTAGTCGGTAAAGCCGTGCACATACAGCACGGCGCCGGCGGTCGGTTCGACATCGTCGCCGGGTAGATAGCGGACCAGCGTGGCCACTGCCTCGCCTTCACCGTCGGGATCAGGCCCGAAAGAAAGCGTGCGCTGCTGGTACTTCTCGCCTAGGACATCGGCTTTCCACTGCGCACCGTGCTTGGTGTCGGTTTTCGTAGCGGCAAGTGAAGTTTCCTTTGTCACATACACAATCTAAGTCACATTCCGCGGTTTCGGCGCGGGGGATCGACGTGGTGAGGTGCACAATTGAAGCTAGGTGAACGGCGGGTAACCTAGCTCCCGCCATGGTTCACGGACCGAGGCAAGAACCGCAAGCACCGTGCCCAGGCAGGTCCACCCGCCCGGTGGGCCCGCGAGAAGGACAAGGAAGTCGATCTAGCCGTGCCGAACGCTGCCATGACTGAAAAGACCGATGTTGTACTCATCGGCGCCGGCATCATGAGTGCCACTCTCGGTGCGCTGCTGCGCCAACTGCAGCCCGACTGGTCGATCTCCCTGTTCGAGCGGCTCGACGCCGCGGCGGCGGAGAGCAGCGACCCGTGGAACAACGCGGGCACCGGCCACTCGGCCCTGTGCGAACTGAACTACAGCCCGCAGAACGCCGACGGCTCGGTGGACATCACCAAGGCCATCGACATCAACGAGCGGTTCCAGGTGTCGCGCCAGTTCTGGTCCTACGCCGTGGAGAACAACATCCTCGGCGACCCGTCCCGGTTCATCAACCCGATCCCGCACGTGAGCTTCGTGCACGGCGCGGACAACGTCGACTACCTGCGCAAGCGCTACGAGGCGCTGTCGCGGCATCCGTTGTTCGAGGGCATGGAGTACATCGACAGCCCGGACGAGTTCGCGCGCAGGCTGCCGCTGATGGCGCGCGGCCGCGACTTCTCCGACCCGGTCGCGCTGAACTGGACCGACGGCGGCACCGACATCGACTTCGGCGCGCTCACCCAGGAGCTGCTCGCCTACCTCGGCGCCAGCGGCGCGGACCTGGCCTTCGGCCACGAGGTGCGCGACCTGTCCAAGCAGTCCGACGGGTCATGGCTGGTCAAGGTGCGCAACCTGCGCACCCGCGAAACCCGCACGCTCATCAGCAAATTCGTCTTCGTCGGCGCGGGCGGCGGCGCGCTGCCGCTGCTGCAGAAGTCCGGCATCAAGGAGATCGACGGCTTCGGTGGCTTCCCGGTCAGCGGGCAGTTCTTCCGCTGCACCAACCCCGAGCTCATCCAGCAGCACGAGGCCAAGGTGTATGGCAAGGCCGCCGTCGGCGCGCCGCCGATGTCGGTGCCGCACTTGGACACTCGCGTCATCAAGGGCACGCCTGGCCTGCTGTTCGGCCCGTACGCGGGCTGGACGCCGAAGTTCCTCAAGGACGGCAAGCTCACCGACCTGTTCAAGTCGGTGAAGCCGAACAACCTGTTCTCGCTGCTCGGCGTCGGCGTCACCGAGCTCGGCCTGACCAAGTACCTGGTCAGTGAGCTGCTCAAGTCGCAGGCGGGCAAGGTCGACACGCTCTCGGAGTTCATCCCGCGCGCCGACGGCCGGGACTGGGAGCTGATCACCGCGGGCCAGCGCGTGCAGGTGATCCGGCGCAAGGGCGCGGGCGGCGTGCTCGAGTTCGGCACCGCCGTGGTCGCCGCGGCCGACGGCACCATCGCCGGTCTGCTCGGCGCTTCCCCGGGCGCGTCGACCGGCGTCACCGCGATGCTCGACGTCATGCAGCGCTGCTTCCCCACCGAGTACGCGCAGTGGACGCCGAAGCTCAAGGAGATGATTCCCTCACTGGGCGTCAAACTGTCCGAGGACCAGGCGTTGTTCCACGAAGTATGGGACTGGACGTCCAAGACCCTGAACCTGACGAGTGGCACAGATAACACGCCGAGGCATGCGGGGGTCGCGGCCAGCCGCTAGGTGTGATAGCAACAGGCGATGATGTCAACGGTTGTTCTCAAACGGTCATGGGCGTTGGATCTCGACACCGCCACCCTCTATCAGCTGTTGAAACTTCGCGTCGAAGTCTTTGTCGTCGAGCAGAAATGCGCGTACCCCGAGTTGGACGGGCTGGATCTGCTGCCGGAGACCCGGCACTTCTGGCTCGATGACGAGGGCGAGGTGATCGCCACCTTGCGGCTGCTCGAGGAGCACCACGACGGCGTGAAGTCCTTCCGCATCGGGCGTCTGTGCACCGTCGTCCCGGCTCGCGGCCACGGCTACACCACGCGCCTGCTGCAGGCCGCGCTCGCCGAGGCCGGCGAGGCGACCGTGCGGTTGAACGCGCAGTCCTATCTCGTCGACATGTACGCCAAGCACGGGTTCAAGCCCGACGGCGAGGAGTTCGACGAGGACGGGGTACTGCACATTCCGATGCGCAAGGGGTGAGCGCCCCGCCGGCCTGCCCGCCGCCCTCGTCGCCCGCCGCGACGAGGGCGGTTCGGTATGCGTAGGGCCGCGTCGGCGGGTGCGCGTCGCGCGCATAGAGTTGGGGCGTGTCCTTGTCCCATGCCGAAACTGTGTCGCCTCACTCGTTGACCGGATCGCGGACGCGTCCGGGCACCGAGGGTGAGGCGGGTTTTCCGTTCTCCGCCGTGGTCGGCCAGGAGCAGCTGCAACTGGCGCTGATCCTGTGTGCGGTGCACCCCGGCATCGGCGGCGTGCTGGTGCGCGGCGAGAAGGGCACCGCGAAGTCGACCGTGGTGCGCGCGCTGGCGCAACTGCTGCCCCCGGTGGTGGACGAGACCGGTGCACGGCCCGCGCGGCTGGTGGAGCTGCCCGTCGGCGCCACCGAGGACCGCGTGGTCGGCTCGCTGGACCTGGAGCGGGTGCTGCGCGACGGCGAGCAGGCGTTCCGGCCCGGACTGCTGGCCGCCGCGCATCACGGCGTGCTCTACGTCGACGAGGTCAACCTGCTGCACGACCATCTGGTCGACGTCCTGCTCGACGCCGCCGCGATGGGCCGGGTGCACATCGAACGCGACGGTGTCTCGCATTCGCATCCGGCGCGCTTCGTGCTCGTCGGCACCATGAATCCGGAAGAGGGCGAGCTGCGCCCGCAGCTGCTCGACCGGTTCGGGCTCACCGTCGATGTGGCGGCTTCGCGCAACGTGGACGTGCGGATGGCGGTGGTGCGGCGGAGACTGGACTACGAGGCCGATCCGGCCGGGTTCGCCGAGAGCTACGCCGCCGCCGACCGGGCGGTGGCCGAGCGCATCCTCGGCGCGCGGGACCGGGTCGCCCAGGTGCGGCTCGACGATGGCGAGCTGCGCCGAATCGCCGCGCTGTGCGCCGCATTCGACGTCGACGGCATGCGGGCCGACCTGGTGGTCGCCCGGACCGCGACGGCGCACGCCGCCTGGCGCGGCGCGGACGCGGTCACCGAGGACGATGTGCGGGTCGCCGCGGAACTCGCGCTGCCGCACCGGCGTCGGCGCGATCCGTTCGACGAGCCGGGCATCAGCGAGGATCAGCTCGACGACGCGATGCGCGATGCCGCTGCGGAAGTGGATCGCTCGGCTCGGTCCGACGGGGACGCAGCGGAATTCGATGAGAGTCGGGCACCCGAGGACGCGAACGATGCGGACCCGTCGAACCACAGGCAGGCGCAGGACTCGGACGCGAACCAGTCGGCAGACAACGACCGAGCCGACGACCAGCAGAACCAGCGCGGCGACGATCCTGAGTCGCGCAGAGACGACGAGCCGAACCCTGGCGATCCGCGGTCACGGACGGACGAGCCGAACCCGAGCGGTGACGATCCCGACGATCCCGACGGCCCCGGCGGTGGGCAGCGGCCCGGCGCCCGTGAAGGCCGAAGTGGCGCACCGGTTTCCGCCGCCGCGACGCCGCCGCGCTGGGAGGTGCCCGGCATCGGCGAAGGTGCTCCCGGTCGCCGCTCCAGGGCCGAGTCCCGCCACGGCCGCGTCGTGCGGCCCAGCACCGATACCGGCACCGGGCTGCACCTGCTCGGCACCATCTTCGCCGCCGCGCCGCATCAGCGCTCGCGTGGCCGCGGCGACGGTCCGCTGCAGCTGGTCGCCGAGGACCTGCGTGGCGCGTATCGCGAAGGGCGCGAAGGCAATCTGGTCGTGTTCGTGGTCGACGCGTCCGGCTCGATGGCGGCCAGGGATCGGCTCTCCGCCGTCACCGGTGCCGTGGTCGCGCTGTTGCGCGACGCCTACCAGCGCCGGGACAAGGTCGCCGTGATCACCGTGCGCGGGCAGGACGCCGAACTGGTACTGCCGCCGACGTCTTCGGTCGATATCGCGGTGCGCCGCCTGTCCGGCATGCGCACCGGCGGTAAAACTCCGCTCGCCGCGGGACTGCTGAAGGCTCGCGAGATCGTGCGGCGGGAACGTGTCCGTGACCCGCGCAGGCGCCCGATGCTGGTGCTGCTCACCGACGGTCGCGCCACCGGTGGCGTCGATCCGGTGCCGCGCGCCCGCGCCGCCGCCGCGCTGTTGGCGAACGACGCGGTCACCTCGATCGTGGTCGACTGCGAGCGCGGCATGATCCGGCTCGGCCTGGCCGCCGAGCTGGCGCGGGAACTGCGTGGCGGATATCTGAGACTGGCTGAGCTGACCGGGGATTCGGTCGCCGACGTGGTGCGTGCGGGGTCCGGACGCCCTGGTGCCCGCGCCGCTTGAGCCGCAGGGGATCGAACTAGCAAGGAGAGTGCATGCCCAAGGGTGTTCCGGAGACCGTGCCCGACGACGGGCTCACCACACGGCAGCGGCGGAATCAGCCGGTGCTCGCGGTGCATACGGGGCCGGGCAAGGGAAAGTCGACGGCCGCCTTCGGGATGGCGCTGCGGGCCTGGAACCAGGGTTTCGACGTCGCGGTGTTCCAGTTCGTGAAGAGCGCCAAGTGGAAGGTGGGGGAGGAGGCCGCTTTTCGCACCCTCGGCACGCTGCACGACGAGACCGGTGCCGGTGGCGCGGTCGAGTGGCACAAGATGGGTGAAGGCTGGTCCTGGACGCGCAAGCAGGGCAGCGACGAGGACCACGCCGCCGCCGCGCTCGCAGGCTGGCAGGAGATCGCCCGCCGTCTGAAGGCCGAACAGCACCGCTTCTACGTTCTCGATGAATTCACCTACCCGCTCAAATGGGGCTGGGTCGACATCGATGAGGTCGTCGACACCCTCACCAACCGCCCCGGCAACCAGCACGTGGTGATCACCGGTCGCGATGCTCCTCAGGCGCTCATCGACGCCGCCGACCTCGTCACCGAGATGACCAAGCTCAAGCACCCCATGGACGCGGGCCGCAAAGGCCAGCGCGGCATCGAATGGTGATCTCCCGCACCGATTCTCGGGACTCGCACGCCCTCTGGGCCTCCGGAGCGGGTGCGGATCCCGAGCGGTGGTGCGGCTGCTGCTCGTCGGCTCGCGTGGCCGTGCGGCGGTGGTGCCGATGAGTGGGGGTGTGCCCGCGGTGGTGATCGCCGCGCCCGCGTCGGGGAGTGGGAAGACCACGGTGGCAACGGGTTTGATCGGTGCGCTGCGGCGGGTCGGTCATCGGGTGGCGCCCTTCAAGGTGGGGCCGGATTACATCGATCCCGGGTACCACGGGCTGGCGGCGGGGCGGCCGGGGCGCAATCTGGATCCGGTGCTCGTCGGCGCGGAACGGGTGGTGCCGCTGTATCGGCACGGTGCACGGGAGTGCGATCTCGCGGTGGTCGAGGGCGTGATGGGACTGTTCGACGGCCGCATCGACGCGAATCACGCCGGACCGGTCGCCGAGGGATCCACCGCGCAGGTCGCCGGGTTGCTCGGCGCGCCGGTCGTGCTGGTGGTGGACGCCAGGGGGCACAGCCAGAGTCTGGCCGCATTGCTGCACGGCTTCGCGACGTTCGACAGCGGTATTCGGCTCGGTGGGGTGATTCTCAACCGTGTCGGCAGCGCACGGCATGACGAGGTGCTGCGTGCGGCCTGCGATCGGGTCGGGCTGCCGGTGCTCGGCTCGCTCCCGCGGATGACCGAGTTGGAGGTGCCGTCCCGGCATCTCGGCCTGATCCCCGCGGTCGAGCATGGTGCGGCCGCCACCGCCGCGGTATCGGCGATGACGGATTTGGTTGCCGCACATGTGGATCTGCACGCCATCGCCGCGCTGGCCCATTCGACCGCGGCTGGTCCGGCCTGGGATCCGGCGACAGCCTCAGCTGCAGTGGCCGCCGACGTCTTACCTGCTTCGAACCGGCCGGCGCACGATGGAGCCGTCGCCGCTGTGGGGCCTGGCGTATCACGCGGACCAGGCCGGTCGGCGCACGATGGCGCTGTCGTCGCAGCGGGGTCCGGTCCGTTGATCGCGATGGCAGGCGGTCCTGCCTTCACCTTCGGCTATGCCGAACACCGCGAACTGCTGCTGGCCGCCGGGGCACGGGTGGTGGTGTTCGACCCGCTGCGCGACGAACTACCGAGCAGCACAGCCGGTTTGGTGTTGCCCGGCGGATTCCCGGAGGAGCACGCGGCAGCGCTGGCGGCCAACACCCCGCTGCTGACCGCGGTGGCGGCGCAGGCCAAGCGCGGCATGCCCGTACACGCGGAATGCGCGGGCTTGCTCTACCTGACCCGCTCCCTCGACGGACACCCGATGGCCGGAGTCATCGACGCCGACGCCGAGTTCGGCCCGCGCCTGACCCTCGGCTACCGCGACGCGGTCGCGCTGGTGGATTCGCCGCTGTGGCGCGCCGGGGAACGCGTCCGCGGCCACGAATTCCACCGGACCCGCCTGATCGCGGCAGGCTCGGACACCCCGGCCTGGGGCTGGCACGGCAGCGACGGCGCCCGCGTCAGGGAAGGGGCGCTCGTCCACCAGGTCCACGCCTCCTACCTGCACACTCACCCAGCCGGAAACCCTGGAGCTACCAGCAGTTTCGTCACCGCAGCCGCCGAGTACGCAGGTGCTCGTGCGGGCCGCTGAGCGGCGGCGTGTGCCGAGATGGGGCAGCAGTGCGCATCGCGGTTGCGCTGTGCCCACCGGACTCGGCTGTGCTGCGGGCGCTCGACATGGCTGCGCTGTGCCCGTTGGAGTGTGCTCCGCCGAGTGCGCCGGGCTCGCTGATGCTGTTGTGCCCGCCGGGGTCGGCTCTTGGATGCCCGCTGGGCAGGTGCTCACTGGACTGGGTTGTGCCGCGCCCGGCAGGCCTGCCTCCGGGCGATTGTTCGCCATGGTGCGGGTGTCAGGTGGTTGAGCTCGCCGTTGGGCTCGGTCTGCGGTCCGGTACGCCCGCTGACTCGATAGTCGAGGCGGTGCGGAAGACGCTGGGCGACAACGAGATCAGTTGTTTGGCGACCATCGATCGCCGGATGGATGAGCCGGGTCTGCGTGACGCGGCTGCCGAGCTCGGAGTGCCGATTCAGGGGTACGCCGCTGCCGAGCTGGCCGACGTTGCTGTGCCGAACCCGGACTCGCGCACGGCTGCTGCCGTCGGTACGGGCAGTGTTGCCGAGGCGGCCGCCATCCTTGCGGCTGGGCACGGCACGCTGGTGATCACTAAACGCATCGTCGCCGGGTTGACTATCGCTGTGGCGCAACGTGCTCCGGGCTGATCGTCCGGCACGCGACTGGGGTGAGCGAACCGGATGACCTTGTGCCTCCCGCGTGGTTTCATGGCGGGGTGGATATCCGAGGGATCGACAATGTGCTGGTTCCGGTAGGGAATCTGGCTGCGGCGCTGGAGTTCTACGCGAACGGGCTCGGGCTTTCGGTGCGGTTCACGGTGCCGGAGCGGGGGATCGCGTTGTTCGGGGTCGCGGCGGAGACGCCGGGGATCATGGCGATGGTGGATCCCGCCGCGGGGCACGGGTCGCCGCCCGCCATCCGCATCTGGCTGGAGGTGCCGGACGCGCGGGCCGCCGCGGCGGAACTCGAAGGACGCGGAGTCGACATGCTCACCGCGCCCTTCGAAGTCGCGACCGGGTGGAGCGTGGAGGTGGCCGATCCGTGGGGCAACGTGATCGGTTTGACCGACTACCTCAAGCGCCCTGACCTGGCGCGACCCGCGTTCTGACCTACGGAGCCACCGCGCCCCAGTCGGCGAAACCGCTGGGATCGTGGCGGCCGAAGGTGGCGTGTTCGAACAACCCCCACCCCTCGGCGTCGCCGCACCGAGCATGGGCCACATGGTCGATGACGCCGTACGGCGCGCGGGCGACGATGGCCGGGTCGGTGAGGTCGTACCGACTGGACAACGACCAGTCCCGGCCTTTCCACTGCCCGTGCTGCCAGTCGGGATCGCCACCGTAGCCGCAACCCACGTGCAGCGGCACATGGGTGCCGGTGGTCACCTCGATCTCCAACGGCTTGCCGTCCGGCGTGCTCATCTCGAGCAGCGCGCCGACGGGAAGCCTTGTGCCGGAACGGTAATCGATGGAGATGCGCGGCCAGCCGAGCTGTTCGGTGCGCCCGTCCGGCCAGATCCGCACGGCATCGTTCAACGTGCGCGTCCCGTCGGGCTCCTGCTGCACGATGATCACGACCGCGAAATCGTCGAACCGCAGCGGCACATACATCCACCAGAAGCCGCCGGACGGCTCGGCGGCCGCCCGGCCCGCGGGCTCGCTCTCGCCGACCGGCCGGATGCCCCAGGACCGGTCCCTGGTGCCGGTCCACACCGCCGGGTCGACGGTGATGTCGTCCCCGTCGACGTGCAGCGTCCCCGCCCACGAGCCCACCTGCGCGAAGCGGGTCGCGTCGATGATCGGCCGGTTGCCCGACAGGATCAGGTGCGGCTGCTCCTGCACGGTGGGGAAGGCGCCCTCCCAAGTGAGGTCGAAGGACAGGTCGTCGTGCTCGCAGATCACCCGGATCCGGTGCAGCGGCTCGAGCACCTCGATGCGGTAGCCACCGACGCGCTGTTCCAGGCTGCGATCGCCGAGCGCGTCGGAGAAGCGGACAGTCCGCTGGATATCGCCGCGCCGGACGGCGGCGTAGGCGTCGGTCACCCCGAGGTTCGGGTACACGCCGAACCCGGTGATGAAGAAGGTGCCGCCGTCGCGGTCGTGACCGTTGAAATAGCTGCGGTCGTAGAAGTTCCGGTCGCTACTGGCGACCCTGGCCAGTGACAGTCCGGTCTGATGAATCGGGTACTCGTCCAAAGGAACTGGCATGGCTGCCCTCAATCCCACTCGTAGGTTCCGTCGAGCAGCCGCTCCAGGCTCGCTCGGTGCATCACGTAGTCGTCGCGGTCCGGGGTGTCGGTGTCCTCGCCGAAATGGATCATCCTGCGCTTGACCCTGGCCATCACGATGCCGTGCCGCAGCGCGGCGTAGACCAGGTACCAGTCCAGGTCGCGCACCGTATGCCCGGTCAGCTCTTCGTATTTCGCGACGACATCGGCGCGGCGCAGGAAGTCCGGCAGGCCGGGCTGATCGAATCGGGTGGCGATGTCCTGGAAGAACCGGTGGATGAAGATCACCCAGGCGACATCGAGTTCGCGGGGACCCAACGCGGCCATCTCCCAGTCCAACACCGCCGCGGGCTCGAAGCCGCGGTAGATGATGTTGCCGGGCCGGGCGTCACCCCAGCTGAGGACGTCGGGTCCCGGGTCGGCGGGCCAGTGCTCGTCGAGCCACGCGAAAGCTCGCTCCAGCAGCGGAATCTCGAAGCCGTCATCGGCCAAAGCCCAGCGGTACCAAGCCTTCTGGGCTTCGACATGCCTGCGTAGCGACTGGCCGGGCCCGCGCAGGGCCGGGAATCGCTGGGCCGGATCCGCGATGGCGTGCACCTTCGCGATCACCGCGACGGTGTTCGCGGTGAGCTGCGCGCGCTCCTCGGGGGTGGCGTCGAAAAGCCAGCCGACGAACACGTACGGCGGATTGTCGGTCGGCACTCGGCCGTCGACCCGTTTCATCACGAAAAACGGTGTGCCGAGCGGAGTCTCGTCTTCCTCCAGCCAGCACAGCGCGGGCACCGGCACGTCGGTGGCCTCGGCGACACCGGCCATTACCTGGTATTGGGTGGCCAGATCGTAGGTCTCGAACACCGGGAACGACCCGGTCTCCGGCGCCATCCTGGCGACGAACGACCCGCTCTCGTGGCGTCCGTCCACGCTCCATTCCGCGTCGAAAAGAATGGTGGTGCTCGACATTCCACCCGACTGCGGCCGCGACAGGTTGGCGACCTTCGGCGGGTGATCGGCGCTGACCTTCGAATCCAGCCAGCGCGCCAGGTCCCCGGCGAGCACGTCGAGATCGCGCTCGCTCACGGTGAGCTGCTGCCGCTCGGCGGGATCCGGATCTTCGGCCATCGTTGTCCTCCTGACGCCATGACGCGCGGGCGTGCCTCGGCACAGCCCACCTCGGCGGCGGTCCGCCGCGATAGGCGACAGTAACGCGTTCCAGTCGGCCGGTGGGGCGGAAACGAGCCAGGCCACCGAACCCGCTCACTGGCTGGAACCGGGCCTTGACATGCGCGGATCGCCCTGCGGTCGGGCTGGCCCGACCGGCTCGGTGTGGCTGGCACGTACGACTGATTACCGAGGGGAAGACCAGGGATTTCCTGGATGTCCGCACCCTGAGTACCTCGATACCGTTCGCTCACGCAGAGGGTTCGGAGTGAGGGGTTCGTTGTGAATGCTGTCGGTGCGGAGCACGCAGACGGGGCGGATACGAGGGAAGCGGCGGAAGTGCAGGCCCAGGATTCGAGATGGAATCCGTTGACCCGCTTTGTTTTCCGCTTCTGCTTCGGCTATTTCACCCTGTTCTGCCTGATATTTCCGCAGTTCCTGTTCGTGTACAGCGGGCTGCTCAAAGACAAGCTTCCCGAGCTGGCGATCCTCGGGTTCATCCATCCGTTGAGTCCGATCTGGGAGTGGGTCGGCCGCCATGTCTTCGGTGCCGAGGTCGAGCTACGCCTGGATTCGGGCAGCGGTGACCAGGCCATTATCTGGGTCTTCCTGTTCTGCATCCTGGTCGTCGCCCTCGGCACCGCCGCGGTGTGGAGCGTGCTGGACCGACGCCGTCCGAACTACCACCGGCTCAACGCCTGGTTCCTGCTCGCCATGCGGTTGTGCCTCGGTGGGCAGATGCTGTGGTACGGAATGGCAAAGGTGATTCCTACCCAGATGCCGGAGCCGCCATTGGCGGCGCTGATCTCCCGGTACGGCGATTTCACGCCGATGTCGGTGCTCTGGTTCCAGGTCGGCAGTTCGCAGCCGTACGAAATTCTGCTCGGTGCCGCGGAGGTGCTCGGCGGGCTGCTGCTCTTCGTGCCGAGAACCGCGACACTGGGGGCGCTGGTGAGCCTGGTGAGCATGCTTCAGGTGTTCATCCTGAACATGAGCTTCGATGTGCCGGTGAAGATCCTGTCGGGTCACCTTTTGCTGATCTCGCTGGTGTTGCTGGCGCCGCAGGCCCGCCGATTGGCGAATGTCCTTGTGCTGCAGCGGTGGTCGGAGCCCGCCCGGCAACCGGAGCCGTTCCGGTCGCGACGCGTTCGGTGGTTCGCGGTCGGCCTGCAGGTCGTGCTCGGTCTGTGGGTGCTGGCCGGCGGTATCCAGGAGGGTGTGCGGTTCTGGAACGAGGGGGGCGGTGGCTCCCCGAAGCCCGAGCTGTACGGGATCTGGACGGTGTCGGAGTTCAGCAGGGACGGTCAGGTCGTCCCGCCGCTGACGACGGAGCAGAACCGTTGGCAGCGGCTAGTTGTCGACGTCACCGGAATGGCGTATCAGAAGATGGACGAAAGCCTGGTCCCCGTTGTCGGCGCGGTGGACAGCGCAGCGCACACCCTCACCCTCTCGGCGTCGCCCGGCGCGAATCCCGGGGTGCGGGCGGAGGCCGCGCCGACTCAGCTCGCCTCCTTCACCTTCACTCAGGAGGCGCCGGATCGGCTGCGACTGGACGGCATGCTCGACGGCCATCCGGTGACGTTGTCGCTCGAGCAGGTGGACCTCGACTCATTCCGGTTGCGCAGCACCGGGTTCAAATGGGTCCAGGACTATCCCGCTTTCTGACCGGCCGCTCAGCCGATCGTGATGGCGTCGAGGCGCACGCGCAGGAACTCCGCGGAGACGACGGGCGGCAGGCCGCCGACCCGTCCGATCGGTGGTGCCAGCGGGGTGACGACGGCGTCGTGGTCGAGTTCGTAGAAGTAGATCAGCGACACCAGGTCTTCCTCGGGCGCTGTGGCCTGCGGCGGCAGCACCCGGTGGCGGCCGGACGGCCAGCGTTCGCCGCTCCAATAGGCAAGCAGGTCACCGATGTTCACCGTCAGGGCAGCGGGATCGTACGGTGCGTCGGCCCAGCCTTCCGCCTCGGTGTACACCTGGAGTCCGCCCGCGCCGGGCTCCCGGTCCAGCACGGTGACGGTGCCGAAGTCGGTGTGCGGGCCGATCCGGAACTGACCGGGCTCGGGTGCGCCGACCGCGGTCAACGGCGGGTAGTGGTTGATGTTGCAGGTCCAGGTCGGGCGGCCGGCCAGGTTCTGAAATGGGTTGGCGGGCAGGTGAAGTGCCGCCGCGAACAGGGCGAGCAGTTCGTCGGACAGCGTGCGTACGGCAGCGGTGTACGCGGTCACCAACTCGCGCAACTCGCGCACTTCGTCGGGCCAGACATTGGGCAGGAACCAGACGTCGTCGACGGCTCGGTCGCCGGTCGGGGTGTCGGCACCCACGGCGAAGGTCTCCTTCAGATCCGGCGGCGTTCGGGTGCCCTCGGCATAACCGTTGGCCTCCTTGCCCGGACCGATCCAGCCACGCCCGCCGACGGTGACGGCGTACCTCTCCTTCACCGCCTCCGGCAGTGCGAAGAACCGCCGGGCGGCGGCGCGCACGTCACCGGCCAACCCCTCGGGCACGCCGTGGCCGTAGACCAGCAGAAACCCGGCGCGCCGCAGGCCCTCGTCCACCTCGTGCTCGATCTCGGCCGCCGCCGGACCGCCGGCGCGCCAGCGGGACAGGTCGATCGATGCGATCGCGTTCATGTCGTCTCACTTCTGCTGGAGTGCCGTGCAGCCCTGCGCCCGAGGCTCATGGTGCCTCGACTTCCGTTGCGACGCCGATGTCTTCGTGCCAGAGGGCCGGATGGTCGACGATGAAGTCGGTCATCATCTGGACGCACCGCTCGTCCTCGAGCACGGTCACGGTCACGCCGTTCTCGGCCAGCCAGTCGTGGCCGCCGTGGAAGGTCTGGGATTCGCCGATGATCACCGCGCCGATGCCGAACTGGCGGACCAGTCCGCTGCAATACCAGCACGGCGACAGGGTGGTCACCATGATCGTCGACCCGTAGTCGCGGCGGCGGCCCGCGGCGCGGAAGGCGTCGGTCTCGGCGTGGATGCTCGGATCGCCGGACTGGACCCGGCGATTGTGGCCGCGGCCGAGCAGCGTGCCGTCGGCCGCGAACAGTGCCGCGCCGATCGGGATGCCGCCCTCGGCGAGCCCGCGCTGCGCCTCGTCGTATGCCACCTCGAGCAGTTGTCGTGCCGGTGTCGCCTGCGTCATGGGTCAAGCCTCCAAGGGAAGGCCTCGGACCGCAACGTACAGTTCGTCCGCCCATGTCGTGGGCACGGATGACAGGATGACCACATGTTGCCCACCGTCCGCGAATTGCTCGACGACCAGTTCGCTGCCGCTGAACCCCACGTTTTGGCAGGTCACAGTGCCCTCGGGCGGACGGTGCGCTGGGTGCATTCGAGCGAGATCTACGAGATCAGCCCACTGCTGTCCGGGGGAGAGCTGCTGCTCACCACCGGGCTCGGTCTGGCCGGGGTTGATGCGGGCACGCGGCGCCACTATCTGGGTGAGATCGCCGGGCGTGGGGTAGCCGGGGTGGCCGTCGAGCTCGGCCGGACCTTCGATGCCGTGCCGCCGGACATGGTGGCCGAGGCCTCGCGCCACAGCCTGCCGTTGATCGCGTTGCGCGCCGTGGTGCCGTTCATCGACCTGTGCCGCGCCGCCAATACCGAGATCGTGTCGCGGGAGGTGCGTTCATTGCGGCTGCTCAACGAGCTGGGCCGGGACCTGGTCGGCGAGTTGGCCGCGGGCAATGGCCTCGCGCAGCTGCTCGGCCGGATCGGGGAGGTGACCGGTTGCGCGCTGATCGTGACGAGCGGCAGCGGTGCGTTGATCGCCGCGCACGGCGTCGATGACGACCGATCGGCTTGGGCGGCAGTCGAGTCCGCGGCGGCTACCGCGACTATCCGGGCCAGGGAGAACACTTGGGGAACGCTCACCGCAGGCCCAGGCTCGGTACTCGACCGTGCCACCCTCGCCACGGTTCTCGACCAATCCGCGCCGAGTCTCGGCCTCGCACTGGCGAATTCGGGCAGTCCCACCGGGCGTCCGCAGCTCGCCGCGGCCACGTTGCTCGCGGATTTGCTGGACGGTAAGACGATTCGTCAGGCCGATCTGAAGGTACGGGCCGCGGCGGCGGGGGTGCCCGCGTTGGCGGGTAGGACGCTGGTACCGGTGGCGGCCGACGCACCCGAGACCCGCATCGCGACGCGACTGATCGACACCGCGGCAAAAGAACTCGGCAGACCCGCGCTGGCGGCCGAGGTGCATGCCACCAGCTACGGGGTGTTCGCCATGGACCCCGCGACCGCCGATCCGGTCGACGCGGTGGTTCGGTTGCTGCGCAACGCCTTCGCGACGAACGCTGTCGAGGGTGTGACGTTGGTGGTCGGTGATCCCTGCGAGTTCACCTCCGCCGCACTCAACGGGTCGTTGGCGGCCGCCCGGTCCGCGCTGCGCTTGGCGACCCGTCATCGGCGTGACCGGCTGGCGGGCAGCCCCATCGCCACCTGTCGCGAACTGGCTACCGAGCTCGCCGTCGAATCGCTGCCCGCGGCGCAGCGAAGCCGTTTGATCACCACTACGATCGCTCCGCTGATCGACTGGGACACAACGCATCACAGCAACTTGGCTCGCACCCTGGAGGTCTATCTGCGCCACGGCGGCAGCGCCACCCGCTGCGCCACCGCCCTGCACATCGGCCGCCAATCCCTGTATCAGCGACTGGAACGCATCCGCGACCTGCTCGGCTACGACCCGGCGGCCCCCGCCCTCACCGGCACCCTGCTGCTCGCTCTCTGTGCCCACCGGCTCACCTGAGCGCATCCAGCCTTCAGGCGGGACTGGTGCGCCGCCGAGCCATGAGGAGATAGGCGGTGGCGGAGAGCAGAAAGCCGACGAAGAAAGTGATGTCACCCAGCTCGGGGACTTCCCGGACGAGGTAGCCGGTGAACTTCGCCTGATGCGAGAACAGCAGCACCGAGAGCGCCAGCCCGAACAGAAATGCCGCCAAGCCAGGCCAATTGGTGTACGCGCGGTTGTAGAGCAGGTTATCGATCTCGCGTCCACGACGCAGGTACTGATCGACGAACATCACGCCGAGCCACGGCCCGATCCAGTACGCGACGATCAGCAAGAACGCCTCGTAGCTGGCGGCCGCGTCGGGCAGCGCCCACCAGGCGACCAGGAACCCGATGGCACCGAAGCAGATCGAGACCACGGCGCGCTGGGTACGGACCGGCAGTTCGACGCCGATCGTCACGAACGCCATTGCGCCCGAATACACGTTCAACGCGTTCGCCGCGACCGCGCCGAGCGCGATGGCCAGCAGCGTCAGCTTCGCCAGCACGTCGGGCAGCTGCGCGGTGAACACGTCCGTCGGACTGCCCTGCGCCGCAGCGACAATGGTCGCCGAGGCCGCCCCGAGCGCCGACAGCCACAGGCACGAGACGAACAACCCGGCCGCCGCGTATCCGCCCGTGGCGACCCGCGACACGCCCTTGGGCAGGTAGCGGGAGTAGTCCGCCGCGTACGGATTCCAACCGCCCGCATAGCCGAAGGCGGTACCGACCGTCAGCAGGAAACCGCCGATCCCGCCGACCCCACCCGACGGCGCGCCCCCGCCGAGCTCGGCCTTGCTGAAGATCGCGATGGTCACCGCGACGAAAACCACCGCGAGAACCGGGAACACGAACCGCTCGAAGGCGTGCACCAGGTTGTGGCCGAACACGGCGAATCCGGTCTGCGCCACCACGATCATGGCCAGCGCCGTGAGCTTCGGCAGGCCGGTCAGCGTGCTCAACGCCCACGCTCCGCTCACACTGTTGGTGGCGAACCAGCCGACCCCGCACATGATCGACATGAACGCGGCGGGCAGTGCGTTGCCGCGATACCCGAATGCCGAGCGACCGAGCACCATCTGCGGCACGCCGTGCGCGGGACCACGCCCCGACAGCACGTAATGCGCCGCCGCGGCGAGCCCGACACCCACGGCGAGGCCCAGCGTTGCCTGCCAGAAATTCATGCCGAACGCGGTGACCGACAGCACGCCGATGAAGATGGTGGCGAACTCCAGATTCGGCGACATCCAGGTCCAGAACAGCTGACGCGGCTTGCCGTGCCGGGCGTCGTCGGGGATGTACTCGTTGCCGCCCGGCTCGACCGCGATGACGCGGTCGGCGTACCCGGAGGCCAGCGGCGGGTCATCGGTCAAAGCCATGCATGAACACTCGTCGGTGCCGGCCGGGTCGGCAACCGACGATCCGTACGTCAGTCGGCAGCACCGGGTGGACAGTTCGCCCGTCCGGCTCAGCCGGTGCCGACCTGATGGCGCCAATTCGGCGAGGGGGCGAAAAACTCACCGCCGCCCGTGCGGAAGGCAGCGTGGGCGGCGGCATCCGCGCGCAGCTGCGCCATCAGCCAGGCCGTCGGGTAGCCGAGGTAGCCGTACACCCCGTCCGTGCACGGATCCGACGCGGAAGCACAGTCCGGCTGTCCCTGCACGTCGTTGTGATTCGGGCCGACGAGCGTGCCCCACATCTTCGGCAGGTGCGCCGGAGTCGCCTCGTAGTACGCCTGATTCGACTGCAGCCCCTCGACCTGCCACGGCACCAGCTGATGTGACGGGGAGACGAGAGCGTCGGACGATCCGTTCACCAAGAACACCGAACCCGTTGTCAGCGAGCGGGTGTCGGCGCAGGTCTCCGGTGTGGAGCAGAAGTGCTGCGCGGGAATCTCCATCGGCACGGCGGTCTTGATCGCCCCGCCCGCATCACGCAGGGCGTTCAGCACTCCCGAGGCGCCCTGCGAATGTCCCATCGCGCCGACGGCGGTCAAGTCCAGCTTCCCGAAGAACACGCTCGCCGGATCTACGGCCTGCGCCAGCAAGAACTCCAACGACTTCCGGATGTCGACCCCGGACCCGGTGTTCTGGTTCTCGGTGGCGACCACCACAAAGCCCCACGACGCCAGATGCCGCAGCAGGTAGGCATATTGACTCGGCACCGCCTTGGTGCCGTTGCCCCACAACACAATCGGATGCCGACCTGGCCCCAGCTCGGTCGGATACCACACATCGAACTTCGCCCCGGTGGTGTCGCAACAACCGAATCCGACCCACTCGGTGACCGCGGCGGGGCCCGGCTGGAAGTACTTCGACTCGACTCCCTGCGTCGGCACATAGGGCGCCGGATCGGCGTGCGCCGCACCGGCCGCAGGCACCCAAGTCAGCGCCACCGACGCCACCACCACGTGCACGGCCCGACTCCAGCGGTTCATGCGGCCGAGTATAGGAATGATCAGCAGGCGCGGCCGACCCGGTTTCGGCCGTTTTCCGCTGGTCGCCCCGCGCTCGCGCGGCCCGTTACCGGCGGTGGCCGAGTCGATTGCCGTCACTTCGGACGCAGGCCGTAGGCTCGAAAACTGTGCCGAACACGTCAGACCACACCGCCGACCAGGCGGTATCCGAGACCGCCTCGCCCCATGAGGGCGATCCGAACTACCTGGTCGGGCTCGATCTCGACGGCCGCCGCGTCGTCGTGGTCGGTGGCGGCACGGTGGCCCAGCGCAGGCTCGGCCTGCTGATCGCCTCCGGCGCGGACGTGCACGTGATCAGCCGCGAGGTCACCCCGGCGGTCGAGGGCATGGCGACCTCCGGGCAACTCACCGTCACGCTGCGGCCCTACGCCGACGGCGACCTGGACGGCGCCTGGTACGCGATCGCCTGCACCGACGAACCGGCGACCAACGCCGCGGTCGTCGAAGAGGCCACCCGGCGGCGGATCTTCTGCGTGCGCGCCGACAACGCGCGCCTCGGCACCGCGGTCACCCCGGCGACCGCCCGCTACGACGGCATGACCCTCGGCGTGCTGGCCGGCGGCCAGCACCGGCGCTCGGCCGCGGTGCGCAACGCGCTGCTCGAGGCGCTGCAATCCGGTGTGGTGACCGATGATTCGACACCGATCACGCCCGGCGTCGCGCTGGTCGGCGGCGGGCCGGGCGACCCGGACCTGATCACGGTGCGCGGGCGCAGGCTGCTCGGCCGGGCGAACCTGGTGGTCGCCGACCGGCTCGCCCCGCCGGAACTGCTTGCCGAACTCGGCCCCGACGTCGAGGTGATCGACGCGGCCAAGATCCCCTACGGTCGCGCGATGGCCCAGGAGGCGATCAATGCCGCACTGATCGAGGGTGCCAAGGCGGGCAAGTTCGTGGTCCGGCTCAAGGGCGGCGACCCGTACGTCTTCGGTCGCGGCTTCGAAGAACTAGAGGCCTGCGTCGACGCGGGCATCCCGGTGACCGTCGTCCCCGGCATCACCAGCCCCATCTCGGTCCCCGCGGCCGCCGGTATCCCGGTGACGCATCGCGGGGTCACCCACGAATTCGTGGTGGTCAGCGGCCATGTCGCTCCGGACCACCCGGACTCGCTGGTCGACTGGCCCGCACTGGCCAGGCTGCGCGGCACCCTCGTGCTGATGATGGCTGTCGAACGGATCGAGCAGTTCGCCACGGTGCTCATCGCGGGCGGCCGCCCCGCGACCACCCCGGCGACCGTGATCCAGGAGGGCACGATGCGCACTCAGCGCGTGCTGCGCGCGGACCTCGGCACCGTCGCTGCCAGGGTGCGCGAGGAGGGCATCCGCCCGCCCGCGATCGTGGTGATCGGCCCCACGGCGGGATTCTCGGCGGACGACGCGACCGGAAGCCGATAGACCATCAATTACAGTGGCTCACTGTGCTCCAGAATCCCGCTGCGAAAACGCAGTATCCGATGACGCAGCGGGCCTTCGGACTCGCCATCCTCGTGCTGAGCGGGCTGCAGCTCATGGTGGTGCTCGACGGCACCGTGGTGATCTTCGCTTTGCCCCGGCTGCAGGAAGAAATGGGCCTGTCCAGCGCGGGCAGCGCGTGGACGGTCACCTCCTACGGCCTCACCTTCGCGGGGCTGATGCTGCTCGGCGGCCGGCTCGGCGACGCGTTCGGGCGCAAGCGGATGCTGATCATCGGCGTCGGGCTGTTCACCTTCGCCTCGCTGTTGTGCGGATTGGCGCAGAACGAGGGCATGCTGCTGGCCGCCCGTGCGATCCAGGGCGCGGGCGCGGCGATCGCGGCGCCGACCGCATTCGCGCTGGTGGCAACGACTTTCGCGCCGGGCAAGGCGCGTAACCAGGCGATCGCGATCGTCGGCTCGATGGTCGGCATCGGCTCGGTGGGTGGCCTGGTCGTCGGCGGTGCGCTGACCCAGGTGTCGTGGCGCTGGATCTTCCTGATCAACGTGCCGATCGGCGCGCTCATCATTCTCGGCGCGGTGTACAAGCTCGCCGACACCGCCCATCATCGGTCGCCGCTGGACGTGCGCGGCGCGGTGCTCGGCACGCTCGCCTGCGCCGCCATCGTGTTCGGCGCGACCGAGGGGCCCGAAATGGGCTGGGATCACCCGGCCATCATCGGCGCCCTGATCGGCGGCGCGGTGCTGCTCGTGGTCTTCGTGCTGATGGAGCGCCGGATCGCCGACCCGCTGCTGCCGTGGTCGCTGTTCGACAGCCGCGACCGGGTGGCGACCTTCCTGCTGATCTTCCTGGCCGGTGGCGTCCTCGGCGCGATGACGTTCTTCGTCGCGCAATTCCTGCAGAACGTGATCGGCTACAGCCCGCTGCAAGCGGGGGTCGCGGCGATCCCGTTCACCATCGGCATCGGCATCGGCGGTGCGCTGGCCTCCAAGGCGGCGATGTTCGTCGCGCCGCGCTGGCTGCTGGCCGGGGCGGCGACGGTGCTCGGGATCGGCCTGCTGTTCGGCGCGACGCTCGACGGCGACGTGCAGTACCTGACCACCCTGCTGCCGCTGCTGATCGTGATCGGCTTCGGCGTCGGCATGGCGATGGTGCTCGCGCCGCTGTGTGTGCTGGTCGGGGTGTCCGCCGAGAACATCGGGCCGCTGTCCGCGGTCGGGCAGATGTTCATGAACCTGGCGACGCCGGTGGCCATCGGCCTGCTCAGCCCGATCGCGGCCTCGCGCACGCTGTCGCTCGGTGGCCGCACCGGCAAGGTGACCGAGATGAACGCGACCGAGGTCGCCGCGCTGGGCAGTGGTTACACGCTGGTGCTGTTCGTGTGCGCGATCGTCGCGTTCGTGGCCGGGCTCATCGCGCTGACGCTGCGGTTCACGCCGCAGCAGCTCGCGCAGGCGCAGCATGCGCAGGAAGAGGCCCAGCAGGCGTGAGCCTGCCGGGCCGGTGGTGTCGTCGCAGCGGTCAGAGGCGGCCAACGACCTTGCGCGGCGTCACGCGGACGATCACGCGCGGGCCGTCGTTGACCGAGGCCGGGTTGAAGTCCAGGTACTTCTGACCGGTGTACTTCAGTGACAGCTCGTCCGGCAGCGTCTTGTCCGGATCCGGGGTGAGCGTCGCGGTGCCGCGCACCTCCGCGTAGGCGTACGGATTCTCCGGCGGGTTGATCATGACGGTGACCCGTGGGTCGCGCGCCAGGTTCTTGCCCTGCTGGCGATCGGTGGTGGTGGAGAACAGCAGGTCGTCGCCGTCGCGCTTCAGCCAGATGACGGTCAGGTGCGGTTGCCCGTTGGGCCCGACCGTCGCCACGGTCGCGAACACCTTCGACTCGTCCAGATGCTTCTTCAGATCTTCGGAAAGCTCAGCCGTATCGGTCACGCACAGCTGGAACGCTCGGTGCGCCACAGACATTCCGGCCCGGCGCCGACTGGGACCCGCCCGCGCGGGCCCCGGCCGTCGTCGTCAGGAAGTGTGCTGGTCGGCGACGGTCAGCGCACGGTCGAGGATGGCCAGGCCCTCCTTGGCCTCGGCCTCGGCGACAATGCACGGCGGCACCACGTGCAGCCGGTTGAAGTTGACGAACATCAGCAGACCGGCGGCCCGGCACGCGGCGACGACCTCGGTCATCGCCGGACTCGTCGCACCGTAGGGCGCGAGCGGCTCGCGGGTGGCCCGGTCGCGGACGAGTTCCAGCGCCCAGAACACCCCGGTGCCGCGCACCTCGCCGATGCTGGGGTGGCGCTCGGCGAGCTCGCGCAGGCCGGGGCCGAGCACCCGGTCGCCGATCTCGGCGGCGTTCTCGACGAGGTGTTCGTCGGCCATCGCGTTGATCGTGGCGACCGCGGCGGCGGTGGCCAGCGGATGACCCGAGTAGGTGAGGCCGCCGGGATAGGGCCGGTCGTCGAAGGTCGCGGCGACGGCCGGGCTGATCGCCACCCCGCCCAGCGGCACGTACCCGGAGTTCACGCCCTTGGCGAAGGTCAGCAGGTCGGGGACGACGCCCTCGGAATGCTCTATCGCGAACCACTTTCCGGTGCGGCCGAACCCCGACATCACCTCGTCGGCGATGAAGACGATGCCGTACTTGTCGCACAGTGCCCGGACGCCGGCCAGGTACCCGGGCGGCGGAACCATGATTCCCGCTGTGCCGGGGATGGATTCGAGCACGACGGCGGCGATGGTGCTCGGTCCCTCGAACACGATGGTCTGTTCGAGATGTGCCAGCGCGCGCTCGGCCTCCTCGGTCTCGTTCGTGGCGTGGAACTGCGTGCGGTACAGGAACGGACCGAAAAAGTGCACCACCCCGCTGTTCCCGTGATCGTTGGGCCAGCGCCGCGGGTCACCGGTCAGATTGATCGCGGTCTCCGTACCGCCGTGGTACGAGCGGTAGCGGGTCAGCACCTTGTAGCGGCCGGTGTGCAGCCTGGCCATCCGCACCGCGTGCTCGACGGCCTCCGCGCCGCCATTGGTGAAGAAGATCTTGTTCAGTTCCCCGGGAGTCCGCTCGGCGATCAGCCTGGCCGCCTCCGAGCGCGCGTCGTTGACGTGCGACGGTGCGACGGTGCACAGCTTGGCCGCCTGCTCCTGCACCGCCGCAACGACTCTCGGGTGTTGATGGCCGATGTTGGTGTTCACCATCTGGGAGGAGAAGTCGAGCAGCCGGTTACCCTCGCCGTCCCAGACGTAGCAGCCCTGGGCGGCGCTGATCGTCATCGGGTCGAGGTGCGCCTGGGCGGACCAGGAGTGGAAGACGTGGCGGCGATCGAGCTCGTAGGCGCGTTCGGCCGCCGCACGGGCGGTCTCCGGTGTCAATCCGTTCGGGAGGGTCATCGGCGAGTTCTCCTGCGTCGCTGGTGTTGTCGGCTGGGTGGTGCGGCTACTTGTGCGCGAGGCTGTCGCTATTTGTTCTCGGGGAACCCGAGATTCAGCCCGCCGTGGCTCGGATCGAGCCAGCGCGTGGTGACCGCCTTGCCACGGGTGAAGAAGTGCACGCCGTCCGCGCCGTGCGCGTGCGAGTCGCCGAACAGCGAGTTCTTCCAGCCGCCGAAGCTGTAGTAGGACATGGGAACCGGGATCGGCACGTTGATGCCGACCATGCCGACCTCCACCTCGTTGTGGAAGCGCCGGGCCGCGCCGCCGTCGTTGGTGAAGATGGCGGTGCCGTTGCCGTAGGGGTTGGCGTTGATCAGCGCGAGGGCGTCGTCGTAGGTGTCCACCCGCACCACCGAGAGGACGGGGCCGAAGATCTCGTCGGTGTAGACGCTCATGTCGGTGCCGACGTGATCGAGAATCGTCGGGCCGAGCCAGAATCCGTCCGCCGCGCCGTCGGCGGCGATCCCGCGTCCGTCGAGAACGACGGTGGCGCCGGCGGATTCGCCCGCCGCGATGTACTCGGCGACCCGGTCGCGGTGTGCGCGGGTGACCAGCGGGCCCATGTCGGCGTCGCGGGTGCCGTCACCGGTCTTGATGGTGGTGGCCCGCTCGGTGATCTTGCCGACCAGCTCGTCGCCCGCGGTGCCGACCGCGACGACCACGCTGATCGCCATGCATCGCTCACCGGCGGAACCGAATCCGGCGTTCACCGCGGCGTCGGCGGCCAGATCCAGATCGGCGTCCGGCAGCACCACCATGTGGTTCTTCGCGCCGCCCAGCGCCTGCACCCGCTTACCCGCCGCCGTGCCGCGCTGGTAGACGTACTGCGCGATCGGCGTGGAGCCGACGAACGACACCGCCTTGATGGCGGGGTTGTCCAGCAACTCGTCGACCGCGACCTTGTCGCCCTGCACCACATTGAAAACGCCTGCGGGCAAACCCGCTTCCTCCCACAGCCGGGCCAGCCACAGCGACGCCGACGGGTCCTTCTCGCTCGGCTTGAGCACCACGGTGTTACCCGCGGCGATGGCCAGCGGGAAGAACCACATCGGCACCATCGCCGGGAAGTTGAACGGCGAGATGACGGCCACCGGACCCAGCGGCTGCCGGATGGAGAAGATGTCCACCTTGGTCGACGCGTTCTCGGTGTAGCCGCCCTTCAGCAAATGCGGTACACCACAGGCGAATTCGACGACCTCGAGGCCGCGGCTCACCTCGCCCATGGCGTCGGCGAGCACCTTGCCGTGCTCGGCGGTGATCAGCTTCGCGAGCTCTTCCTTGCCCTCGTTCAGCAGCTCGCGGAACCGGAACAGGATCTGGGTGCGCCGGGCCAGCGAGGTGTCCCGCCAGGCCGGGAAGGCGTCCGCCGCGGAGTCGATCGCCGCGCGGGTGTCCGCGACGTTCGCGAGCGCGACCTGTCCGGTCGCCACCCCGGTCGCCGGATTGGTCACCGGCGCGGTCGCCTCGCTGGTGCCTGCGAAAGCCTTGCCGTCGAGCCAGTGCGCGATTGTCTGCATTTCTCCTCGATTCGATCCGTGAGCGTCGCGGTGCGTCGGCGGATGGACGCCCCCTGGGTACTACTCTGCGGCATCAAGGATCCTCGGCGTACCGACGATCTGTACGTGATTTCCGATTTCGTATTACGATTCGTCGGTGCTTCCCTCCGTGGCCGATGTGCTGGCGATGCCCGCGGTGCGCGCCGGGGATCCCCAGGTCGTGGCGGGTGGCTCGCTGGACCGGCCGGTGCGCTGGGTGCACGTGAGCGACGTGGCCGACGTGGCGCAGCTGCTCGTCGGCGGGGAACTGATCCTCACCACCGGGCAGGCCATGCGCCACGGCGACATCGCGACGGTCGGCTACCTGACCGCGCTGGCCGCCGCCGGGGTGGCGGGGCTGGTCATCGAGCTCGGCGGCTACGTGCCCGAACTCGCGCCGGTCGTCGCCGCGACCGCCGACGCGCTCGGCCTGCCGTTGATCGTGCTGCACAAGGTGACCCGGTTCGTCGAGATCACCGAGGCGGTGCACCGGGTCATCGTGGCCGAACAGTACGCCGAGCTCGAATTCGCGCGCACCGTGCACGAGACCTTCACCGACCTGAGTGTGCGCCGCGCCTCGCTCGCCGAGATCGTGAAAACCGCTGCGGAGATGCTCGATTCGTCGGTGGTGCTGGAGGACCTGGCGCACCGGGTGCTCACCCTCACCGCCAGGCACGCGTCCACCTCGACGCTGCTGGACAACTGGGAGACCACCTCACGGCTGCTGCCCGACGGCTGGGACGCGGTGGCCGTCGGCCCGCACACCCAGCGGTGGGGACGGTTGATCCTGCCGTCCGGCGACGTGCCGACCGCCCGCGCCAGGATGGTGCTGGAGCGGGCCGCCCAGACGCTCACCCTGCACCGAATGATCGAGAAGGACCGCTTCGGCCTGCACCGGCAGGCGCAGACCGGTCTGATCGACGACATGGTCAACGGCCGGGTGCTCGACGAGCGGGACGCGGTGGCGCGAGCCGCCGCGCTCGGCCTGGCCCGGCGCGCGGCCTATGTGCCGCTGGCCATCTACATCGCCGCCGTCGCGGAGACCGATCCGGTGGCCAGGCAACGGCGGGCGGCGGGCATTCTGGATGCGGTCACGCACGGTCTCGGGTTGGCGAAGCTGACCGCGCTCACCGCCGCCGACCAGGGTGACCGGGTCGGCATGATTCTGGCGCTGCCGCGCACCGGCGCACTCGACGACAGCCTCACCGCCGCCTGCACCGCGATCATCGGCGAGGTGCGCCGGGTCGACGGCGTCGAGCGGGTGGTGATCGGCGTCGGCGCGGAGTCGGATTCGCTGCTCGACACCGCGCACGAGCTGCCGCATGCCGCACACGTCGCGGAAGTGGCGCTCTCGCTGCAGTCCTCGCGGTCGTTCTATCGCAGCGGTGATGTGCGGCTGCGCGGACTGCTCTCGCTGATCCGCAACGAACCCGGCGTCCAGCGCTTCGCCGAAACGGAGCTGAGTGCGTTGCTGCGCTACGACATTCGGCACACCGCCGACCTGACCCGCACGCTGCGCCAGTTCCTCGACCTGGCGGGCAACAAGACCGAACTCGCGCGCAGGCTCAATATCAGCAGGCCCACCCTGTACGACCGGCTGGCCAGGATCGAGCGGATCCTCGCCGTCGATCTCGAGGACGGGGAGTCGCGCACATCGCTGCACGCGGCGCTGCTCATCCGCGATCTCACCGCCAACGCCGACGTGCCGTGAGCACTGCGCGTGACATCGCTCACGCTTCGCCGCCGTAATGGGCATGCGGCGGGAACATCGCAGGTCCAGGCGGTGTTCCAGGCGGTATGAGCACCCTTGGATTGATCGGCAGCGGGAACATCGGTAGCACGGTGGCGCGGCTCGCGATCGCCGCGGGGTTGGACGTGGTACTCAGCAACTCGCGTGATCCGCAGACCCTGGCCGAGCTCGTCGCCGAACTCGGCCCGCGGGCGCGGGCGGCGACCGCCGAGGAGGCGGGCGCGGCGGGGGACATCGTGGTGGTGGCCGTGCCGCTGCGCAATTACCAGCAGGTGCCGGTGGCGCCACTGGCGGGCAAGGTCGTGCTCGACGCCGCCAATTACTACCCGGACCGGGACGGGACCTTCCCCGAGCTGGCAGACGGGGCCATGACGACGAGCGAGCTGTTGCAGAAGCAGCTGCCGACCTCGCGGGTCGTCAAGGCGTTCAACAACATCTACTTCCTGCACCTCGCGGCGCTGGCTCGCCCGGCAGGCTCGCCGGATCGCACGGCATTGCCGATCGCGGGCGACGACGCGGACGCGAAAGCCGCTGCGGCCCAACTGCTCGACGTGCTCGGATACGACACGGTCGATGCCGGCCCGCTCAGTGAGAGCTGGCGCTTCCAGCCGGATACCCCGGTGTACACCGACGCGTACGCGACGGGGCTTCCGTTCTGGGAGAACGCCGCCGCGCCCGCCGACGCCGCGAAGATTCGCGCTCTGCTGGCCGCCGCTCAGCATGGCCGTTAGGTAGCAGAACCGACTACCTCGAACCCGGTAGCGCATCGCACTCCCGGGCTCGATATGTCGGTCTGCTTGCTATTCGATGTCATGTCTTCTTTTGGATATGTTGCGGCGCAGCGGAACTCGCCTTCCCGAAGTAAGTGATCGCTCAATTACCTCGGTGTCTTCTGCTATGCCGATTGCACACTCCGCGCCGTTGTGGTGGCGGCGAGCTTGCGTTACTGACACTTTGCAAGTTGTCATCCCCCCAGAAAGGGGGTTAAACGCTAATTATCAAGTGTGCCAATAGAATTGACCTCGAAAGCGGACCGGTCCTGTTATTCTTGGCTCGTCCGATCATCGGACAATTCAGCAACCGCTCGGCGTCAGCCCACCCAGTGGTTGGCACCGGGCGCAGGATTCCCGAGGGGAGGTTATGTCATGAAAATTCGTCGCACTTCGAAGGTTGTTGCTCTGACTGCAGTTCACCTCTGAGTTCGCAGCTGAGTAAGGATGGGGCGGCCCGAACGGGGCGCCCCACCCGTCCCTTGAATTCCTGGCACGAAAGGTCGACGGCGCGGTGACTCGAACAATCCCGGGCAAGCCCCAGCTCTTGGCAGAGGTGTCGGACACCTCTGCCAACACTCTCGAATTGCGCAGTGGGGAGGTGACATTCGAGGTCGAGCCGGAAGACGACATCACCGCCGAGCAGCTCGGCGCGGTATTGCGCTCGACCGACGGCTCCGCTTCGCTGTCGGAGATCTCGGCGAAGACCGGCGTCGCGCCGGACAAGCTCACGACGATCCTGCTGCCCGCGCAGATCGCGGGCCTGCTCGCCGACCGGTCGATACCCGAGGCCGAATCGCCGATGGCGGTGCTCAGCGGTGTCGAACACGTGGTGAACAAGCTGCTGGAAGAACTGATCTTCGACGGCCCGTTCTGGCGCGCGATACTCGACCACCCCGAGCAGGTCGAGCCGAACGTGTATTACGGATTCGGCCTGGAGAACTGGTATTTCCTCTCGCGGGAAAGCGAATTCGATTCCGCGATCCTGTCGTATCCGAGCAGTGACGCGATCCGCTCCATGGCCAACGACTTCTATCACGAGGAGCACCGCCACGACGACATCGTGGTGCGCGCCTTCGAAGGCTTGGGGATCAGTCGCCAGGACCTGGTGTCCGCCCGGCCGTTGTCCACCACCTCCGCCCTGATCAAATTGCTGTCCTGGTGGGCGCGCACCGATCCGCTGTTCTTCATCGCCACCATCGGCATCCTCGAAGGGCGCTTGGAGAAGGCCGAAAGCGAAGGGGCGTACTACGACTCGTTCCTGCGCGCCGCTGCCGCCGCAGGCATCGCCACCCACTTCGTCGAACCGCTGCGCCAGCACGCGAAGGTGAACGCGGGCCACGATCACGGCAGCGTGAGCCGGGAGTTCTTCGCGGCGCTGCCGCCACTTCCCGTCGGCACCGAGGCCCGCCTGATCGGTAAGGCACACCTGTTCGTCGAGGCCTACGCCGAGTTCTTCAACGGAATTCTCGAATATTACGGCGATCCCGATCGGCCGCTGGTGCGCACGATCGGCTCGTCACCCGTCACTACCACCGCAGGAGTCGAAAATGGCCGGTCATGAAATGCTGCGGCGGCCGACCTTGCGCCGCGAGGTCGAGCGGACCGAGACCGCCGATGGCATCCGTCTGTCGTACCTGGCGGACAAGCACTGGATCGAGCTCGAATACCTGGAAGGCCGCGCCGACGAATCGCGTAAGTTCTTCCTGGCCTTGGCCTCCGGTGCCCGGTCGGCCGACGATCTGGCCGCCGAATTCCCCGGCAGCCGGGAAGAGTTCGACGCGGTGCTCGAAGCGCTCGACGAACAAGGCATGCTGGCCGACTCGGACGTGGTCGATCCGTCCGCCGGAACGACCGGTGTCGGCGCTTACGCCCACCTGAAGCGCGCGGCCGATGCGGCGCGGGCGACCATCAACAGCCCGTTCAGCGATGCGCTGGTCTCCGGAAAGCTGACCAGGGAACAGATCATCGGCTATGCCATCGAATACTGGCATGTCACGCATTTGTGCCCGCGCGCGCTCGCGCCGCTGCTGGCGCGCGACGATATCGGCATCGAGGTCTGGCAGCAGTTCATGGCCTTCTACCAAGCCGAACGCAACCACGACCGCATGCTGGAAAGGTCGTTGAAGGCGGTCGGCATCACCCGCGATCAGCTGCTGCGGATGCAGCCGCTGCCCGCGACCATGGCCATCATGGCGACCATGGGCGTGCACGCCTACCAGTTCCCGCTCGGCATCATCAGCACGCTGTTCCCGATGGAGGAGCCGGAACCGGACTTCCTCGAACTGTTCCTCGCGCGCTGCCGGGAACACGATCTGTCGGAGGAATTCTCCAAGCCGATCGCCGCGCACTCCGGCGTGAACGAGGACGAGGAGCACGAGGCCGTCACCCTCGACCTGCTCGCCGAATTCTCCTTCGTCGGCACCGAGGAACTCAACGAATGCGCCAAGGCGGTCGTCGACATCATCGAGCTGCGCGCCCGGCTGGATAGTCAGATCATGACCTGGTACGCCGACGGCGGGCTGCGCATATTCACCGACACGTATCCAGTGGCGACGGGAAGGGCGATGACGTGCTCGCCGCTAGCCGCCTTGCACTGATCGCACTGGCGGCTATCTGGGGTTCCAACTTCCTGTTGGTCGATGTGGCGTTGGGTGGCTCGAACCCGGCACAGATCGTGGCGGCACGACTGTGGCTGGGTGGGGCCATCCTGCTCGGGGTGTGTGTGGCGATGCGGCGGCACCTGCCGCGCGGCTGGGGTATCTGGGCGCGGCTGCTGCTGATGGGGATCCTCGGGCAGGCCCTGCCCTGGATGCTGTTCGCCTGGGGTCAGCAGAACGTGTCGGTGAGCATGGCGGGCATCTACAACAGCGTGACGCCGTTGGCGTCACTGCCGGTGGTCTGGCTGCTGCTGCGGCAGCAGGGCAGTCGCGGCGAGGTGGTCGCCTCGGTGCTGGGTTTCGGCGGGATCATCGTGCTGATGGCGCCGTGGGGCGAGGAGTCGCGCTCGTCGTTGACCGGGCAGCTCGCGTGTCTCGGCGGTGCCGTCTGCTACGCCATCGCCTATGCGTACGCGAAGCATCTGATCAGCACGCTCGGCTATTCGAAGGTCGCGCTGGCGGCGAGTCAGGCGATCGTCGCCGGCGTGCTGATGCTGGTGGTCACCGCGCCGCAGCTGCTCGAACCGATGGATCCCGGTGCCGCGGTGCTGAGTTCACTGATCGCCATGGGTGTCGGGACGGCGGTGGCGTTTCTGCTCAACTACTGGCTGATCGGCGCGGTGGGGCCGTTGCAGGCCGGGCTCGCCTTCTATCTGATGCCGCTGGTGGCGGTGGCGCTCGGCATCGGGGTGCGCGGTGACGTGCTCCACCTGCACCAGATCCTCGGCGCCGCAGTGGTATTCGGTGCGTTGGCGTTGCAGTACGCCATCGATCGCCGGGAGTCGCTCGACATACCGGTACCCGACGCACCGGACAACGTGGTCGAGCTCGCGAAACGCAGGCCGGCGGCACCGGTGCAGGGCGAGTAGCGAGCGCCGGATATTGGGGAACCCGGGAGCGTAGCCTGCTCCCGGGTTCCATTCAATGCCGCCCAATTCGCACACCGCGATAGTGGGATCGGATGAGACTCAGATTCACGACGTGTCCTACGGTTGGACCACCTCCGCATGGGCGCGGAGGGCCGGAGTTGAACCGGCACCTCGTCGCGTGCGTGTCCTTTCCTCGTCTCGCGGTGTTCGGCAGCGAATACTCGTGCTGGAGCGAGAGTCTGAGATTGAGCACGGTTGCCTCTACCGGTTGGGCTACCCGGACCTGGATGCCCGGGAGGGGACTCGAACCCCTACTGACGCCGTGTAATTCAGCTTTAGCTTCAGATTGAGTTTGCGCTCCTTGCGCTTCCCCCGCACGCGGCGGGGGAGTCTGTGGGCTCGGGGCCGATAGCGGCCCCGAGCGGTTCAGCGGAAGAGGTAGCCGAAGATCGCGTCACCGGTCTTGCGATCGGTGACCTCGGTCCCGTTGGCCGCCTCACGGGCGAACTGCACTGCCCGCTGCAGCTTCTCGACCCGCACGGCCAGCTCGTTGACCCGGCGGGCCGGCAGGGCCCCGGAGAAGCGCACCATCGTCCAGTAGCCGACGGTGATGTCCTCGTAGTACACCTCCACCTGGGCCGGGTGCTTCTCGGTCGCCTCCGCCTTCACGTGGTTACGCGGCACCTTCTTGGTGCGCAGGGTGCGCACCGGGTCGGTGCGCCAGGTGTCGGAGGAGTCGTCGAACGACCACACCTCGGCCGCGTCGAGCACCGGCAGCTTGCGCACGAAGGTGTGCAGCTCGGCCAGCTGCTTCTCCAGGAACAGCAGGTAGGAGACCGGCACGTCGCGCAGCAGCACCTCGCCCTCGACCGTCACATCGGCCTTGGCCTCGGTGTTCGCCCAGTCCTTGGTCGCGGTGACGTCGAACAGGCGGGTCAGCGTCGCCGCGGTCTGGCGCAGCACCTCCTCGGACTTCACCTGCACCCGGGTGGACTCCGACGGGATCTGCTCGCCCTCTTCGTCTTTCGGCTGGTAGGTGCGCGCGATACCGGCCAGCAGCGGTGCCTTCTGCAGTGACCCGTGGGCCTCGGCCAGCTCGCGCAGCGCGCCGCTCTTGATGCCCTTCTCGACCGCAATGATCTGATTCAGCTTCGTCATCTCTACCTCCCCGCCGCGCGATCCCGCGCGGTGCACCGACATTCGGCCCGGGGTAACCGAATCCTCCCGTTTCGGAAACCCCGAGCTCCTGTGCCACGGTACGGACACGCGGCCGGTCGCCGCACCTCATTTTCCGCGGTCGATCCGGGACGTGCCGTAAACCACAGGGGTCGAGGCATTGTCGGCGGCTACCCGGTTCGTCAGACTGTGCCGATGGGGACATCGACGGAGACGGACCTGCTCGCGCGGTGGGTGGAGCTGGCCGGACCGGAGGCCGAGGCGGTGGGGGTCGAGCTGATCGGCCGATATCAGGAAGCTCATCGGCGGTATCACACGGTGGATCACCTGGCCGCGATGCTCGGTGTCATCGATGAGCTGGCCGAGGATGCCGACGACGTCGACGCGGTCCGGTACGCGGCGTTCTTTCATGACGCGATCTACGCGGTCGATCGCGCGGACAATGAAGAGCGGAGTGCCGTGCTTTCCGAGAAGATACTCGAATCCATCGGTGCCGCACCGGAACTCACCCGCGAGGTGGCCAGGTTGGTGCGGCTGACCAAGACTCACGATCCGGCCGAAGACGACCGGAACGGCGGCGTGCTCTGCGACGCCGACCTCGCGGTGCTGGCGGCTGGCGAACAGGGGTACGTCGCGTATACGGCGGCGGTGCGGGCGGAGTACCAACACGTGCCCGACGAGTTGTTCCGGGCCGGGCGCGCGGCGGTGCTCCAGGGGCTGGCCGGGCAGCCGAGGTTGTTCCGGACACCCACGGCGCGAGCGCGATTCGAGACTGCCGCGCGGGCCAACCTCGAACGGGAACTGGCTCAGCTGACGGCATCGACGGGATGAAGCGGGCGGCAACCAACCCTGGCCTGCGCCCCGTCGGTTGAGTCGCGGTCGTGCGCGGCGGGTCTGACTACGCTGCCTCGCGCGAGTGTTATCGGAGGCGGCTCGCCGGTGAGTCGGCACCGGGGCCGCACGCACGGAAGTCGTGTGTGGCCGCTGACGCCACGTGCCACAGTGCGGCACGAACAGGTGCGAGACGCCCTTTGTGTTTCGCTCAGGTGATGATCAAAAGCTCTGTCGGCGAGGCGACTTCGGTGCGCAGCCCCGCTTTGCTCGCCACGCGGGCGAGGCCGCGCACGTCGGTGGGTTCGGCGCGGGTCAGCACCAGGGCGCGGGCGAGCAAGCCCTTGTGGTGCTTGTTGAAGTGGCTCACCACGGTGCGGCTGCCGTCGGGGTGCTCGGTGAGCACATTGGCGGTGACCGCGCCGGGGACACGGCCGAGCTGTTGATAAGTGCCGGAGCGCAGGTCGACGACCAGATCACCGTTGGCCTCGGCGAGCAGGGCGTCGGCGAGGGAGTCGCGCCACACCGCCGAAAGAGTGGGCAGGCCGGGCAGTTTCGAGCCGCCGGAGAGCCGGTAGGCGGGGATCGGGTCGCTCGCGCGCACCGCGCCGAACAGCGCCGAGCCGATGCCGAGCCGCGCGTACGCCTTGGCCCGCTGCGGTTTGCCGAACGAGCGTGCGTCGAGCGCGTCGTAGAGCACGCCGGTGTAGCGCTCCAGCGCGGGACGGGTGGGGGAGGTGCGCAGGGCCGCGTTGCGGGCGATCTCGCTGTCAGCCCCCTTGCCGAGGCCGAGCGCGGTGCGCGCGGCGTCCGGGTCGGTGGCCAGCTTCGTCACCGCGTCGACGAGCCGCTCGCGCACCGCTGTGAGCTGCGGCATCGACAGCGCGGCCAGGTCGAGGGGCACGTCAGTACCACCGTCGGACTTGGTTTCGGAGGGAGGCAGCAGCACCAGCACGAGCGATTACGGTAATGCGTTGCGAGCAGCGTCGCGCCAGCGACTACCCTGTGCATCCGTGATCACCCGCCTCTCTCGCCTTTTCCTGCGTACCCTGCGCGACGATCCCGCCGACGCCGAGGTGCCCAGCCACAAACTGCTCGTCCGCGCCGGATACGTGCGACGCGTCGCGCCGGGCGTCTACTCCTGGCTGCCGCTGGGCCTGCGAGTGCTGCGCCGGGTCGAGAACGTGGTGCGCGAGGAGATGGACGCGATGGGCGCCCAGGAGATCTCGCTGCCCGCGCTGCTGCCGCGCGACCCGTACGAGACCACCAACCGGTGGACCGAGTACGGCGACAGTCTGTTCCGTCTGCAGGACCGCAAGGGCGCGGACTACCTGCTCGGCCCGACGCACGAGGAGCTGTTCGCGCTCACGGTGAAGGGCGAATACAACTCCTACAAGGACCTGCCGGTCACCCTGTACCAGATCCAGAACAAGTACCGCGACGAGGAGCGCCCGCGCGCGGGCATCCTGCGCGGGCGCGAGTTCATCATGAAGGACTCCTACTCGTTCGACCTGGACGAGGACGGCCTCAAGGCCAGCTACGACGCGCACCGCGAGACCTACCAGCGGATCTTCGACCGGCTGCAGGTCAAGTACGTCATCGTGGCGGCCACCTCCGGCGCGATGGGCGGCAGCGCGTCCGAGGAGTTCCTGGCCGACAGCCCGGTCGGCGAGGACACGTACGTGCGCTGTGTCGAATCCGGTTACGCGGCGAACGTCGAGGCGGTGGTCACGCCCGCGCCCGAGCCGCTGCCGATCGAGGGACAGCCCGAGGCGGTCGTGCACGACACCCCGGACACCCCCACCATCGCGACGCTCGTCGACTGGGCCAACGGCGCCGGGATCGCCGAGCAGCTCGGCCGCCCGGTCACCGCGGCCGACACCCTGAAGAACATCATGGTCAAGCTGCGCCACCCGGACGGCAAGACCGAGATCGTCGGCGTCGGCATCCCCGGCGACCGCGAGGTCGACGACAAGCGCCTCGGCGCGTCCGTCGAGCCCGCCGAGGTCGAGCTGCTCACCGAGGCCGACTTCGCCGCCAACCCGTTCCTGGTGAAGGGGTACATCGGGCCGAAGGCGTTGCAGGCCAACGGCGTTCGCTACCTGGTCGATCCCCGCGTTGTCACCGGCACCGCCTGGATCACCGGGGCCGACGCGCCGGGCAAGCACGTCGTCGGCCTCGTCGCGGGCCGCGACTTCACCCCGGACGGCACCATCGAGGCCGCCGAGGTCCGCGACGGCGACCCGTCGCCCGACGGCCGCGGCCCCCTCGTCGCGTCGCGCGGCATCGAGATCGGCCACATCTTCCAGCTCGGCCAGAAGTACACCAACGCCTTCGACGTCGACGTGCTCGGCGAGAACGGCAAGCCGGTGCGTCTGACCATGGGCTCCTACGGCGTCGGCGTCTCCCGCATGGTCGCGGTGATCGCCGAACAGCAGCACGACGAGAAGGGCCTGCGCTGGCCCGCCGAGATCGCGCCGTACGACGTCCACGTCGTCATCGCGAACAAGGACGAGGCGGCCCGCGCCGGCGCCGAAGAAGTAGTGGCCGGACTCAACGCCCAAGGTCTCGATGTTCTCTTCGACGACCGCACCGCGTCCCCCGGCGTCAAGTTCAAGGACGCCGAACTGCTCGGCATGCCGCTCGTCCTCGTCGTCGGCCGCGGCTGGGCCGAAGGAAAGGTCGAACTCCGCGACCGCTTCACCGGCGAAGCCGAAGATCTCCCCGCCGACTCCGCCGTCGCCGCGGTAGTCGCCAGGGTGCGCGGCTGACCCATTACCTCGACCTGCGCGGCCCCGATGGACGTCCATCGGGGCCGCGCTTGTTGTTATGCCGCGGCGGGGCCGGACGGATGTCGGAGCGTGGCGGCGGCGACCTACGGGAGCGTAGGCGGGATTTGCGGTGTGACGTTGGGCGGACCTGCTCCGGCGTGCTGTTACCCGCTGGTAAGTTAACGGCATGACGAGCACCGATGCGTTGTTGTTCAACCCGGCCACTTATGACCCGAAGCAGTTCGATGCCGAGACTCGGCGGCTGTTGCGGGCGACGATCGAGTGGTTCGAGGGGCGGGGTAAGCGCCAGCTGCTCGCCGACGACGCGGACGCGGTGTGGACGGCGGAGTTCCTGGACTTCGTCGCGAAGGAGAAGCTGTTCGCCACCTTCCTGACGCCGGCCGCCTATGCCGACGGCGACGAGAACCGGCGCTGGGATGCGGCCCGCAACGCGGCGCTGTCGGAGATCTTCGGTTTCTACGGCCTCGCGTACTGGTACGCCGAGCAGGTGACCATCCTCGGCCTCGGCCCGATCTGGCAGAGCGACAACGAGGAAGCCAAGCAGCGGGCGGCCGCCGACCTGGCCGAGGGCCAGGTGATGGCGTTCGGGCTGTCCGAGCGCGAGCACGGCGCCGACATCTACAACACCGACCTGGTGCTGACCCCGAGCGCGCCGGGCAGTGCCGACGCCGAGGCGGGCATCCTGTTCCGGGCCAACGGTGAGAAGTACTACATCGGCAACGGCAATGTGGCGAGCATGGTTTCGGTGTTCTCGCGTCGCGCGGACGTCGAGGGCGCGGACGGCTACGTGTGGTTCGCCGCGGACAGTCGGCACGAGAACTACCGGCTGCTCGGCAACGTCGTGCACCAGCAGATGTACGTCAGCACGTTCCGTCTGGAGAACTACCCGGTGCGCGCGCAGGACATCCTGCACACCGGGCCCGAGGCGTTCTCGGCGGCGCTGAACACCGTCAACGTGGGCAAGTTCAACCTCTGCCACGGCGGCATCGGCATGGTCGAGCACTCCTTCTACGAGGCGATCACGCACGCCAACAACCGCATCCTCTACGGCAACCCGGTCACCGAGTTCCCGCATGTGCGAACGAATTTCGTCGACGCCTACGCCCGCATCGTCGCGATGAAGCTGTTCAGCGACCGCGCCGTCGACTACTTCCGCAGCGCGAGCCTGGAGGACCGGCGCTACCTGCTGTTCAACCCGATGACGAAGTCCAAGGTGACTTCCGAGGGTGAGACCGTGATGACGCTGCTGCTCGATGTGCTCGCCGCCAAGGGGTTCGAGAAGAACACCTACTTCGCCGAGGTGGCGCGCCTGATCAACACGCTGCCCCGGCTGGAGGGCACCGTGCACGTGAACGTCGGGCAGATCCTGAAGTTCATGCCGAACTACCTGTTCAACCCGAAGGATTACCCGGAGATCGGCACCCGCCAGGACGCCGCCGACGACGAGTTCTTCTGGCGTCAGGGCCCGGCCCGCGGCGCGGGCAAGGTGCAGTTCGCCGACTGGACCCCCGCATATACCAAGCACGCCGACATCCCCAACGTCGGCCGCTTCTTCGAGCAGGCCCAGGCGCTGCGCACGCTGCTGACCACCGCCGCGCCGAGCGACGATCAGCAGAAGGACCTGGACTTCATGCTGACCATCGGCCACCTGTTCTCCCTGGTGGTCTACGGCCAGCTGATCCTGGAGCAGGCCGCCATCACCGGCCTGGACCGCGATCTGCTCGACCAGATCTTCGACTTCCAGATCCGCGACTTCAACACCTACGCCACCACCCTCTACGGCAAGCCGTCGGCCACCCCCGACCAACAGGGTTGGGCCGCTTCGGCTTTGCGCCCGCCGGTAGCCGACCGGGCCCGCTTCGACCGGGTCTGGGCCGAGGTGGCGTCCTACGACGGCGCGTACGAGATGCGCCCGTAGGCCGACGATTCCGAACAGGCCGGTCCCGCGAACCGCGGGACCGGCCTTTTGCTCAGCGCCCACGACCAGCTGCACACTCGCCCGTGCCGCCACCGCAGCGCAGTGCTTTTGCGTTCGGTCGCAGTGGGTTCGACCGGTGCGGCGGTCAGACTTTGCCGGGGAAGGCCACCGTCGGCGGGTTGGTACCCAGGATCGCCTGCCAAGTGGCAAGGCGCACCGCGCATTCGGTGAGCGCATCAATGCCGAGCCTGCGCACGGGCTCGGAGTCGGCGCGCTCGACCACCGAGCGCCAGGCGACGGCGGTGTCGGTTTCGACCGTCGCCGCCAGCCGAGCGGCCGGAATCGGGTCGTCGACGGCGAACGGGACCGTATAGGCGGCACTCGGCGGTGGCACGGTGGCACCGCCCGCCGTGAGGGCGTCGATGGTGCTGTCTCGCCGCGCCCGGTGGGCCGCGGTGGTCTCGGCAACCAGTCGGCCGCGTTCGGCGGAGGCGTACGCGGCGATCACGCCGTAGGCGTACACCGCGCCGTACTCGGCGTTCAGCGCGTCGAGCAGGGCTCGGCGTTCGGCTTCGGTCATGCCAGCAACACCCCCGCCTGCGCCGCACAGGCCGCGCTGATCGAGGCGAGCAGCCCGGCCCGATAACCGGACTGGGTGCGCGCCAGTTCGGCGGCCGACTGTCGTGACTTGGTGAGCTGGGCGCGTAGCGCGTCCACGGTCGGCGGCGTGGTCGGCGGCACGGCCGTGCCGGACCCCACCGCGGCCGGGTCCGCGGACTGGCCGGGACCGTTCGTGCGGGTGCGGTGGACCGGTTTGGTGCCGTCGCCGTAGACGCCGATCACCCGATCGATCTCGGTCTGCAAAGCGTCTGCGTGCGCGGTCCTTTCGGCCGCGATCGCGGTCAGCGCACCGTGCCGCTGCGGCGCCAGCGCGATGGCCGCGGTCGCTGCCGCGGCGTCGGCCCTGGCCAGAACCTCTTGGGCGGCAAGCGGATCCGGCTCGTACACCTTGTCCTCGGTACCGCAGCCCGCGGCCGCGCCGAGCGCGAGCACGCCGGCCGTGCCGCCGCCGGCAAGCCGTAACATGCTGCGGCGGCCCATGGTGAACCGGGAATCGTGCCGGTCGGACGGGATGCCGGAGGTGCGCGCAGCGCTCGGCTGCGCGGGAAGGCGGATAGGCACGGCACCATCGTGCCAGATTCGCGAGGGGCGACCGGACCAGGCATCGCTGTTCGAGCTACGGCCGCCGCGGGTCCGTGCGGTTACGCTTCGCTGCCGCCGCCGCGCACCCGCGTCGTGGCGCGCGTAGTGCCTGCCCGATGGTCCTTTACACTCTCTGGGCGCGTTACGCTAGACCCTCGGTAGAAGAAATTCCGACCGCCGTCACAACTGAACCAGGAGCCGCCCCATATGCCGATGCCGACCGAGGAAAGGCTGAGCCAGCTGATAGCTGGACTCGTCGAACGCCGAGGATTCGACCTCGAGGGCGTCGATATTTCGACGACCGGCAAGCATGCGGACGCGCAGGCTCGACTGAAGGTGATCGTCGACAGCGACGGCCCTTCCGATCTGGATACCATCGCCGCTCTCAGCACCGAAGTCTCGGAGTTGCTGGACGAGGCAGGCGATTTCAGGGAAACCCCGTATCTGTTGGAAGTGACCACACCGGGCGTGGACCGCCCGCTCACCGCGGACCGGCACTGGCGTCGCGCGCGCGGGCGCAAGGTGCGCATCCACCTGCGCGATGGCGCGCAGGCCCCCGAGCCGGGTGGCTCGGCGAAGTTCGAGGCCAGGGTCGGCGAGCTCAGCGGCGATACAGTGGCCCTGGTACTCGGCGGCAAACACAAACCACACCGGGTGCGGATCCCGGTCGCCGACATCGCCGAGGCGGTGGTGCAGGTCGAGTTCGCCAAGCCGGGCGCCAGGGAGATGGAGCTCGCCGGCGGCGTGGTCCCCGGTCGCCCGATACCCGGTCAGGAAGATGATGTGCCGGCGGTCGACGCCGCGGATGTTCGAGGATCAACACCATTACTACCCGAATCAGCACCAGCGTCCGATTCGCCGACCGAAGGGATCGTGGAATGAACATCGAAATCGAAGCCCTGCGCGCGATCGTCGCCGACAAGGGGATCTCGATCGAGACCGTGATCTCCGCGATCGAGTCGGCGCTGCTCACCGCTTACCGGCACACCGAGGGCCATCAGCCCAACGCGCGCATCGACATCAACCAGAAGACCGGAACGGTCCGGGTGATGGCGCGCGAGCTGGACGCCGACGGCAACATGGTCTCCGAATGGGACGACACCCCAGAGGGTTTCGGCCGGATCGCGGCGACCACCGCGCGCCAGGTGGTGCTGCAGCGGCTGCGTGACGCCGAGAACGAGAAGTCCTTCGGCGAGTTCTCCACGCACGAGGGCGACATCGTCGGCGGCGTGGTGCAGCGCGACGCGCGAGCCAACGCCCGCGGCACCATCGTGGTGCGCATCGGCAGCGAGTTGCACGGCGCGGAGGGCCTGATCCCGCCCGCCGAGCAGGTGCCGGGGGAGACCTACGAGCACGGCGACCGGATCAAGTGTTACGTCGTCGGCGTCTCGCGTGGCCCGCGTGGCCCGCAGATCACCCTGTCGCGCACGCATCCGAATCTGGTGCGGCGGCTGTTCGCGCTCGAGGTGCCCGAGATCGCCGACGGCTCTGTCGAAATCGTCGCGGTGGCGCGCGAGGCCGGGCACCGCTCCAAGATCGCGGTGCGCAGCACCGTGTCCGGGGTCAACGCCAAGGGCGCCTGCATCGGGCCGATGGGGCAGCGCGTGCGCAACGTGATGAGCGAGCTGGCCGGCGAGAAGATCGACATCATCGATTACGCCGAGGATCCGGCCACGTTCGTCGGCAATGCGCTCTCGCCGTCGAAAGTGGTGTCGGTCACCATTGTCGATCCCGAGGCGCGCGCCGCGCGAGTGGTCGTGCCCGATTTCCAGCTCTCGCTGGCCATCGGCAAGGAGGGGCAGAACGCCCGTCTGGCCGCCCGGCTGACCGGCTGGCGGATCGATATCCGCAGCGACGCCGCCCCTGACATGGGCGGCGGCTCGGTGCGGACCGAGGCACACCGCAGTTGACCGGAACCGACGCGGCGCACCGTCCGTTGGACAGTACGGGTCGGGGATCGGACCGTCGGGATGACATGTTGGTAACTTCCGCGGGGGAGCGGTTCGTTGATCCGACCGGGTCGGCGGTAGAGTGGACACAGGTTCAGCACGCGCAACCGGTTCGGACCTGTATCGGATGCCGGAAGCGCGAGTTGGCCGCCGATCTGTTGCGGATCGTGGCACGGGAATCGGATACCGGAAACGGTGCCCACTCCGTCGCGATTGTTCCTGATCCGCGGCGCAGACTTCCCGGACGGGGTGCCTGGTTGCACCCCGTCTCGGCTTGTCTGACCGCGGCAGAACGGCGCCGAGCATTCGGCAGAGCACTAAGAGTGTCCGGAAATCTGGATATCTCAGCCCTGGAGAAGTACCTCGAGAACAGGCACGAGCACTCATGAGCACACCGTGAAGCACCAACGATGAACGTCCATCGGAGATAACCCGAGGTCGTGCGGGCCCCGTCCCTGAACAACGGGAGCACCTGCTCGACCTCTCAGTGAGGAGAGCAGTGGCAGGCAAGGCCCGCGTGCACGAGTTGGCTAAAGAGCTCGGTGTCACAAGCAAGGAACTACTCGCAACGCTCAAGGAGCAGGGCGAGTTCGTGAAGTCGGCGTCCTCGACGGTGGAAGCTCCCGTCGCGCGTCGGCTGCGTGAGTCGTTCGCAACGAAATCAGCCCCCGCGAACGGCAACAAGCCGGGATCACGCCCCGGCCCGTCCTCGTCGGCCCGTCCGGCCGCGAAGCCCGCAGGAGGTGGCCCGCGTCCGGGTCCCCGTCCGCCGGCTCCCGCGCCCGCTCCGGCCGCAGCGGCTCAGGACACCGTCCGTGAGGCCAGTGCCCCGCGGACCAGCGAGGGACCGGCCGTGAAGCCGGGCCCCGCCGCGCGTCCGACGCCGTCCCCCGCGGCCAGGCCCGCCGCCGCTCAGGAATCCGCACCGGCGGCTCCCGCCGCCGCGGCGTCCACCGAGGCAACCGCGAGCTCGGCGCCCGCACCGGCCGGGCCGCGCCCGACGCCGAACGCGGCGCGCCCTGGTCAGCAGCAGCAACGTCCCGGTGCGCCGGCACAGGGTGCCCCGCGCCCCGGTGGCTCGGGTCCGCGTCCGGGTCCGAAGACCCCGCGCGTCGGCAACAATCCGTATTCGTCGGCTCCCGAGCGGCCCGCGCCGCGTCCGGCGCCCGGTCAGGGTGGCCCGCGTCCGGGTCCGGCGCAGGGCGGTCCCCGTCCGGGTCCGGCCCAGGGCAGCCCGCGGCCGGGCACCCCGGCGCAGGGTGGCCCGCGTCCGGCGCCCGGTCAGGGTGGTCCCCGTCCCGGTGGCCCGCGTCCGAGCCCCGGCTCGATGCCTCCTCGTCCCAACCCCGGTGCGATGCCGTCTCGTGCGGCACGTCCGGGTGGTGCCGGTGGGCCCGGCGCCGGTCGTCCGGGTGGCCCCGGCGGCCGTCCCGGCGGCGGTGGCGGCGCAGGTCGTCCCGGTGGCGGCGGTGGCGGTGGCTACCGCGGCGGCGGCGCTCCCGGTGGTGGCGCGGGTGCAGGCACGGGTGCGCCCGGTGCCGGTGGCGCTCCCGGTGGTTTCCGTGGTCGCCCCGGTGGTGGCGGCGGCGGTCGTCCGGGTGGTCCCGGTGGTCGTGGCGGTGCGGCCGGTGCGTTCGGTCGCCCCGGTGGTGCGCCGCGTCGTGGCCGTAAGTCGAAGCGGGCGAAGCGCGCCGAGTACGAGAGCATGCAAGCGCCCGCCATCGGCGGCGTTCGCCTGCCCCGCGGCAACGGCGAGATCATCCGTCTCGCCCGTGGCGCCTCGCTCTCGGACTTCGCGGAGAAGATCGACGCGAACCCCGCTGCCTTGGTCCAAGCCTTGTTCAACCTCGGCGAAATGGTCACCGCGACCCAGTCGGTGAACGACGAGACCCTCGAGCTGCTCGGCAGCGAGATGAACTACGTCGTGCACGTGGTCAGCCCGGAGGACGAGGACCGCGAGCTGCTGGAGTCGTTCGACCTGACCTACGGCGAAGACGCGGGCGGCGAAGACGATCTCGAACAGCGTCCGCCGGTGGTGACCGTGATGGGTCACGTCGACCACGGTAAGACTCGACTGCTCGACACGATCCGTAAGGCCAACGTCCGTGAGGGCGAGGCCGGTGGCATCACCCAGCACATCGGCGCCTACCAGGTGCTGACTCATCTGGGCGAGAACGACCGCCTCATCACCTTCATCGACACCCCGGGTCACGAGGCGTTCACCGCCATGCGTGCCCGTGGTGCGAAGGCCACCGATATCGCGATCCTGGTGGTCGCCGCCGACGACGGCGTCATGCCGCAGACGGTGGAGGCGATCAACCACGCGCAGGCGGCCGACGTGCCGATCGTGGTGGCGGTCAACAAGATTGATAAGGAAGGCGCGAACCCGGACAAGATCCGGCAGCAGCTGACCGAATACAACCTGGTTGCCGAGGAATACGGTGGCGACACCATGTTCGTCGACATCTCCGCCAAGCAGGGCACCAACATCGACGCGCTGCTGGAAGCGGTGCTGTTGACCGCGGACGCGGCGCTGGACCTGCGGGCCAACCCGGACATGGACGCGCAGGGTGTCGCCATCGAGGCGCACCTCGACCGTGGCCGTGGCCCGGTGGCGACCGTGCTCATCCAGCGCGGCACGCTGCACGTCGGCGACTCGATCGTGGCGGGCGACGCCTACGGTCGCGTCCGTCGCATGGTCGACGAGCACGGCGAGGATGTCACCGCGGCGCTGCCGTCGCGGCCGGTTCAGGTCATCGGCTTCACGTCGGTGCCGGGTGCCGGTGACAACCTGCTCGTGGTCGACGAGGACCGGATCGCTCGCCAGATCGCCGACCGCCGCAATGCGCGCAAGCGCAATGCGCTGGCCGCACGCAGCCGCAAGCGGATCAGCCTGGAAGATCTGGATGCCGCACTGAAGGAGACTTCGGAGCTCAACCTGATCCTCAAGGGCGACAACTCCGGTACCGTCGAGGCCCTCGAAGAGGCGCTGCTCGGTATCCAGATCGACGACGAGGTTCGCCTGCGGGTCATCGACCGCGGTGTCGGTGGTGTCACCGAGACCAACGTCAACCTGGCGTCGGCGTCGAACGCGATCATCATCGGGTTCAACGTCCGGGCCGAGGGCAAGGCGACCGAGCTGGCGAACCGCGAAGGCGTGGACATCCGGTACTACTCGGTGATCTACCAGGCCATCGACGAGATCGAGAAGGCCCTCAAGGGCATGCTCAAGCCGATCTACGAAGAGGTCGACCTGGGCCGCGCCGAGATCCGCGCGATCTTCCGTTCGTCGAAGGTCGGCAACATCGCCGGCTGCATGGTGCTCGAGGGTTCGGTCAAGCGCAACGCCAAGGCGCGCTTGCTCCGGGACAACGTGGTGATCGCCGAAACGGTCACGATCTCCTCCTTGAAGCGGGAAAAGGACGACGTCACCGAGGTCCGTGAGGGCTTCGAATGCGGTTTGACGCTGACCTACAACGACATCAAGGAAGGCGACATCATCCAGGCCTACGAGCTGCGCGAGAAGCCGCGCGACTGAGTTCCCGACCGCGCGTCACGCCGGGCTACCCGCTCGGCGTGACGCGCGATCGAGCTGCTCGAAGCTCGTGTCCTGTCGACACAAAGAGGTGTGTAGGTGTTCCTGGGGGCACTCGAGTTCGACCTTCTCCTCGGCGACGTGCACTCATTGAAAGAGAAGCGTTCCGTGATCCGGCCGATTCTGGCCGAGTTGCAGCGCTTCGGCGTGAGCGCCGCCGAGGGCGGGGAGCAAGACCGCTATCGCCGATCATTGCTGGGGGTTGCCCTGGTCAGTTCCGGTATGGATCACCTGACCGAGGTACTCGACCGCTGTGAGCGGCATGTCGCGGCACGTCCGGAGTTACAGTTGCTGGCAGTACGCCGCAGGATCTTCGGGCCGGAAGACTGATAACGGTGGACCGTTGGTTCCACCGACAATAGACAGAGTGAGGAAGGTTCAGCCATGGTGGATCAAGCCAGGGCACGCCGACTCGCCAAGCGGATTTCCTCGATCGTGGCGACCGCGATCGAATATGAGATCAAGGATCCGCGGCTGGGTTTCGTGACCATTACCGATGCCAAGGTCACCGGCGATCTGCGCGAGGCGACGGTGTACTACACGGTCCTCGGCGAAACCTTGGACACCGAACCGGACTACCAGGGCGCCGCGGCGGGCCTGGAGAAAGCCAAGGGGGTGCTGCGCTCGAAGGTGGGCGCGGGCACCGGCGTGAAGTTCACGCCGACCCTGGCGTTCGTGCTCGACAAGGTGCCCGAGGTCGCCAAGGACATGGAAGAGCTGCTGGCCAGGGCCAAGGCCGCGGACGAAGAGGTGGCGAAAGTGGCGGCCAACGCCAGGCACGCCGGCGACGCCGACCCGTACAAGGTCGAACGCGACGACGCAGAGTGACATGCGGTAGACGATGACGACGATGCGGGACGCGGTCGACCTCGAATCTGCCGTCGAGGCGTTGAACGCCGCCCGCTCGGTCACCATCCTCTGCCATGTGCAGCCGGACGCCGACACCGTCGGCAGTGGTCTCGCGCTGGCGCTGGTACTGCATCGGCGCGGGATCCCGGTGTGGGTGTCGTTCGCCGAACCCGCCCAGCTGCCGGAGTCGATGCGGTCGTTGCCCGGGGTACATCATTTAGTGGCCCCTGCCGACGTACCCGCCGAGGTCGATCTGCTGGTTGCGGTCGACTGCGGCAGTGCCGGGCGGCTCGGCGCGCTGGCGGATCGAATGGCCGGGGCCACAAAGACTTTGGTGCTCGACCATCATCGATCCAACACCCGGTTCGGCTCGATCAACGTGATCGACGCCGGGGCGGAGTCGACGACCAGTTTGATCGTGCGGCTGCTCGATGCGTGGGGCGTGCCGATCGATGCCGAAGTGGCGCACTGCCTGTACGCCGGTCTGGTGACCGACACCGGCTCGTTTCGGTGGGTTCGGCCCGGTACGCACGAGTTGGCCGAGCGGCTGCTCGCCACCGGCATCGACAGTGCCGAGATCGCCAGGGTCTTGCTGGACACGCATCCGTTCGGCTGGTTGACCATGCTGTCGCGGGTGCTGAGTACCGCGCGGCTCGAGCCGGGGGTGCACGGCGGTATCGGGCTGGTCTACGCGGTCGTGCGGCGCGAAGACATCGCCGGGGTCAGCTCCGAGGAGGCGGAGAGCGTCATCGACATCGTCCGCACCACCTCGGAGGCGGGAATCGCCGCGGTGTTCAAGCAATCCAGCAGCGTCGCCGATCGGTGGACCGTGTCGTTGCGGGCCAGGGACAGTCGGCCGGGAGCGGACGACGGGGTGGACGTCGCCGAGATCGCGACCGCGCTCGGTGGTGGTGGCCATCGATTTGCCGCCGGGTACACGGCCTATGGAAATCCGGACGATCTGGTTGCGGGGTTGCTGGCTGCCCTCGGGTGAGTCCGGCGCGGTCGTTTGTCGGTGCCTCGTGGCAGAGTCTCGCGTGGGCAGGATCGTAGGCGGCGACGGGGAGGTTTCGTGGGTTCGATGAACTCGGGCGGTGCGGAGGTCTCCGGCGGAACCGACGACCCTGCGCTCGTTGCCGCGTCAGACGTCGCCGGGAGCGTTGCCACGGCGGCGGATGCGGCGGCCGGGGTGGGTCCGCGGCGCATTCTCGGGCTGGCGCTGCCGACACTGGGAGTGTTGGTGGCCGAGCCGCTGTACCTGCTGTTCGACCTTGCCGTGGTCGGGCGGCTCGGGGCACTGGCGTTGGCCGGACTCGCGGTCGGGGGATTGATTCTGGCGCAGGTGAGTTCGCAGTTGACGTTCCTGTCGTACGGGACGACGGCGCGGGCGGCCCGCAGGCACGGCGCGGGGGATGAGCGTGGCGCGGTGGCCGAGGGCGTGCAGGCGACGTGGCTGGCGATCGTGGTCGGTGCGCTGATTCTTGTGCTGGTGCAGGTTTTCGCGGTGCCGCTGACCAATGCGATCTCCGGCGGTGGCGACATCGCGGACGAGGCGTTGATGTGGGTGCGGGTCGCGCTGTTCGGGGTGCCGCTGATTTTGATCTCCATGGCGGGCAACGGGTGGTTGCGCGGGGTGCAGGAGACTCGGCGGCCGCTCGTCTATGTTGTTGCCGGGTTGGGTGTTTCGGCGGTGCTGTGTCCGGTGCTTGTGCACGGATGGTTCGGGGCGCCGCGGTGGGAGCTGCCCGGGTCAGCCGTCGCCAACGTTGCCGGGCAGCTGGTGATGGCCGGGCTGTTTCTGAATGCCCTTGTTCGGGAGCGTGTCTCGCTCGTTCCGCACTGGTCGGTGATGCGCGCGCAGCTGGTCCTCGGCCGTGATCTGATCGCCCGCAGCCTCGCCTTCCAAGCGTGCTTCGTCTCCGCCGCCGCCGTAGCGGCCCGTTTCGGCGCCGCCTCGGTCGCCGCCCACCAGTTGGTGCTGCAACTCTGGAATTTCCTTGCCCTGACCCTGGATTCGCTCGCCATCGCCGCCCAGACCCTGGTCGGCGCGGCCCTCGGCGCGGGCGACGCGCGCGGTGCCCGCGGTCTGGCCGCCAGGGTCACCCGCTGGTCCGAGATCTTCGCCCTCGCCCTGGCCGCCTGCTTCGCCGCAGGCGCCACACTCATCCCGAAGCTGTTCACCGACGACCCCGACGTCCTTGACCGCACCCAGGTCGCCTGGTGGTTCTTCGTCTGCATCATCCCCGTGGCAGGCATCGTCTTCGCCCTGGACGGCGTCCTGCTCGGCGCGGGCGACGCCGCCTACCTGCGTACCAGCACCCTCGCCGCCGCCATTCTCGGCTTCCTGCCCGCCATCTGGCTATCCCTGGTCTTCGACTGGGGTATCGCCGGAATCTGGTCCGGACTGGTCGCCTTCATGGTGCTGCGGTTGGTCGCGGTGTCGTGGCGGGCCTGGTCCGGACGGTGGGCGCAGACCGGCGCTGAAATCCCCCGGCAACAGGTGTAGGCGCGACCTGCGGCGTTCTCCTTCTGGTCCGCGACCGTGCGAGCTCGTGGCGGCGGGGTGACGGGCGCGCGACGGTCGAGGTGTGCCAAGGTAGGTGTGGTGATACCCAAGTTGATGGCGGTGAGCGACATTCATGTCGGACACCAGGGGAATCGGCCGGTAGTCGAGCAGATCCACGCCGACTCGCCGGAGGACTGGCTGATCGTGGCCGGGGACGTGGGCGAGAAGACCGACGACATCCGGTGGGCGCTGGAGTTGCTGCGCGGCCGGTTCGCCAAGGTGATCTGGGTGCCCGGCAACCACGAGCTGTGGACGACGGCGAAAGACCCGGTGCAGATGACCGGCGTCGCTCGCTACGACTATCTGGTGTCGATCTGCCGAGACCTCGACGTGCTGACCCCGGAGGATCCGTTCCCGGTGTGGGAGGGTGCTGGCGCGGAACAGTACGGCGGGCCGGTGACGCTGGCGCCGCTGTTCCTGCTGTACGACTACTCGTTCCTGCCGAAAGGCGCCACCACCAAGGCCGAAGGGCTCGCCATCGCGCGGGACCGCAATGTGGTGGCCACCGACGAATACCTGCTCTCCCCGGACCCCTACCTGACGCGCGACGCGTGGTGCCACGCCCGCGTGCAGTTCACCAAGCGCAAGCTGGACGCGCTGCCCGAGGGCACGCCGCTGGTCCTGATCAACCACTTCCCGATGGTCCGTCAGCCCACCGACGTGCTGTTCTACCCCGAGTTCGCGCTCTGGTGCGGCACCGAGCTGACCGCCGACTGGCACACCCGTTACAACGTGGTCTGCTCGGTCTACGGCCACCTGCACATCCCGCGCACCTCGCACTACGACGGCGTCCGCTTCGAAGAGGTGTCCCTCGGCTACCCCCGCGAGTGGCAACGCCGCGGCCTCCCCGAACGCCTGCTCCGGCAGATCCTTCCGGCGCCCGTGTACCCGCCCGGCTCGCTGAACGACTGGGGCGGCCACTTCAAGGTCACCCCCGAGATGGAAGCCGCCGCCGCGGAGATGCGCGCCAAAGCCGAACGCCGCCGCGGCGTCTGAGCGCTGACGCCGGATATCACTGAGCTGGAGTCCGGTCCGCCGAGGTCGCCGCAGGTCGCCGGTGACCTCGGCGGGTCTCGGGACGTGTTGTGGGAGCGCGCTGCGCCTCGTCTAGGCTCGACGGCAATGATCGAGAACATATTGCCGGCGGGTGTGGCGTCGGCTGAGCTGCTGGAGTATCCGGAGGACCTGAAGGCGCATCCGGCCGAGGAGCATCTCATCGCGAAGGCGGTGGAGAAGCGGCGGCGGGACTTCATCGGGGCCAGGTATTGCGCGCGGTTGGCGCTGGCGGAGCTCGGTGAGCCGCAGGTGGCGATCGGCAAGGGGGAGCGGGGTGCGCCGGTCTGGCCGCGCGGCATCGTCGGCAGTCTCACCCACTGCGACGGGTATCGGGCCGCCGCGTTGGCGCACAAGATGCGGTTCCGGTCGATCGGGATCGACGCCGAGCCGCATGCGACGCTGCCCGAGGGCGTGCTGGACTCGGTGAGCCTGCCGCCGGAGCGGGAGTGGTTGAAGTCCGCCGGTTCCGCGTTGCACCTGGACCGGCTGCTGTTCTGTGCGAAGGAAGCGACCTACAAGGCGTGGTGGCCGTTGACCTCGCGCTGGCTCGGCTTCGAGGAAGCGCACATCACCTTCGAGATCCAGGACAGCTCAGGCACTTCCGGCCAGGGCACCTTCCACAGCAAGCTGCTGGTGCCGGGGCAGACGAACGACGGTGGGGTGCCGCTGCTTTCGTTCGACGGCCGCTGGCTCATCGCCGACGGGTTCATCCTCACCGCGATCGTGCTCGACTGATGAACGGTCTCGGCGGACTGCTGATCGTCGACAAGGATGGCGGCTGGACCAGCCACGACGTCGTCGCGAAGTGCCGGAAGCTGCTGCGCACCAAGAAGATCGGCCATGCGGGCACCCTGGACCCGATGGCGACCGGGGTGCTGGTGCTCGGCGTGGAACGCGCCACCAAACTGCTCGGCCTGCTCACCCTGACCACCAAGGCGTACACCGCGACCATCCGCCTCGGCCAGGCCACCACCACCGACGACGCCGAGGGCGAGGTGCTCTCGACCACCCCGGCCCTGCACCTCACCGACACCGATATCGCCGCGCACACAGCGAAACTCACCGGCGACATCGAACAGGTGCCCGCCACCGTCAGCGCGATCAAAGTGGACGGCGAACGCGCCTATGCCAGGCACCGCGCCGGCGAAGACGTGCAACTGGCCGCCCGCCCGGTCACCGTGTCCCGCTTCGACATCCTCGCCCGCCGCGACATCCAGGACGGTGCGTTCGTCGACTTGGACGTGCTCGTCGAATGCTCCTCCGGCACCTACGTGCGCGCCCTGGCCCGTGACCTCGGCGCCGCGCTCGGCGTCGGCGGCCACCTGACGGCGTTGCGCCGCACCAGAGTCGGCCCGTTCACTCTCGAACACGCCCGCACCCTGGACGAATTGGCCACCGCCGCCGAATCCGAGGGCTCCCTGCTCAGCCTCGACATGGACGAGGCGGTCCGAACCGCCTTCCCGCACCGGGAGATCGACGATACCCAAGCCAACGACCTGCGCAACGGCCGCTGGCTGGACCCGATCGGTCTGCCCGGCGTCTACGCCGCCATCGATCAGGAGGGTCGCGCGATCGCCCTGCTCCAGGAAAGCGGCAAGCGCGCGGCATCGGTCATGGTTGTTCGCCCGTCCAACCTGTAGGCCGCCGACGGCCGGTAACCACGGCTCCCGGTCTGAGCGGACACTTTTCTCGCGATCCGGTCGAATTCGTGGCTTCGTGCACGAAAAGTGGTGGCTCAGGCCGGGTTCTCCTCCCCGAGAATCGGCTGCAAGGCGCCGAGGAGCGCGCCGACGCTGATGTCGAGCAACTCCGCGCGGGAGAGGTGCTTGTTCTCCAGCCACTCCACGGTGAGGATGCGGACGAAGGTCAACCAGCTCATCAGGATCGAGGACACCTGGGTGCGGGTGGTGCCCTCGACACCAAGCACGTCCAGCAGCCGGTGGCGTAGTTCGCCGAGTTCGCCCGCGATGATCGCCTGAATGGTGGGATCGCCCGCGAGCACGCGGTTGGCCGCGAGCACGCTGTGCGCGTTGGCTTCGAAGTAGTCGAAGTGTGTGTCCAGCCCCGCGGCGAGTTGCTCGGCGAGGGGTCTCTCGGCGTCGAACGTCGTCGCGACCAGCAGCTGATCGGCCGCTTCTTCGTAGACACCCGCGAACAGGTCCCGCTTGCTGGGGAAGTGGCGGTAGAGCAGTGCGCGCGATACGCCGGCGGCGGTCGCGACGTCTTCCATCAGCACCGCGTCGTAGGCGCGTTCGGCGAACAGCCGCGCGCCGGCTTCCAGCAGCACCTTGCGGCGCTCGTCGGGGGAGAGGCGGCGGCGAGTACTCATCCGGAAAAGCTTAGTTGACGTATGTCTACTAGGCGTCGTAGGGTCTCTTAGTAGACAACCATCTACTAGCGGATGGTTGGCGGGACCTACTGCACAACAGCGGTATTCGCACACTCCGGGGAGAAAACATGGCTGCAACACTGAAATGGCTATCCATGGTCATGGGGGTCGCCTGCGTGGCGATCGGCTTCTTCCACATCGCACTCGGCATCGACGGCATCCCCGACATGGGCGACTCCGGCGTCACCGCCGACAGTCAGAGCCGCTTCTTCGGCGCGATCTTCGTCGGTTACGGCGCAGCTTGGATCTGGGCGGCCCGCGAATTCCCGATCCCCTCGACCGTGATCCGCTGGCTGGCAGGCATTTTCCTGCTCGGTGCCGTCGGCCGCGCCGTCTCCGTGGCCGTCTACGGCTGGCCGCACTGGTTCCAGATCGTGCTCACCGCCATCGAAGTAGTCCTGCCCCCGATCTTTTGGTGGCTGGCCACCGCAGACGAAAACCGCTCCGCCACAAGCCCATCCGCCCCCGCCTACCCCTGATCGGACCCGCACCGGCGTCGCCGACCGGGACCGGTACGCATGCTGGGTGGCCTGGTTGGCCGTGCTCCCCTCGTGCAGGCCACCGGCTCCCCGCACGATCGGCGGTTATGGTGACACGGGGCTGCGGCAAAGTGCGAGAACGGGTCTCAACCACTGCGCGAGAACGGGTCACAACGATGTGCCACTCGATGGGCACGGCGACGATTTCGAGCCAATTGCGGGGTATGGGGATTTACCTGGGTAACCATGGGGTGGGTTACGGCGATAGGTCGAGTATCTGATGGCCTGATCGGGAGGTGAGGGCGATGGTTGTCCGCAGGATGGTGCAGCAGGGGTTAGCGGTCATCGCGGTGGCGGTGCTGGCGGCGGCCTGTGGTGGGGGCGGTGACGAGCCATCGACACCGTCGCGAGATCGGTCGACGACCGTCCCGACTTCCGCGCCGAGTGTCCCCACCACCGCACCCACCCAAATCGTGCCGCCGCAGCCCGGCAATCCGCCGCAGGGCTCCGGCACCGTGGTGATCCGGACGCGCACCCTCTCCGGCACGCCGGTCCCGAACGTGCCGGTCAACCTCAGCTTGATTCAGCCCTGCGACCCGGCGAAGCGCGACATCCCCCTCGGCGGCACCGAAGTGCTCCGCCGAGACGCCGTCACCGACGGCAACGGCGCCGCCACCTTCTCCGTCCCGATCGGCTGCTACCACTTCGGCATGGGCACCCCGCCGCCCGGCACGACGCCGGTCCCCGAGGGCATGCACAGCCTTTTCCTCGTGCGCGACGGTGAGCTCGCCGCAGGCGAACTGCGCTTCCAGGAGCCCGACCTGCCCGCCCCGTGCGCCGCGCAAACGATCGTGCACGAACTCGACGACATCGGCGAACTGGGCAGCCACAACGCCACCGTCACCGAATGCGACGGCACCTGGGCGGTCATCGCCTGGGACGTCCCCGGCGACAGCATGCGCATCGTCCGCCGCACCCCCGACGGCTGGGCCACCTACGTCTACTTCCCGCACAACGTCTGCTGGGCAAAGGCTTCCGCCGATGGTGTCCCCACTCGCCTGAAGGAGTACTTCAACTGCTGAGCACCCCCGCGAGCGGGACAGGACGGCGTATCCCCGTGGACGACTAGGCGGTGAGCCAGATGGCTTCGGCAGCGGGACTGCCGAGATCGGTGGGTGTTTCGGCGGTGCCGATCCGAATCGCTATGGTGCCTGCGAAGTCCCGGCGTTCCAGCACGGTGATGGCGGTGTCCAGCGCGATGCCGACGGAGTCGAAGTAGCGGAGCATGTCCGGGTCCGAGTCGGAGATGCGCGCCACCCGGCCGGACTCGCCCGCGCGGAAGTCGCTGAGCTGACGGGCCGGTGGGGTAGGCACGGCACCGTCGACCGAGGGGATGGGGTCGCCGTGCGGATCACGGTCGGGGTAGCCGAGTTTGGCGTCGATGCGGGCCATGAGCAGTTCGGAGACGGCGTGCTCCAACACCTCGGCTTCGTCGTGCACCTCGTCCCAGCCGTAGCCGAGTTCGTTGACCAGGAACGTCTCGATCAGCCGGTGCCTGCGCACCATGGCGATCGCGGCCCGGCGCCCGCCCTCGGTGAGGGTGATCGAACCGTAGCGGGCGTGCTCGACCAGTCCTTGGTCGGCGAGCTTGCGCACGGCCTCGGAGACGGTGGACGCGGACACCCCGATGCGCTCGGCGAGCAGCTTGGTCGACACCTTCTCCTGGGACCACTCCTGTGCGGTCCAGATCACCTTGAGGTAGTCCTGGGCGACCGAGGAGAGCACCGGCGCGATGGTCGCGGTGGCGCCGGGGGCTGGGGTCGGCGCGGCAGCGTCGGCTAGCTCACGGCGGGTGGCGATGTCTCGTTTACCGGGCACATACCCGAGCTTAAGCACATGCCCGCCGATTGACACAGCTCGCCGCACGGGGAAACTCGGGATTCACCACGCGTACACGCCACCGGAAGCGTCGCGTGACATACAGTGCTACACCCGGGCTTCGGTCGAACCCCGTTCAGCTGCGCGATATAAGCTGCCGACTGTGCAGAGATGGCGAGGTCTGGACGACGTGCCCGCGGACTGGGGTCGGTGTGTGCTCACGATCGGTGTGTTCGACGGTGTGCACCGCGGTCACGCACAGCTGATCAGCCGAGCTGTGAAATCGGCGGCCGCGCGCGGTGTCCCGGCGGTGCTGATGACGTTCGATCCGCATCCGATGGAAGTGGTGCGCCCCGGTTCGCACCCGGCGCAGCTGACCACGCTGACCCGTCGGGCGGAGTTGGCCGAGGAATTGGGCATCGACGTGTTCTGCGTGATGCCTTTCACGCAAACGTTCATGAAGCTGACGCCGGCGCGTTACGTGCACGACCTGCTGGTCGAGCGGTTGCACGTGGCCGAGGTCGTGGTCGGCGACAACTTCACCTTCGGCAAGAAGGCCGCGGGCACCATCGAAACCATGCGTGAGCTCGGTCGTCGCTGGGGCTTCGAGGTCGACGGCGTCAAGCTGCTCGGCGAGCACGCGGTCACCTTCTCCTCCACCTACATTCGCGCCTGCGTCGACGCGGGCGACATGGCCGCCGCGGCCGAGGCGCTCGGCCGTCCGCATCGGGTCGAGGGGGTGGTGGTGCACGGCGACGGTCGCGGGCGCCAGCTCGGCTTCCCGACCGCGAACGTCGCGCCGCCGATGCACGCCGCGATCCCGGCCGACGGCGTGTACGCGGGCTGGTTCACCGTGCTCGGTCCCGGCCCGACCATCGGCACCGTCACCCCGGGCGAGCGGGCGATGGCCGCCATCTCGGTCGGCACCAACCCCACCTTCTCCGGCCGGGCCCGCACCGTCGAGGCCTACGTGCTCGACGGCGAGGCCGACCTCTACGGCCAGCACGTCGCGGTCGATTTCGTCGACCACGTGCGTGGCCAGCGCAAGTTCAACTCGGTGGACGAGCTCATCGAGCACATGCAGCGCGACGTGGAGAAGGCCCGCAAGATCCTCGCCGCCGTGGACGATCGGTAGTTGCGGCGCCCGCGCAGGCGGTGATCGCCTCCCGATTCGGCCCAGCGAATCCGATCCGGTAAGGTAGATCCTCGGGTTTGCTGCGGTCCGCGGTGGCGCCCATCCCGGGTAACCGGACATTCGAGCGCGGGACTGAAATAGGGAGTGGATGCCTCATGGCTCTGACCACCGAGCAGAAGTCGGCGATTCTCAAGGAATACGGCCTGCACGAGAAGGACACCGGCTCGCCGGAGGCCCAGATCGCGCTGCTGTCCAAGCGGATCTCCGACCTCACCGAGCACCTGAAGGTGCACAAGCACGATCACCACACCCGGCACGGCCTGCTCGCGCTGATCGGTCGTCGTCGTCGGCTCTCGAAGTACCTGGCCGCCAACGACATCCAGCGCTACCGTTCGCTGATCGAGCGTCTCGGCCTGCGCCGCTGATCGCTCCACACGTCGGCTACCCGAGGTAGCCGGAGACCCGGCCAACGGGGAGACGTACAATCTCCCCGTTGGCTATTCGTGTATGTGGGCGACCGCTTTGGCATAGGCGGTCCGATACACGACAACATTGCACAGCCGTATGCACCCGCCTGCGTGGCGTCGGTCTTCGGTAGTGGCCTCCCGGCAGGGGATATACCGCCGGCGGGCTTCGATCGATGACCGCCTCCGCGTCGCCGTGATCCAAGGGGATTCGGCCGGGTGTGCGCGCCGCGGCCAGGATGGTTGCCGCGCGTCCGTACCAGGTATGGCTGACGAAGAGCCGGATCGCGCCGTTGGGCGCTCGATCCGGCGAAGACGAGAGGTTGAGAGAAGAGAATGTCCGAAACAACTGAACGCAAGTCCTCGGCCGTAGAGGTCGAGCCCGGTGTGTTCGAGTCCGTCGCGCTGATCGACAACGGCAGCTACGGCACCCGCACCATCCGCTTCGAGACCGGCAGGCTGGCTCGGCAGGCCGCAGGCTCGGTCGTCGCGTACCTGGACGACGAGACCATGCTGCTGTCCGCCACCGCCGCGGGCAAGCACCCGAAAGACCAGTTCGACTTCTTCCCGCTGACGGTCGACGTCGAAGAGCGCATGTACGCCGCGGGCCGCATCCCCGGCTCGTTCTTCCGTCGCGAGGGCCGTCCGTCCACCGACGCGATCCTGACCTGCCGCCTGATCGACCGTCCGCTGCGCCCGTCGTTCGTAGACGGTCTGCGCAACGAGATCCAGGTCGTCGTCACGATCATGAGCCTGGACCCCAACGATCTGTACGACGTGGTGGCGATCAACGCCGCATCCGCGTCCACCCAGATCGCCGGTCTGCCGTTCTCCGGCCCGGTCGGCGGCGTGCGCGTCGCGCTGATCGACGGACAGTGGGTCGCGTTCCCGACCGTGGAGCAGCTCGAGGGCGCCGTGTTCGACATGGTCGTCGCGGGCCGCGTGGTCGAGTCCGGTGACGTCGCGATCATGATGGTCGAGGCCGAGGCCACCGACAAGGTCATCGCGCTGATCGAGGGTGGCGCGCAGGCGCCGACCGAGGCCGTGGTGGCCGAGGGCCTCGAGGCCGCCAAGCCGTTCATCGCCCGCCTCTGCAAGGCGCAGGCCGACCTCGCCGAGCTGGCCGCCAAGCCGACCGGTGAGTTCCCGCTGTTCCCGCCGTACGAGACCGATGTCTACGAGGCCGTCGACGGCACCGCCAAGCGTGAGCTGAGCGAGGCGCTCTCGATCGCCGACAAGCAGGAGCGCGAAGCGAAGATCGACGAGATCAAGCTCGACGTGCTCTCCCGCCTCGGCGATGATTTCGCCGGTCGCGAGAAGGAGCTGGGTGCCGCGTTCCGCTCGGTCACCAAGAAGCTGGTGCGCCAGCGCATCCTGACCGACGGTTTCCGCATCGACGGCCGTGGTCTCGCGGATATCCGCGCGCTGTCGGCCGAGGTCGCCGTGGTGCCGCGGGCGCACGGTTCGGCGCTGTTCGAGCGTGGCGAGACGCAGATCCTCGGCGTCACCACCCTCGACATGGTGAAGATGGCCCAGCAGGTCGACTCGCTCGGCCCGGAGACCAGCAAGCGCTACATGCACCACTACAACTTCCCGCCGTACTCGACCGGTGAGACCGGCCGCGTCGGCTCGCCGAAGCGTCGCGAGATCGGCCACGGCGCGCTCGCGGAGCGGGCCCTGATGCCGGTGCTGCCGAGCCAGGAAGAGTTCCCGTACGCCATCCGTCAGGTGTCGGAGGCGTTGTCCTCCAACGGCTCCACCTCGATGGGCTCGGTCTGCGCCTCGACCCTGTCGCTGCTGAACGCCGGTGTGCCGCTGAAGGCGCCGGTCGCCGGTATCGCGATGGGCCTGGTGTCGGACACGGTCAAGAACGACAAGGGCGAGGACGAGGTGCGCTACGTCGCGCTGACCGACATCCTCGGCGCCGAGGATGCCTTCGGCGACATGGACTTCAAGGTCGCGGGCACCCGTGACTTCGTCACCGCGCTGCAGCTCGACACCAAGCTCGACGGCATCCCCTCGCAGGTGCTCGCCGGTGCGCTGAGCCAGGCGCACGACGCGCGCACCGCCATCCTGGAGGTCATGGCCGAGGCCATCGACACCCCGGACGAGATGAGCCAGTACGCGCCGCGCGTCACCGCGATCAAGATCCCGGTCGACAAGATCGGCGAGGTGATCGGGCCCAAGGGCAAGGTGATCAACCAGATCACCGAGGAGACCGGCGCCAACATCTCCATCGAGGACGACGGCACGGTGTACGTCGGTGCGACCAGCGGCCCGGCGGCGCAGGCGGCGATCGACCAGATCAACGCCATCGCGAACCCGCAGCTGCCGAAGGTCGGCGAGCGCTTCCTCGGCACGGTCGTCAAGACCACCGCCTTCGGCGCGTTCGTCTCGCTGCTGCCCGGCCGCGACGGCCTGGTGCACATCTCCAAGCTCGGCAACGGCAAGCGCGTCGCCAAGGTCGAAGATGTGGTGAACGTCGGCGACAAGCTGCGCGTCGAGATCGCCGATATCGACAACCGCGGCAAGATCTCGCTGGTCCCGGTCGAGGAGAACGCCGAAGAGCCGGCCGAAGCCGACACCGTTGATGCGGGCGCGGCAGCGACCGAGTAGTACTTGTCTTTGTGACGACGAAGAAGACGACAGCCCCTCTGCTCCGACGCGAGCAGGGGGGTTCGTCACTGGAGCTGCGAGCCAACATGACCGACCCCGGCGTACACCGCACCGTGCTCCCCGGCGGACTGCGCGTGGTGACCGAACATGTGCCGGGCGTGCGTTCGGCCTCGATCGGCGTCTGGGTGGGCGTCGGCTCGCGCGACGAGGGCCCCACCGTCGCCGGTGCGGCCCACTTCCTGGAACACCTGCTGTTCAAGGCGACGCCTACGCGAACGGCGCTGGACATCGCGCAGGCGATGGACGCCGTCGGCGGTGAGCTCAACGCGTTCACCGCGAAAGAGCAGACCTGCTATTACGCGCACGTGCTCGACGAGGATCTGCCGCTGGCCGTGGACATGGTCTCCGACGTGGTGCTCAACGGGCTCTGCCGCGCCGAGGATGTCGACCTGGAGCGGCAGGTGGTGCTCGAAGAGATCGCCATGCGCGACGACGACCCGGAGGACCTGGTCGGCGACGCGTTCCTGTCCGCGCTGTTCGGTGACCATCCGATCGGGCGGCCGGTGATCGGCTCCATCGAATCCATCGAGGCGATGCACGCCGGGCAGCTGCGCGGCTTCCACCTGCGGCGCTACCGGCCGGACCGGATGGTCGTCGCGGTCGCGGGCAACGTCGAACACGAGCACACGGTGGAGTTGGTGCACCGCGCGTTCGAGAATCGGCTCGACCCGGCGGCCACGCCCGCCAAGCGTCGCGAGGGCCGGTTTCGGCCGGCCGGCGATCCCGAACTGCACTGGAGCCACCGCGACAGCGAGCAGGCGCACCTGGCGTTCGGGGTGCGTGCCTTCGGGCGGCACGAGGGGGAGCGGCGCTGGCCGCTGTCGGTGCTCAACACGGTGGTCGGCGGTGGACTGAGTTCCCGGCTGTTCCAGCGGATCCGGGAGGAGCGCGGGCTGGCGTACTCGGTGTACTCCAGCGTGGACACCTTCGCCGATACCGGCGCGTTCTCGGTGTACATCGGCTGTCAGCCGGAGAATCTCGGCAAGGTAGCGACGTTGGCGCGCGGCGTGCTCGAAGAGGTTGCCGCCAACGGCATCACGGACGCCGAGTGTGCCAGGGCCAAGGGTTCGCTGCGTGGCGGTCTCGTGCTGGGACTGGAGGACTCCGCGTCCCGGATGAATCGCATCGGGCGCAGCGAACTCAGCTACGGCAACCATCGGAGCGTGTCGGAGACGTTGGCGCGGATCGACGCGGTCACCACCGACGAAGTCTCGGCCATCGCCAGCACGCTGCTGGGACGTCCGTTTGCCGCCTCGGTCGCGGGGCCGTACAAGCGCACCCGCGAATTGCCTGCCGCGGTACGCAGATTGGTCGAAGGCTGATCGCCGTCAGTCCGCGCTGCTGAAGTTCGTCGGCGCATACAGCGTCACGGGCGCGGTCTTGCCTTTCAATGCGATCCCTGGCCGTGCGATCAGCTCGTCGGGCTCGGCGTGCAGCAATCGGCGGGTGTGTTCGCTCAGTAGAACGGTGTCGCCGGTCTCCCGGGTCGCCGCCTCGACGCGCGCCGCGACATTGACCGCGTCACCGATCACGCTGTAGTCGAATCGCCCTGCGCCGCCGATATTTCCGGCGATCACCTGGCCGGAGTTCAGTCCGATCCCGATCTGCAGTTCCTGCCCGGGAGCGCGCCGCACGGCCGCCGCGACGTCCAGGGCGGCGGCCAAGGCTCGGTCGGCATGATCGGGCCGCGGCAGCGGCGCGCCGAAGACGGCGAGCAGCCCGTCTCCGACGAATTTGTCGACGTGCCCTTCGTAGCGGCGCACGATCGGCACCACCAGTTCGAACAGGTCGTTGAGCGAAGCCACCACCTCCCGCGCCGGGCGTTGTTCGGCATAACCGGTGAACCCGCGCACATCGAGGAACAACGCCGTCACTTCCAGCTCGGCGCCCGCCAGCGCGGGGCCGCCACGCAGAATGTGTTCTGCGACAGCGGGATCCAGATATGTTCCGAACGCCATGCGGATCCGTTCGCGTTCGCGCAGCCCGTCGGTCATGGTGTTGAACGCGTGCGCGAGCACGCCGACCTCGTCGACCGAGACGATCGGAACCCGCACGGTCAGATCGCCGGTGCCGATGCGTTCGGCCGCGGCGCGCAGATGCGCCATCGGCGCGGTCATCGAGTTGGCCAGCAGCACCATCGGCCAACTGATTATGGCGGCGGCGACCAGCGCGGAGGCCCCGACGCCGACTGCGATGGTCACGATGGTGTGCGGACCTACCAGGCCGGCCACCACGGTGCCGACGATCACCAGCGGCCCAGGCACCGCGAGTAACAGCCGTCGGCTCAACGTGAGGCGAGCCACCGGGACGACAGCACCGTTCGGCAGTTCGGCACTGATCTCGGCCAGCACCGGGCGGATCAGCACCTCGGTGAGGTAGAAACGCACCAAAAGCCAGTACAGCCACGTCAACAACGACCCGGGGAAGAACAGCAGAAAAGCCTGCGGCGGCAGCCCGACCAGCCGGACGCCGAAGCTGTTCCACGCCACGATGAGCGCGATGACCAGCGGGTAGCTGAACCGCCGGCGCAGCGGCGCGAACGGTAGATCTGCGACCGCTCGCCACGCGGCGGCGGCGTCGGCCCGGGTATGCGTGCGTGACCAGGTGTCGAGGACGCGCAACCGGGCCCGCGTCGGGCCCACCCACAGTGCCGCGTCGCCGCCGTAGACGAGCAGCGAACTGACGGCTATCACGCACAGCCTGCCGAACGGCATTGGGACGAACAGGATCGTCAGCAGCCCGCTGCCCACGCCGACGAGACAGCCGAGCACGGGCAGCAGCCGCAGCGTCCTGATGCCGAACGCGATGTCGATGGTGCGTGCCACCTGCTCGAGGATGCTCCATCGCTTCCCGGTTGCGGGGGATGCGCGCACCGGACGGCGGGTGCTCAGGAGTGACCGGCTCGGTTGGCGGCTTCGACGACCGCGGAGACCACGCCGGGCAGGGCGGTCTCGAGGTCGCGGGTGCGTAGCCGCTGCCAGATCTGTCCGTCGACGATCACGCGTTCGATGACGCCTGCCTCGCGCAGGATCTTGAAGTGGTGAGTCGCGGTCGACTTGTTGATCATGTCGTAGAGCTCGTTGCAGCGGACCGCGGTGCCCGCATTGCTCAGTCGCCGCACCATTTCCAGTCGGATGGGGTCCTGTATCGCGCCGAGCACGGTGGACAGCGGCGCCACCGGTGTGGCCTCGACTGCCGCTTCCTTAGCTTCGGTCATGATCTACCTCACTCCATGGTTTGATGATCGTCATACCAGCTGTAGTGTCGTACGCGGTTCGATCATCATCAAACCTACCCGATCGGAGTTTCGATGACAGCGACAGTGGTGTCCACCGCTGACGAGCAGACGTCACAGCGCTGGGCCTACGGTCTGGTGCTGGCCGCGGGCGGGGTTGCGCTCGGGGTCTCCGGGGTGCCTGCCCCGCTGTACGGCATGTACCAGCAGGAGTGGCACTTCTCCCCGCTGACGACGACCTTCGTGTTCGCCGTCTACGCGTTCGCGGCGCTGGGCGCGGTCCTGGTGTCCGGCAAGATCTCGGACGTGGTCGGCCGTAAGCCGGTGCTGCTCGGAGCTTTTGTGACGATGATCGCCGGACTCGCGGTCTTCCTCCTGGCGGACAATGTCGCGATGCTGTTGGTGGCCCGCGCGTTGCACGGGTTCGCGGTCGGCGCGACGGTGGTCGCCGGTGCGGCGGCCCTGCTGGATCTGCGGCCCAAGCACGGCGCGCGCTCCGGTCAGCTCACCGGTGTGGCGTTCAATGTCGGTATGGCCGTGGCGATCCTGGGCTCGGCCCTGCTCGCGCAGTACGCGCCGCACCCGCTGCGCCTGCCGTACGTCGTCATCACCGTCATCTGCCTGCTCATCGGCGTCGGCGTCATCGCGCTGGAGGAGCCACACACCGGCCGCATCCCGGGCCGGATCCGGATCGCGAAACCGGCTGTGCCGCCGGAGATCCGCGGCGATTTCTGGTTCTCCGCGCTCGGCGTGATGGCGGCCTGGTCGGTGCTCGGCGTGCTGCTGTCGCTGTACCCGTCGCTCGCCTCGGCCGAAACCGGCATCCACAACTTGGTTTTCGGCGGCGCGGTGGTCGCGTCGACCGCGCTGGCGGGTGCCACCTCACAGTTGTTCGCGACCAGGATTCCGGCCCGCCGCGCGGCCATCGGCGGCGACACCGGGATGGCGGTGGCGTTGCTGCTCACCGTGCCCGCGCTGCACACCGGTAACTGGGTGGTTGTGCTGCTGGCCGGTGTATTGCTCGGCGCCACTTTCGGGCTCGGCTTCGGCGGATCGCTGCGCCACCTGTCCGAGGTTGTGCCGCAACACAAGCGGGGCGAAACCATGTCGGCGTACTACCTGCTCGCCTACACCGCCATGGCGTTGCCGACCATCCTGGCCGGCTGGGCCGCCACCACCTGGAGCCTGAGCGCGGTGTTCCCCTGGTTCGTCGTGGTCGTTTCGCTGGCCTGCCTGACCGCCGCCGGACTCGGGCTGCGCCGCACACCCGCGGCCGCCGAACCGGCCGCATGATCGCGGATTGGCATTTTCCGCCGCGCATCGGCTAAAGTTCCATCTCGCATCACCGAGTATTCGAGATGCGAACGCGGATGTAGCGCAGTGGTAGCGCATCACCTTGCCAAGGTGAGGGTCGCGGGTTCAAATCCCGTCATCCGCTCTCGTGCAGCCCCGGTCGCCAGTCGACCGGGGCTTTCGCCTTCGAGTGGGGGCCAGCGTTTTCGGCTGCGCGGCCCCTGGGCAACCCGGTCAGTCCGACACTCTGTGCTGGAAATCGGGATCGGAGATACGGCGGGTGTTGGCTACCAGAATGTCGGTGGTTCTGCGTATCCAATCGTTGATCGCCCGCAACTCCGTCGGTGAATACCTAGACCCCAATGCGGCCATCTCCGCACCGAACGGCCCGAAAACCGCCGACAGCAACGCGTCGACCCGCTCGTTGGGCACCAGCTCCACGAGAACCTTGCGTCTGTCGCGCGGATCACGGACTCGCTTCGCATAACCGGCCCTCTCCAGTCGATCCACCAAGCCGGTGACCGCGCCGGAGGTCAACCCCGTGTGCTCCGCGATGGTGCCCGCCGTCACCGGTCCCAGCGTGCGCAGGGTGTCCATGCACTTGCGCTCGATCGCGCTGAGTCCGAGCAACTTGCCGGTGGCGGCATGAAAGTTCACCATCGCCGACGCGAACTCGCGTCCGAGCAGGGTCGGGTCCGCAGCCTCTTCGTCGGCTACCTCTTGCGTCATCCCACCAATATAGCTTAGCTTCTAACTATCTTAGGAACTAAGAGAATTACCGACTGAGATACTTGAAGGGAACGGGGTGAAGATCCATGGACGTCATGCGGGAAAGGCGACGGCAGGTCGGCGGACTTGCCGTACGGCTCGTCGATCTGGCAATCGATCTGCTGCTACCGACGGTCGTTTTCGTCCTGCTCGCGCCGACCGGCTTGCCCGCCGCGCTCCGGCTGTTCCTCGGTGGCACGCTGCTGGCGGCCAAAGCCGTCGGCGGGGGTATTCGCCCCGGTGAATTCCGCTGGCGACCGGCCGTCCTGATGGCCGCGGTGCCCACTGCGACGCTTGTCGGGTGCTACGGCGGCGGACTGGGTGACACCGTCGGCATGGTGGCGGCCGCCGTCGTTGCGGCGCTGATCGTCATCGGTGACCTACTGCGAACCCGGCTGCGGCGCAACGATGCTCATCGGATCGACGGCTTTGCCGTGCTGGTCCTCGCCGAAGTCGTGGCCGGTGTCGTCCTGACCTCGATCAGCGGCGACGCACGTTTCGTGCTGGCGCGCAGTTCGTTCTACCTCGCCGTCGGCGGGCTCGTCATTCTCGCGACCACGTGGACGGAGCATCCGTTCATGCGTGACGCACTCGAACCCGTTGCCGCCAAGGGGGATCCGTTGCGCGCGGAAGGATTCGGCCGAACCTGGCTGAAATCGCAGCGATTCCGCTCGATATACCGATTCGTCACGGCAACGCTGGGGGCGGTGCTGCTGATAGACGCGGTACTGCGCGTCATCGTGATCTACAGCTACCCGCCGAGTGACGTGGCCGAGTCGTCACTCCTGTCCGGCCTACCGCTCATCGGCTTGATCGGGCTGTGGCTCTTCCTCAACCGCACCTTCGTCGTGCCCCGCGCCGAGCACTTACTCGATGCGGAAATGGCGCAGGACAGCGGGATACGCACGGTGAACCCACCGTCAGCGCAGGTTCAGCCCGTCGATCTCGACGCGGGCCACACCTGAACGCCGAACGCCGACGGTGGCGACGCACCGTGCTGCGTCCGCGGCGTTGTCGCGACCGGTGCCGGTCGACGGCGACGGCCGGATCAGTCGGTGAGCATCCGTGCGACTTCGTGGGCGCTGCCCCACGAGAGGCTGACGCCCCATCCGTCGTGCCCGTAGTTGTGCACGACCCTGGACTCACCGATGCGTTCCTCCTCGAGCCTGGCTTCGGCGCGACCAGGGCGCAGGCCGACCTCGTGACCGATCACCTCCGCGGCGGCGAGTTTCGGTTCGACGGCGATGCAGCGGCGCAGGATCTGCTCGGCCACCTCGGGGTCCGGGTCGAGGCTCCACTGGCCGCGTTGGCGCACGCCGCCGAGGATCAGGCGGTCGCCGTGCGGGAAGAATCCGGCCCACTCGGTGGGCGCGCCGAGCTCGACGTAGAAGTCGGTGATGCCGGGGTTGCGGACGATCACGTGCTGTCCGCGGACCGGCTGCATGGCGTCGTCGCCGGCGAGTGCGGCCGCCGCCACGCCGGTGCAATTCACCACGACCGGTGCGGCGGCCGCGGCCTCGGCGAGATCGCGCACCGTCCGCTGCTCGATCGTGACGTTCTGCGCCGCCAGCCGCCCGGTCAGGTAGCGCAGGTAGCGCGGCAGATCGATCAGCGGGGCCGTGCTCCGGAACCCCATCAACATGCCGTCGGGCAGCTCGCCGGGGGCGCACATCTCCAGATCGACCAGCTCGCTGACCCAGGAGGGCGGTTCGGACCAGAACCGCGAAACCTGAAGTCCGCGTTCGAAATGCAGGCCGGATGCCGGATCGTCCGCCAGCCGGGAGAACTCGGCGAACGTGACGCGGCTCCACGCCAGATCGCGTGCTGTGGCACCGGGTCCCCACAATCCGCTGGCCACGGCGGAGGTTGTTCGCTCCGGCGGCAGTTCCGCCCACACCCGGACCCGATGGCCCTGCTCTGCCAGGCACACCGCGGTGGTCGATCCGATGACTCCGGCCCCCAGTACCAACACATCATTCGCCATGCTCGCGACCGTACTCACGAACCGGCGCCTGCGGCTCGGAAAGCGGGAACGTGCAGGTACCAGTGCGGTATTCGGCTACGCGGCGTCGATGGGTCGTCACCCGCTCGACGCGACTGCGGCGGGGAGCGGTGCCTGTTCGACGACGACCTCGCAGGTATGTGTGCCGAGGTCGTCGAAGAACCGGTCTGCCGCGAGGATCGCCTCGGGTGGATGCACCCCCGGACGCGTCGCCAGACCGTCGACGAGCTGAGAAAGCCCGAGCGCCAACGGGATTCCCGTAGCTTCCGCCATATTGTCGATCAACGCGGAGCCCATATGGGCCAGGATCGTCAGCGGCACACCGTCTTTGCTGCCGGTCGCCACCGCGAAGAACGGCGGCAGGTTCCCCGGTGCGGCGAAGCGCCAGGACCGCGCCATCGAGCGCAGGCCACGCCACAGGGTGGGCGCGGCCAACTCGGCGGCCGCGGTCTCGTTGGTGAGCGCGCCCCTGTCGATGTCGGTACGCAGCACGTCCAGGAAGGCTGCGGTGCCGGGCGTGACGATCATCAGGTTCGCCACGCGTCCTGTCGGTTGCAGAGTCCAGTGCAGGGTGACCGGTTCGGGATGGCCGACGGTGTATGCCGTGCCGGTGCGCCCTCCGGGCAGTGTCAACGGCACCGGCTGTAGCGGCGGTTCCGGTACCAGCTGCCCGGCCCGGACCACCGTGATCGCCCCGCTGATCTGTTGCATCCAGTGCACGGCCGCCGCGGTCGGTAACCCGTCCGGACCCGTGAGCTCGAGGCCATCCGAATTGCCTGCGCCGGGCACATCCACCGGCCAGGCGGTGTAGACATCCTCGACATGGTCGAGTTCGCGAGCGGCGCGGGCCGCCAGCATATTGCTCACGCCGGGACTCGCACCGATCCCGACGATCGCGCAGACGCCCGCGGCGCGCGCATCGCCGTCGTATTCGAGCATCTGCATCGTGGGTTCCCAGTCGTCGCAGATGTCGAGGTAGTGCGTCCCGGTCTCGATCGCCGCCCGCAGTACCGTCAGACCGAAACGGTAATACGGGCCAACGGTATTCAGTACGACATCGACCTCGCCGAGGGCGCCGTAGAGCGTTGCGCGATCGGTCACGTCGACCTGTCGGGCCCGCAATTCGGCGCCCGAACCCGACAATCGGCCGACGACCGCGCGCGCCGCGGCCACATCGCGGTCGGCCACGACGATCTCCCGCACGCCGGGCAGCCCTGCCGCGGTCCGCACCGCCACCGACCCCATCGCGCCCGCCCCGCCCAACGCCAGCACCCGCATGCCCATCCTCCTTCGACTACGCAATATCGTTCATTGCGTCTACGATCGACGGTAACATGAACGATTATGCGGTGCGGGTGCTGTGTGAACCGCCGATCGGGCCGGTGCGGCGGCTGATCCTGCTGGAGGCGGTGGGTGGCCTTGCTTTCGCATCGGTCGCGCTGCCGCTCAGTGGGCCCGAGGTGGAGCTCCCCGACTGGGTTCAGCTGCTCGGCTTGGGACTGCTCGTCGCGATGTGGTTCTCGACGCTGCGCACCTGGCGAGGCGTGGTAGGCCCGCGAGCATGGGCGGGTGCGACCGCGCTCCGGCACCAGATCCGTGGCGAGCGCAGGCTGCGCCGAGGTGCGGTGCTCTACTCGGCGTTGCTGGTGCTGCGCACGCCGGTGCCGCCGACGTGGACGCGATTCTGGTTCGCGACAACCGTGCTGACCGCCGTGGCGTCGGCACTCGCACTGGCTGTGTCAATTACTGCGAAATACTTTGGGGGTCAGCATGTTCCGCGATGCCGCTGACGGCATCGGCGTAAGCCCGGAAAAGTTTTGGCGGCGTGGACGTCTCGGCCGCGAGCAACAGGGCCCAGCACTCGGCGACCACGCCGCGGGCCTTGGTCCCAGCCCACGGTTGCGGCAGCAATTGTGGCGGCAGCAGGGGATCGGGTTCCATCGCGCGAGTGAACTCGGCGGCCAGTTCGATGGTCACAGTCAGCAATTCGTTGTCGGACAACGGAGCGGTACGCAACCGGCGCAACGTGCGCCGCGCGAAGTCCATAAGTCGGCGATGGCGCGCGGCGATCTCGTCCAGCGGCCACAGTCGTGCCGCGATGCGGCGCGGTGCCTCGGTATGCCCGACACGAAGGTCGGTCGTGGTGAATGTGGTGAGGTGGTCGGTGACGTCGAGTTCGGCGGCGAGTGCGTCCAAATGTGGCTCCCACGCGTTCGGGCTCACATACAGTCCGCCCTGGATCGGAGCGCCCCCGAGCCGAACGATGCCGTCGCGCATGGCATCTCGGGCCGAGCGGGCGGTCTCGGGAATGGCGAAGGCGGCCAGATGCCACAGCCCGTCCCAGGCGGCCTCGCCGCGATCCTGCGCGAACATGTAGCGCACGAACTCCACGTCGGGCGCGAGCGCGCTCGCCGTCGCCGCGGTGGCACGCAGAATTGCCTTGCGCCCCCGCCCCTCCTGGGTGAACTGCCCGTCCGCGACCAGGCGGCGCACGCACAGCCGGACCTGCTGATCGGTCATGCCGAGCGCGTTCGCGACCGTGTACAGCGCGCCGGCGTCGATGGTGGAATCCTCCCGGACCATGCTCTCCACGAGAGTCCGCGTCGTCACCTCTACGCTGTGCGTCTCCACCATCCGCCCTCTCGGCCCGGTCGATACTGATGCGCTCAGCATACAAACGATGGTTTTCAGAACGAACGATTGGAGTCGATATGTCCTCGGAAGGATCGCGCGCCGAGCCCGGAGCCCCTCGTGCCGAACCTGGGACATCGCGTGGTGGGCGCGGAGTGTCGGGTACCGAATCCGATGCGTCGCGCGTCGAATCGGGCGCGTTGCACGGTGGGCGCGGAGTGCCGGGTGGCGAATCCGATGCGTCGCGCGTTGAGCCTGGGCCATCGAGTGCCGGATCGGGCCCGTCGCGTGGTGTGCGTGGGGTGTCTGGTGCCGACTCCGAGGCGTCGCGTGCCGAACCTGGTACCTCGCGCGCTGTGCCCGGCACGTCGCGCGTCCAACCCGGCACCTCGCGCGCGGAACCCGGAACATCGCGCGCCCAATCGGTTCCGTGGCGTCGCCGAATACTGTTGTCGCTCACCGTGGTTCTGGTATCGATCGGCACAGCCGGTGGCTGGGTGCTGTATCAGAACAGCTATGACCTGCGCGAACAACGCGTGACGATTCCCGGCAGCGCACAGCCGCTGAATGGTGTGCTCGCGCTGCCCGAGGAGGGTACGGCGCCGTTCGGGTTGGTGGTTTTCGTCCACGGTGACGGGCCGGTCGACGCGACGCACGACACGTTCTACCGTCCGATCTGGGAGTCGTTGGCGCGGGCGGGGTATGCGTCGCTGTCCTGGGACAAGCCGGGCGTGGCGGGGGCGCCCGGTGACTGGCTGAACCAGACCATGGCGGACCGGACCACCGAGACTCTCGACGCGATTGCCTGGGCCAGAACGCGTGCGGAGATCGATCCGGCCCGGATCGGCCTGTGGGGTGCGAGCCAAGCGGGTTGGGTGCTGCCCGCGGTCGCCGCGCGAGATCCGGGGCTGCAGTTCATGATCGCGGTTTCGCCCGCCGTCAACTGGCTCCAACAAGGCCGCTACCACACGATTGCCACGCTGACCGTCGAGCACGCAGGCCCGGCGCGGATCGACGCCGCGATCGCCGACAGCGAACGCACCCGTCGGCTGTTGCGCGAAGGCGCGACCTTCGAACAAGCCCGTGCGGCAGGCGCCGTCACCTCGGACATGACGCCACAGCGCTGGCGGTTCATTCAGCAGAACTACACCGCCGACGCCTCCACCGACCTCGCCGCCGTCCGCATCCCCGTGCTACTCGTGCTGGCCGACTACGACATCAACGTCGACGTCGCCGACACCGAAGCCCGCTACCGTCAACTGCTCCCCGCCGACCTGCTGCGTATCGAGCACTACCGCAACGCCACCCATTCCTTGGTGCGCAAGGACATCGAGGACAGCACGGTCAAGACGGTCTTTTTCGCCATCGCCGCACCCCGATCACTGTTCGCGACCGGCTTTCTGGACGATCAGTGCCGCTTCGTGCAGGACGTCGACCGAGCCCGGTGATCACGATTCCGCGATCACGAACCAGCTGTGCGCTCGGTCGCTTCGGCAGCCCCGGTGATATTGCGAACCATCCCCCCGAACACGATCTCGTGGAACGGCGAGATCGCCTTCCAATACGCATGCCCGGACAACCCACGCGGCTCGAAGATGGCGCGCTGCCGATACATCGTCCCGCCCCCGGCATCCGGCTCCGCCGACAGTTCCAGCCAGGCATCACCCGGCACTCGCATCTCGGCACGCAGCCGGAGCAGCCGCGGCCGTTCGATGTGTTCGACGCGCCACCAGTCCAGCGCTTCCCCCGCCCGCAACCGGTGCGGATCGCGCCGCCCGCGCCGCAGCCCGGCACCGCCGGCGATCCGGTCGATCCAGCCGCGCACCGACCAGGCCAGCGGGAACGAATACCACCCGTGCTCACCGCCGATGGACTCGATGACCTGCCAGACGGTGGCAGGGTCGGCGTCGGTGTGCCGCTCGCGGACATCCTGGTAGAGGGTCCCGCCGGACCAATCCGGGTCGCTGGGCAGCGGGTCCGACGGCGCGCCGGGCGTATCGGCGTCGGACCAGCGGGTCGGCACATCGAAGTCGCGGATCCGGGCCAGCGCGAGTTCCACCGCGCGCTCGAATCCGGTCAGGCCGTCCGGTGGGTCCGGGATGTGGTCGGCGATGTCGTGGTCGCCACAGACGACCTCGTGCACCAGTGACTCGATCAACGGCACGGCGATCGCGCGCGGCACCGGCGTGACCAGGTTGACCCACTGCGCCGACAGCCAGGGTGTCAACACCGGCACCGGGACCACCGCGCGCCGCGGCAGCTTGGCGATCACCGCGTATCTGCGGAGCATGTCGAGGTAGGTCAGGACGTCGGGGCCGCCGATGTCGAACGAACGGTTCACCTCGGGGCCGAGCGTGCCCGCGTGGGTGAGGTAGTAGAGCACATCGCGGATCGCGATCGGCTGGATGCGGTTGTGTACCCAGCGCGGCGTGATCATGGCGGGCAGCCGTTCGGACAGATACCGCAGCATTTCGAAGCTCGCCGACCCGGACCCGATGATCACCGCGGCCCGGAACTCGACGGTGGGCACGCCCGAGCCGAGCAGGATCTCACCGACCTCCGCCCGCGACGACAGGTGCGGTGACAGCTGCTCGCCCTGCGGAATGATGCCGCCCAGATACACGATCCTGGACAGTCCGGCCGTGGCGGCCGCGCTCGCCACGACGCGGGCCGCCCGGCGATCGATGTCGACGAAGTCGCGCTGGGTCAACGAGTGCACCAGGTAGTACAGAATCTCCTGGTTCTCCAGGGCGGCGGTGACCGACGCCGAGTCGGTGACGTCACCGGCGACGATCTCCACGTCGTCGCGCCACGGGGCCTCGTCGAGTTTGCCGGGCGTGCGCACCATCAGCCGCACCGAATGGCCTGCCGCCAAGAGCTCCGGGACCAGTCGTCCGCCGATGTAGCCGGTCGCGCCGAACACAACACATCTCATGGACAGCCTCCGAGTCGCGGTGCGATGGGTGGTCCGAGGCACGCTGGGTGCCGCACACCATGTCTACCGGACAGGGGTGACAGCGCCGCTGTGTCAGTCGGTGGGGGCTGCCGTTTCCTGCAGTACCCGCCAGCTGTACCGGGGCGGGTTGCCCTCCGTGGTGAGCACCGCGGTCGACCAGCGATCGGCGTGCTTTCCGTCGCGATGGTGGCGCTCCATGAAGCGGACCACCGTCACGTTTCCCTCGTTGAGCAGCACCTCCGCCTCGGAGATCTCGATATCGAGTCCGGGCGCGGAGTTGCGCGCGCGGCGCAGCCCCGACAGCAGCTCCGAGCTGCTTACCCGGGTGCCCTGCATGGTCACCATGGAGAACGTGGCGTGCTGGGTCGCGGCGAACCGTTCCAGCACATCGGGCTCGGCGTCGGTCCCCAGCCAGGTGGACAGCAGGGCGTGCACGGTCTCGACCTCGGCGATCGGATCCAGCGAATCGGAAGCGGACATGTCCGCAGACTACTCGAGAAGTCCGGCCGATCAGTCGAGCGACGCGGCTCGGGCCTGTGTCCGCGGGCGCCGAGCCGTCGCAAGTGCGACGTCGCCGAGCGGCACCGGGCGAGCACGGCTCTCCACGATGTGCCCCACATGGATAGAGGACATTTGAAAGATTTTGGGGCGCAGGGTTAGCCGATCTTGTCCGGTAGTCGACGGGCGGCAATGCGGCTACCATGCGCTAATGCGATGGGGGCGGTTGGGCGACCGACTGCACCGCCAGGCGTTACTGCTTGCGGTGCTGGTGGCGGTCGTCTGCGGCCTCGGTATCGCGCTGCTCACCTGGTGGCTGCTCTGGCTGGCGCTGGGCGCGGAGGCCGAGACACCGAATCAGTTGGAGCTGACCAAGATCGCGCTGGCGGTGGTGGCCGGAGTCGGTGGCGCCGTCGCGCTCGTGGTGGCCTATCGGCGGCAGCGCGACCTCGAACGCGGACGCTTCGCCGACCTGTTCGGCGCCGCCGCGCGGCAACTCGGCGATGCCGACGTGGCGGTGCGGATCGCCGGGGTCTACGCGATGGCCGGGGTCGCCGACGAGTTCCGCTCGCCGAGCAGGCGTCAGCAATGTGTCGACGTGCTCTGCGGTTACCTCCGCCTGCCCTACGATCCGGTGGCCGGTGCGAATCACCTTGCATCCCAGGCGGAAACGGTGGACGAGTCGGGCCTGAAGGTCGAACGGGTCTATCAGTTCCGGCAGAACGACCGGGAGGTGCGCCGCACCATCGTGCAGGTGATCGCCGCGCATCTACAGCGGTCGGCCGAGATATCCTGGTCCGACTGCGAGTTCACCTTCACCAACGCGGTGATCGAACGCGGCGACTTCCGGTACGCGATCTTCCGGGGACGCAACATCTCGTTCGCCCGCGCGGTCTTCATCGGCCGCACCACGTTCGAGCACGCGCTCTTCGCCGGTCCGCACGTCACCTTCCGCGACGCGGTCTTCGAAGGCGGCCCGGTGCTGTTCGAGCATGCGCGGTTCGGCCCGGCCCGGCCCGAGAAGGCCGACCGCGCTGGTTACGGCACCACCTTCGACGGCGCGACGTTCGACGGTTCGGTGTCGTTCGAGAACGCCGTCTTCACCGGCCCGCGCACCACCTTCGGCGGCATTCGCTGCACCGGCGCCCGAACCTCGTTCCAGGACACGAAGTTCCACGCCGAGCTCACCTCGTTCGAACGCGCCACCCTGGACGGCCAGCACCTCGCCTTCACCGGCGCGGACATCGCCAGCTCGCGAATCACCTTCGCCGACGCCCAGTTCGAGGCGAGCGCCGTCGTATTCGATGACACTCGCATCGGCGCTCCCGCCCGCATGCGCAACCGGGGTACCCGCGAAACGGACTTCAGCGGAGCCGAATTCCACGGCACGACCACCTTCGCGGGCACCACGTTCGCAGGCCGCTCCGTCGATTTCACCGAGGGTGACTTCTTCGGCGACATCTCCTTCGTCGATGCCCGCTTCACCGCCACCGAGGTCACCTTCGACCGACCCAAGGCTTGGGTCGGCACCCACTTCGACTGGGATGACATCCCGACCCGCAAGCCGGCCAATATCAAACCCAACCCGTGGCCGCCGGAGCAGCCCGGCGACTGACGGCCTGGACGAAGCAGGGGCGGCATCCGGGTGGACGCCGCCCCTGGATCTTTCAGCTGGGCCAGCCGCCGTACGGGACGGTGATCAATTCCATGAAGTGGCCGTTGGGATCCAGGAAGTAGACGCCGCGGCCGCCGTCATTGTGATTGATCTCGTTGACACCCTGCTGGCGCGGGTCGGCCCAATGATCCAGTTTGTAGCGCTGGATCTTGGCGTATGCCGCGTCGAATTCGGGCTCCGAGATCAGGAATGCGTAATGCTGGGGCTGAATTTCGGTGACATGCGGTGGCACATTCGCGAAATCGAAGGTGACCGAATTATCCAGGGGGAGCGGAATGAACGGACCCCACTCGGCCCCGAGCTCCGCGCCCAGAATGTCTGCCCAGAATTCGGCGGTCACTCGACTATCGTGGCAACCGACAATGGTGTGATTGAACTGTACTGACAGTGGAATTTTCTCCTTGTGCGGTGACGGTCCCGACCCCGGGCTCGGTACAAGGCGGCCAACGGGAGCACCGTCACGGTCGAAGACGCTAGCAAACATCCCATGGATTTCGCCAGTATCCAGTGACAGAGACCATGTTTCGCCCCAGCGCTACAGCGCCTCAGCTCGCAGCGCCGCAACCCCCTCGCGCCGCAACCCCCTCGCACCTCATCGCGGCAGGCGCAGCGCGACGCGATAGCCGCGATCCGCGGTCGGTCCGGATTCGAAACTGCCACCGAGAAGTTCGGCGCGCTCGGCCAGCCCGACCAGGCCGTGCCGCGAGCTGGGCAAGGGCACCGCGGGCCGGGTCGGCTCGGTGTTGGTGACCGTGACGCCGAAGTGGCCGCCGTCCTGCCAGAGCTCGACGGTGGCGGTCGCGCCCGGTGCGTGCTTGCGGACGTTGGTGAGCGCCTCCTGCACCGTGCGATAGACGGTGCGCTGGCCGGGCGCGCTGAGCTCGTCGGGCAGATCGCCGCGCAGCTCGACCCGAATACCGCTGGAGTCGAGCAATTTTCGCAGATCCGCGAGGGTCGGCTGCGGGGTGAGCTCGGTGCTCTGGCCGCCCGCGGCGCGCAGCAGGGTGACCATGTGGCGGAGCTCATCCAGTGTATCGACGCTGAGCCTGCGGATGGTGCGCGCCGCCTCGGCCGCGTCGGCGTCGGTGGCCGCGACCTGGAGCGCGCCCGCGCGCACGGCGATCAAACTGACCTGATGGGCGACCACATCGTGCATTTCGCGGCCGATCTGCGCGCGTTCCCGCGCGAGCACCGCTTGGGCGTGCAGCCGCCGTTCGTGGTCGCGCGCCTCCTCGATCTCGACCAACCGGGCGGACAGATCGCGGCGGGTCCGCACGAGTTGGCCGAGCAGCACCGGGGCACCCGCCCAGGCCAGCGAGTAAGCAAAGGTGGTGATGATGTCCCGCTGGGCGACGGACTCGCCGGGCGGCCACGGCGTGGACACGGCGATCGAGGTGACGAGCACGGAGCCACACAGGAGCGCGCGGTTGGTCGTGCGCTCGGCCAGCGAGTACAGCGCGATAGCGGGTGCGGCGAGAACCGCGAGCAGCAAGCTCGCGGGCAGTGTCGCTGCGAAGGCCAGCAGGGGCAGGTGGCGGCGCAGCAGCAAGGCCGCGCAGCCGATCGCCGCCGCAGCGAACTCGGCGCGCGAGGTGACTTCGCCGTCGGCGAGGACGTCGGCCACCGCGATCGCGACCAGCACGAGATCGATCAGCCACGGCGGAAGCCGGTTCACGACAGCAGTCCCGCTCGTTGCGCCAGCAGCGCCGCTTGCACGCGGCTGCTCACCCGCAACTTGGTGAAGATCGCGCTGACGTGATCCTTGATCGTGCCGACGCTCAGGTGGATCCGCTGGCCGATCTCGGCGTTCGACAGCCCCTCGGCGATCAGCACGAGCACCGCTTGTTCCCGTTCGGTGAGCCGGTGCACGCGCGCCGCGTCCGCGTCGATATCGGCGGCGATGGCGGGTTCGGCGTTGCGCAACAACGCGGCCGAGACCTTCGGCGACAGCACCACACCGCCCGCGGCGAGGGTGCGGGTGAGCTGCGCCAGTTGTTCGGGCTCGGTGTCTTTGAGGACGAAACCCGCTGCGCCGGAACGCAATGCGGACAGAATGTAATCGTCGGTGTCGAAGGTCGTCAGCATCGCGACCGCAGGCGGCTCCGACAGGGCACGCAACCGACGCAGCACCGTCAGCCCATCGACGTCGGGCATCCGGATATCGAGCAGCACCACATCCGGTCGCGCCGCCGTGACGGCCGCCAGCGCCGCCGAGCCGGTCGCCGTCGCCACCACCTCGATGTCGGCGGCCGCATTCAGAATCATCTCGAAACCGGACCGCACCAGCGCCTCGTCATCCACGACCACCACCCGAATCACCCGCCACACCTCCTCCGGCACCGCACCTGCCCGTGAGCCTAGATCCGGGCGGTGAGCACACCCGACAGGGAGGGGCTCGGGCAGCCGGTCGGCGGGGGCGCGCCAGCCGGTCGGCGGGTGGCAGATCGCCGACCAGGGGAGATGGTCCGGACGCGTGCCGGATACCGCACCGGCGCGCAGCCCTCGACGCTGAAGCGATGGGACACAACGTGATTCCAGCACTGCCTGCTGCGCGGGTTGGTGATGCGGCAGGGCAGCCCGGTGGCGCTGCGCGGTCGGGCACGGTGCTGGTGGATCACCAGGTCCGGGCCGGTGTGCGGTTGGTGGGGGTGGATCTCGCACGGGGGTTGGCGGTGCTCGGGATGTACGCCGCGCACGTGGGGCCGGAGCCGCAGCGGGGTGGCGTCCTCGGGTTCGTCATGGAGGTGACGCACGGGCGGTCTTCGGCGTTGTTCGCGTTCTTGGCGGGGTTCTCGATCCTGCTGATCGCCGGGCGCCGGGTGCCGAAGACGGGGCGGGCGGGGCGGCAGGCGCGGGTGAAGATACTGATCCGGGCGGTGATCCTGCTGGTGCTGGGTACCGCGCTGACGGCGTCGGGGACCAAGGTCGAGGTGATCCTGGCCTATTACGGGTTGTACTTCCTGCTGGCGCTGCCGTTCACCCGGTTGCGCGCGGGCACGTTGGCCGTGGTGGCGGCGGTGAGCGCGCTGGTGCTCCCGCAAATCGTGGCAGTGGTGATCGCCACGGACGCCGGGTGGACCGCCGCGGTCACCCGCTTCGATCCGCTCGCCTGGTTGAGCGGGCGCGGCGATCCGAGCAGCAGCGATGACGGCGTGGTCGGGCTGTTGCTGACCGGCGGCTACCCGGCGCTCAGTTGGTTGCCGTTCGTGATCGCGGGCATGGCGGTCGCGCGACTCGACCTGGCCGACACCGTGATTCGGGTTCGGCTCGCGGCCACCGGTATCGGCTTGGCGTCGCTCGGTTACTGCGGTTCCGCGCTGGCACTGTATTTCGCGTCCGATACGGCGGCACCGGGAATCATGTACGCGCCATGGTGGTCCGACATGGCCGAGGATCCGGCGGGCTGGCGGTATCAGCTGAGCGCCATGCCGCACAGCGAAACCACCCTGTCGATCGTCGGGAACACCGGTGTCGCGCTCGCGGTGCTCATTGCCTGCCTGGCCGCCTGCGATGGGTCCTGGCGGTTCCGGCGGGTGGCCACGCCCTTGATCGCGGTCGGCAGCATGTCATTGACCGCCTACGTATTCCACGTCGCCGCGATCGCCGTGCTGGGCTTCGAGGTCCTGCCCGCCGGTTCACTCCCGGTGCTGCTCGGACTGAGTGCGATCATCATGATGTTCGCGTACTGCTGGTCCCGCTTCTTCCACCGCGGACCGCTGGAATGGTTGCTGTACCGCGCCACCGGGGTCGCCGAGCGGGTGCGATAGCTCGCCCCTGTGCCTGGGACAGTGTGGACGGTAGCGTCGGCGGAATGAAGATTCGTGGGGCGGTCCTGGAGCGGATCGCGGCGCCCGTGCCGTTCGCCGAGTCGGCGCCGATCAGTGTGGGTGAGTTGGAGCTCGGCGAGCCGGCGGCGGGGGAGCTGCTGGTGCGGATCGAGGCGGCCGGACTGTGCCATTCGGACCTGTCGGTGGTCGACGGTAATCGGGTGCGGCCGGTGCCGATGCTGCTGGGCCACGAGGCGGCGGGGCGGGTCGAGGCGATCGGTCCCGGCGGCAGCGATCTCGCGATCGGGCAGCGCGTGGTGATGACGTTCCTGCCGCGCTGCGGCGAATGCGCGGGGTGCGCGACCGACGGCCGGACGCCGTGCGTGCCGGGCAGTGTCGCCAACAACGCGGGTGAACTGCTCGGCGGCGGGCGGCGGCTGCGCCGCGACGGCGCCGAGGTGCACCATCACCTGGGGGTGTCCGCCTTCGCGACGCACGCGGTGGTGGACCGCAGGTCGGTGGTGCCGGTGGACGACGACGTGCCGCCCGAGGTGGCGGCTGTGCTCGGCTGTGCGGTGCTGACCGGCGGTGGCGCACTGTTGAATTCGGCGAAGCCGGGGCCGGGCGACCGGATCATGGTGGTCGGGCTCGGCGGGGTCGGTATGGCGGCGGTGCTGGTCGCGGTGTCGTTGGCGGCCGATGGCCACGAGGTCTTCGCCGTGGACACCGTTGCGGAAAAACTCGCTTTGGCAACAGAGTTGGGCGCCACTGCGGCGTACACGCCGGCGCAGGTGGCCGAGCTGGGTGTGCGGGCGGAGATCGTGGTGGAGGCGGCGGGCAACATCCGTGCCTTCGAAACCGCTGTCGCCGCAACGGCTCCCGGCGGTACCACGGTGACCGTTGGCCTGCCCGCCCCGGACGCTCGCGCCAGTATTTCGCCGCTTGCCCTTGTCGCGCAGGGGCGTTCGATCGTCGGCAGCTATTTGGGCTCGGCCGTTCCCGCCCGTGACATTCCGGCCTATGTCCGTATGTGGCGCGAAGGCAGGCTGCCCGTCGAACGTCTGGTGTCCGCGCACATCGGCCTCGAGGAGATCAACCGCGCCATGGACGAACTCGCCGCGGGGCATGCCCTGCGGCAGGTCATCGTTTTCGACTGACGAAAACACCTTCGGTAGGCGGATCCACCGTGTCGGTGGGTCCGCCTACGTCGTTCGCCATGACCACGTGGGGTGTTTTAAAAACCGCCTCACACCAGGTCTGGCGTCGCAGCGACCCGATAGGTACGCTGAACTGACCAGAATAGTCAAAGTGGTCGAAACGGGTGATCGGATGGCACGAAAGCGGTCGGAGCGACCAGATGTCGCATGGCCTCTCGCCGACGCGAAGGCCAGGTTGTCCGAGTTGATCGACACGGTGGAACGGGAGGGACCGCAGGTGATCAGCAAGCACGGACGTGAAGTCGCCGTTGTCGTACCGATCGACGAATGGCGGCGCCGGAACGCACGACAGGGGAGCCTGGCCGAGTTCTTCGCCGACTCGCCACTACGCGATCCGGAGCTGGTCGTCACCCGGGACAGGACGGATTCGCGGCATCGCGATGTGAACCTGTGAGGGCGGTCGAGCTCGAGCCGATGGGCTACCTCCTGGACACGAACGCCGTCTCGGAATGGATCAAACCACGGCCGGATCCGGGACTGATCGAATGGCTGCACGAGGCCGACGAGGAACGAATGTTCCTGAGCGTCATCACGATCGGGGAGATCCGCCGCGGCGTCGAGCGAATGCCCAACGGGCGCCGCAAGGCTCGCCTGACCACGTGGCTGTCCGACCAGGTCACCGACCGATTCGACGCGCGACTACTGCCGATCGACCTCGGCGTCGCGCAGGCGTGGGGCCGCATCCGCGCCAGAGCCGAAGGCGCCGGTCATCAAGTCGATGCGGTGGACGCGCTCATCGCGGCCACCGCGGAAGCGCACGGACTCGCCGTCGTCACGCGAAACGAGAAGGACTTCCGCGGCACGGGAGTGCAGGTGCTGTGTCCGTGGCGTGAATAGCTAGGCGCGGGTGAGGAACTCGGTCACCGTTGCCGTGTAATCCGCGGTTCGACTGAGCAGCAGGGAATGGCCACCCTCGGTGAAGGTGCGGAATTCGCAGCCGGGGTGCAGGTCGCGCAGGCGTCCGGTGTGGTGGTGGTGATCAGCGGATCGTCGTCCGCTCGGAAGATCAAGGTGGGCCCGGACCAGGCGGGGCCGCGCAGGAGCTCGTCCACACCCTCAGCGAGCTCCAGCAGCAGACGATAGGAGTTGGCGGCACCCGCGCTACCCGCCGCGTCGGTGGCCGCAGCCACCTGCTCGATCCAGAACTCGGCCTCCGCGGAGTCCGCCCAGGTGCTCTGCAACGCGGTGCGAATCGCCTTTTGCGTCTCCGGCCACGGCGTCGCCAGAGTGGTCTCGACCCGCATCCGCAGCCGGTCGACATCCTCCGGCCCGTACAACCCGGTACTCGACAAGGTCAGCGACCGGACCCGATCCGGCGCCCTGCGCGATAGGTGCTCTGCGAACATGCCACCCGCCGACTGGCCGACCACATGCGCCCGATCGACCCCCTCCGCATCGAGCACCGCGACCACGCCGTCGACCAGCTCGGCGACGGACCCGACACCCGACGGATAGTCGGGTGCGATGGTCCGGAACCGCGGAATCAGCGCACTCGCCACGTCCAGCCAGCTGATACCGATCCCCGCCCCACCGCTGAGCAGCAGCACCGGATCCCCCGCGCCGCCGGTGTAGTACCGCCAATCATGCTGCCCGACACCAAGGTTCTTGCTGTCGTGCGTCCGTAGGAAATCCGCTGCTCGCTGATGAATCGAAGTCACGACCGCGACGGTAGGGCAGAGCGGCGCCCGCCGCAAACATGCGCATATAGCAATGTGAATCACAGAGGTCAGCGGACCGCCGCCGCGGCACGGTCGATAGGCTGACACCGACGAAAGCGGAAAGAGGAGGTGCGGTGACCATACGGGTCGGAGTGCTCGGAGCGCGCGGCAAAGTCGGACAGGCGATCTGTGCGGCCGTGGAAGCGGCGGCCGATCTGGAACTGGTCGCCGCCGTCGACAAGGACGATTCACTCGACGCGTTCACCGCGGCGAACACGCAGGTAGTCGTCGACTTCACGCACCCGGACGTGGTGATGGCGAACCTGAAGTTCCTGGTGCAGCACGGCATCCACGCGGTAGTCGGCACCACCGGCTTCGACGCCGCCCGCCTCGACGAGGTACGCGGCTGTCTGGCCGACCGCCCCGACACCGGTGTGCTGATCGCACCGAACTTCGCCATCGGCGCGGTGCTGTCCATGCGGTTCGCCGAACAAGCCGCCCGGTTCTTCGAGTCGGTCGAGGTCATCGAGCTGCACCATCCGAACAAGGCCGACGCGCCGTCCGGCACCGCCTACCGCACCGCGGGCCTGATCGCCGCCGCCCGCCAGCAGGCAGGCGTCGGCCGCAGCCCCGACGCCACCAGCACCGAACTGGACGGCGCCCGCGGCGCCGACGTCGACGGCGTCCGCGTGCACTCGGTGCGCCTGGCCGGCCTCGTCGCCCACCAGGAGGTGCTGTTCGGCACGCAAGGCGAGACGCTCACCATCCGGCACGACTCCATCGACCGGTCGTCGTTCGCACCCGGCGTCCTGCTCGGCGTGCGCGAGATCGCCACCCGCCCCGGCCTGACCGTCGGCCTCGACCCCTTCCTCGACCTGTGAACGAGCACGCGGCCGACGCCGCAGGCGAGGTGCGCGCGTGAACGCCGCGGCCTCCGCCGCCGACGGAGACGGACAGAACAGGGAAGTCGTCAAGGTCGTCGCGCTGCTCGCCGCGCTCGTGCTGGTGCTGGGCTTCTACTTCCTGCTGCTCGGCCGAATCTCGTTCAGCCTCATCGGCTCCGGTGACGTCGCGGCGATCCTCATCGGCATCGGCGTGCTCATCCTGCCGTTCGTCGGCGTCTGGGTGGTCGTGGCCACCGTCCGCGCCGCGCTGGCCCACCAGCACCTGGCCCGCCGCATCCACGAGGAGGGGCGCGAACTGGACACCACCGACCTGCCCCGCCGTCCGTCCGGCCGGATCGAACGCGACGCCGCCGACGCGCTGTTCGCCCAGGTGAAAACCGAGTGGGAAGCCGACCCCGACAACTGGCGCGTCTCCTATCGGCTGGCTCGCGCCTACGACTACGCGGGCGACCGCACCCGAGCCCGCGCCACCATGCGCCGCGCGGTCGCGCTGGAGAAACTCGAACGCGACCAGGCGCGATAGACCTGCACCACACCCCAGTTCCGATCCGCACGCCCGCTCCGCGAAATTCCAACGACCAGAAGCTGCGTTCGGTCCCATAGCGGACGTCGGGCTCAGCGGGCCCGGCGGAATTCGGCGTTACCCGCGCGGCGTAGCGCTTACCGAATTGTCCGAGTCAAGACCGGTGAACAGGTGAAATTTCTCTCACCCGAGGATGTTTCATCCCGGACGTCCACCAGCAGCCGAGCCAGCACGCGGGATTACGAAATACTTCGACCGCTACCCGCGCGCCACTCGACGCGCCGATTCGAGCAAAGATTGGCAGCCCGCCCCGGACGGGCCGCGCCGACCGGTGCCACCGGTGAACCGCATGGCGCGCACTAAGATCCTCGTGTGGCGCAGTTGCTGATCATCCATCACACGCCGTCCCCGCACATGCAGGCGATGTTCGAGGCGGTGGTGTCCGGCGCGACCGATCCGGAGATCGAGGGCGTGACCGTCGTGCGGCGCGCGGCACTGTCCGTCACTGCCTCGGATGTGCTGGCAGCCAATGGTTTTCTGCTCGGCACCCCGGCGAACCTCGGCTACATGTCCGGCGCGCTCAAGCATGCGTTCGACACGTTCTACTACCCCTGCCTCGACTCCACCCGCGGGCGTCCGTTCGGCTGTTATCTGCATGGAAACGAGGGCACCGAAGGCGCTGAACGGGGTATCGAACGCGTTACCACCGGCCTCGGCTGGGAGCAGGCGGCCGCACCGGTTATCGTGTCCGGCGCGCCGTCCAAGGACGACATCCAACGGTGTTGGGAGCTGGGCGCAACCACTGCCGCACACGTGATGGGTACCTGACAGTTTTTGTCCCCGAAATAGCTGGCAGTGACAATCTCTGCCGAGGTGGAATGTGGAACGGCCCCGATTTCTGGTGTCTGACCATTCGGTGCTTCGGCCCGGCATACTGGCAGAACGTTGTTGCGGTGGGGATGTGACGAGTTTGCTCGGGAATGGAGATTTCAGGTGACGTTGGCCGAAGGGGGCAATAACGCACCGCGCCGGATCGGAGTGGTCGAAGACCACGAATCAGTAGCGATCGGACTGGCCGCAATGCTCGCGCCCGAACCCGATCTCGACCTGGTGCTGACCGCGGGCACGGTGCCGGAGTTATTGGCCGCCGCTCAGGATCTACCGCAACTGGACCTGGTCGTCCTCGATCTGCGATTGGCCGATGGGTCGACACCCGAGGACAACGTGCGCGCACTGCGCGACCGCGGCATCGAGGTGCTGATCTTCACCGGCGCGGACAACGCGTTCCTCGTGCGGTCCGCCGCGCGGGCCGGTGTGCTCGGTGTGGTGCGCAAGTCCGAGGACGTGCAGACCGTGGTCGCGGCCGTGCGCCGCGCGGCGTCCGGTGAACAGGTGGTGACCACCGACTGGGCCGCCGCCATCGACGGCGACCCGCAGTTGTCCGACGTGGGCCTGAGCCCGCGCCAGGAAGAGGTACTCACGCTGTACGCGTCCGGCGAGAAGGCCTCTCGGGTGGCGCGATTGACCGGTCTGTCCGAACAGACGGTCAACGACTACCTCGGCCGTATCCGCCAGAAGTACGCCGACGCGGGACGCCCGGCGCCGACCAAAACCGACCTGTACAAGCGGGCAGTGGAGGACGGCTGGCTGCCCGTGCCCGAGCGGCATCCACGCGCATGAGCGCCGGCGAGGCACAACCGTGATCGCGTCCAGCATGCTGGACACCTCGAATGCTCCCGTGACACTCGACCGCATCGCGCCGAGTCGTTGGCGCAGGGGAGCGGCTCCGGTGCCCAAGCGCAGTGCGTACGAGGGTGCGTCCGAGCGAATTCTGCGCCGCTTCGGGCTGGCGATCGGGATCGCCGGTGTGATCGTCGCGGTGGTGGAACTGCCGGAGATCGCCGATCAGAGCCGGTTCATCGCCGGTGGCTGGACGATCCTCATGGTGGTGCTGGCCTTCGGCTTGTTCCCGGTGCTCGGCGCGGTGTCGATCGCGTCGAGCAGGCAGCTCATCCAGCTGGTGTCGGGTGCGGCGGCGATGAGCTTTCTCGCGGCGATGATCGTGATCCCGTTCGCGTATCCCGATCCGGCGCCCGCGGATGCCTCGGTGTGGCTGTATCGCGTGCTCGCCCTCGGTGTGCTCGCGGCCGTGCTGGCGTGGCGTCCGCTGTTCGCGGTCAGCTACCTGGTGGTCGGTGCGGCGCTGTCGGCGTTCGCCAAGTCGCTCGTGGTGCCGGATGCGACGCCGGTGATGACCTGGGCCGGCGACTTCGTGCGGGCGGCGGGCTTGTGCGCGCTGTTCCTGTGGTGCGCCATCTACGCCAAGGCGGCCGCGGACCGGGTGGACCGGGAGTCGGCGATCGAGAGCAGGCGCGCGGCGGCCGTGGCCGGTGCCGCGGCCCGCGATCGCGAGCGTGCGCGCTTCGCCGCGCTGATCCACGATGCGGTGCTGTCCACGCTGCTGGACGCGTCCCGGGCGGGCACCGACTCGCCGGTGCTGCGCAGACAAGCCGAAAGGACGCTCGAACAGCTCGATGAATGCCGGGTCGGCGAGGTGGAGCCGAATCGGCTCGACGCGCAGTCGGCCACCGGTTTCCTGCGTTCGGCCGTGCACGAGGTCAATCCCGGGATTCGTTTCACCGCCCGGCGGTGGACCGGTTTCGACGACCTCCGGCTGCCGGTGGACGCCGCGGGCACCATCGCCGCCGCGCTCACCGAGGCGGTGCGCAACAGTCTGCGCCACGCCACCGTGCCGGGCCGTGAGGTGCAGCGCACCGTCACGGTGACGATCAGCGCGGGCGGTATCCGGGTCGTATTCCGTGATGACGGTGCGGGTTTCGATTTGAGTCAGGTGCCCGCCGATCGTCTCGGCATCTCGGTGAGCATCCTCGGCCGGATGCGTCAGTTGGCCGGCGGTGCGGGCTTCGTGGAGTCGCAGCCGGGCGAGGGCACCACGGTGACATTGGTATGGGGTAGCGATGGCTGATACGGATACCGAATTCGGGCTGCGCGATCTACTCGGCCTGCGGGATCCGGCAGCCGGGTTGTTCCTGCTCATCCTGCAGGCGACCATCGTGCTGTATATGGTGCGCAACTTCGGCGACACACCGCTGCTGGCCGCGGTGGCCGCCCTGGTGCTGCTGGCCGCGGCCGGGGTGCTGGTGCTGGTGGTCCCGATCGATCCGTTGCCGTTGCCCGCAACGATTTTCGTGGCTGCCTCCGGGCCGGTGGCGACCGCGCTCACCTCGTTCGATGTCGACAACGGGTGGTCGGAGCAGGTGTGGACGGCGTTCGCGTCGTCCTACGTGCTCGCGGTCCTCGTGCTGCGCGGGCGGTTGGGCGCGGCGTGGCTCGGCGTCGGCGGTGTCGCGGCGGTGATCGCGACCGTCGGCGTGGTGAACGGGTTGCGCGGTGGCGTGGTCGCCGGATCGATCGTGCCGATCTCCACGGTGGCCGGTGTCTCGCTGTTCGCGGTGATCATGCGTCCTACCCAGCGGTCGCTGCGGCTGCTGCGCGAGGAGTCGACGATGCGTGCCGCCGCCGAGGCCACCATGGCCGCGGAGAACGGGGAGCGCGACCGCCAGCTGGCCCGGCTCGACAAGGTGGCCAGGCCCATCCTGGAGCGCATCGCCGACGGCGTCGAGCTCACCGCCACCGAACGCGAACAGTGCAGGCTGCTGGAGGCCGAACTCCGCGACGGACTACGTGCACCCCAACTTGTCACCGACGAGCTCAGCAGCGCCGCCCGCGGCGCCCGCTCCCGCGGCGTGGAGGTGGTCCTGCTCGACGACGGCGGCTTCGCCGGCGTCCCCCGCTGGGTGCGCCAACAGGTGATCGAAGCCGCGACAAAGGAATTGGACGCCGCCAACGCGGGCTCGGTCACCGTCCGAGTCCTGCCGATGGGCCGCCGCATCCTGGCCACCGTCCTCGCCAACGCCCCCCATCAGGACCGCCGCACCGAAATAGACGCCGCAGGCAGCATCAAGGTCTCCACCTAGGCTCGAACGGGCGATGGTGGCGAGTCGCGGTATCCCTCTGTCGCGCGAGCGGAAAGTTGTCGGACCCGCGTGGCATTGTTCGGGTCATGCGGAAGATTAGTGCGGGGGTGGCGCGGCGGGTGGCGCTGGCGGCGCAGGGGTTCGCGGCGCGGAAACCGGTGCGGGCCACCCGCCGCTCGGTGCTCGGGGTGCTCGAGAAAACGCAACTGTTGCAGTTGGATTCGGTGTCGGCGGTGGTGCGGGCGCATTATGCGCCGGTGTTCAGCCGGATCGGCGCCTACGATCGGGCGCTGCTCGACGAGGCGGCGTGGAGCCACAACGCGCGGCGGCCGCGGCGGCTGGTGGAGTACTGGGCGCACGAGGCAGCGCTGATTCCGGTGGCGGACTGGCCGCTGATGGGCTGGCGGATGGCGCAGTTCGAGCACGGCCGCTGGTCGGGGATGCGCAAGGTGGTGGAGCGCAATCCCACCCTGGGCAAAGACATTCTGGATGTGATTACCGAGGTGGGTGCCTGCACCGCCGGTGAGGTCGAGCGCCATCTCGAACTGGACAAGCCGCGCGCCAAGGGTTCCTGGTGGAACCTCAGCGATACCAAGATGATCTGCGAACAACTCTTCGCCGCCGGTGCGCTGTCGGTCGACAAGCGCGTCAGCTTCGCCAGGCACTACGACCTGACCGAACGCGTGATCCCGCCGGACATCCTGGCGCGCAAGGTTTCCGAGGAAGACGCGGTGCGCGAACTGGTGCTCCGCGCGGCCACCGCACACGGCATCGGCACCGAGACCGATCTACGCGACTACTACCGGCTGCACCGCAAACAAACCGAACCGGCCATCGCCGACCTGGTCGACGCGGGCGAACTGCTCCCGGTCGAGGTCGAAGGCTGGGACAAACCGGCCTACCTACGCGAGGGCACAGCTATCCCGCGCCGGGTCGAAGGTGCGGCCCTGCTGTGCCCGTTCGACCCGCTGATCTTCTTCCGCGCCCGCACCGAACGCCTCTTCGACTTCCACTACCGCATCGAGATCTACACCCCGGAACCCAAACGGGTGCACGGCTATTACGTCTTCCCGTTCCTGCTGAACGGTGAACTGGTCGGCCGCGTCGACCTGCGCGCCGAACGTGCGGCAGGTCGACTCTCCGTCCCCGGCGTCTTCGCCGAACCCGGCTACGACACCCCCGCCACCGCGCACGCCCTCACCGAGGCCCTCCGCGAGATGGCCGACTGGCTGGAACTCGACAAGGTCGTGATCGGCTCGCGCGGCAACCTCGCGCCGCTGCTGTAGCCGCTGCGGTGCGCCTCTGTGTCAGATGTCGCGTTTGGGCCCATATCCGCGCATCTGATCCCGTAAAGCTCCCGAAACGGCGCTGGACAACCACGAGTTCAGCGACTGTCCGCTCTGCGCGGCGGCCTCCTCGGCCTTGGATTTCATCTGCTCCACCAGGCGCAGGGTGACCCGGCTGATGTCGCCGGTCATCTCCTCGAAGGTGGGGTGGTCGTCGGTGGACGGTTTCTTGCGCAGGTCGACCTTGGCCTCGGTGCCGTCGAAGGAGAGCTGCACGGTGCGATCGCCCAGCTCAGCGCTGAGTTCGGCAGCCAGGTCGGACAGCGCGGCAAGTAGCACCAGCCGGGCCGAACTCTCCGTCGCCGCGGCCAACGCCGCCGCGGTGGCCTGGGTCTTTTCGTCGCCGAGGGCGGCGGCCGCGATCAGGTCCTCGCGCAGGCGGGCGGTGTACTTGTTCAAATCCATGACATCAGCATGACGCCATATTTGATGTCACGCAAGGACGGGGATGACATCATCGCCGCCCGGTGGGCATCGATCCGGTCAACCGGCCGGTCCGTTGGGTGGCGACGGTGTCGAGGGCGTTCCCTCGACCGGGTAGCCTTTCTGACCATGACGAACGGTGAATCGGCGCCACGCGCGCGCTGCGTGCGTGCGGCTCGGAGGCGGCAGCATGTCTAACCACGGAGGCCCCGCCGACCAGGCCAAGCTGCGTGCGTCCGGCACCGTAGGCGTCGCGATGGTGACGCCCTTCGGTACCGACGGCAAGCTCAATGTCGATGCCGGGGTGGCGCTTGCGGCCCGTCTGGTCGACCGCGGCGTCGATCTGCTCGCCATCTCCGGCACCACCGGCGAGTCACCGACCACCACCGAGCAGGAAAAGGCGGACCTGCTGCGCGCCGTCGTCGATGCCGTCGGCGATCGCGCCACCGTGATCGCGGGCGCGGGCACCTACGACACCGCCCACTCCATCGAGCTGGCCCGCAACGCGCAGCGCGCGGGTGCGCACGGCCTGCTGGTGGTGACGCCGTACTACTCGCGCCCCTCCCAGGAGGGCTTGCTCGCGCACTTCACCGCGGTCGCCGACGCCACCGACCTGCCGGTCACCCTCTACGACATTCCGCCGCGCTCGGTGGTGCCGATCGCCACCGAGACCATCCGCAGGCTCGCCGAGCACCCGCGCATCGTCGCGGTGAAGGACGCCAAGGGCGATATCAACGCTGGCGCCGACCTGATCGCGAACACCGATCTGGCCTTCTACTCCGGCGACGACACCCTCAACCTGCCCTGGTTGTCGGTCGGCGCGGCCGGATTCATCAGCGTCATCGGCCATCTCGTGCCCGAGCGTCTGCGTGCACTGCACACCGCCTACACCGCGGGCGAGGTGGTGCGCGCCCGCGAGATCAACGCGAGCCTGGTGCCGCTGAACGCCGCGATGTTCCGGCTGGGCGGTGTCGCGATGAGCAAGGGCGGCCTGCGCCTGCTCGGAGTCGACGCGGGCGAGCCGCGGTTGCCGCAGTTGATGCCTAATCCTGAACAACTCGAGTTCCTCGCTGCCGATCTACGGGCAGCCGGGGTGCTCGAATGAGAGAGCGGAGCAAGCGAATCACCACACAGCGGAGCGAGCGAATCACCAGCGCGTGCGCCTCACGCATGACGGAAATGCGCGTCATCGAGGTGCCCATGAGGAAGCGTGGCGACCGAATCTTCGGCACCGCGACCCTTGTCCGGCCGGAACCTAGCCGCAGCGAGGTGCAGGCATGACAGAACCAGTGGCCCGTCGGCCCCGCCGTACCGCGACCCGCACCGCGGGTCCGCCGCCGCCTGCTCCGATCGAGCAGCCCGCGCGCGCCGAAAAGCCTTCGGCGCAGCCCGAAGCCGCGGCGCCCTCCACCGCCGCGGCACCGTCCACCACGGGCGCGCAGCCCGACCCCGCTGCCAAGCCGGACGTCACGGTGCAGTCAGAGGTCGTCGTCGTGCAGACCGAGGTGAGCGCACAAGCCGACCGGCCCGCGGGGCAGACCTCGCAGCCGAGGAAGTCGAACGCGGCCAAGAAGTCCGCACCGGCGAAGAAGGCACCCGCCCGCGCCGAGGCGCCGCAGAGCAGCCAGCAGGCCAGGAAATCCGGCCGTGGTCGCCAGCAGTCCGGCCGTGGCCGCGCCGAACAGTCCGCGCCCCAACCGGATCCGCGCGCCGCCGCCCTGGCCCACGATCGCCTGGGCGCGCCGCCGAAGCTCGCCAAGAACGGCCTGCGCGTCTTCGCGCTCGGCGGCATCGGCGAGATCGGCCGCAACATGACCGTTTTCGAGTACGGCGGCAAGCTGCTCATCGTCGACTGCGGCGTGCTGTTCCCCGAGGACCAGCAGCCCGGTGTCGACCTGATCCTGCCCGACTTCCGGCCCATCGAGCACCGGATCAACGACGTCGTCGCGGTGGTGCTCACGCACGGTCACGAGGATCACATCGGTGCGGTGCCGTTCCTGCTGCGCCTGCGCTCCGACATCCCGGTCGTCGGCTCGAAGTTCACCCTCGCGCTGGTCGCGGCGAAGTGCCGCGAGCACCGCCAGCAGCCGAAGCTGATCGAGGTCATCGAGGGCCAGCACACCACGCACGGCCCGTTCGACTGCGAGTACTTCGCCGTCAATCACTCGATCCCGGACGCGCTCGCCGTGGCTATCCGCACGCCGGCCGGCGTCGTACTGCACACCGGCGACATCAAGCTCGACCAGCTGCCGCTGGATGGTCGCCTCACCGACCTGGCCGGTTTCTCTCGGCTCGGCGACGAGGGCGTCGACCTGTTCCTGGTGGACTCGACCAATGCCGAGGTGCCCGGCTTCGTGACGCCGGAACGCGAGATCGGCGGCGTGCTCGACACGGTGATCGGTAAGGCGCGCAACCGCGTGATCGTCGCCTCCTTCGCCAGCCATGTGCACCGCATCCAGCAGGTGGTCGACGTCGCGCAGAAGTACGGCAGGCGGATCTGCTTCGTCGGCCGCTCGATGGTGCGCAACATGCAGATCGCGCAGGACCTCGGCTACCTGACGGTGCCGGAGAGCGTGGTCGTCGACCTCGACCAGGCCGCGACGCTGCCCGGCGACCGGCTGGTGCTGATCTCGACCGGTTCGCAGGGCGAGCCGCTCTCGGCGCTGTCCAGGATGGCCCGCGGCGATCACCGGCAGATCAACATCCGCGAGGACGATCTCGTGGTGCTGGCCTCCTCGCTGATCCCCGGCAACGAGAACTCGGTGTTCGCGGTGGTGAACGGCCTGGCCAGGCTCGGCGCCACGGTGATCACCCAGCAGAACGCCAAGGTGCACGTCTCCGGGCACGCGTCCGCCGGCGAACTGCTGTATCTGTACAACGCGGTGCGGCCCACCAACGCGATGCCGGTGCACGGCGAATGGCGGCACCTGCGCGCCAACGCCGCGCTCGCCATCGCGACCGGGGTGCCGGAGGACCGGGTCATGCTCGCCGAGGACGGCGTCGTGGTGGATCTGGTCGACGGGATCGCCTCGATCGTCGGGCGGGTGCCGGTCGGGCACGTGTACGTCGACGGGCTCTCGGTCGGTGACGTCGGTGAGTCGACGCTGTCGGACCGCCTGGTGCTCGGCGAGGGCGGGTTCATCTCGATCACGGTCGCGATCGACGAGACCACCGGCAAGGCCGTGAGCGCGCCGGAGGTCAGCGGTCGCGGGTTCTCCGACGACCCCACCGCGCTCACCGACGCGGCCGAACTGGTCGAGGCGGAGCTGCTGCGGCTGGCCACCGAGGGTGTCACCGACATCCACCGGATCGCGCAGAGCGTGCGGCGCGTCGTCGGCCGCTGGGTCGCCGACACCTACCGTCGTCGCCCGATGATCGTGCCGACCGTGATCGGCGTCTGATCTCGAACAGCGAAAGCGCCGGATGCCCTTGGCATCCGGCGCTTTTCGCTGTACACCCGCGTCAGGCGGGCCGACTCACTCCTGGCAAGCCGCGGATTCGATCTTCGCGCTCTTGACGATGTTGCACGCGAAGGTGTGGTCGACCTTCCACTCGCCGCCCTCGGAGACGAAGGAGACGAACGCGTCGTCGACCGGGGTGCCGTTGATGGTGACCTTGGCGTCGGCCTTGAGCTTGCCGTCCGCAGGCTCGCCGACCTTGGTGATCTCGACCTGCACGCCCTGCTTCTTGGCGGCGTCGACGAGGTTGGCGACCAGGTAGGGATCCTGCTCTGCGGCCTGGATCCAGCTGATCTTCTCCTGGTTCGGCACGTTCGGATCGAACGCCTTGGTCAGGCGGTCGTTCAGCTGCTGGGTGGACGGCTTGGCCAGCACCGGCGAGGACGGAGTGGTCGGCGCGGAGCCGGTCTCCTTCTCGCCCTTGTCGCTGCCGCCCTGGAGTTCACCGGGCTTGTTGTCGGCGTTGGCGGTGGTGCTCGGCGACGAGGAGTCCTTGTCGCCGGAGGCACAGGCGGTGAGCGTGCACGCGGCGGCGGTGAGCGCGAGGGCCACGGCGGTCCGGAAGGTGCGGTGTTTCACGATGTTTCCCCTGAATCGATGCGCGGACGTCAGCCGTGGTTGGATGTGCAGTTCCAGTGCACGATGTAGGCGTCGGAGTTGTTGAGAGACAACGCTTTGCTCTGCGCACGACCACGGGAGGCGGCATAGGCCCAGCTGTAGTTGCCGGTGCGGTTGGAGTAGGACACTGCCCCACAGCCATTGGCGAACCAGACCACCGTCTCGCAGTCGCTCGCCCCACAGCTGCGGACGGCCCGCGCCTGCGCGGACGAGGAATCCGGGTAGTCGTAGGAGTAGCCGATCAGCCCGGTGGACGTGGACAGCGCGATAGCGCCGTAGTTGTACGCCTTGGCTTGAGCGGTAGGCGCGCTGATAGCCAGCGCGCAACCAGCGGCGGCCACAATGGCCGCACCAGTAACAAACTTCTTCACAGGGAATTTGCCCTTCTTGTTCATGAGGTCCACGACCCGATGGACCGAGTGACAAGGTACATAGCGAACACTCATTGCGCTACCCAAGAATTCGGGGCCTCGTTTCTGGGGGATCGGCGAAACCTGCGCGGCTCGGGGTGTGCCGAGGTCGCTGCGCACGGTCGGGTCGGTATGTTCAGGGTGTGAGCATCGCGCAGCGGGAACGTCAGCAGCTCGTCGAGACGATGACGGCCGTTGGGCCGGAGGCGCCGACCCTCTGCGGCACGTGGACGGTGCGAGAGTTGGCCGCGCACTTGATCGTTCGCGAGCGACGGTTCGACGCCTCGCCCGGCATCATGCTGAAGCCGCTGGCCGGGTATCTCGAAGGGGTGCAGGCGAAAGTGGCGCGCCGGCCGTTCCCCGAACTGCTGGAGCAGGTCCGGACCGGGCCGCCGTGGTGGTCGCCGCTGCGCCCGCTCGACGCGCTCGTGAATCTGACCGAGATGTTCGTCCACCACGAAGACGTGCGCCGCGGCACCCCGGGCTGGGCGCCGCGCGAGCTCGCGCAGGCCGACGAGGACAAGTACTGGTCCCTGGTCAGCCGGATGGCGCGGCGGTCCTACCGCAAATCGCCGGTGACGGTGGTGCTGGCGACGCCGGACGGCAAACGGGCGGTGGTTCGTTCGAAGCCGGGCGGCGAGGTGACGTTGCAAGGGAAGGCGTCGGAGCTACTGCTGCACTCGTTCGGCCGGGACGAGGTCCTCATCGAAAGTACCGGTGAACCCGAGGATATTCGCAGGGTATTGGGGTTGGACCGTTCCGTTTGACCCACGCTCGGCCGCGCGGACCACTCCTTCCGGCAAGTGCGCAGTCGCAGCGCCTCCGATCGCAGTCTGCGGACTATGCGGAGCCTGGTGGTCGTGGGAAGCATGCGCGATCGGGTCTGCGACACGCGGAAGCGGCCCTGAGCGGGGGATTGATCACGCCGCCTGCGATCGGCGGCGACCTGGGCATCCGCACAGTTCGGCACTCCTGAGACCTGCGATACCAGTGTTGCGGATGGTCTGGAAGGGGCGTTTGCGGCTAGCCTAGGTCCATGGCAGGTAAGTCCCGCAGCACCACGACGAATACTCGGGCGCGGGCGGGATCGGCGCGGGGGCGGACCACGGCGGCTCGTTCCCGTTCGGCAACACCCCGCACCACCGCGACTCCGCGCACCCGCCGCCCACCCGCCCGCAGGCCGGTGCAGCGGCGGTCGAACACCGCGCCGCTCGCCGTCGTGAGCCGGGGGATCAGCAGCGGCTGGAACATGCTGGCGCGCGGCCTCGGCGCCACCACCCGAACCCTGAGCAAGGCCGGCGAGATCGAGCACGGCCACCGCCGCGACGGCATCGCGCTGGCGTTGATCGCGCTGAGCGCGGTGATCGCGGCCGCGGTCTGGCTGTCCGCGGGCGGTCCGGTCGGGCACTGGATCGGTGAAGCCATCCGCGCGGTGGCCGGCTCGGCCTCGGCCGGGCTGCCGTTCGTGGCCACCGGGATCGCGGTCGTTCTCATGCGCACCGAGGCGCACCCGGAGATCCGGCCGCGGCTGGTGCTCGGCGGTCTGCTGGTCGGTCTGCCGTTCCTCGGCCTCTGGCACGTCATCGCCGGTGCGCCGACCGACCCGCACGGGCGTTCGCGCGCAGCGGGTTTCGTCGGCTTCGTGGTGGGCGGCCCGCTCACCGACGGGCTCACCGCCTGGCTGTCGGTGCCGATCCTGTTGCTGGCCATCGTCTTCGGCGTGCTGCTGCTGACCGGCACCACGGTGCGCGAGGTCCCCGCCCGACTGCGCGAGTACTTCGGCACCGGCAGCGGCGGTGACGAATACGGCGCGTACGAAGGCGAATACGGCGAGTACGACCCGGCGAAGTACGACGCGGACGGGTTCCCGCTGCACTCCGCGAAGGCGAAGCGCCGCGGCCGCACCCCGGTGGAGAACTACCCGCCCGACGAATTCGGCGATCCCGACGCGGTGACCGAGGTGATCGGCGAGCCGCCTTTGCGCGATGCCAAGCCGATCGCCGCCGAAGAGCCTGCGGCCAAACCGAAGCCGAAGAAGCAGCGCCCGATCAAGGTCGAAGACCAGACGCCGCCGCCCCCGAAGCAGCTCGAGTTCGTCGCCGACCGCGAGGTGGAGGGCGACTACATCCTGCCGCCGATGTCGTTGCTGACCGACGGTGATCCGCCCAAGAAGCGCAGCGCCGCCAACGAATCGATGATCGAGGCGATCACCGAGGTGCTGGTGCAGTTCAAGATCGACGCCGCCGTCACCGGTTTCGTGCGCGGCCCGACGGTCACCCGCTACGAGGTGGAGCTCGGGCCGGGCGTGAAGGTCGAGAAGATCACCGCGCTGGCCCGCAATATCGCCTACGCCGTTGCCACGGAGAATGTTCGGCTGCTCGCCCCGATCCCCGGCAAGTCGGCGGTCGGCATCGAGGTGCCCAACTCCGACCGCGAGCTGGTCCGCCTCGCCGACGTATTGAAGGCGCCCTCGACCCGAAACGACCACCATCCCTTGGTGATCGGGCTCGGCAAGAACATCGAGGGCGACTATCTGGCGGCGAACCTGGCCAAGATGCCGCACCTGTTGGTGGCCGGTTCCACCGGTTCCGGTAAGTCGAGTTTCGTGAACTCGATGCTGGTCTCGCTGCTGCACCGGGCGACGCCGGACGAGGTCAGGATGATCCTGATCGACCCCAAGATGGTGGAACTCACGCCATACGAAGGCATTCCGCACCTGATCACGCCCATCATCACCCAGCCGAAGAAGGCGGCCGCCGCGCTGGCCTGGCTGGTGGAGGAGATGGAGCAGCGCTACCAGGACATGCAGGCCAACAAGGTTCGCCACATCGACGACTTCAACAAGAAGGTGAAGTCCGGGGCGATCACCGCGCCGCTCGGCAGCGAACGGGTGTACCGGCCTTATCCGTATATCCTCGCCATCGTCGACGAGCTGGCCGACCTGATGATGACCGCGCCACGCGACGTCGAGGACGCGATCGTGCGGATCACGCAGAAGGCCCGTGCCGCGGGCATTCACCTGGTGCTCGCCACCCAGCGGCCGTCCGTCGACGTGGTCACCGGCCTGATCAAGACCAACGTCCCGTCCCGATTGGCCTTCGCCACCTCCTCGCTCACCGACTCGCGGGTCATCCTGGACCAGCCCGGCGCCGAGAAGCTGATCGGCATGGGCGACGGCCTGTTCCTGCCGATGGGCGCGAACAAGCCGACCCGGCTGCAGGGCGCGTTCATCAGCGACGAAGAGATCCACGCCGTCGTCGACTTCGCCAAGAACCAGGCCGAGCCCGAATACCAGGAGGGCGTCACCGCCGCCAAGTCGGGCGAGAAGAAGGACGTCGACCCCGACATCGGCGACGACCTCGACGTGTTCATCCAGGCCGTGGAACTGGTCGTCACCTCGCAGTTCGGCTCCACCTCGATGCTCCAGCGCAAGCTGCGCGTCGGCTTCGCCAAGGCGGGTCGCCTGATGGACCTCATGGAGACCCGCGGCGTCGTCGGCCCCAGCGAGGGTTCCAAGGCCCGCGATGTGCTCATCAAGCCCGATGAGCTGGAGGGTCTGCTGTGGACGATCCGTGGTGGTGAAGGTGAACCCGCACCGGAAGGGTCCGACTGACCGTCGAGGTCACATGGGGTCAGCGAGTCGATCAGCGCTGCCGAGTGATTCGGGTGAGCCGTCGCGGTGGGGGACGACCTCACTGTTCTGGGTAGCGGGCGCCGACCATGCGCAAAGCCAGGTCGACGTAGTAGTCACCGAGGTCCTCGGGGGTCCAGGCGCCGTCGTCGCGGTACCAGCGGGCCAGGTCGATGCCGAGGGACAGGATGGCGACCGCGGCCATGTGCGGGTTCGGGTTGTCGAAGCAGCCTTCGGCTACGCCGCGTTCGATCAGGGTGCGGACCTCGGCGTCGATGATGCGGCGGATGTCCTTGATCTCGCGCTGATGGTCGGGGCTGAGCGCGGCGAGCTCGTAATTGATGATGCGGGCGACGGTGTGGGCACGGGCGTGGTGGATCGCGAAGTCGCGCACCAGGGCGATGAGCTGCTCGCGGGGGTGCGTCGAGGAGGCGAGCGCCGCCCTGATACGGGCCAGGGTGTCCAGGTGCCCGGCGCGCGAAATCTGATACAGCAGTTCTTCTTTGGAGCGATGGTGCACGTAGATCGCCGCCGTGCTCAGGCCGGCGATCGAGGTGATGTCGCGGGTCGTCGAGCCGTGGAAGCCGCGTTCGGCGAAGGCGACCACGGCGGCGTCCAACAACCGGGCCCGCGTCTCGTCCGCGCGTGAGCGGTCCGCTGATTCGACCACGTGACAAGTCTCCCATCCATTCGGACCGTCACCCGCCGACGGCCTGGCCAGGGGCTGCGCCCTGACCCGCCACCGGGGGACAGGGCGCAGCGGGTTCAGACCGCCAGTACGAGCTTGCCGGTGTTCGCGCCGGTGAACAGCATGTTCAGGGTCTCGCCGAAGCGGGCCACACCGCCTTCGACGACATGTTCGCGGCTCTTGATCCGCCCCTCGGCCAGCCACTGCGCCAATTGCGCACCGGCTTCGGGGTAACGGTCGGCGTAGTCGAAGACCACGAACCCGGCCATGGTCGCTCGGAAAACCAGCAGCGACATGTAGCGTGACGGGCCCGCCGGCGGTTTCTGCTCGTTGTAGGCCGAGATCGCGCCGCACAGCACCACGCGCGCGCCGCGGCGCAGGTTGGCCAGTGCGGCATCGAGGATCTCGCCGCCCACATTGTCGAAGTAGATGTCGATGCCGTCCGGGGCCACTTCGCGCAGCTGGCGCAGCACATTGCCCGCGCGGTAGTCGATGGCCGCGTCGAAACCCAGCTCCTCGGTGAGCATCCGGCATTTCTCCGGCCCGCCCGCGATACCGATCACGGTGGCGCCCTTGGCTTTCGCGATCTGCCCAGCCACGCTGCCGACCGCACCCGCGGCCGCCGACACCAGCACGATATCGCCCGCGCGCAGCTTTCCGACCTCGAGCAAGCCGAAATAGGCTGTCATGCCGGGCATTCCGAGCACGCCCAGCCAGGTGGGGCCCGAGGCGGCGGTCAGGTCTACCCGCTGTACCCCGCGGCCGTTGCTGATGGCGTACTCGGTGACACCGAAGGTGCCGCTGACCGTGTCGCCGACCGCGAAGTCCGGGTGCGTCGACTCGACGACCGTGGCGATATCGAGTGAGCGCATCACCTCTCCGATACCCACCGGCGGCAGATACGAGCGAACGTCGTTGAGCCAGCCCCGCATTGCCGGATCCAGCGAGATGAAGCTCACCTTCACCAGGATCTCGCCCGGCCCGAGGTCGGGCAGTTCGGTCGTCGTCAGGTTCCAGGTATCCGCGGTGGGCAGCCCGGTCGGGCGTTCGGCCAGGCGGACCTGCTGGGTTTTCGTCATGGCGAACTCCTTCTAGAAGTGGTCGAATGCATCGGGGCGGCTCAGGATTTGCGTCCCCAGGACGGATCCCGGCGGCGCAGCTCCCGCTGCGCGATGGTGCGCTTGTGCACCTCGTCCGGGCCGTCGGCCAGCCGCAGCGTCCGCACGTGCGCGTACATGCCGGCCAGCGGGAAGTCGTCGGAGACGCCACCGCCGCCGTGCACCTGGATGGCCCGGTCGATCACCTTCAGCGCCATCTGCGGCGCCGCGACCTTGATGGCGGCGATCTCGGTGCGGGCGTTCTTGTTGCCGACCGTGTCCATCAGATACGCGGTCTTCAGGATCAGCAGCCGGGTCATCTCGATCTCGATGCGGGCCTCCGCGATCCAGTCCTGGATATTGGCCCGGTCGGCCACCGGCGCACCGAAGGTCGTGCGAGCCTGCGCTCGATCGATCATCAGATCGAGGGCCCGCTCCGCCATACCGACGGCACGCATGCAGTGATGAATGCGGCCGGGGCCGAGCCGCGCCTGGCTGATCATGAACCCGTCGCCCTCGCCGGCCAGCAACGCGGTGCGCGGCACCCGGACGTTGTCGAACACCACCTCCGCGTGGCCTTCTCGATCCTGATAGCCGAACACCGACAGCCCGCGCACCACGGTGACGCCGGACGTATCGAGCGGGACCACCATCATGCTCTGCTGGCGATGCACCGGCGCCTCGACGTCGGTCTTGCCCATGACGATGAGTACGCGGCAATTCTTGTGCAGCGCATTGGATGTCCACCACTTGCGGCCGTTGAGCACGTAGTCGTCGCCGTCGCGGTCCATCCGCAACTGGATATTGGTGGCATCCGAACTCGCGACCGCGGGCTCGGTCATGGCGAAGGCCGACCGGATCTCGCCGGCCAGCAGCGGCGCCAGCCACTCCCGCTTGTGCTCCTCGGTGCCGAACAGCGTCAGCACCTCCATGTTCCCGGTGTCGGGGGCGCTGCAGTTGGTCGCCTCCGGCGCCAGATGCGCACTCCGGCCCATGATCTCGGCCAGCGGCGCGTACTCGGAGTTGGTCAGGCCGGGACCCCACTCCGGATGCGGGTGGAAGAGGTTCCACAGACCGCGCTTCTTGGCCGCGGTCTTCAGTTCCTCCAGGATCGGCGGATGGTAGTGCGGGTCAGCGGATTCCGCCATCTGCGCGTGGAAAATCGGCTCCGCTGGATAGACCTGCTCGTCCATGAAGGCAAGCAGATCGTCCCGGTATCGGCGGGCCCGGTCCGAGAGCTCGAACATCTCTACTCCTTGCTTCGTGTCACGGCACCAGGATCGCGACGCTCTCGGCCACGCAGGCCGGCTTGCTCACGCCCTCGATCTCGACGGTCACCGAGCTCACCGCCTGATACCCGAGCTTCGCCGCGGTGAGCGAGACCAGTTCGACGCCGGCCCGCAACCGGGAGCCGACCGGAACGGGCGTCGGAAACCGAACCTTGTTGGTGCCGTAGTTGATCCCCATCGACAGGCCGTCGACACGGTAGATCTCACCGGCCAGCATCGGCAGCAGCGACAACGTGAGGTATCCGTGCGCCACCGTCGTGCCGAACGGGCCAGCGGCCGCCCGCACCGGATCGACGTGGATCCACTGGTGATCCCCGGTCGCGTCCGCGAAACGATCGATCTGCTCCTGGGTGACGGTGTGCCACCCGCTGTAACCGAGATGGGTGCCGACCGCCTTCGCCAGGTCGTCCAGGCCGTCGAATGTCCGCATCGTCTTCGCTCCTTCGGTGCTTCAGTTCTTGGGGCCGCCGGCCACGTAGATCACTTGGCCGGAGACGAATCCCGCGCCTTCGCTGGCGAGGAACGAGATGGTGTGCGCGATGTCCTCGGGCTGCCCGGCGCGGGCCACCGGAATCGTCGCCACCACCGCCTTCTTGAAATCCTCGAAGGGGACGCCCATCCGCGCCGCGGTGGCCGCGGTCATATCCGTCTCGATGAAACCCGGAGCCACGGCGTTCGCGGTGACACCGAACTTGCCCAGCTCGAACGCCAGCGTCTTGGTGAACCCCTGCAAACCGGCCTTGGCCGCAGCGTAATTGGCTTGACCGCGGTTGCCGAGCGCGGAAGTGCTGGACAGGCTGACGATCCGGCCCCACTTCTGCTCGATCATGTGCCGCTGCACCGCGCGCGACATCAGGAACGAACCCCGCAGATGCACGTTCATGACGGTGTCCCAGTCGTCGGCGGACATCTTGAACAGCAGGTTGTCGCGCAGCACGCCCGCGTTGTTGACCAGCACGGTCGGCGCGCCGAGCGCGTTGGCGACGCGTTCCACCGCCTGCTCCACCGCCGCCTCGTCGGCCACGTCCGCACCGACCGCGATGGCCCGCCCACCGGCCTGCTCGATCTCGGCTACCACTGCGCCGCAAGCGGTTTCGTCCAGATCCAGCACGGCGACCGCCATTCCGTCGGCGGCCAGTCGACGCGCGACAGCTGCGCCGATGCCGCGCGCGGCGCCGGTGACAATCGCGACCCGCTGTGCATTGCTCATGTGTTGTTCTCCTCGCCAGTGCTTGTCCGTGCGTATCGAAAGCCGGCGCCGCCGGTCGGTGTGCCGACGATGCCAGGTCATCCAGCTCGCCTCGTCGGACAGCGGGAACGCCACCGATGTCCTCGGGTACGCCAGCCGTCCGAGCGGAAACGCGGCTTACTAAGCGCTTGTTAACCTCCTGCCACCATGCGTGACATAGGCCTCGAAGGTCAAGAGGTATCCGACGACGATCGAAATGTGACTCGCAACACATATGGTCTGCTTTGGCACGCTGAACAGGAAATACCTAGGTAGGTCACCGTGGTGCGCGGGAGGACTCGAACCTCCAACCCCCTGGTTCGTAACCCACCACCGCGTTCTGCCGCATGACCTCCATGACGCACGGCAGCGACACCGTAATCGCCGGGGACCGACAGTGCCGCTACACGGCCGGCCGGCCACATGGACAAGATTCTGCAGAAGCCCGGAGTCGATATGCCCGAGGTGGAAGATTCGGGCAGTAACACCAAATAGCGACGCTGGAACGCAGGCCTTTGCGCCCGTCGATCCCCTTTCGCACTCTTGTAACTGGCTCCCGCGTGGGGGTATGCCGGCTGCTTGACCTCGGCCGTGCTTCTAGGGGTTCCGCACGGTCTGTCGGACTGAGGTGCGTCGACAGTGCCCGGACGCTCCGTGGTATCTGCGGTGTCGGAGTTTGTCAGGGGTCGAGCAGGAATTGGTCGCGAAGGTGCGGCTGCTCTGCGCGTATGTAATTTTCTTGGCTGGCTACCGTGGGTGTGCAGCGATAGATGCCTTCGTTGAATCTTTCTGCATAGTAGACGTCGACGTGGCCGTCGTAGTCGGCGAGGAACTCGTACATCTCCTCTGGGGTGCTGGGGAGTTCGTTCAGGATTTGGTCGTAGATGCGCTCGTGGTAGGCGATGGCGTGGGTGGTGACGAGACCTGGTGCGTGTCGCAGGAAAGTCGCTCCCGCGACGGGGCAGTCGGTGCGGAGGGCGTTGGGTTTGTTCAGATAAAAGCCGCCGAGGTAGAACAGGCGCCACGGTGTCTGCCTCAATTCGGCGACGCTGTGGCGCAGTACCCATGTCGCACCGTTGAGGAACACTGCGTCGTCTTCGAATACGAGAATGCTTTCCAGGCCACGCGCACGGGCCATGGCCACGGCGCTGCGGTGGGAAAGGGCACAGCCGAGTTGATAGCGGTCCGGAGTACGGATCGCGGGCAGCCGTTCGACCGTTTCCGCGATGCCCAGGGCACGGAATCGAGCCGTCATCCGTGCCCACCGGTCGGGTTGGTCATCGGCGTTGATACACACTGCGGTGCCGAACGCCGCGAAGGGGTTATTTCTGCTGGCCTGCCAGTGGGCGAGGTAGTGTTCGACCCACGCGTCATCTTGCCCTTCGGCGTAGTGCTCGAGAATGGGTTCGACCGCTGTGCCAGTGTCTTCCCAGCAGAGCAGGTAAGTGAACAGCTGCTCAGGCGTCCACTGCTGCTCCGCGGGTTCGTGCAGGGTGTCGGTCCACCGCAATGACGACAGGCAAAGCGTACGGCCCGTTTGTGCCCGGAACTTCTTATGGAGATATCCAACCGGCCCTGTTTGCATACCGAGCCGGGCATGTACGCCCGGCCAGCGATCCTTTCGGCATGCAAAAAATCCGAGATCCTGCATTCCGATCTCGATAGCATCGTGTGAGGCTGCGCCAGCCCGATCGTCATAGACCGGCACACCGAAACGACCGTGGTGCCACACCGGATCCATATGGGTGGAGTCCTGGTGCCGGGAGTCGTCGCTCCGCGGACCTTGCAGCAAGTCGCCGCAGTCCGGATGCTCGGCTACGAACTGGGTCAGGTGTTCGAGCGCTGTGGCTTCCAGACGCACTCCCGGCCTCACACACAAGACCCATTCAGCGGCGGCGTGCGCGAAAAGTGTGTTCAGCGCGGCTGTTCCGGGTTCCCATGGCAACCACCGCAGATTCACACAGGAACCCACTCGTTGTTGCGCTGTGCTGCGTACCGATTGATTCGGTAGCGAATCGACCATGATGACAACCTCGAGCCGGTCTATTCCGCGCAGGCATCCGAGAGTATCGAATACTGCTGGAACGTGCTGTTCACCGACGATGAGACCGACGGTGAAGATCGGACGAGCGAGTTCGGGCACCGGCCCTTTCGGGGTTCGAACCCAGGCACCGGATCCTCCGCTCACCGGACCCATCCACGAATTGCGAAACGCGTTCCCGCCCGGTCATCGACGGCTCCGTTCACGTGTCGCAGCTCCGGGAGTCTGGTCACCGGACGCAGCTCGAACCCGGACGAGGAGGGAAAGAACACGACAGTGTCGTGCTCGACCGGACAGTCCCGATATTCGGCGTCGAGGACCAGCTGTCCCTCCCGGACAGTCAGGTCGTACAGACGCAGTTGACCACCACCGAAACGCCGTGGCCTGGCGTGCAGCCAGTAGACGAAAGCGGCTCGCGTCGGTTCATCGTCGATTCCAGCCGTCGCGCCCGATATGGGCTCGCCTTCGTCGTCTCCGGTCACCAGCGAAAAGCTCAACCGGGGTCGTTGCGGTGGTTCGACTCCCAGCAATTCACAGGCTCTAAGCGTGAACGGTTCGACAACGGCAGCCAAGTCCCGCACGTCGGCGAGCTCCATCTCGCTGTCCTTGCCCAGGCGTTCAGTCAATCGCGCCAAGAGCTGGTCGGCTGCCGAACAACCGAGGACATCCCGGAACCGGCACATCGGCGAGGCCAACGACGCCACGGCCAGATTCGACTTCGGCCCTGCCGGGCCGGCGACCGACTCGGCAGGCAATGACGCCGATGACACAGAAACCACTGATACTCCTGCACGTTTTGCGCCGCTCGACCGGCGGCATCTCGACATGTTTCCTGCCGACTCCGACCGCTATGAGAACTCAGTTTCCCGGCGGAACCAGAAACGACAGTTCATAGTTGCCCTCGGGGTAGAAGCGCGCCGTTTTGCCTGGGGCGACCGTGGCCTTGTCTCCCGTGCAGTCGTCCGAGCCGTTGTAGTACTCGACCTTCTTTTTCGTCTCATTGACAATGGTGATCTCCTCCTCGCCGTAGCCGAAGGACTCGGCTTTGGTGCACGGCAGTGAGCCGTTCTTCAAGGTGTATGTAGTTTTTTCATTCTCTGGTGTAGTCACGGTGATCTCTCCCGGCTCGGCCTGAGCGGTACCCGGCACCAGCATCCCGGCGGCCGAGGCCACCGCAGCCGCTCCGGCCAAGGCGGCGATTCGACGATTCAGATCGGTCCGACGCATATTCCGTTCCTTTCGAATGACATTGATCAGCATGGGCAAAGTCCCGAACGACACCTACTACGGCAAACCGCGAGATCGACAGTTACCCTGCGACATGCGCATGGGTCGGCACCGGCTGGACGCGCCGAAGCCGCGATCGCCGATCTCATACAGACGGTTGTTCGGAACCGTAGCCCTTCCGGATGGGAAGAACTTCGAGGTCGGTCGACCTGCGTGCCAGGCCGTCCCAGTGTGGCAACGGTTTCGTTGGTCCGTTGGATCTGGGTCGGAGATGACAGTGCTGAACGGGCGCAAGCTCCCATTGTGGATCTGCTCAGTGGTGCGCTCGGAAGGACTCGAACCTCCAACCCCCTGGTTCGTAACCAGATGCTCTGTCCATTGAGCTACGAGCGCGTGCCCGCGGGTGCGGGCTGGTTCCCTCGGCGAGATTCGAACTCGCACCTCCCGGAATCTAGGTCCGGTGCCTCTACCGATTGGGCTACGAGGGATCGGGTTTCGTATCCGTGAGTGGAGTCGAACCACCGACCTGCACCTTCGGAGGGTGCCGCTCTTCCACTGAGCTACACGGATGTGAAACACGGGTGGCAGCAGGAGGATTCGAACGGCCCTTCGGCCGCTCGGGCATACTGCCGTGTTGTCGCTGTGTAGTTGTGTACTGAAACACGAAAAAGGGGTCACCCCTTGGCGATTGCCGCGGAGTGACCCCTTTTCACGGGTCTGTAAAAGACACGGGTCAGGGGCCGCTCCGTACGGTCAGCCGTCGATAGGCGACCGTCGATAGCACGGCGTCGGCGGGGGACTGCCAGGCACCGCTGCGCGACCACCGTCGCTGCTGGGTCCCGGTCATGTCTTCGCCTTCCTGGTCGTGTGCGTTCTCTGGTACCGACGTTAACATCCGAATTTCGGCTTGGGAACCGGTTTTCGGGTCAGAAGGTGCGGTTGGCTTCGCGGGCGATCGTGAACCCGGCGCCGGTGGTGTCGTTGGTGCAGGTCACCCCGTTCTCGGCGGAGTCGCAGGTGAACGCTCCGACGGTGAGTACCCCGCCGTACGGCAGCACCCGGCCGCCGCCGCGGCTGCCGCCGTCGATCGGCGCGCCGACGAATACACCCTGGTTCAGGCAGCGTGCGCCCGAGCGCTTGCCGACGGTCAGTGTGCTGCCCTGCGGATTCTTGCTCCAGCACTCCTTGAACTCCGCCGGCGCCGGCGTGGTGGGCCCCTGGCAGCCGACCTGAGCGTTGTCGTCCATCGGCTGATCGAGGATCGCGCAGAGGAACGATCCGCTCGGCGATTGGAAGTAGTACCCCATCTGCTGGCGATACTGGGCCGGGTCGACCGGGCCGGACGCCGGGGCGCGCGTGGCGGAGGAAGTCGGTGCGGCGGCCGTAGTGGTGGTCGGCGCGGCCGTCGAGCTCGCCACGGGCGAACTCGACACGACCGTAGCGGAGGTCGGTGTGCCCGAACCCTTGTCGTCGTTGCCACACCCGGCCAGCAACGCCAGCGCGACGGCGCATGGCACCACAGCGATACGAGCTCCTCGGATTTGCATGACGGCATTCTGTACCGCGTCGCCCGGCTTTCGAACGGGACGCGCCGTGTCGCGCTCCACCCGAAGCGATCTCATCGCCCCAGGTGGCGGCGTCGGCGATCAGGACTTGCGGGCCTGCAGCGTGAAGCTGAGCGGTAGTCGCTCCCGATGCTCGGTGAGGTGCCATTCACCGCCGGCGCCGAGGGTCATCTGTCCGGGCAGAGCATGCCACGGCACACTGCGATGTTCGGTGAGCCCGGTGAGCGAGAGTCCGGCGTTCAGCACGGCGGTCACCAGCTCGCCGATGCCGTGGTTCCACTCGTGGGTGGTCGTCTGCTGTATCTCGGCATCGGTCTCGACATAAGTGCCGCCGTCGGAGAACACCATCGGCTCCGGTGTTTCGAAGTACGGGTAGCCGACAACCAGTCGGTCCGTGTGGGTTTCGTCGATCGTCGCCAGCATCGGATGGGTATCGCGGATGAACAGCCGTCCGCCGGGCCGCAGCAGTCCGGCGACAGCTTGCGCCCAGCGACTGATGCTCGGAAGCCAGCACAGCGCACCGATTCCGGTGTACACCAGGTCGAATTGCGCACCGCCGAGCGCGGTGACCGCATCGGAGACCTCGGACTCGACGAAATCGATACGAGCCCCGGCCTTTTCGGCGAGTTCCCGAGCCTGGGCGAGGGATGCGGGGGAGAAGTCGAGTCCGGTCATGGTGGCACCGAGCCGGGCCAGCGAGAGCGTGTCGGTGCCGATGTGGCATTGCAGGTGCACCGCGCGCAACCCGCTGATGTCGCCGAGCAGTGGCCGATCGAACCGGACCACCTCGCTCAGAAAGTCCGGTTCGGCGAGGAACCGATCCACCGCGTAATCGCGCGACGCGGCGTGGACCGGTGCGCGCTCGTCCCAGTTGGCTTTGTTGAGGAGCAGGTAGTCGTCGGTCACGGTCGCCACTGTGGCATGACAGCCGCGCTGAACGCATGTGAAATTATGGTCAGCAATCACCCCGCAAGCCGACCGGAACGGACAAATCGGGCATTATGGACGCCATGACCCTCGCTACTGATCGACACGCAGCATGCAGGTAACCGCACTCGAGTGGGTGATCACCATCGTGGTGATCCTCGCCCTGTTCGTCTTCGACTTCTTCGCGCACGTGCGCACCCCGCACGAGCCCACCTTCCGGGAATCCGGCTTCTGGTCCGCCGTCTACATCGGCATTGCCCTGGCCTTCGGCGGTTTCGTCGCCTGGCAGTGGGGCTCGACCTTCGCCGGGGAGTACTACGCCGGTTTCGTCACCGAGAAGGCGCTCTCGGTGGACAACCTGTTCGTATTCCTGATCATCATGTCCACCTTCGCGGTGCCACGGATCTATCAGCAGAAGGCGCTGCTCATCGGCATCGTGATCGCGCTGGTGATGCGCGGTGTATTCATCGCCGTCGGCGCGGCCGCGATCAACGCGTTCAGCTGGGTGTTCTACCTGTTCGGCCTGTTCCTGATCTACACCGCCGCCAAGCTGATCAAGGAGAGCGGTCACGAGGTCGAGCACGAGGAGAAGCGCGACAGCCGGATCGTCGCGCTGGCCAAACGGGTACTGCCGACCACCGACAGCTACGACGGCGACAAGCTGATCACCCGCGTCGACGGACGTCGCGCGGTGACCCCGCTGTTGCTCACGCTGCTGGCGATCGGCTTCGCCGACCTGCTGTTCGCCCTGGACTCGATCCCGGCGATCTACGGTCTGACGAGCGAGCCGTACCTGGTATTCACCGCAAACGCGTTCGCGCTCATGGGTTTACGGCAGTTGTACTTCCTGATCGGTGGACTCCTCGATCGTCTGGTCTACCTGTCCTACGGTTTGTCGGCCATACTCGCGTTCATCGGCGTGAAGCTGGTGCTGCACGCGCTGCACGAGAACACCCTGCCGTTCATCAACGGCGGCGAGCACGTCAGTGTGCCGGAAATCTCCACCGGGCTCTCGCTGGGAGTCATCCTCGGCATCCTGGTCATCGCGACGGTCGCCAGCCTGGCGCGCACCCGCTCGAGTGTGGCGAAGCGCTGACGTTCAGAACACCCGGTTGCTGTCCGGGGCGATCTCGAACCCGTGCCCGTCTTCGTCGTTGCTGCAGGTGACGCTGAAAGTCTCGGCCCGGCAGGTGATTCCGTGCGCGCTCAGGGTCGCTCCGGCGGGCAGCACCGGCCCGATGCCGGGGCCCGCACCGGGCACCACCTCGGGTCCGGTGTAGAAACCCTGGTTCACGCACAGATATCCGGCGTCCTCGCCGACCGCGACCGCGGCGGCGGCTGGATCGGTGCTCCAGCATTTCTGCATGTGCGGCGGTGCGGGGCCGGTAGCGCCCTGACACCCCGCCGTGCGCCGGGGCTGACCGACCGGCTGATCGAGGATGCCGCAGGTGATGTGCCGGTCCGGCGTCTGGAAGTAGTAGCCGTCGACGGATCGGTACAGCGCCGGGTCGGCCACCCCGGGCCGGGCCAGCGGACGGGCTGAAGAAGAGGTTGCTGGGTCCGTTTTGTCCGGTACACCCAGGTACGCGTACAACAGGCCTGCGGTGGCAGCCGTCGACGCGAAAACCGCTACGTAAGTGCGCATGGCGCGAGTCTGCCGTGTGGAACAGGCGGTATGTCCGTATCACGCACGGTGTGTCGCCGCAAGTTAGCTGACTTCGTCTAACGACTTGTCCTGGTTGCCCGATTCCCCGCCCACCGCACCGGTGAGCGGGGAATCGGTAGCTGATCTACTCAAGACGCGAAAGCGCCCAGCACCGGAAGCCATTCGACGACGCGCACGTCATCGATCAGCTGCTCCCGCGCGAACGGGTCCTCGGCGAGCAGCGCGTTCAGCGCACCGGCATCCTCGGCCCGGAACAGGATCAGCGCACCGGATCCGTCCGGGTACGGCCCGCTGGTCAGCAGGTTGCCCGCCGCGAGCTGACCGGCCAGCCAGGCGCGGTGCGCGGGCCGGTGGGTGTCCCGGTCGGCGACCGTGGCCGCGGAGTAGGTGTAGTGAACGGCGAAGATCGGCACGGGTGGATCGCTTCCTGTACGTCGGATGTCAGAGCGTGAGCAGCATCCGAGTATTGCCGAGGGTGTTGGGCTTGACGTAGCTGAGGTCGAGGAACTCCGCGACACCGGTGTCGTAGGACCGGCACATCTCCGCGTACACCTCGGCAGTCACCGGCGTGCCGTCTATCTCGGCGAACCCGTGCCTGGCGAAAAAATCCACCTCGAAGGTCAGCACGAACACCCGCCGCAGCTCCAGCTCGCGCGCCACCGTGATCAGCTGCTCCACGATGAGGCGGCCCACCCCGCTGCCCTTGACGTCCGGGTGCACCGCGACCGTGCGCACCTCACCGAGGTCGGCCCACAGCACATGCAGCGCGCCACAGCCGACGACGCGGCCGTCGAGCTCGGCCACCCAGAACTCCTGCACCGCTTCGTACAGCGTGACCAGGTTCTTTTCCAGCAGTATCCGACCGGCGTAGACATCGACGAGGCGCTTGATCTCGGGCACGTCGGAGGTTCGCGCGCGTCGGACAACCAGTGCGGAATGCTGCGCGCCCAGAGGCACGCCCGGATGTGCGTCGCTGGTCGAACCACCTAGTGGTCCCCGAGAGTTCATGGGGTGCAGAGTAGTCGGGCGGGTTACCGATAGGCTGAACGTGTGCCACACATCCAGTCGTCTCGCTCACCGCAGCACGCCGGGCAGCGGGTTCGGCATGACGCGCGCCGGGTAGGCGCCGGTCATGTGCGTCGTCTGGAGTGTTTATCGTGAGCGGGCGCACCATCTCGCAGCCGCTCGCGCGCACGCCGGAGCTGAGCGTCGGCGAGGTGCGGCGATGAGTGCGCAGCCCGAGGAGATCGAGCGACGCTGGGCCGCGGCCGATCCGATCCCGTCGAGCATGGTGACTCCGCACGCGGAACCTGTGGTGCCGCTGATGAATATCGCGAACATTCTGACCATGCTGCGGATCGCGCTGGTCCCGCTGTTCGTGGTGGCGCTGTTCGTCGGCGACGGGCACGAGACCCTCTGGCGACTCGTCGCGGCCGCGCTGTTCGGCATCGCCGCGATCACCGACCGGTTCGACGGGCAATTGGCGCGCAAATACGGTCTGGTCACCGATTTCGGCAAGCTCGCCGACCCCATCGCGGACAAGGCGCTGATCGGTTCCGCGGTGATCGGGTTGTCCGTGCTCGGCGACCTGGCCTGGTGGATCACCCTGGTCATCTGCGGCCGGGAGATCGGTGTGACCCTGCTCCGTCTGGCCGTGGTGCGCCGGGGCGTGATCCCCGCAGGCCGCGGCGGCAAACTCAAGACCCTCATGCAGTCGATTGCGATCGCGGTCCTGCTGCTGCCGTTGGGCGGCTGGCTCGTCGATGCGGGCATGGTGCTCATGTATGTGGCCGTCGCGCTGACCGTGATCACCGGCCTGGACTACGTCGGGCAGGCGATGCGGGTGTGGTTCGCGGGCGGGCCGGGCCGAACGCGCGGCGCATGAGCGCGGCACCCTCGACACCGGCCGATCCGTTGGTCGGGAACGGGCAAGTCGCCGATCTGGTTCGGGCGCTGCGCACGGCTGGTCAGACCGTCGCGACCGCCGAGTCGCTCACCGCCGGGCTGTTGTCGGCGACCATCGCGGGCGTCCCCGGTGCCAGCGCGGTGCTGCGCGGTGGCATCGTGGTGTACGCCACAGATCTCAAACACAGCCTCGGCGGCGTCAGCGACGAAGTGCTGGAGACCGAAGGCCCGGTCGCCGCGAGCACCGCCGAACAACTCGCGGTGGGCGCCCGCACGCGATGCGGGGCAGACTGGGGAGTGGCACTGACCGGTGTGGCCGGCCCCGACGCACAGGACGGACATCCCGTCGGCACCGTCTTCCTCGGACTCGCCGGGCCGGGGCACACCGAGGTGATGCGGTTGAAACTCCTCGGCGACCGGTGGACGATCAGGATCGACGCGACGCACACCGCGGTGCGCGAGTTGTTGCGATGTGTCCGACGACCAGGCGTGGGTACCGTTGGGCAAGGTGAGTGATTTGGGTCGGGCGGGAACCAACCGGGCCTCGTCCGACGTTGTGCCAGAAAGAACGGCGTGCGTGGCACTTGTGAGTGTCACGCGGGTCCCCTGACAGGGAGCGAAGGAGAACGAGATGACGCTGCTGCGAGAGGCCATCGGGGACAGTCTGCGGCGTGCTCGTCTCGCCCAGAACCGGACCTTGCGTGAGGTGTCCACCTCCGCGCGCGTGAGCCTGGGCTATCTCTCCGAGGTCGAGCGGGGCCGCAAAGAAGCCTCCAGTGAGTTGCTCGCCGCGATCTGCGCCGCCCTCGATGTGCCGCTGTCCCGGGTGCTCTGGGATGTGAGCACGATCATGGCGGGTGCGGACGGCCTGCCGACCCGTACTCCGGCGGATGCCGCGGCGGCGCCGCTGCCGGTCGACGCGGAAGAGACCACCGCCGCCGAGGCCGCACCGGCCGCGGCCGCCCCCGCCGCAGCCGCCGAGCCCGCGCTGGCACCCGCGAGTGCCAGCCTGTCGGTGGCAGGTTCGGGCGTGCGCCCGCTGCCGCTGGCCATGGACACCAGAATCGTCATTCCCGCACCCAAGGCCGACATGCTGGTCCTGGTGAAGGGCGTGTGACACCCAGCGACAGGTGGCCGCCGCGGCAACGCTGCGGACCGGCGCCGAAAGCGGATAGATTCTGACTAGGCGTCGGTTGGGCCGGGTATACCCGGCCCAGCGGCCGCATGGTGGAGGATAGGCATATATCGAGTGCGTGACGGTCGCGCACCGGAGCCGCGTCGAGGGCGCGGCACGTCAGATGGAGGCGGGATCAATCGATGGCTAATCCGTTCGTCAAGGCCTGGAAATACCTGATGGCCCTCTTCGATTCGAAGATCGAGGAGCACGCGGATCCGAAGGTCCAGATTCAGCAGGCTATCGAGGAAGCCCAGCGCCAGCATCAGGCCCTCTCGCAGCAGGCCGCGTCGGTCATCGGCAACCAGCGTCAGCTAGAGATGAAACTGAACCGGCAGCTCGACGAGGTCGAGAAGCTCAACGCCAACGCACGCCAGGCGGTCACGCTGGCCGACCAGGCCAGCGCCGCGGGTGACACCGAGAAGGCGATCCAGTACACCAACGCCGCCGAGGCGTTCGCCGCTCAGCTGGTCACCGCCGAGCAGTCGGTGGAGGACCTGAAGGTGCTGCACGACCAGTCGCTGCAGGCGGCCACCCAGGCCAAGAAGGCCGTCGAGCAGAACGCGATGCTGTTGCAGCAGAAGGTCGCCGAGCGCACCAAGCTGCTCAGCCAGCTGGAGCAGGCCAAGATGCAGGAGCAGGTCTCCGCGTCGCTGCAGCAGATGGATTCGACGCTGTCGGCGCCCGGCACCACGCCGAGCCTGGACGCGGTGCGCGAAAAGATCGAGCGCCGCTACGCCAACGCCCTCGGCTCCGCCGAGCTCGCGCAGAACACGGTGCAGGGCCGCATGCTGGAAGTGCAGCAGGCCAGCATCCAGATGGCCGGGCACAGCAAGCTCGAGCAGATCCGTGCGTCGATGCGCGGCGATCAGCTGCCTGCGGGTGGCGCGGCCCAGCCTGCCGTCAATCCCGCACCGGCGCAGGCGAACCCGGCCCAGCCGCAGATGAACAAGGGCCAGGCCGCACAGCAGTAACGGTCGGACGCGCGGCGAGGACTTTGTCGGTGGTCACTGGAACACTGGCGAACACAGCACGGGCACCCGGCGGGCCGGCCGTCGGCCGCGCCGGGACCGTGCTGGTCCGATCCGCGCTACCAGTGGGAGAGATGGCATGACTCGGGACAAGGCGCTTCCGGGCCGCAAGCGCGACGCGGCGATCATCCGGGCGCAGGCCGCACTCGCACCGCAACCGGGAAGCCTGCCCGACAGTCTGCGCGAGGTCGGCGAGAATGCCCTTGTCGCGGTGCGCCGCTGGGCCGATCCGCGCGAACGTGAACTACGCCGTCGCCGCCGCGCCCGCCGCCGCAGCTTCCAACTCGGCACCGCCTCCGGTCTCACCACCGCGGGAGCCGTTGGGCTGGTGGTCATCTCCGCGCCCGCCTGGATCGTCGTCGTGCTCGGCGGCGGCGCGGTCGCGTTGGTCACCGGCACCGCACTGAGCGCCCGGCGCTACCTGCGACTGCGCAAGTCGCCCCTGCCGCAGCCCACCTTTGTCCCGCGCAAGCAGCCGCCGCTGTGGTCGCGGGCGCGCGGACCCATCGCCAAACTGGTCCGCGCCGAACGCGCTCTGCACGGACTCGGCACCCAGATCGCCCGCGGCAACCGGTTGCCCGACGACGAACTCACCGACATGCTCGAGACCGCGGCCTCCGGCTCCGCCGCCTTGCACGCGCTCGCCGCCGACGTGACCGCCATGGAACAGGCCCTCGGCGCCATGGGCCGCGCCGATTCCCCCGCCTCCGTAGCCCTCACCGGCAACCTGCAATTCGCCCTCGACCGCCTCGACACCGGCGTCACCGAGTACGAACAGGTGGTCGCCGCCGCAGGCCGCATCCTCGCAGTCCCCGAAAGCGCGGTCATGCGCCACAATTTCGACACCATCGTCGCCGACCTGCGCCACGCCGCCGACCGCTTGGACGGCTGGGCGCAGGCCCTCACCGAAGTCGCCGACCAGCAGGTCCCGATCTCCCGACCCGGGCAACTCTGAGCTGCTCTGCCGGTTACGTCCGGTGCTTGAGCCACTGGGTGGTCGACTTCGCGCAGGCCAGTAGCAGGGTGAGGACTGGGAAGACGAGTAGTCCTAGGGATATTCCGCCTGCGATCGCGGACAGGGAGTCGACGTTGTCCGCGCCCATATCGCGATACAGCACCGCGTTGCGGGCGCGGATGGCGAAGAACGACAGCACGCCGAGGACGATCACGGTCAGGCAGCCGAGGGCGATCAGCACGCGTCCGGCGAAACGGCGGCGCAGCAGGAACACCGCTCCTACCCCGAGCAGAACGGCGGCGATCACTTGGGCGAGGCCGGAGCCGACGAGGTATTCGCTGTACCAGCCGGTGTAGCTCAGGGTTGTCGGTCCGCCGCTGTCGGCGTCGAGCGCGGCCACGGAGATCAGATTGCTGGATCCGCCGATCAGGTGCGGGACGGTGCCGAGCAGCGCGAACACCGCTGCGGTCTTGGCGGTCCCGTTCAGCGGCGTCGCCGTATACTTCGGTGCGGGGTACGGGGGACCGAGGTACTGGGCTGAAAGGTATGCGGGTGTGGCGTTGCGCGCAGGTCGACGCGGCGGCACCGCATGTCGCGGCGCCGGGTATGGCGGGCCGAGGTACTGGGTCGCCAGGTAGGAGCGGGGGCCGGCCTGCGGTGGCAGGACCGCACGCCGCACGCCCGGGTACTCCGGCGGGCGAGCGAGCGGCGACGGATCGATCATCCCGTCATCGTCGCCGCTGGACGGCCGTCCGGGTATCCACCGAATAGCTGACAGCGCTGCGCATCCCGCAACCCTCGGACGGTCGCGGGATGCTTACCTGGGAGGTAGGCACCCGTTTCCTGCGCTGCAGCGAATATCCGCCGCGGTTCTCACCGCGCGCCGGATTCCCGCCGTCGGCGAATGGTGCGCTACCAGCTCGGATTCAGCGCAGTTGGTCTCGGCGACGCAATTCTTCGGCCCTGGCGCGCAGCGCGGCGTTCACCAGTTCGCGACCCTCGGCCACCAGGTCGAGCACCTCCCAGGAGGCTTTGCGGGCGGCACCGCCGACGATGCCGGCGATCGCGCCACCGTGGCGGCGGGCGGCGGCCGCGAGTTCTTGGGCGAGTTCGTTTTCCATCAGGCACCGACCGTCACGTGAGATCGAGTGAATAAGTGTGTGCCGAACAACATGTGTACATAGGTCGACCATCCCTTCCTGACTGCCGCTATCCGGAACGCTCCGCGCAAGATCAGAGTACAACCGTACACTGACCGAGGTCACGGCCGGGAGCGCGCAAAATCGACGCCTCGGCGAAGCGTAAACCGTGCTCGGTCCGGCTGGTACCCGAGAGATCGCGCACCACGAGGTCGGCCGGGGTATCCAGCGCCCGCTCGCCGACGCCGACGACGCAATGCGGTCCGGCCGCGATTGCGGCCGCCACACCGGTGACACTGTCCTCGAAGATGACGCAGCGCTCGATCGGCCGGCCGAGCTGCTGCGCGGCCAGCAAGTATCCGTCAGGGGCCGGCTTGCCCGCCTGCACATCCGCCGCGGTGATAACGATGGACGGCAGGGGTAGCCCGGCGGCGCTCACCCTCGCCCGGAGGAGAGCCGCGGACGCCGATGTGACGATCGCCCAGTCCGCGGGCATCGCTGCCAGCAGTTCGCGCGCCCCTGGCAGTGCCTCGGTATCGGTGGCCTCGGCGATCTCGATGTCCTCGATCCGGGCCAGCCCGGCCACTCGCGCGTCCTCGGGCAGGAAGAGGCGCACGGTCTCCATCGACCGGCGACCGTGAATGCCGGGCAGCACCACCGCGGGATCGAGACCGTACTCGCGCGCCCAGCGCGCCCACGCGCGCTCGCCGCTGTCGACCGAGTCGACGAGCACGCCGTCGCAATCGAAAAGCACTGCGGTACAAGCCACATCAATGGGCAAGGGGTTGCTCCTGTTCGATCGTCATCGTTTCCAGCACCCGATAGCCTGGCGAGCCGCGCACCCAGGTGCGCAGTGCCACCAGTCCGACGGCCGCGACGAGCACGGGCCCGGCCACCGGGATCAAGCGTTGCGCGGAACTAGCAGCCGCATATCCGGCCCCTACTTCCGCCGCTGCCCACACTACGGCCGCACCCGCGCTGTACGGCGCGATGCGGCGGTACCGCAACCCCGCCGCACCCGCCAGGTGTGGCGTCAACGTGCGGATCACCGGCAGGAATCGACCGAGCGCGACCGCCTGGCTACCGCGCCGAGCCATCACCTGTTCGGTCCGCCGCCACGCCGCCTCCGGTATGCGCCGCTCGAGCCGATTCGTCCGCAGTCGATCACCGAGCAGCCGTCCGGTGCGATGTCCCAGCGCGTCGCCTGCCACGACGGAGAGGGCGGCTACGCAGAGCAGCACCACCGGGTCGAGCTGTCCGGCGCCCGCCAGCGCCCCGGCGGTCACCATGAGTGTGAGAGTCGGTATGAAAGCGCCTATCAAGAGCACTGATTCGGCGAGCACGGCTGCCGCCACGATGCCGTAGGCGGCCACGGCGGGGATTTGGTGCAACAGATCCGCGAGCTCAGTCATGTTGTGTGCCTCGTTATTTCGCTACAGCTGAGGGCGACCGATGCGCGGGATGCCCCTGCTGCGGGAGCCCGGAAGCGCCAGACGTCGGCGGGCGGCAGATTGCCCCAAACATGCACGCGCTCATCGCCGTATCGGTCGCGGTAGCGGTGCAGCACGTCATCGACGAGACGGTGCCGTGCCGCCTCGGTGCGCGAGGACACCATCGATCGAGCTACGCGGGTGCCGCGATAGGTGAAGAAGGTCAGCGTCGCACCGGGGTGCAAGAGCTCGAAGTATCGGTTCATGATCCGTTCGACCTCGGTGGGTGTGAAGTTGGTGAACGGCAGTCCGGAGACGATCACGTCGTATCGGCCGCCGGTGTCGAGCTGTTCGATGAAACTTTCGTGGACGTGCACGCGCCGGGCAGGATGTCGAGTCGGGCATCGTGGGCGACCCGGAACAGGCCCCGCTCGCCCACCGCCTCGCCGTGTACCGCATCGTGCGGGAAGCGCTCAGCAACGCCCGCAAGCACGCGGGCGATGCGTCGGTCGTCATCCGGGTGGGGTACACCGACCTGGCGACTACCGTCGAGATAACCAATGCCGCTGGTGCGCAAGAGCATTCAGCCATCTCGTCCGGCTTCGGGCTGGTCGGTCTGCGGGAACGCGTCGCCGCCCTCGGCGGGCACTTCGAGGCGGGCCCGGCGGGTGCGGGCGTCTGGCGCGTCCTGGCTGCCCTGCCCCGTCCCACACAGAACGGAACCGCCTCGTGATCCGAGCCATGATCGTCGACGACGACGCCCTTGTCCGCCTCGGTCTGTCCGACCTGCTCGGTGCGGATCCCGGAATCGAGGTGGTCGCGCAGGCCGCCGAGGGGCTCCGGGCGATCGAGCAGGCGACCGCGCACCGCATCGATGTTGTCCTGATGGACGTGCGCATGCCCAGGATGGACGGCATCACCGCGATCACCCGGCTGCGCGCCCTGCCGCATCCGCCGAAGATCATCACACTGACCACCTTCGACCTCGACGAATACGTCTACAACGCACTCGCCGCGGGCGCCGACGGGTTTCTGCTGAAGGACACCGACCCGGCCGAGATCCTGCGCGCGGTCCATCTGGTCGCGGCGGGTTCGGCGATGCTGCACCCCGCCGCCGCCCGTCGGCTCATCGACCGCTACCACCACACCGCCCGCCCACGCGCCGCCGCGGCCCAGCAGCGCCTCGACCGGCTGACCCCGCGCGAGCGCGAGGTGCTCGCCCTGCTCGCCGAAGGCGCGACCAACGCCGACATCGCCGCCGCCCTCGGCATGCGCGAGAGCACGGTGAAGGCACACGTCAGCCGGATTCTCACCGCCCTCGAAGTCACCAACCGGGTCCAGGCCGCACTGTTCGCCCGTGACACAACCCCCGGTTGCGGCCCGATTTCACCGGCGAGGTGTTTGGTGTGGAGGGTGCCGGGTAGTTGCCTTTATGTAGCTGATCGGCCGGATTCCATCTCGGGAATCGGGAACATTCACTACAAGGGCAGGAGCAGACTGATGCTTGATATTGCCTACCGAAAATCCGCGATCGACCAGGACACGCAACGGCTGGATGTCAGCAGATATCTGGCCTGGGGCAACGTCGATGATCCGGTCCGACGCTCGCGGCAAGCGCAGCGAATCGCCGAGGATCTCGACCAGTCCGATCACAAGGCAAGTGCCTGAATCACTTCCATCAAAAGTAACGCGGAGGAATCACATCATGACCGGAATGCTGGAAGAACTCATCGGAAGCGCTGTGTACGACCCGGAAGGCGACAAGATCGGCAAGGTCAAGCGGATCTACGTCGACAACACCTCCGGCGCACCGACCTGGGTCTCGGTGACCACCGGGATGTTCAGCGGCGACTCGCTGGTCCCGCTGGCGGGCGCCCAGCTGCGGCACAACCCGGAAGCACTGCAGGTGCGCGTCGAGAAGGAGGAGGTGAAGACCGCGCCGCATCTCGAGCACGACGGTCTGATCAGCCCCGAAGCCGAGCGCGAGCTGTTCGACCACTACCACATCGACCCGAACCGGGCCGGCATGGATCTGGGCGGCAAGCAGCAGATGCGCGGCGGTCGCCGCCCCGATGACAAGGGGATGGTGCGCTCCGAGGAGCGCCTGGCGGTCAACAAGCAGAACGAGGAGGTCGGCCACGCACGTCTGCACAAGTACGTGGTGACCGAGGAGCAGTCCGTCACCGTGCCGACCACCCACGAAGAGGTCCGGATCGAGCGCGAGCCGATCACCGACCGGTCGCAGATGGGCCGCGCCGACATCGGCGAGCAGGAGGCCGAGGTCACGCTGCACGAGGAGCGCGTGACGGTGCAGAAGGAAGCCGTGCCGGTCGAGCGGGTCCGCCTCGCCGTCGACGAGGTGCAGGACGAGCAGACCGTCTCCGACACGGTGCGCAAGGAGCGGATCGAGACCGAGGGTGTGGAGAACGATCGCCGCAACCCGGGTCGTAGGTGAGCATCGGTTCACCGATAGATATCACTGGGTGAGGATCGGGGCGAACCTGATCCTCACCCAGATATCTGTCTGTCGGCTGGTCAGCAACCCGGCTTCAGGCGACGGAATCGATGTGCGGCCGTCGTGACGTCGCGGTATCGGATAATCCGCTGGGTCGAATATGTTGGTGCGCTTGATCTTTCGGCGAATCGACGCGGCTGCAGCGTAGGATCGTGCCGGAGAATGCGAACCTCGAGCTCGACGGTTTCCGGCGCGAGAGCGGCGCCGAACTGCTCGGCGAGGTTCAGCCGTAGACGGCGCAGGCGATCGAGCGCGTCGACCTGCCTGCCCGCACGGTAGAGCGCTAGCGCGTGCAACCGGGCCAGCGGCTCGTGCAGCGGATGCTCGCCCGCCAAAATGCCCATCTCCCTGAGGTATTCGAGCCCGGAGCCAAGCCGCAGCGCGGCATCCAGCCCGGCAACGGTCAATTCCAGTCGCCACTGCGCCAACCTTTCCGCCTCCGCCGCGGCGTACGGCGCCCACAGCAGATCGGCCAGGGCAGGCCCGCGCCACAGCCGCAGTGCCGCGTCGGCGGCCGCACCGACCTCGGCGTACCGCCCCGCCCGCCGCGCGACATGCAGCCGATCCGCTATGGCTTCGGCGGCCAGCAGATCACCGGCGACCATCGTCGTGCGATAACCCGCCGGGGTGCGCAATACCGTCGCGCCGTGCTCGCCCAGCGCAGTCCGCAACCGCGACACGACAACCCGTAGTCGCTCGACCGGTCGCGAGATCTCCCCGTCGCCCCACAGGTCGGCGGCGAGTCGCCGATCGGGCACCGCAATCCCACCCGCGAGCGCGAGCCGAACCAGCACCGCCCGCTCCAGCGGCCGGTCCACCCCGATCGTCCGCGACTCGTCGGTGACCAACACCGGCCCCAGCACGCGGACCTGGGCGTGTCCCGCGTCAGGCAGCGGCGCGGCACCGGTGATGTCCTGTGCCGCAGTCATTCTCGCGCTCCTCGCCGATGCGCGAGCGCCGGGCCCAGGACTGTGACCCCGTACCGCGCGAACTCCGCTTCGACCGCCGCGCCCGGTGGACGGCGAAAGCCGTTGGGCGGCAACGCGAGTTCGGTGGCCGCGGTGCCGAACGCGCGATGCGCCTTTTCGACACCGGCGGGTGTGTAGTGGTGCAGCACCCGCGCCGTGGCGGTGTGCACCGCGAAACCATGCGGGATGCCGCGTGGCAACCACACCGAGGTGCCGGGGCCGGCGTGGATGCGGGCCAGTCCGCGGTGCACGGTGAGTTCGCCTTCCAGCACGAAGCACAGTTCGTCTTCGCGCGAATGCAGATGGACCGGCGGCTCATCACCTTTCGCCACCACGACCTCCGCAAGCGACAGCACCCCGCCCGTGGTCTCGGCCAGTTGATGCCAGATCACCAGGCACCCGAACGCCCACTCCGCGATCGGCTGGTGTTGCCCGAGCTCGTGACGGTGTTGTTCCGGCAAGGTACGGCTCCTCGATGGGTGACTCGTTCCATACTCGATCCGCCGGACCGAGAACGGAAACACCGATCCGCTGTCGGATCTACAATCGACAGTTGTGGATGTGGAATTCCGGCACCTGCGCGCGTTCCACGTACTGGCCACCGAGCTGAACTTCACCCGGGCGGCGGCTCGTTTACATCTGAGCCAGCAGGCGCTGAGCAACCAGATCAAGCAACTCGAAACACGGATCGGCGCAACGCTTTTCCAACGCAACAGTCGTCAGGTGACGCTCACCGACGCCGGTCGGACCCTGCTGGCCAGGGTGCCCGACATCTTGGACACCCTCGGCGCGGCGATCGCCGATACCCGCGACACCGAGTCCGGCCAGCGCGCCGAGTTGATCATCGGCATCCGGGTGGCGACCGGCCTGGACATCGCGCCGCGGGTACTGCGCGCCTTCGCGACCGATTATCCGCACGTCGCACTGACCGTCGGCAAGGTCGAGTTCGACGATCCGAGTGCGGGTGTGCTGGCGGGCACCTCGGATGTCGGGCTGATCTGGCTGCCCGCGCCGGACGGCCTGGACGCGACGCCGCTGCTCGCGGAGGACCGGATCGCCCTGCTGCCCGCCGACCATCCGCTCGCCGCAGGCACCGCGGTCTTGCCCGCGGACCTGGCCGTCCAGCCGTTCGCCTGGTGGACCGACAACCGGGATCTCGCCTCGCGCGACTTCATGACGCTGGCCGAGTACCGCGACGGCCCGCCGCTCATCGGCGCCGAGGTGACCACGCTGGAGGATCTGCTGGCCGCGGTGGGCAGTGGCCAGGCCGTCGCGGTCTCGGTCGCCTCGGTGTCCCGGTTCTTCCCGTGGTCGGGTGTCGTCGCTCGGCCACTGCACGAGGTGGCACCCGCGGTGCTGGCCGTCGCGTGCCGCGCGGGCGACGACCGGCCGCTGGTGACGGCGTTCGTCCGGATCGCACGGAAGGTGAGCGCCGAGCTGGTCGCCGAGGGCGCGACGAGCGAGACACGCTGATCCGCCGGGGGTGCTACCTGCGGCTGGCCCGCAGTCAGGGTGAACCCTGATCTTCACCCGGATATCGGTGTTGACCTGGTGATTTATCGTCACGCAGCTGCCAGAGTGGACCATGTCGGATCGTCGGAGAGCGGTTCGCGGAGACCCTCGGAGGCTGGCACATGTTGTGGAAGATCATCGGTATCGTCGCGGTCGTCTGGATCGCGCTGGCCATCATCGGTGCGTTGATCAAGGGGTTGTTCCCGATCCTGGTGATCAGCGCCATCGTGTTCGGGCTGTACCTGCTGTACAAGGCGGTGTCGGGCTCGGACAACTCCTCGGTCAGCAAGTTGTAGCTCCCGCCCGCAGACGGCTTCTGCGCGCCGGGAAGCGCTGCGAAGCCGGGTGGGCGGCAGTCGGACGGATCCAGGTGTGGCCGGGATGCCACCAGGAGGCGCGAGCGAAGTCGCGAACCCGTCCGGCCAGGGGCCGTGCGCTCCCCGATGAGGGGAAAGCGAGCGGCCCCTCTTAGTCTGGCCTGAATACGCGGAGAGGCGGAACAGTGGAGCAACTTTTCGAGGATTGGCAGCGCGGGCTCGTCATCGTCGCGCACCCCGATGACATCGAATACGGTGCGGCCGCGGCAGTGGCGCGCTGGACGGGGCAGGGCAAGGACATTCGCTATGCCCTGGTCACCAGTGGCGAGGCCGGGATCGCCGGACTGCCGCCCGCGGAGTGCGGGCCGCTGCGCGAGGCCGAGGAGATCGCCGCCGCGAAAGCCGTTGGCGTACATCAGGTGGAGTTCCTCGGCTACCCCGACGGGCGGGTCGAGGAGACCATCCAACTGCGTCGTGACCTGGCTGCCGCGATCCGCCGTCACCAGCCGGAGCTGGTGGTGCTCTTCAACTTCGGCGACACCTGGGCTCCCGGGTTCGCCAACAGCGCGGACCATCGCGCCGTCGGCCGCGCGGCACTGGACGCCATCGCCGACGCGGGTAACGAGTGGATTTTCCCGGAGCTCACCGATGCGCCGTGGTCGGCGCGTTGGGCGGCGGTGATGGGGCCGAAGGCAACGCACGCCGTCGACGTCACCGCGCACATCGAGCAGGCCGAGGCGTCACTGGCCGAGCACCGTCGCTACCTGGAGGTGCTCAGTACGGAACCGGTCGCGGACCAGGTGCGTGCCATCGTCGACCGGGCAACCGGCCCGATCGAGGGCTTTCCCGCCGACCGCGCCGTCGGCTTCGAGCTCTACACCTTCGGCGGCTGACTCAGCGTCGATGTCGGCTCTGCTTCCGTTGGATCGCGGTCGAACGGATGTTGTTCAGCCGCAACGCGTCTGATGACGGGAAGCCAGGAGTCGAGGGACGCGACGGTCAGGCCGACCACCTTGCCCGCGTCATCGGCGCGCCGCAGCGCGAGGGCGGCCTCGAAATCCGGGTCGGCGCGGAACTCGGCGATCTCCGCGGCATTCATCGGACCGCCCTGGGCCAGCAGCGTGCGTTGACTGGAGGGGGACAGGCCCGCGGTGTGCGCTGAATCCGTCGCCGCCAGATAGCGTTTCGCGACGACGTGCAACTCGACCAGCCGCGCGACGCGGGCGCCGAGCAGTGCGCGGATCGCCGCCGCGCCGTGTCGGCCGTGGCCCGCGTCGTCGCCGGGGACCAGCTGGTGGCCGATGTCGTGTACCAGCCCGGCGACCTGCAACTCCTCGTCCAGCGGATAACGCTGACGCAGCAGTTCCGCGCACTGCCGGTCGTGGTCGAGGATGTCGACCGGATCGCCGCTGCGGTCCGGCATGTCCCAGACGTCCGCGCCGTTCGCCAGCAGCACCATCAATTCGTCCACCGTGGACACCCGCACGATCGCTCCCACTCACCGACTGCTATTGGTCTAGACCATAACGCCGCTCGCGTCCCGGGTCACGTGAAGTTCTGCTGTCGAGCAGGTGAAGACGCGGCACGTGGCTGCTGTCGAGCCGTAACGGCGTGTGGCAGGCTATGCGAATGCGAGTAGCCGTAGTCGCGGGGCCCGATCCGGGGCATGCCTTTCCCGCCATCGCGTTGTGCTTGCGTTTCCTGGCCGCCGGTGACGAGCCGGTGCTGTTCACCGGCCCGCGCTGGTTCGACGCCGCCCGCGATGCCGGTATCGGCGTGCGCCGGTTGAAGGGGCTCGCCCCGCGCCCGGCCGACGACGACACCGACGCCGGCCAGCGCATCCACCAGCGCGCAGCGCACATCTCCACCGAGATCCTGCCCGACCTCGGCGCCATGCTGCCCGAACTCGTCGTCTCCGACGTGCTCACCGCGGGCGGCGGGATGGCCGCGGAGCGGCTCGGCGTGCCCTGGGTCGAGTTGTCCCCGCACCCGCTCTACCTGCCGTCGAAAGCCTTGCCGCCCATCGGAAGTGGCCTGGCTCCCGGTGCAGGGCTGCGTGGCCGGATGCGCGACGGTGTGCTGCGCACCATGACCGCTCGTGACATCCGCAACGGTCTGCGTCAGCGCGAACAGGCCCGCGAGGGGGTCGGCCTGCCCGCCACCGACCCGGGTCCCGCCGCCAGGCTGATCGCCACGCTGCCCGCGCTCGAGGTGCCGCGCCCCGACTGGCCGGACAATGCCCACGTCATCGGCCCTCTCTTCTGGGAACCCACCGACGCGATCTTGTCGCCGCCGCCCGGGGACGCACGGTTGGTACTGGTCGCCCCGTCCACCGCGCACACCGGCGTCGCAGGCATGGTCGAGACGGTGCTCGAAGCCCTCGCGGGGGCCGATGTCCGCGTGGCGATCTCGATGCTCGACACCCCGCCCGCCGACCTACCGCCTTGGGCTACCGCCGGTTTGGGGCGCCAGGACGAACTCCTCACGCACGCTTCGGTAGTCGTTGGCGGCGGCGGGCACGGCCTGCTGGCGAAGTCTCTGTCCGCCGGCGTGCCCATTGTTACCGTTCCCGGCGGCGGCGACCAATGGGAACTCGCCAATCGTGCTGTCCGCCAAGGAAGTTCGCTGCTCGTCCGGCCACTGTCCGCGACCGCCGTCCGCGCCGCGGTGCTGGAAATCCTGACCACTCCTCGCTTCGCCGCCGCCGCGAAACAAGCTGCGGCCGGCGCCATGGATGTCGCCGATCCGATCGAGCTGTGCCACCGGGTCCTCGACTCGGTGCGCACGGGATAGCGCCGTCGTCGCGGTCGACCCGGCGCGGCCACGACCGCTTCGCGTGGCCACAGTCCGCGAGTAACAGGGCAGGTGAGGGTCGCGGGGCCACGCGAGTATCTTGGGCACGGTGCGATTGACGGAGTTCCAGGAGCTGTTGCATACCGAATTCGGGTCGGCGCGGGGCGATGCCCTGCTGGCCGATCACGTGATCCCGTCGCTGGGGCGGACGGGCGCCGATGCCATCGAAGCGGGGGTCGATCCGCGCGATGTGTGGCGGGCGCTCTGCAAGGAGTTCGACGTGCCGCGGGGACGCTGGTGAGCACGCCGGGTCGGGCGATGGAGCAGGAGGAACCGCTCTACCGGTTCGACGAGCGCGAGCGGATGATCCCGGTGGATCCGCAACGGCTGGCGGCGCGGCTGGCGAAGGCGCGCCCCACCGACGTCGCCGGCTTCCGGCAGACCGGGATCGAAGCGATGCTGCTCGGCCGCTACGACGAGGCCCTCGATCTGCTGGATCGGGCGCTGGAGCTGGTGGACACCGAGGAGCGCCGGATCTCGGTGTGGATCAACCTCGGCGACGTCTACCGCTATCACGGCGACGCCGGTACCGCCGAGACGCTGTATCGCCGGGCCGTCGAACACGCGCGGGTGGCCGCGCCGGAGGTGCTGTCGTTCGCCGTGCAACACCTCGGTAAGGCGCTGGCCGAACAGGGGCAGCTGACCGAGGCGCACGCGCTGCTGCGCGAGGCGTTCGACTTGCGGACGGCCGAGGGCGATCCCGAACTGATCGAATCCACCCGGGTCGCGCTGGAAAGGCTGCCCGCGCTGCCGATTCCCTTGCCGCCGAAGGTCGCCGCACTGCTCGGTCCGGATGCGACCTGGTCGGTGGAGCACGAAGGGCAGAGCGGCGGTGTCGCGTTCGTCAACGAAACCTACTGGGTCAAGCGGGGACCGAAGGCCGTCGCCGAACACGAGCGACTGAACTGGCTGCGCGACCGAGGGATTCGGCTGCCCGAGACCGTGGTGTTCGACGGTGACGTGCTGGTGCTGGCCGACGCACGCGCCGCGAGCCTGGCCGCGCGGACCGACGCGGGCACGGGTGCGTCGTCGGTGGGCGCGGTCATGGGGGCGTTGCTGCGCAGGCTGCACGACATTCCGATCGCCGAGTGTCCCTTCGACGGACGGCTCGACGCGGTGCTGGCGCAGGCGCGTCGGCACGTCGTCGAGGGCCTGGTCGATCTCGACAATTTCGATGCCGAGAACGCCGGACTGGCCGCCGAAGACGTCCTCGCCCGGCTGCTCGCCGAGCGGCCCGAGCGCGAGGACTTGGTGGTGGCACACGGCGATTTCACGCCGCCCAACGTGCTCGAGGGCGCGATCCTGCTGGACGTCGGTGCGCTCGGCGTGGCGGATCGATACCGCGACCTGGCGCTCGCCGTACGCGATCTGCGTGACGACTTCGGCGAGGCCGAGGTGGCCGCCTTCTTCGCCGCGTACGGCCTCGGCGAGCCGGATCACAGTCGCCTGGAGTACTACCGTCTGCTCGACGAATTGTTCTGAGGCTCAAGCCTTTTTCGCGTAGTGGCGGGCCGCTTTGGTGCGGTTGCCGCACGTCGCCATCGAATGCCAGCGGCGGGTGCCGTTCTTCGAGGTGTCGTAGAAGAACAGCACGCAGTCGGGGTGGGCGCACTGACGGATGCGGTCCGGTGCTTCGGCGAGCAGGTGCAGCAGGTTGTCGGCCGCCAGCCAGGCGGGTAGCCAGCTGGGGTCGGGGACGTCGATGACGTCGGCGGGGCCCGCGTCGGTGAGCGTGCGCCGGATCCGGCCGTGCTCGAGCACGTCGTTCAGTGCGGTGTGGGCGGCGCTCTGCACGACGTCGTAGATGGCGGTACGCGCTGTCAGGAGTGCGTCGAGGGTCGCCTGGTCGGTGCGCGCACGATCGCTCAGTCCGGCCGAGGCCAGCCAGATACCCAGACCTGTCACATCGGTGAGCAGGTCCTGCGGGTGTCCGTTCTCGTTCCACCGCGTGTCCAGCAGGTCTAGTGCCAGCGGTTCGCCGAGGTGGGGGCGTGGATCGTGCATGACTGAGGGTATCGACCTCCTTCCGGCGGGCGAGGCGTCCGGCCTCTCTAACCGGTTAAAAACATTTTACAGGTTGACGACGCGGTGCGGCCGTCGCTACTCTCTAACCAGTTAAACCGATATAGACGGTTTAACCGATTGAGGAGGATTTGCATGACCACGGTTGCCGCACCCCAGCTCGTTACCGGGCACATCGGACTGAACGTGTCCGATCTGGATCGTTCGGTCGAGTTCTACCGCCGCGCACTGGGTTTCGAGCAGCTCGCGGCGAGCACCGACGGTGCACGGAAGTGGGCATTTCTCGGGACGGGGGGCAAGCTCACGCTGACGTTGTGGCAGCAGAGCGCGGGTTCTTTCTCGGTGGAAAAGCCGGGCCTACACCACCTTTCGTTCCAGGTGGACACCATCGACCAGGTGCGGGCGGTCGAAGCGACGCTGCGCGAGCAGTCGGTGCCGATCGTGCACGACGGCGTCGTGGCGCACGGTGAGGGCGTGGCGTCCGGCGGCATCTTCTTCGCCGATCCCGACGGCATCCGGCTCGAGGTCTACGCGCCGACCGGTGCCGAGTCCGCGCCCGCGCCCAGCGGCGCGGCCCCGACCTGTGGATTCTTCTGAGCCGCAGCCTTGTTGAACGCTGCGGCGGCGCAGGTCCGCCGCAGCGATGTCCGCGACAGGAGTAATGCCATGGCGCCCTTCCACTCCGGCGAACTCGCCGTACAGCAGCGCATGGGGCAAGCGGCGGTCGCCGACCGGGTCGGCCGGATGATCCGGGCCGACATTCCGGCCGTCGCCGCGTCTTTCCTGGCCGAGCAGCCGATGGTGGTGGTCGGTGCCGCCGACGACACCGGGCGGTTGTGGGCCAGTGAACTGGCCGGGCCGCCGGGGTTCGTGCACGCGGTCGACGCGGGCACCATCGTCGTCGACGCACGGCCCGCCGTGGGAGATTCGTTGCGGGAGGCGCTGACTCGGACAGTGCCCATCGGCATGATCGCCCTGCAACCCCAGCGGCGCAGGCGGATGCGTGTCAACGGCACGGCGACGGCCGTGGGCGACGGCTTGCGGATCGTCACCGACCAGGTCTATTCGAACTGCCCGAAATACATCACCCGCAGGCAGCTCGAGTCCTATCGGCCGGAGGCCGAGCCGCCACCGCCGCGGCACGGCACCGAACTCGGCGCCCGTCAACAGGCGATGATCACGGCGGCCGACGCCTTCTTCGTCGCCACCGCCGACACCGAGGGGAATGCCGACGCCTCCCATCGCGGTGGCAACCCCGGTTTCCTCGAGGTGCTCTCGCCGACCCGGCTGCGCTGGCCCGACTACCGCGGCAACTCGATGTTCATGACGCTCGGGAACATCCAGGTGAACCCGCGCTGCGGCATCCTCGTCCCGGACTGGGCCACCGGCGGCACCCTGCAACTCACCGGTACCGCCGAATTGACTTGGGCACCGGAGACTTTCGCCGCAGGCGCGCAGTGCTCGATCGACTTCACCATCACCGAAGTCATCGAACGCCCCGGCGCGGGTCCGCTGCGCTGGGGTCCGCCCGAGCTGTCCCCCGTCAACCCCTGACACACCCGTTCACAGAGAGGAGACGTTCGTGCGACCCCCAGTGCCGCCGTTCGATCTGGAATCCGCCAAGGTCAAGGTGCTCGCCGCCGAAAATGCCTGGAACACCCGCGATCCCGAACGAGTCGCCGCCGCGTACACCGAGGACTCGGTGTGGCGAAACCGCGACGAGTTCTTCACCGGTCGCCCCGCGATCATCGATTTCCTCACCCGCAAGTGGGCTTCGGAAAACGGTTACGCACTGCGCAAAGACCTCTGGGCGTTCGAAGGAAATCGCATCGCGGTGCGCTTCCAATACGAATGGCACGACGAAGCCGGCCACTGGTGGCGCAGCTACGGCAACGAACAGTGGGAGTTCGCCTCCGACGGCCTGATGTCCCGCCGCGAAGCCAGCATCAACGACGTCCGCATCGCCGAATCGGACCGCCGCATTTTCGGCCCACGACCCTCGGGTGACGAGTCGATCCTCCCGCAGCAGTAACCCGCCACCAGCCCTCTTGTCCGAAGCGCATGGGTGTGGACGAGATCCGCACCCCACTCTGGGCCGCTGATGTGCAGGTCCGAGAGGGGGTGCGGATCAGGGAGGGAGTTTAGGCAGCGACTTTGTGTTCGGCCGGGGCGGACTCGACCGTGGGGCGTTGGCGGTGGAACAACGTGAAGGCGAGCAGTCCGAAGACGATGCCTACAGCTGCGGCGACGGTGAAGGCTGCGTCCAGTCCGGATACGAAGTGCGGCAGGGTTATCGGTTGGTCTGGGCCGGAGGCTGCTCGGAATACGGTGCCGAGTACCGCGACTCCGAGTGCGAGTCCGAGTTGCCGGGCGGTGTTCACCGCGCCTGCCGCCGTGCCCGCCTGCTGCGGTGATACGGCGGCCATACCCACCGACACGAGCGCGGGCGCGTTGATGCCGACGCCGGCGCCGAGCACGACGAATCCGGGAATCAGTGCTGCCCAGGATGATCCGGCATCGATCACGGTGAGCAGTCCGGTGCCGATGCCGACGACGACGAGTCCCGCGCCGATGGTCCACTTCGGGGCGACGTCGTGCATGAAGCGGCCGAACACCGCGGCGACCAGGAATGCGGTGGCGGCCATCGGTAGCAATGCCAGGCCCGCGTGCAGCGGCGACATCCGCAATTGCTGTTGGAGCCAGAGCGAGACCAGGGGAGTGCTGGCGAACGCGGCGAACGTTTGCCCGCTCGCGCCGAGCAGCGTCGCGCCGAAGTCGCGGTTGCGCAGCAGAGACAGCGGGAACATCGGTGCGGTGCTGCGTGATTCGACCACGGCGAACACTGCGACCGCGACTACACCGAGGACCAGTGTGGCCACCGCGCGACCGTCCGACCAGCCGTGCTCACCGCCCCGAATGACCCCATAGGTGAGCGCGGTCGCCGCGGTGGCGAAGGACAGCATGCCCGGCACGTCGATCCTGCGGTCCGTCCGACGTACCGACGCCGGAAACACGATGGCGGTCAAGGCGATTGCCAGCACCGCGATCGGCAGGTTGACCAGGAAGATCCACCGCCACGACAGTGCGTCGGTGAGCACGCCGCCGAGCACCACCCCGATGCCCGCCGCCGCACCGGTCACCGCGCCCCAGACGCCGAACGCGATGCCGCGGTCCCGGCCGAGGTAGGTCGAGTGCAGCAGCGACAGGGTGGTGGCGAACATGGCCGCGCCGCCGATGCCCTGAAGTACCCGCGCCGCAATGAGATTCGACGCCGTGTCGGCGATTCCGCAGCCGAGCGAGGCGAGGGCGAACAGGACGAGTCCGGCGAGGTAGGCGCGTTTCGCGCCGAGCCGGTCGGCGAGTGAACCGAGGACGAGCAGCAGCGCGGCCAAGGCCAGCGCGTAGCCGTCCACGACCCACTGCAGGCTGGACAGTCCGGCCTGCAGATCGGCCGCGATGTCGGGCAGCGCGACGTTCACGATGGTGACGTCGATGAGCAGCATCAGCGTGCCGAGGCACGCGGCGAACAGGGGGAGCCATTTCTTCACAGGGGCCTCCGTGGCGGATTCGAACGATATCGACGCCAAGGTTGCGGCAATCGAACGCAACTCCCTAGCCGGACGGTGCGCTGCGTTAGATTCCTCCGATGCAGCACGATGTATCCACCGAATCCGCCGCACTGGACGTTCTCGATCGGCAGATCCTGCACGCGCTGGTGCACGACGCGCGGATCCCGTTCGCCAAGCTCGGCGCCGTCCTCGAGGTCTCCGAGCAGACCGTGGCGCGCCGCTACCGCGCGTTGCGCGAGCGCGGCATCATGCACGTCTCGGGTCAGGTGAACGCCGTCCCGCTGGGGCACGCGCGCTGGGTGCTGCGGATCAAATCGACACCCGACAAGGCACTGCGGCTGGCCGAATCATTGGCCAGGTTCCCGGATTTGAGCTGGGTCACGCTGCTGTCCACCGGCTCCGAGGTGACCTGCGTGAGCAGGCCACGCTCCGTCGAGCGACGAGACGCACTGCTGCTGCACACGCTGCCGCAGGCAAGTCAGGTGCGCGAGGTGACCGCGCACGAGGTGATGCACCGGTTCCCGGCCGACGAGGAGTGGCCACGCGACAGCCACCTGTTCAGCGACCGGCAACTACGCGAGTTGGGCGTGCAGCGGGCAGGCTGCGCGGTGGGCCTGCGCCGCGCCGACGCGGAGCGCACCGGACCGGATACCCCGCCGGATCTGACCCGCGAGGACGAGGCGATGCTCGCGCTGCTCGGCCGGGACGGCCGCGCGCCGTACGCCCAGATCGCGGCCGAAACCGGTTGGACCGCACCGAGAGTCGCGCGCCGCATGAGCGAGCTCGCGCAATCCGGCGTGCTGTATTTCGACCTCGACTTCGCCGTCGAGCGGATGGGCTACACCGCGCGGGCGGCCCTGTGGCTACGGGTCCGCCCGGCCGCTCTGGACGCGGTGGGCCGCGCGATGGCGACCCACCCTGAGGTCGTGTTCGTGGCGGCGACCACCGGCCCGACCAACATGATGGCGTCGGTGATCTGCCGCGACACGCCCCACCTCTACCGCTACATCACCGAACGCCTCGGCGCGCTGGACGGCATCAACGATCTCGAGGTAACCCCAGCTCTGCGCGTGCTCAAGCAAGCGCAGACCCTGCTCACCAGCGACCGGGTCTCCCTGGTGCGTTGACCCAGGTCGCGCCCCGCTTTCGCCACTAGCCCGGTAGCTCACCGCGGACCGGCTAACCTGACTCGGCACCGCACCGCCGCCCGGGAACGGCACCGCGATCCGGCAGGAATACTCGCCGGAGGTGGCGCGGCGAAGTCGAACGGAAGTCCGATCGCGTGTTCCCGGGCGCGTCGCTTGACTCGAACATCTGTTCGTCTAATCTTGGCGCCAGAACCTGTCGGTGCCGCCCTCTAATGTTGGCGCCAACCACAGAACGAGACTTACCCGTCGAAAAGGGGATCAAGACATGGCACCACAGGCGTACGACCGCGACAAGGCTCTCGAACTCGCGCTTGCTCAGGTCGAGAAGAACTTCGGTAAGGGCGCGGTCATGCGTCTCGGTGACGAGGTACGTCAGCCCCTCGCGGTGATCCCGACCGGGTCCATCTCGTTGGACGTCGCGCTCGGCATCGGCGGCCTGCCGCGTGGCCGCATCGTCGAGGTCTACGGCCCGGAATCCTCGGGTAAGACCACCGTCGCGCTGCACGCGGTGGCCAATGCGCAGGCCGCGGGCGGTGTCGCCGCGTTCATCGACGCCGAGCACGCGCTCGACCCGGATTACGCGAAGAAGCTGGGTGTCGATACCGACGCGCTGCTCGTCTCGCAGCCCGACACCGGTGAGCAGGCGCTGGAGATCGCGGACATGCTGGTGCGCTCCGGCGCCATCGACATCATCGTCATCGACTCGGTGGCCGCGCTGGTGCCGCGCGCCGAGATCGAGGGCGAGATGGGCGACAGCCACGTCGGTCTGCAGGCCCGGCTGATGAGCCAGGCGCTGCGCAAGATGACCGGTGCGCTGAGCAACTCCAACACCACCGCCATCTTCATCAACCAGTTGCGCGAGAAGATCGGCGTGATGTTCGGTTCGCCCGAGACCACCACGGGCGGTAAGGCGTTGAAGTTCTACGCCTCGGTCCGCCTCGACGTGCGCCGCATCGAGACGCTCAAGGACGGCACCGACGCGGTCGGCAACCGTACCCGGGTGAAGGTCGTGAAGAACAAGGTCAGCCCGCCGTTCAAGCAGGCCGAGTTCGACATTCTCTACGGCCAGGGCATCTCCAAGGAGGGCTCGCTCATCGACATGGGTGTCGAGCACGGCTTCGTGCGCAAGTCCGGCTCCTGGTACACCTACGAGGGCGACCAGCTCGGCCAGGGCAAGGAGAACGCCCGCAAGTTCCTGCTGGAGAACACCGACATCCGCGACGAGATCGAGAAGAAGATCAAGGAGAAGCTCGGCATCGGCGCCGACGTGACCGCGGACGCGGGCACCGAGGTCCCCGCCGATTTCTGATCCGATGAACGGTCGACGCTCGCCCCAACCGCGCCGGACCGCGCCCGATGAGTCGCGGTCCGAGCCGGTGCAGGAGATGCGGCGCCGACTTCACGAACTCCTGTCCGCCTCCGGTGCCGCCACCGATCCTGCTGGATCTCGGCCCGGCGAACAGGACCCCGGACGAGTCCGGTCGGCTGAAGGTGGTTCGGCCGAATCGGACACTATGGGAACTCGGCCGAGCGCGTCCGATCCGCAGCGGGCGCGTTCGGCTGGGTCCGGCCGCGGACGACGAAAATCGTCCCGGCGCACAGACTCCCACTCGGCTGATTCCGAACATGCCGAAGGCCGATGGGCGGATCCGGTGGCGGCCGGATCCGAGCGGGGTACCCGCTCTTCGGAGCTGGACCCGCCAGGCGGGACGGTTGAGCAGGCGAAAGAGGCGTGTCTTCGCCTGCTCGCCGTCCGCGCCCGCAGCCGCGCCGAACTCGCGCAGCGCCTGGCGACCAAGGGCTACGCCCCGGAGATCACCGACCGCGCCCTCGACCGGCTCACCGAGGTCGGGCTCATCGACGACGCCGCCTTCGCCGAACAGTGGGTACACGCCCGGCACATCTACTCCGGCAAGGGCAAACAAGCGCTGGCCCTGGAACTCCGGCGCAAAGGCGTGACCCAGGAAGACGCCGCCCCCGCCCTGGACGCCATCAGCTCCGACGACGAAGAATCCCGCGCCCGCGAACTCGTCCGCCGCAAACTCCGCAGCATCCCGTCCGGTCTCGACCGCGACAAGACGATCCGCCGCCTCGTCGGCATGCTCGCCCGCCGCGGCTACAACCAAGCCACCGCCTTCACCGTCGTCAAAGCCGAACTGGCCCAAGCGGAGTTCGATACCGAGGACATCGGCACCGACCAGGACTAGTCGTGGCGACGAGCCGTCCTCTGTGTCGGGTTCGGCCAGGACACCCGAAGTCGAGCTTCGACCTCACTCCGGGCGTCCGAAACCGTCATGGTGCGATCGCTCGGGCCTCCGGCCATCAGTAAGCCCCCTTGCCGCAATGTCATCGGTTGCGGGCGCCGGCCACCTGTTCGACGGCAGCGCCCACCGGGCGTAGGTGTTCTCCGGATGCACCGTGATCACGTCGCACACCCGCACCACCGCGTCCAGCTCGTCCGCCAGATGGTGCAGGGTCGGCATCACCACGGCGTCCGCGCCCACCCGTTCGATGGTGTCGAGCAACTGCGCCACCGGATTGCCGGTCTGCGGGCCGAACACCACGATCTTGGCCAGCTCGTACCCGAGTCTCCTTGCCACGCTGCGAATCTGCGTCTCGTCCCACACCTGCGACACTCCCGACACATCGCGGCGCAGATAGCCGATCGCGGTAGGCCGTCCCCACATCCCCAGTTGCCCTCTCGTAGGTGGCTGATCATGCGTGCAACATCCGAGGTTAGAAGTGGCCAGTGCCACAGCGATAGCATGTTGCGAAAAGTTGCGGGCTTTGCGATCGGTGCCGGTGGGAGAAACGAACCTCCGGTCGGATTTCACTGCACCACACGCGTATTCACCCGCTGACCGGCGCTTGACCCCCGGTCACGCGGAGCGGGACAATCGACGGGCTCGGGGCAACAGTTCGCAACATCCCATGACAAGGGGTCAACGATGCGTCTGACTTTTATCGGCGAAGATCCGGGCTCGAATCCGAACGGTTCGCCCACGGTGTATCGCACCGACCGAGATTCGTGGATTGTGCAGGGATGGGTAGTAACCGACCCCGAGGCTCTTGCCCACATGAACATCCCGCAGGGTGAGACCTGTGTGGAGATCCCCGACAGGATGATTCAGTTCTTCAGGAAGGGAGACCGTGGCATCGATAGTCTATGAAGAGTTCGAGCGGCTACTAGGCGAGTTCGTTGTCGAGTCAGTGCATTTGGAGACGCGGGATACCTATCGAACGACGGCCGAGCTACCACACCTCGCACAGTGGGCAGCCGGGGAGCTCGATGATCTGGCCTGGCTACAAGGCTGGTGCGATACGGTCCGCGACCATGTGGCCGCAGGCCGCTCGGTCCGCCGGGCCAGAATCGTGTCGGAACCACTGAGCGAGTACCAGCGCTGGTCCAACAGCATCGCGGCCCCGATGGTGGAGGCCGGCGAGGATATCCGCTGGGTGCCTCGGCGACTGATGTCCTCGGTGGCCATCCCCGGCAACGACTTCTACCTGCTCGACAACCGACTCGTGATCTTCCTCCACTACGCGGGCAGCGGCGTGGCCACCGACCAGGTCACCTCGCGCGATCCGCACGATATTCAGCTCTGCCGCACCGCCTTCGAGGCCGTCTGGCGGCTGTCCATACCGCACCGTGACTACCGGCCCAGCTAGTTCCGCGCAGGAGGCCCGACGGGCGCTCGGCAATCGGCTGCGGGAAATCCGCAAAGCCGCGGGGATCACCATCCGGCAGCTGGGCGCGGAGACCGGCCAGCACTTCACCCGGGTGTCCAAGATAGAGAACGGCGTTCAGTTCCCGACCGATCGGGACATCCGGGCCTGGTGCCGAGTCTGCGCCGCCGTCGATCAGGAGCTCGACTTGGTCGCGACGCTGCGCGCGGTCGACTCGGCCTACCTCGAATACCGGCGGCAGAGCCGGGCGGGCATGAAGCGCGTCCTCGGTGCCCACACACCCGAGCGCTACCAAGCGACGAAGGTATTCCGGATCTACGAGCACAACGTCATCCCCGGTCTGTTCCAGACCGCGGAGTACACCGCCGCCATGCTGTCGTTCTGGATCCGCTTTCTCGACACACCCAACGACCTCGACGAGGCGGTGGCGGTGCGGATGGAACGCCAGCGCGTACTGCACCGTGGCGGAAAGAGATTCGTGGCCGTGCTCGAGGAGCAGGCGCTACGCACCTGGTTCGGCACGGCGGACGTGCAAGCGGGGCAACTGGGCCGACTGCTGGAGCTGATGTCGATGCCCAACATCTCGCTCGGCATCATCCCGCTGATGACCGAACGGGAAGCCGTCGGCTCCACCGGATTCTGGATATTCGACGACGCCATGGTCGCGCTCGAGACACCGACCGCCGGTATTCAAGTCACCCAACCCGCTGAGTGCGCCCTCTACGCGCGCATGTTCGAGGTGCTCAAAGGCGCGGCCGTCTATGGTCGGGACGCGCGCGGTCTCATCTTGCAGGTGCTCAGCGAGTTGGACTCATAGCCCAGGGATGGTGACGAAGACGGCGCCGACGCTGTCCTGCCGGAAGTAGATGTCGTTCGGGGGCTTTCGGTAGGACTGGAGGCCCGAGTCGGGGAGCCACGTGTAGTCGACCAGCTGCAGCGGCAGGGGACCGGCGGGCACGACCAGGTGCACGTCGACGCCGTCGGGGCCGGGTGCGTGGAACTGGAAGCCTGTCTTCGGTAGCGGACTCACCTCGCGGCCGGCGACCCGCATCGACATGGGCGTGGTGTCGTACCGCAGGGCGATGCTGGTGGCACCGCGGGTGGAGCGCAAGCGCAGGTGGACCGTGCGTTGTCCCGATTCGGTGGTATCGGACAGGATTTCGGCGGTCGGCGGGGAGAGCGACTCGGCCGGTGCCGGGCCGCTCGCGACGACGGTGGGCCAGAGCCGGGCGAACCGCTCGCCGGGTGCGGTGGTGTCGACGAGATCGCGGGTCCAACGATCGGGGGATTCGCGGGACAGCCAGCGCGCCTCGTTCCGGTCGGCGTCGAGCGCGTAGACGAGCTGGGACGACATCGGATGGGTGTCATCGAAGCGGTCCACCGCCAGGCCCGCGGCCGCCAGGGCGACGGCGAGCACGGCCGCGGTCGACGGGATCACCCAGCCGTGCCGGTCGGGCCAGCTCTCAGTGAGGGTCAGCATGAGCAGACCACCGAGCAGCACCACCGCGGGCGCGACCAGGAACGGGGCCGTCGTGATGCCGGTTTGCAGCACGGGCCACGTTGCGCTGCCGAGGAATATCGCCGCGGGCACCAGACAGACGGTCAAGACCGGCAACCGCCACCGCTGCGGTAATGCGCCGGTCACCGCCACCCCTACCGATGCGGCGAAGGTCGGCACAACCAATACGTGCGCGGTCGCGGGGGCGAGGATCGCGAGCGCCAGCGCGAGTATGGCCAGGCAGCACAGCAGTCCGGCCGCGGCGGCCACGGCACCGAACAGCCGCCGCGCTATCACGTACCAGAGGGCAAGTACCGCGACGGAGAGCACGAGAATCGCCACGTAATAGAACTCGGGCCGGTACGGGTCGACGAACAGTGGGCGGTACTCCGGCCGAACGATCTTCACCACTTCCCACAGCCCGTACACCGCGCCGGTCGCGAGCGGCGCCGCGACCAAAATCGTTGCGGCGGCCCCGAATATCCGTCGCAGACTGGTCTCCTCGCCCCGCCGGAGGTGCCTGCAGAGCCAGGCGACGGCGAGGACGGTGGCCACGGCGAACGCGATGATCACCCAGAACGGCAGCACCACCAGCACGCCGAACGGCAGCTGGAAGAACGCGCGATCGGTGTCGTCGGTGGCGGTGAGGTCCTTGTCGCCGAACTCCCGGGCCAGCGCGAGGCTGTTGTCGCCCATCTGCTGCACCGTCGCCAGATCCACGTGGGCCGGATCGTCGACGGGGCTGTGGTAGTAGGCGCTGCGACCGGCGAAGGCCCAGTCCAGCACCCGTAGTCCGCCCGGCTCGAAGGCGGCGAAGTCGGTATTGCTCGAGGTCTGCGCACCGGCCAGCGTGGTGGACAGTGAGTCGGTATTCGGAGCAGGCGCGACCCGCTGAACGGCGCGGATCAGCGCCCCGTCGGGATGGGTGGTGCGCCACAACAACACCGGGCCGCCCGCACCGCGCGCCTCGTGATTGATCACCACGCCGGTGTCGCGACCGTCCTGGCCCGCGGTGACGAACGCCTCCGCGCCGAGCAGGCCGATCTCCTCGGCATCGGTCAGCAGCACCACCACGTCGTTGCGCAATGCGGCGCCACTCGCGCGCAACGCGCGAACATCCTCCAGCACCGCCGCCACGCCGACCCCGTCATCGTTCGCGCCGGGCCCCGAGGCGACGGAATCGTAGTGCGCCGTCAGGAAAACGGTTCCCGTCGAGTTCGTGCCGGGCAGCCGGGCAACGATATTGGCGACCCGCCCCATTCCGAGCACGTCGCGCTGGAGCGCGGTCGGATACTTGCCGACCCCTTCTCGGAGTTCGGTCTCCAACCCGAGATTCCGCAGTTCCGCCACGAGATGGTCGCGCACCCGAGCGTGCTCGGCCGTGCCGCTCGGATGCGGCCGTCGCGCGATCTCCTCGACCACCCGAAACGCCCGCTCAGCACTGAAGACATCCGCGGGCGCCGACGCAGGCCGATGCTCCCGCGGCTGCTGCTCCCACGCCGTCAGCACCACCACGGCGAGCAGGACAGCAAACGCCAGCAATCCAGAAATCCGCAGCCCTACTCGCACGAACGCGATGGTAGTCGGCCTATCCGACTAGGTGGCTGCGCACCACCCCGCGGTAACCCGGAACGCGAACGGCGGTGCACCGGAGCGGGTTACCGCATCCAGCGCACCGCCGTATCGCGTTGCGTTCGAACAGTTACTTCTTGGTGAGATCCATCCCGGGCGCGGCATCGGTGATGATCGAGTCGGCCGTGACGACCGCCTTGCCCTTCTTGCGGGAGCGCAACTTCTTCTCCAGCTTGGTCGCGAAGATGGTCAACGCGCTGTTCAGGACGATCATGACGATGGCGATCACGATCAGCGAAGGCACCGTGTTCTGTTCTGCCGCACCGAGTTGCTGGCCGGAGCGCACGATCTCGGTGTAGGTGATCTGGTAGCCGAGCGCCGAGTCCTTCAGCGCGACAACCATCTGCGAGACCAGCGCGGGCAGCATGGCGGTGATCGCCTGCGGCAGCAGGATCAACCGCATCAGCTGGTTCTTGCGCATGCCGAGCGCGACCGCCGCCTCGGTCTGTCCCTTGGGCAGCGAAAGGATGCCCGCGCGGACGATCTCGGCGATGACCGATCCGTTGTAGACGGTCAGTGCGATCACCACGGCGGCCAGCGCCAGGTCGTCGACCTTGAACACCTTGTTCTGCGAGAACAGGGCGAACAGGAAGATCATCAAGATCAGCACGGGGATGGCCCGCGAGACCTCGACGACCGCGCCGGCCACCCAGCGCACGATGCGATGCTCGGACAGCCGCAGGATGCCGAAGATCATGCCGATCAGCAGAGCGAACACGATCGAGAGCAGTGCGGCGACGACCGTGCCCTTCAGGCCTGGGAGCAGGTAGGTCTCCCAGACCTCGAGGTCGACGAACGGCTTCCACTTCTCCGCCGTGAACTGACCCTTGTCGGCGAAGCCGCTGTAGAGCACCCAGAGGAATGCCGCGACGGCGGCGACGACGACAACCGAGTAGATGTGGTGCCGGATACGACCTTTGGGGCCGGGCGCATCGAAGAGAACCGAAGGCGCAGTGGTCATCGGGCCACCTCGAATCGTTTGGCGAGCCAGCCGAAGAGCAGCCCGGTCGGCAGGGTCAGGATGACGAAGCCGAGCGCGAAGATGGCACCCACGGCAACCACCGCTGCCTCGTTCTCGTTGATGTTCGCCATCAGGGTGGCGGCTTCGACTACGCCGATGGCGGAGGCGATGGTGGTGTTCTTGGTCAGTGCGATCAGCACGCTGCCCATCGGGGCGATGACCGCCCGGAAGGCCTGTGGCAGCACGATCAATCGCAGGTTCTGGGCGAAGGTCAGGCCGAGGGAGCGGCCCGCCTCCGACTGCCCCATCGCCACGGTATTGATGCCGGACCGCAGCGACTCACAGACGAAAGCGCCGGTGTAGATGCTGAATCCGAGGATGGCGTAGCGGAAGTTGTTGTCCGCAACGGAGTTCGGTCCATCACCGGCAAGTTTCCAGCCCATTGTGGTGTACAGGCCGAGCGACATGAAGATGATGATCAGGGTGAGCGGAGTATTACGGAAAATGGTGACGTAGGCGGTGCCGACCGCACGGGCGATCGGTACTGGGGACACGCGCAGCGCGGCGACGAAAGTGCCCAGGATCAGCGCACCGACCGCGGACAGAACGGTCAGTTTGATGGTCACCCAGAAGGCGTCGAGGATTTGATCGTCATACCTCGAGATCAGGTCGAACACGGCGAACGTGTCCCTCCCATCGGGTCTCGATTTTCAGGGGATGTGCGGCGGGTGGCCCAACCGCGCGGTCAGGCCACCCGTGCGCGGGAAGAACTCAGTACCGGTTGACCTTCGGCGGCTCCGGCGCCTGGTACCCGGAGATACCGACGGTCGAGTCGAACGCCTTCTTCCAGGAACCGTCGGCGATGATCGCCTCGATCGCGTCGTTCACCTTGTCGCGCAGCTCCTTGTCGCCCTTCTTCAGGCCGATGCCGTAGTTCTCCGTGGTGAACGGCTTGCCGACGACCTTGAATGCACCGGTGCTCTGGGCGGCGTAACCGGCCAGGATGATGTCATCGGTGGTCACCGCGTCCCACGAACCCGCGCGCAGGCCCTCGAGGCACAGCGAGTAGGTGTCGTTGGTCTGCAGCTGGGTGTCCTTGAAGTTCTTCTCGATGTTCTGCGCGGGCGTGGAGCCCTTCACCGAGCAGACCTTCTTGCCCTTGAGGCTGTCCGGTCCGGTGATGTCGGTGTTGTCGGCGCGCACCAGCAGCGACTGGCCCGCGATGTAGTACGGGCCGCCGAAGTCGACCTTCTGCTTGCGGGCGTCGTTGATCGAGTAGGTGGCCACGATGTAGTCGACCTGACCGTTCTCGATCAGCGTCTCGCGCTGGCCGGACGGCGATTCCTTCCAGGTGATGCCGTCGGCCTTCACGCCGAGCTTCTCCGCGACCAGCTTGCCGATCTCGACGTCGAAGCCGCTGTAGGAGCCGTCCTTGTTGCGCAGGCCGAGGCCGGGCTGGTCGAACTTGATGCCGATGGTGAGCTTGCCGTCCTTGGCGTTATCCAGGGCGGACTTGGTCTCACCGCCGCCACACGCGGTGGCGGTCGCGGCGGCGAGTGTCAGTGCGATCGCACCGACACCGAGTCGCAGGGCACGGTTGATCCTCATCGAGTTTCCTTCTCTCATGGGTTTGCTGGCCGTGGACGTTTGGACTAGGCCGTCCATCTGTTCGGCACGGGCCAGCGGTCGTTCTCTACGTTTCAGTGGGTCAGAATCTTGCCGAGGAAGTCCTTGGCACGGTCGGACTTCGGCGCGGTGAAGAACACCTCGGGTTCGGCGTCCTCGACCACCTGGCCGTCGGCCATGAACAGGACGCGGTTACCCGCGCGACGGGCGAAGCCCATCTCGTGGGTGACGACCAGCATGGTCATCCCGTCCTTGGCCAGCGAGACCATCACGTCGAGCACCTCCTGGACCATTTCGGGGTCCAGCGCGGAGGTCGGCTCGTCGAACAGCATTACCTTCGGGCTCATCGCCAGGGCGCGGGCGATGGCGACGCGCTGCTGCTGTCCACCGGACAGCTGGGCCGGGTACTTGTCGGCCTGGTTGGCGATGCCGACCCGGTCGAGCAGTTCCATGGCGTGCTTGCGCGCCGCTTCTTTCTTGATCTTGCGGACCTTGATCGGCGCGAGCATCACGTTCTCGACGATCGTCTTGTGCGCGAACAGGTTGAACGATTGGAAAACCATGCCGACGTCGGCGCGTAGCGCGGCGAGGCCGCGGCCTTCGGCAGGGAGCGGGACACCGTCGATGGCGATGTCTCCGGAGTCGATGGGTTCGAGGCGGTTGATGGTGCGGCACAGCGTCGACTTCCCGGAACCCGAAGGCCCGAGAACAATGACTACCTGTCCTTTGGGGACTTCCAGGTCGATATCGCGCAGTACGTGCAGTTCACCGAAGTGCTTTTGCACGTTGCGCATCGAGATCATCGGCACGCTGGCGGCGCTGGCGTCCCCGGTTGAAGCGTTCCCGGTCGTATCGGGCGCGGCGGCGTCGTCGGTCATGGTCCAAGACCTTAAAGGCAAAATCCGGATTTGCCCGAGTTTCGGCGACACACCGTTCCGCCACGCCGGGGCGACACGCCGTGTTAACCCGGGTGCCCGGTTCGTCCGAGTAGGGATCTTCGGGCCCCGAGTAGGGGCGGTGGGAGGCGTAGCGTGCCTGATCAGAAGGTGTTAGCGCCGTTAGGCCCCGAGCGACCGTGCCAGCAAAAAACGTGCCGTTAAAAAATGTGCCGATGCCCCCGAAATTTGGGTCGCCCGAACGTCGTCCGATTCGGGCCTGCCCGTACCCTGGACGCGTGGATTCGATCGGACAGGCAGTGTTGGCACCCGCCCAACCGCCCACAGAGGGCCTGCGCAGCTACGAGGTCCGCACCTTCGGCTGCCAGATGAACGTGCACGACTCCGAGCGCCTGTCCGGGCTGCTGGAGGACGCGGGGTACGTGAAGGCCGCGCCGGGGGCGACGGCCGACCTCGTCGTGCTCAACACCTGCGCGGTGCGCGAGAACGCCGACAACAAGCTCTACGGCACCCTCGGCCACCTGGCCTCGATCAAGGCCGACCAGCCCGGCATGCAGATCGCCGTCGGCGGCTGCCTGGCGCAGAAGGACCGCGGCACCGTAGTGCGCAAAGCGCCGTGGGTGGACGTGGTGTTCGGCACGCACAACATCGGCTCGCTGCCGGTGCTGCTGGAGCGGGCCAGGCACAACGCCGAGGCGCAGGTGGAGATCCTGGAGTCGCTGGAGGCGTTCCCGTCGAGCCTGCCCGCCAAGCGCGAGTCGGCGTACGCGGGCTGGGTGTCGATCTCGGTGGGGTGCAACAACACCTGCACGTTCTGCATCGTGCCCGCGCTGCGCGGCAAAGAGGTCGACCGCCGCCCCGGTGACGTACTCGCCGAGGTGCAGGCGCTGGTCGACCAGGGCGTGCTCGAGGTGACGCTGCTCGGGCAGAACGTGAACTCCTACGGCGCCTCGTTCGCCGACCCGGACGAAGCGCGCGACCGCGGCGCGTTTGCCAAGCTGTTGCGCGCGTGCGGCAGCATCGACGGCTTGGAGCGCGTGCGCTTCACCTCCCCGCACCCGGCCGAGTTTACCGACGACGTCATCGAGGCGATGGCCGAGACCCCGAACATCTGCCCGCAGCTGCACATGCCGCTGCAGTCCGGCTCGGACAAGGTGCTCAAGGCCATGCGCCGCTCCTACCGCAAGACCCGTTACCTGGGGATCATCGAGAAGGTGCGGGCCGCGATGCCGCACGCGGCGATCACCACCGACATCATCGTCGGGTTCCCCGGGGAGACCGAGGAGGACTTCCAGGAGACCCTGGACGTGGTCCGGCAGGCCCGCTTCACCAGCGCGTTCACCTTCCAGTACTCCAAGCGGCCTGGCACCCCCGCCGCCGACCTGCCCGATCAGCTGCCGAAAGCCGTTGTGCAGGAACGTTATGAGCGGCTCATCGCGTTGCAGGAGGAAGTCTCGCTCGACGCGAACCGGGCGCTCATCGGCACCGAGGTCGAGCTGCTCGTCGCCGACGGGGCGGGCAAGAAGAACGCCGCCACCGCGCGGATGAGCGGCCGGGCGCGCGACGGCAGGCTGGTGCATTTCCGGCCGGGCGGTACCCCCGAGTCGATCCGACCCGGCGATATCGTGACCGTCGACATCACCGAGGCGGCGCCGCATCACCTGATCGCCGACGCGCCGATCAAGTCGCACCGGCGCACCGCGGCCGGTGACGCGCACGAACGCGGCGTGACGCCGAAGACCGAACCCATCGGCGTCGGCCTCGGACTGCCCCGCATCGGCGCACCCGCGCCGGAACCGGTTGCGGCCGTGGGCTGTTCGACCGGCTGCGGGTCGTAGCCCAGTCGGATTGCTCGGTGATAGCCACACCGGACACGATGTGCGCGACAGCGAGCGAGTCAGGCACCGTCGCGCACCGTGCGCGGCGGCACGGAATGTCAGCGAAGGGGCGGCGTGAACGACAAGACCGGCGACGAAAGTGGCGTAGCGGGTGGCGCGGAGCCGGTGCCCGGACGCGGCGAGCGACCTGCGCGCGCGGAACCTACTACCGGCGGTAGTGGGTCGGCTGAGGCGAGCGAACCCGATGCTGGCACAGTGGACGCGGGCAGTGCAGCGAACCACGAACAAGCCGAACGAAACGAGGGTTCAGTGAACTCGGTCGAGAGCAGCAACTTCGAGCAGTTCCGCGACGAACTGGACGCGGTGGAGCGACGCATCGCCGGGGAGATCGACCCCGGTGTGCGCGCCATGGTGGTCGCCGGCGCGGTGTTCGTGCTCCTGTTCTCGCTGGTGCTGCCGCACGCGGGCGGCGCCCGCGGTTTCGACGTGCTGCTCGGCACCAACGCTGCCCAGCTGGAGCACATCGGCCTGCCGTCGCGGATCTTCGTCTGGTTCCTCGTGGTCTTCGGCATCGGTTTCTCGATGCTGGCGCTGATGACGCGCCGCTGGTTCCTCGCCTGGATCGCCGTCGCGGGCACCGCCATCACCAGCGTGTTCGGCGTCTTCTCCATCTGGCACCGGCAGACGCCCGGCATCGGCAACTATCACGGCGCCGGCCCCGCCATCGGTCTGATCCTCGGCACCATCGCCGCGATCGTGCTGACCTTCCACTGGGTTCGCGTGGTCTGGAGCCGCACCGCCGTGCAGCTGGCCGCCGAAGAGCAGCGCCGCAATGCCTCGGCCGCTGCCGAGGAACGCGACCGCCGCCGTCTCACCGGGGAGTAATCGAACTCGGATAACGACAAGAGGGCCGTCAGCGCGATGCCGACGGCCCTCTCTTAGTCGTAGCTCGACCTAGAGGTTGGTGACCGCGCCTTCGGCGGCTTCGGCCCATTCACGCCACTGCTTGGCTTGCTCGAGGGCCTTCTCCGCGTCGCGCGCCTTGCCCGCGGCCTGGGCCTTGGCGGCCTGCTCCTCGAATTGCGCCACCCGCTCCCGGAATTGGGCCGCGCGGGCCATCGCCTCCGGGTCGGTGCGGCGCCACTGCGCGTCGACCGCGTCGCGGACCCGCTTCTCGATGGCGCGCAGCTTGCCTTCCAGTTCCTGAATGCGTTCGCGCGGCACCTTGCCGATGGCGTCCCACTTGTCCTGCAACTCGCGCAGCGCGGCGCGGGCGGCTTCCAAGCCGTTGGCCGGGTCGATGTGCTCGTAGGCCTGCAGCAGTTCTTCCTTGGCGGCCGCGTTCTGGTCGAACTCGGCGTCGCGTTCGGTGACGGCGGCGTTGCGGGCGGCGAAGAACACGTCCTGCGCGCTCTTGAAGCGCCGCCACAGGGCCTCGTCGGCTTCGCGCGGCGCACGGCCCGCGGCCTTCCACTCGGCGAGCAGGTCACGGAAGATGCCCGCGGTGCCGACCCAGTCGGTCGAGCCGGACAGCTCCTCGGCGCGCACGCACAGCTCTTCCTTGCGGGTCTTAGCCGACGCGCGTTCCCGATCGAGCTCGGCGAAGTGCGCGCCGCGCCTGCGGTTGAACGCCTCACGGGCCTTGGAATAGCGCTTCCACAGCGCGTCGTCGACCTTGCGGTCCACCCCGCGGATCGACTTCCACTCGTCGAGGATCTCGCGCAGCCGGTCGCCCGCGGCCTTCCACTGGGTGGATTCGGCGGCGATCTTCTCGGCCTCGGCGCACAGCGCTTCCTTGCGCTCGGTGTGCTCGTGGCGCGCCCGGTCCTTCTCCTCCTTGGCGTGCGCGGCCGCCTCTTCGGAGTGTTCGGCGATCGCCGCGAGCCGCTTGGCCAGCCCGTCGATATCGCCGATCACGGCGGCGGTGGGCAGCGATTCGGCTAGGGCTACGGCGGCGGCCTTGGTCTTGCGGGCATCCGCGCCGGCGGCAAGGCGCGCCTCCAGCAGCGCGACCTCGGTGGCCAGGTCGTCGAAGCGGCGGCCGAAGTGGGCAAGCCCCTCCGCGGCGTCACCGGCCTGCCAGGAGCCGACCTGACGTTCGCCCTCGGCGGTCTTCACCCAGGCGGTGCCGTCCTCGTCGACCCGGCCCCAGGCGCTGGGGTCGGAGACGGTGGGCACGACGGGATGCGGGTGCTGCGCCTGGCCCGGCGTCGCGTGCGGCTTGGGAGGCTGGACCGAGCCGCCGGGTTTCGGGGCACCGGAAGAGCGCGGCATCGCGCCGGGGCTGGCTTTCGCGGTTCCGTTGCTGTCGGTCATAGCTCCTCGTCCCTGCCGCGCGTCACGGCTGCCTGGTTACGCCCTAGCTCATCCCATTGAACCCGGTCCGAGCTCTTGTGACCATGAACCCATGCCCTCACTCGGCGCAATCACAGGGATGGCAACCCCTGATGACCTGGGTTGTAGCTCCTCGAACAGTAGCAATCTCGGCCAGCTTTGCGGCAGAGACACTCGAAGCTGGGCGGTACCCGCGGTGCGTATCGGTGTCCCGCACAACGGTTACGGTTAGCCCGTGTTCCCGATTGCCGCCCTGGTCCCGTCGCCGCCGATCTTGGTGCCCGAGCTCTGCGGTGGTGTGACAAGCGCGGTTCCCGGTCATGCGGGGGATCCACGGGCGGTGCTGCGGGCCGCCGTGCTCGCCGCCGCGACCGCGCTCGCCCGGGTGTCAGACCGCTGGACAGTGCTCGGTACCGGCGCCGCCGACCAGGTGTTCGGTCCGGAAACGGTCGGCACGTTTCGCGGCTTCGGCGCGGACGTCCGGGTCGCGCTCTCCGCGACCGCCGCGGCTGAACCGGATGCTCAGCTTCCGCTGCCGGTGTTGATCGCTGGGTGGTTGCGGGAGCAGGTGGCACCGGCCGCCGAGGCGGAAGTACGGATCGTCGCCGCCGATACCCCGGAACACCGCTGCGTCGAGCTCGGGGCGAAGTTGCGGGCGGAGCTGAATGGTTCCGCCGGGCAGCACGGCGTGCTCGTGGTGGCCGACGGTGCCGCGACGTTGTCGTTGCAGGCTCCCGGCTACCTCGACGAGCGGGCCGCCGCCGTGCAGGACGAACTCGATCGCGCGTTGGCCGCGGGGGACCGGGGTGCGTTGCGCTCGCTGGATCCGGCGCTGTGCGCGGAATTGGTGCTGTCCGGGCGGGCCGCCTATCAGATGCTGGCCGGGTTGTTCGAGACTGATCCCATGGTCGAGACGCTGTACAGCGACGCGCCGTTCGGGGTCGGATATCAGGTGAGTCTGTGGCGACCCGCCGGGACGGTGTCCGCATGAGCGCTCGTGATGGACAGAGCCCCGTGGGAAGCGGTGCAGCCGAGCCACGCGTCGCTGGGGTGCTGTGGTGACCGATACCGACATCACCCCGATCGCCGTGGTCGGCCCCACCGCCACCGGCAAGTCGAACCTCGGCCTCGACCTGGCCGAACGGCTCGGCGGCGAGATCGTCAACATCGACGCGATGCAGCTCTACCGCGGCATGGATGTCGGCACCGCGAAACTCACCGTCGCCGAGCGGCGCGACATCCCGCATCACCAGCTCGATGTGCTCGACGTGACCGAAACCGCGACCGTCGCCGCCTATCAGGCCGCGGCGAGCGCGGACGTGGCCGCGATCATGGCGCGCGGTCGCGTCCCGGTCATCGTCGGCGGCTCGATGATGTATGTGCAAGCGCTGCTGGACAAGTGGGAGTTCCCGGCCACCGACCCGGCGGTGCGGGCCCGCTGGGAGGCGGTGCTCGCCGAGGGCGGTGTCGCCGCCGTGCACGCGGCGTTGCGGCAGGCCGATCCCGCCGCGGCGGCCACCATTCTGCCCACCGACGGCCGCCGCATGGTGCGCGCACTCGAGGTGGTCGAGCTCACCGGTCAGCCGTTCGCCGCGTCCGCACCCGAGATCGGCAGGCCGCGCTGGGGCACGGTGATCATCGGTGTCGACCGCGAGACCGCCGAGCTGGACGAGCGGATCGAACGCCGGACCGAGTTGATGTTCGCCGCCGGGCTGGTCGACGAAGTACGCGCGCTGATCGACCATGGCCTGCGCGAGGGCGTCACCGCCCGGCGCGCCATCGGCTACGCACAAGTCCTGGCGTACCTCGACAACGAATACGACTTGACGCACGCGCGAGAACGCACTCTGATCGGCACCCGGCGCTATGTTCGGCGGCAGCGCTCGTGGTTCCGGCGGGACCCACGGGTGCGCTGGGTGGACGGTGCCGCCGCCGATCTGGTGGCGACCGCGCTCGCTCTGCTCGACGAGAAAGAACGGACTCCGCAGTGACCCGACGTGTGAGCACCCGCAATGCCTCGGTCCAGGTGTGGCAGGCCTACCTGAACAACCGGACCAAACGCCACCGCGACGGGCGCTTCCTGGTGCAGGGCGTGCGCCCGATCACCCAGGCCGTCGCCAACGACTGGCCGCTGGAGACGCTGCTCTACCGCCTCGGCACCCCGGATCTGTCCAGCTGGGCCAGGCAGCTACTGGACACCAGCGACGTCCCACAGGTCGGCCTGGTCCCGGAATTGATGGCCGAGCTCGGCGAAAAGGTCGGCGGCATCCCGGAATTGGTGGCCGTCGCGGTGTCGCGCCAGCAGGAGCTGGACACCTTCGAACCGGGGGAGCCCGGCGAGGACGCACCCGTGGTGGTGGTGTTCGACCGGCCGAACTCGCCGGGCAACCTCGGCACGCTGATCCGGTCGGCCGACGCGTTCGGCGCCAGCGGGGTGATCGTCACCGGGCACGGCGCCGACCAGTACGACCCGCAGGCCGTGCGCGCGTCCACCGGCTCGCTGTTCGCGATGCCGGTGCTGCGCGCGGCCGGCGCCGCGCAGGTTCTCGAGTTCCGGGACAGGCAGGTGCGCCGCGGCATCCCGACCCGGATCGTCGGCACCGACGAGCACGGGCCGCGCGCGGCCTACGACTACGACTTCACCGAGGCCACCATCCTCGTCGTCGGCAACGAGACCACCGGGATGAGCGCCGCCTGGCAGGATGCCTGCGACGACATGGTGCACATTCCGATGGGCGGCACCGCCAGCTCGCTCGGCGCGCCCTCGGCGGCCGCCGTGGCGCTGTACGAAATTTCCCGGCAGCGCCGGACGTTTGCCAAGTGACGACAAGGTAGGGAGAGCACGCACGTGTCGGATATCGAGTTCACCAAGGGGCACGGCACCCAGAACGATTTCGTGGTGCTGCCGGACCTCGACGTTCGCCTGGAGCTGACCGCCGAGCGGGTCGGCGCACTGTGCGATCGTCAGCGCGGTTTGGGTGCCGACGGTGTGCTGCGGGTGGCGCGAGCCGATGCGTTGCGTGTGGCGGGTGTGCTCGACGAGCTGCCCGCTGGGGTGGGTGCAGCGGATTGGTTCATGGACTACCGCAATGCCGACGGCTCGATCGCCGAGATGTGCGGGAACGGTGTGCGGGTGTTCGCGCACTATCTGGTGGCCTCGGGCTTGGAGGCCAGCCGGGAATTCGTGGTCGGTAGTCGCGCGGGCGGCCGTCCGGTCGTGGTGCATTCCGCCACCGAGGTCGACGGGGACGTCACGGTGGACATGGTCACCGTCGACATGGGGCCGGTTCGGGAACTCGGTGAATCGACCGCGACCGTCGCGGGCTGGGGGTTCCCCGGCATCGGCATCGACGTCGGGAATCCGCATCTGGCGTGTGTCGACCCCGAGCTGTCCGCAGATGGTCTGGCCAAGCTGGATCTCACGGTGCCGCCCGGCTACGACCCGGATCTGTTTCCGCACGGCGTCAACGTGGAGATCTTGACCGCGCTGGACGCCGAGCGCTCGGTCGATATGCGGGTGTACGAACGCGGCGTCGGCGAAACACGGTCCTGCGGAACAGGCACCGTCGCGGCTGCGGCGGCGGCGCTGGTTCGGGAGGGATTCCAGCTCGCCTCGGATACGGGGGAGGTTCGCGTTCGGGTCCCCGGCGGTGAGGTCACGGTCGGGTTCGCCGGCGGTGGTGCCTGGCTGCGTGGCCCGTCGGTGCTGGTGGCCTCGGGGACGATCGCCGAGGGTTGGTGGCAGCACCTCTGACCCGCGGCAGGCGATCGGTGCCAACACGCTGTGCCGAATATCCGAATGCGCCATGTCGGTGCATCGTGGGATCATGGGTCTTGTATGACGAAATCCAAAGTTTATGAATTCACTCCGGCCGACGACTTCACCGAGACGGCCGATGACGACATCCAGCTCGACGATGCCGCAACCGACGCGTCGGCCGACGAGGCCGAGACCGGCGATGTGGTCGCCGAGCACGCCGCGCGGATGAAGCGGTCCGGCGGCTGGACCGCCGCCGACCCCACCGTGGGCGAGATGCAGCTCGACGAGCGCAGTTCGCTGCGCCGAGTCGCCGGGCTGTCCACCGAACTCACCGACATCACCGAGGTCGAGTACCGGCAGCTGCGCCTGGAACGGGTCGTACTGGTCGGCGTGTGGACCACGGGTAGCGCGGCGCAGGCCGACGCGAGCATGACCGAACTGGCCGCGCTCGCCGAGACCGCGGGCTCCGAAGTACTCGAAGGGCTCATCCAGCGCAGGGACAAGCCGGACCCGGCCACCTACATCGGCTCAGGTAAGGCCGACGAGCTGCGTGCGGTGGTGCTGGAGACCGGCGCCGACACCGTGATCTGCGACGGTGAACTGACTCCCGCGCAGCTGACCGCGCTGGAGAAGGTCGTCAAGGTCAAGGTGATCGACCGGACCGCGCTGATCCTGGACATCTTCGCCCAGCACGCCACCTCCCGCGAGGGCAAGGCGCAGGTCGCGCTAGCCCAGATGGAGTACATGCTGCCGCGACTGCGCGGCTGGGGTGAGTCCATGTCCCGGCAGGCCGGTGGTCGTGCGGGTGGCAACGGCGGCGGTGTCGGTCTGCGTGGCCCCGGTGAGACCAAGATCGAGACCGATCGACGGCGCATCCGTGAGCGCATGGCCAAGCTGCGCCGCGAGATCCGGGAGATGAAGACCGCGCGCGACACCATGCGAGCCCGCCGTAACTCCAGCGGCATCCCGTCGGTGGCGATCGTCGGCTACACCAACGCGGGCAAGTCCAGCCTGATGAACGCGCTCACCGGCGCCGGGCTGCTGGTGCAGGACGCGCTGTTCGCCACCCTGGATCCGACCACCCGCCGCGCCGACCTCGACGACGGCCGCGAGGTCGTGTTCACCGACACCGTCGGTTTCGTCCGGCACCTGCCGACCCAGCTGGTCGAGGCGTTCCGGTCGACGCTGGAGGAGGTGACCGGCGCCGACCTGCTGCTGCACGTCGTCGACGGTTCCGACGCGCTGCCCGCCGAACAGATCAAGGCGGTCCGCGAGGTGATCACCGACGTGATCAAGGAGCAGGGCACCCCGGCCCCGCCGGAACTGCTGGTGGTCAACAAGATCGACGCACTCGACCCGATGGCGCTCACCCGCCTGCGCGGCCAGTTGCCCGACGCCGCCTTCGTCTCCGCACACACCGGTCTCGGCATCGACACCCTGCGCGATCGCCTGGCCGAAGTGCTCGGCGGCCTCGACGTCGAGGTCAGCGTCGTGGTCCCCTATAGCCGCGGCGACCTCCTCGCCCGCATCCACGCCGACGGCCGCATCCTCGACTCCACTCACGAGGAGGGCGGCACCCGAGTCCACGCCCGCGTCCCCCACTCTCTGGCCGCCGCTCTCTCCGAGTTCGCCAACGCCGGCGGCGCGGCCGCCCCGGAAACCAACGGGCACGTCGGGGAGTAGTCCCGCGCGGGTCTAGACGAAGGCGCCGCAGAAGGCAAGCAGCCATGTGTGGCGCGGACCGTCGTTCCACACATGGTCCCGTCGGTGACCCTTGGTCTGCTCCCGGCCGACTGTCAGGTGCATTCCCGTGCCGTTCGTAGCCGAGACAGGCGGTGACTGCTGGCGGTTTCTGCGCGGCAGGAGAAGCGGTGGGTGCTGGTCGAAGGCTGGGCGCGCTGTGCGTGTCGGCGGGCCAACTGGCATGCGCATACGTGGTGGTTGGCGCATTCGAGCCACGCTGATTTGGGACCGTTATGTGGTTGCGCACGAATTGTCAGCAAACTCTTGGGTCGGGGAGTGGGGGCTGCGTGGCAGGCTGGCGGTGGTTTTGGCGCCCGGGGAGGGTGCGCCGGAGTTCATAGCAGACCGAGTGGACTGTGTTCGCGCTCACATGTGATGCGGCACAGTGGAATTCGTTACGGTATCGTTCGGGGCGGCATCAGGAGGGATGTATGTCGCACGACCGTTCGGATTCGGTTGGTTCCGCGGAAGGCGCGTCCGGAGCGCTGGTCCTGGACAAGCCTGCGCTCAGTGACGGGGCTCCGTTGGCGGTTTCGCTGAGCGACAGCGATCTGCGGGTAATCGAGGGGCTGCTAGCGCCGTTGCGGGCGTGGACGAGTCCGCGGTTCTACGGACTCGACAACATCCCGACCGAGGGCCCCGTGCTGCTCGTCGGCAACCACAACCTGATGGGCGGCATCGACGCACCGCTGCTGCTGCCCGAGGTGCTGCGCCGCCGTGGTCGGCTGATCCGCGGGCTCGCCGAACACGTGCTGATCGCGGTCCCCGGCGTGCGGCACTTCCTGCACCGCTACGGCGCGGTTCGCGGCACCCGGGGCAACTGCCTCGCGCTGTTGCAGCGCGGCGAGGCCGTGATCGTCTTCCCCGGCGGCGGCCGGGAAGCGGTGCGCCGCAAGAACGAGAAGTACATGCTCAAATGGGAGGGCCGCACCGGCTTCGCCCGGATGGCGATCGAAGCGGGCGTGCCGATCGTGCCGATCGCGATGATCGGGGTCGACGACGCCTACGACATCGTGATCGACGGCGACCACCCGCTGCTGCGCCCGCTGCGCTGGACCGTCGAAGCCCTCGGCATCAACCCCGAACTGACGCCCCCGCTACTGCGCGGCCTCGGCCCGACCGTCCTGCCGCGCCCCGAACGCTTCTACTTCGCCGCGGGCACCCCGATCGACCCGGCCCCCTGGCGCGACGCCGACGACATCGCCACGGCCGCACGGGAGTTGCGCGACGTAGTCCGCAAATCCCTGGAGGAGGAGCTGAAGTTCCTCTTCACCGAACGCGAACGCGACTCGGGCCGCACCCTGCTCGGCCGCGTGCGGGATTGGCTGCAGCGCTGATCGTCGCGCGGCATCGGGTGTAGCCGAACGGCAGGCTAATTCGGGTGCGGCGTCAGGTCGTAGATCGCGATGTTGCCGATGTGCGTTGCGGTGTAGTGGTGACTCACCCAGGTCGCGATCTCCGGCTTTCCGGTTACCTGCCACGGCTTCTCGGGCGCGGACGGTGCGGCGGCGCCGGGCTGTCCGCCGACTTTCCAGGACGCGGGTAGCTGCATCTCCTGCACCAGGTAGTAGGTCAATTGGTGGTCGGCCACGATCTGCTGGAACTCCTCTAGCGTTGGTACCGGGTCCGCTGCCGCGAACCCGCCGATGGCGATCACCGGGGTGCGGCTGGCCAATTCCAGCGCGGCGGCGATCGAACCGCGGTCGACCGCGGCCGACCATTTCGTCGTTGTGCTCATCAGCATCGTGACGAGCTGCGGGTTGGTGAACGCGCCACCGTCGGCGAAGTTCTGCGTCTGCCGATGGATGAGCGCCTCGATCCCGGTCTCGACGGGCTTCGCGGGGCCGACGACGGGACTGCGTCCGACGTGGGCCTGCGGCAGGGTGGCCGCCGCATAGGCGGTCGACCCACCGAGCCCGGCGAACACGCCGACGATCACCAATAGTGCGGTCGCTCTGGCCCGCGCGGACCGCCAGCCTGCGGTAACCGGGATCGCGGTCACCAGCAGCCCGAGCGCCGCAACCACTGCCGTTCCCGCGACGGTCCAGCGCAACCAGGGCAGCCATTCCGAATTGCGCTGCAGCACAACAAAAGACCACAAGCCCATGGCCAATACCAACGCGGCGGCACCGAGCCTGCCGAACAGCTCTTCGCGCCGTCGCCACAGTTCGTGCGTGCCGACCGCGACCAATCCGGCGGCGGCGGGCGCGAGCGTCACCGTGTAATAGGAGTGCTCGATAGCCTTCATCGCACTGAAGGCGCCACCCATGCTGATCAGCCACAGCCCGAAACCCACTGCGGCGCCACGGGGCAGGTCAGTGCGCGGCGCACGCCACCGCGAGACCAGCACCGCCACGAACGCCAGCAGTGCCGCGGGAACCAGCCACGAGATCTCGAACCCGCTCTCGCCCAGGAACAGTCGGCCGACGCCGGGTGCTCCGAAATCATTGAAGCTCTGCAACAGTCCGGGCGGTGTTCGATAGCCCGCCGGCAGCGCGATCTGACCCGACGCCGGGGTGTCACCCAGGAAGCGCCCGAATCCGTTGTAGCCGAGGACCGCATCCATGAATGTGTTGTCCGTGGACCCCGCCAGATAAGGCCGCGACGAGGCGGGCCACAGCACGGTCAGCAGTACGTACCAACCGGCGGAAACAACCAACGCTGCCGTAGCACCGACCAAGTGCCACAACCGATTCCGCACTGCGGTAGGCGCAACCATGAGGTAGGCGATCCCCAGCGCGGGCAGCACCATCAATCCTTCGAGTAACTTCGTCAAGAACGCGATCCCCAGCGCGACACCGGCCAGCATCAGCCAGCGCCCGTTCGCCCGCTCCAGTGCCCTGATCGTGCAGTAGCCGCCCGCCGTCATCAGCAGCACCAGCACCGCATCCGGATTGTTGAACCGAAACATCAACGCCACCACCGGCGTTGCCGCCAGCACCACCCCGGCGAGCAGCCCGGCGCCCCGGCTGCCGGTCGCCCGCGCCACCGCCGCGTACAGCAACCAGACCGCGGCGACCGCCATCAACGCCTGCGGAACGAGCATGCTCGCACTGCTGAACCCGAACAGCTGCCCGGACAGCCCCATCACCCACTGCGACACCGGCGGCTTGTCCACCGTGATGAAGTTGCTCGGATCGAGCGACCCGAACAGCAGTGCCTTCCAGTTGCGTGAGCCTGCCCAGGTGGCGCCCGCGTAGAAGTTGTTGCCCATACCGTTCACGGTGATGTGCCACAGGTACGCGATCGCGGTCCCGAGCAGTAGCCCCGCCAGCCCGAGACGCTCCACCGGGCGCACCGGGGGCAGGGCTGTCGGACTGGAGGATGTGGCAACGGAACCGGTCGGTGCCGTCGCGATGAGGGTCGCCGCCATGGGCCAACCGTCGCATGCTGATGTTCACCAAGAGTTGGACAGCGGGTTAACACCGTGTCGGAACTCTGTGGTTGCGGACACTGCCGTGCCCGCCCCGGTTTGTCGAGAATCTCGGTCTTCTTCCGCACGCCACGTCTTCACGCCTGGTCACTTCGCGATTCTGCCCCAGAAGTGAACTGAGATTCTCGTTCCGGGTACCGTATTAGGCAACGACGGGTCGGTGTGGACCGGCCGGGTGTTGTCCCTAGGAGGTTGGTGTGGAGCGCACACTGTTCGAACCCGAGCACGATTTGTTCCGGGAGTCGTTCCGCAAGTTTCTCGATCAGCACGTCGCGCCGCACCACGCGGAGTGGGAAGAGCAGGGGATCGTCGACCGCGCGGTCTGGCTCGAGGCGGGCAAGCAGGGCTTCCTCGGCATGGCCATGCCGGAGGAGTACGGCGGCGGCGGGGTCAAGGACTTCCGCTACAACGCGATCGTGGCCGAGGAGTCGGTGCGCGGCCAGTACTCCGGTCTCGGCTTCGCCCTGCACAACGACGTGATCGCGCCGTACCTGCTGGAACTGGCCAACGAGGAGCAGAAGCAGCGCTGGCTGCCCGGCTTCTGCTCCGGCGAGATCATCACCGCGATCGCGATGACCGAGCCGGGCACCGGCTCCGACCTGCAAGGCATCAAGACCCGCGCGGTCCGCGACGGTGACGACTGGGTGCTCAACGGCGCGAAGACCTTCATCACCAACGGCATCAACGCCGACATCGTCATCGTGGTCGCGCAGACCGACCCCGAGAAGGGCGCGATGGGCTTCAGCCTGCTCGTCGTCGAGCGCGGCATGCCCGGCTTCGAGCGCGGCCGCAACCTGGACAAGCTCGGCCTCAAGGCGCAGGACACCGCGGAACTGAGCTTCACCGACGTCCGGGTGCCCGCCGCCAACCTGCTCGGTCAGGAGGGCGCCGGCTTCATCCACCTGATGCAGAACCTCCCGCAGGAGCGCCTCTCCATCGCTGTGATGGCCGCGGCCGCCATGGAGGCGTGCCTGGACATGACCATCCAGTACGTGCGCGACCGCAAGGCGTTCGGCAAGCCCATCGGCACCTTCCAGAACACCCGCTTCGTCCTCGCCGAACTGGCCACCAAGACCACGGCGGTCCGCGTGCTGGTCGACCGGTTCATCGAGGACCTCAACAACGGCAGGCTCTCGGTCGAGGACGCCGCCATGGCCAAGTGGTGGAGCACCGAGGAGCAGGTCGAGCTCATCGACCGCTGCCTGCAGCTGCACGGCGGCTACGGGTACATGAAGGAGTACCCGATCGCGAAGGCGTACATGGACGCTCGCGTGCAGACGATCTACGGCGGCACCACCGAGATCATGAAGGAAATCATCGGGCGGTCGCTGAAGCTGTCCTGAGACGGAGGTCTCCCTTCGGTTGCACCACATACCGGGTCAGGTGACTGCCGCGCGGCCGCGGTGGTTGAGGGGCGATGATCCGGGTATGTAGGGGTCGAACATGCGTTCTGTCGAGTGTGAGGAGCGATGATGGTGCAGCCGAATCCGGAGAAGGACCCCGAGCAGTGGACCACCGGCGACGAGCCGATGACCGGACCACAGCAGTCCTACCTGCAGACCCTGGCCCAGGAGGCGGGCGAGGAGGTGCCGGAGGGGTTGACCAAAGCGCAGGCGTCGGAGCTGATCGATGAGCTCCAGCAGCGTACTGGTCGCGGCGCCTGAGCTCGTCCGGGTCGGCGCACGGGCGGTTTCGGTTCCACGGTCGGATCGAGGCGGGCGCTCGGTCTTTGTGCGTCCGCTGCCGGGGCATCAGCTCAAGCGATGTGCGGCCAGCAGCGCTGCGTCGTCCAGGATTTCGTCGGTGGGGCCGTCGGCGACGATGCGTCCCGCGTCGAGGATCACCACACGATCACAGATGCGCTGGGCGTAGGGGAGATCGTGGGTGACCATCAGGATGGTGGTCGGCAGGGTGGTCAGTACGTCGGCCAGCTCACGCCGGGCTACCGGGTCGAGGTTGGCGGCGGGTTCGTCGAGGACGAGCACGTCCGGCTGACAGGCCAGCACGGTGGCCAGGGCGGCGCGGCGGCGCTCGCCGACCGAGAGCTGGGTGGGGGAGCGCTCGGCGCGATCCGACATGCCGACCGCGGCGAGGGCGTTGCGGACATTCTCGGTGAGCTGGTCGCCGCGGACACCGAAATTGGCCGGTCCGAAGGCGACATCTTGTGCGACGGTCGGCATGAACAGCTGGTCGTCGGGATCCTGGAAGACCAGGCCGACGCGTTGGCGAATGGCGCGAACCGTGCTGCGGTCCAGCAGGATTCCACCGATCCGTACCTCGCCGGAAGCCGGCGTGAGCACGCCGTTCAGGTGCAGCATCAGGGTGGATTTACCGGCGCCGTTGGGGCCGAGGACGGCGACCCGTTCGCCCGGGGCGATGTCGAGATGCACGCCGTGCAGGGCGCCGGTGCCGTCCGGGTAGGCGAACGTCAGATTTACCAGACGTACTGCGGGCGTTGTCGATTCGGTCATCAAATCACCGACGCGGTCAGCTGGTTTGCGGCAGCGGTCATCGCAGAACCCACGCCGTCAGGCAGACGCAGGCCGCAGCGGCAGCGGGTAGGCAGCCGAGCACCCATTGCGTTCGTGTCGCGGGCTGAGTGCCGAAATCCGGTACGGCACCGTTGAATCCGCGGGACAGCATCGCCAGATGGACGCGTTCCCCGCGTTCATAGGAGCGCAGGAACAAGGTGCCTGCACCGCGTGCGGTCGCTCCTGCTTGGCGCAGGGTTCGCGGGTCGTCGCCGCGAGAAATGCGCGCCAACCGCATCCGTCCGGCCTCCTCCAACAGCAGGTCGACGTATCGGAGCATCAACACCACGATGGTGACGATCATGCCCGGCACGCGGAGCCTGGACAGGCCGGCCGGCAATTCCCGCACGGTGGTCGTCGCGGCCAATGTCAGCGACACTCCCACGCCGATGGTCCCTTTCGCGACGATGCCCCAAGCGGCGTACAGCCCGGTCGTCGACAGTGACAGTCCGAGAAACGTCGTCCTCGGCTCGCCCGCCGCGAACGGCAGCAGGACCGCGAGCACGACGAAGGGGAGTTCGATGAGCAACCGCGGTGCGATCCAGCGCAACGGGACGCCTGTCCACCGCCACAGCGCGACCAAGCCGAGTGCGTAACAGCCGAAAGGCCAGAGCAATTCACGCGGAGTAGCTACGACGGCGAAGACCGCGAGCACCGCGCAGACGATCTTCACCTCGGCCGGTGCGCGATGTGCGGGCGAATGTCCCGGCAGGTATAGCCGGTGACCGGAGATCGTCACCTACGAAGACTCCGCCTCGGTACCACTGGCGGACGCGGCGCGATCTTTGCGCCGTCCGGTCCGGATCAGCTGCACCACCGCGAACAGCGCCGCGAACGCCGCCGCGACCCCGAGGATGCCTGCGAGGCCGGTCAAGTTGTCGTCACCATCGATCGTGTAGTCGGCCAGCGGTGAACTCGCGAGGTGATGGTCACGCGCGTTCTTGGCGATGCAGTCGCCCTGTAGCTCCTCGGCGCCGTCGACCTGGACCACGGTGCAGCCGCGCTGCGTGGTCGCGTCCAGCCCATCCGGCTGCGAACTCGCCACATAGGACAGCAGACCCGCGACGAGCACGGCCACCGCGGCGAACGACAACAGGAACCCCGGCACCGAGAGCCTGGGTCGCAAAGGTGTTGCGGCGGTCCGGCGTTGACCGGTGACCCGCAACAGGTAGACGAGGTCGGGCCGGGCGTTGACCACGGCGACGAGGGTGATCGCGGTGATGATCCCTTCCCCGATGCCGATCAGCGCGTGGGTGATCAGCATGTAGCCGGTGACCGCACCGACGGTCGAGCCCGCCGCGCCGCCGATCAGGTACTCGACGACGAAACCCGAAGCGGCGCTGAGGGTGCCGACGAGTGCCGCGACGAATCCGACGATGCCGATCCCCGCGTCGGCACGCCGCCGGGACAGCACCGGCTGCAGGAGGCGGGCGACCGTATAGCCGACCGCGACCCCGATCAACGCCATGTTCGTGATGTTCGTGCCGAGCGCGGTCAGTCCGCCGTCGGCGAACAGAAGTGCTTGCACGACAAGCACGATCGCGACACACAGTGCCCCGACGTAGGGGCCGACCAGAATCGCGGCCAGCGCGCCGCCGAGCAGATGCCCGCTCACTCCCGGCAGGATCGGAAAGTTCACCATCTGCACGGCGAAGATGAATGCGGCCACCAGACCGGCCATCGGTGCGGCCCGCTCGTCCAGCTCGGCGCGGGCGCGCCACGCCGCGAAGCCGAGGCCCGCGACCGCGATCACCGCGAAGATCAACGAGGTCGGCGCGTCGACGATGCCGTCGCTCATGTGCATGGCTTGGGTTGTACTGCTCACTCCTCGAGACGATACCCGCGATACCTGTTCAACTGAACATATGTTCCGATGTGCGCAAGCGCTGGTCGTATTCGCCCAGGAACGGCAGAGTAGACGTGTGGCAGTGAGCATTCCGCTGGATCCCGATCACGCCGACCGTGCCGCATCGGGTTTGGCTATCGCAGGCATCGAGCGTTGGGCAGGCCGTTTCGAGCTGTTGTCCGACGCGAACCGGCTCCGGCTGTTGGTGTGCCTGCACCACGCCCCGGACATCAGCGTCAGCGATCTCGCCGCCGCCGTCGGTATGTCGGGCACCGCCGTCTCGCACGCCTTACGCCTACTCCGCCAACAGGGTTGGGTCGCCGCCGCCAAACACGGCCGCATCGTCCGCTACCGCCTCGCCGACGACACCATCCACGACCTGCTGCACTGGATCGGCGCGACCCACGCGGAGCAACCGCGGGAGAAGGAGACGGCTACCACCTGATCTCGCGCGAGTGAGTGCCTCCTTGTCGGATATGGCAACTAGGCAGCTATCGGCGCTGACGGCCTGCGATGATTGAGAAAACGCTGGACGGTTACTCCGCTGATAGACAGGAGATATCCGGTCGAGCGAAAGAAGAGCAACCATGGCAGCCAAATTCGAGTTGTACACGGACAAGGCCTCCAAGACCCGCTGGCGACTGAAGGCACCCAACGGCGAGGTCATCGCCGCGAGTCAGGCCTACGAGAGCAAGGCCGCGGCCAAGAACGGCATCGAGTCGGTCAAGAAGAACGCCTCGGTCGCGATAATCGACGACCAGACCGAGTAGGTCAGTCGGCGCCGAGCACGACCTCGCCGCGGACCACCCAGCCCTTCCCGTCGCTGGTCGCGCCGCGTAGTCCGTCGAGGACCCCGACTCCGGCCAGCGCGACGCACCTCGGATCAGCCAGCGACCCGAAGGCGAACGTGCGTCGCGCGGTCCAGTCCGTGGAGTACACGAGTCTTCTGCTCAATTGGGCGAAGCCTTCGGCGCTGGCCGCGATCACCCAGCCGTCGGGCGCCCCCGCGGTGAGCCGCCGCGCCTGCCGCAGCCAGGACGCGGCGTCCTCAGGCCAGTCGACGACGGCCGTCACGTGGCCGTACTCGCGCCACGCCGCGGCGAACGCATCCGCCGCGTCGGCGGAGTCGGCGTCTCGGCTGTGTCCGATGGTGACGGTCGTGCCGTGGCGCAGGCCTTGCCGCACCGTCGCCAGCAGCCGCGCCAGTTCCGCCTCGGTGTGCGGTGGGGGAGCCGCGCCGGTGGGCATCAGATTTCGCAGCCTCGGCGAGGGGCGGCCGTCGCCGCGCAGCGTCTCGTCCGTCCGCCGGGACGGCTCAGCCGAGCGCGCGGCGTGGCTTCCGGACAGTCTCAGTTGCCTGCTCACAAGAGGAAGACGCCGCCACTGCGCCTGCCGTGAGATGCAACAGCGGGCGCTCGGTCGTGCAGCTCGAACTCTGGTCATCGGCTGCGATCGGGACAGCAGGGAATGAACATCGAGTCGGCACTCCGTGATGTCCCGCTCGCCGACGACTCAGGCCGCTGGGCCGAACCAGGTGGTCAGTGCTTCGGCGAGGCCGTCGGTGCCGGGTTCGACGCTGCCCCAGGCCGCGTAACCGTCGGGTCGGATGAGTATGGCGGCAGGGACAGCGATCTCGCCTACCCCGGGGATGGTCCAGTGCGTGGCGCTGGTGCGGGCGTCGACCACGTCGACCCGGTCCAGCCATCCCGCTGCCGACGGTTCCTGATTTCCGTTGAGGCGCAACAGGGTCGGTCGCCCCGAGCGCAGCACTTCGCATACCCGGCTGGTGCCAGCGCCGATGGTGAGGTCACCGTCGGGCACCCGCCGCCCGGCCAGCGGATGATCACCCTTGACGTCGTAGCGGATGTCGAGAGCGGTGATCATGAGTCCGAGCCGCTGCCGCACCGCGTCCATGCCGATCAGGTCGCCCAGCACGGCCCGCAGCGCCTCGGTGTGCGCGCCGGGTCGCTGGATCGCCGTCTGCGCCCTGGTGTTGTTCAGTACGCGGGCACCGACCGGATGCCGTTCGGACTCGTAGGTGTCGAGCACATCGTCTGATCCGTTGCGGTGCAGGGCGATCGCCAACTTCCAGCCGAGATTGACCGCATCCTGGGCTCCCAGGTTCTGGCCTTGGCCGCCCGCGGGGTAGTGGATGTGCGCGGCATCGCCGGCCAGGAACACGCGCCCGTCGCGGTAGCGCGTCGCCTGCCTGGACGCGTCACCGTAGTGCGTCACCCACCGCGGACTGTGCATGCCGAAGTCGGTGCCCGCGATCTCGGTGAAATTGGCCCGGAAGTCCTCGAACGTCAGGGTCGATCCGCGCGGCATGACGACGTCGTGCCGCTGCACGACCAGCCGATACCAGCCGGGCTCGAACTGGACTGCGGAGAAATCGCCGCCACCGCGACGGTGTCCGAAGAACTGTTGCGAAGGCGGCTCGGCCAGCTCGACGTCGGCCAGCATTCCGGTCATCGTCGCGTCGGTGCCGACGAAGTCGATGCCTGCGAGCTTACGGACCGCGCTGCGCCCGCCGTCGCAACCGACCAGGTACTCGGCCCGAATCCGATGGGTGCCGTCGGGTCCGCCGACTTCGACATCGATCCCCGTCGCGTCCTGCTGGAATCCGACGACCGGCGAACCCCACCGTACCGGCGCGCCCAGTTCTGTTGCGTGCCGGTCGAGTTCGCGCTCGACCACGGATTGCAGCACAGCGAGCATGTACGGGTAGCGCGTGTCGAAGTCGCTGAAATCCAACGGGAGCGCGCCGAAGTGACCGGCCTGCATGATGCGTCCCTGCGGTAGCAGAGCGTCGAGCAGGTCGCGCTGGTCGAGGATCTCCATGGTCCGCGCGTGGATACCGCCGGAGCGTGATTCGCCGGTGCGTTCCGGGAGGCCGTCCAGCAGCACCACGTCCACGCCGGCCAGGCGGAGTTCAGCGGCCAGCATCAGTCCGGTAGGTCCGCCACCAGCGACAACTACCTGGGTCGTCTCCATGACCTTCTCCTTAACAATGTTAAACTCTTTAACGCTGTTAAGGAGACACGAACATTGTTAAGCTGTCAACCGGTTCGGAACAGGAGGCGGCTGTGAAGCTCGATACCCAGGTCATCGCCCAGGCGGCGCTGAACCTGCTCGACGACGTCGGCCTCGACGGTTTGACCATGCGCAAGGTGGCTGCCGCACTCGACGTGCAGGCCCCCGCGCTCTACTGGCACGTCAAGAACAAGCGCGAACTACTCGACGCGATGGCACGCACCGTCTTCGTCGCCGCCGTCGACGGTTTGGAGGCGCCGCGGCGCGGCGAGGACTGGCAGGACTGGACCATCGGTCTCGCCACCAGGCTGCGCCGGTCGATGCTGCGCTACCGGGACGGCGCGAAGGTGCTCGCGGGCACCTACGTCAACGACGAAGCAATGTGGCGCACAGTGGAATTGACGCTGCGCACGCTGGAGGACGCGGGCTTCGCGATGGCGCAGTCGGTCCGCGTCTTCCCGATCCTGCTGCACTACACCGTCGGCTTCGTCATCGAAGAGCAGGCACGAGCCGGCGCCGAGTACGACGACAACCCCTACCGCCCCGAGCGCCTCGAAAACCTCATCGACGCAACCCGATACCCCCTGACCACCGCGCTGGTCGACGAGCTGTTCACCGCCGACCCCGACGCCGAGTTCGACCATGGCCTGCGCGTCATCCTCGCCGGGGTCGCCGCGACCCGGCCGGCCGAAGCAACCTGATTCGGTCCGGCGGCAGGTCGGTCACCGGCAACGAGATCGCCCGTGCCGCGAAAGTCGTTGTGTCAGGTGGCGATACCGGCGGGATTGTCGATGACATAACGCCATCGGCCGTCGGCGCCCCGGCGTGCGACGTCGGTGGCTGTGCCGTGCAGGGTGATCTCGTGACCGTCCGGCATGGTGCCTTGCATGGACCAGTCGACTAAGAGCAGGGCGATGTCGCCTGCCGTATACGCCAGGCGCAGAGCGGCTCTCATGGGCAAGCCCATGCCCGCGAGGTGAGCGAGCGCAGCGGCTCGATGCTGCCCGGCGGCGGGGTGCCCAGGCCGGGGGACTACAATGCTGTCCGGTTCATAGAGCCCGGCGAGCCCGGTGAGGTCCCGTGCGTTGAACAGCTCGACCCACTGGGCGATGTGCTGTGCCAGCGCGGGGTTCGGAGCGGAATCGGCAAGTGCCGCATCATGATCAGTCGTCATGACTCACCTAGTATATGTCGCGCCGCCGTAGCTTCATGTACGAACGGGGCGCAGTTGCCGCTGCTGATGTCCCGTCAGTGCGGCGTCGCCGTCAGGTCGTAGACGGCGACATTGCCGAAATGGACCGGGGTGTAGTGAGCGGCAACCCACTCCGCGATGTCCTTGTTACCGGATGGTCGCCACCGACCGTTGTCGGTGTGTGGCTGGCCCGATTCCGGGCTGATGCCCGGTTGATCGGCGACTCTCCAGGCGTCGGGCAACTGCACCTCTTGCGCGAGGTAGTACGTGACCTGGTGGGTGCTGACGAGGTGCTCGAAGTCGGGGAGGGTGGGCACCGGGTCGTCGGAGGTGAAGCCGCCGATGGCGATCACGGGGGTGCGGCTGGCCAGCTCGAGGTTCGCGGCGATCGAGGATCGATCGACGGCGGCCGACCAGGTGGTCGCGGTGTTTCGAAGCAGTTCGACGACCTGCGGTTCGGTCGATCCGTCGAGAAATGCGGTGACGGCACGGCGCACTTCGCCTGCGGGGCCGGAGTTTTCGGGTTCTGCGGGGCCGACGGTCGGGCCGCCGCCCACGTGCGCTCGCGGCAGCGTGGCGGCCGCGTAGGCGGTGGATCCGCCGAGCCCGGCCAGCACGCCCACGATCACGAGCACCGAGGTGGTCCGGGCGCGCGGCCGATGCGAGACGGCCGGGAAGGCGGCGGCCAGCAGCCCAAGGGTGGCGAGCGCTGCAATGGTGAGTAGGGTCCATCGCAACCAGGGCAGCCACTCGGAGTTGCGTTGCAGCAGAACGAAAGACCACCCCGCCGTGGTCAGAACTACTGCGGCAGCGGCAATTCGGCCGAAAGCCTCGGCGCGCCGCCGCCACGCTTCGTGGACACCGAGCGCGAAGGTCGCCGCGACGGCAGGCCCGATGGCCAGGGTGTAGTACGCGTGCATGCCGCCTCGCATGGTGGTGAACGCGATGCCATCGATGACCAGCCAGAGTCCGAAAACGACTGCCGCGCCGCGGATCGGATCGGTGCGCGGCGCCCGCCATCGCGACGCCAGCACTATCCCGAAGGCCAGCAGCGCCGCGGGCAGCAGCCAGGAGATCTCGAAGCCGATCTCACCGGTGAACAGCCTCGACGGCCCCGCGCCGCCGGAGCCGCCGAAGCCTGCCCCGAGGTCGTGCGGCATCTCGTAGCCGGGCGGCAGCTCGATATGGTTGCCACCCTGGTGATTGCGTCCGAGGAAGCGAGCGAATCCGTTGTAGCCGAGTACCAGATCCATGAACGTGTTGTTCGTCGATCCAGCGAGATACGGCCGCGAGGAGGCGGGCCACAGCATGGTAAGCAGCACATACCAGCCGGACGACACGATCAACGCGACGGCGGCACCGGTCAAGTGCCACAACCGATTACGCAGCGTAGTGGGCGCGACAAGGAGATAGGCGACCCCCAGCGCGGGCAGCACCATCAGCCCTTCGAGCATCTTGGCCAGGAACGCGAAACCGAGGGCGACACCGGCCAGTGCCAGCCAGCGTGCGCTCGCCCGCTCCAGCGCCCTGATCGTGCAGTAGGCGCCCGCGGTCATCAGCAACACCATCACGGCATCGGGATTGTTGAACCGGAACATCAACGCCACTACCGGGGTTACCGCCAGCACCGCACCGGCGAGCAACCCGGTGCCTCGGCTGCCGGTCGCGCGGGCGAGCGCGGAGTACAGCAACCAGACCGCGCCGACCGCCATCAACGCCTGCGGAACCAGCATGCTGGCACTGCTGAATCCGAACAGCTGCCCGGACAGCCCCATCACCCACTGGGAGACCGGAGGCTTGTCGACGGTGATGAAGTTGCCTGGGTCGAGCGAGCCGAACAGCAGCGCCCGCCAGCTCCGGGAGCCGGCCCAGGTCGCGGCGGCGTAGAAATTGTTGCCCATGCCGTTGACGGTGATGTGCCAGAGATACGCGACCGCCGTGCCGATCAGCAGCGCGGCGAGCCCCGCCCGCTCCCAGCGGCGAGCCGGGGGTAGGCCCGCCGCGGTGTCGGTGGCATCGGGCACGGTCGGTTCGACGCTGATCGCGGTCACCGCAGGAGCATGACCCCCGCAGCGGTGAGGGGGCTGGGCGCTCGCTGGCAATGTGCTGTGAACGACGTGGCGGATCCGCCGTGCGGGCGGTATTAGACGCGAACGGCCGCACGGATGACCGTGCGGCCGTTCGGGTATCGACCGCCGGCTAGATCTTGCGGATGACCGTGACGACCTTGCCGAGTACCTGTGCGTCGTTGCCGGGAATCGGTTCGAACACCGGGTTGTGCGGCATCAGCCAGACATCCTTGCCGGTGCGCTTGAACGTCTTCACGGTGGCTTCGCCGTCGATCATGGCGGCGACGATGTCACCGTTGTCGGCGACGTTCTGCTGCCGCACCACCACCCAGTCGCCGTCGCAGATCGCCGCGTCGATCATCGATTGACCGACGACCTTCAGCAGGAACAGCGAGCCCTCGCCGACCAGCTCGCGGGGCAGCGGGAACACGTCCTCCACGGCCTGCTCGGCCAGAATCGGTCCACCGGCGGCGATTCGGCCGAGCACCGGCACGAACGTCGGCGTCGGCCTGGTCGGATCGGCTGCGCCGGTGTCGGATTCGTCGACGGCGGCGGCGTGCAGGGTGGTCACCGCGCGCCCCACCTCGTCGAGGCCGCGCACATCGACGGCGCGTGGGCGATTCGGATCGCGACGCAGAAAGCCCTTGCGCTCCAGTGCCCGCAGCTGATGAGCCACCGAGGAGGTGGACGTCAGCCCGACGGCGTCGCCGATCTCCCGGATGCTCGGCGGGTAGCCGCGCTCGCTCACCGACGACCGGATCACCTCCAGCACTTTGCGTTGACGCACGGTGAGATCCGCCCCGGTAACCGCCGTGTCGGCGCTGCCTTCGCTCTCTACGCCCGTGTCGTCTGTGTGCCTCACCGCAACCGCCCTTCCGTGCTGTATCCGGGCTGATCCGCCGCCCGGCCTATCCCTGCATGGCCTGTCTGGAATTTCGTCTTTCGAATCTAGTCCGGTCGGGCCGATGTTTCAAACATCTGTTCGAGGAGTGTCGGGCGTTTCCTGCTGACATTGTCGGTGGCACGTGGTAGAAATCGAACATCAGTTCTTCGAACACCTGAGCGAACAATGCATCGAAAAGCGGCACTGAACAGCGGTACCGAGCAGCCCCACCGGTCCGCCAAGCTCGAACATCCCAGCTCGAACACAGACGGAGCACCCACCACGGAGGTTTGTCCGATGAGCACTGCGATCAGCGACATCAACACGGCGATCGGCGCGCCGGGCACGGATCTCGCACGGCGTGTCGACGATGGTCGCGACATCGACACGCGTGCGGTCGACTCGCGCGACACCGATTCGGCCGAGATCGATCTCGCCTTCGCGACGGTCCCGCGCGTACACCGGGGCACATTGCGTACGCGCGCAGTGGATTCCGTGCATCGGTCGACCGTGGATCGGCGCCCGCGTGGCGCGCGGCCCGGTGGGAGAGTCGTCGTATACGACCGCGGTACCCGGAACTCGCCGGTGCGCCAGGCCCGCGGCGCTCGCCCGGGCGAGCTGGTGGAGCAGGCGCAGGTCGGCTTCGCCGTGCTCGCGGTGGCCGCGCTGTTGAGTGCGCTCGTGGTGGCCGCGTTGATCACGCTGGCGCACGTGCGGGCGGGGGATTGGGGTGGCGACACCGGTCCGGGCACGGTGCCCGCTGTGGTCGACGGGCAGTCGGTGGTCGTGGATGCCGTGCCCGGAAGCGTGCTGCCCCAAGGTGTCAGCACCCGTTGACGAGATCGGCTGACATGTCACCTGTTGACGAGATTCACCTGTTGACGAGATCGGCCGGCAATTCAACCGTGGACGAGCTCGGTCGGCATGTCCGACGGCGCTACGCGGGTGATCGGACCGGCTCGTCGTTGTCGCCGTAGTGACGGCCGACGCGGTATAGCTGCCCCTCGACCACGGTCGCAGAGTGACCGAACTTGTTGATCATCAACTAGAACATGTTGTTAGTGTGCTGAACACGTGATCTGGCAAAGCCCTTTGCCAGACGCGGCCGTCGCCTACGCACGAGTTCGGGACATCTAGCAATGACGCATCTCGCCACCGCCGGACGCTCCACCCGGCTACTCGCCCGAACCCTCGGGATCGCCCTCTGCCTCGTCTTCGGGGCCGCCACCGTCCCGGCCGCCCACGCGGCGCCCGCCTACGCGGCGTACCTCGACCTACCCGCCGTCAACGGAGACGGCGCGGGCGGCGGCGGACTGAATCCGGCGCTGCCGCTGGACGAATCGACCCTGTCCGCCGCGGTCGACGCGGCGCGCGCCGACGGCGTCTCCCCGCGTCGGTACGCGACACTGCTGCACCAGTACTGGCTGGTCGTCGCGACCCGCAACGCCGCCATCGACCTCGCGGCCTGGGATCCGGCCCGCGGCGTCCGGGCCAACGAACGCACCTTCAATCAGGTGTACGTCAACTACCTGCGGCTCACCACGCAGCACCCGCAGTTCTACTGGACCGCCCTGGCCGGCATCGCGGGCGGATCGTTCGCCTCCGGCTTCTTCGACATGAGCGATGTCGGCGGGGTGCTCGACGTGCCCGGCATCCACCAACTCGGCGACGCCGTCGCCGACCTGTTGCGCCGCACGCCACCAGAATTGGTGCGCGAACTGCCCGCCGACATTCGGCTGCTCGCCACCGAGGGCTCGCGGCTCACCGCCGACGACGTCACCTGGTACCAGACCCGGCTGATGATCATGCAGAAGCACATCTTCACCGACCTGGTCCCGATGCACGAGGCCTACATCGCGCTCGGCCTGCGTGGCATCGACGAGATGTACGAGGCGGGCGTGCTCGACGACGACATCTACACCGCATGGCAATCCATCGCCCAGGGCACCCGAGAAGGCAATATCGACGCACTGATCCGGATGACCGACCGCGAACAGAACAAGGTGATCGCCGACCAGTGGGACGCGACCGCCGCGGGCCGCGCCCCGATCGGCCGGGTCCTCACCTACGTGAGCACCATCGCGGGCAAACCCGCCGTGCCCGGTGTCCGCGCCCCGGGCGTGTTCGCCCCGGCCACCGTCCGCGCGACCCTCGGCGGCCGCACGCTCGCCCTGCGCACCTCGCTGCCCGACTTCAACTGGGCCGACCGCGACACTCGCTGGACCTACATCACCGGTGACCTCGTCCCACGGCACATCGACATGGAACTCGATCCCGCACTCGCCCCCGTCGTGCTCGGCGAGTCGTTCTGGAACAAGCTGGCCCGCGGCCGCCTCGTCCCGCGCCTGCCCGAACTGATCGCCGACCTGACCTCGCAGTGGCAGATCGTCGAATAGGCGCGACGCCCGACGGCTGCGTGGAGACGATCAGCGGGGGAGTGGACCGGCGATCCCGCGGACAATGCCGGTGGGTACAGGGTGAGTGAGACATCCCGGGTACCCGGACAGGTATCCTCGAAGTGCTATGCAGGTATTCCGCATATCGCCTGAGGATTACCTGGTGCCGGGGTCTAGGCCCCTGTACACGTGCTCGCCGGGACGGTCACCCCGATCGGTTGCCGGGCCGGCCGCGAGCACGCGCATCGACGAAGGATCCCCCGGATGCATTGCCCGTACTGCCGACACCCCGACTCCCGGGTGGTGGACTCGCGCGAGGCCGACGAAGGCGCGGCCATCCGCCGCCGCCGCGCGTGCCCGCACTGTGGGCGGCGGTTCAGCACGGTGGAAACCGCGATCCTGTCCGTGGTCAAACGCAGCGGCGTCACCGAACCGTTCAGCAGGGAAAAGGTCATCCGCGGCGTCCGCCGCGCCTGCCAGGGACGTGAAGTCGACGACGACGCACTGAACCTGCTGGCGCAGAAGGTCGAAGACGCGGTGCGCGCCAAGGGTTCTCCCGAGGTGCCCAGCCACGAGGTCGGTCTGGCCATCCTCGGCCCGCTGCGCGACCTGGACGAGGTCGCCTACCTCCGCTTCGCCTCCGTCTACCGATCCTTCACCTCCGCAGCGGATTTCGAACGCGAGATCCAGGAGATGCGCAGCGCCCGCGAAGCGGCCGCGGTACCCGCTGAATAGCAACAGCCGCCTCGACTACCGGCGGATGGCGGCGATCGCTTTCTCGATGCGCTTGGCGGACACCGGGTATGGCGTGCCGAGCTTCTGGGCGAACAGGCTGATCCGGAACTCCTCGATCATCCACCAGATCTCGGTGACGGCCGATGCGTGGCGCCGGTTCTCCGGCAACGAGTTGACCAGCCGGTCGTAGGCGGTGAGGGCGCGGTCCAGCTCGATCATGCCCTGCCGGTCGCGGACCGCGGAGCCAGGTAGCGCCGCCAGCCGGACGACGGCTGCTTGCAAATAGCGGGGAAGTTCGCGGAGCCGTTCGCTGCCCCATTCGGAGATGAAGCCGGGGAAGACCAGGTTGTCGAGTTGGTCGCGGACGTCGTCGGCGATGTCGCGTTCGGTGGTCTGCGCCAGCGCCACCGAAACCCGGTGGGCCTCAGCCAGAATCGGCACCACCAGGCGGACGAGTCGGGCCACCGCGGTGACGAAGTCGGGGCGGATCGTGGCCACCAGGGCCGCGAAGTCATCCGGATTGTGTACCGGTCCGCCCGCGGCGGCGATGAGCTCGTCGGCGGCCGCGGCCCGGCAGTCCTCGACCAGCGCCTCCAGCGAGCCGTACGGATTCTGGCTCAGCGCAAGGCGATCCGTCGGTCGCAGACTCGAGGTGACGGTGCGCACGGAGGTCGGCAGCGCCTTCAGGACGAGCGCGCGGGTACCCGCCCGCATCGCGGCGGCTTGCGCGCCGGGGGAGCTGAGTACCCGAACCGCCACGCCGTCGCCCTCGGGCACCAGCGCGGGATAACCGGTGACGGTCTGTCCGGCGACCTCCCGGCGCACGGTCGGCTCGACCGTGCCAAGCGACTCCGAGGTCCACGCCGCGGCCGGAGCTCGCTCGGCACCGGCCGTAGCGCGCGCAACCGAGGCGGCAACCTGTTCGGCCAGCTGGGTTTTCAGCGCGGGCAGACTCTTGCCGCGGGCCAGCACCGTGCCCGCGCTGTCGACGGCGGCGAAGGTCATCCGCAGATGATCCGGCAGCGCGGCGATGTCGAAGTCGGTCGGATCGATGGTGACCGCGCCGAGCCGCGACAGCTCCCGCGCCAACCCGATGCGCAACGGTTCCGCGCGCGGAGTGAGTGCGGCCAGGGCCCGCGCCGCGAAATCCGGTGCCGGAACCACGCTGCGCCGCAATGCCTTCGGCAGTGTCTTGATCAGTGCCGCGGCCAGCTCATCGCGCATGCCCGGCACCAGCCAGTCGAAGCCGACGGCACGCACGTGCGCCAGTTGCTCGACCGGGATCCGCACGGTGACACCGTCTTCCTCGTTTCCCGGCTCGAACTGATAAGTCAGCGGAAAACTGAGCTCGCCCTGCCGCCAGGCGTCGGGGAAGGCGGCCGGGTCCAGGGCAGCGGTGCCCGCGTTGACGACGGTCGAGGTCGAGAAGTCCAGCAGGGCCGGGTCTTTGCGGCGGGCGGACTTCCACCAGCTGTCGAAATGCCGCACGGAAACGATGTCGGCGGGTAGACGCTTGTCGTAGAACTCGAACAGCACCTCGTCGTCGACCAGGATGTCGCGGCGGCGGGCGCGGTGCTCCAGATCGGCGACATCGTCGATCAATTCACGGTTGCGGTGGAAGAACTCGTGCCGGGTCTGCCATTCGCCCTGCACCAGCGCGTGCCTGATGAACAGCTCGCGCGACAGCTCCGGATCGATCCGGCCGTAGTCCACCTGTCTGCCGGTCACCAGCGGAATGCCGTAGAGCGTGACGCGCTCGTAGGCACTGGCCGCACCGCGCTTGGCCGACCAATGCGGCTCGGAGTAGGTGCGTTTCACCAGATCGCCCGCGAGCCGCTCGGCCCACTCCGGCTCCACCTTGGCGGCCATCCGCCCCCACAGCCGCGACGTCTCGACCAGCTCCGCGGCCATCACCCAGCGCGGCGGTTTCTTCGCGAGCGAGGAGCCGGGGAAGATCATGAACTTCGCGTTGCGCGCGCCGAGGAACTCGCGCGTTTCGGCCTCGCGCAGCCCGATATGGGACAGCATGCCCGCCAGCAGCGCCTGATGGATGCCGGTGGAATCCCACGGCATGTCATCGGAGTCGAGCGACGAACCACCGGCAGCCTGCGGCGCCCCGCCGCGCCGTCCCTGCTTCGCCCCCCGCTGACCGCCGCCGGCGGCGGAATCGGTCTTGCCGCCCTTGCCTCGGGCTCGCCCGCGTCGCGCGTTGCCCGCCGCCTGCGCGGCAGGTTCACCTGCCTCCTCGGAGCGCTCCGTCGAGTCGGCCGACCACCCGAGCCCCTTCGTGATGGTGCGCAACTGCCCGTGCAGATCCTGCCACTCCCTGATGCGCAGGTAATGCAGGAACTCCTCCCGGCACATCCGCCGGAACTGGTTGGACGACAACGACTTCCGTTGCTCGGTCAGGTAGTCCCACAGTCGCAGGTAGGCCAGGAAATCCGAGCCTTCGACGACGAAGCGCGCATGCTTGAGGTCGGCGGCCTGCTGATTGTCGGCGGGCCGCTCGCGAACGTCCTGAATCGACAGTGCCGCAACGATGATCAGCACCTCGGCCAGGCAGCCGTTGCCGTGCGCCTGCACCAGCATCCGCGCCATCCGCGGATCCACCGGCAACTGCGCCATGTCGCGCCCGATCGGGGTGAGCGTCAATCCATAGTCATCAGTGCGGGTTTCAACCGTGTCCTTCGAGGCAGAGCTGCGCCGCCCCAGCGCGCCGAGTTCCTCCAGCAGCGCGATGCCGTCTCGGATGGCTCGTTTGTCCGGCGCCTCCACGAACGGGAAGTTCTCGATATCGCCGAGTCCGAGCGCGGTCATCTGCAGGATGACGGCGGCCAGGTTGGTGCGCAGGATCTCCGGTTCGGTGAACGCGGGCCGGGACTCGAAATCGTCCTCGGAGTACAGCCGGATGCAGATGCCGTCGGCGACGCGGCCGCAGCGGCCTGCGCGCTGGCGGGCCGACGCCTGGGAGACCGGTTCGATCGGCAGTCGCTGCACCTTGGTGCGCATCGAGTAGCGCGAGATGCGGGCGGTGCCGGGGTCGATCACGTACCGGATGCCGGGGACGGTGAGCGAGGTCTCCGCGACATTGGTGGCCAGCACCACGCGGCGGCCGGGGTGCGGCGCGAACACCCGGTGCTGTTCGGCGGTGGACAGCCGCGCGTAGAGCGGCAGGATCTCGGTGCGCGGCAGCTTCAAATCACGCAAAGCGTCTGCGGTATCCCGGATTTCGCGTTCGCCGGAGAGGAACACCAGCACGTCCCCGTCGCCCTCGGCGAACAGTTCGGTTACCGCCTCGCCGATCGCGTCCACGGGGTCGCGGTCGACCACCCGGGTGTCCTCGTCGTCTTCGTCGTCGGCGCCGGGCAGTTCCAGCGACAGCGGGCGATAGCGCAGCTCCACCGGATAGGACCGGCCGGACACCTCGACAATCGGTGCGGGAGCGCCCTTCTCATCGGCGAAATGCCGAGCGAACAGCTCCGGGTCGATGGTCGCGGAGGTGATGATCACCTTCAGGTCGGGTCGGCGCGGCAGCAACTGCTTGAGGTAGCCGAGCAGGAAGTCGATATTGAGGCTGCGTTCGTGCGCCTCGTCGATGATGATCGTGTCGTAGCGGCGCAGCAGCCGGTCGCGCTGGATCTCGGCGAGCAGGATGCCGTCGGTCATCAGCTTGATCAGCGTGCGGTCGGAGGCGTGATCGGTGAAACGCACCGTGTAACCGACGACGTCGCCCAGCTCGGTGCCGAGTTCTTCGGCGATGCGCTCGGCGACGGTGCGCGCGGCCAGCCTGCGCGGCTGGGTGTGGCCGATGGTGCCGCGGATGCCGCGCCCGAGCTCCAGGCAGATCTTGGGGATCTGGGTGGTCTTGCCGGAACCGGTCTCGCCGGCCACGATCACCACCTGATGCGCGGCGATGGCCGCGGCGATGTCCTCGCGGCGCTGGGTGACCGGCAGTTGCTCGGGGTAACGGATCTCCGGCACGGCGGCGCGGCGCGCGTCGACGCGGAGCTCGGCCGCGGCGATCTCGGCCTCGACCTCGCCGAGGTCGCCGCCGCGCGCCCGGTCGAGCCGGCGGCGCAGCCGGTATTCGTCGCGGAGGGAGAGATTCGCCAGGCGGGTGCGGAGCTCGCGGGGTCCGGTGTCAGCTGTCCTGGTCATTGCATTCATAAGCGTAGCGAAGGGCGGCAACTGGTATTTCCGTCAGGCGGTGCCGCCGGGTTGCCGACAGTGTGCGGGCTGGCCGGATCCAGCGCGTAAACCGGGCTTGATATGCGAGGATCGGGTCATGGACGCCGATTCGGGCACGGCTGGGATATATCGCGGGCTGCGGATCGCCTTCGGTGTGCTCGCCGCCGTCGCGCTGGCCTGGATCCCGCTGCGCAATCTGCACGAGGCCGCGTTCTCCACGGGAAACTACTTCAGTTTCTTCACCATTCAATCGAATGTGCTCGGCATGCTGGTGTTGCTGATCGGCGGCCTGCGTGACCCGCAGGGCCGCCGCTGGGAGGTGCTGCGCGGGGCGAGCGCGCTGTATCTGCTCATCACCGGCGTGGTCTACGCGGTGCTGCTGGCCAATATCGACGTGATGCTCACCGATCGCTGGATCAACGACATCCTGCATCGCGTGCTGCCCATCGTGCTGGTCGCCGACTGGGTGCTCGTCCCGGCCCGCGAGCGGCTCGCCCTTACGCCGCGGCTGATCTTGCTGTGGCTGATCTACCCGGTGGTCTATGGCGTCTACACGCTGATTCGCGGTCCGATCGTCGACTGGTACCCGTACCCGTTCCTCGACCCCCGGCAGCAGGGCTACATCTCGCTGACGATCGGCCTGATCGTTTTGCTCGGCGTCTTCACCCTGCTCGCCATCGCGATAGCCGCCGTCGGCGGACGAGCGCGTCTTCGCACACCATGAATCGGGCATGGTCGCGGTCCAACGTGGTAATGGCCATAGGGTCGGGGTGCACTGGTAGCGGATTTTCCCTGGTTGACCGGGTTGCCGTCGGCTCGAACGACCTCGACGGTGCCCGGCACGATTCGGAGGGCGACACCTCCCTCCGGTAAAGGTGGACACATGAACTCGCTATGGCATGGATTTGCCGACATGGGTGCGGTCGAGCGGGACGGCGCGTTCGTCGTCGCCCGTGGCGAGGGCGCCTACATCTACGACGCCGACGACAACCGCTACCTGGACGCGACGGCCGGGCTCTGGTTCACCAACGTCGGCCACGGCCGCGGCGAGATCGCCGACGCGGTCGCCGCGCAGCTGCGCCGGGTCGCGCATTACTCCAACTTCGGCGACTTCACCGAACCGGCCACCCAGGAACTCGCCGAGCGGTTGTCCGCGATGGCGCCGGTGCCGGGGAGCAAGATCTTCTTCACCTCCGGCGGGTCGGACTCGGTGGACACCGCGGCCAAGCTCGCCCGCCGCTACTGGCACGAGCTCGGCAGGCCGGACAAGACGATCGTGGTGGGGCGCACCAAGGCCTATCACGGCATGCATGTCGGGGGCACCGCGCTGGCCGGCATCCCGGCCAACCGCGAGAACTACGGCGAGCTGATGGCCGACGCGCGCACCGTCGAGTGGGACGACGCCAAGTCGCTGCTCGCGTTGATCGAGGAGATCGGCGCCGAACGCATCGCCGCCTTCTTCTGCGAACCCGTCATCGGCGCGGGCGGCATCTACCTGCCGCCGGCGGGTTACCTCGCCGAGGTGCGCCGCATCTGCCGCGACAACGACATCCTGTTCGTCACCGACGAGGTCGTCACCGGCTTCGGCCGGATCGGCGGCTCCTGGTTCGCCTCGTCGCGCTTCGACCTGCAGCCGGACCTGATGACCACCGCCAAGGGCCTCACCTCCGGCTACGTCCCGATGGGTGCGGTGTTCATCGCACCGCACATCGCCGAGCCGTTCTTCGCGGGCGGCGTCTGGTGGCGGCACGGCTACACCTACGGCGGGCACGCGGGCGCCGCCGCGGCCGCGCTGGCCAACCTGGACATCATCGAGCGCGAGAACCTGCTCGACGAGTCGGCTCGCCTGGAAGCGACCCTGCACGAGAAGCTCGCCCCGCTGGCCGCGCATCCGCGCGTCGCCGAGGTGCGTAGTGGGCTGGGTGCCGTGGCCGCCGTTCAGCTGGCCGATCCCGCCGAGGGGTTGCCGATGGTGAAAACTCTTCGTGCGCATGGTGTTTCCAGCCGTGCGGCCGGGCAGGGCGCGATGCAGATCTCGCCGTCGTTCGTGATGACCGATGCTCAGGTCGACGAGCTGGTCGAGGGCTTCACCCGCGCCCTCGGCTGAGTGCTGTTCTCCCGCATGCGAATCGGTGTGCGGGAGAACAAGCCTCAGAGTGTCCGGGTCATGAAGACGCTGAACGGGTCGAGTTCGTAATCACCGAACGGCCCGCAGAACTCGAAACCATGCGCGGCATAAAGCTTCTGGGCCGGGACGAAGAATTCGGGCGCACCGGTTTCCAGGCTGACCCGCCGGTATCCGCGGGTGGTGGCCTCGGCGAGCAGGTGGCGCACCATGATCGAGGCGATGCCGCGACGCTGGTGCGTCGCGGCGGTGCGCATGGACTTGATCTCGGCGTGCTCGGCGTCGAGCTGTTTGAGGGCCGCGCAGCCGGCCAGGGTGTCGCCGTCCCATCCGCTCCAGAAGGTGATCTCCGGGCGGCGCAGCGCGTCCAGGTCGAGGGCGTGCATGCTCTCGGCGGGGGAGTGGGCGGCCATGTCGGTCAGGTGCTCGGTGAGCAGGGCCGCGATCTCCGGCCCGGACAGGTCGTCGACGACGATGCGGAGGCCGGGCATCGAACCGGTAGCAGCGCCCGCGAGAGCAGACTGGTCGGTGTTGCTAGACATTTGTCCATCATGCCTGGCGGCGTGCACTCGACGGATCCCGATCGGACACGCTTTACTGAGAGGGCACTCGCCCGCACTTGCTAGACGGACCGCGCTGTCCGGCCAAGGGGTCCGAATGATGAAGCTCGCCAAGGTCACCACGCTGGCCGCGGGCGCTGCCCGCCGGGTCGCCGACGAAACCTATTACGCCGCATTGGCTGTCCGCGCCGGATTGGTCACCCTGGAGCGGCCCGACCGGCTCGCCCAGATGGGTGCGGCCGTTGTCCGGTCCGGGATGCTCGGCGGACTCGTCTCCGTCGCGGCCTTGCGCTACCGGGACCGGGCCGCCCTGATCGACGAACTGGGCTCGATCACCTTCCGCGAACTCGACGAGCGCACCAGCGCGCTGGCCAACGCCTGGCGCGCCCGCGGCCTGCGCGACGGCGAGGGCGTCGCGATCCTGGCCCGCAACCATCGCGGCTTCCACTACGCGGTGTTCGCCGCGGCCAAGTGTGGTGCCCGAATCGTGCTGCTGAACACCGATTTCGCGGGGCCGCAACTGCGTGCGGTGGTGGACAGGGAGGGCATCGACCTCCTGGTTTTCGACGAGGAGTACACCGACATGCTCGGCGACCTCACCCCACCGCGCGGCCGCTACCGCGCCTGGGCCGACCGGCCCGGCGTGGACACCCTGGACAATCTGATCGCGGGCGCGGCCCGATCCACCCCGCGGCGCGCCACCACCACCGCGAAGGTCATCCTGCTGACCAGCGGAACGACCGGCACCCCGAAGGGCGCCCCGCGCGGCGAACCGACCTCGCTGGCCCCGCTCGCCGCGATCCTGGACAAGGTGCCGTTCCGCGCTCGCGAGATCACCGAATGCCCGGCGCCGCTGTTCCATACGCTGGGCTTCGCGCACCTGTTCATCGCGCTCGGCTTCGGCTCGACGCTGGTGATCCGCCGCCGCTTCGACCCGCAGGCGGTGCTGGACAGCCTGCACCGGTATCGCGCCACCGCCTTGGTCGCGGTACCGGTGATGTTGCAGCGATTGGTCGATCTCGGCCCGCAAGCCCGTGCCGGACACGACTTCTCGGCGCTGCGCATCATCTTCGTCGCGGGCTCGCAGCTCGGTGCCGACCTGTGTACCAGGGTGACCGAGGCCTTCGGTCCGGTGGTCTACAACATGTACGGCTCCACCGAAGTGGCCTACGCGACCATCGCCACCCCCGCCGACCTCGCCGTCGAGCCGGGCTGTGTGGGCCGCCCGGTACCGAGCGCGACGGTGCGCATCCTCGACGAGGACGGCGCGCGGCTGCCTGCTGGGCAGACCGGCCGGATCTTCGTCGGCAACGGCTTCCAGTTCGAGGGGTACACCGGCGGCGGCGACAAGCTGCGGGTCGGTGACCTGATGTCCACCGGCGACGTCGGCCATTTCGACAGTGCGGGAAGGCTTTTCATCGACGGGCGGGACGACGACATGATCGTCTCCGGCGGCGAGAACGTCTTCCCCGGTGAAGTCGAGGAACTGCTGGCCGCGCACCCGGCCGTGGCCGAGGTGAGTGCCTTCGGCGTGCCCGACGATCGGTACGGGCAGCGGCTGCGCGCGGTGATCGTGGTGCGCGAAGGACATTCGCTCGACGAGGACGAGGTGCGCGAGTACGTCAAGGCGCATCTGGCGCGGTTCAAGGTGCCGCGTGATGTCGTGTTCATCGATGAACTGCCGCGCAACCCCACCGGGAAGGTGCTCAAACGCGTTCTGCGCGAACTCTGATCGCTACCGGCCGTCGCGGATGAACACGCGGCGCACCGGTCCCCGCGGCCGGAACGCGGCGCGCAGCAAGCTGGTGGGTGGCACGCTGATCAGGCCGCCTCGCCCGTGCGCGACGCAGTCGACCACGGCGTCGGCGACGGCGGCTGGGTCACCCAGCGACCCGGAGGCGACAGTGCTGACGGTGACGCCCTTGCCCGAAAGTTCCTGGTCCAGGGCCGCGCCGAGGCCGACGACGCCGCGCTTGGTCGCGCAGTACACGGCGACGCCCAGCGCGGCGGTCACCCCGCCCACCGTGCCGATGTTCACGATCTGGCCGTGTCCTTGGCCGGCGAATCGTTCTGCGGCGAGCCGGGTTCCGATGATCACCGCGCGCAGATTGATATCGATCTGCCGGTCCGATTCGGCTTCCGACTCCGCGAGGAAGGGGCCCGTCGGCATCACATCGGCGGCGTTCACCAGGACATCGAGGCCGCCGAGCCGGCGTTCGGCGTAGGTGAGGAAGCTGCCGAAGCGGGCGCTGTCGGTGACGTCGAGGGCCAGTCCGACGACGGTGCCGTGGCAGGCTCTGCCGAGTTGATCGGCGACCGCCCGCACCGCGCCGACGTCCACGTCGCCGATCACGATGTCGGCCCCCTCGGCCAGGAACGCCGACGCTGTCTCGCGGCCGATGCCGTGCGCGCCCCCGGTGATCGCGATCCGTTTGCCAGTGAGCGTCTTCCGGGACATATGTTCTCGCCTGCCTTCGTCTGCTGACAACGCTAGAGGGTCGCTGCAGCGCACTCCATGCGATATCGGGTCAGCGCTTTGCGCAATCCGGCCAGGGCGAATAGGGTCGATCGCCAGCCGGTCTACCGGTTTGCTGTCCATCGCGACATCGGTCAGGTACCTTGCGGAAAGTGGCCAGGGGCGAACCGGTCGGCCGGTTTGCTGGAGCGGCCCAACCGCATTGGGAGAGCGGAACATACGATCTCCGGCCAGAAACCTTGCGCAAATCGGCCACGACAGGCAACCATGGACACGTGGCCTCATGGGAGTGGCGGCGGTCGGTAACAAACGCGGCGATCCTCGTCGAACTCGGGGACGATCACGGGCTCACTCAGGAACAGTGCCTACGCGGCACGGATGTCGATCCTCGGCTGCTGAAAACACCCGGTGGGGAGATCACCGCGGCGCAGGAACTCGCCATCGTCGGCAATCTCGTTACGCTGCTGGACGATCCGCCGGGGCTCGGCGTCGAGGCGGGCACTCGCACCCACCTCACCACGCACGGCGTACTCGCCTTGGCGGTGCTCAGCAGCCCGACGATGCGGCAGGCCATCGACGTCGCCATGCGCTACTTCAGCCTGATGACCTCGTTCGCCCGCGCCTGGCACATCTACCGCGACGACGAGATCCTGCTCTACGGCGACGACCGCGACCTGCCCGGCGAGCTGCGCGCGTTTCTGGCCGAACGCGACGTGTCGGCGCTGCTGACCAACTGGTTCATGGTGTTCGGCGTGCCGCCGCCGGTGGTGCGCGTCGAGATCGCGGGCGGGCTGCGCCCGCGGCTGGCGCCGCTGTTCGACAGTTTCGAGATTCCGAGCAGTGAATCCGCGGAACTGCAGCTCGCGGTGTTCGATGCCAGCGGTATCGATGAGCCGATGCCGCAGGCCAGTCCGCTCACCGCGCAGCTGTTCGAAGAGCAATGCGACGACCTGCTGCAACGTCGCGGCCTGCGCCAGGGCGTCGCGGGCACGGTACGAGAAATGCTGATGCACCGGATGAACAGCAGGCTCAGCCAGGAGGACGTCGCGGCCGGGCTGCACATGAGCCTGCGCACGATGCGCCGTCGGCTGGCCGAGGAAGGCACCTCCTATCGGCAGCTCTGTGCCGAAACCTTCGGCACCCTCGCCGAGGAGCTGCTCGCCACCGGGTTGACCGTCGAGGATGTCGCGTATCGGATGGGATATTCGGGCGCGCCGAGCTTTTCGAACGCGTTCAAGCAGTGGCGCGGGGTTTCGCCGGGGCGGTTCGCTCGCTCGACGGTCGACCGGTACCGGCAGTCCGTGCCGCGCTGAAAGTCGTTGCGGTCGGGGGCCGCCACGCTAAAAGGGCACCCTGATCGATCCTGGGTGCGACCATGGAATGGGCAGGTCCACGGTCGCCGTAGGAGGGGTGGTGGATGTGGCTCAGTTCGTGCAGGAGTACGCCGCGTTGCGGTGGTCGGTGGTGGCGGCGTTTCTGCTTGCGGTGGCGATCGTGCTCGGGCGGTTGGCTGCGCCCGCGCCGCTCGTCGCGGGTGGAGCTGCCGCGGGCGCTGTTCTCGGTCCGGTGGCCGAACGTGACCGGCGGCACCGCGATTCGGCTCGGTCGGCAAATTCCGTACCGACCGTTGGGTATCACGAATCCGACGCCGCGCACCTGATCATGTGCTTGGTGATGCTCGCGATGCTGGTGTTTCCGGCGGGCGCGAGTCCGGTCGCCGTGCGCGGGGTGCTCACCGCGATGACCGTGGTCTTCGCCATCCTGCTGACGAGCCGAATCCTGGAGTGGCGCAGCGCGCCTCGCGCGACCCCGATGGACCGGCTGGTGCCCCTGGGTTACCACACGGTAACCGCCGCCGCCATGCTGTACGCCATGTCCGGACACGCGGCGCCGGGCCACGCAGGCGGACCCGCCGTGATTCCGGCGCTCGGGCTCGCCGCACTGTTCGCCGCGGACGCGCTACTGGTCACCCTCGCGGTCCGCCGCCCCCTCGCCGACACGCCGGGCCACCTGGGCATTCTGCTGCGTTCAGGTGGGTGTGTCGCGGCGCTGACCGGCCCGCGGCAACGCTCGGCGGCGGTGCCGCACGTCGTGATGGATCTCGGTACCGCCTACATGCTCATCGCGGCAGTTTCGAGTTGACCGGTGCCGCGGACCAATCCACGCGCCATCCCATACCGAACCCCTGTCTATGCGGGCAGATTCGGTCATCGATGAGGTAGCGAACGAATCAGGTGCCGATGTGCGGTACGCACCCGACAGGCCGGGGTGTGGGGGAGGGGCGGGCACGGGTGACGAGCGCGTTCACTCCATGGCACACCGGGGCGGTGTTGTCGTGCTGGACGAGCACGACGCTCACTTGTTATGTGGCTACCCCATGCCCACTGCGGTCGACCGACAACGTTCGGCGCTGCCCGGCCGCAGCCTCGTCACACTGCTCGACGCGATCGGCGATGGCGACCGCGCCGCGTTCACCGAGTTCTACCGGCTCACCAGCCCGCGGGTGTTCGGGCTCGCCACCCGCATCCTGCGCAGCCGGGCCGCAGCGGAGGAGATCAGCCAGGAGGTGTACCTGCAGGTGTGGTCGACCGCCGAGCGCTACGACGCGGCACTGGCCAGTCCGATCGGCTGGCTCATGATGCTCGCGCACCGGCGCGCGGTCGACCGGGTGCGCGCCGAAGCCGCCTGCGCGGTCCGAGAATCGGCCTACGCGCACTCGCACGGCGGTCGCGACCACGATGTCGTCGCGGAGTCGGTGACGCAGCGCATGGACGAACTGGAGATCCTCGGCTGCCTCGCCGCGCTCACCCCGACGCAGCGCGAGGCGATCACGCTCGCCTACTACACCGGGCGGACGTACCGTGAAGTCGCGGACCATCTGTCGGTGCCGCTGCCGACCGTCAAGACCCGCATTCGTGACGGGCTGAAGAGACTGGAGAGCTGCTTGTCCGGAGAATGCGCCGATGGCTGACCATCCGCCGCGATCGGACGCGGAGCTGCTCGATCTGGCGTATCCGTGCGCCCTGGACGCCGTCGGCGAGATCGAACGCCGGCGCATCGAAGAGCGGTTGGCGGCCGCTGATCCCGCTGTGCGGCAAGAATTCTCGGAAACGGTGCGGCGGTTGCGCGAGGTGATGGCGCAGGTGGCCGCGCTCGACGCGCAAGCCCCGCCACCGGAACTCGAGGCACGGATTCTGGCGGCACTGCCCGCCGACGGGCGGGCCGAGGCTTCCTCGACGTGGCGGCGGCGCATGCGCTGGGTGGCGCCGGTGGCCGCGGCGGCCTGCCTGGTGATCGGCGGCAGCGTTATCGCCGACCGGATCGGTAGCCCGCCCGACGGGGTATCGACCGCGGAGCGGATACACCGGCAGCCGGACTCGCGCACGCTCACCAAACCGGTCGTCGGCGGCGGCACGGTCATGGTGGAGTTCTCCGCTCAGCAGCGACTCGCGGTCGTCGCGTTCACCGGAGTCGCCGAGCCACCCTCGGGGCGGGTGTATCAGGTGTGGCTGGTGCCCGCCGGTGAACGGACGAGGCCGCGTTCGGCGGGGGTGCTCATCGAATTGCCTTCCACGGCACGGCCGTTCGTGACGACCTTCGACCCTGGGGAGACGCTGGCGGTGAGTGTCGAGCCCGTCGGCGGATCGGTGGCGCCGACCAGCCCGCCGGTCGCGGGTGTGCCGTTGGCCTGAGGGCGTCCGCAGCGACCTGTGTACGGCTGTGTAGCAACCGATTCGAGTCGCAGCGCGCTCCGCGAGGTCAGGGCCGACAGTGGCGCGGACCGGAGGTCGCGGTGTCCACTGTAGGTGACCGAGCCGCGCGGTTGTGCTCGGCAGCCTCGGCGCACGCTGAACAACGGGTGCCAGAGTCGCCGACAGTGCTCCACGATCAGGGGAACCAGGGGCGGCAGCCGCCGAGCGGCGCACCTCGCGTCGAGCTGTGCGGGCCAGTGCGCCGCAGTGCGGATCCGGTGCCAACGGCTACCGGGTTCTCCGTCGGGCGACCTGTCGCGCTGTGCCGCAACGATTACGGCCCGCTGTCCGTTTGTGGTTTGCTGTGCGGTCAGATCTCCACGGGCTGGTCGGCGACTACCCGGCCACCGAGGCGTACCCACCCGTCGGAGTCCCAGGCGGTGAACAGCTGGGAGCCCTTGCCCTGGGTGATGACCAGGCCGCGGCGCAGCAGCGCGGTGATGGCGACGGCCGCGGCGCCGGTGGCCTCGTCCTCGGCAATGCCGAAGGTGGGGGCGAACATTCGTGAGCGGAGCGTGCCGCGGTGCTCGTCGGTCCAGGCCCAGAAATAGTGCGGGCCGCCGGTGAAGTCGTCGGGGCGCAGGTTCGCCAGTTCGTCGAGATCGGCGATCTGGTGAAAGGTGAAGTCGGGCGCCCACTCGCCGCGGGCCGTGATCCAGGTGAGGCCCTCGGTCAGCTCCACCGCGACCGGGCCCGCGGGCACGCTCAGCCGGCGGACGGGCACGCCGCGTTCCGCGAACCACCACGCGGTGCCGACCGAGGGGTGCCCGGCGAACGGAAGCTCTACGGTCGGGGTGTAGATCCGCACCCGCGCCACCTCGTCGACCGGGTCCTCGACCACGACGGTCTCGCTGTAGCCCGCCTTCGCCGCGAGTGCTTGGCGATCGTTCTCGGCCACGTCCGCTGCTCGCGCGATGCCCAGTTCGTTGCCGAATCGTCCGGCGGCGTCGGTGAACACCCGCACCACGTCAACATGTGTGCCCATGGTTTCGACCCTACTAGTCCTGTCCGACGCGGAGCTGTCGCGTGGACCACACCGGCCGCTCGTGAGCTGTCGCCGCAGGTCAGCCGGGGACGAAAGAGGCCGCCGAGGGTTCAGTGGTTGAACCCTCGGCGGCCTCGGATCGCGTGCTCAGACCGTGGCGGCGGCAAGCGTTTCGGTGGACTGCACAGCCTGGCCGACGCCGGCGACGATCGCGGCCGCGCGCAGCGACTCGAAGATCACCTCACGGGACACGCCCGCCTCACGCAGCGTGTGCTCGTGCGCCTCCAGGCAATGCTGGCAGCCGTTGATCGACGAGACCGCGAACGACCACAGCTCGAAGTCCGCCTTGTCGACCCCCGGGGTACCGATGATCTGCATGCGCAGGCCGGCCCGCAGGTCGTCGTAGCGGCCACCGAGGAACGCCTTGCCCCGGTAGAACACATTGTTCATGCCCATGATCGAGGCGGCGCCGAGTGCGGCGTTGTACGCCTGCTCGGACAGCACATCCGCGGCCTCCTCGGCGATCTCACGCAGCGTGGTCGCCGATTGGGTCGCGGCCGCCGACGCCAGCAGCGTGCCCCACAGCTGCTGCTCGTTCAGCACCGTGGTGCGGGCCAGCGAGGACAGATTGAGCTTGAGGTCCTTGGCGTACTCGGGGAGGGAGTTCTTCAGGTTCTCAATGCTCATACGTTGCTTCCTCGGTTCGAATCATCCCCGCGCGCACGGGGAACAGTGCATGGATGTCGTACATGGATCGTGCGTGTTGCTCGACTCAGACGCTGGCGGCGAGCAGTTCACCAGCGTTGATGGTCGGGTCGCCCTTCTTCCAGTTGCAGGCGCACAGCTCGTCGGACTGCAGTGCGTCGAGCACCCGCAGCACCTCGTCGACATTGCGGCCGACCGAACCCGCGGTGACCGAGACGAACTGCACCTCGTTGTTCGGGTCGACGATGAAGGTGGCCCGGTCGGCGACGCCGTCGGCGTTGAGAACGCCGGTGGCAGCGGCCAATTCGCGCTTGAGGTCGGACAGGATCGGGAACGGCAGGGTCTTCAGGTCCTCGTGCTGGGCGCGCCACTGGAAGTGCACGAACTCGTTGTCGACCGAGGCGCCGAGCACCTGCGCGTCGCGGTCGGCGAACTCCTCGTTGAGCTTGCCGAAGGCGGCGATCTCGGTCGGGCAGACGAAGGTGAAGTCCTTGGGCCAGAAGAAGACGATCCGCCATTTGCCCGCGTGATCGTCGCTGGTGATCTGGGTGAAGTAATCGTCAGGCTGCTGAGCGTCGACCTTGGACAGATCACCACCGATGACAGCGGTGAGGTTGTATGCCGGGAATTGGTCGCCGATGGTCAGCAAGGCCATGCCTAATCTCCTCGTTCTGGTGGGTTTGCTAGCACTGTGCAGAAAAGCAGAAAAGCTCCCTTTCGATCTTGCCCGACGGGCCGATGAAAGGTAAAGGTGATCAGTCGCACTACACTGATAGCCGTGACCGATCAGACTTATCAGCCGACCCTGTCACAGCTGCGTGCGTTCGTGGCGGTCGCGGAATATCGCCATTTCGGCACTGCCGCAGCGCGGCTCAGTGTGAGCCAGCCCACGCTATCGCAGGCGCTCGCGGCACTTGAACACGGGCTCGGACTGCAGCTGATCGAGCGCAGTACGCGGCGGGTGCTCGTCACCGCCGCGGGCATGCGGTTGCTGCCCAAGGCGATGGCGACGCTCGAGGCGGCGGATCGTTTCGTCGCGTCGGCGACCGGCGACGGTCTCGGCGGCACGCTGCGGATGGGCATCATTCCGACGATTGCCCCATATGTGCTGCCCGCCCTCCTTCCCGAGTTGCAGAAGAAACTGCCCGCGTTGCATCCGCAGGTGATCGAGGACCAGACCGCGCGGCTGCTGGACGGGCTACGCACCGGCGTGCTCGACGTCGCACTGCTCGCGCTGCCGACCGACATTCCCGGGTTGATCGAGATCCCGTTGTACACCGAGGAATTCGTGCTGGTGACACCGCGCGGCCACGAGCTCTCTGGTCGCACCGACCTCGCCCCTACGGTCCTCGACTCGCTACCCCTGCTGCTGCTCGACGAGGGGCACTGCCTGCGCGACCAGACCCTCGACCTGTGCCGCTCCGCCGAAGTCCATCCGGCCGCCGTCGGCGACACTCGCGCCGCCTCGTTGGCGACCGTAGTGCAGTGTGTCGCAGGCGGTCTCGGCGTCACCCTCATCCCGGAGATGGCCGTCGCCTCCGAAACCGCCCGCGGAACCCTCGGCACCGCCCACTTCGCCACCCCCGCCCCCGGGCGCACCATCGGTCTCGCCTATCGCACGTCGACCGCCCGCGCGGAAGACTATGAATACCTTGCCGCCATCATTCGGACGATACGGCCGACGTAGCGGTCGAAGATGTTCGGCGGCAGCCGGTTTCGAACCTGGCCGACGCTACGAGGCGCCCGCGACCTACGATCGGCGCGCCGAGTGAGCCGGAGGCCGCGGATGTGAGAGGGATGCGGATGGACTCGTCACCATCACCTGCCGGTCGGCTTGCTCAGCACGCCGGACAGCGCCACGCGTTGTTCGTCTACGGGACGCTCCAATTTCCAGAGATCCTGGAGGTCCTGATCGGTCGCGTCCCCCAGCGACAACCCGCCACCGCCCCAGGCTGGCGAGTCGCCACCCTCACCGACCGCCTCTATCCCGGCCTGGTCCCAGCACCGAACGGCCTCGCCCACGGCACCATCCTCAGCGGCCTCACCCCAGCAGAGTGGGAGATCCTCGACGCTTTCGAAGACGACGAATACGACCTCCGCCCCATCCAGTTGGCCGACTCCACCCACCCGATCTGGACTTACGTATGGACGTCCGCCGTCGCACAGGATGATTGGCGTTCGCAGGACTTCGCCACCACTTACCTGACCCAGTTCACGGTCCATTGCGCCGAATGGCGCCGCAACCGATAGCAGGCCCACCCGAACCACACCCAAACCGCCCATACACACCAAGCCTGTACACGATCTACCCGTGCCCCTCGCCAAGTGCGCTCCTTCACCCTCGGCGAGGGGGAACTGGTGTAGGTAAATCGCGAGAGCGCGCCGACACCAGTTCCTCCTGATCGTTCGTCCAGCCTTGATGGTGAAGGGCGGTGCGGACTCGGTCGAGGACTATGTGGGGGCGGTGGTGGAGGAGGGTTGCGTTGACGCGGACCACCCGCCAGCCCAGTGATTCCAGGGAAGCGAACCTGTCGATGTCCTTTGTGCGCTGAGCTGGGTTCGTCCAATGGTGGGCGCCGTCGTATTCGACGGCGACGCACCACTTTTCCCACCCCATATCGACACGGGCGATGAACGTGCCGCGGCCGTCGCGGACCACGAGTTGGGTTGTGGGTGCGGCTAATCCATCGTCGATCAGAAGGAGTCTGGTACGCGATTCCTGAGGTGATTCGGCACCTGCATCGATCAGCGGGAGAATGTTCGACAGACGCGCGACTCCGCGCACTCCGGGATGGTCGCGGATCAAGTCCGCGACTTCCCGTGGATTCAGGCCGGTGGCCGAGCACAGTGCGTCCAGGATCGGTACGGCTTGATCGCGGGGCAGCCGTCGGCCGAGGTCGAACGCGGTGCGAGCGGGTGTCGTCACCCGGAATCCGTCGACTTCGCAGCATTCGGCCGGCTCGATGATGGTGCGCACAGCGCGAATTCCGCAGGGTGGCTTACAGTGTCCCGCCCGTGCGATCTCCGCAGGATGGTCCGGATCCAGCCAGCGAGTGCCATGCAAGGCGGCCGCCGAGTATCCGATCAGCACACCCGTGCCCTTCGCCCAGTGCGCTGCGGCGCGTGCGCGCCCCTGCGCGTCGAGCGTGCACCCCTTGGGCATGTAGACATCGGGGAACACACGCACGAAGTTGTGCTGAAGTTCCCATCGCGTCACCACTCCCGCCGCCCTAGCCCACGACCCCGTAAACGGCTCATCCAAGACCCCCATGCCCGCACTATCCCCCTCTCCACCGACAGGATTGATCGAGGGGGAACTGGTGTCGGTGAGCTCTCGACCGTTGCCTGCATCAATTCCCCGTGATCACTTGTCCAGCTGGATGAGTTGCGTTTGTAGACGACCGGTCGTATATTTCGTGGCATGGCGCGACCGCGACGGAGTGGGGATACCCGGCAGCTTCTGGTGGAGGAGGGGGCTGCTGGGTTCTTGGCCAGTGGGTATCACGGGACCGGGATCAAGCAGGTTTTGGACAAGGTGGGGGTGCCTAAGGGGTCGTTTTATAACTACTTCGACAGCAAAGAGAGTTTCGGGCGGGCGGTGATCGAGCACCATTCGCTGTGTGTGCAGCGGAATTTGAGTGCGGCGTTCGGGGCGGCGGCGGATCCGGTGAGCGGGTTGCGGGCGTTTTTCGGGCGGCTGATGGCGGATTTCGTCGAGGCGGACTTCACCGGGGGGTGCTTGATCGCGAACTTGGGTGGGGAGTTGGAAGGTAGTGAGCTGCTTCGGGAGTCGTTGTCGAAGGCGTGGGGGGCGTGGCGGGATCGGGTGGCCGAGCAGCTACGCGAAGCGCAGGGGCTGGGGATGATTCGGGGCGATATCGACGCGACCGATCTGGCTGACCTGCTGCTGGAATCGTGGGAGGGGGCGGTGATTCGGATGAAGATCGATCGGACGCTGGAACCGCTGCAGAAGTGCCTGGACCGTCTGCTGGACGACTATTTCCGGCCCTGAACTAGGGCATTCATAGACGTTGTCACTCGGGGCTGTCCCTACGGGTCGTTGTGCATACGCATTCCAAGACGACCGGTCGTATAAAGGAAGAAGGAGAACATGACGAAAACGGTGATCGTGACCGGATCCTCCAGCGGGATCGGGCGCGATATCGCCCGTGCCTTCGTGGCAGGCGGGGACAACGTGGTGCTCAATGGCCGCGACCCGGCCAAGCTCGCCGAGGTGGCCGCGGAGCTCGGCGCACCCGAACAGATCGCCGCCTTCGCCGGTGATATCGGCTCTCCCGCAACGGGTTCCGAGCTGGTGCGCACTGCCGTCGAACGGTTCGGCGAAGTGCAGGTGCTGGTGAACAGCGCGGGCATCTTCGGCGCCACACCATTCGTCGACGTCACCGAGGAGGAACTCGACAGCTTCGTGAACGGCAACTTGAAGGGCACGTACTTCACCACGCAGGCGGTGGTGCGTCAGCTGAAGCGGCAGGCGACCGGCGGCAGCATCGTGAACATCGGCACGGTGCTGGTCGACCACGCCCTAGCCGGACTGCCTGCCTCCGCGGCGCTCGTCAGCAAGGGCGGTGTGCACGCGCTGACCATCAGCCTCGCCGCGGAACTCGCGGCCGACGGCATCCGCGTCAACGCCGTAGCCCCCGGCGTCATCCGCACCCCACTGTTCGGCGCGGGCGACGAAACCGCTTCCAGCCGACTGGCTTTGCTGAACCGCATCGGCGAGGTATCCGAAACCACCGCGGCCGTCCGCTATCTCGCCGACGCCGAGTTCACCACCGGCCACATCCTGCCCGTCGACGGCGGTTACCTCTCCGGAAGGCCGGCCTGATGCCCTACGTGAACATCAAGGTCACCGACGAGGGCGTCACCCGAGAGCAGAAGGCGCGCTTGATCGAAGGCGTCACCGACCTGCTCCACAACGTCCTCGACAAGGACCCGGCAACCACCTTCGTGGTCATCGATGAGGTGGACCTGACCAACTGGGGCGTAGGCGGCCTGAACGTCGAGGAATACCGCAACCGCTCTTGACCATCGAACACACCGGCCCCCACGCGGTTTCGCGTAGGGGCCGGTGCGTTCGGAGGGTGCTACACGCGCAGGGCGTGGGGTTCGATCGCGCCGCGCACGAGTGCTCGCGCGTCGACGGTCTCGGGCCGGTAGGGCAGGGTGGGCAGACGGTCGGTCATGGCCTGAACCGGGTCGGCCAGCTGCTCGTTCGTGCCGAACAGGAACGTCCACTCGTGCTCGTCGCTGCCGTACTGCACGACGGTGCCGAACTGTTCGTGGAACCGATTCCAGGACCGCTTCAATGTTTCGTTGCGCCACATGGTCGCGCAACCGGCCTGCGCGCTCAGCACGCCGCCGGGGGCGAGCAGGGCCCGACATCGGGACAGGAACTCCGACTCGTAGAGGCGGTTGTGCTGCGCGTCCTCGACCCGCTCGTCGGGCAGGTCGATCACGATGACGTCGTAGCGGGTGCCCGCCTCGGCGGCCTTGGCGAGGAAGTCCCAGCCGTCGGCGTAGTGCACCTTGATCGGGCCTTCGCCCTTGACGGCGGCGGCCAGGTCGGCGCTGGTGTAGCCGTAGGGCAGGTGCTCGGCGCACAGCTCGACCTCGAGCTGATCGATGTCGACGTGGTCGACCAGTGTCGCGCCCGCGGCGACCGACATCTGACTGGCCACGCCCTCACCGGAGCCGATGATGAGCACCTTGTCCAGCTTCTCGGCGAGCGCGAAGGCCGGAACCATCATCGCCTCGTGGTAGGTCAGCTGGGAGAACTCCGTGGACTGGCGATCGTCGTCGGAGAACAGGCTGATGCCCTGCTCGGTGCGCGCGATCACCATGTGCTGGAACGGGGTACGGGTGTCAACGATCACCTCGTGCAGGTCCCAGATGCGGGTCAAACCCGCGCCCACCGGCTCCTCGATCCGCTGCGAGCCGTGCCCGCGGCGGATGACCTGCATGCGAACATCCTTGGGAGACAACTTGTCTCGCAACAGTTCGACGGCCTTCGACGCGCCGGCGCCGATACTGCCGCAGGTGAAGACGTCGACAAAGATGTCGCCGGACTCTGGATAGGTGTGAATCGAGGCGTGAGACTCCGACAACAGCGCGAGGACAGTCACCCCCTGCGGATCGAACTTCTTGTGTACGACATCGCAGATGGTGACGCCCGCCGCGATCAAAGACTCACGCAACGCCGATTCGAGGCGTTCGAGGTCGTCGCAGAGGGTCGCGTCGACACCACCGAACTCGGCCAGCACATGCCAGCCGGTGAAATCCGCCGTCATGGCAAACTCACTCTCGCTCAGCGCCCGAGACATGAACCGTCAGGGGCGGAAAACCATTGAAGGACACCGACGAATAGCTCGCGGTATAGGCGCCGGTGTCGAGGATCTGGATGCGATCACCGGCTCGCAACGTGGTCGGTAGGAGGACTCGCGTGCGTTGATACAGTACATCGTCTCCGTCGCAGGTCGGACCGGCCACCACCGCCTCGTCGACGGGGTCACCGTCCCGATCGGTGAGGAACCGATAGGCGATGTACTCGTTCTCGGTCTCGGCCATTCCGTTGTAGCGGCCGATGTCGAGATACACCCAGCGTCGCCCGTCCGGCGCGACGCGCACGCCGACGACCTCGGCGTGGATGATGCCCGCGGAACCGACCAGCGCGCGGCCGGGTTCGACCACCAATCCGGCGGTCTCGGGCAGGAATTCGGTCACGGCGGCGTCGACCACCGCCGCGATCTCGGGCAGCGCGGGCGCCGGGTCGGCGTACGCGATCGGCAGTCCGCCACCGATATTCACCGATCGGACGTGAATGTCCTTGTCGGCCAAGGCTTCCACGATCCGGCCCGCCTGCTCGATGCCGATCCGCCACGCGTCCGGATCGAGCTGCTGGGACCCGACGTGGAAGTACGGCCCGCCGACGATCAATCCCAGATCGCGCGCCCGCACCAGCAGCCGGAACGCCTCGCCCGGCGTGCAGCCGAACTTGGCGCCGAACGGCGTGCGCGACTCCGGCGCCGAAGCCAGGAAGCGGCATTCGACCTCGGAGCCAGGCGCGTGCTCGACGATGCGCAGCAGATCGTCCTCGGTGTCGAAGGCGTACCGGCGCACACCCAGCGCGTAGGCGCGGGCGATGTCGGCGGCCTTCTTGATCGGATTGCCGTAGCAGAGTGTGTCCGGTTCGACACCCAGCGCCAGGCACAGCTCGATCTCGCCGATGCTGGCGACATCGAACTCGGCGCCTTCCTCGTCGAGTGCTCGAATGATCTCCGGCACCGGGCTTGCCTTGACCGCGAAGCGAATCCTTGCCGCGGGCATGGCGGCATGGAGTGCGCTGTAGTTCTCGCGCACTCGCTCGGGATAGATGACAAGGAACGGTGATTCGGGCATAGTTGATCTTTCGCTTGGCAGCAGCGGAGAGAGTATCAGCGGCCCCTACCCAGAAACGAATCCGTCAAACCTCGCGTCGGCCGCACCCCCGGACGGCACCAGAATACGGGCGCGAAGAGGGCGGTGACCTGTATGGATTCTGTAGATATCGGGTGGGGCGGCGGTGCGTGGTCAGCCGGCGGACACCGTGATTTCGTCGAAGACGACCTCACCGGCGGCATCGGACTCGGCCAGGTCCACCACACCGACGATCGACCAGCCGTGGTCGCCCGCCGGGTCGTCGAGGACCTGGCGCACCTGCCAGAAACCGGGTCTTCGTTCGATCTGGAACAGTTGCGGTCCGCGTGCGTCCTGGCCGGTGCCGATGCGCTCGTACTCGGCGAAGTACGGGGCCAGCTCGGCCTCCCAATCCGGTCCGATACCCATGTCGGCCAGCGCGTCCCAGCGGCGCAGCGCGGCCAGCTCGACCCGGCGGAACATGGCGTTGCGGATCATCACCCGGAACGCGCGCTCGTTGGCGGAGATGGGGCGCACCGTCTCGGCGCCGAAGGCGAGCTGGTCGGCGTCGATCTCCGCGCCGGGGTTGGTGAGCTGCTCCCACTCGTCGAGCAGGCTGGAGTCGACCTGGCGGATCAGCTCGCCGAGCCACTCGGTGATGTCGTCGAGTTCCTCGGTGCGCGCGGCATCGGGCACGGTGCGGCGCAGCGCGCGGTAAGCATCGGCGAGATAGCGCAGCACCACGCCCTCGGAGCGAGCCAGTTCGTAATACGAGATCAGCTCGGCGAAGGTCATCGACCGTTCGATCATGTCGCGAACCACCGACTTGGGTGACGGCGCGAACTCGGACACCCATGGATGGCCGGCGCGGTAGGTCTCGAAGGCGGGCTCGATCAGCTCGGCGAGGGGTTTGGGCCAGGTGACCTCTTCGAGCAGCTCCATCCGCTCGTCGTACTCGATGCCGTCGGCCTTCATCTCATTGATCGCCACGCCACGCGCCTTGTGCTGCTGAGCCATCAGCAGCTGGCGCGGATCCTCCAGGGTCGATTCGATGAGGGACACCACATCGAGGGTATAGGTGGGCGCGTCTTTGTCGAGGAGCTCGAAGGCGGCCAGCGCGAACGGCGACAGCGGCTGGTCGAGGGCGAAGTCGCGTTGCAGGTCGACGGTGAGGCGGGCGCGGCGGCCCTGCGCGTCGGGTTCGTCGAGCTGCTGGACCACCCCGGCGTCGCGCAGCGCGCGGTAGAGGCGGATGGCGCGCAGGATGTGTCTGCGCTGGGCCGGGCGCGGCTCGTGATTGTCCTCGAGCAGGTGGCGCATGGCGTCGAAGCAGTTGCCCGGCCGGGCAATCACGTTGAGCAGCATGGAGTTCGTCACAGTGAAACGGGAGACCATCGGCTCCGGCTGGGCGGCGACGAGGCGGTCGAATGTCTCCTCGCTCCAGGAGACGAAACCCTCGGGTGGCTTGCGACGCACCACCTTTCGCTGCTTCTTCGGGTCGTCGCCCGCCTTCGCGAGCATGCGGGTGTTCTCCACCTCGTGCTCCGGGGCCTGCACGACGACCGTGCCCATGGTGTCGTAGCCCGCGCGGCCCGCCCGGCCCGAGATCTGGTGGAACTCACGGGCTTTCAGCCTGCGGGTGCGCACGCCGTCGTACTTGGTCAGGCCGGTGAGCAGCACGGTGCGGATGGGGACGTTGATGCCTACGCCGAGGGTGTCGGTGCCGCAGACCACTTTCAGCAGACCCTCTTGGGCCAGTCGTTCGACGAGGCGGCGGTATTTCGGCAGCATGCCCGCGTGGTGCACGCCGATACCGTGGCGGATCAGCCGCGACAGCGTCTTGCCGAAGCCGGAGGCGAAACGGAACTCACCCAGGGCGGTGGCGATCGCGTCCTTTTCGGCACGGGTGGCGAAATTCACGCTCGTCAGCGCCTGGGCCCGTTCCAAGGCGGCGGCCTGGGTGAAGTGCACCACGTAGACCGGGGCCTGATGGGTGGTGACGAGTTCTTCCAGGGTCTCGGTGATGGGGGTGCGCGCGTACGAGAAGGTCAGCGGCACCGGACGTTCGGTGCCTGCGACGATCGCCGACGGCCGTCCGGTGCGGCGCCGCATGTCCTCGGCGAAGAAGTCGACCTCGCCGAGGGTGGCCGACATCAGCAGGAACTGGGCGCGGGGGAGTTCCAGCAGCGGGACCTGCCAGGCCCAGCCGCGGTCGGGGTCGGCGTAGAAGTGGAATTCGTCCATCACGACCTGGCCGACGTCGGCCGCCGAACCTTCGCGTAGGGCGAGGTTCGCCAGGATCTCCGCGGTGGCGCAGATGATCGGTGCGTCGGCGTTGACCGCGGCGTCGCCGGTGACCATGCCGACGCGTTCGGCGCCGAAAACCTCACACAGGGCGAAGAACTTCTCGCTGACCAGCGCTTTGATCGGCGCGGTGTAGTAGGTGCGTTTCCCCTGGGTCAGCGCGATGAGGTGAGCGCCGACCGCGACCAGGGACTTCCCCGAACCCGTCGGCGTCGCGAGGATGACATTGGATCCCGACGCCAACTCCAATAGCGCCTCGTCCTGCGCCGGATACAGCGGGGTGCCCTGCTCGGCTGCCCACGCCCCGAAGGACTCGTACAGCGCGTCGGCGTCGGTTCCCGGTATCTCCAGCAGCTCGGTCAGATCCACTCCGAACACCCTACGGGCTGCCGCATACGGGCTTGCTACCGCTGCTCGCCCGGTTCGGGGCCGTCCCCACCCTCGTAGCCGCCTTGCTCGGCGAGGAAGCGCTCGAATTCGGCGCCGAGTTCGTCGCCGCTGGGGAGTTCGCCGTCACCGACGAGCAGGCTCGACTGGCGTTCCTGAGCGCTGACGAAGCTGTCGTACTGGCGTTCCAGCGCGTGCACGACGGTCTCCACCTCGGAGTTTCCGGCGATGTGCTCGTTGACCTGTTCACGCACCCTGGCCGCCGCCTCGCCCAGTGCGGCGAGCGGGATGTCGAGGCCCGCGTTGTCGGCGACGTTCTCCAGCAGGGTCTGTGCGGCCTCGGGGTAGGCGGTCTGCGCGAGGTAGTGCGGCACATGCACGGAGAAGCCGACCGACTCGTGACCGTGCTGGGCCATCCGATACTCCAGCAGCGAGGACGCGCTGCCGGGCACCTGTAACTCGCCGGGCCAGCGCTGATGCTCGGGGATGAGGTCGCGGTCCGAGGAGTGCGCGGTCACGCCGAGCGGGCGGGTGTGCGGGATCGCCATCGGGATGGCGCTGAGGCCGATGCTGCGCCGCACACCGAGCTGTTCGGCGAGCAGGCGCACCGCGGTGGTGAACTTCTCCCAGCGCAGGTCCGGCTCGATGCCCGCGAGCAGCAGGAACGGGGTACCCGCCGTGTCACGCAGCGCCCAGAGGTTGAGCTCGGGCTCGGCGTACTCGGAGAAGTGGTCGGTCTTGAACGTCATGAGCGGGCGCCGCGAGCGGTAGTCGAGCAGCTCGTCCACGTCGAACGAGGCGACCAGTTCACTCTCGAGGCTCTCGCGCAGGTGCGTGGTGGCCAGCCGCACCGCATGCCCGGCATCGGTGAAACCTTCCAGTCCGTGCACCAGGACCGGACCCGCGCCATCGTCGGACGACAGCTGCGGAGCTGGGAACTCCAGTTCGTACATTCGCGACTCGTGGTCCATCGCGTACTCCTTCCTGCGCGGGTCCGCCGGCACGGCTGCTGCTCGGGCGTTCGACACCTGAGTCGTGCGAGACGAGCGGCGTCCGAGACGGGGACCATGTCCATTGTCCCCCATGCCGGTGACCATCACCGCGCACGGGCGGGACACCGACCCATACGACGAGCCAACAGCATCGGCGCCCCGCGCATTCCCGGTACGGCGGCGTGGCGAGGCGGGTGGGCACCGGGAGTTTGGCACAGTGGGCCGGGTGACTGTGGCGAATTCGGCACGCAGAGGGGTGAGCCTCGCCATGGCCGCGGCGTGTGCGGGGTTGCTCGCCGGGTGTGGGGCGACGGTGGCCGGTCATCCGGTCGCGGTCGAGCAGACGGAGGTGACGCGGCGGGTGGGTGCCGCGCTGTCGAGCCTGCTGGTCGAACCCGCGCAGTTTCCGGCCAGGTATCCGGCGGTGGTGCTGCCGCCCGAAGCGGCGGCGCAGGCGGCCGGGGATCTGACCGGAGCGGGGCGGGGCGCGCGGGTGCAGCCGCAGGAATGCACGCCACCGCAGCAGGTGTTCGGGGCGAACAAGACCGAGATCGCCGTCGGTACCGACGATGCCAGCCGGGCCACCCTCACGGTGGAACTGACGCGGACCGAGCAGCCGCTCGCCGCGCTGCGCAGCCAGCTGAAACAGTGTGCGTCGGTGCGGGTCAGCCGCGGTGGGGCGCTGACGACCGTGACGACCGAGCTCGTGCCCGCGCCGTCGATCGACGCGGACGATGCGTTGGCGTTGCGGCGGACGGTGACACCGGATGTCGGCGGCGCCGGGTTGACCGAGACGATGCGGACGGCGGTCGGGCAGGTCGACGATGTGCGAATCACTGTGACCTACATGTCTTTTTCCGGTGCCGAGCCGGATGTGACGGCGGTGGACGAGCTGTTCTCCACCGCCGTGCGGCGGGTGGCCGGCGCGGCACGGTAGCAGTTCTCGCTGACTGTCGATCAGCGCTGCCGGGTTGCCGCGCTCGAGTTGTCCACAGCGCGGTGGAATTCCCCAGGGTGGCTGAATCGGCAGGTCGGCGCGGCGGGCTCGGCGCGGGTCGCGGGCAGTCTCGACGCCATGACCACTCCCTCGAACCCCCAACCCACCGGTCGTGCTGCGGCACAGGCCGATTCCCGGCACGGCGACACCGGACCTGCCGGCGATGAGCTGTTCTGTGCGCGTCCGTCGTTGCTGCGCGGCACATCCGGTTCCCGAGCACCGGTGAGCCTCGCTGCGGCGATGCGATCGTGCAGGTTTCTTCGGCCCGGAGGTGAGACGAGGGCCGAAGGGACGCAGCGGGCGGACGATGACAGGCGAATCGACGGTAGCGAGCATTCCGTCGTCAGCGGTCCGTCCGACGGTTCTCTCGACGATGGCAGGCAGTCCGACGACACCGTACGACTGGACGATGTCGTGCCCAGCTCCGAGACAGACCCGGATGTGGCGACCGTGCTGGAGGAGGCCATCGAGCGAGTCCGTGCCACTACGCAGGCGGGGACCACTGCGCGCTCGGAAGGCGATGTGCGCTCGGAAGGCTCTGTGCGATCTGAAGGCGATGTGCGCTCGGAAGGCGATGTGCGATCTGAAGGCGGCGTGCGATCTGAAGGCGATGTGCGCTCGGAAGGCGGCGTGCGCTCGGAAGGCGATGTGCGATCTGAAGGCGGCGTGCGATCTGAAGGCGGTGTGCGCTCGAAGGGCGGTGTGCGCTCGGAGGGCGGTGTGCGCTCGGAGGGCGGTGTGCGCTCGGAGGGCGGCGTGCGATCTGAAGGTTCCATGGGCTCGGAGGACGCCGCGTGGCCGGAAGACGCTGTGCGGGTGGACGATGCCGTGCTCAGCGCTGATATCGACCTGACCGGTGCGGCTGCGCTCGACGTGGATTTCGACGGGATAGGCGACACGGTGCACCGGGGCGATCCGGTACGGGCGGAAGATGTTGTGCCCACTGCGGATTTCGATCAGACGGGCGCGCCCCTGTTCGATGCGGAGATCGAGCGGATCGGCGCTTCGCTGGATGCCGGGTTCGGTGAGCTGGCCGAGGGCGACGTGTTCGAGCTGGCCGAGCACGGGCGGATGGTGGTGTGCGCCGATCAGGCGCCGCCGTTCGATGTGGACGAGCCGGATAGCGCTGTGCACGTGGACGAGCCGGGGGAGTTGATCGCGGCGGTGCCCGCGATGATCGGGTTTCCGCCGGAGCGGTCGCTGGTCGTGCTGGTGCTGCGGTCCGCACCGGGGCGCGGCGGCGGGGCGATCGTCGACGCGGTGGTGCGGTTCGATCTGGACCAGGACGGTGGGCGGCGCAGGCTGCGGGCCGGGATGGTGGCGAAGTGCGTGATGCAGATCTGTGCGCACGACGACGTGGCCGAGGTGCTGGCGGTGGTGGTCGACGATCGCGCCGTGGAACCGACGGAGCACCGCTCGGAGATCGGGGAGCAGTGCGGCACCGGACGATTCGAGGTGCTGATCGACGCGCTCGACCGGCGACTCGCCGCGCACGATATCGCGCTGGCCGGCGCCTGGGTGGTGCGTGCGATCGAGGCCGACGAAGGCTGGTGGAGCTTGCTCGGCCCGGATCGGCGTGGGGCGCTGCCGGATCCGGCGACCTCGGTGGTCGCGCTGTCGAACGTGCTCGACGGCAAGCACGTGCGCGGCTCCAGAGCGGAACTGACGGCGATGGTCGCGGAGGACGTCGAGCTGCAAGATCAGGTGGCGGCGCTGCTGGACAGTGCGGTCGCGGTGGCGCGCGATCGGTATGCGCGGGCGGTGCGGCGCGGCGATCCGAGCTCCTACAGCAGGGAAGCGCTCGACTATGTGCTGTGGCAGATCGCGAACACCGAGTCCGGCGGGCAGCTCATGGTGCCCGAAATCGCGGAACTCGCCGCCGCCCTGCGGGATCGAGCGGTCCGCGACACCATGTTCGCCTTGGCCGTCGGCGATCACGCCGTCGCCGCCGAAGGTCTGTGGGCGGCGCTGACCCGCGCGTTGACCGGCCGCGATCGCGCCGAAGCGGCGGCACTGCTCGGGTACAGCGCCTATGTGCGCGGCGACGGACCGCTGGCAGGCATCGCACTGGACGCCGCGTTGGACGCCGATCCAGACCACCCGCTGGCGACACTGCTGGAGACATCGTTGCACCTCGGCATGCGCCCCGACCAACTGCGTCGGCTGGCGCGCAGCGGGTACGACACCGCCGCGGACCTCGGTATCGATCTGGGCTCGCCGCTCCCATGAACTGCTTCGAACCCGTTGTGTGCCTGCGGGGTACGAAGCAGACGACCGGGGCAGCGTGGCGGCGGTGGCTGGCCGTGCTGCCCCGGTCGATGCGGGACTCGGGTGCTCAGCGAGCGCTGTGTGCGCGGGGGCCGAGCGACTGGAGGAAATCCCAGGCGTCGGCGACGATCTCGTCCAGGTCGTTGTGTCGCGGGTGCCAGCCGAGGTCGGCGATGGCCCGATCGCTGGAGGCGATGAGGGTCGCCGGGTCGCCAGGGCGCCGAGGGGCGTCCTGGGCGGCGATGGGCAGGCCCGTGACGCGTTCGCACGCCGAAATCACTTCGCGGACCGAGAATCCGGTGCCGCTACCGAGGTTGTAGATGCGGTGGGTGCCCGGCTCGGAGCTGGCCAGGGCCAGCAGGTGAGCCTCGGCGAGGTCGCGGATGTGGATGTAGTCGCGCACGGCAGTGCCGTCCGGGGTCGGCCAGTCGGTGCCGAAGACGGAGATCGCCTTGCGGTGCCCGAGCGCGACCTGTAGCACCAGCGGAATGAGATGTGTCTCCACCACGCGGTTTTCGCCGAGGCCACCGTAGGCGCCGGCGACGTTGAAGTAGCGCAGGCTGGTCGCCGCCAGTCCGTGCGCGATCGAGTAGGAGGTGATGGCGTGATCGATGGCGAGCTTCGACGCACCGTACGGGTTGGTCGGCCGGGTCGGCGCGTCCTCGGTGATCGGCACCTGTTCCGGTTCGCCGTAGACGGCGGCGGTGGAGGAGAACACCAGGCGTGGCGTGCCCGCCTTGCGCATCGCCTCCAGCAGTTCGAAGGTCTTCACCGCATTGCCGTGCCAGTACTTCTCCGGCTGCTGTACCGACTCGCCGACCAGCGATTGCGCCGCGAAATGCAGGACGCCGTCGAAGGTTTCAGCCCCGAGCAGGGCGGTCGCGGCCTGCGCGATATCGCCCTCGACGAAGCGGGCGGCAGACGGGACGCCCTCGGCGTTGCCGGTGGACAGGTCGTCGACGACGACGACCTCATGACCCGCTTCGAGCAGCACCTGCGCGCAGACGCCGCCGACGTACCCGGCACCGCCGGTGACCAGAAGTTTCACGCGTCAGACCAGCTTGACCTGGACGGCGTGCGCCATCTCGTCGGACAGCTCGAACCCGTCGTGGCCGGGCACGGTGATGACCACCGCGCCGGGCTTGTTCTCGACGGTCACGCGCGCGTCGGGCACCACACCCGCCTCACGCAGCTGCCCGATGACCTCGGGGTCGGTCTGGATGTGCTCGGCCAGCCTGCGCACGACGACGGCGTGCACCTGGCCCTGCGGCAGATCCGAGAGGCGAACCAGGGATTCCTCGGCGGAGGCCGGCGGCGCGATGCCCAGCTCGTCCAGGCCGGGGATCGGGTTGCCGTAGGGGGAGGTGGTCGGGTGGTTGAGCACCTCGACCAGACGCCGTTCGACGTCCTCGCTCATCACGTGTTCCCAGCGGCACGCCTCGGCGTGCACGTTCTGCCAGTCCAGGCCGATGATGTCGACGAGCAGTCGTTCGGCGAGCCGGTGCTTGCGCATCACGGCGACCGCCATGCTGCGGCCCTTCTCGGTCAGCTCGAGATGCCGGTCTCCGGCGACCAGCAGCAAACCGTCGCGCTCCATCCGAGCGACGGTTTGGCTCACCGTCGGTCCGCTCTGTTCGAGGCGCTCGGCGATGCGAGCACGCAGGGGCACCACGCCCTCCTCCTCGAGGTCGTAGATGGTACGGAGATACATCTCCGTGGTGTCGACCAGATCTTTCACCAGTTACCCCTTCGTCGGCACGAATTCTACCTACGCACACCGACACGGCCCTGCGCCGGACGGCGTCGCGCCGCATGGTCGGCGGCAATGCGGGATTCCGTTCGGCGCACGGCTAGCCGCCGCGATCGCACTTATCTGTATTTCTACTGCATACCAACGTTCGACAGGGTGCGTACCTTCCCGCGTAGCGTTGCGAGCATGGCCACTGCACCGCGCGGCGAACGTCCGGCGCCACCCGGCGAACAGCGCAGCCCAGGAACTGTCGTGTGGACCGACCGGTTTCTCGACTACACCTGGACTCCGCAGCATCCGATGAAACCTGCGCGCCTGAAGTTCACCATGGCGCTCGCCGAAAGTCTCGGATTACTCGACGGTGTCGAGTTATTGGCACCCGCCGCGGCCGATCGAGCCGACTTGTTGCGCATCCACACCGCCGAGTACATCGACGCGGTCGAGCACGCCACCGCGCCCGCCGGATCGCCACAGGCCCCGCCGTACGGTCTTGGTTCGCCGGACAACCCGGTCTTCCCCGGCATGCACCAGGCGGCGTCGGTGATCGTCGGCGGCACCCTGGCCGCGGCCAGGGAGATCGCCGAGGGCCGGACCAGGCGTGCGGTGAGCATCGGCGGTGGCATGCACCACGCGATGGCGGACTCGGCGTCCGGGTTCTGCGTGTACAACGATGCGGCGGTGGCCATCTCCTGGCTGTTGGACCACGGCTTCGACCGCATCGTCTATCTCGACGTCGACGTGCACCACGGTGACGGTGTCCAGCGCGCGTTCTACGCCGACCCGCGGGTGCTCACCGTCTCGCTGCACCAGCACCCGGCCACCCTCTGGCCGAACACCGGCTGGCCGGAGGAGACGGGCACCGGCGCGGCCGAGGGGAGCGCGATCAATCTGCCGATGCTGCCCGGCACCCGAGACGCCCAGTGGTTGCGCGGTTTTCACGCGGTGGTGCCCGGTGCGGTCGCGGCGTTCCGGCCGCAGATCGTGGTCAGCCAATGCGGGGTGGACACCCATCGCGAGGACCCGCTCGCCGATCTGGAACTCACCGTGGACGGCCAGCGCGCCGCCTTCCGCGCCATGCGCGACCTGGCCGACCAACACGCCGAAGGGCGCTGGCTCGCCGTCGGAGGCGGCGGCTACGGGCTGGTCCGGGTGGTGCCGCGGGCCTGGACGCACCTGCTGGCTACCGCGCTGGACCGCACCATCGCACCGGAGACCGAGATTCCCCAGCAGTGGATCGATCAGGTCCGCGCGGCGGCGCCGAAGGTGGAGCCGCCGCGCACCATGGGTGACGGCGGCGACATCGCCTACCGCCCGTGGGATGGCCCCGGCGGCACGGGGGAGACTGGGGACGCGCGTTTCGACCGCGCCCAACGCGCCATCGACACGGCCGTGCTGGCCACCCGCCGAGCGAGTTTCGGACTGCTCGGCCTCGACCCGGAGGACCCTCGTGACTGACCCCGTAGACACTCCGGACACACCGGCGGTCCCGCCTCCGCCGCCGCAGCACTGGTTCGCCGACGTGCTCGCCTCCGACGGCGGCGTGGTCCGGCTGCGACCGATCACGCCGGACGACGCCGACGCGATGCAGGAGTTCCACGCCGCACTGTCGGATCGGACCAGGTATCTGCGCTATTTCGGGCCGTACCCGCGGATCTCGCCGAAGGACCTGTACCGGACCACCCACGTCGACTATCACGACCGCGTCGGCTTGGTGCTGGTGCTCGGTACCGCGATCGTCGCGGTGGGGCGGTACGAGCTGCTGAACCGGGACGGGCGGCGGTCCGCGGAGGTCGCGTTCGTGGTGGCCGACGCGCATCAGGGGCGCGGGCTCGGCTCGATCCTGTTGGAGCACTTGGCCGGTGCCGCCGCGGAGAACAAGATCGAGACCTTCGTCGCCGAGGTGCTCGCGGAGAACACCACCATGGTGACGGTCTTCCGGGACGCGGGCTATCAGGTGGAGCGCAGCAGGGACGGGTCGGTGCTGCACCTGGAGTTCGCCATCGACCCCACCGAAGCCCTGCTCTCCGTGCGGGATTCGCGCGAGCGGGCGTCCGAGGCGCGCAGCGTGGGGAATCTGCTCACCCCACGATCGGTGGCGGTGATCGGCGCGACGCCGAGCACCGGCCGGGTGGGTGGCGCGGTGCTGAACAACCTGCTGTCCGGGGTGTTCCAAGGGCCGATTTTCCCGGTGAATCCGAATCGGCGTGCGGTGCGCGGCGTGCGCGCCTACGCGACGGTGCGGGAAATCCCCGACGAGGTCGACCTCGCGGTGGTCGCGGTGCCGCCGGAGGCGATCGGCTCGGTGCTCGACGACTGTATGGCCAAGGGCGTCAAGGGGCTGGTCGTGCTCACCGCGGGCTTCGACACGACCGGGGTGGCCGGTGGGACGGCCGAGCGGGAATTGGTCGCCGCCGCACGGGGACACGGGATGCGGGTGGTCGGCCCGAGCGCGCTCGGCATCGTGAACACCGACCCCGAGGTTGCGCTCAACGCGACGCTGGCGTCGGTGCTGCCCAGCCGCGGGCGGATCGGGTTCTTCTGTCAGTCCGGGCCGTTGGGAGCGGCCATCCTCGGGGAGGCCGCGGCCAGGAACCTGGGGCTGTCGACGTTCGTGTCGGCCGGTGACCGCGCCGACGTGTCCGGCAACGACCTGCTCCAATACTGGGACACCGACCCGGATACCGATGTCGTCCTGCTCTACCTGGAGAGTTTCGGTAACCCGCGCAAGTTCTCCAGGATCGCGCGCCGGGTGGCCAGGACGAAGCCGATCGTCGCGGTGAGCAGCGGCCGCCACGCCGCCCAACCGGCGGGCGACATGGACCGCTCGATCGTGCGAGACCTGTTCGCGCAGGCGGGCATCGTGCAGGTCGACTCCATCTCGGAGTTGTTCGACTGCGCCGCGCTGCTCGGTTATCAGCCGCTGCCCGGCGGTTCCCGGTTGGCGGTGGTCGGCAACAGCGCGGCGCTGAACTGGCTTGCCGTCGATGCCGCGCAGAGCGAGGGGCTGACCGTCGGCGACCCGGTGAACCTGGGACCCCAGGCGACTCCCGGTGCCTACCTCGACGCGACGGTGGCGGCGCTGCGATCGACGGACATCGACTCGGTGCTCGTGGTTTTCGCGCCGCCGGTCCCGCTGCCGATGGCCGGTTTCGCCGACGCCGTCCGCGCGGCCGCGGCGGCGGTCCCCGACTCGGGCAAACCGATTCTCACGACATTCATTGCCGAACAAGGCATTCCGCATCTCCTGGCGGTCCGCGGCGCGGGCGCGACGGCGGTACGCGGATCGATTCCGTCCTATCCCGACCCGGAGCGCGCCGCACGGGCACTGGCTCGGGTCCGGCGCTACGCGGAGTGGCGAACCCGGCCGGTGTCGCAGGTGATGCGCCCGGACGGGATCGACACCGAACGCGCACGCACGCTGGTGGCGCAGTGGATGGCCGAGTCCGGCGGCCGCCGGCTCACCGACCTGGAGACCGTCGAGCTGCTCGGCTGCTACGGCATTTCGGTGGTGGAGTTCCGCGAGGTGCGCAGCGCCGATGAGGCGGTCGCCGCGGCCGAAGAACTCGGCTACCCGGTCGCGGCGAAGGCGACCGGCGAAATGTGGCGCCGCCGACCGGATCTCACCGGTGTCCGGTTGGACCTGTGGCGCCAGGAAGCGGTGCGACAGGCCTACGCGGACCTGGTCGAACTGTGCGGCGACCCGGTGCTGCACATCCAGAAGATGGCCACCAAGGGCGTCGGCTGCGTCCTGCGTGTCCAGGACGACCCGTCCTTCGGCTCGGTCATCGAGTTCGGCCTCTCCGGCCTGATCATCGAACTCCTCGGCGACCGCGCCTACCGAGCCCTACCCCTCACCGCCGACGAGGCGACGGCCCTGATCGACGCCCCGCGGGCAGCCCCCCTGCTCTCCGGCACCCCCGCCAGCCCCCGCGTCGACAAGGCCGCCCTTGCCGAACTCGCCCAACGCATCTCAGCCCTCTTCGACGACCTCCCGCACATGCGCGAACTCTCCTTCGACCCCGTCCTGGCCTCCACCAACTCCGCCGAAATCCTCTACGCCCGCGGCCGAATCGGCCCCGAACCAAGCCGTTTCGACACGGGACCCCGCCGCCTCGGCTGACCCCCGGCCGGCTACGGCATTGTCAATGTCCTGGATGCCGACGGCGGACGGACGTACCCGGATCTGCCTGGGGAGCCCACGTATGCCTCGGGAGCCCGCGGGCCTTCGCCGCGCTGGCGGCGCGTTATCGGGAAGGGGTGACGCATCCAGCAGCTGAGCTGCTGCCGGGAGTCATTGGGCCGTCGCGGAATTGGACGACCCGGCACAATTCACGCCGACCGGCTCGCGCTATCCCGGAGGGGGCGGAGATACGCGGCACCGGCCGGCGTTGGCAGGTGACCCCAAGGGTCACCGGGTCCGGACGCCGGGCTGGTCTCGGGGGGAGCCCGGCGTCGATATGGTGCCGGAGTGGTCCGGCACGGGGGTCAGCTGGCGTAGGCGCGGAGTCGGTCGGCCCGCTCGCCCTTGCGCAGCTTCGACATGACCTCGCGCTCGATCTGACGGACGCGCTCGCGGGAGAGCCCGAAGAGCTTGCCGATCTGGTCGAGGGTGCGCGGCTGGCCGTCGTCCAGGCCGAAGCGCAGGCGGATGACCTGCTGCTCGCGCTCGTCGAGGGTGGCAAGGACGCTGCGCACGTCGTGGTGCAGCAGGCCGGCGATCACCGCGGACTCGGCCGAGGTGGCCTCGGAGTCTTCGATGAAGTCGCCGAGCGGGGCCTCTTCGTCGTTGCCGACCGGCATGTCCAGGCTGACCGGGTCGCGGCTGTGGTCGAGCAGATCGGAGATCTTCTCGACCGGGATGCCGGACTCGTTGGCCAGTTCCGCGTCGGTGGCCTCGCGGCCGAGCTGCTGGTGCAGTTCGCGCTTGATCCTGGCCAGCTTGTTCACCTGCTCGACCAGGTGGACAGGCAGCCGGATGGTGCGGCTCTGGTCGGCCATGCCACGGGTGATGGCCTGGCGGATCCACCAGGTGGCATAGGTGGAGAACTTGAAGCCCTTGGCGTAGTCGAACTTCTCCATCGCGCGGATCAGGCCCAGGTTGCCTTCCTGGATGAGATCGAGGAGCGGCATGCCGCGGCCGGTGTAGCGCTTGGCGAGGGAGACCACGAGGCGGAGGTTGGCTTCCAACAGGTGCGACCGTGCGGCCTGGCCTTCGCGAACGATGAGGGCCAGATCACGCTTGCGGGTGGCCGACAGGCGTTTGCCGGTCTCCAGCAGGTGCTGGGCGTAGAGGCCCGCCTCGATACGCTTGGCCAATTCGACCTCGTCGGCGGCCGTGAGCAGGGCAGTGCGGCCGATCCCGTTCAGGTACACGCGTACCAAATCGGCTGCGGGGCTCTGGGCGTCGAGGTCCGAATCGCTGATGCGCACACGAGTGGTGGCGGGGCTTGTCATGACTTGCCTCCTGTCGGTGGTGTCTCACTCCGAACAACGGACCCGACAGAGATAAAGTTCCCCGTCGTGGCTCAGATAAACCGCTTTGACGTGCGGTTTTCCTCACTCTCGTCTGAGAAGTTCCTGAGAAGCTCCCAGTGGTGGAACGCCTGCTGTCCGGTGCCTGCACCGACCTACCCGCGATCGCCGGATTTACACCGGCCGCACCAATCCGTGCCGGACCAGCCCGGCCACCACGGCCAACGCGTCGGCCGCGAACTCGGTGGTCACTTCGGCGGACCCGTGGGCAACCGCCAGCAGTTCGATCAGTTCGTATAACGGGAGGCCGTCCGCGCGCATTCCCGCCAGCAGCGAGATGGTTGTCTCGTCCACCTCGTGCTGCCAGCGCGGCCCGTCGCCGCGGTGCACCCGCGCGACCTGCTCGGTCCAGCCGTCCGGGCCGGGCAGCGCGACGCGTTCCAGCGCGGTCGCCGGGTCCACTACGAAACGTGAAGTCCAGGCCAGTTTTTCGTCGCCGGCGACGGCACGCAGCCAGGCCGAACGCTCGAAATAGCGGGTCGCCTCGTCGCCGAGCGGGTCGTCGAAGCCGTGCGTGAGGTCCTCGGCGAGCAACTCGGTCGGGGCGTCGATGGCGCGCAGATAGACGAAGCCGAAGCCGATGCCCTCGACGTCGGCGGCGGTGAACGCGTCGAGCCACTGCTCGGCGCGCGCCTGCGCGGCCGGGTCGCGTGGGTCGAGGCCCGCGTCGCGCAGCCAGGTGCCGACATAGAGGGCGGGGTCGGCGACGTCGCGCTGCACCACCCAGGCGTCGACGCCGTGCGCGGGCAGCCACGACGACACCCGGTGCCGCCAGTCCTCGCCGTCCACATGCACCCAGGCCGCCAGCATCGCGGCGGTGCCGCCGGGGGTGAGCAGGTCCGCCGCCTGTCCGATCACCAGTTCGCTGGCGCCGTCGAGGGCGAGCCCGGAATCGCGGTAGGTGTGCTCGATCCTGGCGGGGCCGACGACGAACGGCGGGTTCGCCACCACCTGGTCGAAGCGGCGCCCCGCGACCGGCTCGAACCAGGAGCCCTCGAGGAGCTCGATGTCGAGTCCGTTGAGTGCGGCGGTGGCTTCGGCGAGCCACAGCGCGCGGGCGTTCACGTCGGTGGCGGTCACCCGGTTCGCGTAGGAGGCGGCGTGCACGGCCTGCACACCACAGCCGGTGCCGAGGTCGAGTACCGAGCCGATCTTGCGGGTCGGGGTGGCGCGCAACAGCGAGAGGGAGGCGTGGCCGACACCGAGCACGTGGTCTTCGGTGAGCGTGCGCCTGCGCATCGAGTCGTCGAGGTCGGACAGGATCCAGCGGGTGCCCGCGCCGGCGTCGAGCGGGCGCAGATCCAGTGCCGCGCGGACGGTGTCGCCGGCACGGTCGAGCAGCCCCGCCGCCACCGCGCGGTCGATGTCCACCGGCAGCAGCGCGGCCGCGACGTCACGTTCGGGCAGTGCGTCGCCGAGTAGCAGCAACCGGATGAGCGTGCCCAGCTCGCCGGCTTCGCGTGCGGCTCGGCGTACCGGGACCGGTTCCGATCGGCCCAGCGCCGCGTGCACGTCCTCGCCGAGTACCGCCAGCAGGGTGTCGGCGTCGTAGCCGACCCTGGTCAGCGCCGTCCGCAAATCCGGGCACAGTGCGGTGAGCAGGGATCCGGTGGTCGTCGATCGGTTCGTAGGCACATCGGTACTCTGCCACCGCCCGATCAGCGGGCTCGGCGGGTGGTGCGCTCGACGGTTCAGCCGCCCCGCGGGTCCCGAGCCGTGACGCAGTAGACGGCGCCTGCGGGGTCGTTCATGACTATCCAGCGTTCGTAGCGGTCTACGACTGTGGCGCCGAGGGTTTCGTGCCAGTGGGCGGTGGCCTCGATGTCCGAGGAGGACAGGTCGATGTGGGCGCTGGTGGGGCGGTCGTCGTCGAGGCGCTGGAGTAGCAGGTGGATGGGGAGGGGTTCCTCTGCGCGCAGATCGGCGAACTCCGGTCGGCTGCCTTGCCGGAAGGTCCAGCCGGTCAACGACTTCCAGAACTCCGTTTCGGCGGCATGGTCGGCGGGGCCGATGTCCAGGCACACCTGGTCGAGGCGGCTGAGGGTGCCGTCGGGTGCCGTCGTGGCGGGGGCGGGGGTGCCCCGGCCGCGGCGGCTCGGGGTGAGGCAGAAGGTTTGGCCGCCGGGGGAGCGCAGGACGGCGTAGTCCGGGTGATTCGCAACCAGCTCGGCGCCGAGGTCGAGCGCGCTGCGCACGGCCGTCGGGATGTGGTCGACGTCGAGATCGAGATGGACGCCGCCGAGACCGGTCACCGCCTGCATCTTCACCCCCGCGGCCGCGAAGAGCGCGGGATCGGGGAGCAGCGTGAGGAATTCGTCGTGCTCGCCCCGGCGGGCGGACAGTTCGGTGCCGGTGACCGTGGCCCAGAACTTCGCGCAGTCGTCGAATCGCTGTGCGGGGCGGTCCAGGAAAGCCCAGATCCACCGAATCATGTTGACTCCTGTCTTGTACCCGCAGCCACCATAGGGAAAGCGACGCGCGGTGTCGAGCAGATTGGCGTGTCGCCGGTCCTGGCACGATCTTGGTGATTTGTGGCCTTCCGGCCGCTCGTTGCGCGGGCGGTTTTCCGGCAGGCTCAGCGGGTGACCGAGCTGCAGACACCACCGCCAGTCCCGTTGCACGACACCGTTGCCCGGCGCGGTCCGCATCCGGCGTGGCTCGTGGCGGGAGTCGGATTCGTCGCGCTGCTCGGTGCGGCCGCGTTCCGCTCGGTGCCCAGTGTGCTGATGGATCCGCTGCACGCGGAGTTCGGCTGGTCGCACGGCACGATCGGCGCGGCGGTCTCGCTGAATCTGCTGCTGTACGGGTTGATTTCGCCGTTCGCGGCGGCGCTGATGGACCGGTTCGGCATCCGCAAGGTGGTGTCGGGCGCGCTGGTGCTCGTCGCGGCAGGCGCGGGGTTCACCGTGTTCATGACCCAGCCGTGGCACCTGATGTTGACCTGGGGCCTGCTGGTGGGTGTCGGGGTCGGGTCGATGTCGATGCCGTTCGTGGCGACCATCACCGGCCGCTGGTTCGTGCGGCAGCGCGGACTGGTCACCGGGGTGCTCACCGCGGCGGGTGCGACCGGTCAGCTGGTGTTCCTGCCGCTGGTGTCGATGCTGGCGCACGAGCACGGCTGGCGGCTGCCGTCGCTGATCGTCGCCGGGACGGCGCTGGCCGTCGTGCCGCTGGTGTTGCTGTTCATCAGGGACTACCCGAGTGACGTCGGGGTCACCGCGTATGGCGCGGAGCCCGGCAGTGTGGTCGGCGTCCGCACACCGGCCGCGGTCGGCGCGTCCCGGGCCCTCACGGTGCTCGCCAAGATCGCACGCACGCCCGGATTCTGGCTGCTGGCAGGTGGTTTCGCGGTCTGCGGTGCGTCGACCAACGGACTCGTCGGCACCCATTTCGTCAGTGCCGCGCACGACCATGGCATGCCGCCGACTGCTGCGGCTAGCCTGCTAGCCGTGGTCGGTATCTTCGATGTGGCGGGCACCATCGCCTCCGGCTGGCTGACCGACCGCATCGATCCGCGCTACCTGCTGGTCGGCTACTACGTGCTGCGCGGACTGTCCCTGCTGATCCTGTCGTCGCTGCTGGGCCCGCACACCCAGCCGAGCCTCTGGGTCTTCATCATCTTCTACGGCCTCGACTGGGTGGCCACCGTCCCACCGACCGTCATGCTGTGCCGTGAACTGTTCGGCAACGACGGCCCCGTCGCCTTCGGCTGGGTCTTCGCCTCCCACCAGATCGGCTCCGCCATCGCCGCCACCGGCGCAGGCGTCATCCGCGACGTCCAAGGCAGCTACGACCTGGCCTGGTACTTGGCCGGCGCCCTCTGCGCCACCGCCGCTGTGATGTCCGCCTTCATCCGCCGCAAGTCCTGACACGTCGCCGCCACGTCCCCACCACCGATGCAGCGCGTGAACGCGACTCGGTAGCGGCCCTACTCGGCGGATGCCGCCGGTAGCAGTTGATGGGGTGCTCTCTCGATATCGGCCGGTGACCTGCGGTTGCGCGCGGGGGCTGTGGGGAGTCGACCTTGGGCGGTAGTCGAGGCGGGGCATGGGACTGGTTGGTGGCGACACACCTCGGGTGACCGAGTTGGGGCGGTGGCGTGTGGCACAGTGTGTGCGCTGAGGGTGGCTCGGTGACCCGAGGGGCGCGGATCGGCTCGTGCGGCCGATCCGGTGGTGTGGACCGGATCGCAGCAAAGGAGCTGGATCGTGCGCGAGAACACCGTTTGTCGGCGAGATCTGTTGCGTTACACCGCTGCCGGTGCCGCCGGGCTGGTGTTGGGTGCGGCGGGTGGTGCGGTCGCTTCCGGGCATTTCTCCGGCCGTGCTGCGGTGCGGCCCGACGCTGGGAGCGCGGATATCTCACCGTCTCGGCGGGATCGGGCCCGGCTGGTCGCCCGTGACATCGTGGGTGTGGACGAGTCCGGTCGTGACGTTCGGGCACTCCACCGCGAGTTGCTTGCCGGCGCGGGCCCGAGACGCACTGACAGCCTGCAGGATGTGGTCGTGGTGGGTGCCGGGGCCGCCGGTTTGGCCGCGGCGTGGATCATGGCGCGGGCGGGGCATCGGGTGCGGGTGTTCGAGGGGTCGGACCGGCTGGGCGGCCGGATCCGGACGCTGCGGGAACCGTTTACGGCCACCGGTGGTCACGGCGAGGCCGGTGCGATGCGCATCCCCACCACACACACCGTCACCACGGGGGTGCTGGCCCGGCTGAATGTCCCGACCCGCCCCTTTCACATGACCCATCCGCATCGACTGGTCAGCGCCGGTGGCGTCTCGATGACCCGGGCCGAGTACACCACCGATCCGGCACCGATCGCCGCGGTGTTCGGCGCCGGATCGATGCACGGCCGGGCGCTGCTGGATCAGGTGTTGTCGCGCACGGGCGTGCACCGGGACAGCGATGTCGAGGCGTGGACCGACTTCCTGGCTCGCTACGACGAGATGTCGCTGCGGGATTGGCTACTCGCCCAGGGCCTTTCGGAGTCGAGCATCGATCATCTCGGCTCCATCGAGGGCATCACCGCCCGAATGGGTTTGAGTCTGACCCACAACCTGATGACCGCCACCAACCTCGCTCCCGGCACCGAGCTGGTCGAAATCGTCGGCGGCACCGACCGATTGATCGTCGAGTTGGCCGCCGCCGCGAAAGCCGCTGGGGCGGAGATCATCACGAACTCCGTGGTGAACGGGGTCGATGGACGTGATCGGCGGCTGCGGCTGCTCTGCGGCGCCGACAACGCCACCGTCGAGGCCGATCGGATCGTGGTCGCGGCACCGTATTCCCTGCTGCGGTACGTCGGCTTCCGACCCGCCCTGTCCTACGGTAAGCAACGCGCGATCGCGGAACTGCATCACGACGCCGCCACCAAGACCTTCCTCGAGTTCTCCACCCGCTGGTGGGCCGGGCACGGCGGCATCGACGTCACCGACGCCCCACCACGACTGACGGTGTACCCCTCCCACCCCACCGGCGACGGTGGCGTCGTCATCGCCTCCTACACCTGGGCCGACGACGCGCATGCCTGGGACGGTCTGCTCCCGGCCGAACGCGCGGCCGAATGCCTCGATCACCTGGCCGAGGTGCACGGGCCCGCCGTCCGCACCGCGTGGACCGGTGGCTACGCCTCCCACTCCTGGGCCACGGACCGCTGGGCCAACGGCGAAGCGGCGATCTATCTGCCCGGGCAGTCGGTCGAGATCGGCCCCGACACCCGCACCCCCGAAATGGACGGGCGGGTCGTCTTCGCGGGCGACGCCACCTCCACCCGAGGCCGAGCCTGGATCGAAGGCGCACTCGAAAGCGCCGCCCGCGCCTGCACCGACCTCGGCGTCACCACCTGACAAGGCCGGCTGCCGGCCATCGCAACAAAGCGCTACGTCCAGATCTCAGGCAGCGACGGATACGTCGCTATATCTTGCGGCACGCGGACGGCAGTCGAGAATGGGACCTAGCAACGGCTCTGCTCGATATTCGACGCCGTGGTGTCCCCATCGGGCGCTGCCGTGTTCACTGGTGGGCATGGCGGCGGGTCTACAACCCGATGGCCGCGATCAGCTGTCGATGGCGTTGTGCGGGCGCGCTTCCAGCGCGGTGCGCCGCTCGTCCCAGCGGCTCGGTTCATCTTTGCGGCGCGGTGGGCGGTCGTTGGCGATGAGGACGGCGATCCAGGGCAGCGGGATGGAGACCGCGATGATGAGGATCGACAGCAGCGCGCTGCTGAAGGTGCTGTAGGCGATGGCGGCCAGCACCAGGCAGGGGATGCGGAACGCCATGATGATGGTGTAGCGGCGTACGCGTGCGCGATGCTGGTCTTCCAGCGAGGGCTGGGCCTCGGTGATCAGCACCGGATGCTTGTCGTCGGTACCGGGGAAGTAGCCGGAGGATTTCGGCGGCATCGTCACGTCCGGACGCTCACCACGGCCGATGTCGCCGGCGTCGGGGGAGTCGCCGTGCTGCTGCATGTCTTCGAGTCTTCCACTGTCGGAGCCCCAGTGCACACAGTGTGGTCAGCCGGACACTGGACCGTGATCGGTCACTGTTTGCGCGGATGCGGCATCATGGAATCCGTGAGCACCGACACCATGGTTCGCCCCGATTCGACCACCGACGAGTCGACGAGCGACGACACCCCCAAGTTCTTCCACTACGTCAAGAAGGACCGGATCGCGGAGAGCGCCGTCATGGGCACCCATGTCGTCGCCCTGTGCGGTGAGGTCTTTCCGGTGACGCGGTCGCCCAAGCCCGGTTCGCCGGTCTGCCCGGACTGCAAGAAGGTCTACGACGGGCTGAAAAAGGGCGAGTGAGGTTGCGGGGGCGGCGTCTGCGTGGACGTCGCGCCCGGTTGCTCGGGTGTGTCGACAGGTGACGGCGGAGGCTTCTCCGCCGTCTCAGTGGTTTCTGTCTTCGGATCGTCGTCGGACGAGTCCCCGGTGAGCTGATTGGTGATCCACTCGCGCACCTGCTCCATCCGGGTCGTGCGCGCGGGCCAGAACTCCTGCACGGCGGCGTTGAACTCCGCGCCGAGGATGATGGCGAACCCGAGAAAGTACGTGAAGAGCAGAAATGCGATCGGCGTGGCCAGTGCGCCGTAACTCACACCGGTCTTGGTCACCCAGGACAGATACCGGCGCAACACCTCACTGGCCGCGATGAAGAAGACCGCCGCGACCAACGCACCGGCGAACATGCGATGCCAGGGCAGCGAGGTGTGCAGCGCCAGCTTGTACAGCGTGGTCAGCACGATGATCAGCAACAACCCGACACCGGGGTAGTAGAAGAAGTCCAGCAGTTGCAGCCCGGTCACCCGCCACGGCTCCGGCAGTACCCGCCCGATGATCGTCGGCCCGAGCGCCACCAGCGGCAGGATGAACACCGAGGCCACCAGGAACGCGACATACAGCAGCAGCGCGAAGATCCGCTGCCACACCGGGTGTCGCAGGTCCTGCTGACCGTGCGCCTCGACGATCGCGTCCACGAACGTCGCCATCGCCGACGACCCGGCCCACAGCGACAGCACGAAACCCACCGAGACGACCGCGCCGCGCCCCTTGCCGAGCACGTCCTCGACGGTCGGCTCGATCAGATCCGTCACCACGCTGGAGCTGAACAGGTCCCGGCTGAACGCGATGATCTTCGACTCCACGATCTGCACGGTGTCCGGGCCGAACCAGGTGCCGACGTAACCGAGGCTGCCGAGCACCCCGAGCAGCAGCGGCGCCAGCGACAACGTCTGCCAGAACGCGGCGGCCGCGGATTTGGCGAAGATCGAGTCGTCCCAGGCCTTCACCGCCACCCGTACCGCCAGCCTGCCGGTGTTCCTGCGGGCCCGGCGCAGTCGGATGGTCACCCGTTGCGCCGAGCTGAGCTTGCGCGCGGCGAGGCCACCGCTGAGCGACGGTATGTCGGTCCGCAGTGGCTCGTTCGGCAGGGCGTTTTCCTCGGGCATCGTCCCTCAAGCATCGCGCACGAGTGGTGTGCGCATCGGATTCCGGGGGCGACGTGTCGTCGGGCAACGGGTGAATTCCGGCGTGTCGGTAGTTGAACATGTGATGCCCATCGCCCACGCCGCGTCGGTTTGGCAACACGCCGGGCCGGGCCAGTAGGGTCGACTGCGTGACTGGGTCGGGTGGCGCCGCTGTGGCGGGAAAAGCGGAGACGCCGGGCGATTCGGTTAGACCCGAGGCCTCGGGGACGCCGAACAGCTCCGGTACATCGGGCGGCGGATCGCTGCGTGCGTGGCAGCGCCGGGCCCTGACCAAGTACCTGTCGTCCAAGCCACGCGACTTCCTCGCGGTGGCCACGCCGGGCGCCGGTAAGACCACCTTCGCGCTGCGGGTCGCCGCCGAACTGCTGGCCGACCGCACCGTCGACCAGATCACCGTCGTCGCCCCTACCGAGCATCTCAAGCACCAGTGGGCGCAGTCCGCGGCCCGCGCGGGGATCCAGCTGGACTCGCGGTTCTCCAACGCGACGGGCGGCACGTCCGGCGATTACCACGGTGTCGTCGTCACCTATGCCCAGGTCGCTTCGCACCCGTCCCGGCATCGGGTGCGCACCGAAAACCGCAGGACCCTGGTCATTCTCGACGAGATCCACCACGCGGGTGACGCGAAGAGCTGGGGTGACGCGACGGCCGAGGCGTTCGGCGACGCGACCCGCAGGCTGGCGCTCACCGGAACCCCGTTCCGCAGCGACGACAGCCAGATCCCGTTCATCACCTACGAACCCGACGAGTCCGGTTTCCCGCGCTCGCGCGCCGACCACGCCTACGGGTACTCCGAGGCGCTCGCCGACGGCGTGGTCCGGCCCGTGGTGTTCCTCGCCTACTCCGGCGAGGCGCACTGGCGTGACAGTGCGGGCGAGGAATACACCGCCCGCCTCGGCGAGCCGCTGAACGCCGAACAGACCGCCCGCGCCTGGCGCACCGCGCTCGACCCGGCGGGTGACTGGATCTCGGCCGTGCTGCGCGCCGCCGACATGCGGCTGCGTCAGCTGCGCAGCACCGGCATGCCCGACGCGGGCGGCCTGGTGATCGCCACCGACCAGGACCGCGCCCGCGACTACGCCGAACTGCTGGAACACATCTCGGGCACGAAGCCCGCGCTGGTGCTCTCCGACGAGCCGACCTCCTCGGACCGGATCGCCTCGTTCGGCGCGAGCACCGAGCCGTGGATGGTCGCGGTACGCATGGTGTCCGAGGGCGTGGACGTGCCACGCCTCGCCGTCGGTGTGTACGCGACCAGCGCCTCGACGCCGCTGTACTTCGCCCAGGCCATCGGCCGCTTCGTGCGTGCCCGCAGGCCGGGCGAGACCGCGAGCGTGTTCCTGCCGTCGGTGCCGGTGCTGTTAGATCTGGCCGCGCAGCTGGAGTTGCAGCGCGACCACGTGATCGGCAAGCCGCACCGGGAGAAGGACGGCCTGGACGACGAGCTGCTGATCGATGCGAACAAGCAGCAGGACGAGCCGGGCGAGGAGGAGAAGTCCTTCGTCGCGCTCGCCGCGGACGCCGAGCTCGACCAGGTGATCTACGACGGATCCTCCTTCGGCACCGCCACTTTCGCGGGCAGCGACGAGGAGGCCGACTACCTCGGCATCCCCGGCCTGCTCGACGCCGACCAGATGCGCGCGCTGCTGCGCGAACGCCAGTCGCGCCAGATCGCCGACCGTGGCGAGTCGGCGTCGGCCCCCGATCCGGGCCCGCAGGTCGCGAGTGCGGCGGAGCGGGTCGCGACGGCGGACCGGTTGGGTGAGCTGCGGCGCGAACTCAACAGCTTGGTCGCCATGCATCATCACCGCACCAACAAACCGCACGGCGTGATCCATGGGGAGCTACGCCGCGAATGTGGTGGGCCGCCAACGGCATTGGCGTCGGCGGATCAGTTGGTGGAGCGGATCGCGGCGTTGCGCAGGATGTAGCCCCGTCGGCTGCCCGTTGCTACCGGGCGCGGATCAGGTAGCCGTAGTACCCGCCGGCCAGGCGGCCATCGCGCAGTCGATCGACTGCGTCAGTTCCGCGAGCGAGGCCCCGTCGCGGGCTTGAATCGACAGACCGTAGAGCACCGTGGCATAGAAATGGGCCAGCGCGGAGGTGTTGGTACCTTCGGGCAGATCGCCCTCCGCGACGCCGCGATCCATCCGCTGCCGAATCTCTTCGGTGGTCTCCCTGCGCTTTTCGATCAGGAAGTCGCGGACACTCTCGCTGCGCGTGGTGTAGGTGGAGCCCGCGAGTACCACCATGCAGCCGTGCGGTTTGTCCTCGACGGTGTAGGCGATCGCGTTGTCCCGCAGCATCGCATCGATGGCGGCCCGCGCGGTCGGCTCCTCCCGTAGTGCCCGGTCGGTGTATCCGCCGTCGGTCTGTCCGTACAGGCTGACGGCTTCCCGGAACAGGGCCTCCTTACAGCCGAACGCGGCGTACAGGCTCGGGGAGTTGATACCCATCGCGGTGGTGAGGTCGCTCATCGACGCGCCCTCGTAGCCGTGCTCCCAGAACACCTCCATGGCGCGGCGCAGGACCTCGGTGCGGTCGAACGCGCGCGGTCGTCCCCGGTCGGCCATGGTCGTCCTTTCTGTGTCGATCGCTAAATATACCCCTTGACGCCGCGGTGGCCGGTGGGCTTAGCTATTTATGTACTGATCGACACAGAAATTGGCGGAGGAACGATGACTGATCTCGCGGGCAAGGTGGCACTGGTGACGGGCGGTAGCCGAGGAATCGGCGCGGCGATCGCACGGAAGCTGGCCGCCGACGGCGCCGATGTGGCGTTCACCTATCAGAACGCCGAGGTGCCGGCGAAATCCGTAGCCGCGGCTATCGAATCGCTCGGCCGCCGCGCGCTGGCGATCCGTGCCGACAGCGCCGACGCCGGTGCCGTGGTGAGCGCGGTGAATCGGACCGCGGCCGAGCTGGGCAGGCTGGACATCCTGGTGAACAACGCGGGCATCTTCCCGGCCAAGCCGTTCGAGGAGTTCACCGTCGAGGAGATCGACCGCGCGCTGAACATCCACGCGCGGGCCGCGTTCGTCGGCGCGCAGGCGGCGGTGGCGCACATGACCGGCGGCGGCCGGATCATCAGCGTCGGCACCAACCTGTCCGAGCACGCCCCCTTCGCAGGGCTCTCGCTCTACAACCTGAGCAAGTCGGCGCTGAACGGATTCACCAAGGCGCTCGCGCGCGAACTGGGACCGCGTGACATCACGGTGAACCTGCTCCAGCCGGGATCGACTGTGACAGACATGAACCCGCTCGACGGCGGCCACTACGACACGCAGGTCGAGCTGTCGTCGCTCGGCCGTTTCGCGCAGCCGGCGGACATGGCGGCGATGGTCGCGTTCCTCGCGGGCGAGACGGGGCGCAGCATCACCGGCGCGATCTTCACGGTCGACGGCGGAACGAACGCCTAGCGCTCCTGCCTCGGAGAGCTACCCATGGTGTCCCGCCGTCGTCCCTGCTATCCCGCGAAGTACTTGCCCGGTGAGACGCCCACCGCTCGCCGGAACGCGGCGACGTAGGCGCTGGGGGTGGCGTAGCCGACGCGGCCCGCGATGCGGGCGATGGGGAGCTCAGCCGCCAGGAGGGGGAGGGAGGCGGCGAGGCGGATCTGGGTTCGCCACTGGCCGAAGCTGATTCCGGTCTCGGCGACGAACAGGCGGGCCAGGGTGCGCGGGCTGGTGGCGACGGCGGCGGCGAACTCGGCGAGGGTGCGGTGGTCGGTGGGGTCGGCCGCCAGGGCGTCGGCCACCTGCCTGGCGCGGGGGTCGGTGGGGGAGTGGGCGCCGATGGGAATCACGTCGACCGGTTCGACGAGGTCGAAAACCACTGCCTCCGCGCGTTCGCGGCGCGCGGAGCCGGTGCCGGGGGCACCCAGGTGGTCGAACAGCTCGTGCAGCAGCCGGGTGACCCGGACCATCGTCGGCGCGGTGAAGGTGACCGGGCAGCGGTCGGGTTCGACGTAGATGCCGCGCATCTCGGCCCCGTCGGCGCTGCCCGTCCGGTGCCGGACGCCGCCGGGAATCCACAGTGCCCGGGTCGGCGGCAGCACCCAGCGGTCGTCGCCGACCTCAACCGCGATGACTCCCCGTGCGGCCCAAGCAATCTGGTGCTGCGGATGCTCGTGGGTGTCGAACCAGTATCCGGCGGGCAGCACCCCGGCGCCGAGGACCATCGCTGTCGCACCAGGCGGGACGGGGTGGAACGAGGAATAGCCGTTTCGCGACACAATGTGTCACCGTAGCTCGTCGCGGTCACGCTCGCCTGCTCCTAGCGTCATGAGCATGGCGATGAACCTCTTTCACCGACTCTGCTGCCGGTCGTCGTTCTGGGCACGGGCCAGCGCGACGCGGATCGTGCCGTGGGCGCTGGACGGTCTCGACCTCGGCGGCTCCGCCCTGGAGATCGGCCCCGGCTACGGCGCGAACGTGCGCGCGTTGCTCGACCGTGCGGGCACGCTCACCGGCGTCGAGATCGACCCCGACCTGGCCGCCCGGTTGCGCCGACGGCACGGATCGGTGATGACGGTGGTGGACGGGGACGGCACCGACATGCCTTTTCCGCCAGCACAATTCGACTCGGTCGTGTGCTTCACCATGCTGCACCACGTGCCGTCCCCCGCCCTGCAAGACGCCCTGTTCGCCGACGCGCTCCGCGTGCTGCGCCCCGGCGGCGTGTTCGCGGGGAGCGACGGCCTCGACAGCCGCCTCTTCCGGTTGATGCACGTGGGCGACACGTGCGTCCCCGTCCCGCCGGAACACGCCGCCGACCGGCTGACTCGGATCGGCTTCACCGACGTCGACATCGAAACCGGCGCAACAAGTTTCCGTTTCCGCGCCCGTCGCACCGCCTGAGGCACACCCACAGGCGTCCGCGCGTCCCATCAGGCGGGTGGATTCGTGAGCCCCGTGTATCGCCGGGTGACGATAGCTGGGCACGGTTGTCGCCGTGCCCGGCGCTGCTCACCGGACGTGGGCTTTGCGGAAGCTCTTCGGCACCAACATGTTCCGCGCGATCGCCGACAGATCGTAAGTTCGAGTTCTTCGTCGGCCGCTGTCCACCGTCGGAGTGGCCGATGAGGTCGATACCAGAGTGGTGGTCTCAGGTGCGGGCAAGGTCTCCGAAGTAGTCGGCGGGGTCGAACGTGTTGATGGGCACCCATCGCGGCACTTCCATCGGCGCAGGCGAATCATCCTGTGCGGCTTGGAAGTACCCCTGAATCTCGAGCGCGAGACGCGGGTTCTCATCCACTCGACGAGCCATGTCGTAGAACGCGGCCAGCACATGCAGACAACGCGCCGACCTCGCCTTGCACGAGCAGTCGGTACCGGCCAGCACCGGAGCCACTGTGCACCCCGCGTCGACCACCGCGCGATGCATCTCGTCGGTGAGCACGGTGGTGTCCGGCACGACCTCCCCGATCGCGGTGATCGCCGTGCGGGTCAGCGGCGCCACCTCCAGGTGGATCACCGACGCCTCGCCGCCACGGTGAATGGTGGCACGCACCACGCGGCCCTCGATCGTGGCCTGCACGCCGTGGTTGCGGGCGATGCTGCGGGCTCGGGGGAGTAGCGGCTCGGGGCGGGTCTGCCGGATCGGTTCGGCGAGCCGCACCCAGTCCATCCCCCACTTGGTGTAACCGAATTCGTTGTCCGGCATCAGTTCGCCCTCCCGTCGCCCGACCGCCACCCCTCACCGAATCGCTGCGCGATGCAGCTTCTTCGGCGCCGCAGGATCTCGACCAGCTGATCGTCGTCGAGGCGGGCCAGTGCGGCGATACCGGCCGAGTCGAGGTCCGAGAGCGCGGACTTGCGGTCGTGCATGCGGGCGATGTGCTCCTCGACCGAGGTGGTCGAGGTGAGCGTGGTGACGGTGACCGTGCGGGTCTGCCCGATGCGATGCGCACGGTCGGACGCCTGCGCCTCCACCGCCGGGTTCCACCAGCGGTCGAAGTGGATGACGTCGGCGGCGCGGGTCAGCGTGAGTCCCGTGCCCGCCGCGCGCAGGCTGAGCACGAGCACCGGCGGACCGTCCTCGGCTTGGAAGCCGGCCACGATGGCGGCGCGCTCGGCCTGGTTCAGGCCGCCGTGGAAGAACGGCGCCGCGACGCCGAACTGTTCGGCCAGATGCCGGACCAGCAGTTCACCGGTCTGCCGATACTGGGTGAAAATCAGGGTGGGCGCGCCCAATTCGAGGTTGTTGGCCAGGATGTCGGTGCACAAATCCAGCTTTCCGGAGCGGCCGGCCAGCTCGGTGAGCTCGCCGGTGACCAGCCCGGGATGATTGCAGACCTGTTTGAGCGCGGTCAGTGCCGCGAGCACTCGGCTCTGTCGCTCGACGCCTGCGCCGAATCCGTCATCGATGGCCCGATCGAGCAGTTTGTCGTAGAGGTCTTCCTGTTCGGTGGTGAGGTCGCAGAGGAGGTCGGTGTGGATCTTCGCCGGTAGTGACGCGGCCACCTGCGCCTTCTTGCGGGCGAGGACGACGGGTTCGATGGCGTCCTGTAGTCGCGCCGCCGCGGCCGTCGAGCCCTCCTGGATCGGCCGGACGAAGCGGCGCCGGAACTGCGTCTTGTGCCCGAACAGCCTGGGCGTCACCAGGTTCAGCAGCGCCCACAGCTCCTCGAGATGGTTCTCCACCGGCGTACCGGTCAGCGCGACGCGCACCTCGGCGTCGAGCGCCCGCGCGGCCTTGGCCAGCTGCGTGCTCGGATTCTTCAGCGCCTGCGCCTCGTCGAAAACCGCCGTCGCCCAGCGGTGCTCGCCGAGCCACTGGCCGTGCAGCCGCACCGTGGGATATCCCGCCACCACGATGGTCCCGGCGGCGGCGTCGATGTCACCGCCGCGCCACACCACTACGCGCAGCCCCGGCGCGAACCGATCGATCTCGTGCGCCCAGTTGCCCACCAGCGAGGTGGGGCACACGACGAGCTGCGGTCCACCCGCCGCCCGCCCGAGCAGAAAGCCGATGGTCTGCACCGTCTTTCCGAGCCCCATCTCGTCGGCCAGCACGGCCCCTCCGTGCGCTGCGGTCGTTTCCCGCAGCCAACTGACCCCGCGCACCTGATAGGGCCGCAGATCGGCCTTCAGCCCCGAACGCAACTCGGTTGCCACTGCTTGCGTCTCGCGTACCACGCGCACCGCGCGCTCGGCGGACACGATGGAGGTGCCCGCCGCATTGGGCACCGCGTGGGCCGCTATGGGTAACTCGACGTCGGGCTGTCGCGCAGCCTCGGCATGCAGCGTCGCACGCCAGATCTCGACCGATGCCCCCGCGTCCGCGAGATCCACGGTCGCGAACGTCGCGGGATCGACCAGCGCGCAGTCGACTTCGGCGACCTCGATCGCCCCGTCGTAACCGGTCGGCACGGCGAGGGCGAGGGTCTCCCGATCGCCGAGTGCGGCGGGCGCGGGCCCGGTGTGCTGCCCGGTCCATGTCCACAGCGCGAACATGTGGCGGTCGGGCAGGTAGGTGGCCTGTGTGCTGGGCAGAGCGAACCCCTTTATCGGCGTATGGTGTACGAAGTATCTGAACAACGTACAGAGTACCGAGTTTGTTCCGAGGAGTCCCGTGGCCGACGAATCCGCCGTCGAGCAGGCAAAACAACTGGTGAGTCTGCTGTGGCGGCACGAACTCCCGCCGCGCCCCAATGCGCGCGGCCCGAAGCCTGCGGTGAGTGTGGACGCGGTGGTCGAGGCCGCGGTGGCCCTCGCCGACCGGGATGGGTACGCGAAGGTGTCCATTCGCGCCGTCGCGGCGGAGCTGGGCCTACGGCCGATGAGCCTGTACACCTACGTCCCCAGCAAGGACGCGCTGACCGTCTTGATGGTCGACGCCGTCGCCGACGAGGACGCGCCGATCCCGGCGGAGCTGCCGGTGCGTGCGCGGCTGGCCGCCCTGGCCCGCCAGGTGCGCGCTGAGCTGATCGCCCACCCGTGGCTGCTGGAAGTATCGCCGTGGCGTCAGGTGATCGGCCCCGGTCGCATGCGCCGCTACGAGCGTCAGCTGGCCGCCATCGAGGGCATCAGCCTGTCGGATGTCGAGATGGATCGTGTGATCGCCATTTTGTCCGAATTCGCCACGGGCAACGGGCGTGTCGCGGTGGCCGCGCAGCGCGACACCCGGGTGATGACCGACGCCCAGTGGTGGGACGTGCACGGCCCTTTGCTGGCCGAGGCCATGCCGTCCAGTTCGTTTCCGCTCTCCGCCAGGGTCGGCGCGGCGGTCGGCGAGCTCTATCAGGCCCCTGCCGACCCGGACGGCGCCTTCGCCTACGGGCTCGACCGGCTGCTGGACGGGATCCTCGGGGACCTCGAGGCCCCCGAACACACCGACAGCGGGCGATCCGTGGATCGCCCGCTGCGGTAAACGGTTTTCTGTTGTCGGATGTTGTTGTCTCAGGACGCGAGGAGTTGATCAGAGGGCGGGAGCGGACTCCGTGTCGATCACGGCTTCCAACTCACGCAGTCGATCCATGTGTTCGTTCGCGTGGTGCTGGCAGAAGAGCAACTCGCCACCTGCGGGCAGAACGGCGCGCACTCGTGCTGCCGCCCCGCAGCGGTCGCAACGATCGACCGCGGTCAGTGGGGTGCTAGTCAGGGTTCCTGGCATGACTCCTCCGTCCTGGCTCCCGGTTCACAGACCGTTTGCCTGGTGTGGGGCCCGTGGTCACTCCGCGGGCTCGCTACCGCTACTTCCCAGCAGTGGTATGACTACTCTGTCAGACGTTCGGGACGGGGGCTTTGTTCCCGTGAGTGATTCTGTGTGTTTTCTATAACACGACCTGGGATTTCGCTACGGGCGAACATGCCAGGTCACGTTACGAACTCAGTGTGGTCACCACCTCGAACAGGCCGATCCAGTTGTCTACCGGGAGATTACCCGTGACCCACGACACTCACACGCTTGTTCACATATGCACTTTGGGCGAATGGCTTTCCGCTCGGCAAACCGGTGAGTACCGCGCGCCCTCGCTCGACGAGGTGGGCTTCATCCACCTGTCCGCGCCGCAGCAGGCCCATCTGCCCGCCAACCGGCTTTTCGCCGGGCGCCGCGACCTGGTGCTGCTGCGCCTGGATCCGGCGCGTCTCGGCGCGCCGGTCAAATGGGAACCGGGCGTGCCGACCGACCCGGAGTCGATGCTCTTCCCGCACCTGTACGGGCCACTGCCGACGGGCGCGGTGATCGCGGTCGAGGAGTTCCGCCCCGATCAGGACGGCGTGTTCGCGCCACTGGCCAAGTGAGGTAGTTCGGCGCCGCCGTTCGGCCGTCAACCTAACCGCCGCGGATCTCCCGCGCCAGGATCGCCGCCTGAACCCGCGACCGCACACCGAGTTTCGTCAGCACCCGGGACACGTGCGTCTTCACCGTCGTTTCGCCGATGAACAAGCGACCTGCGATCTGCGCGTTGGACAGCCCGTCGCCCAAGCAGTCGAGCACCTCGCGTTCGCGTTCGGTGAGATCGGCGAACCCGCTCGGTTCCGGTTCGGCCGCATCGGTATTCGTCTTGGCGAAGGCGGTGATCACCGCGCGCGTGACCTCGGGGGCGAGAACCCCGTCCCCGGCTGCGACGGTGCGGACCGCGTCGATCAGCGACTGCCCCGACGCCGACTTCAGCACGAAACCCGAGGCCCCCGCCCGCAGGGTGCGGAAGACGTACTCGTCCAGATCGAACGTGGTGAGGATCAGTACCTTGGCCAGTCCGTCGGCGGTGACCCGTTCGGTCGCGGTGATCCCGTCCACGCCCGGCATGCGCACGTCCATCAGCACCACGTGCGGGCGCAGCGCCTTGGCCTGCGCGACCGCGACATCCCCGTCGGCGGCCTCGCCGACCACCTCGATGTCCTCCTCGGCGTCCAGGATCATCCGCAGACCCGCGCGGATCGCGGCGTGGTCGTCGGCGATCACCACTCGAATGGTCATACGGCGCCCACCGTGGTCAGCGGTAGCTGGGCCAGCACCAGCCAGCCGTCGGAATCCGGTCCGGCCGTGAAGTTTCCGCCGAGCGCGGCGGCCCGCTCGCGCATGTTGATCAGGCCGCGATGCGGTTCACCGTTGTCGGTGGGTCGTAAGGCGGCCACCGCCAGCGGATTACGCACCGCCACCCGCAGCATCCCCTCCTGCGCGCCCACCTCGATGTCGACCCCTTGTCCCGGTGCGTGTTTCATGGCGTTGGTCAAAGCCTCCTGAACGATGCGGTACGCGGCCTGGTCGACCGCGCTCGGCAGGTCGGTGTCGTCGAGGGTGTCGCGCACCCGCACCGTGATGCCCGCGGCTCGGGCGGCCTCGACCAGGTTGGGCAGTTGGGCGAGCCTGCGTGGCGCGGCCACCTCGTCCACGGTGTCGTTGCGCAGCAGGCCGATCATGGTGCGCATCTCCTGCAGGGCACTGACGCTGTTGGTCCGGATCGACCCCAGAATGCCGGTGACCGGCGAGTCCGCCTCCCGCCGGGCCAGCACGCCGAGCGCCGCCTCGGACTGGATGGCGATGGCCGACAGGTGCCCGGCGATCACGTCGTGCAGGTCGCGGGCCATGGTGGTGCGCTCGTCGGCGATGGCGGCGCGCCGGTCGAGCTCGGCGACCAGGGTCAGCGCTTGGGCGCGGGCCCGTTCGGCCTCGGCCACCTCCTTGTGCGTGCGCACCGAGTTCGCCCACCACAGCGGCGTGGCGATGAAGGCGAACACGACGACGAGGGCGATCGAGACCGCACGCAGGTCGCCGGTGCGGACCAGCGTCAGGATCAGCACCACCAGCGAGAACGTGGACCAACCCACCACCGTGATACGAGCGGGCCGCCGCGCCGAATACAGTACGGCCGCGTAGATCAGGTCGCCGTAGAGGAGCCACACCGGCATGGTCGGGCCCAGGTACATGTCGATCGCCAACGGCACCAGCCCGACGATCATCGCGGTCAGCGGCGTGCGGCGGCGGCACATCGTCAACAGGCACAGCGAGGCGAGTATCGCCAGGCGCGTCGGCAGCGGCACATCGACCCCGTGCTCGGTCAGGGTGTACAGATTCACCAGGTACATGCCGGCGCCACCGGCGAACGCGAGCAGCGCGCCCAGCGCGTCACGCGCCGTCCCGGGAATCCGCCACCACCACTGCACGCTTCCATCTCAGCACAGCCCTGACCAGGCGCCATCCGCCGAAGTGATGACCGCGCCGTCGCGCGAATCGGACATCGGTCTAATCTGTAGCCGTGAATGTCGACGTGACCGCCCTACCCGGGATAGGAGTCCGAAAAGACTTCGAGGTGCGCTCCGGCCGCCGGATCGGCGTGGTCGCGCACCGCGACGGTGACATCGACCTCATAGTTTCCAAGCTGGAAGACCCCGACGCCTGTGCCGCGCAGATCCCGCTGAGCACCGACGAAGCGGCCGTGCTTGCCAACCTGCTCGGCGCGCCGCAACTGGTCTCCAAACTCAACGACGAACACAGCGACCTGCCCGGCATCACCACCCGGCAGCTGCCGATCGGCGACGACTCGCCGTATTCGGGACGCACCCTCGGCGAGACCGCGATGCGCACCCGCACCAAGGTGTCGATCGTCGCGGCCATGCGCGCCGGGCAGCTACACCCCTCGCCTGGACCCGATTTCACCTTCACCTCAGGCGATGTGCTCGTCGTCGTCGGTACCCCGGACGGCCTAGATGCCGCCGCGAAGATTCTCACCCACGGCTGAAACCAGTGACTGAAACCGCGCTCGCCCTGATCGAGCTCGGAGCGATTCTGTTTGCCCTCGGCACGTTCGGGCGGTTGGCAGGTCGCTTCGGGATGTCCCCCATTCCGCTCTATCTGATCGGCGGCCTCGCGTTCGGCGAAGGTGGCTTCATCTCGCTCAGCGCCGCCAACGAATTCGGCCACGTAGCAGGCGAGATCGGCGTGGTGCTGCTCTTGCTGCTGCTCGGCCTGGAGTACACCGCACCCGAATTGATGACCGGCCTGCGCCGATCCTGGGCGGCCGGCCTGGTCGATATCGTGGCGAACGCGACGCCCGGTGTGATCGTCGCGCTGCTGCTCGGTTGGGGCGCGGTCGGTGCGATCACCATGGGTGGCGTCACCTACATCTCGTCCTCGGGCATCGTCGCGAAGGTGCTCAACGACCTCGGGCGCCTCGGTAACCGCGAGACACCGGTGATCCTGTCGATCCTGGTGTTCGAGGACCTGGCGATGGCGGTCTACCTGCCCATCCTCACCACCATTCTGGCCGGGCTGAGCTTCGCCAGCGGCGCGAAGTCGCTCGCCATCGCGCTCACCGCGATCACGGTCGTGCTGGTGGTCGCGATGCGGTACGGCCGATACGTGTCGGCCATCGTGGACAGCTCGGACAACGAGGTGTTCCTGCTGAAGCTGCTCGGCGCGGCGCTGCTGGTGGCCGGTGTCGCCTCGGCGCTCAACGTGTCCGCGGCGGTCGGGGCGTTCCTGCTCGGCATCGCCATCTCCGGCTCGACCGCGCACGAAGCCGCGAAACTCCTGGAGCCACTGCGGGATCTGTTCGCGGCGATCTTCTTCGTGGCTTTCGGGCTGACCACCGACCCACGCGCCATTCCGCCGGTGCTCGGCTGGGCGGTGGCGCTCGCGGTGGTCACTATGCTGACCAAGATGGCCACCGGCTGGTGGGCGGCCAGCAGGCAGGGCATCCGCCCGATGGGCCGGGCGCGGACCGGCGCGGCGTTGGTCGCGCGCGGCGAATTCTCCATCGTCATCGCGGGATTGGCGGTGACCATGGGCGGGGTCGATGGGCAGCTCGCGGCGCTCGCCTCGGCTTACGTGCTGCTGATGGCGGTGCTCGGCCCGATCGCGGCGCGGGTCGTCGAGCCGGTCGTCGGGTTCGTGCAGCGCCGGGTGCGGCCCGCTCCCATTACTCCGTGACCGCCGCCGCGGGTTCCTGTTTGGCCGCGCTGCGTTTCTCGAACCAGCGGCCGAGCACGGTGGCGATCCGGCCGACGACGAGGCCGATCGCGCACGCGCACAGGTGGCCGTAGTCGGTGAAGGTCGGGCCGATCCACAGCGCGGCGACGAGTATCGCGATGAGCGTGCCCGCCCAGAGCAGCCGGACCAGCCCGCGGAATCGGAAGGCCATCGCGGCGAGCACCGCCGAAAAGCCGTAGCTGGTGCCGACATCCGCGGCTACGGCCACCTTCAGTGGGATGACGCCGCGATCGATGGCATGCGAGATGCCGGTGACGGTGAGCAGCGTCGCGCCGATGTGCCCGGTGGCGAACAGCACGATCCAGCGGGTGGTGCCGAGCCAGCGCTCCGCGTAGGCCATCACGATCAGGAAGCCGGCCAGGGTGCTCCATGGGAAGCCGCCGTCGGTCCAGAACGCCGAGGCGACCAGCACCTGCACCGGGTTGTGCCGCATGTTGTAGAGGTTGGTCGACGCGGAGAAGATCAACCGGCGCTCGACCGAGTCGCCGACGCCGCGCAAGGTCCACCAGGTGACGAAGACGGTGAAGGCGTAGGCGGTGCTGGCCGGGGCGGCGCCGAGATGCTCGCGGAGCGCGGGCAGCACCCGGTGCGCCAGGCCGGGGCGGCGCAGCCAGTCGCGTGCGATGCGTGCTTCGGTCCGCAGATCGATGGTCTGGGTCCAGGGTGATCGAAACCGGACCGGGGCGCAGGCGTCCACTCGGCAAGTGTGCCGTGCGCCGGAGGATGCGGCCGCGCGACCCGCCCGGGGTGTGCGCGGCGTCACCGGCGGCGACACCGCGTCCGTAACGTCGTTTCACACCCGGGCAACAATCGCTCCCAAGAATTGGTCCACCGACCAAACGGTATGTGGACGAGGAGTGCGTAGCACCTATGACGATCGAGGACGCGAAGGTGACCGGTACCGCAGGCGCGGAGTATCTGGCCAAGCGGACATTGCGCACGGGCTCGGCGGGCTGGGTGCTGCTCGCCGGGCTCGGCGTGAGCTACGTGATCTCCGGCGACTACGCGGGCTGGAACAGCGGCATCGCCGAGGGCGGCTTCGGTGGACTGCTCATCGCGACCGTCCTGATCGCGGGCATGTACCTGGCGATGGTCCTCGGCATGGCCGAGCTGTCGGCGGCGCTGCCCGCGGCGGGCGGCGGCTACACCTTCGCCAGGCGGGCGCTCGGACCGTGGGGCGGATTCGCCACGGGCACAGCGGTATTGCTCGAGTACGCGATCGCGCCCGCGGCCATCGCCACGTTCATCGGCGGCTATGTCGAATCGCTGAACCTGTTCGGGATCACCGACGGCTGGTGGGTGTATCTGGCGGTGTACGCGCTGTTCATCGGGGTGCACCTGACCGGGGCGGGGGAGGCGCTCAAGGCGATGTTCGTGATCACCGCCATCGCGCTGCTCGGGCTCGCGGTGTTCGCGGTGTCGGCGTGGGGTCTGTTCGACGCTGGAAACCTGACCGACATCCCGGCGGACCCGAATGCGGTGGGCAGCTCGTCGTTCCTGCCGTTCGGCGTGTTCGGGATCTGGGCGGCGGTGCCGTTCGCCATCTGGTTCTTCCTGGCCGTCGAAGGGGTGCCGCTGGCCGCCGAGGAGGCGCGGGAGCCGGCGAAGAACGTGCCGAAGGGGATCATCAGCGCGATGCTCGTGCTGATCGTCACCGGTGCCGCCGTGTTGTTCCTGGCAACCGGAGCTCTTGGTGCGCAAGCGATTTCGACGTCCGGCAATCCGCTGGTCGAGGCGCTCGGCGACGGCGGTGCCGCGAAACTGGTGAACTACATCGGCCTGGCCGGGCTGGTGGCCAGCTTCTTCTCCATCGTCTACGCCTACTCCCGGCAGACGTTCGCGCTGTCGCGGGCCGGTTACCTGCCGACGAGCCTGTCGGTGACCAACGCGCGCAAGGCGCCGTTGCTGGCGCTGATCGTGCCCGGCGTGGTCGGGTTCGCGCTGTCGCTGACCGGTAAGGGCGCGATGCTGCTGAACATGGCCGTGTTCGGCGCCGCGCTCAGCTACGTGCTGATGATGGTCAGCCACATCGTGCTCCGGGTCCGCGAACCGAACATGGCGCGCCCGTACCGGACGCCCGGTGGCGTGGCGACCACCGCCTTCGCGCTCGTGATCGCCGGTGCCGCGGTGATCGCCACCTTCCTGGTCGACCCGGTGGCCGCAGCTTGGACACTCGTCGCGTTCTGCGCCTTCCTGGCCTACTTCGGCCTGTACAGCAGGCACCGGCTGGTGGCCCACTCACCGGACGAGGAGTTCGCGCTGCTGGCCGAGGCGGAGGGGAAACTCGAATGACTTGCTACACCCAGCATCTCCGCGGAGTGACCTACACCTTCGACGGTCTGGTCGAGTTGCTCGCCAAGGCCACCCCGCTGCGCAGTGGTGACGAACTGGCGGGCTGCGCAGCGGATTCGGACGCCGAGCGGGCCGCAGCTCAATGGGCGCTGGCGGAGGTGCCGTTGACCGAATTCCTCGACGAGCCGGTGGTGCCGTACGAGACCGACGAGGTCACCCGGCTGATCATCGATACCCACGATCGTGGTGCGTTCCAACCGATTTCGCACCTCACCGTGGGCGGGCTGCGGGACTGGCTGCTCGCCGTCGCGGCCGGTGCGGGTGCCGCGGCGACGCTGCGTGCGGTGGCGCCTGGCCTGACCCCGGAGATGGTGGCCGCGGTCAGCAAGATCATGCGCAATCAGGATCTGATCGCGGTCGCGCGTGCCGTCGAGGTCACCGCCGGTTTCCGGACCACCGTCGGACTGTCCGGCACGCTGGCCACCCGGTTGCAGCCGAACCATCCCACCGACGACCCGCGCGGCATCGCCGCCGCCACGCTGGACGGGCTGCTGCTTGGCTGCGGGGACGCGGTGATCGGCATCAATCCGGCCACCGACTCACCGCAGGCCACGGCCGAACTGCTGCACCTGCTCGACGAGGTGCGGGTGCGCTTCGACATCCCCACGCAATCCTGCGTGCTCTCGCATGTGACCACGACCATCGACCTGATCGAGGCGGGCGCGCCGGTCGATCTGGTGTTCCAGTCGATCGCGGGCACCGAGGGCGCCAATGCCGGTTTCGGCGTGAACATCGCGCTGCTGCGCGAGGGCAACGAGGCGGGCAGGTCGCTGCGCCGCGGCACCGTCGGTGACAACGTCATGTACCTGGAGACCGGTCAGGGCTCGGCGCTGTCGGCGGGGGCGCACCTGGGCACCGGCGGCAAGCCCGTCGACCAGCAGACCCTGGAGGCGCGCGCCTACGCGGTGGCCCGCGACCTGGACCCGCTGCTGGTCAACACCGTCGTCGGCTTCATCGGCCCGGAATACCTCTACGACGGCAAACAGATCATCCGCGCCGGACTGGAGGACCACTTCTGCGGCAAGCTGCTCGGCCTCCCGATGGGCGTCGACGTCTGCTACACCAACCACGCCGAAGCCGACCAGGACGACATGGACACCCTGCTCACGCTCCTCGGCGCGGCGGGCTGCGCCTTCGTGATCGCCGTCCCCGGCGCCGACGACATCATGCTCGGTTACCAGAGCCTCAGCTTCCACGACGCGTTGTACGCCCGCCGCGTCCTGAACCTTCGCCCCGCACCGGAATTCGAGTCCTGGCTGGCCGGGCTCGGCATGATCGATGCGGCGGGCCGGGTGCTCCCGGTGGCGCCGCTCGCCTCGCCACTGCGCGCCTTGGCGGGTGCCTGATGAAGCGACGGGATGTGCGGGTCAAACTGGAAGTCGTTGCCTCACTGGATGAAGCGGAGTCGATACCGCACGTACGCTCGGAAAGCACTGCGGAGCACCTGTTCTGGCAGGAACTCCGGCGCAGCACCCAATCCCGGATCGGCCTGGGTCGGACCGGTGACGCACTGCCCACCGCGCGGGTGCTGGAATTCCGTGCGGCGCACGCGGCGGCACGGGACGCGGTGCACCTGCCGTTGGACGTGGGTGCGCTGGGGGAGCGGGTCGCCGCGCTGGGGGTGGGCGAACCCGCGCACGTGCGCAGTCGCGCAGGTGATCGCGCGGAGTACCTGCGCAGACCGGACCTCGGCCGACTACCCGCCGAATCCCCTGATCCTGCATGCGGTTCCGCGCTGTCCGTCGTCCGACACAGCGGTGCCGACGTCGGGTTCGTGCTGGCGGACGGGCTCTCTCCGCGCGCACTCACCGACCACGGACCCGCGACCCTGGCCGCGCTGATCACGGAACTCTCGCCGCACTACTCGATCGCCCCACCGGCCATCGCGACCCAGGCCCGGGTCGCGCTCGGCGACCACATCGCCGAGGCGATGGGTGTCGCGACGGTCGTGGTGCTGATCGGCGAGCGCCCCGGCGTCTCGGTCGCCGACAGCCTCGGCATCTACCTCACCCACCTGCCCCGCCCGGGCCGCACCGACGCCGACCGCAACTGCGTCTCGAACATCCACCCACCGGAGGGCCTCGGCTACACCCAGGCGGCAAAGGTGGTGGCGGGCTTGATATCCGGCGCCCGCCGCCTCGGTCGCTCGGGCGTCGACCTCAAGGACACCTCACGCGCCGCGCTCACCGACGGCGAGGTGCTCTCGATCGAGGTGTGAACGGCGCGCTCCCGCATCTAGCCCAGCGACCGTGTGCTACCAGCCGGTGTGCCGCGCACATCTCTGCCGGACGCGCACCAATTCCGCGCGTCAGAGGACGTGCGCCTATCAACTGGCGTGCAGCACACATCGCTGCGTCAGCAATGCACGCGTCGGGAGCATGTGCGCGACGGTCCTCCGCCGGCGCGCTGTGCGGCCTACGTCGCGTTCGTCGCACTGGGTTCGGCCGTCGCCGATGCTTCGCCATCGCGTGACTTGCTTTGTGGCACGGTGAAAGTGGCGACCACGGTGACGATAGCGATCGCGAAGCACACGATCGTGTACCAGAGATTGCCGATGGGGTCGCCGTTGCCGGTGAGTCCGTCGACTGCGCCGAAATAGTCGGGTAGCGCGGCGACCCACAGCACCGCCAGCACGCCCAGGTACACCAGCGCATACCCCTGAACCAATCCATTGCGGTACCCGGGCGGTGTCGACGCACCGGAACGCAGCGCGGACCACTGCCGGACCAGCAGCACGACCGCCACCACCGACAGTACGAAAAGCTCTGCCGCATAGAGGAACCCGCGTACCGCGTCACTCCCCATCCCGAACACCGTCGCGGGCAGCGGCAGCACGAAGGTGCCGACCGAAGCGAGCAGTCCGATCAGCACGGTGCGCCCCACCAACTGCGGCCCGCTGAACTGTTTGCCCGCCTCGATCTGGCGGTCGACGAAGAACTGCACACACCACGCCAGCGACATCGGCCACAGCGCCGCGAAGACGACCACGCTCGGCAGCGGTACCGCATCGAACATCGGCTGGTTGAGCGGGTTGTCCACCGACCACTCCCACCAGCGCAGCTGTGGGCCGAGGTGGTCGAAGATCTCGTAGAAGGCGTGGTGCACGAAACCCACACAGGCCGCGCCGAGGAACACACCGTAGCGCCGGAAAATGCCCAGCATCCGCACGATTTCGTACGCGAGCGTGGCCATCAACGGATAGATCGCGATGATGTACAGGGGCAACCGCCCCCACAGGAAGTCCACCGTGAATACGTTGTGCGCGAACATCGTATCGACCTGCTCGGCGATGCCGAACGCCGTCGGGAAGTACAGCGGCGGCTCGATGACGAAAAGATACGCGGTCGCACCGAACCACAGCACGAGGTTGGTGGGGTCCCCGTGCCTGCGCAGCCGGACGGTCGCATAGATCAGCGCGAGCACCGACCCGAGCACGATGGTCAGCTCTAGCACCGGCAACGTCCAGTTTTCCAGCGCGGCGGGATTGCGGAACTCGACGAGCCCGCCGGTCTCGGCGCACGAGAAGCCGAGTCGCGTCGCGAGATCGGCGAAGGTGGGTGTGCACAGGTCGGCCATCAGTTGGCCTCCGCCGCGGCCATGGCGTCCGGGCGCACCTCGGCGGTGTACCAGCGCGTGCAGTCGTAGCCCGCGTCATAGCGTTCGAACCAGCGCCCGGCGAGCTCCGGCAACTTCTCGTGCGCCGGATCGTGATTCGGCAGTTGACTGCGGATCACACCGGCGAGCGCCGTGAGCTGTGCCCGGCGCGGCAGCCCGTCGAACGCGCGCGGCATCGGCCCCTTGGTCAGGTACGGCGCGAAATACACCAGCGCCCGCTGCTTGGCGCGATGCCTGGCGAACATCGACAGTGCGTCGACCTGCCGATCCGCGAGCGGGACGTGCTGGTTGAACCCGGCACACGCGATCCGGATCACCTTCAGCACATGCGCGAAGATCGACGGCGCCATCCGCATCCGGTAAAGCTCGTCGCCCACAAGGGCATTGAAGAGAATCATCGCCGAGCTCCGGTGCTCGACCTCCTCGACGAAGTGCCAGATGAACAGCGATGCGACCCGGTCGTCGCCCGGGCGGAACAGCGTGTCCTCGTTGTCGAGCATCAGCTTGAACACCGGCGTGAAGGTGGCCTCCAGATCGGCGGTGTAGGCGAGGCGGTACTCGCGCGAGGTGGCCTCGGTGAGCAGGTCGAACTCGCCGATCACCGCGTCGAGAGTGTTCTGCAAGCCCGGGTACCGCTTGATCAGCGCCTTGACGTGCTGGCGGTGGGCGGTCGAATGATGGCCCTCTTGGCGCATGAACGCGATGGCCTCGGCCGCCACCTCCGGATCGGTGAAGGTCGGCTTCAACTGCATGATCAGCTTGACGATCATCTTCTCGAAGCCGACGGCCAGGAACGAGACCGCGTTGGACATGCTCGACCACGCCGGATTCCGCGGGTTCCACAGGAACGGGACGTCGGCGTCCTCGAAGCCGAAGTCCATCTTTCTGGGTTGCAAGTGGGTCACAGCGCGTACCTCGCCTCGGAAATAGTCGATCGAACGTCGCGCCCGGCCAGCGCGATGAGACAATCATACAAATGGTTGTCAATATGTATGTTCACTTGCCGGGATTCGCCAACGATCGCGGCACGAGCCCTGTGATAACGTCCGCCGGTGGCGCGTAGACGCGGATGGGGCGGGAGTCCGCCGGCGAACGACGAAGAGGCACATCGCCGTATCGTCGCCGCCGCGGTCGAGCTGATCGGCACCACCGGCGCCGCGATCAGCATCGCCGACGTGGCCGAGGCGCTCGGCGTCATCCGGCAGACCGTGTACCGGTACTTCCCCAGCGCCGGGGCGTTGATGACCGCCGCGGCGATCGCCTCGGTCGACGGGTTCCTGGACCGGCTGACCGCCCACGTGGCGGGGCTGGACGATCCGGTCGAAGCGATGACCGAGGGTGTGATCTACACGCTGGTCGAGGTACGCCGCACACCGCACCTAGGGATCCTGCTGTCGAACCCCTACTCCAACCTCGACCCCGACAGCCTCACCTCCGAACAGGCCAAAGCCTTTGGCATGTCGATGATCCGGCGCTTCGACGTCGACTGGGAGCGGCACGGCTACGACGACCCGGCGCTGCTGGAGCTGGTCGAGTTCGTGCTGCGCACCATGCACTCGTTCTTCGTGTCCCCGGGCAATCCGCCCCGCACCGAGGCGCAACTGCGCGCCTACCTCCATCGCTGGATGGGGACCGCGATCGCCGCACAACGCGAGTACGCGCGGCACCGCTGACCGGCAGCGCGCGGTACTGCCCGGAACTCACGGCGCGTTCCGAGCGCGGAAACGACAATGGGCCGCTGAGCGAAAAGCTCAGCGGCCCAAAGGTCGATCGAGATCAGTCGAGGTAGTCGCGCAAAACCTGCGAGCGGCTCGGGTGGCGCAGCTTGCTCATGGTCTTGGACTCGATCTGCCGGATGCGTTCGCGGGTGACCCCGTACACCTGGCCGATCTCGTCGAGCGTGCGCGGCTGGCCGTCGGTGAGGCCGAAGCGCAGCCGGACCACGCCCGCCTCGCGCTCGGACAGCGTCTCCAGCACCGACTGCAACTGATCCTGCAGCAGCGTGAAGCTCACCGCGTCCACGGCGACAACGGCTTCGGAGTCCTCGATGAAGTCACCGAGCTGGCTGTCGCCCTCGTCGCCGATGGTCTGGTCCAGCGAGATGGGCTCACGCGCGTACTGCTGGATCTCCAGCACCTTCTCCGGCGTGATGTCCATTTCCTTGGCCAGCTCCTCCGGGGTGGGCTCACGGCCCAGGTCCTGGAGCAGCTCGCGCTGGATGCGGCCGAGCTTGTTGATGACCTCGACCATGTGCACCGGGATGCGGATGGTGCGGGCCTGGTCGGCCATGGCGCGGGTGATGGCCTGCCGGATCCACCAGGTGGCGTACGTGGAGAACTTGTAGCCCTTGGTGTAGTCGAACTTCTCGACGGCACGGATCAGACCCAGGTTGCCCTCCTGGATCAGATCGAGGAACGCCATGCCGCGGCCGGTGTAGCGCTTGGCCAGCGAGACGACCAGGCGCAGGTTGGCCTCGAGCAGATGGTTCTTGGCGCGGTTACCGTCGCGGACGATCCAGGTGTAGTCGCGACGCATCGCGACCGGCAGCTTCTCGCCCTGCTCGGTGAACTCGCGCACCTTCTCCGCCGCGTAGAGGCCGGCCTCGATGCGCTTGGCGAGCTCGACCTCCTCTTCGGCGTTGAGGAGCGCGACCTTGCCGATCTGCTTGAGGTAGGCACGCACCGAGTCGGCCGACGCGGTGAGCTCGGCGTCCTTGCGGGCCTGCCGTAGCGCCTCGGATTCCTCTTCGTCCCAGACGAAATCGCCCGAGGCCTTGTCGGCGGCGGTCGGCTCGACCTCCTCCTCGGCGGCTTCCGCGACTTCCTCGACGACCAGGTCCTCGGCCTCTTCGGTGAGATCGTCCTCGGAGACCTCGAGATCGCCGAGGTCCTCGATCTCGATCGCCTCGTCCTCGATCGCCTCATCGGCACCGGGCTCGCCGTCGGCGCCGACCTTCTTGGGGCCCGCCTTCTTGGCGGCTCCCTTGGTCGCCTTGGCGGGCGCCTTCTTCGCAGGCGCCTTCTTGGCTGCGGCCTTCTTGGCCGGAGCCTTCTTCGCGGCAGCCGCCTTACGAACCGGCCGGGCTTCGGTTACATCTGCGGAATCGGCCTCGGCCGAATCGGCGGTCTGACGGGTATTCGTGGCTACCACGTACGCCCTTTCGTGACGGTCTCGTGCGGCGTCACGCCAGAGTGGTCTTCCGGCGGAGCGGTCTGTCGGGTTTCACCGGCGAAAAGCCGGTCGGGTTTCACCGGCTTACCGCCGGGGCACGTTCCATTGTAACGATCTAACCAGGGTACCTTCGGCACGATGCCGCCATCGGCGCGGGCGCGTTATTCGCATTGTCGCACGATTGTCCCGCTCCGGCAGCCGAGCCGCGCGCCACTACGGCGCGATCCCGGCGTCGATCGCCATCGCCGCGCCGACGATGCCCGCGGTGTTCCGCAGATGCGCCGGAATCACCTGGGTTCGGTTGGTGAGCAACGGAATCCAGAGATCGGCGTCGCGGCTGATACCGCCGCCCGCGACGAACACCTTCGGCCAGAACAGGTTCTCCAGCCCGATCAGCACCGTGCTCACCTCGGCGGCCCACTGCTCGAAGGTCAGCCCGTCACGATCCTTGATCGAGGCGGCGGCGCGGTGCTCGGTCTCCATGCCGCCGATCTCGAGGTGGCCGAGTTCGCTGTTGGCCACCAGGGTGCCCTGGTACAGCAGGGCCGAGCCGATGCCGGTGCCGAAGGTCAGCAACAGCACGAGGCCGTCGAAATCCTTTGCCGCGCCGTAGCGGTCCTCGGCCAGACCCGCCGCGTCCGCGTCGTTGAGCACGGTGACCTCGCGGCCGTCCAGCGCCTTGGCGAACAGCGAGCGCGCGTCGGTGCCCACCCACGTCTTGTCGATGTTGGCGGCGGTGCGGGCGACACCGTCGAGCACGACCGAGGGCAGCGTGATGCCGACCGGGCCGTCCCAATCGGCCTGCGCGACCAGCTTTGCCACCGCCTCGGCGACGGCCTGCGGGGTGGACGGCTGCGGTGTCGCGATCTTGATCCGGTCGTGCACCAGTTCGCCGGTGGCCAGGTCGACCGCGCCGCCCTTGACGCCGCTGCCGCCGATATCGATGCCGAATGCGTGCCCCCGAGCGGACATGGCTAACCCCTCGTTCCTGTGCTGGCCGGTGTGGAGCACAACACCGCAGCACATGGCTTCACCCCGGTGTCGCGAGCGCGCTGCGGTGGTGTGCCCGACGACGGCGTTGTGTCGTGCACGACAAGAGTAATGCGCGATCGATGCTGCGCGTTCCCGAGGATCTGTGATCCGATGGGGGGCGTGCCGGAAACCTCATCGCCAGTGTCCGACTACACCTCCGAGATCATCGTCGCCCGCGGCGACGAGGCCGAACTGCGCAGAGTCGCGGTCGACCTCGCCGAAACCGCCGCGGCGCACGTCCGCGCCCGCCGCCCCGAGGTCTTCGGGCAGGCCGGCCCCGCCGAGGGTGCGGTGCAGGCCAAGGGCCACCCGACCGATCCGGTGACCATCGTGGACACCGAGACCGAAGAACTGATCCGCGGCCTGCTCGCCGAGCAACGCCCCGGCGATCCCATCCTCGGCGAGGAGGGCGGCGGCAGCCTCGCCGACTCGGCCGCCGACGTCGTGCACTGGGTCGTCGACCCGATCGACGGCACCGTCAACTTCCTGTACGGCATCCCCGGCTACGCGGTGTCGGTGGCCGCGATGCGCGGCGGGCGGCCGGTCGCGGGTGCCGTGGTGGACGTGGCACGGCGCGATACCTACAGCGCCGGGCTCGGCCTCGGTGCGATCAGGGTCGACGCCGAGGGCGCGGTGGAACATCTGCGCTGCACACCGGTCGAGACGGTGTCGATGTCGTTGGTGGCCACCGGTTTCGCCTACGGCAAGCACCGCAGGGCCGCGCAGGCCCGGCTGATCGCGGAGATCCTGCCGCAGGTGCGCGACATTCGCCGCTTCGGCGCGGCCGCGCTCGACCTGTGCCACGTCGCCGCGGGCCGGGTGGACGCGTACTTCGAACACGGCCTCAACGCCTGGGACTGGGGCGCGGGCGCGTTGATCGCCGCCGAGGCGGGCGCCCAGCTCACGTTGCCTCCCGCCACCGCCCCCGGCGAGGCGGGCGACCTGGTGGTCGCCGCCGCCCCCGGCATCGCCTATGAATTGGTCGCGCTACTCGAGCGGGTAGGCGCTACCGAACCGCTCCCCGACCGCTGACGCGTCAGCCCATGTGCCCGCAAGACGACTGATCTCGCAGGCACATGGGTAACTCATCGGGGACGGGCTGACGATCCAGCCGACCGACCGCTGGTCGCCGACGTGACCGCATTGCCGCCTGGGTCTGGCCTGAATACGCGGAGAGGGGGGGAGCTAACACCGCGCTTGCCGGGCGGCGTCGAGGAGTTCGATATCGATCGAGGGGGCGCCGCCCGGTGCGGGGTTCTTCAGCGAGCGCAGCACCTCCTCGGCGTCGTTGCTGGGCCGGATGTCGCGGAACAGCGAGCCGAGCACCATGTCGACCGTGTCGTCAGCGCGCTGATCCTCGATCAGCTCGGCGCACGGCACGACCAGCTGCACCGACGCGGCGGCCGGGCGGCCGTTCACGCCGAACCGGATCTGGCCGGTGCATTCGAGATCGCCGTTGACGTAGACCGTGTCGTTACCGAACTGCGTGCCCGGCGCGCTGGCGAACCCGAGGTCACCGAACTGCGCCGCGACGTGCGCGGCCTGGCCACGCTGGTTGTTTGCGTTGAGCACGCGCACCTTGCTCGCCGCCAGCGGCGCGGGTTCCACATCTTGTAGCCTGCCCGCGCCGACGCGCTGGCCGAGCGTCGCGGGCTGGGCGCCCGGCTCGGTGGCCGGGCTCGGCGAGTTGCAGGCCATCGCGCTGCTGTCCTGCTCGGTCGTCGTCAACGCCTTGACCCACACAATCGTGCAGATCAGCGCGATGATGCCGAGCATGATGAGCCATGGCTGCGGGCGCCGTCGGAGGAAGGGCCTGCCCTGGGAATCCACGGGGCGGCCTTCGGTGATCAGTGAAACCACCAGCACACTCTACGAAAAGGTCACGCCCCCGCTCCACAAGGTCTCGGCGAGTTCGACGGATGGTGTCGATTACCCGTCGGTTTCGAATCGTCTGTGTTTTGATTGCGACTTTTGCGCTGGGGTCCGCTATTGTCTGGCGGCCCAGATCGAATCGCCGGTGGTGAAATTGGTGGTCGGTCGCGGGAACAAGTAGGGCGTGTCCTGCGTTTACCGAGCGCTATCCGGAGTGGATCAGCTCGATCCGACCTGATGGGTGACCGGTGTACGTGTGACGTGCACCACCGGCGGGGCGGTGCGAGTCATGGCGGTTCCAGCAGGAATCGGTGTGAACCAGCCGGTCCGGGATATATGAAGTAAGGACGAGGGGAAGACGACATGGCAACCGACTATGACGCACCGAGGCGTACCGAAACCGACGATGTGTCGGAAGATTCGCTGGAGGAGCTGAAGGCTCGTCGTAACGAGGCACAGTCCGCCGTCGTGGATATCGACGAATCCGATACCGCGGAGTCGTTCGAGCTTCCCGGCGCGGACCTGTCCGAGGAAGTGCTGAGCGTTCGGGTGATCCCGAAGCAGGCCGACGAGTTCACCTGTTCCAGCTGCTTCCTCGTGCACCACCGGAGCAGGCTGGCCAGCGAGAAGGGTGGTCAGCTGATCTGCATGGACTGCGCCGCTTGAGCTAGTTCATGGTGATCAGCCCGCGCTGGGCAGGCCCAGCGCGGCAAGGACCTGTTCCGGTCGACGCGTACTGACCAGCCAGTACGGCGTCGGATCGTCCGGGTCGTCGAGCACGAGCAACACCATCGGCCCGATCCACGGCCGATGCTGCACATAGGCGGCGGGGTCGAGCTGGCGACCCAGCGCCGCGCTCTTCGCCGTGCGGGCGACGACGGCCGCACGGGCGACGAAATTCACGGGCAGGTGGGCGCGGTCGGCGCGCAGCTCCAGCGTGCCCGACGCGTCCGGCGCGACCTCGACGCGGTGGCGGCTCAGCCACAGCAGCACCCAGACCGGTATCGGGAACAACAGCACATAGGGCAGCCAGGCCCGCAATCCTGGTGCGCCCATGTGGATTTCGGCGGCAAGCAGGCCCGTGATGGCGAAGGCCACCGGCCACCACCACAGCGGCACCCAGAGGCGCTCGCGGTACGGCTGCGGGGTCTGCTGTTTCTCGTCCATCGTCACTGGATTGGGCTGGTCCGACACGAGTCAACACTAATTCACGGTGGTTACCGGTTGACGCGTAGGCTCGACCAACGTGAGGGAGCGAAGCGAGCGAACCATGGATACAGCACCTGCGGTTACGGCGGAGCCGAGCGCTAGCGAGGCGGAGTCGTGACCGCCCTTTCACCGATACCTATGCTGCGGCTGGATCCCGGCATCCCCATGCCCGTGCGCGCCCATGACGGCGACGCCGGTGTGGACCTGTGCACCACCGAAGACGTCATCCTGGAACCGGGGGAGCGGGTGCTGGTCGGCACCGGCATCGCGGTGGCGCTACCGGTCGGCACGGTCGGCCTGATCCACCCGCGCTCGGGCCTGGCGGCCAAAACCGGGCTGTCGGTGGTGAACACCCCAGGCACGGTCGATGCCGGCTACCGGGGCGAGATCAAGGTGTGCCTGATCAATCACGACCCGCGCACGCCCATCGAGTTGCGCCGGGGCGACCGGATCGCGCAGCTGCTGGTGCAGCGCGTGGAACTGGTCGACTTCCTGGAGGTCGACTCGCTGGACGAGACCACGCGCGGGGCGGGCGGTCACGGCTCCAGTGGCGGTCACGCGAGTTTGACCAGCGCGAGCCAGGCCACCGTGAAGGAGGCGTAATGGGACTGTTCGGAAAGAAGAAGAGATCGTCCGACGACGACCGGTATCCGGCCGACGACTACGACAACGACGACTTCGCCTATGACGAAGACGATTACGACACCGACGAACACCCGGTGGTCACCGGGGGTTATCAGGGCGCGGGCGCCGAGGGTTCGGGGCCGTACGACTACAGCGACGTGGCGGATCTGCTGGAGAAGGTCACCGACCAGCGACTCGACCTCGGCTCGGTGATCCTGCCGGTGCCGCAGGGCGGGCAGTTGCAGGTCGAGATGACCCCCGACGGCACGCCGCAGGCGGTGCACCTGGCCACCGAGCACGGCAGGCTCACCGTCGCCGCGTACGCGGCGCCGAAGTCGGCGGGGCAGTGGCGCACCGTGGCCGCCGATCTCGCCGATTCGCTGCGCAACGACGGCGCTCGGGTCGCGGTGGAGACCGGTCCGTGGGGTCGTGAGCTGCTCGCCGTCACCGAGGGGGCCGACCTGCGGTTCATCGGCGTCGACGGGCCGCGCTGGATGGTTCGGCTGGTCGCGGCGGGTCCGTCGGGCGCGTCGAACGACGGCAGTCCGCTGGTCGCGGCGGCGCGGGCGATCCTGCGCGAGACGGTGATCCGGCGCGGCGACGAACCGCTGCCGGTGCGCGAGCCACTACCGGTGGTGCTGCCGCAGGAACTGGCCGAGCAGCTGGCCGCGGCGCACCAGGCGCAGATCGACGCCCAGCAACAGCAGGCGGCGGCGCAGGCCGCGGCGGGCCCGCAGGCGGGCGTGCCGCCGCGCATGCCGGAGGGTCCGCGCCGTGGTGCCGACGGTTCGGCCATGCAGCAGCTCGGCCTGAACTAGCTAACTGCGCGCCAGCGCGGCGAATCCCGTGTGCCCGAGGATCGCCGGATCCGCGCCGAGCTCGGCCAGCGTGATCCGGTGGATCGCGGAGCGCGGGATCAGCGCTGCCCACTCCTCGGCGATCGCGAACGGATGCACCGGATCGTCCACCGCCGTGACCACCGCGACCGGCACCTCGAGGGTGCCGAGCCGCTCGGTGCCCGGCCACTTGTAGTCGGCCGCTTCCTCCAGTGCCGCAGGCAGATTCGGCCACTGCGCGCGCCACGACCGCGTGAGCGCGTCGGCCAGCCAGCGCGGACTGCTCGCGCGCATCCGCTCGACCACCGCGTCCAACCCGTCGGCGCGCAGCTGCGCGGCGGTCGCCCCCGCGCTCATGGTCGCGGGGCAGGCGGCGGTGTCCGGCCCGGTCCACGCGGGCAGCGCCGCGACCACCCCGACCACCAGGTCCGGATGCTCGGCCGCCCACTCGATCGCGACCGCGGCGCCCAACGAGATTCCCGCCACAGCAATCGGTCCCGCCGCGGCCGCCGCGTCGAGCGCCGCGCGATAACTCGCGACCACGCCCATGGGATCGGGCTCGACGGCGACCACGGCTAGACGGCGCGCTTCGCAGGCGGGCTCGAAGGCGCGGCGGGCGAAATCGGCGTCGGATCCGGTGCCGGGCAGCGCCACGACGGCGTGGGCGGCCGACACGGAGTGTGGGGAGTCGAACACCGGTCCGAGCGTAGCGGGGGTGCCCTGGTGCATCTACAGTGGCGGGTGTACGTCCACAGCCGGTCGTGCTGAATCCACGATGGTGTGCGATCCACACTGTCTGCTCTATGCAGGAGAGCGTGCGAAATGTCATCCGCTGCCTCAGGGTATTTTCGACGTCTGGGCCGCAGACTGACCGAGGATCTCGACCAGTTGGACGCCGAGGAACTTGCCGAGAAATCGGAGGCCTCAGGAGCGTGCCGCGCATCGGAGTGTCGCCGCGGCGACGAGGCCACGATGCTCGGTAGGCTGCGCAGTGTCGAAGCGTGTCCGAAGTCCGCCGGCGCTGCGGTGCAAGCGGAGTTCTTCGACGGGACCGACGCCATCACCCTGGTGTGGATCGGCCGTCGGCGCATCCCCGGTATCGAACCGGGCCGACGTATCTTGGTTCGCGGCCGCGTCGGCGATCGAGACGGCCGCAAGGTGATCTACAACCCCTACTACGAACTGCGCGGGAACAGCTGACGTATGCCATCGAGCAACGACAACGCCCCCATGGGCGAACCGACCCCCACGACCGAACAGATCGAGCCGCCAGTGGCTCTCGACCCTGCTGAGGCCGCCGCGGAGCAGACGTTGCTCGAGCAGTTGGGTGGTTTCAGCGGCCTGATCTCGTCGACCGTTCCCGTCGTCGTGTTCGTCCCCGTGAACAGTTTCGCCGGGCTGACCGCGGCGATCTGGGCCGCCCTCGGGGTGGCCGCGCTCATCCTGGTCTGGCGCCTGTTCCGGCGCAGCCCCCTGCAGCCCGCCGTCTCCGGCTTCCTCGGCGTCGGCATCTGCGCGTTCATCGCCTACCGGATGGGGGAGGCCAAGGGCTTCTTCCTGTTCGGCATCTACACCAGCCTGGTCTACGCGGGCGTGTTCCTGGTGTCGATGCTGGTGCGCTGGCCGCTGGTCGGCGTCATCTGGGGCGTGCTGAACGGCCACGGCACCGACTGGCGCTCCGATCAGCGCGTGCAGCGCCTCTACTACTTCGCGACCGCCGCTTGGATGGTGGTCTTCGGCGCCCGCTACCTGGTGCAGTCGCAGCTCTACGACACCGACCGCACCGGCTGGCTCGCGTTCGCGCGGATCGCGATGGGCTGGCCGCTGACCGCGGTCGCGCTGGCGGTCACGGTGTGGGCGGTGCGTCGCGCCGGGCACCTGCCCACCAAGACCGCGCCCGCGGTCTGACGCGTAAAGCGTTAACCTCGCGGATCTTTCCCGCGAAAACCATCAGGGGTGGGTAAATCCCCGCCGAGGTGGGGGGTTACCCACCCTGGGGTGTCTGGCTGGCGGTCCGAGTTCGTCAGACGATCGTTGCGTAGGAAAAAACAACGCACGATCGTCGGAAAGGACTCGGACGTGGCTACCGAGCACAACACCGCAGCATTGTCGAACAACCGCACTCCGGCCCTGTCGGAGAGCCGCAGGGTGGCAGCCGAACTGGATGCGCTGATCGGCGCCGCGGCGGCCGGTGACCGCGCCGCCATCACCGAGATCGTCCGGATCGTCCATCCACTGGTGCGCCGGTATTGCGGTGCGCGCCTTGGCAATACGGCCCACCTGCAGGTCACCGCCGACGACGTGGTGCAGGAGATCCTGATCGCCACGGTGAACGCCATCCCGCGCTACCGCGATCAGGGCAAGTCGTTCCTCGCCTTCGTCTACGGCATCGCCGCGAACAAGGTCGCCGACGCGTTCCGCCGCTCCCAGCAGCACCCCACCTACCCGATGGCCGAGCTGCCGGACACGCCGTCGAACGAGGCCGGACCCGAGGAGTGGGCGCTGGCCTCCGAACGGCGCGCGGCCACCAAGGAGCTGATGAAGATCCTGGCGCCGGCACACCGCGAGGTGCTGGTCATGCGCATCGTGCTCGGCTGGTCGGCGGCGCAGACCGCGGAGGCGATCGGCACCAGCCCCGGCGTGGTCCGGGTGATGCAGCACCGCGCGCTGAACAAGCTGCGTGCGGAACTGAAGGCCGCCTAGCTGTCGAAGCGGCCGTGCATCAGCCCTGTCGGGGAGTCAAGGCTTGATGCCGTGGTTGGCCAGTTCGACCCGCAGGTCCTCTTCGGCCTCCACCGAGGTCACGAACAGCAGCTCGTCGTCGCCCTCGAACGGATCGTCGGGCTGCGGCACGATCACCCGGCCGCCGCGCAGAATCGTCACCAGGGCGGCGTCGCGCGGCAGGGTGAGCGTGCGCACCGGCTTGCCGGCCAGCGCGGTGTCGCCGGGCAGGGTGATCTCGACCAGATTGGCCTGACCCTGCCGCAACGTCATCAGGCGCACCAGATCACCCACGGTGACCGCCTCTTCCACCAGCGAGGCGAGCAGGCGCGGTGTGGACACCGCGACGTCGACGCCCCACGACTCGTCGAAGAGCCACTCGTTGCGCGGATCGTTCACCCGCGCGACCACCCGCCGCACGCCGAACTCGGTCTTGGCGAGCAGGCTGTGCACCAGATTGGCCTTGTCGTCGCCGGTGGCCGCGATGACCACCTCATACGTTTCCAGCCCCGCGTCCTCGAGCAAAGCGAGCTCGCACGCGTCGGCGTGCACCCAGACCGCGTCCGGGATCGCCGCAGGCTCGATGTGGTCGAGTTGACGCTCCAGCAGCATGACGTCGTGTCCACCGCGCAGCAGTTCCCTGGCGATGGATCGGCCGACGGCGCCCGCTCCGGCGATGGCCACTTTCATGTTCAGTCCTCGCTCACGGGGGGCTTGCCTGCCAACGCGATGGCCTCACCCACGGACCCGGAGGTCGCGGCGACGTAGACGACGTCGTCGGCCTGCACGATGGTCTTGCTGTCGGGCAGCAGGCCCTGGCCGAATCGGATGATGAACGCGACCCGCACCTTGACGTCGCGTTCCAGGTCGCGCACCGTGCGGCCATACCAGTCCTCGTGCAGCGTCAGCTGCGTCACAGCTACCGTTCCCGTCGGGTCGCGCCATGTAGTGGTGCTGCTGTCCCCGATGAGGGTGCGCAGGAAGCGGTCGGTGGTCCACGGCACCGTGGCGATGGTCGGGATGCCGAGCCGCTCGTAGACCGCGGCCCGCTTCGCATCGTAGATCCGGGCGACCACACGCTCGATGCCGAACATCTCGCGCGCCACCCGCGCGGAGATGATGTTGGAGTTGTCACCGGAGGACACCGCGGCGAACGCGTCGGCTCGCTCGATTCCGGCCCGCACCAACACATCTCGATCGAAACCGACACCGGTGACCCGCTCGCCGGTGAAGTCCTGGCCGAGGCGCAGGAAGGCGGCCGGGTCCCGATCGATCACGGTGACCTCATGGCCGACCCGGACCAGGGCGCGGGCCAGCGCCGACCCGACGCGCCCACAGCCCATGATCACTACGTACACCCGTGCAACCTCGTTCCTGGAACCAAGCGTTCGGTCTGCTTATCGTTCGATCGAACGGTACCCGCCGAATCATTCCATCGGCCACGTTCCCCCTCCGCCTCGCGCCCAAACCTGCGAGCCACGCGCGCGAGCACCCATCGGGGGGCCTATGCTCGCTCCAGTGTCCAAGTTGACGACGGCAGCGAAACGAATGCTGCTGGGCAGGCCTTTCCGTAGTGATTCGCTTGGCCATACCCTGCTGCCGAAGCGCATCGCCCTCCCGGTGTTCGCCTCCGATGCCATGTCCTCGGTCGCCTACGCGCCGGAGGAAATCTTCCTCGTGCTTTCCGCCGCGGGCATCTCCGCCTACCTCTACGCGCCCTGGGTCGGTTTGGCCGTCGCGTTCGTCATGGCGGTGGTCGTAGCAAGCTATCGGCAAAACGTGCACGCCTACCCGTCCGGCGGCGGTGACTACGAGGTTGCGACGACGAACCTCGGCCCCAATGCCGGTCTGACGGTCGGTAGCGCGCTGCTGGTCGACTATGTGCTCACGGTGGCCGTCTCGATCTCCTCGGCCGCGTCCAACATCGGCTCGGCGATCCCGTTCGTCGCCACGCACAAGGTGCTGTTCGCCGTGGTCGCGATCGCCGTACTCACCGCGATCAACCTGCGCGGCATCCGCGAGTCGGGCACCACCTTCGCCATCCCGACCTACGCGTTCATCGTCGGCATGTTCGTCATGCTCGGCTGGGGACTGATCCGCATCTTCTTCCTCGGCGACGATCTACAGGCGGAATCGGCCGGTTTCGGGCTGAAGGCGGAGGACGAGCATCTCTACGGACTCGCCTTCGCCTTTTTGATCGCCCGCTCGTTCTCCTCCGGCTGTGCCGCGCTGACCGGTGTCGAGGCGATCAGCAATGGTGTGCCCGCGTTCCGTAAGCCGAAGTCGCGCAACGCCGCCACCACGCTGCTGATGCTCGGCACCTTCGCGATCGTCTTGCTGATGGGCATCATCATCCTGGCCCAGAAGATCGGTGTCGTGTACGCGCACGACACCGACGATCTGATCGGCGCGCCCGCCGACTATCACCAGAAGACCTTGATCGCCCAGCTCGCCGAGACGGTGTTCCACGGGTTCCCGATCGGGTTCTTCTTCATCACCACGGTGACCGCGCTGATTCTCGTGCTCGCCGCGAACACCGCCTTCAACGGCTTCCCGGTGCTCGGCTCGATTCTGGCGCAGGACCGCTACCTGCCCCGGCAGTTGCACACCCGCGGCGACCGGCTGGCGTTCAGCAACGGCATCCTGTTCCTCTCCGGTGCGGCGATCGCGTTCGTGGTGCTGTTCGGCGCCGAGGTCACCAAGCTGATCCAGCTGTACATCGTCGGAGTGTTCGTCTCCTTCGTGCTCAGCCAGACCGGCATGCTGCGGCACTGGACCCGCTTGCTGCGCACCGAGACCGATCCGGCGCAGCGGTCGCGGATGAAGCGGTCCAGGGTGATCAACGCGATCGGCCTCAGCGCCACCGGCACCGTGCTGATCATCGTGCTCATCACCAAATTCTTCGCGGGCGCCTACATCGCCATCGCCACCATGGTCGCGATCTTCATCGTGATGAAAATGATTCGCAGGCACTACGATTCGGTGTCGCGCGAGCTGGACGAGCAGGAGTGGGACGGCGTGCTGCCCAGCCGTTCACACTCGATCGTGCTGGTGTCCAAGCTGCATCTGCCGACGCGGCGCGCGCTGGCCTACGCCCGCGCCACCCGGCCGGACACGCTGGAAGCGATCACCGTGAACGTCGACGAGGCCGACACCAGGGCGCTCGTGCGCGAATGGGAGAAGAGCGACGTCACCGTGCCGCTCAAGGTGATCGAGTCGCCCTACCGGGAAATCACCAAGCCCGTGCTCGACTATGTGAAACGGGTGCGCAAGGATTCGCCACGCGACGTGGTGACCGTGTTCATCCCCGAATATGTGGTGGGGCACTGGTGGGAACAGATACTGCACAACCAGAGTGCGCTGCGACTCAAGGGCCGCCTGCTCTTCGAGCCAGGGGTGATGGTGACCAGCGTGCCGTGGCAGCTGACCTCGTCGACGCGCGCGCGGACGCCGGGCATGGTGAACGCGCCCGGTGCGGTGCGCCGCGGTTACGACGACCGCACATGAGAGTTGCCTTTCGGGAAACGAGTGCAGACGAGGCGTTGGCATGACTGATTGGCGCGACACGACGTTCGAGGTCCGGCTCGGACCGCCCGGACACGGCGGGTTCTGCGTGGGCAGGCACGAAGGCCGGGTGGTGTTCGTGCGGCACGGGCTGCCGGGTGAACTCGTGCTCGCGCGCGTCACTGAGGATCGCGGCGGGTCGTTCTGCCGCGCCGACGCGATCGAGATCCTCGAACCGTCCGCGGACCGCGTTCCCGCTACCTGCCCCGTCTCCGGGCCGGGTGGTGCCGGCTGCTGCGACTTCTCCTATGCCACCCCGAAAGCCCAACGGGCGCTGAAGGCTTCGGTGGTCGCCGAACAGCTGCGCAGGCTGGCGGGGATCGAGCGGGAGGTTGTTGTCGAGCCGATCGCCGGGGCCGGGGACGCCACCGGCGGGTGGCGCACCCGGATCCGGTTGGCCGTTGATGCCGAGGGGCGGGCCGGAGTTCATCGATACCGCAGCACCGAGGTGATCACGGATCTGCGGTGTCCCCAACCGGTTTCGGGGGCGCTCGACGGGGTGGCGGACCGATTGTGGACGCCCGGTGCGGATTTGGTGATAGCCGTCGACGGTGACGGGGTGCGGCACATCATCGAGTTGGCGCCCGCGGTCGAGGGGTCGCGCTCCGGTGGCTGGCAGCGGGCCGAACCCGGTGAGGAACGCCGTGGGCGCGGACGCGACCGCCGTGGGCGCAGCGAACGCGGTGATCGCCGACGACCCGGTGCCGAACCCGGTAACGCGCGTGGGGACGACGAGCGTGGGCGGAAGTCTCACAGCGGCAATCCGAGCGGCCGCGACGACCGAGCCGACGGCGGGCGTGCTGATGCGCGCGGCGGAGTCGAGCGGGACAACCGTCGCCGCCCGGGCGGCAAGCCGGGTAGCGAGGATGTGCCGGGTGTCACCGGTCGCCGTCGTCGCCCGGGTGAGATCGGTGGTGTCTGGAGCGCGGGTGACGCGCGGCGCGGGAGTCGGCCGGACTCCGGCGGCGACAGTCACGACGATGCGTCCGGCGGCCGTAATGTCGCTGACCCGAACGACTTCGGCGGGGAGCGTGGGAGTGGGCGGCGCCGTCGCGAGGCAGCGCGAGCCGCGGACGAGCGTGGTGCGCAACGGTACGACGCGGACGGGCGATGGGAGACACCGCAGGCCGGGGAGCGGCGCAGTGCGTCGGCGCGGCGGGCGGCTACGCACGCGGCGCGCGAGGAGTGGTTGATCTCCGGAACCGGGCGAGCGGTCGAGTACGTCGCGGAGCGCAGGTGGGAGGTCTCAGCAACGGGCTTCTGGCAGGCGCATCACGGTGCGGCACAGTGCTATTCGGATCTCGTTGCCGAATGGTCCGGGTTGCGTCCCGGCGGCTCGGCCTGGGATTTGTACAGCGGCGCCGGTGTTTTCGCCGCCCGGCTGGCCGAGCAGGTAGGCCAGACCGGCGCGGTCCTCGCGGTCGAGTCGGCCCGCCCCGCGGTCGCCGACGGCACCGCCGCACTGCGCGACCTGCCCTGGGTCGACCTGCACGCCCAACGGGTAGAACGCTGGGTCGCCGAACGCGTCGACGGCGCATCCCCCGACGTCATCGTCCTCGACCCCCCACGAGCCGGCGCGGGCAAGGATGTCATCACCGCCATCACCACCACCGGCCCGCTCCGCATCATTCACATCGGCTGCGACCCAGCCGCTTTCGCCCGCGACCTAGGCCTCTACCAAGCGGCTGGCTACCACCTCACCGACCTACGCGCCTTCGACGCCTTCCCCGGCACCCACCACGTCGAGTGCATAGCCCTCCTGGAACGCCCAACTCCCCAGTGACACTGGGGTCTGTCATCGACCGGGACACGGTGGCAGACAGAAGTAGCCCCGTCACCACGTCCAGCCCGGCACGGCGTGTTCGCTGTCTCGGGCATAGCTGCGGGCGAGCGCTGTGGGGTGGCGGTCCCCGGGCTCAGTCGTCGTAGACCGGGGGGCGGCGGGCTTTGCGGGCGCGGATGGCTTCGTCGAAGTTGGTGGTGGTCAGGCGGACGTAGAGTTGGGCCATTCCTTCGTGCTGCATATGCGATTCGAAGCTGCCTGCTTCCATGCCGCTCCAGAGCATGCGTTTGGTGAGTTCGGTGCCGACGCGGCTGAAGCTGATGATGCGGTCGGCGAGCTGGTAGCAGGTTTCCAGGAGTTCGGCGGCGGGGACGGTGCGGGAGACCAGGCCGATGCGTTCGGCTTCGGCGGCGTCGACGTCGCGGCCGGACAGCATGATCTCGAAGGCGCGGGAGGCGCCGATGGCGCGCGGCAGCAGGTAGCTGATGCCGAGTTCGGTGGAGGTCAAGCCGTTGTTGATCCCCGCCGCGCGAAAGTAGGCTGCCTCGGCGGCGATTCGGATGTCGGTGGCGACGCTGAGACAGAATCCGCCACCGATGGCGGCACCGTTGATCGCGCCGATCACGGGTTGATTCATCCGCCGCAGGGTGATCATCACGTCGTTGAGCAGGTCCATCGAGCGGCGCGCGACGCTGGTGACGGTGAGGCCCTCGACATTCGGCACCGTGCCCGCGCTCTGCAGATCGGCGCCGGAGCAGAACCCCTGGCCCGCGCCGGTGAGCACGACAACCCGAATGTCATTGTCGGCGCTGACCTCTTCCAGCGCCTCGCGCAACGGGATCATCACATCGAAGGCCATGGCGTTCATGCGATCCGGGCGATTGAGCGTGACCAGCGCGACGTGCGGTCGCGGTGTGTCGATGAGCACGAACGACATACGAACCCCTAACCGGCAACAAAACTGTCACCGACATCTCAATATAAGTGGTGCCCACCTGATCTCCGCGAGGAAGGCGGTGCCGCAAGCTGGTTAGTCAATGCGTCGGAGCGAATGGGTTCCCGATTGTCCGAAACCTGGCATCGAGCACGGTGCGCGCTGGCCTATCCGAGTGACGGTCGCGAATGTGCCGGTAGCGCAAAGAGTCGTGTGCGGACCGCCGCCGGACGGACTGGGAAACAGGTGAACAACACTATGGCGAGCACCGTGAGTACACCCCAGCCGACGAATCCGTATCCGGCCCACAGTGGGTTCGCTTCATACGTAGTCGAGCCGAATAAACCGAACACCATGGCACTTCCGTTGAACGCGGCGTGTGCGACGGCGCAGGGCCAGATACTTCCGGTGCGCATCCGCAGCCATCCGAGGATGGCGCCGAACGGCACACAGAATCCGATGAACGCGACGGCGGCCCAAGCGCCGAGGTTCGGATAGTTGTAGCCGAGCAGGGTCAGCGGCGCGTGCCACAAGGCCCAGATCACGCCGGTGGCAACAATTCCGCCGAAGAGTCCGAGGCGACCGGTGAGCTGCGGCATCAGCCAGCCGCGCCAGCCGAGTTCTTCGCCGAGCGCGAACGGCAGCGTGCTGAGGGTGGCGACGGTGACCGCCTCGACGATGACGGCGGCGATGATCTCCGGTCGCGAGAATTCGAAGACGTACACGTCGAACAGCGCGCTCAGTCCGAAGGCGAACCACAGGATCAGCGGCGTCCCGAACCAGGCGAGCACCAGCAACCACACGGTACGCCGCGGTCGCGGGCCGAGCCGTAACCCGTTCTGCGCCACCAGCGCCGACCAGGAGAGCCGCCGATACCACCACACCGCGAGCACACCCAGCGCGGGGGACAGCATCATCGTCGCGGCACCGGTGTGCAGCCACAATCCGGACCGCAGCCCGGCGCCGTCGAGCCACGGCCCGGACGGCGTGCTGCCTTACCTACTCGGACGCGGTGGGTGCCCGCCCGGTTCCATCGATGCCGAAAGTTCCTCGAGCCTTACAGTCACAGCCATGACCGTGTATGTGATCGCGCAACTGAAGTTCACCGATCGGGCCGCCTACGACCGGTACCAGGCGCGTTTCCTCGACATCTTCACCCGCTACTCCGGCACGCTGCTCGCCGCCGACGAGTCACCGCAGCTCATCGAGGGCAGCACCGACCGGGAAAAGGTGGTGCTGATGTCGTTCCCCGACGAGTCCGCGTTCCATGCCTGGGCGCAATCGCCGGAGTACCTGGAGATTTCGAAGGACAGGCACGCCGGCGCCGACACCGTGAGCCTGCTGGTCAGGGGTCTCGGTCACCGCTGAACGACGGTCAATCCAGCTGCCAGGTAACGCGAATCCCCGCCGAGATCTCACTCTCACCCAACTCGACCGGCACCGGCGCGGCACCGTAGGCGTCCATCGACACCGCCATGGCCTTGATCCGCGGCATGGAAGGCGGTGCGGAGGAAGTGTTTTCCGTGATCTCGAGCACCGCGCCGAGCGTGCGCCCTGCCCGCCGCGCGAACTGCTCCGCCTTGGCGACGGCGTTCTCCCACGCCGCGTCGCGCGCCTCGACGAGCAGCGATTCCTGGTCGGCGAACGTGAGATTCAACCCGCCGAGCCGCACATCGTCGCCGCCCGCGTCGACGGCGTTGGCGATGATCGTCGCGGGCCCCGGGTCGGCGTCCTCACCGAGATTGCGCAGCGAGATGGTCAGCGAGGTGCTCGCGAGATATCCGGTGATCCGATTGCCTTGGCCCTCGGTCCACACGGTTTCGGTGTGCACGGACAACCCGCTGGTCGCGATGTCCTTGCTCGCGACACCGTCGGAGCGCAGCGAATGGGTGACGGCGGCGACCCGATCACCCGCCTTGCTGTACGCGAGCGCGACCTTGCTCGCCCGGCATTCGACAGAAATCGTGACCCGCATCAAATCGGGGGTGGCGCGGGCGGTGCCGCTGCCGAAAATCGTGACGGTGCCCGGACCGGCGGACTCGGACTTCGTGTTCACGGCATGCTCCTCTGTCGACGGGTCGGTCTCGCTTCAGCTGGTCAACAGCCTTCCTCTGGTCAACGGCGCAGAGCCGGCAATCGTCCCCGCCGCGGATAGTTGTCGCGTCTCGCACAACCGGCTCAATAATCACCCCCGCGCACCGCGATCGCCCGCACCGCCGCATCCATCTGCGCGTACGCCCCCGCCGCCAACCGCTCCAGCAGCGCGAGCTTCAACTGCGGCGCCTGCGAGGTGAGCTGATCGAACCGCGCGGGACCGAGCACCGCGACCCGCACGCCCGTCTCCGCCCGCGCCTCGTTCACGAACGGCGTCCCGACCAGCATCGGAATCTCCCCGAACGACATCCCCGCCGACAAACTCACCAGCCGATGCGTGCGCGCATCACTGCCCTCGAAGGTGATGCGCACGCGCCCTTCCAGGATCAGATACAACCCCGACCGTTCACTCCCACGTTGCGCGATCACCTCGCCGCGCGCATAGGTGTGCACCTCGAACTCCTTGGCCAACCGGGCCCGATCGTCGGGTTCGAGCGCGGCGAGCGCCGAATGGTCCTCGATGGTGATCGACGTGCACACCGGTTCGTCGGCGGGCCGATGCTGCTCGAGCACGATGTCCTCACACCATTCGGTCGCGGTGTCGCGGTCGATGAACACCCGCCCGCGCGGATCGTCCGGGTCCAGACTCGACACCAGGTGCCCGAGCTTGGCATCGGGGTCGACCAGCGCCACCCGCACGCCGACGGCCGCGAGCTCGGCCTCCAAACTGTCGAGCATCCGCACCGCGATCGAGCTCACCTCACCGACCCGGCGCAGATCGACCACCAGCGCCGCGAGCTCAGCGGCCTGCTCCTCGATGGTCCGCACCGCACTCTCCGCGCCAGCGAACAACAGGTCACCGTGCAGCTCGTAGACCCGCGCCCGATGCCCGTGCTCGGCAAGCACGGCGATCTCGTCGGTCGTCCTGCGCAGCCGCGACGGCACCTCGGCCACCGAGTAGCCTGCCCGGATCGCGGTCCGCGCCGCCCGCGTCACGTGCAGAAAGTGCAGTTCCAGCCGCTTCGACAGCTCCCGGCAGGCCGCGACGCCGCGCACGCTGTTGCCGTGCGCGTCCAGTCGAGGGGAGTAGACGGCGATGCCGATCTGCCCGGGCAGCACCGCGACGATGCCGCCGCCGACCCCGCTCTTGGCGGGCATCCCGACGGTGGTCACCCAGTCGCCCGCCGCGTTGTACATGCCGCAGGTGGTCATCACGCTGAGCACCCGTTCGGTCAGCGCCGCCGACAGCGCGCGTTCACCGGTCACCGGATTGCGCCCGTTGTTGGCCAGCGTCGCCGCCATCAACGCCAGATCACGGCAGGTCACGTCGATGGAGCACTGCCGGAAGTACCGGTCGACCGCCTCGTCCGGGTCGGAGTCGATGATGCCGAACGAGCGCAACATGTAGCCGATGGCGCGGTTGCGGAACCCGGTGCGCGCTTCGGACGCGTACACCGCCTCGTTCATGCTCAGCTCGCGTCCGGCGAAGCGCGAAAAACAGTGCTGGATGCGTGCGAAACGCTCGACCGGGTCGGCTCCGGTGATCAGTGCCGCGGCGGTGATCGCGCCCGCATTGATCATCGGGTTGCGCGGCCGCTCGGTCACCGGATCCAAGCTGATCTCGTTGAACGCCTCCCCGGACGGCTCCACATCGATGCGCTCGTCCACGAACGCGGTGCCGCGATCGGCGAGCGCCAGCGCGTAGGTGAACGGCTTGGAGATGGACTGGATGGTGAACGAGGTATCCAGGTCGCCGGTGCCGTAGACCCGCCCGTCGGCGGTGGCCAGACACAGTGCGAACGAATCCGGCTGCGCGGCAGCCAGTTCAGGAATATAGTCGGCCAGCGCGCCGGAATCGTCGGGTCGGCACAGCTGGTAGACGTCGTTGACGATCCTGGACACGACGCCCGGTTCGATTGTCCGCTCGATCGCCTCTCCGGCCTCGGCCACACGATCACTCTAGGCCGAGTACCGTATGCCGAGGCTCACATTTCGGTTCGATGTCGGCTGGTGGTGGTCGTGGCAAGGTGGGGCAGTTCGGTTCTCGTACGAGGGCACTCCCCGCCGCTCCGTAGACTGATCGGATCAGATGCGCTATCCGGAGGGAGCGAGTTCAGGTGGGAGTGCTTTCCCGGGTCGACACGCCCGAAGATTTGCGTCCGCTCACCGCGCCGCAACTGCGTGAGCTGGCGGAGGAGATCCGCGAGTTCCTCGTGCAGAAGGTGGCCGCGACCGGTGGGCACCTCGGCCCGAACCTCGGCGTGGTCGAACTGACCATCGCCCTGCACCGGATCTTCGACTCGCCTGCCGATCCGTTGATCTTCGACACCGGCCACCAGGCCTACGTGCACAAGATCCTGACCGGCCGTAAGAACGAGTTCGACTCGCTACGCAAGCGGGGCGGCCTGTCCGGCTACCCGAGCCGCGCCGAGAGCGAGCACGACTGGGTGGAGTCGTCACACGCCTCCGCGTCGCTGTCCTACGCGGACGGCCTGGCCAAAGCGTTCGCGCTCAGCGGGCAGGACCGGCACGTGGTCGCCGTGGTCGGCGACGGCGCGCTCACCGGCGGCATGTGCTGGGAGGCGCTCAACAACATTGCGGGCGCGCCCGACCGCCCGGTGGTCATCGTCGTCAACGACAACGGCCGCTCCTACGCGCCGACCATCGGCGGCCTGGCCGACCGGCTCACCGCGCTGCGCACCCAGCCCGCCTACGAGCACGCGCTCGACACCGGGAAGCGGATCCTGAAGAGCATCCCGCGGGTCGGCGAGTCCGCGTACTCGATGATGCACGCGGTGAAGGCCGGGATAAAAGACGCGGTGAGCCCGCAGGAGCTGTTCAGCGACCTCGGGATGAAGTACGTCGGCCCGGTCGACGGGCACGACATCGTCGCGCTGGAGGCGGCGCTGCGCCGGGCCAAGGACTTCGGCGGCCCCGTGGTGGTGCACGCGGTGACGCAGAAGGGCCGTGGCTACGCGCCCGCCGAGAACCACATCGCCGACCAGATGCACGCCTGCGATCCGATCGACCCGCTCACCGGCGTCCCCGTGGGCGGACCGAAGGCGCTCGGCTGGACGGCGGTGTTCTCCGAGGAACTCATCGCACAGGCCGAACGACGCGACGACATCGTCGCCATCACCGCGGCCATGCCGGGTCCGACCGGCCTCGCGGGGTTCGGGGAGCGGTTCCCGGAGCGGATGTTCGACGTCGGCATCGCCGAACAGCACGCGATGGCCTCGGCGGCCGGGCTCGCCCTCGGCGGCATGCATCCCGTGGTCGCGATCTACTCGACCTTCCTCAACCGTGCCTTCGACCAGTTGCTGATGGACGTCGCGCTGTTGAAGCAGCCGGTGACCGTCGTGCTCGATCGATCCGGCATCACCGGACCCGACGGCGCCAGCCACAACGGCATGTGGGACCTGTCGGTCCTCGGCATCATTCCGGGGATCCGGGTGGCCGCCCCGCGTGACGCGGCGACGTTGCGCGAGGAACTGGCCGAGGCGCTCGCCGTCAACGACGGACCCACCGCGATCAGGTTCCCGAAAGGCAGTGTCGCCGACGACATCTCGGCGGTCGAACGACTCGACGGCGTCGATGTGCTTCGGCTGGCCGCCGGTGAGCGCAGCGGTGACGAACCCGCGCTCGACGGTGGCGGATCGGTACAGGCGGTGCGCGGTGACGTGCTGCTGGTAGCCGTCGGCTCCTTCGCCGGTCCGGCGCTGGAGGCCGCGGATCTGCTGGAGGCCGAAGGGATCTCGGTCACCGTACTCGACCCCCGGTGGGTGCTTCCGGTCTCCGACACGCTGGTCAAGCTCGCCGAGAACTATCGGCTCGTGGTCACCGTGGAGGACGGCGGACTGCACGGTGGCATCGGGTCGACCGTGTCGGCGCGCCTACGCAACTCCGGTCTCGACATCCCGACCCGCGATCTGGGTGTGCCACAGCAATTCTTGGATCACGCGTCGCGGGGTGAGGTACATGCGGAGCTCGGGCTGACCGCGCCCGATATCGCCCGACGGATCGGTGGGTGGCTCGCCGCACGGTGAGTGCCTAGCGGCGGTGCGGCGCGCACCGTCCAGCGCTCAACCCCCGGCCCGGCGCCGCTGTGAGGCGCGAACTTTGACTCGGTTGCCGCACACGTTCATTGAGCACCAGGTGCGTCCGTGGTTGCGGGAGTGGTCATAGAACGCCCAGCGGCAGCTTGGTTCTCGGCAGGCTTTGAGGCGCGGCCAGGTGCCTGCGGCTACTGCGGTGGCGACGTCGGCGAGCAGGGTGGCCAGTGCGTGATCGACCGGTTCGTGGGGTTGGGCGACCAGGCGTGGTGGCACGCTGGTTACGTCGAGGCGTAGGGGCAGCGCTGCGGTCAGCGTTGCGAGTCGGGTTCGGGCCGTGGGGTCGAGGCCGTCGGGGCGCGGGCTGGTGACGGGTTCGGCGTTGTTTTCGGCGAGTAGTGCGCGCAGACCTTCCCGTAGCCAGGCGGCGCGCTCGCGGTCGTCGGCGTCGGCCTGCGCGGAAAGGGGGAGTAGACCGTGTGTCTGCAGCCAGGTCGTCAACTGTTCGGGCGTGCCGAGCTCGTCACCGTCCGCGCGACGGGTGTTGACGAATTCCACGATGCGGTGCATCGGCGCGAGCCCAGCCGCAGCTTCGTTTTCCCTTGGCACACCGCCATCTTAACTACCTATTGACGGTAGCTAGTTAGCTAACTAGCGTTCCAATAACACCAGTTAGCCAGCACGTGCAAGGAGTCGCTATGGCATCGGTCAAGAGAGAGCTCATCATCGAGGCCCCCGCCGAGCAGATCTGGGCGGTCATTCGCGATTTCGTCGCCGGACCGGTCCGCATGGCACCCGGTTTCGCCACCGAGAGCAAGCTCGACGGTCAGGACATCCGCGTGGTCGAGTTCGCCGACGGGTCCACGCTGCGCGAACGGCTCATCACCCTCGACGAGGACGAGCGACGTTTCGTGTACTCGATCATCGGCGGCAGCGTGACACCGGCGCACGACAACGCGTCCATGCAGGTCTTCCCGCACGGCGAAGCACACACCCGTTTCGTGTGGCGGCACGACGTGCTACCAGCGGAACTCGCGGAAGCCTTCAGCGCGGGGATGGACGAGGGTCTGCGTGTCTTCAAACAGACGCGGGAGGCGGCGGTGTGACCTGCTCGGCGGGTTTCGGCGTCAGCGCCTCGGTCAACCGCGGCACGGCCAGTTCGCGCTGCCATGGCCTGGCACCGCCGGACTTGAGAAAGCCGTCGATGGCGGCGGCGAGGTCGTCGGGGGAGTCCGGTACGTGGTCGTAGTCGGGGAGTCCGTCCCAGCACAGGCGGCGGACCAGGTCGGGGGAGAGCAGGTTCTCCACCGGGATCGCATGCTCGGTGGACAGCTCACCCATCGCGGTCCGCGCGCTGGTCAACCGGGCGGCGGCGGCCGGGTCGCGGCGTTCCCAGCGGTTGACCGGGGGTGGGCCGTCGAACGGCTGGGTCAGCGGCGGTAGGTCGCTGTCCGGCATGGTCCGGCCGCGGTCGATGGCGGCCAGCCACTCGCGGGAGTAGCGCCGCTGCCGCGGGCCGCCGAACACCGGCAGTGCGCGCAGTTGCGCGATGGTCTTCGGGTCGGCGGTGACGGCCGCGATGATCGCGGCGTCGGGCAGGATTCGGGCGGGGGCCACGTCCCGCCCGCGCGCGAGTGCGTCCCGGGTGGTCCATAGCTCGCGCACCACGGCCAGCTGTCTGGCCCGACGCAGGTTGTGGATGCCCGAGGTGCGCCGCCACCGGTCCGCCTTCGGCGGTGCCGGTTCGGTGGTCCTGACGTGCTCGAATTCCTGTGCTGCCCAATCGGTTTTGCCTTGCGCATCCAGCTCGGCGGCGACCGCGTCGCGCAACTCCAGCAGCAGTTCGACGTCCAAGGCCGCGTAGTTCAGCCATTCGGCGGGCAGCGGCCTGGTGGACCAGTCGGCCGCGCCGTGCCCCTTGCGCAGGGCGTGCCCAAGCAGGTTCTCCACCATCGCGGCCAGGCCGACGCGTTCGAATCCGGCCAACCGACCGCCCAATTCGGTATCGAACAGACGCTGCGGGCGCAGGCCCAGTTCGGCGAGGCCGGGCAGATCCTGGTCCGCCGAGTGCAATACCCACTCGAGGTCGTTGATCGCGTCGGCCAGCGGCGTGAGCGAGTCGGCGACCGGAATCGGATCGATGAGGAAGGTGCCCGCGCCGTCGCGGCGCAGCTGAATCAGGTACGCGCGCGCCGAATATCGGAAACCCGAAGCACGTTCGGCATCGACGGCGAGCGGGCCGGTGCCCGCGGCGAGACGCGCGGCAGCGGCGGCGATTTCAGCGGCGGTGTCCAGTACCGGAGGCACGCCGTCCACGGGCGCGAGCAGGGGTGGCGCGCCGGTGGGTTCGGATTCTTCGGGTACGGACATGTTGATGAACTTTACGTGCAGTGCCGCGGCGGTCGTCGTCCTATCGGGCTTCCGTGTGTCGGGAGGTGCTCTCGTCGGTGTCAACGTCGCGGCGGTCGCCGGTCTTCCCGTCGACTACCGCTGGTCCTTCGAGAGGTCCGACCGCATCTGCAACTCGGTGATGCCTGCCGGGGGGAGTCCGGCCGCGTAGGCGAGTACCTCGCAGAAACCTTCCACGTGCGGGCGCATATCGTCGGTGATCGCGGTCCAGGAGGCACGCAGCTCCAGCTGATGGGCCCGCGGCGGGCCCGCGATATCGCCGTAGCGCACCGAGCTCGTCGAGGTCACGGTGCCGCCCAGCGCGGTGAACGGCTCCGATCGCGACTCCAGCGCGTCCACCAGCCAGCTCCACGCCACCTCGGGCAGCAACGGGTCGGCGGCCAGCGCGGCGTCGATGTCGGCCTGGATGTAGGCGACCAGCCGCAGCGTGCCGTGCCAGGCGTCGTCACCGTCCGGATCGTGCAGCAGGATCAGTCTGCCGAACGCGTCGCCTTCCGAATCGACCGGCACCACAGTGGATTCCGGATGTTTTACCTCGGCACCGAGTGCGTACGAGTAGGGCGCCAGACGTTGCGGCGGGCGGATCGGCGCCAGCTCGATCCGGGGATGCACGGTTGCGGTGCCCATCGCCTCGACCGCGGCGCGAAATTGAGCTGGCTCGCCATGTGGTCCCTCGGTCGCTGCGGCGCCGTCGCGGAAGTCGAGCGGTGTCACGAAGGGGACGGTAGACCTAGTGCACCCGGCACAGTCGGAGGCGCGCCGCTGGATCGGTGCCGCGTCCGTAGGCCATTTCGTGTTTCAGCGCGCCGCGATCATCGGCGTGTCGCGTTGAACGGGGTGGTGCGAGGCGTGTGGACGCGGTTCGTCGCGGGGGTCCGCGCAGCCGGGTGCAGGGGCGGGCCTGGCCAGGATGGCGGCCCTTTACGATGGGCAACGATGAGTACTCATACCCGCCGCCGCCTGACCGATGCTCCGTTCCTGGCCGCCGCCACCGGGGCGACGCCGAGTCGGCGCCCGGTGTGGTTCATGCGGCAAGCAGGCCGGTCGTTGCCCGAGTATCGCGAGCTGCGCAAGGGTGTCGGCATGCTCGAGTCGTGCTTCGATCCGGAGCTGGTGTGCGAGATCACCATGCAGCCGATCCGCAGGCACGGCGTTGACGCGGCGATCCTGTTCTCCGACATCGTTGTTCCGCTGAAGGCCGCGGGGATCGACCTCGACATCGTGCCCGGCGTCGGGCCGGTCATCGCGTCGCCGGTGCGCACCGCCGACGATGTGCGCGCGCTGCCGCGGTTGCGGCCGGAGGAGGTCGGCGCGGTCGCCGACGGGGTGCGACTGCTGGTCGACGCGCTCGGCGCGACGCCGCTGATCGGGTTCGCGGGTGCACCGTTCACGCTGGCGTCGTACCTGGTCGAGGGCGGACCGAGCAAGAACCACGAACGCACCAAGTCGATGATGTATGCCGACCCGCAGACCTGGCATGCGCTGCTCGGCGCGCTCACCGACATCACCATCGCTTTCTTGCGGGCTCAGCTGGCCGCCGGGGTGGACGCGGTGCAGCTGTTCGACTCCTGGGCAGGCGCGCTGTCGCTCACCGACTACCGGCGTTTCGTGCTGCCGCACTCCGAACGAGTCTTCGCCGAGGTCGCCGATGCGGGTGTGCCGCGCATCCACTTCGGTGTCGGCACCGGCGAGCTGCTCGGCGCGATGGGCGAGGCGGGCGCCGACGTGGTCGGCGTCGACTGGCGGGTGCCGCTCACCGACGCGGTGCGCCGGGTCGGACCCGGAAAAGCGTTGCAGGGCAACCTCGACCCCGCCGTGCTCTTCGCCGGTTCGGCCGCGGTCGAAACCGAAGCGCGACGCATCGCCGCCGAGGCCGACGAGGCGATCACCTTGGGCGCCACGGGGCATATCTTCAACCTCGGCCACGGCGTGCTGCCCGATACCGATCCCGGTGTGCTGACCGCGCTCGTCGAATTGGTGCACGAACTGTAGTGCTCGCGCAGATCGTGGCGCGGGTGCAGGCGAGCGAGCCGCGCCTCGGTTCGACCAAGCTGGTAGCGATCGACGGCCCTGGTGGAGCTGGAAAGTCAACGCTGGCTGCCCAACTCGCGCGCGCATGCGACGCAACCGTGGTCCCGACCGACAGCTTCGCCTCGTGGGACAACGCACTGGACTGGTGGCCGCGGTTGGAGCGCCAAGTGCTCGAACCGCTAGGTCGCGACGAGGTCGGCCGCTATCAGCGCTACGACTGGGAGCAGCGCGAGTTGGCCGAGTGGCACGAGGTCGCGCCGGGCGGGTGATGGTGCTGGAGGGCGTGTCCGCCGCCCGCGCTGTCGTTCGTGCGCGTTTGTCGCTGGCGATCTGGGTCGACACCCCGCAGTCGCTGCGATTGGCGCGCGGTCTCGAACGCGACGGGTCTGCCGCGCTGCCACTGTGGGAGCAGTGGATGCCCACGAAGACGCACACTTCGCCGTCGACAACACCCGTGCGCACGCGGACATCGTCATCAGCGGCACGTAACCCACCTGCGTGCTCCAAGCCGTTCGCGCTCCTCGGCCGCCCCGTGGCGTTGGTGCGCCGCGGCCAGTTGATGTTGCCGACTACGACTATCCGGAACGTCGCACAGATTCTCGGGATCTGCACCGGCTAGCTACCCCCAGGGCCGGTGCGGATCCCGAGAATCGGTGCGACTGCTGCTCTGTGCGCGAGCCGCACTGTTTGTTGGGTCCGCGCTGGAGTGGGCGAATTCCGGTGTGACTGTCGTCGCTGCGGCGGTGGACCGGTCGCGGGCGACGGGCAGGGGAGGGATACCGTCAGGCTATGAGGATCGCTGTGGTCGGCGGTGGGATCAGCGGGTTGACCGCTGCATATCGTTTGCGGATGCTACTCGGGCCCGCGGCGGACATTCTGGTACTGGATCGGGCCGAGCGGGTGGGCGGGATTCTCTATACCGGTGAACTAGCCGGGGGGCCTTTGGATCTCGGGGCGGAGGCGTTCGTCGGGCGACGGCCCGAGGTGCCGGAGTTGCTGCGCGAGGTCGGGCTGGAGACGCAGCTGGTGACGCCCGCGGGATTGCGGCCACTGGTGTGGTCGGGCGGGGTGACGCATGCGCTGCCCGAGCGGACGTTGATGGGGATACCGGCGTCGGCCGAATCGATGCGGGGGCTGGTCGACGCGGCGACGATCGAGCAGATCGCCGGGGAACCGCGGCGGCCGCTGGCCTGGGAGCCCGGCGCGGACGTCGACGTGTACCGCTTGATCGCCGACCGATTCGGTGCCCAGGTGGTGGAGCGCAGCGTGGATCCGCTGCTCGGCGGGGTGTACGCGGGAAGTTCTCGTTCGATCGGGGTGCGCGCCGCGCTGCCGACCTTGGCCGCCGCGCTCGACGACGGCGCGCCGAGCCTCACCCACGCGGTGTCCGTCGCGCTGCCCCCGCCGTCGGACGCGCCGGTGTTCGGTGGGCTCCGCGACGGTTACCAGGTACTGCTCGAGGCGCTGGCCGCGCGATCCGGTGCGAAGTTCGTCACCGCGACACCGGCCACCCGGCTCGCCCGCGGGTTGCGCGGCTGGGTGGTCGACCCGATCGGCGCGGTCGACGGCGTCGTGCTCGCCACGCCCGCACCGATCACCGCGCGACTGCTCGGCGCGATCGCACCGGACGCCGCCGCCGCGCTCGCAGGCATCGAGCTGTCCTCGTCTGTGGTTGTCGCACTTGCCCTCCCACACGAAACCGCCCTCCCACAGAACTCGGGCATCCTGGTCGCGACCGGAGAACCGTTGCGCGCCAAAGCGTTCACACTGTCCAGCCGCAAATGGACCCACCTCGCTCAACGCGAAACCGCCTTGGTCCGCGCCTCATTCGGCAAATTCGGCGACGACTCGACCCTGTCCTGGTCCGACACCGACCTGATTACCGCCGCCGCCGAGGATTTGGCCACCGTCACCGGCATCCCCATCAACCCGCTGTCCGCCGTCGTCCAACGCTGGCGCGTCGGCCTGCCCCAATACGCCCCAGGCCACATCGACCGCATCGCCACCATCGAACAGTCCGTCGCCTCCCTCGACGGCCTCGCCCTCGCCGGCGCCTACCTACACGGAGTAGGCGTCCCCGCCTGTGTCGCCACAGGAAACGCCGCCGCCCACCGCATCGCCACTGCCGCAACCTGATTTGTCCTCGCGGTCGCCCGGCCGGCACGAGCGTCGCCGCCTACGTCGCCATCGGCACGGTGTCGGCGGCGCTGCCAGAAGTCCTCGGGCAACGCTGCTTACCGCATCGCTACTGCCGCAGCCTGATTTGTCCTCGCGGCTGTCTCGCGCAGAGCGTGGTGTCCTCGCCTACATCGCTCATGCCTCCTCCATTGCTGTCTGCGTCGATTCAGGTAGTAGTCCGCTTGCGTCGCTCGGGTGATCCGTCGCGCGGCACGTCGTCACGCGCGCAAGCTATTTCGTGAGGCATGTCCGATGCATTCCGTCGGTAGCGTTGCCTGCGTCTGCTCCGGCATCGCCGCACGCTATCGCGAGCGAAGCGCGCCGGGCGATCAGCGGTGCGGCCACTACCGGCGGGAGCTGCCAGCGGGCGGGCTGCGCGGTAGTCATATCAGCAGCGGCTGCGGGGGTAGTGGTGCAGCGGTTGACGAACCGTCACGCAGCGGCCGAACGTGACCAGGACCGCAGGGCAGGGGCAATCCTGCGGGTGGCACGATGGGGGCATGGCGCGACTCGATTATCAGGAACTCAACTCGACTATTCGCTACCTGATGTTCTCGGTGTTCCAGGTGCAGCCGGGTGTGCTCGGCGACGACCGGGCTGCCGCGATCAAGGAGGCGCGGGCGTTCTTCGAGGGTCTCGCCGATCGGGATGTGGTGGTGCGCGGCGTCTATGACGTGGCGGGGATGCGCGCCGACGCCGACTTCATGATCTGGACGCACGCCGAGCGCGTCGAGGACCTGCAGGCCGCCTACGCCGACTTCCGCCGCACCACCGAGCTGGGTCGGGCCAGCGCCCCGGTGTGGAGCAATGTGGCGCTGCACCGTCCCGCGGAGTTCAACAAGAGTCACGTGCCCGCGTTCCTGGCCGGCGAGGACCCCGGCAACTACATCTGCGTGTACCCGTTCGTCCGCTCCTACGAGTGGTACCTGCTGCCCGACGACGAGCGGCGCAAGATGCTCGCCGACCACGGCAAGGCCGCTCGCGGCTACCCCGACGTGCGCGCCAACACCGTCAGCTCGTTCGCCCTCGGCGACTACGAGTGGATCCTCGCCTTCGAGGCCCCCGAACTGCACCGCATCGTCGACCTGATGCGCGACCTGCGCGCCACCGAGGCCCGCCTGCACGTCCGCGAGGAAGTCCCCTTCTTCACCGGTCCCCGCGTAGAACTCGACAAACTGATCAACGCCCTGCCCTGAGATCTGGCCGGCGAGCCAATGCTTGGGTATGCTGGCATACCATGAAGCGAACAACTGTGAAACTCCCCGAGGAGTTGGATGACAGGCTCCGGCACGAGGCCGAGCGCCGGGGAGTCACAGTCTCCGAATTGACTCGTGAGGCCATCGCCGCATTCCTCACCGGCTCCTCGAGCGGCGGCCGTCGTGTATTCGGCGCGGCAGCTGCGGCACGCAGCGGTCGGTCCGACATCTCCAGCAAGATCGATGCCATTTTGAGCAAGGAGTGGGCCCGATAACCGCGCTGGTAGTGGATGCGGGGCCGCTGTATGCCTATGTCGATGCCGATGACGCGCATCATGCTGAGTGCCTGGACCTGCTTCAGACATATCGTGGCCCACTGGTAGTTCCGACTTTGGTCATCACCGAAGCCGTGTACCTGATCGGTACACGCTTGGGTACCGAAGCCGAAGTGCGGTTTCTGGGCGACTTCGCAGCAGGGCTGTTCACGGTGGAGCCGGTGCATCCCGCCGACTGGTTGCGCATCGCTGAGCTGGTCGCGAAGTATCGGGATCTACCGCTCGGCACAGCTGACGCGTCAGTGATAGCCGTCGCAGAGCGGCGCGGCTTGCAAACCATTGCGACAACTGACCGGCGGCACTTCTCGGTCGTCCGGCCTACTCACGTTCCGCACTTCACGTTGCTGCCCTGACGGAATTCCGAGCTAACGACCGGCAAGCCCCGGGTTTTCGGGGCGTGCGGGTCGGGGCGGGGAAACGTACCCTTCGGTCCAGTGCTGGTTGCGGATTACTCCGCTGCGCTGTCCGAGGGGTGCAGTCGCAGCGAGATGGAGTTGATGCAGTAGCGCTTGTCGGTGGGCGTGTTGTACCCCTCGCCCTCGAACACGTGGCCGAGGTGGCTGTGGCAATTCGCGCACAGCACTTCGACCCGGTGCATGCCGAGGGTGTCGTCCGATTTCAGGATCACCGCTTCGGATTTCGCGGGGTCGAAGAACGACGGCCACCCGCAGTGCGAGTCGAACTTCTCTGTGCTGCGGAACAATTCGGCACCGCAGGCGCGGCACTCGTAGACACCGTCGGTCTTGGTGTCGGTGTATTCACCGACGAAGGGGCGTTCGGTGGCGGCCTCGCGCAGCACCGCGTATTCCTCGGGGTTCAGCTTGGCGCGCCATTCCTGCGGCGTCAGCTGGATCCGCGGCGCGGGCAGGGACGTATCGGCTTCGGAACTCATCACTCCACGCTAATAGGTTTCGCAACGGTCGTCGCGGAGCCATTGGCTGAGCTGGGCGAATCGGTCGTGGTGGCGTGCGCGCCGCTCGGCAACGGCTTGAACCAGGTGGGGTCGATACCGAATTCCAGACGCCCTTCCCGCTTCGCCGCCAGGTACCGCTCACCGAGCACGCAGAAGATCACGATCAGTAGCAAACCCCACCCGAAGGTGATGCGCAGATATTCGAGGTCGCGCCCGAAAAATTGCCAGCCGGGCCGGTCCAGGAGCCACTTGTCGTAACTCATGAACCCGAACACCGCCAACCACGCGGGCCAGTTGCGCAGCACGGAATTGCGCAGCACCACCGTCATCAGGAACGGGAACAGCATCATCGAGTAGTACATCTGCCCCAGCGACAGCAGCAGGAACGACGCGGTGAGCAGCACGCCGGACGCGGTGCACACGAAGAACAGCTCGTCGTCGCGGTAGTAGCGGTAGAGCAACCACAGCGAGATGGCGACCAGGATGCCCATGCCGACCCGGATGCCCCAGACCAGCCACGGCGGCAGCCCGTAGTACTCGCCGTTGCCGGGGATGGAACTGTTGAAGTAGTCGCGGGTCTCGAACAGGTACGGCGCGGTGTGGCTGAGGAACTTCTCCGGGTCCTTCGACATCGGCCACGCGATCGCGGTGAGCACGATCGGCACGCCCAGCGCGGTGATGAACACCTTCCACTGCCCGCGGACCAGTGCGATCAGTAGCAGCGGCGCCAGCGTCGGTTTCACCGCGAGGCTCAACCCGAGTGCGAGCCCCGCCCACAGGTCTCGTCGTTTGAGCAGCAGATGCAGGAACAGCAGCTCGGCCAGCAGAATGCACCCGTTGACGTTGGTGAACACCAGCGTGTTGGTGACCGTCTCCGACATGAACATCGCCAGCAGCAACACCGGCGCGACAACGGAATGCACGGTGAACCGGAACAGCCGAAGCAGCAGATACCAGGCGAGGATGATCGCGGCGGCGTTCAGGAGGATGAACAGCCAGCGGGCCTTCTCGTAGTCGTGCACCCACGCCACCGGCGCGATGAGCAGCGTGCCGCTCGGGTAGTAGAGGTAGTGCGGATCGACCGAGTCGAAGTTCGCCGTGTACACCGGCCGCCCGTTGAGGAAGTCGAGCGAGGCCTGGTAGACCGGCCGGAAGTCGTCGGTGATGAAACCATTGACAGCCTTGATGAAAACCCGGTTCAGCACAGTCATGACCGCGATGGGCCAGAGTGCGAACTTGATCACCTCGGCGGTGGTGCGAGCAGTGCGGGGCTCGAGCTGTCGAAGTAACACTGGGGCACGGTACACCGGATCAGGTTGCGACGGTTGTCCGGACCTGTGCGACGCGCCGCTAGAAGGGCTGTTCGCGGCGCCGATCAGGCCGGGCAGGCGGTGCCGTCGGCGGGCAGCTTCGCGTCCTTCAGGTACTCGGCCATGGTGCGCTGCGCGCAGCTCGAATGGTTGGACACCGGGTGGCCCCAGCCCTGCCAGGTGACTCCCGCGTGCCGCGCCCCGGCCGCGCCGAGCGCTCCGGCGACCGACGCCTGCCCGGCATTGCCGACCACCGGGTCGGCGATACCGCCGAGCACCAGCACCGGAATGCCGATTTTCTCCGGCATTCCGGGCGCGGTCGACACCGGCCAGGCCGCGCATTCCATCAACCCGACCGCCATGTTCTTGCCGAACACCGGGTACTTCGCACCCCAGGTGCTCATCAGTTCCTTGGCCTTGGTCGGCGTCGGCGGTTGCTGAGTGTCGGTGCAGCGGTTGACGAACTGACCATCGCCACCGATGGCCGCCGACTCCCGCTGGATCAGGGTGCCCAGCGCAGCGCGGTCACCGCGCCCGGCCGCGGACAACGCGTCGGCGAGTTCACGGACCCGGTTGGCCTGATCGGCGCGCGGGCCGCCGAGGAAGCCGGAGACCGCGGTGAGTAGCGCGTTGGCCGAGATGTCGCCCAGCCCACCGGAACCGGCGCGGTTCACCAGATCGGTGATCGCGGCGCGCGGGTCAGCGCCGAGCGAGCAGCTGACCCCGGTGCACCGCTGCGCGAAGGCGGTCAACGCGGCCTCCGCGCCTTCGAGCTGCTGTTCGGCCCTGGTGACGGCGTCCGCGCCGACGGCCTCGGGGGAGTCGAGCACGAGCCTGCCCAGATGATCGCCGTACTTGCGGGCGTAGCTGAGCGCGACCTTCGCGCCGTTGCCGGTGCCGAGCAGCGCGATGTGCTCGACCTGCCATTGCCTGCGCAGTTGTTCGATGTCGTCGGCGGCGTGCGGTGCGTCGAAGGTGCCCTCGTAGGGCTGCAGGAAGTCGCGGCAGGCGATGGTGCCGTCCTGGCTCAGTGCGACCACCGCCTCGACGGGATCATTTGCGCCAGGACCGAATTGGGCGTTGTCGGCGAGTCCTTTGCGCACCTCGGGCGGCAGGCAGTCCAGCGGCTGTGAGCTGCCGATGCCGCGCCGGTCCACCGCGACGATCGGGCGTGCGGCCAGCACGGCACTGGTGGGGCCGACGGCGAGCCCGGCGAGGGTGGCCGTGGAGGAGCGGTCCGCGCCCGAGGTGAGGACCAGCGGGGCGGCGTCCACCGGAGTCTGGGGCAACCGGGCGCGCATCGCGGCGGCGCGGAAGTTGCCGAGCACGCTGCCGCCCGCGTCGATCGGGGTGGTGTATTCCGCGCAGTCCAGCACCAGGCCCGCCGGAGCGGGGCCGAGGCCGAGCAGGTCCAGCGTCGGCGTGGTGCAGTCCTTCCACGGCAGGTCGGTCTTGGGCACTTCGGCGCTCGGCGGCGGGGCCGGGGCGGCCGAGGTGGTGGCGGTGCCGCCGACCCGATCGCGCTCGACGGCGACACCGGGACGGTCGGAGGGTCCCGCCCCGCATCCGGCGATCATGATCGAGAGTGTCGCGGCCAGCACGACGGCCCGAGTCCAGCGCATGCGCTACAGCCTGCCAGGTTCGGGCAGTTGTTTCATGCACGGGCCCATCGGGTCAGCATCGTGCCGTCGTCGTCGAGCAGAATGTGCGTGCGGGACATGGGACGGTCGAACTCGTGCGCGGACAGCGAAATTCGCCGCGCGGTGCCGCCGACCAGCAGGGGGGCGGTGGTCAGGCACAGCTCGTCGACGGCGTCGGCGGCCAGCAGTTCCCCGAACAAATGCGGCCCGCCCTCACACAGCACGCGGTGTAGTCCGCGCTCGGCGAGCACCCGCAGCAACGCCTTGGGCGTCACCGCGAGGTCGCCCGCCTCGACGACGTCCGCGCCCGCGTCGGCCAGTTGCCGCTTGCGGTCGGCGGGAGCGGTGGTCGTGGTGATGATCAACGGCGGGACCGTCGTGTCGGTGAGTAGTCGGGCGCCCACATCGATCGCCGCACTCGCGGTGACCACCGCGATCGGCGGCGCCGTACCGTCCGGGTGACCGCCGATGCCGCGCTCGTGCAGCGCCCGCCGACGCCGCGGATCGGTCCTGGCTCCGCCGTAGTTCTCGGCGCGGACCGTGCCCGCGCCGACCAGGACCACGTCGGCCAGTTCGCGCAGCATCAGGAAGACGGTTTTGTCGGCAGGCGTGCCGAGGCCCGCGGATTGTCCGTCGCTGGTCGCCGCGCCGTCGATGCTGGACACGAAATTCGCGCGGACATGGGGCTCGCGGAGCTCGGGCGGGTACGCGTACAACTGCTCCAGGTCGTCCGGTCGCAGGTCTGTGAGCTGGATCGCATTGTGGCTACGCTGCATGAACATAGATCTCACCACGTCATTACGCTTCAGCTGTGCCAATCGCTGACTCGCTGCGCTCCTCAGGGCAAGAACGCCTCGTCGACCGCCACCCTGAGGTTCCGGCCGACCAGCTCGTCGCCCAGATGGTGCCCCCGCCGATGTTCGACGAAGTCAGCTTCGGGTCCTACATTCCCGACCCCAAGGAGCCGAGCCAGGCGGCGGCGGTGCGCAAGGCCGAGCAGTTCGCAGGCGAGGTCGCCAAGATCCACAAGGCCGCGAACAAGAAGAGCCTGTTCGGCAAGAAGAAGCAGGTGTCCGGCGCGGGGCTGTACCTCGACGGCGGCTTCGGTGTCGGCAAGACCCACCTGCTCGCCTCCATCTTCCACAGCGCGCCGGCGCCGAAGTCGTTCGGCACCTTCGGTGAACTGACCAATCTCGTTGGCGCCCTTGGCTTCGGCAATGCGGTGGAGCGGCTGTCGGCGAACAGTGTGCTGTGCATAGACGAGTTCGAGCTCGACGATCCGGGCGACACCATGCTGGTCTCGCGGCTGCTCACCGAGCTGTCCGCGAAGGGCGTCTCGATCGCGGCGACCTCCAATACGCTGCCTGGTCAGCTGGGCGAAGGTCGTTTCGCCGCACAGGATTTCCTGCGCGAGATCAAGAAGCTCGGCTCGATCTTCGAGCCGGTGCGCGTCGACGGTCCGGACTACCGGCACCGTGATCTGCCGCCAGCGCCGGAGCCGACGTCGTCGGCGGTGCTGACCGAACGGGCCGCTGCCACACCGGGTTCCACGCTCGACGACTTCGACGCGCTGCTGAAGCACCTGAGCACGCTGCACCCGTCGAAGTTCGGCGCGCTGATCTCCGGGGTGTCGTCGGTGTTCATCGCGAACGTTCATCCGGTGACCGATCAGGCGGTGGCGTTGCGCGTGGTGGTGCTGGCCGACCGGCTCTACGACGCGAGCATTCCGGTCACCGTGTCCGGGGCCAAGCTCGATCAGATCTTCTCGCAGGAGATGCTCGACGGCGGCTACCGCAAGAAGTACCTGCGAGCCATTTCGCGGCTGCTCGCGCTGTCGCGGTTCGAGGTCGTGGCGTAGCACGGCCCGGTTTGACCAACGGATATTTCAGTTGGTTTGCTGGGGCGTCGGGGGAACCGAGGATTAGGAGCACTCGCATGACCCGCTCGCTGCGTACCCCGATCGCGCTGGCCGCCGGTCTCGCCGTCGCCTTCGGCCCGGTGACCGGTGCGGCGCTCGCCGAGCCGCCCGCCACATCTACGGTCGCGTTCGACCGATCGCTGAACCTGCAGGGTGTGCAGAACGCTCGCGACATCGGCGGATACCGGACCGGCACCGGCCGGACGGTCCGCACCGGCCTGGTCTACCGCACCGGTCAGCTGAACAACGCGACCCCGGCCGACCTCGCCGAGCTGTCCGGCCGTCAGGTCCGCGTCGTAGACGATCTGCGCACGGTCTACGAGCGCACCATCGGACCGGACAAGGTGCCGGCCGACGCGACCGCCAACTGGGACGACGTCATCGGCCAGGCCCCGCCCGAGGTATTGGTCAGCACACTGACCGGCGGCGACAGCCTCTACCGCGCGTTCATCACCGCGCCAGGCGCCAACCAGGCCTTCGCCGCCGTGCTGCACGACATCATCGCCACCGACGGCGCAGTGCTGTTCCACTGCACTGCGGGCAAGGATCGAACCGGCTGGACCACCGCCGTCCTGCTCACCCTGCTCGGCGTCGACCGCGACACCGTCTACCAGGACTACCTGCTGTCCAACCAGTACCGCAACACCACCCCCGCCGACCCGATCAACGGCGTCCAACAGTCCTGGCTCGACGCCGCTTTCGACCAGGTGAACCAGTCCTACGGCAGCTTCGACAACTACCTGCGCGCGGGCTTGCAACTCTCCGACACCGACCTCGCCGCACTGAAAGCCAAGCTGCTCGCCTGATTCAGGAGCGGCGCTCGGCGTACCAGCGGTCGATCAGGGCGGGTAGTTCCTTGCCCATCCAGACGAAGAATTCGTGCATGTCGCGGACGCGGGCCGCCTTGTCACCGTCGGGGTCGTCGAAGAGGGCGAGGCCGCGGGAGGTCATGGTGGTCAGGTCGGTGTACATGCCGCTCTGCTGGCGGGTCAATTCGGGCAGGATGCCGGGGCGGATCGCGTAGTAGTCCTTGCGGTCGCCCGGCTTGGATATCTTGTCGACCCAGCGCATGGTGACCAGGGTCTTGAGCGCGCTGGAGATGGAGCCTTTGGAGGCTTGCAGTGCGTCGGCGATCTGGCCGAACGTCTGCTCCGGCGGATCGGAGACGAGCAGCCACCCGGCGGCGCGTCCGACCATCCGGACCAGACCCATGCGCTCCAGGACGAGAGCGAAATCCTCCACGAAAGCCAGCTGTTCCGGGGTGGTGGCGTTGTCCGTCTCACTCATCGGTCGAGTATCCCTTCGATGGTTCGGATAGGCGTAAACGGGGCGGGCCGTGTCGGCTCGCCCCGTTCGGGTCGGTCAAACCGCGAGGTCGCGGTGTTCGAAGGCGCGCAGCGCGAGCACCAGCGCCAGGGCGGCGAGTGCGAGCAGAACTGTCAGATGGACGCCGTTCCACCCGTTTACCAGCGGCGAACCACCGTTCGCGTAGTAGAACGGCGATACCCTGCGCAGCCATTCGGTGCCGTCGAACATGCCGCCGAGATTGTTGGCGAGGTAGCCCGCGACCGCGACCAGCGCGGCGAGTCCCAGTGTCAACGAACGTTTTCCGGTGACCGCGCCGATCAGCAGGGTGATCGTGCCGATCGCGATGGCCAGCAGTCCGAGCCCGGCGCTCGCGGCCAGAATGTGTCCGGCGGGAATGTTCAGCGTGCCCGCGGTGGCTCCGGCAAGAACGCTCAGCGTGAGCACGGCGGTGACCACCGTGGTCTGCATTACCAGTGCGGCGCATCGTTGCGCGAGCAGGTTTGTCCGGCTGATGGGCTGGGACAGCAGCAGGTCCAGCATCCCGTTCTCCTCCTGGGTCACCGACCTGGTCGCGAAGGTGACCGCGAAGATCACCAGCAACAGCAAGCCCATCAGCGAGAAAACCGTCGCATTGAGATAGCCGGTGGCACTGGCGAAGTCGCTCAGGCCCATGGCTTCATACATCCTGTTCTGTTTGATATCCAGTGAGCCCTGCTCCTGCAACGACCGGTAGGACGGCAGGTACATCATCGGGACGACGGCTACACCGATCGACCAGCCGACGAGGCCGCGGCGCTGTTCCCGCAGTGTCTGGGTGAAGACCGAACGAGTCATGTCGAGTTCTCCTGTGCGATAGGTAGGTTCAGCGCCCGTACAGGCTGAAGAAGATCTGTTCGAGGTCCGGCTCGGTGGACAGCACGCTGACCAGCCGGTACTTGGCCGCCGTCTTGAACAGCTCGTCCACCTCGCCTTCGGTGGTGCAGCGCACCGTCTTTCCCTCGACGCTCAGCTCGCGCACACCGGGCAGCGCGGCGAAGTCGTCGGCGAACACCTCCGCGCCGAACACCAGCTCGACCGAGCGCGGTGCGCGCCTGCGCAGTTCGTCCACGTTCTCGGTGCCGAGCAGCTGTCCGGCGCGCATGATGACGGCCCGATCGGCGGTCTGCTGCACCTCGCTGAGGACGTGCGAGGACATGAACACGGTCTGCCCGTTGTTCTTGGCCTCGGACACCAGATCCAGAAACCGTTGTTGCAGTAGCGGATCCAGGCCCGAGGTGGGTTCGTCCAGGATCAGCAGATCGGGCCGGTGCATGAAGGCGGCGACGAGGCCGACCTTCTGCTTGTTGCCCTTGGACATGGCGCCGACCTTCCTGGACAGGTCCAGGTCGAGCAGGTCGGCGAGCTCGATGATCCGGCCTGCCGGCACGGTGCCACGCTGATCGGCCAGGAAACCGAGCAGCTCACGCGCGGTGTTGCGGCCCTCGATCGTCAATTCGCCAGGCAGATAACCGATTCGCCTGCGTAGCTGCGCGCCGCCGGCCCGGGGATCGACGCCGAGCACCTCGACGCGACCCGCGGTCGGTCGGATCAGGTCGAGCAGGATGCGGATGGTGGTGGACTTGCCCGCGCCGTTGGGGCCGAGGAAGCCGAACACCTCGCCCGGCTGCACCTCCAGGTCGAGGTCGGTGATGGCAACGTGTTTGCCGTAGTGCTTGGTCAATCCCTCGGTGCGGATCGCGGCGGTCATGACTGCTCCTATGTGCTGAGTGTTCTGTAAAGAACGATGTGTTCAGTAAATACTGAACACATAGAACTGTCAACCGTCGATTGGGCTACGATCCGGTCATGACGAAGTTCAAGACGTGGGACGGCCTGGAGCTCAACTATCGAGTGTGGGAGGGCGAGGGCGTCCCCGTCGTGCTGCAACACGGGGTGGTCGCCGACACCAACGCGAACTGGATGAGCACCGGCGTGGTCGGCGCCCTGCAGGCGGCCGGACGCACCGTGGTCTCGCTCGACGCGCGCGGGCACGGGCGTTCGGCGAAACCGCACGACCCGGCGCAGTACTCGTGGGAGTTCATGGCGCGCGACGTGCGTGCGCTCTACGACGAGCTCGGCTTCGATCGGGTTGTGCAGGTGGGCTATTCGATGGGCGCGATCATCTCGCTACTGGTCGCGGCCGCCGACGAGCGGGTCGAGCGGCTGGCCATCGGCGGCGTCGGCTCCGGCGTGCTCGACTGCGGCGGCGTCGACCGCCGGGTCGTCGAGCTCACCGACCTGCAGACCGCGATGAGCGAGCACAACGAGGGTGCGCCGTCGACCGCCATGATGTTCCGGATTCTCGCGGACGCGGTGCACGCCGACCGGCAGGCCATCCAGGCGGTCGCGACGGGCCTGGACGCCAGGCCGATCGATGGCCTGGCCGATGTCACCGTGCCGACGCTGGTGCTGGCCGGCGACAACGATCCGTTCGCCGCGGAACCCGAACGCCTCGCCGACGCGCTGCCCGACGCAACGCTGCAGGTGGTGCCCGGCGACCATTTGATGGCCGTCATCGCGCCGGACTTCCACGCGGCGCTGGTCGACTTCGTGAAGAGCTAGAACACCAGCCGCATCACGAAGTCGTCGTGCTGCCGGCTGCCGACGGTGTTGGTCTTGGTGCCGACCGAGGTGAACCCGTGCTTGCCGTAGAACCGCTGCGCTTTCGCATTCTCCTGGTTGACACCGAGCCATATCCCGGCGAACCCACCCGCACGGGCACGCTCCAGGCAGTCGAGCATCAGCGCGGTCGACACCCCGCTGCCGTGGTGTCCCGGCACCACATACATCTTGTTGATCTCCACCACCGGCCGCAGACCCACCGCGGCAGCGACCTCCGGATCCGCCGGATCGCCCGCGATGAGCATCGCGTAGCCGACGATGTCGTCGCCCGCGACAGCCTTGAGCACGGTCTTCGCCGGATCGCTCAGGTACTCCCCGAACCGCTCGCCGGAGAGCACCTCGGTGATGAAGATGTCGATATCGTCGGAGGTGGCGTCGGGCGGGCAGGCGAGCGGAAAGGTTGCCGCCGCAACATCACTGAGTTCCTCGGCGTCCCACAGACCGGCCCGGTCGACGATGACTGGGATGTTGCTCATTGATCCAGTAGAGCACGATCACCCGAAGAGGTGGGATGTTTACCCCCGCTCGGCCGGTCGTGGAACACCTGGGCCAGGCCGATCAGCGCCGCTGCGAACAGCAGAGGGATCACGAACCCGATCCGGTGCCCGAAGCCCGCCGCCAGCACCCCGACCACCCCGCCACCCACCAAAGTGCCCGCGTAGTTGAACAAATTGAGCCGGGCGATGAGGGCGTCCAGGCCGCGACCGCTGGTCAACTGACCGGCCTCGCCGAAACACAGCGGCGCGATCACCGGCATGCCGATACCGGCGATCAGAAATCCCACGATCGCGACCATCGGGCTCGGCGCGGCGATCACAGTCGCCAGCCCCACCACACCGATGGCCGCCGCGGTCCGTACCACGCGCCGCGGCCCGAACCGCCGCACGAACAGGTCGCCGGTCAACCGCGCGATCAGCGACGTGCCCTGGTAAGCGGCCAGCGCCAGTGCCGCCGTCGCCGAACTGGCGAGCAGGTCGTCGGTCAGATACAGCGCCGACCAGTTGCCGACGGCCAGGTCGATGGCGAACACCAGCGCCATCGCGATGCCGAACGGCAGATACATTCGCAAGGCGACCGGCGGCGGGTCGACGACCTCTTCGGCCGGACCGGCCTCCGCCTCCTGCGGTCCCAGCAGGCGAGGCCCGAGCACCAGCCCGACGACGAGCACGATGCCCGCCGCCCCGAGCAGCGATTCGCGCAGCGTCACCGCCAGCGTTTCGCACGCCGATACATACAACGCGCCGGTGATCGACCCCGCACTCCACGCGGCATAGAACGACGACAGGATGAACTTCCCGTACCCGTGCTGAATGAACACCGCCTGCATATTGGTGCTCGCGTCGACGATGCCGACCGCAATCCCGTAGCAGCCGAGCGCGATCAGCAGCCCCGCCGTATTCGGTGCGAATGCGATACCGGTGCCGGTGAGCGCGACGAGCAACAACCCGATGCGCAGCGTGATCCGGCTCGACCAGCGCAACGCCAACCGTTCCGCGGCCACGCTGCCGCCTCCGGCGAGCAGCGAGACCAGCACCACCGACCCGACGATCAGCCCGTCTGTCAGGCCGAACCTGTCCTTCTGCTGCGGCAATTGGGTCAGCACCACGGCGAAGAAGAACCCCTGCATGCCGAATGCGAACGAGTTCGCGATCCGGGCGCCTCGCAGGACGGGCGCGATCGCACTCATCTGCGCAGGGTAGCGGGGTGAACCGGGTGCCGTGCGGTGAATGGAATCGACCGTGTGCCGCTGCGATCGGCCATCGCGATCGGCCGGATGAGCGCGGCAAACGACACCGCCTGCAGGCGAACTCGTCTTGGTGGCGCTCGCCGCCGCCGATCGTGACGAACGTCATTTCGCCGATCCTGCGGACTTCGACCACGGTATCCACTACTGCCTGGGTGTGGGCTCGGCCAGGCGGTAGGCCCGCATGGCGCTGACCCGGCTCGTCCGGCACGTCCCCGAGCTGCGCTTGGCCGTCGATGACGGGGACTTACGCTGGCGCGAGAGCATTCTGATCCGCGGATTGCTCGACCTGCCGGTGCACCCGGCCGGTGCCCCGGTGGATTCGACACGTGTCCCGGCACCGCGTTGAATCACCCGATTGGGCCAACCGACTTTGCTGTGCGCCATAAGAGACGTAATCTCCTGCGCATGACGAGCGGAAACCGCATCGCGATCGTTGGTGCGGGTATCGCAGGTCTTGCCTGCGCGAAAGTGCTGATCCAGAAGGGTTTTCCGGTCGAGATCTTCGACCGTGCGCCCGATGTCGGTGGCGTGTGGAGTGCGACCCGCAGGTACCCGGGGCTGCGAACCCAGAGTTCCAAGAACACCTATCACTTCTCCGACTTCCCGATGCCCTCGGACTACCCGAAGGTGCTCGACGGTGCGCAGATGCAGGCGTATCTGGAGGCTTACGCGGACCACTTCGGTCTGCGCGAGCACCTGCGGCTCAACACCGAGGTCGTCGCCGCCGATCCGGTGGACAGTGGCTGGCTGCTCGAGGTCAAGGATCAAAGCGGGATACATCGGAGCTCCTGCGATCACCTGGTCATCGCGAACGGGGTGTTCAGCGAGCCCGCCGTCCCGGACTTCCGCGGCATCGAACTGTTCCGTGCCGCGGGCGGCCAGCTGGGCCACGTGTCGGAGTTCCTGGATGTCGAAGCGGTGCGCGGTAAGTCCGTCGTTGTCGTCGGTTACGGCAAGTCCGCCTGTGACATCGCCGAGGCGGTGAGCGACGTCGCAGGCTCGACCACCGTCGTGGCGCGCAGGCTGCTGTGGAAAATGCCGCGCAAGATGGCCCGCGTGCTCGACTACGAGCGAATGATGCTGACCCGCTTGGGGCAGGCCCACTTCCACCACCTGGAACCCGGCCGGATGGACCGCTTCCTGGACGGACCGGGCGTTTCGTTCCGTGTCAGCAACCTCGACCTGGTCCAGGAGCTCGCGACCAAGCGCATGAACCTGCGCGAACTCGGGCTGCTCCCGGAGGGCCGGTTCGAGGAGATCGCCGAGAGCACCTTCAGCCTCACCACCGAGAACTTCTACGAGCAGGTCGCGAACGGCCGGATCGTGGTGCAGCGCGACACCACCATCACCGAGATGCGCGGCGGTGGTGGCAAGGCGCCCGCGGTGCAGCTGTCCAACGGGCACCTCGTGCCGGCCGACATCGTGGTCTGTGCCACCGGATTCCAGCAGCGGGTGCCGTTCCTGACGCCGTACGTCCAGCGCAGGCTCACCGACGAGCACGGCAATTTCCGGCTGCACCGCCAGATCCTGCCGCTCGACGTCCCGAATCTCACCTTCGCCGGCTACAACTCGTCGGCCATCAGCACCCTCAACGCCGAGGTCGGTGCGCACTGGACCGCCGCCCTGCTCGCCGGTCAGCTCGACCTGCCCGACCGTGACGTGGCGAGTGAACAGATCGACGCCCGCTTGCGCTGGATGGAGGAACGCACCCGCGGCCACCACGCCCACGGCACCGCCATCACCCCCTTCTCCATCCGCAATGTCGACGAGATGCTCGCCGACCTGAAGTTCCGCCTCCCCCTGCGCACCCGAGCGGCGCAATGGTTCCGCACTATCCGCCCCGAGTCCTACCGCGGACTGAACACCAGGCACGAATCCGCTTCGGAGACCACGCCACCCGCGTACTCCGTGGTGGAGCACGCCGACATCGCAGCGCAGGACCCGGGCCGGGCGCACGACCCGAACTTCACCGGGCCTGGCGCGCATGACATGAATGGTGAAGTGCCTGGGGCGCAGAACGTGACCGCAGCGGTGCCCGAGGCGCACCACGCGCACGCAGCGGCGCCTGGGGCGTACAACGTGAACGCGATGCCCGGGGCGCGCAACGCGAATGCCGGAGCGCCAAGGGCGCACGACCCGAATGTCGGCGCGCCGAGGGCACACGGTCCGAGCGCGGGAGGACCAGGGGCGCACAACCCGAACGCGGGAACGCCGGGGCCGTACGACCCGAACGCCGGAGTCCCTGGGGCACACAACCTGAGCACTGGCGTGCCCACCGACCTCTTGCACGGTTCACAGGGCAACTAAGCACAGTTCGGCCCGCCGGAACGTAGCGATGCTCTGCGGGCTCGTGAGTCCGCACCCCGCGCCTGCGCCGATATCCGAGCGCGCGAAACCGCCCGTGGGAACGTCGGGGCCGAACGACCGAACGCCGGGGGTCTGGGGCACACAATCGGGATACCGGCGTGCCCACTGACCTCTTGCCCAGTTCACAGGGCAAGTAAGCACATCTCGGCCCGCCGAAAGACAGCGAGGCTGTGCGCGCTCGTGAGTCCGCGCCCCGCGCCGGTACCCGAGCGCGCGAAAACCGAACGGCGGAGCATAGGCCCCGGTTGTGCGGGTTGCCGGGGCGCACCCTTTGTGTAAGCCGTACGCCTCGCGTATGCCCGTTGTCAGGATGGTCGTGCGGCAGATCGGGTGGGCGGCCTAGCAAAGGCCGTGCAGCTCAGCGTTTCAACCCTGCCATCGTTCGCCGCGGGAAATCGCGAAATCAGCACCACAGCCAGTTCGCGCGCCGGAACGCCGGCGTGCCCGTCCGGCGGACTCAGGACGAGCACAGTTCGTCATCATTGCGCGGATGCCCAGAGGTCGGCAGCACCCACCACCTTCGCCGAGACAAAATCGAGCAGAGTCATATGGTCGCTGAACGATCCTCATCAACCACCAGTCGACTCCGTGGGTTTCGCGAGCACCACGATCTGATTCTGCTCGCCCTTGAGCTCCTTCGACAGGACCACAGCAAGTCCGCACGCTCGATGGTGGCGTTGTCGAAATTCTCTCGAGCTGAGGCGACTCGCCGTGGCTTATCGGCAACGCAATGTTGGTGATCGATGATTCCACTGGTGATAATCCAGGAGTGCAGCCCCTGGACATGAACCTGCTGGTGGCGCTCGACGCGCTGCTGGAGACGAGCAGTGTCACGCGGGCGGCGGAACGGCTGCACACCTCGGCCCCCGCGATGAGCCGGACGCTGGCCAGGTTGCGGCGGGTGCTCGACGATCCGCTACTGGTGCGGGCCGGTCGCCGCCTGGTGCCGACGCCGCGTGCACTGGAATTGCGTTATGAGGTCAGCACTCTGGTCGAGCAGGGGCGGGCGCTGCTGGCACCGCGGGGTGCGATCGATCCGACCGCACTGAAGCGGAACTTCGCGGTGCAGGCGGGCGACACGGTGCTCACCGAACTGGCCGCCCCGCTGCTGGCCGCTGTGCGCGCGCAGGCACCGGGGGTGACGTTGCGTTTCCTACCCGACACCGTCGAGGGCACCGCCGCATTGCGCGACGGCCGGGTGGACATCGAGGTCGGCGTGATCGACCACACCGATCCGGAGACGACGGTGCGCCGCGTGCTCGGCGATCGGATCATCGGGATCGCCGCGGCCGATCATCCGCTGGTCACCGAGCGGGTGACGGTGGCAAGGTTCGCGGCCGCAGCACATCTGAGCATTTCGCGAACCGGTCAGGCGCGCGGCTCGATCGACGACCGGTTGGCGTTGCACGGTCGCACCCGGCGCGTGGTCGCCACCGTGCCGAATCTGACCACCGCGTTGTTCGCAGTGCACGGTAGCGATCTGATCTGCCCGGCACCGGCCTTACTGAGCAGGTCGGCGTTGCCCGCACTGGGGTTGTGCGCGTTCGAGATTCCGCTGCCGCTACCCGAGGTCGCCATCGGCATGGCCTGGCATCCGCGCAATACCGCCGACAGCGGGCATCGCTGGCTACGCGACCTGATCGCCGCGATCCTGACCAGCTCGCACGCCGAGGATCAGGAAACCGGCGGCGGGCTCGACAGTCGGTAGTCGCGTGGCGTCTCGCTGCTGCGCTGCGCGGTTTCACCGCTGGGCGCGGGCTGATAACTGGTCGAGTTCAGGTCGCCCGCAGGCGGACCGAAGACGTCGGAGCGTCCCAGCGGGGCCGCCGCGGTCTTCTTCAGCTCGTCCAGCATCGCCTGCAGCTTGTCGACGTGGGTGTTGTCGACCGGGATCAGGTCTTCCTCGGCGCGGTGCGCGCCGGTGAGCGCGGTACCGTTCACCTCCGGCGCGGAGCCGTTCGTCGGGCGGCTGTAGTCGCCGCTGTCCGGCGCGGAGGGCACCATGCTCTCGTACGGATTCTCCTGCGGCGTGGTGAAGTTCTGATACGACGAGGAGGCGGCCGGTTCGCGCGGCGCGGTGAAGCTGGACTGGCGGGCGGGCAGCGGCTCGCGCGGCGTCGGCGCGGTGAAGTTCTGGGCGGGTGCCGGGCTCGGCTCCCGCGGTGTGGGGGTGGTGAAGTTCTGCGCGGAGCTGGAACTCGGCTCGAACGCCGGTTCGCGAGGTGGGCTGAAACTGCGTTGCGGCACGGAATTCGCCTCGTGCGCCGCCGAATCCCGCGCGGGCGGGGTGTCGCGGGCGGTCGGGGAGCCCTCGTACCGCCGGGAGACGCTCTCCCTGGTCGCCGTGGCGTTCTCCCTGGCCGCGAGGGTGCTGTCGCGGACCGGCTTGGCGAGCTCGTGCGAGGTGCCGATGCTCTCCCTGATGGTGGGAGTGGCCACGGTGGCGGGGGATTCGCGCTGCGCGGGGGCGCTCGGCTCGGCGGCCGCGGCGTTCCGGCGCGACGCCGCGCGCGGTAGCGGACGCTCGGCGCGCTCGCTGTCCGGTACCGCATGCGACGGTCCGGCGCCGGCTTCGACCTTCTCCAGTCGTCCGTCGATGCCCGAAATGTCCTGCCCGGCACGGAAAGCCCACGCCTCGAGCTTCGCCAGCCGCGCCTCGACGCTGTGGTCGGCAGGCACGACGGTGGCGATATCGACGCCGTCGACCCGAGCCGCCACGGCGTCCAGTTTGTCGCTGACCTCTCGGAGAACCGCCGCGATGCTCGACAGCATCGCGCCGATCGACTCGCCGGCCTCTTGACCGTGCTCCATCCAGTACCCACTTCCCCGTATCGGCCCAGCTCGCACTCGGCCGGACGATTCTATCCGCCCAGTTGGAAATACGTGGTTCGCGACTGCCTCGCTGACGCTCGGCTTCGTCGTTCGCCATGGGGCGCCGTGTTGTCGGTTCACTCGCTGGCGCTCGTTGTCGAAGACCGGCTCGGTACCGGTCCTCCTTGGCTCTGATCGAAGCAGCGTAGGCGGGCCGTCCTGCGCCGTTGCAGGCGGAGGTCGGCGCGATCCGGTTTGTCCGGAACAGATCTGCTTACCAATCGGCGACCAGCCGGGCGCACCCCGGTCGTAGCCTATGCGGTTTCCGGCCCCGGTGGCAGCCCGAAGACCGGAGGTGGCGCAGATCGGCGCGTGGCGCGATGAAATCGCAGGATGGCGCCAACTGTCAATCCACCGACATATCCGTGTTGTTGTGGCCGCCCGCTGCGTCGAAATTACTTGTGCCACAGCCTACACCAGGCCTCGGACCGGAAATCTGCCGATGAGGCGCACCCGGGCGCGGGGTAAAGGGGACTGGCGAGGTTCGCGAGTCTGACGCACTCTTGATCTATGGCGTAGGTCGCCAGACCTGCGGTGGTTTGGGCAGGGGAGTGGTCGCGTGAGAACGAAGCAGCGGGCGGAGATCGCCTGCGGGCGCCGGGCGATGCTCGCCGAGTTGGGTATTACGGACGGTCCGGGCCGAGCCCGCGCGCAGTCCGGCGGGTATGGCTGTAAGTGTCCGGAATGTGACGCCGCGCAATGGGATATGCGGCGGTTGAAATATTGGGTGTGCGGCCGGTTGCTGGCGTATGGCGCCGAGGTGGCCGAGGTGGACAAGCGGGTGGCTGGGCTGCCCGTGGACATCTATTGGCGCAAGGGCGATCGCGAGTACGTGATCGAGGTGCGCAGCGGATCGCTGGAACGAACTCTCGCGCAGGAACATACGGAGCGATTGCGCGCGGCGGGCATCACGGAGGTGCTGTGGTTGTGCCCGCCCGGCTACTGGGTCGACCATCTGCGTGCGCTCGGCATCGCCGATTTCGCCCCGCCCGCATGCGATTACCAGGCGGTGACCGGTGTGCTGGACACCGCACACAGCGCGGTGGTCGCGCCGCGCCGCGAGCCGTTGGAGCTGCGTGAGTTCATCCACGGCTGGGTCACCGGCGACATCGTCTGGGGATATCGGGATGTGACGAAAGGAGGTTGGGCCACCGTGGCCGACTGGGAGCACCACACGAAAACGCAGGCGATGATCATCTCCCGGCAGCGTCAGGAGCTGGTCAATCAGCGCACCACGCTCGCGCTGTCCCGGAAAACCGTGCGCGACAAGCAGAAACACCTCATCAAGCTGACCACCAGGTTGGAGCGTGCGGAGCAGGAGGCGCAGGAGCGCGCCGAGGCCCTCGCGCAGGCGCGGCGCAAGCTCGACGACCACCACCGGCTCGACACCTCATTGCGGGCCACCATCAAGAACCTGCAGCAGACCATCAATCACTGGCAGTTGATGACCTGCTGCGCGATGATGCTGATCGTTACGTTCCTGGCGGGCGCGATGGTGGTGCGCTGAGCTGAAACGGGCCGCGTTCCCAACGCCATTCGTTGCGTAAGACCAGCGCGACGAAGTCGAGGAGCTCGAGGCCGGTCTCGGCGCGCACCTGCCGGATCGCCGACCACGGTACCGGCCCGTGCTCGAGCAGTTCGGTGAGCGCGGCCGCGGCGCCCGCATCGGTTTTCCGGGCGAGCAGATCGGGAAGGCCGAGCAGGCTGCCGGTCCAGATGAGCCAGCCCCAGCCCTTGCTGTGCGCGTACGCCCGCCCCGCCGCGGCCTTTGTTCGGTTGACGTGGAAGGCGACGTGTCCGAGCGGCTGGACATCGATCAGCACGATCCGGCCGTCGGTGAGCCGGGCCGCGATGCTCGGGTAATAGAGCTGTTCCGTTCCGCTCGAGTCGTAGGTGATCGCGGCGGGTTGTTCTTGGAACGAGTCGACGAGGTCGCTGGCGTTGAGGATCCACAGCAGCCGCGCCTCCAACCCAGAGTCGAACGGTACATCCCGGCCGACCTTGTCCAGGTAGAAGTGTCCGCGCCCGTCATCGTCGCTGTCGACGGTGCGGGCCGAGGTTACCGGTAACGCGTCCGGGGTTCCCGAGGGCGGCCAATCCACTTGCCCCAGCCAAGGATTCAGCTGGCTCGTCGCACGCGGTTCCGCGTCACGCAGTTTGGCCAGCCGCCGGTTCGTCTTCTTCTGCCAGGCCGCGATCCGCTGCGTCACGAAACCTGCGATCCGTTTGGCGTCCTCGGCGGCGTGCCCGGCCAGCCGCAACTTCAAGTACGACAACTCGTTTGCCGCGATATCGGTGTCGGTGGCGTAGGTCTCCACCAGCAGTGCACGCACCAGTTGCTGGTCGCGGGCGCCGATCGGATAGCGCTCGGCGAACACGCTCGCGGTCCGGGGCCCGCTCAGTGGGGCGTTGCGAATCAGCTGTCCGACGGCCTTCGTGTGCAGCTGGCGAATACGGTCGCGGGACAGGTCGTAGCGGGCGCCGATCTTGGCCAGCGTCTCGGGCGGCTCCCCGGTGACACCGAGCCGGTAGGACAGGATCTCACCGTCCTTGGCCTTGCGGTCCGCCTGCAGCGCGATCAATTCGGCGAGCAGCTCGTTGACTTCCTCGAGCTCGAACGAGATATCGTCCTGCAGATCGAGCAGCTCGGGATCCGTCCCGTCCGCCGCCGCGGGCGCCTCGACCTCCCGGCTTGCCGTCACGCTGGACCCCCTGGGCTCGGTTTCATATGCGGCTCAGCCTAATGCCGAGCACCGACAATTCCGGCGCACCGACGACGCTCGGGTGCTGCCGGCCGGCCCTCGCCGCTACCGCAGAGGAAAGCCGTGGCCGCGCAGGTCGCTGTCCCGAGGTGGCCCGCCGTCACTGACGACGGCCGCCCGTATTCCTCGAGTCGGCCGCTTGCGTCACTGACGGCCCATGCATTTCAACGCGCCCGCGCACCAGTGTGATTGCGGGCAGCGAGCTTTCAGCGCGCGACTTCGGCGAACGGGTCCTCGGTTTCGCTGCGTGCCGCGGCGAGCACGGCGTCCAGCAATCCGGGGAACCGGGCATCGAGGTCCGCACGGCGCAACGATTGCAGCGTTTCCCGCCCGGCGACGCGCTGCCAGATGATGCCCGCGTCGCGCAGCACTCGGTAGTGATGGGTCAGGTTCGACTTCGGCACGCCGTCCACGATCGAACCGCAGGTGTGTTCGCAGCCGTCGGCCAGCACCCGAACGATGCACAGCCGCAGCGGGTTTCCCACGGCGGAGAGCACGTTCGCCAACTGGATCTGATCCCGTTCGGGATGTGCGGTCATCACGGAGACAGGATATCTCGACTGTTGACATACAGTCGAACTGTACGTAAGTATTCGAACAGTTCAACTGTTGAAAGGTCGGCCCGATGCCCGCTAGTAGTTCTCGCTTCGACGACAAGATCGCCCTCATCACCGGCGGCACCAGCGGCATGGGGCTGGCGACCGCGCGCCGCCTGCTCGACGAGGGTGCCCGAGTCGTCATCACCGGTCGCGACCAGGCCCGGCTCGACGCCGCCGTGCGGGAATTGGCCGGTGCGGACCGCGTGCTCGCGGTGCCCGGCGACGCCGCGGATCTCGCCGACCTCGATGCGCTGACGGCCGCCATCCAGGACCGGTTCGGGCGGCTGGACGTCGTCTTCGCCAACGCGGGCGTCGGTGCGTTCCAGCAGATCGCCGACGTCACCGAGGCGGAGTTCTACCGTGTCGTCGATATCAACTTCAAAGCGGCGTTCTTCACCATTCAGAAGACGCTTCCGCTGTTGGCCGATCGCGGTGCGATCGTGATCAACGGGTCGTTCGCGGTTCATCGGGGTAGTCCGGGTGCGGCGCTGTACTCCGCGACCAAAGCGGCCGTGCACAATCTGGCTCGCACGTTGGCGGCCGAGCTGGCGCCCCGGGGAATTCGGGTCAACTCGGTGAGTCCGGGCTACACCGCCACCCCGGCGTTCGATGCCGAGGCGTCGGCCGACGTGCAGGCTGCGCTCGGGGCCACGGTCGCCGCGGGCCGCATCGGTACGTCCGAAGAGGTTGCCGGGGCGGTCGCGTTCCTGGCGTCGGACGAAGGGGGTTACATCAACGGGCATGACCTGCTCATTGATGGGGGACTGGTGTCTGCCACGCCGGCGGCCATGATTTAGGTCTGCGCCGAGAGGTTGCGAGGCGCTGTCGATGCTCGCCTCATGTTGCCGACCAGGCGAGAGTACCGCCTGGTCGGTTTGCATAGGTCCGCGATCTCAGTTCGGCGAGATGCGAGCGCTCCCGTTGTCCGGATTGTCGTGGTTTTTGCGAGCATTGAGCAAGGTTGTTGGCGTGGCATGTAGAGCCTTTTTTCGCTAGTCGGCCGTTTTCCCTTGTTTGACGTCTAGCGTGCCCGTAGGCCGTCTGGTAGTGGACAGCGAATAGGGGGGATCGACTGGTCGGGTTGTGAAAGACCTACGGCGATCTCAGCCTCGTTAAATGCACACGTCTGGTCCATCCATGGCTAGGATGGAGAAGTAACTAGCGGCGAATCCTTCGGCGCGTTGCGCGCAGCACGCGCGAGGACCCGTACCTCCCCGGTGACACCCTCCTGGGCCTTCCGTGTGCGATCGCCGCTGCGCCGGAGCTCGGCAAGTAAGGAGGGCGATCGACCAGTGGCTGCCAAAGACTCCCCGGCAAGCGGCTCGCGCAGGGGGAAATCGCGCAAGAAGGGCTACGGTGCCTCGTCCATCACGGTCCTCGAGGGACTCGAGGCGGTTCGCATGCGGCCGGGCATGTACATCGCCGACACCGGTGAGCGCGGCCTGCACCAGTTGGTGCGCGAGATCGTCGACAACTCCGTCGACGAGGCGATGGCCGGCTACGCCACCAGGGTCGAGGTCACCCTGCTCGCCGACGGCGGCGTCGAGGTGGCCGACGACGGCCGCGGGATCCCGGTGGAGATGCACGCACAGGGGGTGCCGACCGTCGAGGTCGTCATGACTCGGCTGCACGCGGGCGGCAAATTCGACTCCGATACCTACGCGGTGTCCGGCGGCCTGCACGGCGTGGGCCTATCGGTGGTGAACGCCCTGTCCACCCGGATCGAGTTGGCGATCGACCGCGACGGCTACCACTGGACGCAGAACTACCTGCGCGCCAAACCCGAGGAACTGGTGCGCGGTGCGCCGACCACGCGCACGGGCAACACCACCAGGTTCTGGCCGGATCCCGAGATCTTCGAGACCACCACGTTCAACTTCGAGACGGTCGCCCGTCGCATGCAGGAGATGGCGTTTCTGAACCAAGGCCTGACGATCGTCCTCACCGACGAGCGGGTGACCGATGCCGACGAGGTGGACAGCGAGATCGCTGAGGCGCCGAAGGGCGCCGAGGAGGTGCCGACCGAGCAGGTGAAAACGCGGACCTATCACTACCCGGGTGGTTTGGCAGATTTTGTCCGGTACCTCAACCGGACCAAGCAGCCGATCCACAACTCCGTCGTCGGGTTCACCGGTAAGGGCTCCGGCCACGAGCTCGAGGTCGCGATGCAGTGGAACGCAGGGTATTCGGAGTCGGTGCACAGTTTCGCCAACACCATCAACACCCACGAGGGCGGCACCCACGAGGAGGGCTTCCGTGCGGCGCTGACCACGGTGGTCAACAAGTACGCCAGGGACAAAAGGCTGCTCAAGGAGAAGGACAGCAATCTCACCGGTGACGACATCCGCGAGGGCTTGGCCGCCATCGTGAGTCTGAAGGTCGTCGAGCCGCAGTTCGAGGGGCAAACGAAGACGAAACTCGGCAACACCGAGGTCAGGTACTTCGTCCAGCGCATCTGCAACGAGCACCTCACCTACTGGTTCGAAGCCAATCCCGCCGACGCCAAAATTATCGTCAGCAAAGCCATCTCGTCTGCCCAAGCGCGCACGGCCGCCCGTAAGGCGCGCGAACTCGTCCGCCGCAAGAGCGCCAATGATCTCGGTGGTCTGCCGGGCAAGTTGGCCGATTGCCGGTCCAAGGATCCGAGCAAGTCCGAGATCTACATCGTCGAGGGTGACTCCGCCGGTGGTTCGGCCAAGTCCGGGCGTGACTCGATGTATCAGGCGATCCTGCCGTTGCGCGGAAAGATCATCAATGTCGAGAAGGCCCGTATCGATCGGGTGTTGAAGAACAACGAAGTCCAGTCGATCATCACCGCCTTCGGTACCGGTATCCATGACGAGTTCGATATCGCCAAGTTGCGCTATCACAAGATCGTGTTGATGGCCGACGCCGACGTCGACGGCCAGCACATCGCGACGTTGCTGTTGACGTTGTTGTTCCGGTTCATGCGTCCGCTGGTCGAGCAGGGGCATGTGTATCTGGCGCAGCCGCCGCTGTACAAGCTCAAGTGGCAGCGCAGCGATCCGGAGTTCGCCTACTCCGACCGCGAACGCGACACATTGCTGGCCGAGGGGCTCGCCGCAGGCAAGAAAATCAACCGCGACGACGGTGTCCAGCGCTACAAGGGTCTCGGCGAAATGAACGCCAAGGAACTGTGGGAGACCACCATGGACCCGTCGGTCCGGGTGCTACGCCAAGTGACCTTGGACGACGCCGCCGCGGCCGATGAACTCTTCAGTGTGCTGATGGGCGAAGACGTGGCTGCTCGCCGCAGCTTTATCACCCACAACGCCAAAGACGTCCGCTTCCTCGACGTTTGAGTGTCAGTCGTCCTCGAACACCGGGCCCTCGTGCAGCACCGTGCCGTCGCCGTCGTACACCCGGATCGTCAGGTGGCGCGTCGTGGCACGCTGCTGCTCGCCCGTGTCACTGCCGAACAGCACGTCCAGGATGTCGTCGGTCGCCGCGCCCGCTTCCCGAAGTTCCCCCATCTGCCGCTCGTACGGCAGATCGAGATCGATTGTCACGCCGAATGTTTGGGCAACAATGTCGGCGTCGAAGATTGTCCCGTCTTGGCTGATCATCTCCAGTCTTTCGGCACCGGCGACTATCGCACCGGACACCCGTGCTGCCGCACATTCGCGATCGAGAACGGACGCCGGCTGAAGTCACGCCGAAACCCGTCGCTCCAGATATTGCCGAGGGGTTCTGGGCCCGCCTCGAACAGCAGCTCGCCCGCTTGACCGGAATCGTTGTAGGCCAACAGCGAGCCACCGGCGGTGCGAGCTCCGCTGCGCGCACCCGGGTGCCATCCGGAGTGCGAGACCGACAGCACCGGCCGACTGTTCACCTCCGCAGCCCGGTACGCCGCGCCGAAAGCTCGAAAATCCGCTCCCAGCTGCCGTGTTGGATCGTCGAACCGTGCCTCGTCCGGTGAACTCATCGCGCCCTGACCCTCTTTCACTAGTTCGTTCGAGAACTCAACCGCAGCAGAACGGATCGTCGCACGCCCGGCCGACTTCGCTGCCGTATGCGACGAACTCCCGCACTGGGGCCAGGACCGCCTCGGCGGTCTCCGGCTCCAGCAACGGTGCCGAACGGTCGAGCGGCCGCCCCCACGACGGCGGCGTGTCATCAATATCGAACCGCACTACGCCATCGATGAACAGCGTCCACAATGCGTGATCGGGAAAGCTGTTGAGCCGCAACACCCACCACTGATCATCGACCAGGGCGGCCACCGGAAAGTACACGTTCCGCGTGAACCGCCACTCCGGTCTCGCGTGCAGCTCAGGCCGTGACATCCCCTCATTCTCTTCGATCTCACGGCCACAGCGCGAGCACACCAGCCGCAGGAACAGTCCCCGCGCCGTGCCCACCGACTATCCGGCCGAACCCGTCCGCGGAGTGTTGTCGACCACCGCGCCCCGACAGTCGATCCACAACACCTCCTCAGTGACAATCCCCCGCCCGCCCGCACGACACCGAGATGGTCACCGCCGTATGCGGCCGAATCCGCTCCCGCACCGGCACCTGCCCCGTCATCCGCCGCTCATCCCAGTCCGAGCACGAGGCAACCCGCTCCACCCGATACGTGTCATCAGTGTCATTCCGACAAACGAACCCCTTGCACGAAGTCTCCCGGTGCCAACTCCTGCGCAGCCGCCTCCGGAGCCAAAACACCCACCGTGCCAGCGACCAAGACAGCAACTCCCAGCCCGAACCCCAACTTAGGACGCATGTACCACTCCATTCGAGAACCCGATTCGCACACCAACGTACTGACCAGGAATGCCCCAACAATCAGTTCCCGATCAGCGCCAGATCATCCGTGAGCGGCGGCTCTCGACCTCTCCTGCACTGTCCTTCCGCCATCGCCCTGCCTCGCCGAATGTCCTACCCGTCGATCCATCCAGCGCTAGCCTCGGTGCCAGCGCCCCGGCACCGTCGTACTCAGCTGACCGCTGTCGCTTCCGACCTGACGAAAGCGACAGCGGAATGGACCCAGGGGTGGCCGCAACCGCGGTGCCCGGCGACTGTTCGACCTGGCCGAGTCCTAGCGGCTCTGGACTAAAGGGGTGTCGGGGTCGATATGGGGTTCAGCTGACGTCAGAGCCCAGTTGATGCGCACGCGTTGGCTGGGATCGATGGTGAGGTCGTCGATGTTGGTAATCGGGACCCATGCGACATCAGTGCTCTCGTCGCTGGGCGTGGGTTCGCCGCCGATCGGTTCGGCACGGTAGATGATCGAGAATTCTTGGCGGACTTCATCATTGCTGGTGTAGTGGATGACGTGGCCGGGATCGGTGAAGATGCCGACCAGGCCCGTCAGCCGAATGGTGATGCCGGTCTCTTCCCACGTTTCCCGAACCGCAGTGTGGCTGAGCGACTCGCCTGGTTCATGAGCGCCACCCGGCATGGCCCAGTTGCCGTTGTCGGATCGGCGAATGAGCAGGACGGTGTCCTGGTGGCGGACGAACGCGCCTGCGCTGGGCACGACGCTGCTGGCTGTCGGTGCGTTCGGATCGCCACCGTGGTAGTCGATGCGCTGGCCCACCACGTCAGGGTACGGCGTGTCCGCGCGGCACAAGGTCATCAGTTCACGAAGAGTCCACGGAACAAGAAAGGCCCCCTCGAAAGGGGGCCTGACCTGGTACTACGGTGGTGCGCGATACTGGGATTGAACCAGTGACCTCTTCCGTGTCAGGGAAGCGCTCTCCCGCTGAGCTAATCGCGCGAGGTGGAGACGGGAATCGAACCCGTGTGCACGGCTTTGCAGGCCGTTGCCTCACCACTCGGCCACTCCACCGTGCGAAGGGGGACGGCGAAACTAAGTTGCCTTGCCCTACCTCTTCCGAGCGGATGACGGGATTCGAACCCGCGACCCTCACCTTGGCAAGGTGATGCGCTACCACTGCGCTACATCCGCATTCTGTGCATCTCGGCGGCTGTGGTGGCCTCCGTGGTGCGAGACAGAACATTAGCGGACGCCCGGTGAAAGCTACAAATCCGCTGGTAGAACGGGGGAAATCGGCAAGGTTGCCAGTGGGGCGGAGGTGGCCGGTGTGGTTGGGGAGGTTCGCCCCGAGCTTCAACAGGGTTGCCGGCCCGCCGAACAGGAAAGCGCGGCCCGTCCGGCACCCCCATCGAGACGACCTGCCGCACACCACCTTCCACCCCTGTCCGGGTGGCGATTTGGTGAACCGCCGGTGGCGCATGCTAATGTTCCATCTCGTTCGGAGGGTGCTAACACACCACCCGGCCCGCCACCATGTGGCATGAGTTCAGGTCCCATAGCTCAGCGGGAGAGCGTCCGCCTCACACGCGGAAGGTCGCTGGTTCGAAACCAGCTGGGACCACCGGAAAAGGACCCCTGACCTGCACATTAAGGTCTGGGGTTCTTTCGTTTGCTTGGCCGATTTCCGCAACTGTATCCAAAACTGTGCCCAGCGGGCGGAACGGGACGTCCGCTACACGAGAACCTCCGGTTGAATGCGGCATGGACCTCGGCCAGCCCGCAGTCGGGAGCTGCCGAAGTCCACGCGGTTAGGTCAGAGGCAGGGTTTCGCGGCGTGCCAATCGACTGCGATGGCGGCCGGGCCCTCAGCGTCGGCGCGTGGGTCGGCGGCGGGCGGCTGCTGGAATTGGTGCGGCGAGACCCCGGGTTCGCGGCTGCGGCATGACCAGGCGATCACGCTGGGTCGCCCGAACCGGCGGATGCGGGCCGCGTGACGAGAAACGCGGCACGGGCATTGCCGTAGAGCTTATGCACGGGAGGCGAGTCCTGTCTGGATCGGGTGGTCCGAAGATTCGAAGCGAAGCTCACCTGCGCCGCATGCGCCATGCCCCCAAAATCGCTGCGACGAACGCTGCGACCGCGCCGAGCAAAGGCGCCGTCACTCCGAACCGCCCAACTAAGAGAATGGCCGCCAGCAACGCCATCCCGAGGACGAACAGGTCGACGATCGTCAGCCATATCGGCAAGCCCGGCGATGGCTTCGGGGTAGGGCCGGTGTCCGGCAGCGGTGGTGACGGGTCGACCTGAGGGCCGGGCCCACCTGCGACGGGGGATGCGTCGTCGACGGAACAGCCATTTCCCCGTGATGATGTCCGACGGCGGCTCAAGACAGATCTTCCCTTCTATTCAGACCTTTGGTCTGTTTTGGTGGAGGCAAGCGGGTGGCACGGATAGGATCGTCCGCGAGAGTGCAAGCGTCTCAACGGTATTGCCAGAGGTCAAGTGCGACAGTGCCATTGGGATATTTAGGGCGCATTGGATGGCAGTGAGGTTGAAATAAGCCTGCTGTACAGGTGCCGAATGTGGAAGGACCACCTCGATGGCCAAGAAACCGCTGAAGCCGCCCGCCGTGCCTGCCGGGGCGCGGCATCAGTTCTTCGTCTACATGCAGCGCCTTGTGGTTGACAACGGTGATCTGTCGACCACCGAGCTCGGTGCCCGTATCGGTCACTCGCATCAGGCGGTCTACAAAGCGCTTACGGGTCCCAAGATGCCTAGCCGCGCGATAGTGGGAAGACTCGCCGAAGCGCTGGGCGGAGATGCTGTCGCGACCGAAGCCGCGAAGCTTTGGACTGCTGGTGTGTACGAGGAACGAGGGCTCAGTACGCTTCCGAAGCTCGAGTCGGCTACCAGCAAGACCGATCGCCGCCCGGCGAGCCTGCGCCGCGACCAGGAGGAAGTCGGCGGGGCGACAAGACTGGATATGGCGCGTGGCTTGCTCGGGCTGAGCGACGGGCTGCCAAGCGCCCCCCAGACAATCCTTCGTAGTGAGTCGGGTCCCGCAAGCCCCGGGCAAGCGGCAAGAACGGCGTTAGCGAATGAAATTTCCACGCTGATGGGTGAAGTCGGAGGCGTGGCGGAGCTCTTCTCGGCGGAAACCGTGCGGTCGGGCGTCGGTGACTGGATGTCCGCGGCGGCCATACCTTCTGCTCACAGCCTGATCAACTTCACCTACGAGCTACGTCTTGACGAGCATCGACGGAAGCGCCTGTTCGAGCTTCACGCGGCGGCGGTCAAGGAAAAGGAGAACGAGGGGCTGCTTCGCTACGCCGACTAGCGCGAATCTGAACGGCCTTCGGCCCGGTGCCTGGGGTGGTGGGTCGGTCGGTTAGAGCCGGCACGTGAGTGCGGTGTCTCGGCCCCGATCGTCCGGCGGGTAGCGAGGCTAAGCAACGGTTGGGGGCGCGAAACCTGTTCGGAGTACGTCGGATTCGGGAACTTGCGGCGAACTCCTTGTTAAGATTCGCCGTGTGCAGCACGCGTGGGGGATTTCACACGTCCGCGGCGGGCGCGCGTCGTATCGCTGAGGGAATCACGTAATGATCGTTGTGCGGAGTGTCGCGGAAGTGCGGCGGGCCTTGGCGGAGCCCCGTGGTCGGGGGAAGAGCATTGGGTATGTGCCCACTATGGGTGCGTTGCATGAGGGGCATCTTGCGCTCGTTCGGGCGGCGAGGGCGCGTGATGACGTGGTGGTGGCTTCGATTTTCGTCAATCCGTTGCAGTTCGGGCCGGATGAGGATTTCGAGTCGTATCCGCGGGATGAGGATAGGGATCTGGCGCTCTGTGCGAAGGCGGAGGCGGATATTGCCTGGTTGCCTACGGCGGAGGAGTTGTTCCCGCCGGGTTTCGGGCTGACGGTCGCGGTGCCCGGCCTGTCGTCCGTGCTGTGTGGGGTGGGTAGGCCGACGCACTTCGCGGGTGTCACCACCGAGATGTCGAAGATTCTGCTTCTGCTGGCACCGACCGCGGTGTACCTGGGGGAGAAGGACTTCCAGCAGTTGGTGGTGTTGACGGCGGTTATCCGCGATCTGGGATTGCCGATCGAGGTCCGTGCGGTGCCTACCGTGCGCGAACCGGACGGTCTTGCCCTCTCGTCGCGGAACGCCTACCTCGACTCCGCCGAACGGCGAACGGCCGCATCGCTGTTCCGGATCTTGACGGAGCTCACCGAGAGGTTGCGGGCAGAGCCGGGCTCGGTCACGGATGTGCTCGCTGAGGGTCGGCGGCTATTGACCGAGGCGGGCATGGACCGCGTCGAATACTTGGAGCTGGTCGATCGGGACACCCTGGAGCCGGTTCGTGCAGCGACCAAAAGTAGCCGCCTCGTCGCGGCCGTCTGGCTCGGAAGTACCCGCCTGATCGACAACACGGAGATTTAACCCACGGCGTGCTCGGCGCTGAAGTACGAATGCACATGGGGGCGCGGAGGGCGACGAATGGACATGATGACGGAGCTGCTGGACGCCGTATCGGGCGAGGTGGCAGCGCGCCGGATACCGGGGGCCGTGGTGGCGGTGACCGACCAGGGGTCGTTGGTCGACCTGTGCGCGGTGGGCGACCTCGACCCGAACAACGCGCTGCCGATGCGCGAGGACGCCATCTTCCGGATCTACTCTATGACGAAGGTTTTGACCGCGCTCGCGACGTTGACGATGGTGGCCGAAGACCGCCTCCGGTTGACGGACCCGGTCGCCGAGTGGCTGCCCTGCTTCGCCGGCATCCGGGTCGAGGACGGCGGTGCGCTGCGCCCACCGCGGCGCCCGCTGCTGCTGCACGACCTGATGCGGCAGACCGCGGGCATCGGCGGCGGACACCACACCTCGGCCAACATCAAGCCGTACTACGAGCACGCCCTGCTGCAGAAGTACGAACACCGAACCGGCACACCAACCTTGGACGAAATCGTCCAGCAGATAGCGACCCTGCCCCTCGCCGCGGATCCCGGCACCCGGTGGGAGTACGGCGTGGCCATGGATGTCCTCGGTCGCGTCCTCGAACTCGCGGACAACCGCCCACTCGACGAGATCATCGAGCACCGAGTCTGCCGCCCACTCGAATTGCGCGACACCGGCTTCCACGTGGAGCCGGACGATTTGAAACGCGTCGCCCAACCACTCGAAGCCGCCCCGGCGACACCCAAAAATCTTGTCGCACATCAGGAAAGACCAGCCTGGTTGTCGGCCGGCTCAGGCGGCTACTCCACCGCTCTCGATTTCACGAAACTGCTGTGCGCGATCACCCCTGACAGTGACGGCCACCTGTCCATCCCCGCACTCGGCCGTATCACCCGGGAACTGTTCATAGACCAGATCGGCCAGCTGGCAGGCAGCGGCCCGGACTACATTCCGGGAAAGGGCTACGGCTTCTCCTACGGCTTGCACGTACCGAGCAGCGACCCCACATGGGCAGCGCCGCAGGCGAACACCACGGGTTGGCTGGGCCGCGCAGCGAGCTGCTTCGTCCGCAACACGTCGACCGGGGCAGGCGCGGTCCTGATGACCCAGTGCTACGGACGGGCGGTCGACTACCGGGATCAGGTCCGCTCGATCGTGGCAAGCCACCAGGCCGCGTCATGGACGTAGCCGACGAGCCGGTCGTCCTGGTAGACGGCCTGCGCAAGACCTATGGCTCGGTCGTCGCCTTGGACGGAGTAGGCCTGTCCGTCGGTCGCGGCGAGATCTTCGGACTGTTGGGTCGCAACGGCGCCGGAAAGTCCACGGCGCTCGACATCATCTGCGGACTCGTCAAACCGACCGCCGGGCGGGTGGAGGTGTTCGGCACCGACGTACGCAGGCACGGTCGTCGGCTGCGCAGGCGCATCGGCTATGTCCCCCAGGACAACACGGTGTATCTGGCGATGACGGTATGGCAGAACCTGCGCTTCGCCGCGATCGTCCGCGGCATGCCCCGCCCGACCGCGCACCGCAGGGCGGCCGAGGTGATGGAGCGGCTCGGCCTCAGTCGAATAGCGGACCGAGGCGGCGCGCAACTCTCGGGTGGCGAGCGCCGCAGGCTGTCGATCGGCATGGGCATCGTGCACTCGCCGCCGCTGATGGTCTTGGACGAACCGAGCACCGGCGTCGACATCGACTCCCGCCAAGCCATTCACCACGTTCTCCGAGAACTGCGCGGCGAGGGCTCGACGATCCTCTACACGACCCACCACCTCGAGGAAGCCGAGATCCTCTGCGACCGAATCGGTGTGCTCGATGAGGGCACGCTCGTCGTCACGACCGACGTGAAAAGCTTTGTGGCGGAGTACGCCAGCCCGTACTGCGAAATCATCAGCGACCAGGCGGCGGCCGTGCTGACCCTGCTGCGCGATGCTCTACCGGCTACCGCGATAACGTTGCACGGCAGGCGGATTCGAGTGGCGGCGCAACAACCGGAGATCCTGCCTACCCTCGTGCGGGTGCTCGACGAGAGCGATCTGCCCATCAAAGATGTGCGCGCGGTACCTGTTTCGCTGGAGAACGCTTTTCTGCAGATCATCGAGCAGCGGCCGAGAGCGGCGGCGCGATGACGATCACCTGGGCCTTCGTCCGAAAAGAACTGGCCACCTGGCGCCAGGACCCCACCCTGTTCGTCTTCCTCTTCGCCGCACCACTATTGATGCAGGCGCTGCTCAGCGACGCCTTCTCCGGCATCATCGGCGGCACCGGGGCCGACCAGACCGTCCCCGGCTTCACGGTGATGTTCGGCTTCTACGTGATGATGTTCATGGGCACGTCCCACTACCGCGAGCACGCCTCCGGCGCATGGAGTTTGGTCAAGGCCAGCGGCTTGTCCAGAGCGACGATGGCGATCCAGCTGGCCATCCCGTATTTCGTGCTCTCCGCAGCGCAGATGGCATTGCTGATCCTCACCGGCCGGTTGCTGTTCGGCGCGACGGTCAACGGCTCACTGCTCGCCTTGACCGTCCTCATCCTGACGATCGCCTGGGCCGCCATCGCTCTCGGTCTGGTCCTGATCTCGCTCACCCGGAATGTCTCCGCCATGCAAAACCTGTGCCAGCTGGTCGTTCTCGGCATGGGCGCGGTGGGCGGCGCCGTCGTGCCGGTCCGGCTGATGCCGGCCTGGGACCGCCCGCTCGCCCCGCTGACCCCGCAGTACTGGGCGGTGGACGGCATGCAACGGGTCCTCGCCCAACAAGGGGGATTGGTGAGCATCGGGCCCAACCTGCTCGTGCTCGCCGGCTGGGCCGGTGTCCTATCGATCATCGCGACCTTCGCCTTCGATCCGGGCAGCCAGCGTCGCGTCGCTATTCGCTGAAAGCGGGAAACCGCCGCAGTGCCGTAATCGAAAGGTGAGCAACACAATGGGAGAATCCGCGACAGCAAAAGGCCGGGTCATCCAGTCGTGGTCGAGGCAGGGCGGGGATCCGCCGCCGCGCATTGTCGGCGGCGACGGGTGCCGGTTCTTCGACGCCGCCGGACGGTCCTACCTGGACTTCGGCTCCCAGCTCGTCAACGCGAACCTGGGGCACAGCCGCACGGAGGTGCAGGAGGCGGTCCAGAAACAGGTGGCCACCATGGCCACGCTCGGCCGCCCGTGGGATGTCGAGATCGTCGGCGAGCTGGCGGACCGCCTCGCCGAGGTCACACCGGGTGACCTCAATTCGTTCTTCTTCGCGTGCAGCGGAACCGAGGCGAACGAGGCGGCGATCCGGCTGGCACGGGCATACACCGGCCGGAGCAAGGTGATCGCCCGCTACCGCTCGTACCACGGCAGCACGGCGGGGGCGCTCACGCTGACCGGTGAGCCGCGCCGGTGGGTCGGCGAGCCCGGCATGCCCGGTGTCGTACGCATGCTTGACCCCTACACCTATCGTTGTCCCGCAGGCCATCCCACGCCCTGCCCGGTGTGCACGGGTGCACCGCATCTGCGCGAACTGCTCCAGTACGAGGGCGCCGAGAACGTGGCAGCGGTGATCCTCGAGCCGGTCACCGGGATCAACGGCGTGATCGTCCCACCCGACGGTTACCTGCAAGCGATCCGCGACGTCTGCACAGAGCACGGGATCCTGCTGATCTTCGACGAGGTGATGACCGGCTTCGGCCGCACCGGCAGCTGGTTCGCCTGCGACCGGTGGGGCGTGGTACCCGATATCATTACGTGCGCAAAGGGCTTGACGGCCGGTTACGTACCGCTGGCGGCCGCCGCGGTGAGCGACCGGCTGTCGAGCTGGTTGCAGGATTCGGTGTTCCCGTACGGTCTGACCCACAGCGCCCATCCCGTCGGCTGCGCGGCCGCCGTCGCCGTGTTGGGCGTCTATCAGAAGGAGCGGCTCGTCGAACGCGCGGAGCGGCACGGTCCGCTGATCGAGAAAGAGCTGCGCGCCTTGGCCGATCGGCATCCGTCGATCGGGGACATCCGCGGCAGCGGCTGCTTCTGGGGGATAGAACTCGTCACCGACCGCGCGAGCAAGCAGCCGCTCGTCCCGTTCAACCCGGATGCCGCTGCCGCCGAGCCGATGACGAGACTGACCGCCGCGGCCTTCCGCAAGGGCTTGTATCTGCTCACCCACTGGAACACCATCCTGGTGTGCCCGCCGCTGATCATCGAGGAAGCGGAGATCCGAGAAGGAATGGCCCTGTTGGACGAAACCTTGTGCATCGCCGACGAATACGTCGTCGGCAACGGATGAGTGGCGTCCATGACAGGCAAGGTATCGATCTGCGAGCTCATCGCGAAAACAGCGGCGGACCGGCCACACGACTGCGCCGTGAAGGTGCGCGGCTTCAGCACCGGCGAGGAGATCACCTGGCGTGAACTCGTGTCGAAAACACACGAGCAAGCAGAGGCATTCGGACAGAACGGCTTACGCGCGGGCGACGTCGCCGCAGTCTCTTTGCCGCCGGGGATCGGTCACGTCGTAGCAACGCTGGCGCTGTGGGAAGCCGGTGCCGCCGTGCTCCCGGTGGACCACCGATGGACCGACACCATGAAGTCGAACATCGTCGACCGATATCCACGAGGCTGGGTGGTCGAAGGCGGCGGCTTGGTGTCCTATCACCCACGGGCAGAGAGAATCTCGGAACTAGCCGACGGACTACCGAGATCAATATCGCTCTCCGGCGGAACAACCGGCGACCCGAAGCTCGTCATCAGAAACCGGCCATGGGCATACGACGAGAAGGGGCCGCTCAGCAGCAAAGAACGCGATCGGGGCATGGCATACGGCCAAACCCAGATCGTCGGACTCCCGCTCTACCACGCGGGTTTCGGCGCCCTCTACCACGGGCTCGCGCTGGGGCATCGGATCATCATCCCGGGCAACGCTTCCCCGAAGCTGTTCCTGGAGCTACTCGTATCCGAAGGGGTGGAGGTCGTCAGGACCGTGCCCGCGCAGATGGCCACGCTCAGCCAAGCGAGCGGCATGGACAGTTGCTGGTTCGCCTCGCTTCGCCTGGTCGTGCACACCGCGGCACGATGCCCGGAGGCGGTGAAACGCCGCTGGCTGGAGTTGGTCGACCCGACCAAGGTGTACGAGGAATACGGCAGTGTCGAACGGATCGGCGTCCTCAGCATCCGCGGCGACGAGTGGCTCCGACATCCCGGATCCGTCGGGCGTGCGCTGCACTGCTCGGTCCGGATCCTGGACGAGTCCCATCGCGAAGTCCCCACCGGGACCACCGGCGAGCTGTTCATGACCGATGAGAACGCCGGACAACCTAGCTACCTCGGCACCGGACCGAAACTGGCCGAAGTAGACGGACATTTCAGCGTCGGCGATCTCGCGTGGATGGATGACGAAGGTTATGTGACGCTGGTGGGCCGCAAGGACGACGCCATCAACGTCGGCGGCGTAAAGGTCTTCCCGCGCGACATCGAGCGGGTCCTGGAACGCCACGACGAAGTACGCGACGTCCGCGTCCGCGCCGTGCCCGATCCGGATCTGGGCGAGGTGGTCCATGCCGAGGTCAGCCTGCACGGCGGCGACCCAGCGCAAATCTCAGCCGAGCTGTTGCGCAGCTGCCGCGCCGAACTGACCAGAGCCCAGACACCGCGAACGATCGAGATCGTGGACGATGTGCGCAGGACAGCGTCGGGCAAGCTGCGGCGAAAGGACTGATGTGGAACGAATATGGTCCGTCGTCGACCGGGTGTGCGGCACCGGCTACACCGAACCCGCCGCGAACTTCTACGAACTCGGCGGCGACTCGCTCCTGGCCGGCGAGCTGATGTCCGCGCTCCGTGCGGAATTCGGCGTCACGGTCCCGATGAACCTGCTGTTCGAGGCGCCCGACATGGGCACCTTTGTCGAAGATGCCGCGGTACTGACTCAGCGCGGCGGCTCGTAACGACCGTCCACCGCCGTCCAACCACCATCGACGCACAGCATCGATCCGGTGACGAAGCTGGCCGCATCGGAGGCCAAAAACGCTACCGCCCCGGCGATTTCACCCGGCTGCGCCCACCGGCCGAGCGCGCTCTTGGCCGCGTACGCCTGCTGCCACTCCGGCACCTCGAAGATCGGATCGGTCAGCGGCGTCCGCACCACCCCGGGCGCTACCGCGTTCACCCGCACTCCGGCCGGACCGAATTCCGCGGCGGCCCCGCGGATCAGCTGCACCAGCGCCGCCTTCGACGCCGCGTAGACGGCCTGCCCAGGCTCCACGGTGAGCGCCCGGATCGACGACATACCCACGATCGAGCCACCACCTCGGGCGACCATGCCCTTTCCGAACGCGCGAATCATGTGGAAGGCGGCGCGCAGGTTCAGGTCCAGTACTGCATCGAATTCTTCTGCCGCGTAGTCGAATAGACGCTTGCGGACGTTGCGTCCGGTGGTGAAGACGAACACGTCCAGCTCAGCGAGTTCGCCCGCCGCCGCCTCTACAGCAGCAGCATCCCGCGCATCCAACTGCATGGCGGTGGCGAGATGACCAGCCGACGTCGCGGTCTCCTCCGCCCGCGCGAAATCGAGGTCTGCACACATCACCTCCGCACCCAGCGCCGCGAGCGCGAGCGCGGATTCACGGCCGATACCGCTGCCCGCACCTATGACGAGGGCACGTTTCCCGTCGAGTCGGAACAGCGATCGATAGTCGACAGCAGCGGTGGCTTCAGGCTCGGCGGTCATCGGTTTCGTCCTAACTTGTTCATCACAAACGGCGCCGTCAGCGTGGCGAGGGGGCTACAGCGGGTAGGGCAGCGTGACCGTCTTGACGGTGCTCATCTCCCTAATCGAGTAGGACAACCCTTCGCGCCCGAGCCCGCTGGACTTCACGCCGCCGAAGGGAATGTGCGGCGAGTCGAAATGTGGCCCGGCATTGAGGTTTACGGCACCGACCCGCAGTGCCGCGGCGATCTCGGAGAACTCGGCCACATCGGAGGTGACGACCCCGGCCTGCAACCCGTACCGGGTCCCGTTGGCGACCTCGATCGCCGCCGCCGTGTCGGCCACTCTGATCACCGGTGCTACCGGACCGAATGTCTCCTCGACCACCAGCTCGGCGTCGGCCGGCACATGGTCGAGGACTGCGGGGGTGATGAGCGATTCGCGCCGATCGCCGCCGTACAGCAGCTTCGCATTCGCCGCGACCGCATCCGCGATGCGCCGCTCCACCACGATCGCGGCGTCCGCGCTGATCAGCGGCCCGACATCGGTAGCCGGATCGAGTGGATCACCGGCCCGTTTCCGGCGGGCCGCTTCGACGAGCCCGGCGACCAGATCGTCGGCGATCGCACCCACGGCGATCACTCGCTTGATCCCTCGGCAGGATTGCCCAGCAGTGGCGAACGCGCCTTGGCGCGCCAATTCGACGGCCAGCCCGAGATCGGCGTCGGGCAGGACGATCAGTGGATCGTTGCCACCCAACTCCAGCAGGAGTTTCCTACCCGCAGCAACTCTGGCCACCTCCTGGCCGGTGCGCACCGAGCCGGTGAAGGTCACCATGTCGATCTCCGAATGACCGGCCAACGCCGGACCGATCGTGCCCGGCTCGCCGGTGGTGACGACCAGATGTTCGGGCGGCAAACCCGCTTCCAGCAGGATCTCCGCGAAGGCCAGCGCGGTCAGCGGTGTCTTCTCCGACGGTTTCAGCACGACCGCACACCCGGCGGCCACCGCGGGCGCCACCTTCACGACCACCTGATTGAGCGGCCGATTGAACGGCGTGATCGCCGCGACCACCCCGACCGGCTCGAAGATGGTGAGCGCCAACCGATCATGGCCGGGCACCGGAATGCTCTCGCCGCGCAGCCGCTCGGCCTCGGTCGCCGCGACGACGAGATTCGTTGCGGCGCGCTCGGTTTCCTTGCGCGTCTCGGCGATGCATACGCCGGACTCCCGGGAGATGAGTTCGGCGAGGGTCCCGGATCTTTCGCGGATGAGGTGTGCCGCCGCGTTCAGGACCGCCGCCCGCCGATCCGGCCGCATCGGTCGCCAGGCGGCCCGGAGTTCCCGTACCGCTTCGTCCATCTGGGCCACGGTGTCGCGCGCGACCAAGCCGACGGTCTCCCCGGTCCAAGGGTTACGCACGGTGCTCTGATCGGTAGCGGGGTGGAGTGCGCCGTTACGAAACATGATCGTGCCTTTCGGAGATCTCACCGGATGCGGTCACGAAAGCCCTGAACCGCCTTGCCACTTCGGCCGGACCGACCGCGGGCCTGCCTAGCTCCGCGATCGAGCCGGGACGAATCGTCAAGTAGATGAACGTCGGCCCCGGCTCGACCTGGGCAACCTTGATGACGTCGGTGAATTCGGTCAGGTCGGCGCAGTCGTGCACGCGCGCGTAGCCGCAGGCCCGCGCCACGGCGGGAAAGTCGACCTGTCCCGCCAGGCTCTGCTGCCCGCCGGTCGAATCGTGAACTCCGTTGTCCAGCAAGACATGAATGAGGTTCGGCGCGGCGTGCGCGCCCACCGTTGCCAGTGTGCCGAGCCGCATCAGCGCCGCGCCGTCGCCGTCGATCACCACCACCGGTCGGCGGGTGTGCCGCGCTACGCCGAGCCCGACCGCGCTGGCGGAGCCCATCGCACCGACCAGGTAGAAGTGCTGCGGCCGGTCGGCGAGGGTGTAGAGCTCACGGCTGGTCTTGCCGGTGGTGGACACCACGGCCGTCGTGTCGGCAACGGACCCGACCAGGGACTCCAACGCCGCCATCCGAGTTGGGGTGTCGCGAGCCTTGGGGGTGCCGGTGACCGTCGGCGCTACCGGCGCGGGCAGCGGCGGCTCCGTGAGCTGCTGAGCGGCCAGCACACCGTTTCGCAGCACGAACGCGAAAGGCTGTTGCGCGCGGTGCATTTCGGCCCAGCCGGTATCCAGACACGCGTCGAGCTCGGCGGCATCGGACGGTAGCACCGCATGCCCGACCCGCATGAGCTCCAACAGACCCGGCGTTATCGCGCCCATCAGCTCGTGTTGCGGCTCGTCCGGACAGCCCGGCTCCCCGCGCCAACTGATGAGCAGCGGAACCGGAATACGACTGGGATGGGTGAGCGACGTCAGCGGGTTGACCATATTGCCCAGCCCCGAGTTCTGCGCCATCACACACGCCGTCGCACCCGCCAGCCAACAGCCCGCGGCGATGGCGACCGCCTCGCCCTCCTGCGTCACGGGCAGATACCCCGCGGCCACACCGGAGGCCACTCTGTTGATCACCGGGGTCAGATAGGAGCACGGCACACCGGCGACATCCACCACGCCGCGGGCCATGAGCCCACCGAGCAGCTCGTCGGCGTCGATCACGAATCCACCCACTTCTTGGCCAGTTCGATGTAATGCTCCTCATCGGTTTCCAGATCCTGATACCCCATGAGCGCGAACAACTCCCCGAGCGCGGCGATGGTCGGCTCCACGGCCGCGGCACCGTCGAGCCGCAACGACCGGCAGACCTGCCGCATCGCGACCACCGTGGCCCGCATCGCCTGATTCGCCCAGATCACCGCCGCGATACCGAGTTCGGCGTACTTCTCCTGGGGTGTCTCGTGATAGGTGGTGGGCGCGATCACCAGCGGCAGCCGATTACCCCATTCGGTGGTGAACTCGGCGATTTCCTCGATGGTTCGCTGCCGTGAGTGGATGAAGATGGCATCGGCCCCCGCTTCGCGGTACGCCTCGGCGCGCCGGAGCGCCTCGCCCAATCCGGCGCCGGCGATCAACGCCTCGGTGCGCGCCACGAGCACGAACTGGGCGTCGACCTTGTCCCGGCAGGCCGCGATCTTGGTGCACATGTCGCCGATCGGCGCCAGCGGATGGCTGTCGCCGAAGTAGGAGTTCATCTTCGGAAAGACCTTGTCCTCCATGCAGATTCCCGCCGCGCCGATCTGCTCGGCCCGCGCGGCGACCCGTCGCGCGGTATTGAAATTGCCGTAGCCGGTGTCGGCGTCGACGAGCACTGGGATGGCACCGGACTCGACCACCCGCGCGGCGAGGGCCAGCAGTTCACCCCAGGACACCTCGTCGCTGTCCCGCGCGCCGAGGACGGTCGACATGCACAGCCCGGACGCCCATAGCCCGGCGAATCCGGCCTCGGCGGCGATGCGGGCGCTGAGGCCGTCGTGCGCGCCCATCAGGAAGGACGGCGCCGGGTCGGCGAGCAGCCTGCGCAACCGCACTCCGGCGGCACCCCCGGCCGATGATCCTGGGTGAAGGGGGAGGTTCTCTATCACGGGTACTGCCTCTCGGATCAGGTCACTCTGCCTTCGGCGGGCGGCGGCCCGCCGGCCAGAACGGTGGCGACTCCCTCGGCGATCCGGCGCCGGCAACTGCGCTCGGATTCCAGCGAGAGAAACGCGCGGTGCGCGGAGACGACCACGTCGTCGCGGGTCAGCAGCTTGCGCGCGGTGGGATCGTCGTTGGGGTCCTCGGGGGTGAACACGTCCGAGGCGAAACCGCCGAGCCGCCCGGCCTCGAGCGTGTCGAGCACGGCGGCCGGGTCGACCAGCCGACCTCTGGCGGTATTGACGAGCAGCGCGCCCGGCCGGACCGCGGCCAGTGCCTCGGCATCGATGAGCCGGTCGCTCTCGTCGGTCAACGCCGCGTGGATCACCACCGCGTCCGCGGCGCCGAACAATTCGGCCAGGTCGGTGGCGGCGGTGACGCCGTAGCCAGCCATCAGGTCGGCCGAGACGTACGGGTCGTAGGCGATGACCTTCTGGTAGAACGCCTGTAGTTTTCGCGCGGTCGCCCGGCCGATGCGGCCGAATCCGATGATGCCCGCGGTACACGTCGACACCCGGCGCGGCACCCCGCCCGCGTGGATGCGCCACTGGCGATTCTTGACGAGGCGATCCTGGGTACAGACCTTGCGTTCCAGCGCGAGCAACAGGGCCAGCGTGTGAGTGCTGACCTCGTCGACGCAGTAGTCGGGCACGTTGAACGAGACGATGCCGGTGCCGGCGAGCAACGGAGCGTTCAGGTTATCGATGCCGACACCGCTGCGAGCGATCACCCGGCAGGTCGGTCCGACCGCTTCCAGGAACTCCTGCGTCACCTGGCAGCGATAGATCACCAGGGCGTCGGCGCCGCGCACATGGTCGTGAAAAGCCGGACCCTGCACCACGTATCGGCCGTCGAACAGGCCGAGGCGTAGGTCGATCGCACCGCCGAAGGCCGCGCGTTCGATGTCGGCCCTGGCGAGGTCCGGCTGTCCCAGGTCGTTCAGCGCCCAGGCGGGATCGGTGTAGACGACGCGCAAACTTCTCTCCCGTGCTGCTCAAGAGTCGTAACCCCAGCCGCGGTTGTCGCGGCGGCCACGCCGCAGGGTGGCCACCGCGGCGTAGGTGTTGGTCAGTTCGTACAGATCGAGGTAGCCGAGATGTCGTCCGGAACCGAGCTTGATCATCGCGCCGTCGCCGGACCAGTGATGGGTCACGAACGGCGCGACCCACGCCGACGCGTCGACGCTCAGCTCCGCGTGTTCGGCGCGCCCGTCGGCAGCGGTCCAGTGCAGGGTGGGCGCGCCTGCGGTCACCAGATAGTGGGACTCGGCCGGTTCGCACAGCTCGGCACCGTGCCCGGACACCAGCATGAAGAGTCCGGTGAGATCGGGCAGGTGCGGGGCGGAGGCCGTCGAGGTCACCTGGTATCCCTTGAAAGCCCTTGTCTCCCTGCGGCATTCCTCGATGTCCTTGAAGGTCTTACCGACCGCGTCGTGCCTGGTCGCCGGCCGGATCAGCAGTCGGTAATCGAAGCCGAGCGTCGCTCCCATGGCGCGCAGCAGCTCGATACCGCCCTCGTCGAGCGCCGCGATGAGCTCCGCTTCGGCCGCGCCGAGAAGGGACGCGGCCGAGGCGAGGGTGTGTCCGCGGCGGTCCAGCAGCAGGGTAGCGACCTGTCGTGGGGCCGGGCCTTCGTCGAGCCGGCCGAACATCGCGTGCGCGGCGGGGTCCGACCAATCGTTGACGTCTTCCATCAGCCCGGCGAGCGAGGACTGACCGGTATAGGACACGATGCGCGCCGGGGCGGCCCCGGCCAGTGAGTAGGTGTGCGGGCAGTACGACGGCTCGACGTAGGAGTCGCCGACGATCCACTTGTCCGCGCCGGCATTGGCTCTGATCACCTGCCAGGTCGCCTCGCTGAGCTCCTCGCCCCAGCGCCCGTGGATGTCGCCGGGGCCGAGGTTGATGGTGATGGCGGGCTCCAAATGCCCATTGTTCAAGGCGGGCAGGCGATCTGCCGGACACAGGATGTCGAGGATGACCGGCGCGACCGCGCCCTGCGGTGCCGCCATTGTGTAGTAGTTGTAGAAGTGGATGCCGTCGCGCTGAATGGGGCGGCGGGTGTCGTGCAGGTCCTGCGCGGTGCGGACCAGCACGGTCAGCCCGGACCGACCGCTGGCGGCGAACTGCTCCGGGGAGATCTGTAGCGCGCGGGCCACCGCGGCGGCGAGTTCGTCCGGCCACTCCTGGCTCGACATCAATTTCTCGAGCTGTGCGTGGTCGAGTCCGACGGCGTCGGCGGTCTGGCCGGTCGTCATCTTCCTGGTGTTCTGCCAGTGCATGACCTTGTAATTGTCAACGCGCATAGTCTCTCTCCGCGGTCCCGGCCAACAGATGAGTCAGGGCTGCCACATCCACGCGGCGCGGGTTGTTGCCCGCGCGGTCGTAAGCGAGTGCTTCGGTGGCGATTCGAGGTGCGTCGTGGCGGATGTCCGGGGGCGGGGGCAGTGCGGGCGAGCGCGCGAGCTGCTCGATCTTTCCCGCCAGCGACTCGACGGTGCTTTCGCCCGCTGCCCGCACCACGCGAGTGATGGCGTCGCGCACCCGCTGGGCACCGCGCGGGTCGGTGCAGTCGTCGCCGACGAGGGCGTTGTACCGCAGCACCGCCGCCAGCGTGAGTCCGCACGCATGGCCGTGACCGAGCCCGTGGCGCAGCGTCAACGGGTACGACATCGCATGGCACACAGTGGTTCCCGCGATGGCGATGGCACGTCCGGCTAGGTGACCGGCGAGTAGCGCGGCGTGGCGTTCGGCCGCGCCGAGGCCGTGGTGCGGCCGGTCCAGTAACTCGGCCAACAGGTTCCAGGCCGTAGCGCCCAGCCATTCGGACTGCTCGTCGGCGCGGATCGACCACGCGCCCTCCAAGCCCTGCGCGAGGGTGTCCAATAGGCAACTGACGAAGTAGGACTCGGGCAGCCCGGCGATCAGATCCGGGTCGAGAATCGCCGTCACCGGTCGCAGGGCGGCGCCGCGCAGGGAGAGCTTACGGCCCTGGTCCCGATGCCAGATCGTGGCGAACGGTGTGGCTTCGGCTCCCGTCCCCGGCGTGGTGGGCAGGGCGATGATCGGTGGAACGTCCTCGCGGCCTGCCTCGTGCGCACAGGCGCGTACCACCAGCTCGGGCGTGGGATCGGCGTTGATCGACAGCGCCGCAGCGGCTTTGCCCGCATCCATGACGCTGCCGCCACCGACCGTGAGCAGCACGTCGGCGCGGTGGGCGCGCACCTCGCGCGCCAGCAGCGCGACGGACTCGGGAGTCGGCAGGCCCGAATGGGTCACCACGTGTAGCGGAAACGAACGCAGTGCCGCCAGCAGCGGCTCGGACCAGCTACGCAGCGCGAAGCCGCCGCCCGTGATCAGCAGCACGCGCGGAGCCTGAGCCGTACCTGCCGCGGCGGCAACGACTTCGGGGGCGACCTCGGCAGCGCGCAGGCCGACGATCGTGCGAGGCGAGTTCAGCAGCAAGGTGCTGTCGCGAACATCGGCGGCGTCCATCGAACCACCTGCCTCCATCGGGAAAACACGAGCCGGCAACCATCGCAGGGCACCTCGGAACGGACGCCGGCAGCACGTCGGACAGCGCCCGTGGACCGGCGGGTGCCCGCCACGGAACAAGCTGTCCCCTCGGTGTCCCCCCGGTGCTCGGACAGGGTTTTTTGCGTGAATACAAGGTACCGTAGGCCCGGTGAATATCGGCGAATATCACATTCGCCGTCCCGCCGGTTCCTTGGGAGTCGCATGAACATCGACGGCGCCGAAGTGCGACAGATGACCGATGGCTACCGCGCGCAGGTTTCCCGAAACCAACTGAGGTTCGCGACAATTGCGGAGTCCTACGCCGGCGGACAGGCGCGGCGCCTCGACGTCGAACTGCTCGCCGAGCTGATCCGCCCGCTGGAGTTCGAACGCGCCCTCGATGTGGCCACCGGCACCGCGGCCGCGGCGGCGGTGGCCGCGAAAGTCGGTGTGCGCCCGAAGATCATCGGGGTCGACTCCTCGGCGCGGATGCTGGCGCAGGCGCGCGCGAACGGCGAGGTGGACGCGGTGCAGCTGGTCGTCGCGCTGGTCGAGGAACTACCGTTCGCCGACAACACTTTCGATCTTGTCATGTGCACGCGGGCACTCCACCACGTGCGACGCCCCGACATCGTCGTCGCCGAAATGGCGCGCGTGGTGCGACCGGGCGGTCACGTCGTCGTCGCGGACAACGTCACCGGGCTCGCCGGCGAGGCACACGAACAGTTCGAGCGGATACAGCGCGTACGCGACCCGGGACACGCGACGACACTGACCGAACAACAGCTCCTCGACCTGCTGCGCGACAACTCGTTGGACGTGGTCGAGGGGCACCGGACGACCAGTTTCCGGCCACTGGACCAGTGGCTGCACGACGGCGGCGCTGGCGCGGCGGAGTCGGCCGAGATACGGCGACAGTTGTTGCCCCTCGGGCATATCGACACCGACGGCACCTTCGGAACGAGCGTCGTGCTGCGCGACGGTGAGGTCGCCGGACTACAGCAGGCGATGTCGTGGATCAAGGCGCAGCGAAGCAACGCGATCTAGCGCGGGGACACCGACCTCGTCGTAGCATGGACAGACTTGACGCCTGGGGGTCCCCGTGGACATCACTTCGCTTGATGCCGGAATCAATGAGCCGGAACTCATCGAGTTCACGCAGCACCTCGTGCGCACGCATGCTTTGGGAGAGGTGGGCCGCGGGGAGCGCGCGGTAGCGGAGTTCCTGCTCGCGAAGATCCGGGAATGGGACTGGGCGGTAGAGCTTTTCGACGCAGGCGGCAGGCCCAACATCGTGGTGACATTGACCGGCGGCGGCGGGCCTGGGCCGACACTGGCCTTCGAAGGCCACATGGACGTGGTGACCGAGGGCGATCCCGACCAGTGGACCGTCGACCCCTTCGGCGGCGAGATCCGCGACGGGAAGCTCTACGGACGTGGCTCCGCCGACATGAAGGCGGGTGTCGCGGCAATGCTGTACGGGGCACGGGCTTTACAGCTGTCCGGCCCGTTCCCCGGCCGAGTCCGGTTGCTGCTGCTGGCCGACGAAGAGGGCATGATGACGGGGGCCAAGGCGGCGGTGGCGCAGGGCTTCGTCCAGGACGTCGACGGGGTGATCTGCTGTGAGCCCGAAGGCGACGAGGTGTGCCCGACGTCCAAGGGCGCGATCCGGCTCCGGGTGGACTTCACGGGCGTGATGAGCCACGGCGCGATGCCGTGGCAGGGCCGCAACACGCTACCCGCGATGGCCAGGGTGCTGCTGGGGCTGGAGGAGCTGGAGGAGCGGCTGATCGAGGAGGTCGGCAGCCGGACCTCGCTCGGGTCGCCGTCCATCACCCCGACGGTGATCCAGGCGGGCACCGCGGATCAGATGAACACGATCCCCGGCACGAGCTCGCTGTTCCTGGACGTGCGCACCGTCGCCGGCGTTGACCACGAGACGGTGCTGAAGCGGATCGGCGAGTGCGTCGACACCGCAGCCCGCGAACGCGGGATCGGATCGGCGGTCACCGTGATCGATGATCGGCCCTGGGTCGAAACAGGTTCGGACACACTGCTTGTCACCGCGCTGGTCGACGCGCACGAGGTCGTCAACGGCGTGCGCCCCGTGCTCGGTGCGGTGCCGGGGACCACCGACGGCACCATCCTGACCCACTACGGAAATGTCCCGAGTGTGGTGTACGGGCCCGGTGGAAAATGGATCGCGCACATGGCCGACGAGTACGTCGAGGTCGATGACCTGAAACGGTACGCACTGACGTATGCGGTTGCGGCACATCGCTTCCTGCACGAAGGCGCACGAACGTGAGCCTGCCGGGCGAGACCAGGTTGCCCTTGACGCCGGGGCAACATCTGCTCGACTTCCTGGAATCGATCCGGCCCGGCGGCGCTGCGGCGGCGTTCAATATCTCCTTCCGGCTCACCATCGACGGGCCGCTCGACCGGAGCCGACTGTTCGACGCGATCGCCCACAGCATCGAACGGCATGCGGCGTTGCGGACCGCAGTGGTCCGTGGGCGTGGCATGTCCGAGCAGGTCATCGGTTCCGCCAGCGCGCCCGAAACCACCGTGCTGGCCGCACCATTGGGGAACCGGGACGAGCCGGGCATCGAAGAGGTGCTGGTCGAGCACAACAACGCCCCCTTCGATCTCACCCGTCCACCGTTGGTTCGCGTGCTGCTGCTCGAGGACGAGCCCGCGCAGCGACGGCTGCTCCAGGTGACGGTGCACCACAGCGTGGCCGACGCCTGGTCGCTGGAGGTGCTGAAACGCGATGTCGGACAGTACTACCGCGCGGCGAGCGGACTGGCCTCCGAGCCGGAGCCGTTAGAGGTGGACTACGGGCAGATAGTCCTGGATGAGCTCGCCGCACTGGAGTCACCGGAAGCGGCGCAGGCCCGCGACTTCTGGCCCGAATACCTCGGCTCCCTCGATGTTCTGCAGATATCCGGCAAGGGCGCGGGGGAGGGGGCACGCACCAGCCGGGGCGATCGTGGCTTGGCTCCCGTGGAAACCGCTGCGGTGCGCGGCTTGGCCGGCACGCTGCGGGCGACTCCGTTCATGGTTTTCGCTGCGGCGTACGGCTTCGTCCTGGGGCACCTCGGCGGCAGCGACGCCTACCTCATGCCGACCTTCAGCCACGGTCGCCGGGATCCACGGTTCCATCGGACAGTGGCCATGCTCTTCAATCCTTTCGTGATCAAGTTCCAGTGGTCACCGGAGCTGTCCTTCGCCGAACTCGTCGCGTCGTTCAAGCAGAACTGCCTGCAGGCCTACCGATTTCAGTGGTACCCCTTCATCGAGGTGCTCGAGGTGTGCCCGGAGCTGTCCGTCTCACTGATCGACCCGAACAGCGGTCTGTTCCCGGTGCAGATGCTCAATGTCCCGAAGACTGCAGCAGGGGCGGAACTGTTCGGAACCGGCTGTGTCGCAGCGGATTACGCCCTGCACCGGACATCGGTGGGCAACGTGCTGCCGATCGACGGTCTGCTCACCATCAAGGGAACACAGGAGGCGCTGGCCATGACGTTCAACGCGGCCCGGCGATTGTGGGACGACGAACTGGCGTCGGCCATGTGCGCCACCGTCGCCGAGGTGTGTCTCGAGGCGGCGCGGCATCCCGAGGTCGAGCTGCGGCGACTGGCCGGCACCGTCGACCGTCGCTTCCACCGCACCCTGTGGAGTGTCTGATGGTTCAGTCGAAAGTGGCCGTCGTGGACGGTGCCAACGGGTACGTGGCCAGCAACACGATCTGTGAGCTGCTCAAGCGCGGCGTCCGGGTCAAAGCGCTCGCCCGAGGGGCGCGGACTCGCGTCTTCGGGGCGCTCGAATCGGCGTCCATCATCGACGGCGACATTCCACCCGACGTCAGCGACCTGGAGACCTTCGACTGCGAGCTCACCCAGGAGAATATGGGCATCGACGATTTCGTCGCCGCGACGATCTTCTCCGAGCCCTGCGACTTCTGGCATTTCGCTGCGGCCGTTGACCTTTCGCCCAACCGGCCTGCGCTCCTGCAAGAGGTGAACACCAAGGGCACCGAGCGGGCCCTTCGCCTGTTCACCGAGTACAGCCGCCCCGGCTCGCGCTTCTTCCTGATCAGCACCGCCTACGTCGGCGGGGTATCGGACACGCCCACCGCGGAAACCTGGCTGCCCATCACCGGCGACACCCGGTTCCGGACGGTCTACGAGGCCACCAAATGCGCTGGGGAACTGGTCTTTCGGGATTTTCTGCGGGAGCACGGCATCGAAGGCGCCGTCTTCCGGCTCGGGCAGGTGGTCGGCTCCGCCAAAACCGCCCACACCACCTCGGACTTCGGCATCTATAACTTCATGTCGAACATGCGGCGGGTAGCCAGGCGCTTCCCTGGCGGCGACGCGGCCGTGCAGGTCGCCGACGGTGCGACCCTCAACCTCGTACCGATCGATACGTGCGTGGAGTGGCTGCTCGGCCTGGCCGAGGCCGACAACCTGCCGCAGATCGTCAACCTGACCGACCGGGTCGGTGTCTCGGCGGCGGAGACGGTCACGCTGATCGGCGCGGGCCTCGGCATGACCCTGCATGCGGTGCGCCCGGAAGAGTGGGAGCAGCGCAAGCTGACCGCGCTCGACCGAGCGGTAGCTGCCCGCATGGCCTACACGGGAAAGTACTTGCTGGAACGCATCGAATTCGACCGTCGCAACCTGGAATCGGTGCTGCAGGTGCCCGACGAGGTCTGCGATCTGGCACTCGTCGAACGACTGGTCACCTGGTACCTGAAGTAGTACCGGACATTGTCCTCGCTGGTAGCGGCCGATTCGGGGGCATCCGCACCGGTCGTGCGGGGGTTGCGTTTCGGGGTGACCTGGATCACAATTCGATGACGGTTGCGCAGATTCCAGCTGAAAGCTTTCCACAAGCTTTGCGAAGTCTTTACTATTAACTAGACCTTCGCGTCACCGGGTCGCCGCTCTCGAGCGGTTGAGCTTCGCCCACCTTCGATGCCAGTACATGTTCCACCGATGAACCGGGACGGATACCGCCCGGCGAAGGAGAAATATGTTCACCGACACCGATTCAGCACCACGGACGCCGCGTGTGGGGACGGGCAGTGCACCAACGGCGACCGCGGCGGTGAGCTCGCTCGGGCAATGCCGCCACGGCCCCGGTGCCCGAGGCGCGCGTGGACGGGATCGCGGAATCCGACGATGAGGTCCGCTGTGTTGCCGCAGCGCCGGTACAACCCCAGAGACGGCCCCGTCGACGCCGCTGTGCCCATGTGAGGCAGGCCATAACGCGGTGAGCACGGAGTTTACGCACAGTTAGCCCCGTTCTCAGGCTTTGCTTAGTCTTTACTCATAGCCTTGCATCGGTTTACATCTCGACCCATCGGTGCGTCGAGACCTGCTTCACCGCGAGATGCCGGTTCGCGGTCGTGTGCCCCCTGCTGGACATGTTGATCGTCAACCGACCCCGGACTTCGCGCCGGGTTCGGCGAAGGAGAAAGTCATGGCTGTCGAGAACGATTTGGCCCCACCGATCACCCCGCCGGTCCCAGCGGACTCGGGTCCTGGTCCCGGACCCCTGTCCGAACGCCTGCAATCAATCCTCCGGCACGATGTGCCCGCTTCCATCGTGGTTTTCCTCGTCGCCTTGCCGCTGTCCCTCGGCATCGCGGTCGCCTCCGGCGCGCCCGTCGCCGCCGGACTCATCGCCGCTGTGGTCGGCGGTATCGTCGTCGGCCTGATGGGCGGCTCCGTTCTGCAGGTGAGTGGCCCGGCCGCGGGCCTCACCGTGGTAGTGGCCGAGTCCATCAACCAATTCGGTTGGAAAACAACCTGTTTCATCGCCGCCGCGGCCGGTGTGCTGCAAATCCTGTTCGGGCTGAGCAGGATCGCGCGTGGCGCGCTCGCCGTCGCACCGGTGGTGGTGCACGCGATGCTGGCCGGTATCGGCATCACCATTGCGCTGCAACAGATTCACGTGCTGCTCGGCGGTTCGTCGCACAGCTCGGCGTGGAAGAACATCACCCAGCTGCCCGAGCAGCTGATGTCGCTGCACGGCGGCGACGCGTTCATCGGCGCCGTGGTGATCGCCATCATGCTCGGCTGGAAATACGCGCCCGCCAAGCTCCGCCTCGTCCCCGGCCCACTGGTCGCGGTGTTCGTGGCGACCGTGCTGTCGTTGGTGCTGCCGACCGGCGCCGAGCGCATCGTGTTGAACGGCTCGCTGTTCGACGCGATCGGCCTGCCCGAGCTGCCGCGCGGTGACTGGTCCGCCGTGGTGCTGATGGTCCTCACCATCGCCTTGATCGCCAGCGTGGAAAGCCTGCTGTCCGCGGTCGCCGTGGACAAGATGCACTCGGGCCAGCGCACCAACTTCGATCGTGAGCTCATCGGTCAGGGCTCGGCCAACGTCCTCTCCGGCCTGCTGGGTGGCCTGCCGGTCACCGGCGTGATCGTGCGCAGCGCGACCAACGTGCAGGCGGGCGCGCGCAGCCGGGCCTCGGCGGTGCTGCACGGCTGCTGGATTCTGCTGTTCTCGGTGGCGTTGGCCGCTGTGGTGCAACAGATCCCGAAGGCCGCGCTGGCCGGCCTGTTGATCGTGATCGGCACGCAGCTGGTCAAGATCGCGCACATTCGACTGGCCCGGCGCACCGGCGACCTGCTCGTGTACGTCGTCACCGTGGTGTCGGTGGTGTTCCTCAACCTGCTGGAGGGTGTGCTGATCGGCCTGGCGCTGGCCTTCGGCCTGCTGCTGTGGCGGGTGGTGCGAGTCGCCATCAACGCCAGGCAGATTCCGGGCTCGCAGCGCTGGATGGTCACCATCGACGGCTCCTGCACCTTCCTCGCGCTGCCGAAGCTGTCGGCGGAGTTCGCGAAGATTCCCGCCGACGCCGACGTCACCGTCGAGATGACCGTCGACTTCCTCGACCACGCCGCCTTCGACGCCATCGAGGACTGGGTGCGCCAGCAGGAAAGCAACGGCGGCAGCGTCGATTTCGTGGAGATCGGCAGCGCCAGGATGGCGCACGCGACGGCGGGCCCGCCCTCGCGCGGCTTCGGGCGCGCGGTGTGGACCGACATCCTCGGCCCGTGGCGGCGCGACGAGCACCCCGACCCGATCGCTGCCGGTGTCGCCGCGTACCACCGCAGCCACGCGCACGTCGTGCGCCCGCACCTGGACGAGCTGCGCGACAGCCAGGACCCGGACTCGTTCTTCCTCACCTGCGCGGACTCGCGGATCGTGCCGAACATGATCACCAACAGTGGGCCGGGCGACCTGTTCACCGTGCGCAACGTGGGCAACCTGGTGCCCGCCGTCGGCGACCCGTCGGTGGACGCCGCGCTGGTCTTCGCGTTGGAAGAGCTGAACGTCCGCTCCATCGTGGTCTGCGGCCACTCCTCGTGCGGCGCCATGAAGGCCCTGCACTCCGGGGCGCAGGCCGGCCCGGAGATCGACAAGTGGCTCGCGCACGCCCGCCCGAGCCTGGACCGATTCCGGCGCGGGCACCCGGTGGCGATCGCCGCGGCGCGGGCAGGCTTCGGCGAGGTGGACCAGCTCAGCATGGTGAACGTGGCCGTGCAGCTGGAGAACCTGCAGCGGCACCCCGCGGTGCGCGCGGCCGTGGCCGAGCGCGGCGTGACGGTGTCGGGTCTGTTCTTCGACATCGCCAGCGCGCGCGTCATCGAGATCACCGAGCACGGGCTGGCCCACATCGACGACGAGGTGGGGCATCGGGTGACGACGCCCGAGCTCGTCTGAGTCGAGACCGTCGAGCCCGCTCGAACCACGTGGTTCGAGCGGGCTCGTTCGTGGCGTGGACAGGACCGGGCGTTCTCGTACGCTGGGAGAGGTGACCGCCGAGTTGGAAACAAGATCGACGCAGACGGGTTGGCGCGCCTTCCGTGCCCGTGTTGCCGCGCGACCTACGCTGAACCTCGCCTATCGGATCGGGGTCGCCTTGGTCGGCACCGCGGTGCTCGCCGTCGGGATCGTCACGATTCCCTACCCCGGACCCGGCTGGGCGATCGTGTTCGCCGGACTGGGCATCCTCGCCACCGAATTCGCCTGGGCGCACCGGGCTCTCGGCTGGCTGCGGGACAAGTACCGGCAGGGTATGGCGTGGTACTCCGCACGGGGTGCCGCCATGCGAGTGTTCGCGGCGACCATTACCTTCGCATTGGTTGTCGCGACACTGTGGGCATTGGGCACGTTCGGGATGGTCGGCAGCTGGATCGGAGTCGAGTCGCAATGGTTACGCAGTCCCCTGAAGTGGTGAACACCGTCCCCGGGCGGACACTGACGCAGCCGGAGTGGCTGGCGGCCAGGATCACGGAGATGGGGCACTCCTGGGGCACCACCTCGCCCCGGATCGCGGGCACGCTGTGGTGGTGCATGGTCGCCTCCGCGCTCGTCGAACAGATCGCCCGCGCATACGCACACGGCGAGCAGGCCGCCGAACCGCTGCTGGACCGCTTCGACTGCGAGGTCCGCCCGGACGGCGGCGTGGAACGCATCCACATCCTCCCCGAGCCCGACGAACCCACCGAGCCAGGCGCGGCCCTGCGGGAAACCCTTGCCGCCGTGATCACCCCGGTCGCCGCGGTCTCCGGCGCGGGGATCTCGGCCCTCTGGGCGATCGTCGCCGACGCGGTCGGCAACCGAGCCCTCGACGCGGGCTCCCCGGCCGCGGGCACCCGCCTGGCCACCGAGATAGGCGGCAAACTCCCCACCCCGCGCTTCGTCGACATCGGCGGCCGCACCTTCGTCAAACGCATCTCCTGCTGCCTGGTCTTCGAAGTCCCCAACTGCGAGATGTGCACCAGCTGCCCCAAACGCCCGGCCGCCGAGCGAGAGTCTCTTTTGAAACAACTGGCCGCGGACAACTGACGCTGGTTTGCCGAAACGACAACCGATTTCGCAAGAACACCGGTAGCTCACCGGGTACCGGCCGACCCATCCACCACCACACCGCCGGCGGCCGGCGCGACCCCGCACGCCCCTCGATCCGGCCTGAATACGCGGCGAGGCGGGTAAGCATGTGCACGGGGGTGGGGGGTTGCCGATAGCATGGTCGCGCTGGGGCACTCGATGTCCCGGCATTGAACCGCGGGGATTTTGCCCGCACCCGAGAAACTCCAAGGAGAGCACTGCCGTGACCACCTCAGCCCGCACCACCCCTGCCCCCCGCGTCCGGGTGCCGGCGGGGACGACGGCGGGTGCCGCGGTGCGCGAGGCTGGTCTGCCGACCAAGGGACCGGACACCATCGTCGTCGTGCGCGACGCCGAGGGCCTCAAGGACCTGTCCTGGACCCCGGACACCGACGTCGAGGTGGAGGCGGTCGCCGCCGACACCGAGGACGGCCGCAGTGTCATCCGGCATTCCGCCGCGCACGTGCTCGCGCAGGCGGTGCAGCAGGAGTTCCCCGAGGCCAAACTCGGCATCGGCCCGCCGATCAAGGACGGCTTCTACTACGACTTCCAGGTCGACCGGCCGTTCACCCCCGAGGATCTGGCGAAGCTGGAATCCCGGATGAAGAAGATCGTCAAAGGCGCGCAGCGGTTTTCCCGGCGCGTGGTCGAGGTCGAGGACGCCAGGGTCGAGCTTGCCAAGGAGCCGTTCAAGCTGGAGCTGATCAGCGACAAGTCCGGCATCGACGACCCCGAGGTGATGGAGGTCGGCGGCAAAGAGCTGACCATCTACGACAACCTGGATCCGCGCACCGGCGAACGCGTCTGGGGCGATCTGTGCCGCGGCCCGCACATCCCCACCACCAAGTTCATCCCGGCCTTCAAGCTCACCCGCAGCTCGGCCGCCTACTGGCGTGGTGATCAGGACCGCGAGGATCTGCAGCGCGTCTACGGCACCGCGTGGGAGTCGCAGGAGGCGCTCGACGAGTACCTGCACCTGTTGGCCGAGGCCGAGCGCCGCGACCACCGCAAGCTCGGTCTGGAACTGGACCTGTTCAGTTTTCCGGACGAGCTCGGCTCCGGCCTGCCGGTGTTCCACCCCAAGGGCGGCATCATCCGCAAGGAGATGGAGGAGTTCTCGCGGCGTCAGCATGTGGCGGCGGGCTACGAGTTCGTCAACACCCCGCACATCACCAAGGGGCACCTGTTCGAGGTCTCCGGTCACCTGGACTGGTACCGCGACGGCATGTTCCCGGCGATGCACCTGGACGCGGAGCTGAACGAGGACGGCACCGTCCGCAAGCCCGGCCAGGACTACTACGTCAAGCCGATGAACTGCCCGATGCACAACCTGATCTTCCGGGCGCGTGGCCGGTCGTACCGGGAACTGCCGTTGCGGCTGTTCGAGTTCGGCTCGGTGTACCGCTACGAGAAGTCCGGCGTGGTGCACGGCCTGACCAGGGTGCGCGGCATGACCCAGGACGACGCGCACATCTACTGCACCAAAGAGCAGATGCACGCCGAGCTCACCAGCACCCTGCAGTTCGTGCTCGGCCTGCTGAAGGACTACGGCCTCGACGACTTCTACCTGGAGCTGTCCACCAAGGACCCGAAGAAATTCGTCGGCTCCGACGAGATCTGGGAGGAGGCCACCGAGACCCTGTCCAAGGTGGCCTCGGCCTCCGGGCTCGAGCTGGTGCCCGATCCGGGCGGCGCCGCGTTCTACGGCCCGAAGATCTCCGTGCAGGCCAAGGACGCGCTGGGTCGCACCTGGCAGATGTCGACCATCCAGCTCGACTTCAACCTGCCGGAGCGGTTCAACCTGGAGTACACCGCCTCCGACGGCACCAAGCAGCGTCCGGTGATGATCCACCGCGCGCTGTTCGGCTCGATCGAACGGTTCTTCGGCGTGCTCACCGAGCACTATGCGGGCGCGTTCCCCGCGTGGCTGTCGCCGGTGCAGGTCGTCGGTATCCCGGTCGCGGAAACCTTTGCGCCGCACCTGGATCGGGTGATCGAGCGGCTGCAGGACGCGGGCATCCGGGCCCAGGTGGACCGCAGCGACGACCGGATGCAGAAGAAGATCTTCAACAACACCGCGCAGAAGGTGCCGTTCATGCTGCTCGCCGGCGAGCGCGACGTCGCCGCCGACGCGGTGAGCTTCCGATTTCGCGACGGAACTCAGGTGAACGGGGTGCCGGTCGCCGACGCGGTCGCCACCATTGTGGAATGGATTGCGAACCGGGAGAACGCTTCTCCGACCGCGGCGGGTTTCGAGATCAAGGGTGCGGGATGACCGAGCGCACGACCCCGGACGGGTTCACCGAGCTGAACGACGCCGAGCAGCACAGCATCGTGGACCGCGGCGCGGGTGAACCGGACCGGTTACAGCGGTTGTGGACGCCGTACCGGATGTCCTACATCGCCGAGGCCGCGGCCACCGACCCCGCCTCGACCGGGCATCCGTTCACCGACATTCCGAAGATGTCGGATGAGGACGGTCTGGTCATCGCGCGCGGTGAACTGGTGTACGCGGTGCTCAACCTGTACCCGTACAACCCGGGCCACATGATGGTGGTGCCGTACCGCAAGGTGGCCAACCTCGAGGACCTCACCCTGGCCGAGGGCACCGAGCTGATGGCGTTCACCCAGCAGGCCATCCGAGTGATGAAGCGGGTGTCGCGGCCGCACGGCTTCAACGTCGGCCTGAATCTCGGCGGCGTGGCCGGTGGGTCGCTGGCCGACCACCTGCACCAGCACATCGTCCCGCGCTGGGGCGGCGACGCGAACTTCATCACCGTGGTCGGCGGGGCCAAGGTGATGCCGCAGCTGCTCCGGGAGACGAGGGCGCTGCTGTCGGCAGCGTGGAAAGAGGCGTAGATGAGCCATACTCGCGCAGCCTTGCTCATCGAAGCCGACCGGGTGCGGGTGGCCCGCTGGACACAGAAGGAAGTCGACTAGAAGTGCTGAGCTTCTTCGGCCGCGATACGTTTGCCAAAGCGACTGCGCCGCTGGGCAAAGCGCTGGTGAGCACCGGGCTCACCCCGGATGCGGTGACGGTCATCGGCACCACCGCGTCGATCGCTGCCGCGGTCACCCTGTTCCCGACCGGACACCTGTTCTGGGGGACCATGGTGATCTGGTTGTTCGTCATGTTCGACATGCTCGACGGCGCGATGGCCAGGGCGCGCGGCGGCGGCACGAAATACGGTGCGGTGCTCGACGCCACCTGCGACCGGGTCGCCGACGGCGCCATCTTCGCCGGCCTGGCGTGGTGGGCGGTGTATCACGAGAACCACAAGCCGCTGTTCGCCGCGACGCTGGTGGTACTGGTGACCTCCCAGGTGATTTCGTACGCCAAGGCGCGGGCCGAGGCCAGCGGGCTCTCCGCCGACGGCGGGCTCATCGAGCGGCCGGATCGGCTCATCATCGTGCTGGTCGGCGCCGGGCTGACCGGCATCGGCGGGTACTGGGGTATCGACTGGCTCACCTATGCGGTGCATGTCGCGATGTGGGTCCTCGCGGTGCTCAGCATCGTCACGGTGTTCCAGCGGGTGCTCGCGGTGCGCCGTTCGCCGGGCGCACGTGATGTGATCACTCCCGCGCAGCACCCGGCGGAGCCGGAGGGCTCGCAGGACCCGGCGCGGTCCGACAAGCCCGCGCGGCCCGAAAACCCTTCGGCGGGAACGGCGAACGCGACGGAGCTGCCGACGTGAGACCGCCCTGTCGTGGCGGTGTGGTGCAGGGAACGGGGCAATGGTCATGAGTATCGGGGAGCGGTTGAGCGACGCCGGTTACGCGGCGGGCTGGCGGCTGGTGCGGGCGTTGCCCGAGACGACGGCGCGACGGTTGTTCGACTGGGGCGCCGATCGGATCTCGGGCAAGGCGAATCGGCAGTTCCGCGCCGGTGGCGCGCCGAACCAGTTGCGGCGCAACCTCGCCAGAGTGATCGGCGGTACCCCTGCGGACGTGCCGGACGAGCTGATCGCGGCGAGCATGCGCTCCTACGCGCGGTACTGGCGTGAAGCGTTCCGGCTGCCCTCGATGGACCACGTGGCGATCGGTCAGCTTGCGCTGGAGGGGAAATCGAACCTGGAGGCCGGGCTGGCCGCCGGACGCGGCGTGATCCTGGTGCTGCCGCACTCCGGGAACTGGGATATGGCGGGGGTGTGGCTCGTGCAGAACCACGGCACCTTCGCGACCGTCATGGAGCGGTTGAAGCCGGAGTCGCTGTTCGAGCGGTTCGTCGCCTACCGGGCGAGCCTCGGCTTCGAGGTGTTTCCGCTGACCGGGGGCGAGCAGCCGCCGTTCGGCCAGCTGGCCAACCGGCTGCGCGAGAACAAGGCGGTCTGCCTGCTGGGGGAGCGCGACCTGACCGGGCGTGGCGTCCCGGTCACCTTCTTCGGCGAGCGCACCTGGATGCCCGCCGGTGCCGCCAAACTGGCCATCGAGACCGGTGCCGCGCTGCTGCCGGTGCACACCTGGTTCACCGCCGACGGCGGGGAGGGGTGGGGTATGAAAGTCGAAGCGCCGATTGATGTTTCGAACGGCGTCGCGGCGGCCACCCAGGCCCTGGCGGACCGGTTCGCGGCGAACATCGCCGAACATCCGGCGGATTGGCACATGCTGCAACCGATGTGGGAGAGCGATCTGTCCGAGGCGCGGCGCAGCCGCATCGCCGCGGCGCAGGGCGATCCGAACGCCGCGGCGCAGGGCGATCCGAACGCCGCGGCGAGCTCGGACGGCGCCGCATGAAGATCGGCATGGTCTGTCCCTACTCGTTCGACGTGCCCGGCGGCGTGCAGGCCCACGTGGTCGAGCTGGCCAGGGTGTTCATCGAGCGTGGGCATCGGGTGAGCGTGCTCGCGCCCGCGTCGGAGGAGACCGCGCTGCCCGATTTCGTGGTGTCCGCCGGTCGCGCGGTGGCGATTCCGTACAACGGGTCGGTGGCGCGGCTGTCCTTCGGCCCGATGGCCTACACCAGGATTCGCCGCTGGATCGACGGCAACGACTTCGACGTGCTGCACATCCACGAGCCCAACGCGCCGAGTCTGTCGATGCTCGCGCTGAAGATCGCCGAGGGCCCGATCGTGGCCACCTTCCATACCTCGACCACGAAGTCGTTGATACTCAGCACCTTTCAGGGCGTGCTGCGGCCGTACCACGAGAAGATCAGCGGCCGGATCGCCGTCTCCGAGCTGGCGCGGCGCTGGCAGGTGGAGGCGCTCGGCTCCGACGCGGTGGAGATCCCCAACGGGGTCGACGTCCCCGCCTTCGCGCGGGCGCCGATGCTGCCCGGGTATCCGCGCGCGGGCCGGACCGTGCTGTTCCTCGGCCGCTATGACGAACCACGCAAGGGGATGGACGTGCTGCTCGGTGCGCTGCCCGAGCTGGTGCGCAAGCACCAGGATCTCCAGGTTCTCATCGTCGGGCGCGGGGACGAGGAGCGGCTGCGCCGCGAGGCCGGACCGCTCGCCGGGCACCTGCGCTTCCTCGGTCAGGTATCGGACGCGGAGAAGGCCTCGGCCATGCGCAGCGCGGACGTCTACGTCGCGCCCAATCTCGGCGGCGAGAGCTTCGGCATCATCCTGATCGAGGCGATGGCCGCCGGGACCGCCGTGGTGGCGAGCGAATTGGATGCGTTCCGCCGGGTGCTGCGCGACGGGACGGCGGGGGAGCTGGTGCCGGTGGGTGATTCGGCGGCGCTGGCGCGGGCCATCGACGGCCTGCTCACCGACGACAGCCGCCGGGCGGCCCTGGTGCACACGGCCACCCAGGTGGTCGGCGAGTACGACTGGCCGGTGGTGGCCGAGCAGATCCTGCGGGTGTACGAGACGGTCACCATCGGCGACACCAGGGTGCGGGCCGCCGGATGATCACGTTCTCCGCCACCACGGTTCTCGTCCTCGCGCTGATCGCGGCGGTCATTGTCGCGCTCGGCATCTGGGCGTACTCCACCGCCAACCGGCTCGACCGGCTGCACGTGCGCTCCGACCAGTCCTGGCACGCGCTCGACGCGGCGCTGGCCCGGCGGGCGGTGGTGGCCAGATCGGTCGCGGCGGCGATCGCGGACCCGGCGGCCGAGCCCGCGCTGGTCGATCAAGCCAAAGTTCTTGCCCACCTTGCCGATCGCGCCGAACGGGCCGGCCGCGCCGATCGGGAGACGGTGGAGAACCAGCTCTCCGCGGCGCTGTCGACGATCGATATCGAGCAGCTGCGCCCGCAGATGGTGGCCGAGCTGGCCGACGCCGAGGCGCGGGTGCTGATCGCGCGCCGCTTCCACAACGACGCGGTCCGCGACACCCTGGCGCTGCGCACCCGCCGCTCGGTGCGCATCCTGCACCTCGGTGGCACCGCGCCGCTGCCCACCTACTTCGAGATCACCGAGCGCGCCACCCCGGCCGCGTCCACCGGGCTCACCGTCGACACCACCCGCACCGCCGCGCGCATCGTGCTGTTCGACGAGGCGGGGCGCACACTGCTGATGCGCGGCAACGACCCGAAAACACCGGACGTGTCGTTCTGGTTCACCGTCGGCGGCGGCGTCGACCCGGAGGAGACGCTGCGCGAAGCGGCCGTCCGTGAGCTCTACGAGGAGACCGGGTACCAGGCCGACCCGGAGAGCCTGCGCGGCCCGATCTGGCGCCGCGTCGCGGTGTTCCCCTTCGACGGCGACCTGATCCGCTCCGAGGAACTGTTCTTCGCGCTGCGCGTGCCCGCCTACGAGCCGCAGGCGACGAACCTCACGGCCATCGAACGTCGCTCGATCACCGGCAACAAATGGTGCACCGCAGCCGATATCGTCGCCTTCGACCGCGCGGGCGAGACCGTCTACCCCTACAACCTGGATCAACTGCTCCCGGAAGCCGCGGCCGCCGCCGACAGCACCACCGACCCCGAGGTCCGCTCGATCCGCTGACGCGCTGTGATGTGTTTCACGATCGTGCTACGGTCGCGACTGGATGGACGCGGGCTGGGTAGTGCTTACTGCAAGGCACTCGGACTTCGGTGCCGCGAACCCCGCCGTCGGCGGGGGCAAATGCTCGGTGTGCGGAGGTTCTGTTGTACATGTCCTACCTGCTGTTCGATTTCCTGCTGCCGCTCGTCGGGCCCGCCGCCGCCGAGTACTGGGCGCAGTTGCTGGTCGTCGGTCCGCTCTGAGCGACGCCGGAAGATAGCGGGGCCAACGGAATTGCCCCGCGGCAGCGGTAAACCTCCTTTCCTGGTCTCGCCGAGCGGTCCAGTGCACCGCACCGGCGGACAGAGCCCCTGGTAGGTGACAAGGCCAGTCATCGCTGACTGGCTATCAAGTGGCCTGGGTGGCCCGCCTAGAATTGGGTCGATTCCATCCCTTGCGACCGATTGGCGCAGATGACCCAGGAGTTTGCCGTGACTACGCCCGAGACCACCCAGACCATCGGCACCGCCCGCGTGAAGCGCGGCATGGCCGAGATGCTCAAGGGCGGGGTGATCATGGACGTCGTCACCCCCGACCAGGCCAAGATCGCCGAAGACGCCGGCGCGGTCGCGGTGATGGCGCTGGAGCGGGTGCCCGCCGACATCCGTGCGCAGGGCGGCGTGTCCCGGATGAGCGACCCCGACATGATCGACGGCATCATCGCCGCCGTCTCCATCCCGGTCATGGCGAAGGCCCGCATCGGCCACTTCGTGGAGGCGCAGATCCTGCAGAGCCTCGGCGTCGACTACATCGACGAGTCCGAGGTGCTGACCCCCGCCGACTACACCAACCACATCGAGAAGTGGAACTTCACCGTGCCGTTCGTGTGCGGCGCCACCAACCTGGGTGAGGCGCTGCGCCGAATCACCGAGGGCGCGGCCATGATTCGCTCGAAGGGCGAGGCGGGCACCGGTGACGTCTCCAACGCCACCACGCACATGCGCAAGATCCGCCAGGAGATCCGCAGGCTGTCCTCGCTGCCCGCCGACGAACTGTTCGTCGCCGCCAAGGAGCTGCAGGCGCCCTACGAGCTGGTCCGCGAGGTCGCCGAGACCGGCAAGCTGCCCGTCGTGCTGTTCACCGCGGGCGGCATCGCCACCCCCGCCGACGCCGCGATGATGATGCAGCTCGGCGCCGAGGGCGTGTTCGTCGGCTCCGGCATCTTCAAGTCCGGCAACCCGGCCGAGCGGGCCGCCGCCATCGTCAAGGCGACCACCTTCCACGACGACCCCGATGTGCTCGCGAAGGTTTCGCGTGGACTCGGCGAGGCCATGGTCGGCATCAATGTCGAGGAGCTGCCGGTGGACCACCGGCTCGCCGAGCGCGGTTGGTGATTTCCGAGCCTTAGAGTTCGGTGAACATTGACGAGCAGGGGCTCTTCGGAGTCCCTGCTCGGGTGCGTCAGCGGCATCGCGGCGACGCGACTCTTCTCCGCGCCACACCGCCGTCTTACTGTTCTCACAATTGTCCTGGGTAACTTCACGTTTCGATGCCCGTCGACCGCCGTGTCGGGAGTGCCGCATCACCGTCGATGTACCAGCCCAACGTTAAGGACGAGCAGATGAACCTTCGTAAGACCGGACGCATGGCGATTGCCGGTTTGGCCGTCGTGGCCGCACTGGGCCTGACGGCCTGCGGCAGCGATGACAAGAAGGATTCGCCGCAGCCGTCCCGCACCACGACCAGTGCCGCCGCCAACGCGAATCAGCCTGCACCGCCGACTGTTCCGGAGCTGAACACACTGCTGCAGAAGGCGCTCGATCCGGCGGTGCCGAGTGCCGAGAAGCTGGACCTCGTGCAGGGGATCGAGGCCGATCCGGACCTGCCCAACCGCCTCGCCAAGGCGTACCAGGACGCGAACGCCAAGACCGAGATCACCGGAGTGACCGCCTTCGGCGATTCCGTCAGCGCCCAGGGCAAACTGACCCTCAACGGCACCGAGAACCCCGTCGACGTGCCCTTCGTCCTGGACAACGGCAAGTGGAAGGTCCAAAAGGCTTGGGCGTGCAACGCTTTGACCGCCCTGAACCTGCAGTCCCCGGCCTGCTCCTGACCGAACGCAGGGGCGGCTGACGCCCGTCGAGTGGCACATGGTTGCGGCATACGCTGAGAAGCGCTGCAACCGTGTGCCATTCGCGTTCGGTAGGGAATAGGCCATCTCGATACATGGATATGCGCATCTAACTATCGATGCGGGCTGGGAGATAGCCGGGAACCGCGGAACAGAAAGCAAGGAGTCGAGGGGTCAGGGGAGACGGAGAGCCGGGCGGGCCGGGTGATCCCAGCGGATGAAGAAGGTTGGGGCGGTGGGAGTTTCGAGGAGGGCGGGGATGGTCCAATGGTCTTCGGGTGGGGTGCTGCGACGTAGCGCCGGTTCCGACATGGCCAGGTGGACGGTGACGTCGAAGGGAAGGGCGTGGTCGAGCAGCAGGGGGCCTGCGATGACCAGGACGGTGTCGGGGAGCGCCGATCGGATGGGGGCGCGGGCCGAGCGGTCGGTGGTCTCGTTCCAGAGGGCGGGCAGCCAGCGACCGTCGGTGTGCAGCGCGTCGATGACTTCGCGGCGGAGTGCTTCGTAGTCGAACCAGGCTGTGCGGTAGGAGATCTCGTCGAGGCCGTACTCCATGCGGAGGGAGGCGGGGCGGACGTAGTCGTGCAGCGACACCGCTGCCGCGGGTCTGCCGGTGTCGCGCAGTGCGGCGGCGGTCCGGTCGGCGAGCTCGGTGGGGTGGGCGGCGTCGGCGCCGTCGATCGCGACGACCCGGCAGCCCGGCAGGGTGCGGACGTGCTCGACGAGACGCTCGACGAGGGCGTCCTGGGTGATCGGGACGAACTGTGGCACCGGTCTATCAGAGCAAACACTGTGCACGGCACTCGACGGCGGCATGCGCGAGCACTGGCATGCGCGGTGCTTCGTCGCGGCGGGCGGCAACCGAGTCGGCCGGCCGGTGCGAGTGGAGTGCCGGACGGCCGAGGACGAGCCGGTCAGCGCGGCGAGTTAATCTCAGCCCATGGCGACAATCGAAGAGGCGCTGGAGATAGAGCGCCTCGAGCGTGACATCTTCCGTGGGGCCTCCACGAAGACTCAGCTGCCGCGCACGTTCGGCGGACAGGTTGCCGGCCAGGCGCTGGTATCAGCGGTGCGCACGGTGGAACCGCGGTATCAGGTGCATTCGCTGCACGGCTACTTTCTGCGGCCGGGCAACCCGGACCAGCCGACGGTGTATCTCGTCGAGCGGATCAGGGACGGGCGCTCGTTCTGCACCCGCCGGGTCACCGGCGTGCAGGACGGGCAGGCGATCTTCACCATGTCGGCCTCGTTCCACATCGGCGACGAGGGTCCGGAGCATCAGGATGTGATGCCCGAGGTGCAGGCCCCGGACGACCTCCCGGACGCGAGCACCACCATGAGCCCGGAACGCCTGTGGGCGATGCGCGAGTGGGAGCACTGGGACATCCGGACCGTGCCGCAGGATCAGATCGCCCGCCGCGACGGCGTCGTCTCCCAGCAGCAGGTGTGGTTCCGCTACCGGCATCCGCTGCCCGACGACCCGCTGTTCCACGTCTGCACGCTGGCCTACATGAGCGATATGACGCTGCTGGGCTCGTCGAAGGTGACCCACCCCGACGAGCAGACCCAGAACGCCTCGCTCGACCACGCCATGTGGTTCCTGCGCCCGTTCCGCGCCGACGACTGGCTGCTCTACGACCAGGCCTCGCCGTCGGCGGGCTTCGGTCGCGCCCTCACCGGCGGGAAGATCTTCAACCGCGCGGGTGAGATGGTGGCTGCGGTCGTCCAGGAAGGACTGATTCGCAACCTGCGCGACTGAGCGTCACCGCGCCGGAGCAGAGCCGGTCGCCGCCCATCGCGCCCGGCTGCCCGGCGTCCGGGAACGTCGGCGGTCAGCCCGCGCAAGGGCGATTCGCGCGGCTCGAGCGAAATGTCGACCGCGATGGTGTGCGTGTGGCCGACGCACACCACCGCGGCCGCCTGAATTCACTCAGGCTTCAGCCCACCTGTACGCGCAGGTGGCAGACCACTGTGTCGGACATGCGGCGCAGCACGCGTTCGAGCTCGTCGCTGCGGTGGCTGGGTAGCACGCGGTTCCAGCCGACCGGCGGGTCGACCTCGGCGATGACGACCACCTTGCGGCGACCCTCGAAGTTCTCCCGTACGTAACGCGCGACCGGGCCGCCGACCGTCGCGTCGCTGTCTTCGAGCAGCACCAGCCGCACCTCCGGGTGCCACGCCTCCCACGCCTTGGTGAACGCCTTCACCGATTCGCCGGGTAGGCAAACATGCACCGCGACAACGTCTTTGCCGATCGACAGCGCCGCGGACAGCGCCTCGCAGCTCAGGTCGGAGACCTCGGACACCGGCACCACGATGACGGCGTCGCGCGGCCGTGGTGGCGGCGGCACCTCATCGGAGCGGCGGTAGGCGCCGATCTTGCGGTAGGCCCCGCGAATGCGTTCCATGCCGAGCACCAGCGCGGGCAGGACCAGCACGATCAACCAGGCCCCCGCGGTGAATTTCATTGCGGTGGTGACGATCGCGGCGACGAAGGTGAGCAGCGCGCCGAATCCGTTGAGCGCCAGTCGCCACCGCCAGCCCGCCGTCCTGGCCAGCAGCCAATGCCGCACCATGCCGATCTGCGCGATGGTGAACCCGACGAACACCCCGATGGCGAATAGCGGGACCAGTGCGTTCATCTTGCCGTCGGCGCCGACCAGCAGCACACCCGCCGCGACGGCCAGGGTCAGCACGCCGTAGCGGTACACCTCACGCGGCGAGCGCACCGCGAACCGGTGCGGCAGGCAGTTGTCGTCGGCGAGGATCTTGGTGAGCGTCGGCAGCCCGCCGTAGGAGGTGTTGGCGGCCAGCGCCAGCAATACCACGGTCGCGAATTGCACCACGTAGTAGCCGATTCCGTGCCCGAGCGCGGCCTCGGTCAGCTGCGAGAGCACCGTGGTGCCGTCGATCGGATGCACCTCGAACTTCTCGATCAGCAGCGCGAGCCCGATCAGCATGACGCCGAGCAGCGCCCCGAGCGCGACCTCCGCGCGTTGGGCGCGCAGTACTTTCGGCGCCTGGAAGCTCGGCACCGCGTTCGCGATCGCCTCCACCCCGGTCAGCGCGGCACACCCACTGGAGAACGCCTTGAGCAGCAACAGCACGCCGACCGTGTGCGCGTCCAGCACGGTGGCGACGCCGGTGCTGACGCTGGCGGGCTCGGACCGCACCAGCCCCGCCACGATCACCGTGCCGATACCGACAACGAAGACGATGGTCGGCACCATGAACGCCCGTGCGCTCTCGGTGATGCCAAGCAGATTCAACGCGGTGATGCCGACGAGAATCGCCACGCACAACCACACCGTGTACGGAAGCAGCACCGGGAACGCCGAGGTCAGCGCCGCGACACCGGCGGCGATCGACACCGCGACGTTCAGCACGTAGTCGATGATCAGCGACGCGGCGGCGGCCAAACTGGTGCGATGCCCCAGGTGCGTCTTCGCCACCGCGTACGCCCCACCGCCGTCCGGGAACGCGGCGATCACCTGGCGATACGAGGCGACCAGCACGGCGAGCAACGCGGCGATCGCCACCGTCACCGGCAGCGTCAGGCCGAGTCCGGCGCCGCCCGCGGCCGCGAGCACCAGCACGATGGCCTCGGGACCGTAGGACACCGACGCCATGGCGTCGAGCGAGAGCCCGGCCAACCCGGTCGGCACGGTGAGCCCACGGCGGGCCGGGGCCGCCTCCCCTTCTCCACGCGGCGCGGGCACCTTGCGCGGCAACACAGCTATCACCCTGCGAGTGTCGACCCGTTCCCGGCCCGCGGGGCGCCGCGTTGACGGAACCCTGACGGCGACCGTGAGCAGGCCCACACCGCGACGGCTCGTAAACTCTGCGACGTGAACGCTTCCCCGGTCGCCGCGCCCGCCGCCGCCGATCTCGCGCAGGCTCGCCCCACTATCGGCGTGCTCGCGTTGCAAGGTGACGTGCGCGAGCACATCGCGGCCCTCGCGCACTGCGGCGCCGAACCGGTGCTGGTGCGGCGGGCGTCGGAACTGGCCGCGGTGGACGCGCTGGTGCTGCCCGGCGGCGAGTCGACCGCCATCAGCAAGCTGCTGGAGGTCTTCGACCTGCTCGAGCCGCTGCGCGCGCGACTGCGAGATGGCATGCCCGCCTTCGGTTCTTGCGCGGGCATGATTCTGCTCGCCGACGAGGTGCTCGACACCAGGCCCGACGCCAACCACCTGTCCGGCATCGATATGACGGTGCGCCGCAACGCCTTCGGCCGCCAGGTCGACTCGTTCGAGGTGGACCTGGACTTCGCCGGACTCGACGACGGCCCGATGCGCGCGGTGTTCATCCGGGCGCCGTGGGTGGAGCGGGTCGGCGCGGGCGTCGAGGTGCTCGCGACGGTGCCGGACGGACCGTTCGCCGGCCGCATTGTGGCAGTGCGGCAGGGCAAGGTGGTCGCGACGTCGTTCCACCCGGAGGTCACCGGCGATCTGCGGGTGCACCGGATGTTCGTGGACCTGGTTCGGGACGCGTAGTTCACGCGCCGTTCAGACCGCGCTGACCGGCCGAGTAGGCTGGAGAAGTTGTCCCTCCGGCCGTGCCGGTACGGTACACATCACCACACGTGCCATCGACCTGAAGGAAGTAGGGAATGAGCGGCCACTCCAAATGGGCCACCACCAAGCACAAGAAGGCGGGGATCGACGCGAAGCGCGGCAAGCTCTTCGCCAAGTTGATCAAGAACATCGAGGTGGCGGCCCGCACGGGTGGCAGTGACCCCGCGGGCAACCCGACGCTCTACGACGCCATCCAGAAGGCGAAGAAGTCGTCGGTGCCCAACGACAACATCGAGCGTGCCCGCAAGCGTGGCGGCGGTGAAGAAGCCGGCGGCGCCGACTGGCAGACCATCATGTACGAGGGCTACGGCCCCAACGGTGTCGCGGTGTTGATCGAGTGCCTCACCGACAACCGCAACCGTGCCGCGGGCGAGGTGCGGGTCGCGATGACCCGCAACGGCGGCAACATGGCCGACCCGGGTTCGGTGTCCTACCTGTTCCACCGCAAGGGCGTGGTGACGCTGGAGAAGAACGGCCTTTCCGAGGACGACGTCCTGATGGCCGTGCTCGACGCGGGGGCCGAGGAGGTCAACGACCTCGGTGATTCCTTCGAGATCATCAGCGAACCCAGCGATCTGATCCCGGTGCGCAAGGCCCTGCAGGCCGCCGGAATCGACTACGACTCCGCCGAATCCGGCTTCCAGCCGTCGGTCTCGGTCGAGGTCGACGCCGACGGCGCCCGCAAGGTGATCAAGTTGGTCGACGCGCTCGAGGACAGCGACGACGTGCAGAACGTCTTCACCAACGTCGACATCTCCGACGAGATCCTCGCGCAGCTGGACGACTAGTGCGTACCCGCGCATGCGCCGCGGCCGTGCGCGGGTCTACCGGCGGACTCGGTCCGTCGGCACTGGACTAGTCCTGCAAGGTTTCGTAGTACTGCTTCATCGAGGGGTAGTAGTCCTCGAAATCGTGGCGGTCCGCACCTGTGTGGGCCGCCACGAGCGCGTCCAGGTAGTACTCCCAGCCGGGGCCGACCTCGCTGATCTTCGCGTCGGCGTCCAGATGGTGTGTGAAGACCAGCTCCGTGACGCCGTCGGTCTCGGTGAGCGCCGCCTCCAGATGCCAGGTGCCGTAGTCGTCCTTGGTGATGATCGCGACCCGGCGCGGCGGTTCGCACACCTCGATCGTGGCGTCGCACCAGGGCTGGCCCTCTTCTAACGCCATCTGCACCTTGATGTTTCGGCCGGGGCCTGCTTCGCCCTCCCACGGTCCGAACCAGCGTGCGGTGCGGTCGGACTCGGTGACGCTGGCCCAGACGTCCTCGATCGGCGCACGAAAGGTCCTGGTGAGGATCAGGTCGCGCTTGCCGTCGGTACGGTCGAGGCGGCCGGTGGGTCGGGTTGTCATCCCGTGTTCTCCTTCGGGTGCTGGTCGGCCGGTGCGCGGCGGTGTTCGCGGCGCGTCCGGTAGACCTCGGTTTCCAATGCGTCGAGCCGCTGTTCCCAGGCGGTCGCGGTGTCGAAGCGGGCGATCCAGTCGGCGACCTCGGTCAGTGGCGCCGGGTCGAGCACGTAGTAGCGCTGCCTGCCGATGAGTTCGTCGTGCACCAGGCCGCTTTCGCGCAGCACGCGCAGGTGTCGGCTCACCGCGGGCCTGCTGATGTCGAACTCTGCTGCGATCTCACCCGCGGTGAGCCGGGTCCCGCGCAACATCGTCAGGATCTCCCGGCGCACCGGATCGGCGATCGCACTCGCCACTTCGTCCACCCGGAAAGCGTAACCACTTGGTTACGCTTTTGTCCATAGTCGGCCGCCGCCGACTACCGCATCGGAAGGCGGCCGGTCGATGATCGACCGGCCGCGCTGGACGATTATTCGCGCGTCACTCCGCGAGTTCGGTCCGGCTGGACCACTCGTAGACGGGCAACCGGCCCTCCGGGGTGTCCTGCTCCTTGCGGGTCACCTTGAAGTGTTCGTAGCCACCCTTGAACGGGACTTTCAATTCGATCCCCGGGGGGGTGATCGGGACGATTCGCGCGGGCATGTCTTTCGGCCCGCCCTCGAGGACAGCCTTCACAACAGTGCTCATCATCGGATGGTAGAAGCGTGACGGTCCCGATTTCGTAAATTCACCGAAGCGCCGCGCGGAAAAATCTTCGGTGTCAGGGCAGTGTGACAACTAGTTTGCCGACGGTACGACCGGTGTCGCCCATGGCATGCGCCTTCGCGGCCTCCGTCAACGGGAAGGTGCCCGCGATCGTCGGGCGCAACGCCCCGGATTCGGCGAGACCGGCCAGCGCGAGCATGCCCGCCCGGTCGTGCTCCACCAGCATGCGGATCGCGCGCACGCCCAACTCCCTGGCTGCCGCCGCGAGATCGGCCGCGCCGGCGGCCCGCAAGGTGATCAGGAGTCCGCCCTGGCGCAGGGTGTGCAGGGAACGCAGGCTGTTGTCGTCATCGATCGAATCCAGCACCACGTCCACGCCGCTGACCGCCTCGGCGACATCGGTGCTGCGATAGTCGAGCACTTCGTCCGCGCCGAGACCGCGCAGGAACTCGTGATTGGGTGCGCTGGCCGTGCCGATGACGTACGCGCCGCGAGCCTTGGCGATCTGCACGGCGAAATGCCCGACGCCACCCGCCGCCGCGTGGATCAGCACGCGCTGCCCGGCTTCGAGTGCGGCGTTGTCCACCAGGGCCTGCCACGCGGTGAGCGCGGCCAGCGGGATCGCCGCGGCCTGCACGTGATCCAGATTCGCGGGCTTGGTGGCGAAGGCGCGGGCCGGGCCGACGACGTACTCCGCCAGCGCGCCGTGGCCGTTCGGGTAGGGCAGCATGCCGAACACCTCGTCCCCCGGCTCGAACAGCGTCACGCCGATGCCGGTCGCGGCGACCTCGCCGGACACGTCCCAGCCGAGGACGAAAGGCGGCTCGGGCAGGAAGAGATCGGCGATGGCGCGGTGCTTCCAGTCGGTGGGGTTGAGTCCGGCCGCGCGCACCCGGACCAGGATTTCGCCGGGGCCGGGCACCGGGCGGGGGAGTCGTACTTCGGTGAGTACCTCGGGGTCGCCGAGGGTGTGCTGGCTGATCGCGCGCATGGTTTCGGTATCGGTCATGCCGTCGAGTCTGGTCCGCTGGAACGAGTCAGGAAATGGCACGATTGCCATTCTTCGATATGATCGTGCCATGACACCTTCGGTCCATCGCGTGGCGGTGCTGGCGTTGGACGGGGTCTATCCGTTCGAACTCGGCATCCCGAACCGGGTATTCGGCAGTGCCGGCGGCCGATACGAGATCCGCACCTGCACCGTCGACGGTGCACCGGTGCGCACCAGCGCGGACTACTCGATCGCCGTCGCGCACGACAGCGGCATCCTCGACACCGCCGACACCGTGGTCCTGCCCGCCTGCGACATCGGCATGACCCTCGACGGCACGCTGCCGCAGCCGGTCCGGGACGCGCTCGCCCGAATCCGGCCCGGCGCCAGGCTCGTGGCGATCTGCGCGGGATCGTTCGTCGCGGCGGCGGCCGGTCTGCTCGACGGTCGGCCCGCGACCACGCATTGGCGGCAGGCCGAGCTGTTCCGGCGCACTTTCCCGCGGGTCCGGCTCGATCCCGATGTGCTGTACGTCGACGACGATGACGTGCTCACCTCCGCGGGCGCGGCGGCCGGCCTCGACGTGTGCCTGCATCTCGTGCGCCGCGATCACGGCAGTGCGGTCGCCAACTCGGTGGCCCGGCGCTGCGTCGTGCCGCCGTGGCGTGACGGCGGACAAGCCCAGTACATCGAGCAGCCCGTTCCGCCCGCCACTTCCGCGGGCACCGCCGCCGCTCGCCAGTGGGCGCTGGAAAACCTCCACTTGCCGCTCACCGTGGACGAATTCGCGCTGCGCGCCAGCATGAGCAAGCGCACCTTCGCGCGCCGCTTCAGCGAAGAGGTCGGCATGAGCCCCGGCCGTTGGCTGATCCAACAGCGCCTGTTCCGCGCCAGACACCTGCTCGAATCGACCGACATGACGGTCGACCGGATCGCCGGGGAAGTCGGCTTCGCCACCGGCACCTCGCTGCGCCAGCATCTGCACGAGGCGATCGGCGTGTCTCCGCAGGCCTACCGCCGCACCTTCGCCCGGACTCTCGCCCCCGCCTGACGCCGGACGATGACGTGGTCGCGGCACAGTGCGAGTAGCGCCGCCACCGTGTCCCGTTGATCATGAAATGGCCGGACCTCCGCGCGATCCCGCACCTGATATCCGGGTAGGGAAAGTTGTCGGTGGGCGCTGGCATAGTCGGCGTCGTGTCGTTCAGTACTCGCATCGAGGTTCGAGTCTCCGATCTCGATCCGCAGCTCCATGTCACCGGCGCGGCCTACCACCAGTTCGCCGACCACTCGCGTTTCGCCTGCGTGCAGGCGGCGGGGATCTCGGTCGACGAGCTGATCGCGGACGGATTCGGACCGGTCAATCTGGAGACAACCATCAAGTTCCAGCGCGAGCTGCGCGGCGGCGACACGGTCGACGTGTCCTGCGTGTGGCTGTGGGGGACCGGAAAGACCTACCGCGTCGAACAGATCCTGACCCGTGCGGACGGCGAGGTGGCCGCCACGGTGACCAATATCAGTGGCCTGCTGGATCTTCGAGCGCGCCGACTCGTCAACGATCCGGCGCGCGAATGGGCGGCTCGCGCGACGAAGCCGGAACTGCTCGGCTTCCCGGCGGCGTCCTGAGCAGGCGGCAGCGTCGCGAATCCTGACCGCGGTGCGCGCGCCCGGCCCGGTCGCGGTGCGTGCGCCCGCCACGGCGACCGCCGCCGCACCCGTGTCGCTGGACCGCGAAAGACCCTGCCTCCGCTAGACTCTCGAACAGTTGTTCGTGTCTGCGAGAGGGGTTTTCGTGCGGGTGATGGGCGTCGACCCCGGGCTCACCCGGTGCGGCCTCAGCATGGTCGAGGGCGGCATCGGTCGTAAGGTGACCGCGATCGCCGTCGACGTGGTGCGCACCCCGCCCGACATGGACCTCGCCCAGCGACTACTCCAGGTCTCCGACGCCGCCGAACTCTGGATGGACACCCACCAACCGGCCGCCGTCGCCATCGAACGCGTCTTCGCCCAGCACAATGTGCGTACCGCGATGGGTACCGCGCAGGCGGGTGGGGTGATCGCGCTCGCGGCCGCGCGCCGCGGCATCCCGGTCGCGTTCCACACACCCAGCGAGGTGAAGGCCTCGGTCACCGGCAACGGCACCGCGGACAAGGCACAGGTCACCGCCATGGTCACCCGGATACTCGGTCTGCAGGTCGCGCCGAAACCGGCCGACGCGGCGGATGCGCTCGCGCTGGCCATCTGCCATTGTTGGCGGGCGCCGCTGCTCGAGCGGATGGCCAAGGCCGAGGCCCAGGCGGCCGAGGCGCAGCGCAAGTACGCCGAACGGCTTGCCGAACAACGGAAGGCGGTACAGAGGTGATCGCGTCGGTACGCGGTGAGGTGCTAGAGATCGCCCTCGACCACACGGTGATCGAGGCGGCGGGCATCGGTTACCGGCTCAACGTGACCCCCGCGACGCTGTCCACGCTGACTCGCGGCGAGGAAACCCGGCTGTACACCGCGATGATCGTCCGCGAGGACTCGATGACGCTGTACGGCTTCGCCGACACCGAGGCGCGTGACCTGTTCGGTCTGCTGCAAACGGTGTCCGGCGTCGGCCCGCGCCTCGCCATGGCGGTCCTCGCGGTGCTCGAGCCGGAGGCGCTGCGCAAGGCGCTCGCCGAGAGCAATGTCGCCGCCCTCACCCGGGTGCCCGGCATCGGCAAGCGCGGTGCCGAACGCATGGTGGTCGAGCTGCGCGACAAGGTGAATCTCGTTCCGGTGCAATCCGGTCCGCCCGGCACGCCGACCCCGGTCAGCACGCCGGTGCGCGAGCAGGTGGTGGAGGCGCTCACCGGCCTCGGCTTCCCGGCCAAGCAGGCCGAGCAGGCCATCGACGCGGTCCTCGCCGAACAGCCCGCCGCCGACACCTCGGTAGGATTGCGAGCCGCCCTCAATCTGCTCGGCAAGAATCGGTAGTACCGCATGGATTACGAAGAACCAGACGAATCCCAGGTCACGCCGAGCTATTTGAAGTCCGACGGCGAGATCGAGGCCAGCCTGCGCCCGAAGTCGCTCGACGACTTCATCGGCCAGCCGCGCGTGCGCGAGCAGCTCGCACTGGTGCTGCGCGGCGCCAAACAGCGCGGCGGCACCCCGGATCATGTGCTGCTGTCCGGCCCGCCCGGGCTCGGCAAGACCAGCATGGCGATGATCATCGCCGGCGAGCTCGGCACCGCGCTGCGCATCACCTCCGGTCCCGCGCTGGAACGGGCAGGCGATCTCGCGGCCATGCTCAGCAACCTGGTCGACGGCGACGTGCTGTTCATCGACGAGATCCACCGGATCGCCCGCCCGGCCGAGGAGATGCTCTACCTGGCGATGGAGGACTTCCGCGTCGACGTGGTCGTCGGCAAGGGGCCGGGCGCCACCTCGATCCCGCTCGACATCGCCCCGTTCACCTTGGTCGGGGCCACCACCCGGTCCGGCGCGCTGACCGGCCCGCTGCGTGACCGCTTCGGCTTCACCGGGCACATGGATTTCTACGACCCCGACGAGCTGCTGCTCATCCTGCTGCGGTCGGCGCAGATCCTCGGCGTGCAGATCGACCGCGAGGCCGCCGCGGAGATCGCTGGCCGGTCCCGTGGCACGCCACGCATCGCGAACCGGCTGCTGCGGCGCGTCCGCGACTACGCGGAGGTGCGCGCGGACGGGGTGATCACGCTGCCCAACGCGCGGGCGGCGCTGGAGGTGTACGACGTCGACGTCCTCGGCCTCGATCGCCTCGACCGTGCGGTCCTCGCCGCGCTGGTACGCAGTTTCGGCGGCGGCCCGGTCGGGGTGTCCACCCTCGCGGTAGCCGTGGGGGAAGAGGCCGCCACCGTCGAGGAGGTGTGCGAGCCGTTCCTGGTGCGGGCCGGAATGGTCGCCCGCACCCCGCGCGGGCGCGTCGCCACCGCCGCCGCGTGGGAACACCTCGGCCTCGTGCCGCCACCCGACCTGGTCTTCGGCTCCATCGAGGTGCGCGGCCGCGACCCGCAACCCACCCTGGACCTCTTCGAATAGCGGTGCGCGGCAAGCCGTCTCGTGCGGGCGGTAGTGAGCCTAGTCGCCGATGTCGCGGTGCAACGTCCACCGGTGATGCTGGTGCTCGGCATGCTGCAACGCCGTCACCACCAGGTCAAGGAACGCGTCCACTTCGTCGCGTGAGTAGCCGCGGGTGCCGAGCCGCGCCTCGGTGAACCGCACCGAGCGCACATCCGCGACGGTCAAACTGCCCGGCCCGCCGTGTGCCAGGGTCGCCGCGACCAGATCGAGGAACGCGTCGACCTCTTCTTCGTGGTATCCGCGCCGCCCGACCGGGGACGCGGTGAACCGCATGCGCTGCACGTCATCCGGGGTGAGCATGGACTGCCCGTTCCCGGCAGGCGCGGGCCGGACCCCGCGCTGCCGGTTCTCCAACTCGACGCGCACCCGATCCAGGTACTCGTCGACTTGGTCGGCGCGGTATCCGCGCCCGCCCGGCCGCGGTGCGTCGAAGGTGACGTGCCGTAGATCGTCGGCGGCGAGCGCGCCCCGCCCGGCCATGGTCGCGGCGACGAGGTCGAGGAAGGCGTCCACTTCGTCCGCGTGATAACCACGCTGCCCGAATGGTGGTGTCGCGAAACTGATCCGGCTCACATCCTCGGGGGTCACGGGCGACATTCTGTCAGGCCCGGAACGCCGGTCCGTGGGAATGTGGATTTTTCGTACTCCCTGGTCTCTTGCGACCACGAGCGCCCCCTGGCGGACAGCGTCGGAACAGTTCCCTCACCTTAACGCCGCGAACGTCGTCAGGGGGCTTATCGATTTGCTCAGTCCTTGCGGACACCGTCGATCAGCAGCCGCCGGATGGCCTCGTTGAGGCCTTGGATGGAGCTTTCGCCGGTGTCGCGCAGGCCGTGCATGATGCCGGCGAGCAGCATGCCGGTGACCGCCCGGGCGGTGTTGACCGTGTCCAGATCCGCTCGCAGATAACCGTGTTCGACGCCGTGCTCCAGGTATCCGGCGGTGAGCGCGTCGGCCATATCGAGCAGGCCGTAGAGGCGCGCGGTCAGCTCGTCGTCGATGCCGGGGGCGTGCACGAGCAGCAACTGCGCGACCCGGCGGTCGTCCATCAGGATGTGGGTGAGCGCCTGGCCGATCCGGTCGGTTTGCGCGCGGTATTCGTCCAGTGTGGTGGCGGCGTCGGGGGCGTTCTCGGTGCCGAGGGTGTCGATGATCTTGGCGGACAGGTCATCGATCACGTGGTCGATGATGTCGCGCTTATTGCTGAAGTAGCGGTAGAAGGTGCCGTGCCCGATGCCGAGATGACCGGCGATATCGGCGATTCCGGTGCCGTGATAGCCCTTCTCCGCGAAGCAGACGAACGCGGTGTCGATGATTTCCTGCCGTAGCTCGGCTTTGCGTCGCTCGGCACGCGTCAATGGCTTCGTCACGACCCCGATGATACAGTCGTCACAAACGGAATGATGTGTCATTCTGTGATAAACGGTTCACATACTTGGAGGTTCGGAGTGGCGCCTCAGTACGACGCTGTCGTGGTCGGAGCGGGATTCGGTGGCATGGGGGCGGGCATCGAGCTCGATCGGCTCGGCCTGAGCAACTACGTCATCCTCGATCGCGAGGACGACCTGGGCGGTACCTGGCACGTCAACCATTACCCCGGCCTCGCCGTCGACATCGCCTCGGTGACCTACTCGTACTCCTTCGAGCCGAACCCGTACTGGACCCGGCTGTTCGCGCCGGGCGCGGAGCTGAAGAAGTATGCGAAACACGTCGCCGACAAATACGGCCTGCGCCGCCGCATGCGCTTCGGCACGGTGGTCGACGGTGCGCGCTGGGACGAAGAGCACCAGCACTGGGTGGTCTCGATCGCGGGCGGCGAAACCCTCACGGGCCGTTACCTGCTCACCGCGACAGGCTTCCTGTCCCAGCCCTACACCCCGCCGTTCCCCGGCATCGACTCGTTCGCGGGCAAGATCATTCACACCACCGCGTGGGAGGACGACTTCGACCTCACCGGCCGTAAGGCGGCGATCATCGGGACCGGTGCCACCGCGGTGCAGCTGGTGCCCGAGGTGGCCAAGAAGGCGCAGGCGCTCACCGTCTTCCAGCGCACGCCGATCTGGGTGGTGCCGAAGATCGACGCCGCCATCCCGGCGCCGGTGCAGAAGCTGTTCGACCGGGTGCCCGCGACCCAGAAGGCCGCGCGGCTGTTCAATACCAGCCTGCTCGAGGCGCTCATGGTCGTCGGCGTGCTGCACTACACCCAGGCCAAGCCGTTGAACAAGGCCGCGGGCGTGCTCGCCAAGGCGCACCTGCGGGCCTCGGTGCGGGACAAGCAGACGCGCAAGCAGCTCACGCCGCACTACGACTTCGGCTGCAAGCGTCCGACCTTCTCCAACACCTACTTCCGCACGTTCAATCAGCCGCACGTGCGGCTGGAGACCAACTCGATCGATCACATCGAGCCCGACGGCATCGTCACCGCCGACGGCAACAAGACCGAGATCGACACGCTGATCCTGGCCACCGGTTTCAACCTGTGGGACGTGAACTTCCCGGCCATCGAGATCGTCGGCCGCGACGGCGTCAACCTCGGAAAGTTTTGGCGGGACAACCGTTTCCAGGCCTACGAGGGCATCACCGTGCCGAAGTTCCCGAACTTCCTCAGCCTCAACAGCCCGTACTCCTACAGCGGCCTGTCGTACTTCACCACCATCGAGGCGCAGATGAAGCACATGGGGCGGCTGTTCGGCGAGCTGTTCCGGCGCGGCGAGCAGACCTTCGAGGTGACCGAGGCGGCGAACGCGGACTTCCTGGACCGGGTCACCGACAAGCTCGGCACCTCCGTCTTCTACGGCGGCGACTGCTCGACCGCGCGCAGCTACTACTTCAACCCGCACGGCGAGGCCGCGCTGCTGCGCCCGACCAGCACCCTCGCCGCGCACCGCGAAGCGGTCAGCTTCCCGCTCGACGACTACGTGTACGGCAAGTCCGCCTGAGTCGACGCACGCGGTGACGCAAGCCCCGCCGGACCCACACCGGCGGGGCTCACCGCGTTACTTCGCGATCTTGCGCAGCACCCACTCCGCCAGCGTCGGAGTGACCGCCGAGTGCTCGGTATTTATTGCGTTGCAGCAGAACTCGGTGAGCATGGTCTGCTCGGCCGTCACCTTGCGCAGATCCTGGTCGAGCTGCACCTCCCAGGTCATCGGGTCGAAGTCCAGCGCGACCGCGCTGACCGAGGGGACGAAGCAACTCCAGCGCTTCATCTCCTCCAGCTCGACCCCGAGGGTCGTGGCGACCTGGCCGAACGAATCGAGCATGCCGCCGGGCGCACCGTCGAACGGCGCGACCGCGGTGGTCGTCGAGGTGCGCGCGGTCAGGCCGAGGTGCATGCCGCCGACCGGCTGCTGCTCGCCGAAGGCGGGTTGATAGCGCGCGGTGGCGCTGCCGACGATGCCGCCGAGGAACTTCTTGTCGAACACCACCTCGCCGGGCGGCAGTGCGGGGCCCTGCCCGTCGCCGCGGCCGTTGGCCACCCCCAGCCGGACCGGGCGCTGCGGGAATCCACCCAAATCGGCCAGCTCCTGGACGAATTGGGCGCGCAGCGGTGACGCGGTGGCGACCGGACCCGAATACCGCGCGTCCTCGACCCACGCCCACAGCAACTGCTGGGCCGCCGGGCTGCGGATCAGGCTCGCCTTGCTGGCCTTGCCCGGGGTGAGCGCCTCGAAGAACTCGAAGAAGTAGGCCATCTGCTGCAGGATCAGCGGAATCCACGCCCCGTTGTGCGGCGAATCCCAGGACAGATAGGTCTCGGTCTGATGATCCTCGTTGTCGCGTTCCATCGCGGCCAGCGCGTAGCGGGTGACCTGACCACCCATGCTCACACCGCCGGTGATCAGCGGGTTGTTGCCCTGCCGCTCGGCGATCACCTTGCCGATGCATGCCCGCGCGACACCCGCGTTGACCTGGAGGTAGTCGTGGCGGGAGTCGAAGCCGAGCAGCACGATGTCGATACCCGAGGCGAGCAGCTGGTCGAACAGTCGCTCGCCCGCGTCGGAGTAGGGCTCGTTGAACCACTGCCACAGCGCGTCGAGATCGCTGGGGCCGTAGCTGAAGCCGTCGGCGAAGATCATCGGGTTGACCAGTCGGTCGTGCCCGTGCGCCAGATGCACCGATGCCGTGCCCTTACCGTATTTCCCCAGGTACGGATGCTGCGACACGAGCGGCCACTCGTAGTCCGGCGGGCGCGGCGGCTCGGCCGATCTGCCGGTCGGGGTGCCGAACCACGGTCCCGATTCGGCGATCCGCGCCAAGTCGTACAGTTCGGGCGCGGACAGGTCCCCTGCGGCCTTCTGTACCAGCGTTTTGACGTCGATTCTGGCTTCCTGAGCCATCATCTTCCCCTTTGTGAACGCACAGGATGCCCCGAGACACGGCTCGACGATCGATGAGTTCGTGCGTAGATCAGGCTCCCCGGCCACGCCGTCGGGACGTCCTGCGCTGATGAATTCCCTGCGATTTCTACTGTATGCCAACGCAATTCGCGGCGGATGCGTTTCCGGGCGGAGAATTTACGGGCAAACCGACCGGGCTCCTCGGACGCCGGTGGCCGCCCCGAATCCGGGGTGCGATATGGCGGATCCGCGCATCGGTGCTCCCCAGCAGGTGTGCCGGTGTGGCGGCGGAGACATGAACTGGCAGACTGTCTGGATACATACCCATCCCACCCACAAGACTAGGGACTGACTTCGACGATGGAACTTCTGTTTCCGCTGCTGCTGGTAGCCCTGCTCGTGCCGATGTTCCTCGGTGTCCGCCGCCAGAAGCGGGAAGCCGCCAAGGTCACGGAGATGCAGGACAACCTCAAGGCCGGCGACCAGGTCATCACCACGTCGGGGCTGTACGGCACCGTCGTCGATCTCGACGACACCACGGTCGATCTCGAGATCGCCGAGGAGGTCGTGACGACGTGGCTGCGCGCGGCCATCCGCGAGGTGCGCGTCGAGACCGAGACCGAGGCCGTCGCCGACGCGACCGACACCGACTCGACCGGCGCGACCGCAGTCGACGCGATCGAGGAATCCACCGAGCAGACCCAGACCCGGTTGACCAAGGACTGATCACCGGTTCGGTGCTTGCGACGGCCCGCCGACCGGTGGGCCGTCGCTCACGCCGTTACTGCCCGCACCCGGCGTCGCTGGGGTGTGCTTGCCTGTTTCACTCTCGACTTCCCGCCTAGGAGATGACGTACTGTGCCACCTTCCCAGGGATCGGCGCATCCGCTCCGGCTGCTCGGTGTCTACGCCGCGCTGCTGGCCGTGATCTATGCGCTGGTGTTCTTCACCGGTGACAAATCCTCGACGCCACGGCTCGGCATCGACCTTCAGGGTGGTACCCGGGTCACGCTGACCGCTCGCACCCCGGACGGCGGCAAGCCGAACCAGGACAGCCTGAAGAAGGCGCAGGAGATCATCGAGAACCGGGTCAACGGTCTCGGTGTCGCCGGCTCCGAGGTCGTCATCGACGGCGACAACCTGGTGATCACGGTGCCGGGTGACGACGGGGCGCAGGCGCGCGCACTGGCGACCACCGCCAAGCTGTACATCCGTCCGGTGCTCAACGCCGTGCCCGCGGCGCAGCGCGGTCAGACGCCGCCTGCCGCACCGGCACCGGGTGCGGTACCGCCGCCCGCGGGCGAAGTACCGCCGCCCGCGCCCGCCGACTCGGCGCCGTCCGTCGGCGCTCCGGCCTCCGGCGAGGTCCCCGCGCCGGACCCGGCCCCGCAGCAGCGGGTGTTCCCGGCCCAGGCACCGACCCAACCGCCCGCCGACCCGAATCTCACGCCACAGGAACTGGCGGTCAAGGAGATCCAGGACGCCAAGGCGGTCCGGCAGAGCTCCGACCCGAACGTTGCGCAGGCCGCGATGGCCGCACTGGACTGCAGCAAGCCGGATCCGTTGCAGGGCAACGACGATCCGAACCTGCCGCTGGTCGCCTGCTCCACCGACGGCCAGGAGATCCTGCTGCTCGACAAGAGCCGCATCGACGGCCAGGAGATCAAGAGCGCCACCTCGGGCATGAACACCCAGCAGGCGCGGCACGAGGTGTACCTGGAGTTCAAGTCCGCGGGTAGCGACGCCTGGGCCCAGCTCACCGGCGAGTACGTCAACAAGCGGGTCGCGTTCGTGCTCGACACCAAGGTGGTCAGCGCGCCGGTCGTGCAGCAGGGCCCGCAGCAGGGCGGCCGCACCCAGATCTCCGGTAACTTCACCGCCGCGTCCGCCAAGGAACTGGCGAACACGCTGAAGTACGGTTCGCTGCCGCTGTCGTTCCAGACCTCCGAGGCCGAGACGGTGTCGGCGACGCTCGGCCTGTCCTCGCTGAAGGCGGGTTTGCTCGCCGGTGCGATCGGCTTGGCCGTGGTGTTGCTCTACTGCCTGGCCTACTACCGAATGCTCGGGTTCGTTACCGGATTGTCGCTGGTGGCTTCGGGTCTCGCGGTCTACGGCATCATGGTGCTGCTCGGCAGATGGATCGGGTTCACCCTCGACCTGGCCGGTATCGCCGGTTTGATCATCGGCATCGGCATGACCGCCGACTCGTTCGTGGTGTTCTTCGAACGCATCAAGGACGAGATGCGCGAGGGCCGCAGCTTCCGCTCCGCCGCGCCACGCGGCTGGCAGCGGGCCCGCCGGACCATCCTGTCCGGCAACGCGGTCAGCTTCATCGCCGCGGCGGTGCTCTACATCCTCGCGGTCGGGCAGGTGAAGGGCTTCGCGTTCACCCTCGGCCTCACCACCATCCTCGACGTCGTCGTGGTGTTCCTGATGACCTCGCCGCTGGTGTTGCTCGCCTCGCGGACGAACTTCTGGGCCAAACCGTCGGTGAACGGTCTCGGTGCGGTCCAGCAGATCGCGCGCGAGCGGAAGGCCGCCCAGGCCGCACTCGGGAAGGCGTGAAAACGAGATGACCAATCACACGAGCACCTCGCGCCCCGCGAACCCGGCCGAGACCACGGACGTGTTCGCCGCGGTGTCCGAGCAGCCCAAGCACGGCTTCTTCAACCGGCTCTACACCGGCACCGGCGCCATCGACGTCATCGGCAGGCGCCGGATGTGGTATCTGATCACCGCCGCGATCATTCTGATCTCGTTGGGCAGCATCATCTTCCGTGGCTTCAACTTCGGAATCGACTTCGAGGGCGGCTCGCGGATCCAGTTCCCCGCCGCGGGCGCCAGCACCAGTGAGGTTGAGAACGTCTACCGCTCCGCGATCGGCACCGATCCCGTCTCGGTGCAGACCGTCGGTAGCGGCGGCAACGCCACCATCCTGATCCGCTCCGAGGCGCTGGACAAGGACCAGGTGGACAAGCTGAACAACGCGTTGTTCAGCGAGTTCCAGCCCAAGGGCAAGGACGGCAACCCCAGCCGGGCCGCGATCAGCGCCTCGGACGTCAGCGAGACCTGGGGTAGCCAGATCACCCGCAAGGCGCTCATCGCGCTGGCGGTGTTCCTGGTGTTGGTGGTCATCTATATCGCCGTCCGGTTCGAAACGCACATGGCGATCGCCGCGCTGGCCGCGTTGATCTTCGACGTCGCGGTCACGGCAGGGGTGTACTCGCTGGTCGGCTTCGAGGTGAGCCCGGCGACGGTGATCGGCATCCTGACCATTCTCGGCTTCTCGCTCTACGACTCGGTGGTCGTGTTCGACAAGGTCGAGGAGAACACCAGGGGCATCCTGCATTTGAGCAGGCGCACCTACGGGGAGCAGGCCAACCTCGCGGTGAACCAGACCCTGATGCGGTCCATCAACACCGCCCTCATCGGCATCCTGCCGATCGTCGCCCTGATGGTCATCGCGGTGTGGATGCTCGGTGTCGGCACGCTCAAGGACCTCGCGCTGGTGCAGCTGGTCGGTCTGCTGGTCGGCACGTACTCCTCGATCTTCTTCGCGACACCGCTGCTGGTGTCGATCAAGGAACGCTGGGGTCCGGTCGCCAAGCACACCGACAAGGTCATGTCCCGCCGGGCCGGGGCCGCGAGCGCGCGGGCGGGCTACGAGGCCGAGCGCCGCGCCACCGCCGCGACCGGCCGTGGCTACGGCGACGAACCGCGCAGGCCGCGGGAACCGGGGCAGGCGCCCCGCCCGGGCGCGCGCCCGAGCGGAAAACGGCAGAAGCGGCGGCACTGACACAGGCAGGGGGTTTCATGCGCAAGCCACGCAGCCGAGCGGTACGTCTGATCGCCGTGGTGGCCGCGGGCACCCTGGCCGCCGGACTGGCGGCCGGGTGCTCGAGCAAGAACCAGGTGCCGTCCATCGGTTACGCCGTCGACGCCACCGTCGCCAGCTACAACGGTGGCAGCACCCTCGGTGCGAGCAGCGGAGCCGCCGCGGTGTTCAGCAGGGTGCTCACCGGGTTCTTCTACACCGGACCCGAGGGGCAGCAGGTCGCCGACACCGACTTCGGCACCGCCAAGGAGGTGCCCGGCGACGTCCAGACCATCCAGTACCGGCTCAACCCCGACGGCGTGTACTCCGACGGCGTACCCACCTCCTGCGACGACCTGGTGCTCGCCTGGGCGTCGCACAGCGGGCGATTCACCAAACCCGGTGACCGGGGCCCGATTCCGCTGTTCGACGCCGCGAGCACCGCGGGCTACGCCGACATCGAACGGGTGGACTGCCAACCCGGCTCCCGCGACGCCACCGTGGTGTTCCGGCCGGACCGGCACTACTCGGCATGGCGCAGCCTGTTCACCGCGGGCGAGCTGGTGCCCGCGCACGTCGCGGCGCGGGTGGCGAACGTGCCGAATGTGGTGTCGGCCTTGCAATCCGCCGATCCGAGCGCGCTCGGGCGGATCGCCGAGTTCTGGAACACCGGCTGGATCTTCGGCGGCAACCTCGACCTGACCCGATTCCCGTCGTCGGGGCCGTACCGGATCGAGTCCTTCAGCGAGAAGGACGGTTTGGTGCTGGTCGCCAACGAGCGGTGGTGGGGTAACAAGCCCGCGACCGGTCGAATCCTGGTGTGGCCCAAGAACGTCGACCTGAAGTCCAAGGAGGGCGACAGCGCCCTCGGGGTCGTCGACATCGGTACCGGATCGATCAAAGACCTGAACCTGGAAGGGTTCCGGGTGCAGAACCTGCCCGGGCGGGGCGCCGAGCAGCTGGTGCTCGCCACCGGCGGGGTGTTCGGCTCGGTCGACATGCGCAGGGCGTTCGCGCTGTGCGTGCCGCGCCAGGCGCTGTTCGACAAGCTCGGCAAGGTGCCGGACGCGCCCAAGAGCGGGCTCGGTTCGGGGCCACTGAACGGGCATATCGTGCAGCAGGATTCGCTGTTCTACGCCTCGGTCACCGGTGCGGCAGGCAAGTTCGGCGGCGGTGACGTGCCGGCCTCGACCCAGGCCGTCGGCGCGTCACGGACCAACAATCCGACCATCCGCATCGGCTATCTGCGCCCCGATGAGCGGCGCGCGCAGACCGTGGCGATGATCACGGAAGCCTGTAAGCCGGCGGGCATCACCGTCGTCGACGCCGGGGCGGCCGATTTCGCGCCGTCCCAGCTCACCGAGGGCAAAGTCGACGCGATCCTGGCCGGTACCGCCGCCGCGCCAGGGCCGGCCGGATCGCTGACCGGGGTCGCGGCCACCAGTGCGTTGCGCACCGGTAGCGGGCTCAATTTCGGGCGATTCGGTAACGGCCGCTACGATTCGATCACCGATCAGCTTGCGGCCGACGACAACTCGACCACACAGCTGAGGCTGCTGACCGATGCCGAGAACCTGTTGTGGGCGGAGCTGCCGAGCATTCCCTTGTTCGCCACCCCGCGCACGATCGCGTTCGGCGGTGGTCTGCAGAACGGGATCGCCGCGCCCAATCAGGCGGGGTCGGGTTGGAACATGGACCGCTGGGTGTTGAAGCGGTGACAGGTGCTGCGGGTGCGGCCTCGGGTATTCGCCCGTGGCCGCGCTCCTTGGTGTGATGATGGAGAGGTGTCGATGAGTAAGCACGCGGCGATCGAGTCCGATGAGTTAGCCGCCGATCGGACCGGCCGGGCCGCGCGCGCGGTCGAGCAGTTGACCCGGTGGCGCGACGACTTCCCCGCCCCCGGCATCCGCTTCGCGGATCTCACCCCCGTGTTCGCCGACGCCGAAGGCTTCCGCTCCGTCATCGACTGCCTCGCCGCCAGCGCCCCCGACGCCGACCTGGTCGCGGGCATCGACGCCCGCGGCTTCCTGATCGGTGCAGGCGTGGCCGCCAGCCTCGGCACCGGCGTCCTCGCCGTCCGCAAGGCAGGCAAACTCCCGCCGCCGGTCCTGCGCCGCGAATACCAGCTCGAATACGGCACCGCCGCCCTGGAAATCCCCGCCGACGGCGTAGACCTGCGCGGCCGCCGCATCCTGCTCCTCGACGACGTCCTCGCCACCGGCGGCACCCTCGCCGCCGCCGCCGACCTCTTCGCCCAAGCAGGCGCCGAAGTCATCGCCGCCGCCGTAGTCCTGGAACTGACCTTCCTCAAAGGCCGCGACCACCAGGGTGCCTACCCCCTGACCTCCATCGTCGAGGTCTGATCGCCTCAGGCGGGGATTCCGGCGATCAGGCCGTCGATGAGGTGGCCTACCGCGGTTTCGGTGCGGTAGGCGTTGCGGATGGTGTCCCATTTGGGGAGCATTCGGACTGTGGTGGGGAAATCGGCCAGGGCCTCGGGGGTGGCCTGGTCGGTCCAGCGGGGGCGGGGGTGGCCCTGGGCGGTGGCTTCGGTGCGTTCGGCTTCGGCGCGGCGCATCATCAGCTCGCCGAGGATGAAGCGCCAGACGGCGTTGTACATGTAGCCGGCGTAGTCGTCGGTGGCGCCGAGTGCCGTTGCGGTGTCTACGAATTCGTCGAGGATCCACATGGCGGCCCGGCCGAAGGATTCACCGCTGACGAGAATGTCGGCGACCCAGGGCATTTCGTGCAGGACGTCGATCAGATAGGTGATGATCGCGACGAGCCGGTCGCGGGGGGCTCGAGGTAGCTGCGGCCGGTCGAGTTGGTCGGCGCGGGCGCTCAGGACGGCGATCATCAGTGCCGCTTTGGTGGGGAAGTGGTGGTAGACGGCGGCCGTGCTCACGCCGAGTTCGTCGGCGAGTTTGCGCATGCTGAAGCCCTCGGCGCCGCCGTCGTCGAGCATTCGGGTGGTGGCGGCCACGACGTCTTCGCGCGGCACCCGGACGGGGCGGCCGCGGCGGCGGAGCGCGTTGCTTGTCACTCCTCTCATTGTCCGGATCAAACCTCTCGACACCCAGGTAAGGCTGTGCTAACTATAATAAACACACGCGTTACTAAATTATGGAGGTTGTCGTGACAGAGCGAACCGGCGCGGGTAAGGGATGGACGCTCGGCGTCGTGTTCCTCGTGATGTTCCTTGTCTCCGTTGATCTTTCGATCGTCAACGTGGCCTTGCCCGCGATCGACGAGTCGCTGCACTTCGGTCCGTCCGGCCTCAGCTGGGTGATCAACGCGTTCCTGCTGACCTTCGCCGGGCTGATGCTGCTCGGCGGCAGGCTGGCCGACCTCACCGGCCGTCGCACGCTGCTGCTCGCGAGCCTGGGCGTGTTCGCACTTGCCAGTGCCTGGGGTGGTGCCGCGCAACATGGCTGGGAACTGCTGGCGGCGCGCGCGTTGCAGGGCGTCGGCGCGGCGGTGCTGGCGCCGATGACGTTGGCGCTGGCCACCTCCGAGTTCCCGGAGGGCCCCGAGCGCACGAAAGCGATGTCGGTGTGGGGCGGTGCCGGTGCTGCGGGCGGTGCGGTGGGAGTGGTGCTCAGCGGTGTGCTCACCGACCATCTCGGCTGGCGGTCGGTGATGTGGGTCAACCTGCTGTTCGTCGCGGCGGCGGTGGTCGCGGTGCTGCGCGGCACCGACAACCGGGTGCCACAACTACGCGGCCGCCTCGATGTGCCCGGCGCGGTCCTGGTCACCTTCGGGGTGACGGCGTTGGTGCTCGCGGTGATCTCCACCGAAACGCACGCGTGGGGCTCGGCGCGGGTGCTCGGCTGGTTCGCCGTGGGTGCGGTGCTGCTGGCCGGCTTCGCTCTGGTGGAAGCAAAGTCGGCGGATCCCCTGGTGCCGCTCGAGTTCCTGCGCCGTCGCTCGCTCGTCGGCGCCACCCTGTTCGGATTCATGCTCACCTCCGGGCAGATCGCCAGCTTCTACTTCGTCGCACAGCTCTTGCAGCGGGTGCTCGGCTACAGCCCGACCCTCACCGGCGTGGCGATTCTGCCGTTCTGCGTCGGCATCGTGATCGGACTGCGGCTGGCGATGCTGGCGACACCGCAGTGGGGTCCGCGGCCGGTGCTGCTGGTCGGCGGCCTCGTCGGCGCCGTGGGCCTGCTGTGGTTCGGCTGCGCCGACACCTCGACGACCTTCCTGACCGGGCTGCTCGGCCCGTCCCTGGTCGCCAGTGTCGGCATCGGTGCGTCGGTAGTCGCGATGGGCACCGCCGCGGTGGCGGGCGTGCCGGCCGAGCAGACCGGGCTCGCCTCCGGCGTGCTCAACAGCGTGCGGCAACTGGGCGGATCGCTCGGGTTGGCGATCCTGGTGACGGTCGCGGCCGGTGTCATCGGAACCGACACCGGGAGAGCGGCATTGGCCGAGGGTTACACGACGTCTCTGCGTCTGGCCGCGGGCTTGCTTGCCGCGGGCGCCGTCGTCGGCGCGTTGATCGTGCCCAAGACCGGCAAGGCCGCGGCTCCGATCGACACCGCTGTGGCGGCCGGGGTGGAGTAGCCGCCGGAACTGAGGTCTCGTCTCGGGCGCCCGATATGCCCATACTTTTGCTAGCTGGACGTGCGAGCTGGAGGTGCGGCGATGGTTGCTGGCGCGCCGCACCCGCTCACGCCGTCCCGGCCGGGGGAGGGGATACGGATGCGCGGAGCCCACAGGTCGGCGTGGCCTGCTTCGCTGGAGACAGTGTCGGCAGCGTTGGCGTGTCGCGGTCGGAGTGTCAGGATCTGCCGGTGAGTGTTTCGCCGCCGATGCGGCAGGTCAGAGCTGACTATGATGCGGCGACCGTGGTTGTCTATCAGGCGTATCCCGCGGCGATCGCCGAAGCCGCCCTTGCCGCAGGAACTTTCGTCGCCCCGTTCAGCCGGGAGCGGATGACGTGGATCAAGCCCTCGTTTCTGTGGATGATGTATCGGTGCGGCTGGGGCAGCAAGCCGGGCCAGGAGCGGGTGCTCGCCGTGACGATCACGCGCAGCGGGTTCGAGTGGGCACTATGGCAGTCCTGCCTGAGTCACTATGTGCCGGACATGTATTCGGATCAGCGGGCGTGGATGGACCGGCTGCGCACGAGTCCCGTTCGGGTGCAATGGGATCCGGAGCGCGATCTGCACCACCGGCCGCTCGCGCACCGGTCGCTGCAGGTCGGCCTCGGCGGCCCGGCCGTGGGCTTGTATGTCGACCGGTGGATCACCGGGATTCGTGACGTCACCGCGGAGGCGCGGCGGATCAAGGGCCTGGTGGCCGACGGGAAACTCGCCGCGGCCGCCCGCGCGCTGCCGGTCGAGCGACCCTATCCGCTGCCCGCCGAGATCGCTCGCGTGATCGGCGCCGACTAGGTCCTCGCGCGCGAAAAAGGCCGGTGCGCAGGTGTGATCCAAATATCACTGGCACACGTCGCGCAGGTGTGGTTAATCTAGATGGGTCTTATTGCCGTTGATCGGAGCCATGCCATTGATTTCATGAGGTAGCCACTCGGGCGGTCCGCAGTCGCGCGCCGCGTATTCTGAGCGACCTCTGGAGTCATCATGGCAAATCTGTCATTTTCCGATCTCACTTTCGCCTGGCCGGACGGCACCCCGGTGTTCGACGGGCTCGACGGCGTTCTCGGCCCCGGGCATGTCGGCCTGGTCGGCAGCAACGGCGCGGGTAAGTCCACGCTGCTGCGGTTGATCGCCGGTGAGCTCACGCCCGCCCGCGGTTCGATCTCGGTCACCGGTCACCTCGGCTACCTGCGGCAGGACCTCGGTCTCGCCGCGGGGCAACGGGTCGACGCGGTACTCGGCATCGCCGAGCTCCGGAAAGCGTTGCATCGCATCGAATCCGGCGGTGGCGACGAGTCCGACTTCGACATCGTGGGCAACCAATGGGATGTCGAGGAACGGGCCATCGCGCTACTCGGCCGGCTCGGACTGCACTACGTCGCCGACTCACCCGCACAGCTGGATCGCCGACTGGAGACCCTCTCCGGCGGCGAGACGACGCTGCTCGGGCTGGTGGCCGAACTGCTGGCCGAGCCGGAGATCCTGCTGCTGGACGAGCCGACGAACAATCTGGATCGGCTTGCCCGCGAACGGCTTTACGAGGTGGTCGGCCAGTTCTCCGGCACCGTGCTCACGGTCAGTCACGACCGCGAGCTGCTGGAGCGGATGAGTACCATCGCCGAGCTGCGCCACGGCGACATCCGGATGTTCGGCGGCAACTTCAGCGAGTACGAGCGGATCATCGAGGCCGAGCAGCAAGCGGCCAGGGCCGCGGTCCGCGACGCGCGCAGCGATGTGCGCAAGCAGGCCCGCGAACTCGTCGAGACGCGGATCAAACTGGATCGCAGGCAGCGGTACGGGCAGAAGATGTGGGACACCAAGCGTGAACCGAAAATCATTATGGCCGAACGCAAACGGCAGGCCCAGGTGTCGGCGGGCAAGTTGCGCAACACCCATATCGACAAGCTGGAGACGGCCAAGGACCAGCTCCAGCACGCACAGGAGCTGCTGCGGGACGACCGGGAAATCCGGGTGGATCTCCCCGACACCCGGCTCTACCCCGGCCAGGACGTGATCGACCTGGACGCGGTGGAGTTGGCTTGCGGCCCAACGGTTTCGCTGCGGATCAGCGGCCCGGAGCGGATCGCCTTGACCGGACGCAACGGCGTGGGCAAAACCACCCTGCTGCGCCGGATCGCGGCGGCCCACCCGCAGGTGCCGTGGCGGATGCTGCCGCAACGCCTCGACATCTTCGACGAGCAACGGTCGGTCTTCGAGAACGTGGCATCGACGGCGCCGCACGCGTCGCCGGAGCAGATCCGGGCCCAGTTGGCCCGGTTCCTGTTCCGCGGCGGTGACGCCGATGTCGCCGCCTCGGCGCTGTCCGGTGGTGAACGCCTCAGGGCCGCACTGGCAATGCTGCTCCTGGCCGAGCCTGCCCCGAAGTTGTTGCTGCTCGACGAGCCGACCAACAACCTCGACCTGCCCAGCCTCGAGCACCTCACCCAGGCGCTGGCCAGTTTCGAGGGGGCGCTGATCGTGGTGAGCCACGACCCGCGCTTTCTCGACGACATCGGGCTCACCAGGCGGGTGGAGCTCACCGCTGACGGGCTGGTGGAAACGCTGGTCCGATAGCGGAAAGCCGCACACCCCTTGATCTTTCGCGCAGGTGATCCGATGTGCGCTGGGTGAGGGGTGTGCGGTCGGCTACCGGTCGAGCTCGGCTACCAGCTTTCTCGGGGCGACCTTGCGATAGGCGTCGTGGATGATCTCGGTGAATTCGCCCCAGTCCGGGTCGATGTCGAGCCGGACACCGATCCACCCACTGTGCCCGACGTACGGCGGAACGAAGAAGCGCTCGGGTTCGGCGTCCACCAACTCGGCCTGCACCCCTTCCGGGGCGGGGCACCAGATGGTCGGGCCCGGTTCGTCGTACCCCCCGTCGATGTATTTGACGAACGAGGTCTTCTGGCGCACGAAGAAGGTGGGGCAGCCGTGGCTGAGTCGTTCGCTGCACTCCGGTAGGGCAAGACAGATCGCGCGGATCCGCGTCAACGGGTCCATGCGCGCAGTCTACGGCGCGGATGCTCCGCGCATGGCCCGCCGCAGTACGCCCGGATGCTTGAGTAGCCCCGGTGCGAGCCATATCGCGAGCGCGGTGAGGGTGAGCCACGGACGCAGGTGGGGTTTCAAGGTGCGGATCCGGCCGTCGTCGGCGAGTTCGAGCACCAGCGCCTCGGTGAACCGGAAGGGTCCGAGGGCGGCTTCCGCGAGCAGTACGCGGTGGGCTCCGTCCCCGATCTGCTGGGTCCATCGCAGGCCGGAGACACCGCCGTAGGCGGCGGTCAGCAGGATGCGCAGATCATCCGCGCCGCGGAACACCAATCGCCCGGACAGTGGCGAGATCAAGGTGGCGTCGGGGGTCAGGGTCGCCGTCACCGCGTCGAAATCGCGGGCTATCGTCGCCGCGCGGAACCTGTCCACCGCGTCTGTAGTCGTTGCTTCATCCATCGCCGAGTCCATCACCCGAACCTAGCCGCAGTCGCTTGCGAAAAGCAACGGACTACGCTGAGGGGGTGTCCAAGGCTGCTCTGTCCGACATCGTCTGCTCGATCGCCCGCACCATCGACGCGATCGGCGAACGATGGACGCCGCTCATCCTGCGCGACCTGTTCGTCGGCGTGACCCGGTTCGAGGACATCCGCCGCGATCTCGGCATCGCGTCCAACGTGCTCGCCGCCCGGCTGGCCGCGCTGCAGGCGCACGGCATCGTGGAAATGCGCGCCTACCAGTCGAATCCGGTTCGACACGAGTATCTGCTCACCGACAAGGGCCGCGACCTTTATCCGGTGCTCACCATGCTCGTCGCGTGGGGCGACACCTGGGTTGCCGGGCCGGAGGGGCCGCCCGCGCTGATCGTGCACGACGACTGCGGGAAGGTCACCGCGGGCGTGGTGGTGTGCCGGGAATGCGCAGCGCCGCTGACCGCGGACAACGTGCGTTTCGTCGAGGGGCCCGGCGGATGCCGAGGGCCGGGGACGATGCTCGTCGGCGACTATATGGAGCCCTCCGCCTGACCGGTGGCCCCTCAGTTGACCGCGACGGCCTCCGCGCCGGTGGCCGCGCGCAACTCGTCGAAGGTGGTCGGGAAGACGGCGTGCGGGTGCCCGGCCGCCGCCCAGATCTCCGGCTGGCCGGCCAGCGTCTCGTCGATCAATGTCCTGATCGGCGCCGGATGACCGAGCGGCGCCACACCGCCGATGGCCTGGCCGGTATGCACCCGGACGAACTCCGTACTCGCCCGCGACAGCTTCCCGATACCCAGGTGCGCGGCGATTTTGTCGGTGTCCACCCGGTGGGCACCACTGGTGAGCACCAGCAGCGGCGCGCCTTCCGCGTCGAAGATGAGACTGTTGGCGATCGCGGCGACCGGGCAGCCGAGTTGCTCGGCCGCCGCGGCCGCGGTCGGCGCGGTCTCGGGGAGCACCCGTACTCGCGGGGTGACACCGGCGGCACGCAGGGCGGCCTCGACGGCGAGTACGGTCGGCTTCTGTGCGATCGCATCCATGGCGGCGATCCTAAACGGCGGTCACGCTGCGAGCCTTCGATTTTCGGTGGCGTCTGAGCGCACCGAAGCGGAGACGCTCGGCGACGGCTGTTTCGGCGGCGGGTGCGGTCATCGATTTCGGCGGGCGCGCTGAAGGCGCGGGGCGCGGCTGTGCGCTCAGGCCGGTGGCGGTGAGGCCGCACAGCGGTGCCTCGGTCGTAGGTGCCGAGCCGGCCGACGGTCGATGCCGGTGCGATTCCGCTGCGCGGGTCAGCCGGCGGCGACGATCTCGATCTCGACGAGCCAGTCGTTCTCCAGGGTCTGCGCCACGATCGCCGTGGTCGGAACGGCCCGGCCGCCCAGCGCGGCGACCCGGGCGGCGGCGTTCGCGTCGGCGTCGGAGGCGTCGCGCAGGTAGCTGGTGAGCCGGACGATGTTGTCCACGGTCATGTCGGCCGAGGCGAGGATGGTGCGCAGGTTCGACCAGATCAGGTCGAGCTGTTCGGTCAGGGTCGTGCCCGGTTTTCCCTCGGCGTCGAGACCCATTGTGCCCGAGACGAACAGCAGCCGTTCGGCACCTCGGACCTCCATCGCGTGCACGTAGTCGTCGGTGGCCGGATAGATGCCTTCGGTGGGGTTGTGCTGTCGGAGCTCCACGCGTCCGATCTTGCCAGGGAACAGGTTTCGCCGAGGGGATTCCTTGACCGCCGTAGTTTTAGTCATCTACACTAAAACAGGATTCACGAGAGGAAGTGATCACATGGGATACGGAAACTGGGACGACACCGCCTACCGCGCGGCCAAGACCTTCCGTGCCAGCCGTGGGCTCGACGACTTCGGATACACCGCCGAGATGCAGGGGGTGCCGTACGGGGACTGGCAGGCGCACCCCACGCTCGACCCGCTGGGTATCACCGCGCGGGAATGCCGGGACTCGGCCGACCACGAGAATTCGCTGCCCATCGCGGTGTTGTTCGACGTCACCGGCTCGATGGGCCGAGTGCCGCGGATTATGCAGCGCAAGCTCGGCAAGCTGCACGGATTGCTGCAACGCAAGGGATACGCGGACGACCCGCAGATCCTGTTCGGCGCCGTCGGCGACGCCGACTGCGACCGAGTGCCGTTGCAGGTGGGGCAGTTCGAGTCCGACAACCGGATGGACGAGCAGTTGCGTGCCATCCTGCTGGAGGGCGGCGGTGGCGGGCAGAAGTCCGAGAGTTACGAACTGGCCGGGTATTTCATGGCCACCCACATCGTCACCGACGCATGGGAGAAGCGGCGCAAGAAGGGCTACCTGTTCCTGATCGGCGACGAGCTGAACAAGCCACGGCTGGCGTCACGGCACATCCGCAGCGTCATCGGTGACGGTGTGCGGCGCGATGTTTCGGTGGCATCGATCTATCGCGAGCTCGCCGAGCGCTGGCACGTCTACTACATCCTGCCGAATCAGTCGAGTTACTACGACGATCCGGAGATCGCCGACCACTGGCGCGGGCTGCTCGGCCAGAACTTCCTGAAGCTCGACGATCCCGCCGCGGTCTGCGAACTCATCGCACTGACCATCGGAATGGAAGAGGGGCGCGTCGATGTGGCCGCCGGGCTCGCTGACCTGCGGGATGTCGGGTCGGCGGCCGAGGCCGCGTCGGTCGGCAAGGCCTTGGGGATCAGCGGGCCGCGGACGCGGGCGCTGCCGAGCGGGCGTGGCTGAGGCGCACCATGTTTCGGTCACACATCGTGGTAGTCGACCTCGGTTTCGGTGACGCGGGCAAGGGCGCGACCGTGGACTGGTTGTGCTCCCCGGCGGCGGGGCTCGACGTGTCGGCCGTCGTGCGGTTCAACGGCGGTGCGCAGGCGGCGCACAACGTGATCGCCGACGGACGGCACCACACGTTCGCGCAGTTCGGGTCGGGGACCTTTTCCGGGGTGCCGACGCTGCTTTCGCAGCATGTGCTGGTCGAACCCATCGCGCTCGCCGGGGAGGCGCGCACGCTCGCGGCGCTCGGCGTGCCGGATCCGTTGGCGCTGCTGCACATCGACGGCCGAGCCCTGCTCACCACGCCCATCCACATCGCCGCCAACCGTGCCCGCGAGGACGCGAGGGGTTCCTCGCGGCACGGTTCGTGCGGACGTGGCATCGGTGAGACCGCCTGGTACGCGCTGGCACACGACGCTCCGACCGTGTCGGATTGCCTGCGCCCCAGGGTTCTTCGGGACAAGCTCCGAGCACTCGCGGCTCAGTACGGCGCGCTGATCGCGCCGAGCGACCACCGTTACGAGCCGATCGACACCCTGGTCGACATGTATCGGGAGTTCGCCGCGGCCGTCCGGATCGTCGGCGGCGAGCAGCTGGCCCGCTTCGCCCGGCGCGGCCGACTGGTCTTCGAAGGGGCGCAAGGTGTCCTGCTCGACGAGTGGCGCGGTTTCCACCCGCACACCACCTGGTCCACGGTCGAGCCACGCAACGCCCGCGTCATGCTGGCCGAAATCGGTTCCACCGGTGCGGTTCTCGGCGTTACCCGCACCTACATGACCCGGCACGGCGCAGGCCCGCTGCCCACCGAGGACCACACCCTCGACTTCCCGGAGCCGCACAACATCACCGGCCGCTACCAAGGCGAGTTCCGCCTCGGCCACCTCGACCCGATCCTGCTGCGTTACGCCATCGCGGTGTCCGGCGGCATCGACGGACTAGTCCTCACCCACCTGGACACACCGGGAACCCGTTACGCGGCAACGGGATACCGCACCGCCGAAGGTGTGCTCGATCGCCTGCCACCCGGCGTCTGGCAGGACCTCGCCCACCAGCAACACCTCACCGACCTCCTGGTCACAGCCCACCCGACCCTCGCTGAAATGCCGCAAGACGTAGCCCCCTGGCTGGCGCAGACCCTTGACACACCAGTGGTCCTGACCTCGAACGGCCCCACCCGAACCCATCGGACACCGACCGCGGAAGCCGTCACCGCAGCATGATCCCATCGGCGACCGGTCTTCCACGGCCCGCGACGTCGCGGCAGACCGCAGCCGTTGCCGGCAGACCCGCCACCGGCCGCGGCAGCCGTTGCCAGGCGGGTGTTCGGCGGTCGACGCCCAGCGGTCGAGCCGCAGCCGCCGATGTCCGGCGGCGATCCCGCTCGGCGACCGAGTGCGCGGATGCCGGTGGGTGGGCCCGATGGTCGGGTGCGGCAGGATGGTGCGGCGTGGAGCAATCCGTTGTTTCGGTGGATGTGGTGACGTTGCGGTTCTGGGACGACGACGCGGGGGTACGGGTAGGGATCGCGCCGCGCGCGGTCGCGCCGTTCGCCGGGCGGTTGGCGCTGCCGGGTGTGTTGCTCGGCCGCGGGGAGCGGCTGGTGGAGGCGGCGCGGCGGGCCGTGCACACGAAACTCGGTGTGCCGGAAGCAGCGATCGGTGCGGTGGGGCAGCTGGTGACCTTCGACGAGCCGAATCGCGACCCGCGCGGACCGACCTTGTCGATCGCGATGTGGGCGGTGGCCGGGCCGCACGACGGCCCGGCGCAGTGGGTCGGCTTCGACGAGATACCCGAACTGGCCTTCGACCACAACGGCATCGTCGCCGCGTCCCGCGGTCTGCTCGCCGGACTCCTGTGGAAAGACCTGCCCTTCACCCGGGCACTGCTCGGCGACGAATTCCCGGCCACCCGAGCCGTGGCGGCCACGACGGACCTCGCGGGCGCCCGACCCGACCCCGCCAACCTCAACCGCACCCTCGCCGCCCTCCCTGGCCTGGCCCGCACCACCGAACGCCGCCGCGTGAAAGCCACCGGCCGCCCCGCCGCGGTATGGGCCTTCGAGGCAGACGCTTAGCTCGTTACCGCTGGGGGAGCAATCCTTGGACCGTGCCGAAGTCGAGGGCGTTCTCCAGCGCCGTGTAGGTGCCGTGTTCGAGCAGTTCGGTGGCTGCCGTCTCGGCCAGCGTGTAGGCCGCCTGCGCCACCGCGGCACCGACGCTGACCCGTCGTACGCCCGCCGCCGCGAGTTCGGCGACGGAAGGCGCGCCTGCCCCGGCCATCACGTTGATCGGCAGCGGCGACGCGGCGACCAGTTCGGCGAGCGTCGGCAGATCGAGCAGGCCGGGTACGAAGAGACTGTCCGCACCGGCCGCGGCGTAGGCGGCGGCCCTGGTGCGTACCTCGTCGAACCGGCCTTCCGGAGCACCGATGCCGAACAGGTACACATCGGTCCTGGCATTGATCACCAGTTCCGGCAGGCCGGCCTGCCGCGCGGCTTCGCGGGCCGCCCGCAGTCGATCGGCCTGCGCGGCGGTGTCGAACAGCGGCCCACCGGGTGCCGTCGAGTCCTCCAGGTTCACCCCGACCGCCCCGGCGGCCACCGCGGCGCGGACGGTGGCCGCGACATCCTCGGGCGCGGGCCCGTACCCGCCCTCGACATCCGCGGTCACCGGCACGTCGACGGCGGCGGCGATCCTGCGGATGACGCCGATCGTGTCGTCCCTGGTGAGCTGCTGGCCGTCACCGGTGCCGAGCGACCAGGCCACGCCCGCACTGGTTGTCGCGATCGCCGGTGCGCCCGCACGCGCGATCACCGCGGCGCTGACCGCATCCCAGGCGTTCGGCAGCACGAAGATCCCTTGCTCGTGCAACGCGCGTAAGACGGCTGTCGCGTTGCGCTGTCTGTCGGTGATGGGCTGAATGTCCTGTGCCACAGGGGCTCCTCGCGAGTTGTTCGATGGACCGGTCGCGCTGGAGGTAACGCCGGAGACCGCGCGGACAGTCCCGGACATCAGTCCGGCTTTGAAAGACGGTGCGGCAGAACGCCGTTCAGCGCCGTGGCGCGTACATGATGATGGCGACGCCGACGAGGCAGATGGTCGCGCCGAGGTAGTCCCAGCGGTCGGGGTGAAATTTGTCCACGAGCATGCCCCAGGCGAGCGAGCCCGCGACGAAGACGCCACCGTAGGCGGCGAGGATGCGGCCGAAGTTGGGGTCGGGCTGGAAGGTCGCGACGAAACCGTAGGCGCCGAGCGCGAGGACGCCCGCTGCGATCCAGAGGATGCCGCGCTGCTCCCGCCAGCCCTGCCAGACCAGCCACGCGCCGCCGATCTCGGCGAGGGCGGCCAGGGCGAACAGCAGCAGGGAACGGACGACGGTCATGAGGGTGAACCTACCGACCGCCGGAACGCCGGTCAGGCCGGTACCGTCGCCAGGTCGTACACCACGTACGGACGGCCGATCACCGGGTACGAGACGTTGCGGACCGGAACGCCGCCCGCCGTACGACCGCGTTCTGTGCCGTGATGGGCGTGCCCGTGCAGGGCGAGCGTGGCCCGGCCCGCGTCCACGGCATCGGCGAGGGCGTGACAGCCGAGGCCGGGGTAGAACTTGGTCGGTTCGCCGGCCAAGGTGTCGATCACCGGCGCGAAATGCATCAGGGCGACCCGGATGTCGGTGTCGAGGGTGTCCAGGGCCTGGTGCAGCCGCAGCGCGTCGACGGGCCCGCGCAGCATCCGGGCACGATGTTCTTCGGTGCCGTTCTCGGGATCGCCCGGGTAGTCGGCGAATCCGCCGCTACCGCCCATCACGCCCGCGATGCCGAGCCGAATCCCGTTCAGCTCCAGCGTGATCGCGGTGCCTTCAAGCATGTGTACGCCGATGTCGGTGAGCTGCGCGGCGATTCGGAAGCCGAGCCTGTGGTCGTGGTCGTGGTTGCCGAGAACCGCGACGACGGGCACCGGCAGCTCGGCGATCTCGGCGCAGAGCAGGTCGGCCTCGGCCGGGCTGCCACTGTCGGTCAGATCGCCCGCCAGCAGCAGCACATCGGCGTGCTCGGCGATCCGCAGTAGGTCCGGCCGAAATCGCCCGGCCACGGCAGGCCGCAGGTGCGTGTCCGCGACGGCGGCGATCCGGATACCTGGCTGCGCGACCTCGGCTGGCATGGCGCCAGACAGCCACATCCGCGACAGGGTGTCAACCGCAATCTGGCGTTCATCGGCCCGCCATCCGCCGGCGAGCTGTCGGAATAGCTGCCCGCTATCGGCAGTTCAGTGCCCGTTCAGCGAGGCAACGGGCGATGCGGCGACCGATGAAACGTCCATGAACAGTGCGCCGGGAGCCTATCGGCGGGCCAGGCCAACCCCGCATGGTTCGGACTATGAGCGAGCGCGACGAGCGAGCGAATCATCGGTCGGGTGGCACCGGATGGCGGCGCGATGAGGGCGTCGCCGATCGGTCCCGGTGGTCGAAAGCGCTTGTCGCTCTCGCTGTTACCGCCGCCGCCATGACCGGTACCGCAGGTGGCGCGCACGCCGACGCCCGGGTGGACAAGGTCGTCGTGATCGGTCTCGACGGCCTGATGTACGACAAGGCGTTGCAGGTGCGTGCGCCGAACCTGTTGCGGCTCAGCGCCGAAGGTCTGCTGAGCCGGTCCTCGATCGCCCCGCACATCACCATCTCCGGCCCGTCCTGGGCCACCGTGCTCACCGGGGTGTGGGACCGCAAACACGGCATCAAGGACAACAACTTCACCGCGGCGCCCTTCACGAAGTACCCGACGGTGTTCACGCAACTTGAACGCGCCGATCCGGCCCGCAAGACCCACTCCATCGCCACCTGGGACCAGATCGCCACCATGGCGGGCAGCGGGAGCCCGCGCGCCGACGTGGTCGTCTCCACCCCGCCGGTCCCGGACGACCCCGACGAGTCCGAGACCGACGCGGCCACCACCACCGCCGTGGTCGGCGCGATCCAGAAGTTCGCCCCCGACCTCCTCTTCACGCACCTCGACCAGGTTGATCACGCAGGTCACCGCGACGGCGCCGCCTCCGGCGCGTACCGCGACGCGGTGCGCCGCGTCGACGAGCAGGTCGGTCGCATCGCCGCGGCGGTGGACGCCCGTGCCGCCGCCAACCCGGCCGAACGCTGGACCATCCTGGTCACCGCCGACCACGGCCACCTGCCCAAGGGCGGGCACGGCGGCCAATCCCCGGACGAGACAACCAATTTCGTCATCGCGCGCGGCCCCGACTTCGCCGCGGGGGACACCACTTCCCGTTACACCTTGGTCGACATCACCCCCACCGTCGTCGACCTGCTACACGTCGCGCCGAGCCCCGATTTCGACGGCCGGTCGATGATCAGCCGCGAGCCCGCCGACGCGTCGACCATTCGCTAGGCCCGAAGTCCATCCGGCGGGTTCGCCCGGACCGGCCGTAGGCGGCGATTCGGTCGCAACTCCCGCCGGATCGATGGCTGATATGTCACGCTTTCCGGTACTCCGCAGAGTCCACGGCTGACGCAACGTCACCCCGGCCGGGCAACCGGCCCAGCGCCCGCCGTAACCCTCGTGCCCGACGCCACTGCGCCGCCGGGACTAAAGTTGGTGGTCTGGGCGGTTGCAGCGGTCGGATAGGGTGGTCCGATCGAGGCGCGCGGCGCGAACGCGCGGCCCGGAGGCGGCAGCCTGCGTATCCACGCCAGGGACCGGCAGCGCTGCGAGTTGGGCACTGAGAGGTGGTGGCATGACTCAGCACGTGGGCGAGGCGAATGTCGGGCAATCGGCAGGCGCCCCGCAGTCGAACGGTGCCGCCACCGGGGGAGAACAGCCGAAGTCCGGTACACCCGCCACGCCGCCGACCCCGCCACGCCAGCCGGGCGCCACGGCCGCCGTGCCGACCTCGGCATCGCGCCGGGTGCGGGCCAGGCTCGCCCGCCGGATGACCGGTCAGCGCGGCATCGCGGCGGTGAAGCCAGTGCTGGAGCCGCTGGCCAGCGTGCACCGCGAGCTGTATCCGAAGGCGAACCTGACGCTGCTGCAGCGCGCGTTCGACGTGGCCGACGAGCGGCACAAGCATCAGTTCCGCAAGTCCGGCGACCCGTACATCACCCACCCGCTCGCGGTGGCCAACATCCTGGCCGAGCTCGGCATGGACACCACCACGCTGGTGGCCGCGCTGCTGCACGACACCGTCGAGGACACCGGCTACTCGCTCGAGCAGCTCACCCTGGACTTCGGCGCCGAGGTCGCGCACCTGGTCGACGGCGTCACCAAGCTGGACAAGGTCAATCTCGGCGCGGCCGCGGAGGCCGAGACGATCCGCAAAATGATCATCGCGATGGCGCGCGACCCGCGTGTGCTGGTGATCAAGGTCGCCGACCGGCTGCACAACATGCGCACCATGCGCTTCCTGCCGCCGGAGAAGCAGGCGAAGAAGGCCAAGGAGACCCTCGAAGTCATTGCGCCCCTTGCCCATCGGCTCGGCATGGCGACGGTCAAGTGGGAGCTGGAGGACCTCGCGTTCGCGATCCTGCACCCGAAGAAGTACGACGAGATCGTGCGGCTGGTCGCCGACCGCGCGCCGTCGCGCGACACCTATCTGGCGAAGGTGCGCGCCGAGATCGTGAATACCCTTGCGGCGTCGCGGATCAACGCGATCGTCGAGGGTCGGCCCAAGCACTACTGGTCGATCTATCAGAAGATGATCGTCAAGGGTAAGGACTTCGACGACATCCACGACCTGGTCGGCATCCGCATCCTCTGTGACGAGGTGCGCGACTGTTACGCGGCGGTCGGCGTCGTGCACTCGCTGTGGCAGCCGATGGCGGGCCGGTTCAAGGACTACATCGCCCAGCCGCGTTACGGCGTCTACCAGTCGCTGCACACCACGGTCGTCGGCCCGGACGGCAAGCCGCTGGAGGTGCAGATCCGCACCCAGGACATGCACCGCACCGCCGAGTTCGGCATCGCCGCGCACTGGCGCTACAAGGAGACCCGCGGCAAGCACTCCAACGACTCGACCGAGGTCGACGACATGGCGTGGATGCGGCAGCTGCTCGACTGGCAGCGCGAGGCGGCCGACCCGGCGGAGTTCCTGGAGTCGCTGCGCTTCGACCTGAAGTCGCCGGAGATCTTCGTGTTCACCCCGAAGGGTGACGTGATCACGTTGCCGCAGAAGTCGACTCCGGTCGACTTCGCCTACGCGGTGCACACCGAGGTCGGGCACAAGTGCATCGGAGCCAGGGTGAACGGTCGCCTGGTCGCGCTGGAACGGCAGCTGGAGAACGGCGAGGTCGTCGAGGTGTTCACCTCGAAGGCGCAGAACGCAGGGCCGAGCCGCGACTGGCAGAACTTCGTGGTGTCGCCGCGTGCCAAGGCCAAGATCCGGCAGTGGTTCGCCAAGGAGCGCCGCGAGGAGGCGCTGGAGAACGGCAAGGAGCAGATCTCCAAGGAGGTCCGCCGCGTCGGTCTGCCGTTGCAGCGGCTGATGAGCGTCGACGCGATGACCGCGGTCGCGCACGAACTGCACTACACCGATATCTCCACCCTCTACACCGCGGTCGGTGAGCATCAGGTCTCGGCGCACCACGTGGTGCAGCGACTGATGGCGCAGCTGGGCGGCATCGGTGACGTGGAGAACGAGCTGGCCGAGCGGTCCACGCCGTCGACCACGCCGAGCAGGCAGCGGACCACCGGCGACGCGGGCGTGCTGATCCCCGGCGCGTCGGGCACCGTCGCCAAGCTGGCCAAGTGCTGTACGCCGGTGCCGGGTGACGAGATCATGGGCTTCGTGACCCGCGGCGGTGCGGTGAGCGTGCACCGCACCGACTGCACCAATGCCGGGTCGCTGCGGGATCAAGCCGAGCGCATCATCGAGGTGTCCTGGGCGCCGTCGCCGTCCTCGGTGTTCCTGGTCGCCATCCAGATCGAGGCGCTCGACCGCACCCGACTGCTGTCCGACGTGACGAAGGTGCTGGCCGACGAGAAGGTGAACATTCTGTCCGCGTCGGTCGCCACGCACGGCGACCGGGTTGCGATCAGCAAGTTCACCTTCGAGATGGGCGACCCGAAGCACCTCGGACACCTGCTGAATGTGGTCCGGAATGTGGAAGGCGTCTACGACGTCTACCGCGTCACCTCGGCTGCCTGAATTACCCCCTAGCGAATACCCCTACGCGGTCAGCTCCCCTTGACGTGTCAATTGTCGTGCGCCTGGCAACCTTCCGGCGAACGGCCAGCGAAGCGGGAGATACCTGCACGAATGCTGAAGCCATCGGGCGAACGGAACATGGAGTCCCGGTGGGGAATTCGCGTGACCGGTGGATCGCCGGTCGGTTGCTCTCATTTTCAGACCGTCGGAAAGTTGCCGGAGGAGGTTGCCCGGCACGCGGGAATGTGTGAAACCCGTTTCGGCAGTTCGCGGAAAGTTTTCGGCGATGCCGCAGCAATAGCCGGAATCTGTTACGGTCTATTGCGTTTCATGGCGTTGAGGGTAACTGCGGCAACACGGATTGATTGCGGATCGCTATGACAAATTATTCGGCAAGACTCGCGGTGGTGCTGACAGCACTCGCCGTGACCGTGGCTACGGCGGGCACCGCCGTGGCCGGTCCACCGAATCCCGCAGGCCCTTCGACCGATATCGCGCTCAGCGCGTGTCCGGCATTGTACGCCTTAGGAATTCAGGGCACAGGCGAATCGTCACCGGATGCCGCACCTTCCACCGATACGGGCATGCTGTCCACCGTCTTCCGTCCGATGCTGGCCAAGGCCAACGGAACCGGGCTGGTCGACCGGGCCTATGTGCCATACGAATCCGGCTTCGGCGGGGTGACCGGCGGTAGCGCGATGCCCTACGCCGAATCGGTGACCGGCGGGCTGGCCCGGCTGCGCACCATGGCCAAGGCCGTCGCCGACCGGTGCGCGGACACGAGGTTCGCGGTGGTCGGCTATTCGCAAGGCGCACACGTGGCCTCGATGTTCGCCCAGGAGATCGGCCGGGGGCAGGGGATACTCCCGGCCGAGAAGGTCGCGGCGGTGGCGCTGTTCGCCGACCCGACCCGTAACCCGGGGGCCGCGCTGTTCCCCGGCTCGCCCGGCAAGGCGTCACCGGATCCGGCTCCCGGCACCGCGGGCGATCAGCTCGCCGCCATCGCCGCGCTGCCGCAGCCGCCCGCCGCGGGCGGTGGCATCGGGCCCGATCGGGACCGGGCGGCCAACTTCGGCGCGCTCACCGGTCGCGTGGCGAGTTTCTGTGCGGCGGGCGACCTTGCCTGCGACGCACCGCAGGGCGCACCGATCCTGAAGGCGGTCACCAACGTCGTCGGCCAGGCCAAGCTCAGCGGCGGCGATCCGATCGCCTCGCTGGTGTCCATCGCCCAGGCGCTGGCGTACACCTCGATCAAGACCGCCACCAAGGTGGTCAACGAGGACGTGCAGGGCAACTCGCTCGCCACGCTGGCCATCTCGCCCAAGAAGTCGATCTCCGAGCGGCTGGCCGACGCCGCCGACCCGCGTACCCCGCTCGACCTCCCCGGCGCGCTACAGGCGCTGCTGAAGGTCGGCATGATCGGACTGAACGCGGTCGTCACGGTGGTCAAGACGGTGCTCAACCCGACGACCATCGCCGAACTGGCCACCGCGGGCCTGTCGAACCCGCCCGCCGCCCTGCTCGCGCTCGGCGCGAAGTTGGTCGGCGCGGTGACTCAACTGGTCCCGCCGACCACCGGCGTCCGATTGGTCCATCAGGCGTTCGACGCGGTCGTGCAGAACATCACCGACAACAGCGAACTGCTCAACACGGCTACCTGGGTGCGGTACTGGGACACGGTGCAGCGGCACGGCGCGTACAACACCGCGACGGTGGCCGCCAACGGCGACACGCCCACCGGTTTCGTGGCCGACTGGCTCGCCGCCGTAGCCCGCGATATCGCCGGTGAATTCGGGATGAACAGCAGGCCACAGGGTGGAGCGGACAGGCAGCCCCCGGGATTCTTCGGCGAGCCGTCCGGCGCGTCGACTACGCCGAATTCGTCCGGTACGGGACAATTTCCGTTCGGGACAGGAGCCGACGGCGCCTCATCCGGCGGCGCGACGTCGATTCCGCCCACCGTTCGACCCGGCACCGCCCACATCTACCCGTTCTCTACGAACTGATCGCCGAGAGGGTCCGACGATGCGGAACTATGCGCCTCGCTCAGCGGGAACGGGGGAATGTTGAAGTCGTACAAAGAGCTGTCCCGGTGGTACGCCGCGCTCGAGCCGGAGACGGCGCCGGTGCCGCCCGGCGAACCGAGCTCGGAGCACCTGGACGAGGACGGCCCCGCCCGATATCCGCACTACATCCGCGAGCCCGAGGTCCCCGACGACCTGCGCGCGCAGCGCAGCGAATTCACCGGCGGCTGGTCGGACTGGGTAGGCCGGGCGCCCGGGCCGGACGACGACTACACCCCGCGCGACGCGGATCTGGTGCGGTTCCCCTGGCCCGACGACGACGATGACTACGACGACCACCTGGACGAGCCGCGACCGCGCTCGTCCAGCGCCTTGCGTCTGGAGGCGCGCGCGCGGCGGTCGCGCCGCAGCCGCGTGTTCGTGGTGCTGGTCATCGCGGTGCTGCTGCTCGGCGCGGCCGCCGCCGGCGTGCTGTTCCTGCTGAACTCGTCCACCAACCGCGCCGCGACGCCGCGACTGCCCACCTCGTCGGCCTCGGTGCAGTTCACCATGGGCAGCGCCCAGGCCGGCGTGAGCACCGACAGCCTGCGCGGCCGTTCGCAGGCCGGGGTGAACACCCGCCGCCCGTCCGGCGCCTGCCCGACCGAGCGCGCCGCGGCGATCGTGCGCGCGGCCGAAAAGGGCGGCACCACTTCGGGTCCCGACGCCATCCTGGCGTTCCAGTACGCGTACTACGTGGAGCGCTCCGGCGAGCGGGTCAGGGAGGTCGTCGCCCCGGACGCCGCGGTATCGCCCGCGCCGACCATCCAGCGCGGCATCGACACGATCCCGGCGGGCACCGCGCACTGCGTGCGGATCGTGACCATCTCGGACAACCGGTACTCGGTGGAGGTCACCGAGTACCGCCCCGGCGGCGTGCCCGCCACGTACAACAAGCAGACGGTCACCACCGCGGTGATCGACGGTCGCACCCTGATCACGGGTATCGCGGCCGGATAGAGGAGAGCAGGAAGCGATGGGAGAGGACTGGAGCCGCTGGCTCGACGAAGCACCCGACCAGGGTGAACCGTCGGGTCGGCCCGTGCGCTCCAAGGCTCCGGTGGTGCGGTTGCGGCGCGGCAAGGGCGGCGGTTCCGGTGCGGAACAACCTTTGCAACGCCCCATCCTGGTGGTCGGTGGTTGCGGTGGTGCGGGCACCACCACCACGGCGTTGGGCATCGCGGGCGAGCTCGGCATGGCGGGCACCCCGACGGTGGCCGTGGACGCGACCGCGGCGGGCAGCGACCTCGCGCTGCGCGGCGCGGACGAGCACCTGCACCCGATCAGCCTGCAGTCCTGGCTGTACGGGCGCGGCGACGACGAGCCGGCCCCGTTGAAGGAGTGCCTGTCCCGGGCGACCTCGGGCATCGGCCTGCTGTGGCGCGACTCCGCGCCGCTGCGCAGGCGGGCGACCTACCTCACGGTGGCGCGGGCGGTGTACGACGCGGGCTTCACCGCGGTCTACGACGGCGGCAACCCGATTGCCGGGCGGCAGCTGCGCCCCCTGCTCGATGACGCGGATGTTGCTCTGGTGCTTGCCATTCCGGCTCGCGCCGATGCCGCGAACCGGCTCCGGGTCACCCTGGAATGGCTCGACGACCAGTTCGGCGACTCGACCGAGGGGCAGGGCGGCGGCATCGTCGGCGACACCACAATCGTTGTCTCACACCAGCATCCCGGCACCGAGTCGCGCGTTGCCGAGCATTTGCGCGAGCACCTGTCCGGCTGGGTCCGCGACATCAGGGAAATACCGTACGATCCGCACCTGGCCAGAGGCGAGCTGGTCCGCCACGCGTCGTTGGCCACCGAGACGCGCCGGGCCTATGGGCGCCTGCTGACCGGGGTGGCATCATGACCGCCGCCATGAAATTTCGCCGTCACACCGAATCCGCACCGGCCGGGGTCGTCGCCCCGCCGGAGTCGCGGCGCGCACCGATCTGGGACCGTCCGGTCCCCGGCGTCGGCCGGGCCCCGCTGGTCTGGCTGCTTGGTGTGCACGGCGGTGCCGGAGCCAGTAGCCTCGCGCATGTGCTTGCGCCAGCGGCGGATTCGGGCCGCCGCTGGCCCGGCGTCTTCGACCGCGAGTCGCCCTTCGTCGTCCTGGTGGCCAGAGAGACCATCGCGGGCCTCACCCGCGCGCATGATCTACTGCGCCAACATCATTCGGGTTTCGCCGGGTCCTGCGAGGTGCTCGGGCTGATCACCGTCGCCGCGCGCCCAGGTCGGTTGCCCGCCGAGATCCGCCGCTACCGCGACGTGGTCGGCTCGCTGGCCGGCCAGCTGTGGCAGGTCCCGTGGTATGAGGAATGGACGCTGGTGGAACCGGAGAAACTGCCGGTGTGGGCACCCGGTGACCCACTGCCACCGAAGAAACGCAAGATCGACCCGCTGGAGGAGGTACCGCTCGATGTCAGGGAGCTGGGCGCCGACATCGTCGCGGCGGCTCGAACGGCACTGGAGGAGGCAGCACTCGACGATCCGGCGCGCGACCGGGCCAGAAAGCCACCCGATCAGTGAACGTACGCATCGAATCGGCGACTACCCCACTACTTTCGAGAAAGGCACCCGATGAGCATGATTCTCCTCGCCGTGCAGGACACGTACGGCACCGTACTCGCGCAGGTCGGTAACCCGACGCCCGAGGCGCCCCCCGGATCGGAGAAGATCCTGCAGCTGGTGCGTTATCTCACCTGGTTCGTGCTGTTGTCCGGGATCACCGGCATCATCTACGCGGGCGGCAAGTTCGCGTGGGAGAAGTGGACCGGCGGCGGGCTCGAATCACCGAAGATGGTGGCGGGCGCCATGATCGGCGGCGTCGTCGCGACCAGCGCCGGCACCATCATGAACGCCGTTATTGGAACCTGATGTCCGGAATATCTACCGTGCGCGCGTCGGCAGCCGAGCTGCTGGCCTACAAACAGATGCCCTCCGAGGTACTGGAACCGCTGATGCAGCTGATCAATTGGCTGCTGTGGTTCGTGCTGCTGGTGTGTCTGGCGTGGATGATCGTCTCCGCGGGCAAGCTGTGGTTGGCCTTCCGCAGCGACCTCGCGATGAACGACGCCTCGCACGGGGTGCTGATGAGCCTGCTCGGGGCGATAGTGGCGAGCACAGCGTCGGGGATCGCGCTGGCGTTCCTACCGACATGACCAGGTGCAGGGGGACCGTGGGGGCGGCAGGCGCGGTCTTGCTGATCGCGGCGGTCGGTTGCGGCGGCGGCGACGAGCCGACCGGGCCCGACCTGTCGGCGGCGCCGACAGGCGTGCGGTGGCAGCCGTTCCAAGGCGTGCCGCTGCCGCACACCGAGCAGGGCCCGAAGTCGGTGGCCGACGGCGCCGCAACGGGTTTCGAGCATTCGCCGCGCGGTGCGGGCGTCGCCGCGATCCACCATGCCGTGCGGCTGGCCGTGGCCACCGACAGCCAGTGGGCGAAAGTGGCTGCGCAGGAAGTGGTTCCGGGACCGGCGAAGGACGAGTGGGCGATCAACCGGATCCAGCTGTCCATCACCGGTCCGGCCACCCCCGACTACGCGCCGCGGGTGCTCGGCTACCGGATCACCGGATACACCGACCAGCGCAGCACCGTCGACGTGCACACCGAGTACTCCGACCGATCGAAGGCGGTGAACCACACCACCGTCGAATGGGTCGGCCAGGACTGGCGGTTACGGCTGCCCGACCCGGGCTCGACCGCGAGACCGATCGATCCGATCGATGTAATACCTGATGGCACAGTGAAATTGGAGGCACCACAGTGACAGAGAAGGAGTCTTACGCGCGCGATCGCGTCTCCTTCGGTGCCGTCGCGTCCGCCGCCGTGCTGGCGCTCATCGTGATCGCGGGAATCGTCGTCTACATCAGCCGCGACGACGGCGGCAGCGCCGCGGGCAGCACGCCGGCGCCCGCCGAGACCGCGGGCGGCACCGGCTTCGCCGCCCCGGAGGTCGACATCCTCGGCAGGCGCGTCGATGTGCCGAACAACCCTGCCGGGCAACCACTTCCGCAGGACCCCACCCGGCAGCGCAAGCCGTCCGACAGCGACTGGCTGACCCAGGCGCCCGAAGGCACCACCGGGCCGCGCGGCTGGCAACGGGTGTACGGCGCCTCCGTGCCGTTCTCCACCTCGGATGGGCCGACCCGGATCGAAGACGGTCTGGCCGTTGGCTATTCGCACACGCCGCAGGGCGCGGTGCTGGCCGCGGCGCAGATCACCTACCGGCTCAATGCCCGTCCGGCCGACCGCGATCTGTACGTCACCCAGGTGCGCGTCTCCGCACAGCAGATCGCCGCGTACGACAAGGCGCTCGCCAGCGACCGGCTGCCCGAACAGCAGCCCGAGCGGGTCACCAAATACTTCATCGCCTCGGACGCGTTCAAGGTCGATGACTACGCCGACGACCTGGCCATCGTCCGGCTCGCCTCGCGCGGGCCGGTGGTCGACGGCAAACAGTTATGGGCGGCGATCCGCCTGGTCATGGTCTGGGACGCCGGTGACTGGCGACTCAAGCCCTCGACGTCGAACTCCGCACAAACCGAGTACATCGAATCGCTGGGCGGGTGGACGAAATGGTGAGCACGATCGGAAAGGCTCGACAACAAATTGATGGCCGTCCTGCGGAGCAGCGAGGGGTGCACACAATGGTGAGGCGGATACTCACGATCTTCGCGGTCATCTTCACGGTGATGATGGCGACGCCGACCGTGGCCTATGGACAGCAGTACGGCTTCGACGAGACGTGCAACGAGATCCACGACACCCTCGACAACGTCGGCCTGCCCGGCATCTCGCTCGGCGACGCCGCCTCCGCCGCGTGCAAGGCGGGCAACGCCGCCTCGCATCCGGGCCAGGCGGCCACCGCGGTCAAGGACAAGGCGTGGGACTCGACCTTCGGCAAGGTGGTCGACTCGCTGATGAAGGGTCTCGGCGAGGCCATCATCCTGGCGTTGACCTTCTGGATGAAGGTGCCCAACGAGGCGGCCAGCGACTCGGGTTCGTTGTTCACCAAGATCAACGACTACACCTATCAAGCCCAGATATTGCTCTTGATAGCCTCGGTGATCCTGTCCGGCGCCCGCCTGGCCGAGGCCAGACGCGGGGCAACGATGAACGAGGCCGCCGAGTCGTTCCGCATGTTCGCCAGGGTGGTGTTCAGCTCCTGGATGCTCGGCGCGGTGATCGTCGCGGGCACCCAGGCCTCGGATCGCTTCTCCGAGTGGATCATCAACGACTCGACCAACGGCAACGCCAAGGACCTGGCCGAGCTGATGGTGAAAACCAGTAAACTGCAGGCCTTCTCGCCGGGCTTGGTGCTGATCATCGCGGTCGTCGGCCTGCTCGGCGCGCTCGCGCAGATCGTGCTCGCCATCGTCCGGCAGGGGCTGCTGATCATCGCCGCCGGTGTGCTGCCGTTGGCGGCGGCCGCGTCCGGGATGAATGTCGGAAAACAGTCCTACCAGAAGCTGATCGGCTGGATCATCGCGTTCATGCTCTGGAAACCGGTGGCCGCGATCGTCTACATGATCGCGTTCACCACTGCGGGACATGTGGATTCGCTGACCCCGGTGAACAATCTGCCGGATGGTGAACAGGCGCAACGCATGCTGGTCGCCATCGTGCTGCTGTGCAGCGTCGCGTTCGTGCTGCCCGCGCTGATGCGGCTGGTCACGCCCGCGGTCGCGATCGTCGGCAGCGGCGGCTCCGGCCTCACCGCGACCGGCGGCACCCTGCTCGCCGCCGGGGCGCTTGGCGCCATGGGCACCAAAGCCGTTGGCGTCAAAGGCACTGCGGCCTCGGGCACACCGGGCTACGTCGGCGGCAGCGGCACGGGTCCGCGCCCGCCGGGTGGCGCGGGCGGCCGCGGCAGCGGCGCGCCACGCCCGACCCCGCCACGCGGTGGTGGTGGTCCTGCCGGCGGTGCGGCACCGCGCGCCTCCGGGCCCGGCGGCGCGGCGGGAGTACCGTCCGGTGCTACGCGTGCGGCGGGCCGGATCGGCGCGGCCCGCGCCGCGACGAGCAGCCTGAACCGTGCGGATCAGGCGATGGGTGATGTGGCCGGTGACCGTTGGGCGAATCGCTCGCCCGACCTCGGGAGGAGCACCATTCCGCGATGACGATGACGACGAACGATACCTACGAGCGTCGCTCGTACGGGCTGTGGCAGAAGCCCCGCAGCGCAGGCCTTTTCGGCCTGCGCTGGGAAGAGACCGTGATCGGCTTCGTGGTGGTGATCACCGCACTGATCACCGCGATGGTCGGCGGCTTCAAATGGGGTCTGATCGTCGGTGTCACCGGCGTCGTGGTGATGGTTCCACTGGTGTGGCGGACGGGGGGCCGCTCGGGCTACGAGACGGGATTGATGATGTTCAACTGGATGCGCTCGCGCAAGCGCGGCGAGCACGTGTACCGGGGTGGCCGGTTCTCCCGGATCCCGGGTGGCGTCACCCGACTGCCGGGTCTGCTCGCGCCGTCGAAGCTGTACGAGGGCATCGACGCGGGCGGTTACAGCTTCGGCATGATCCACCTGCCGCAGTTCGCGCAGTACACGGTGGTGCTGCGGGCCTGGCCGCAAGGCCATGAGGCGGTCGACCAGCCGGTGATCGACCGCTGGGTGTCGGCGTGGGGGACCTTCCTCGCCTCGGTCGGCCAGACCAGCGACATCGTCGCGGTGGTGCCGGTCATCGACACCGTGCCGGAGACCGGAAACCGGTTGCTCACCGAGGTTTCCACGATCACCCGGCCGGACGCGCCGGAGCTGGCCCAGCAGGTGATGTACGAGCTCGCCACCGAGCTGCCGCAGGAGCGGGTGCAGCTGCTGCCCCGGGTCGCGATCACCTTCAAGGCCACCACCGCCGAGCGCCGCAAGAACCCCGCCGAGGAGGCGGTCGAGATCGGCCGTCGCCTGCCCGGCATCTGCGCGGCCCTCGCCGAGGCCGGCGTGCGCGCCCAGCCGATGTCGGCCGACGAGGTGATCTCGTTCATCCGGCGCAGCTACGACCCGGCCTCGCAGGCGGACTTGGAGGTCGCCGCAAGCGAACCCAACGGCCACGGCCTGGATTGGGCGGACGCCGGCCCGGTTTCGCACGACGAGAAGTGGGACCACCTGGTGCACGACGGTGGCCGCTCGGTCACCTGGGAGATGGACGCGGCGCCGGAGGGCGCGGTCGACGAGCGGGTGCTGCAACGGCTGCTCGCGCCCAATCCCGAAGTGCCGCGCAAGCGCATCGCGATCGTGTACCGGCCGCACTCGGCCGCCGACGCCGCCGAGATCGTCGACGACGATTTCAAGAACGCGCTGGTGGCCCAGCAGAGCGAACGTGGCGTGGTCTCCGCGGCCGCGACCCTGCGGGTTGGCGCCACCCAGCAGGCCCGTGAGGAGCAGGCCAGGGGTCACGGTGTGACCCGCTTCGGGGCGTTGGTGACCATCACCGAGCCCCTGCGCGGCGACCTGCCGCGTATCGAAGCCATCACGCGCGACCTGTCGACGCAGGCGCGGTTGAAGATCCGGCGGTGCTACCGCTACCAGGCGGCGGCCTTCGCGGCCTCGCTCGGTTGCGGGGTGATCCTGCCGGAGCACGCGACTATTCCGAAGGCACTGGCGGGGTGATCGATTCATGGCACGTGACCACGAGCCACCCGTACGGCACCGCGACGAGCCCGCGTCCCGTCGCGGTAAGCGGCGCGACGAGGTCGAGCAGGACGAGTGGGGCGAGCGCCTACCGGCCCAGCGTCCACCGGCCGAGCGCAGGCGCCGCCCCGGCGTGCGCGAACGCTCCGGCATCGAGGAGATGCCGGACCGGCCGCGCCGATTCGGCAGGGGTGCGGCGCGGGTGAGCGACGACCGGTCGGGACTCGACGAGCAGTCCGAGCGCGAGCGCGCCAGGGCGGCGGCCGAGCGACGGGCACGGGCCGAGAGCGCGCACGCGGACGGGTCGCGTGCTGAACGGTCCCGCGCGGACAGTGACTGGGCGCGGCCGGACAGCGATCGGGCGCGCTCGGAAAACGGCAGGGGCGAGCGCAGTTCGGACCGAGCGCGCGGCGACGCGGCCCGCAGTGCCCGCGCCCGCGACGGTGCCGTCGAGCGACCCGCCCGGAGCAGGGATGGTGCGGGCGAGCGAGCCGCGCGTCCAGCGCGTTCGGAGCAGCGCGGCCAGAAGGCGGATCCCCGCGCACAGAAGCCGGCGCGCAACGGCAGGCCGGAGCGGGGGGTGCGAGACCGCAACGGCTCGCGGGCCTCGCGTAATCCCCAGCGTCCCGGCAAGACCGACTACACCGCCGACCGTGCCATGGGCACGCCGGTGATGGACAAGGCGGCGCTGCGCGCCAAGGCCAAGGCCGACCGGCGCAAGAACTCCGGCCCGCCGCTGCTCGACGAGCAGACCCGCGCCAAGCTGGAGATGATCGTCCGCGAGCAGACCGGTCTGCGGGCCGCCTTCGCGCAGTTCCGGATTCGCACCGACGACATCCGGCGCCGCAACTACGCCGCGCGCGCCGAGCAGGTCTTCGAGGACGGATTCGACCGCAGCACCGCCCAACTCACCGATCGCGGCTACGCCGGTGAGGGCGGCGGCCGGATGAACGTGGTCGGCCGCCCGGTCGAGTATCGGGCCACCACCGCGCAGGTCGCCGGCCTGTGGCCGTGGTCGGTCGGCGCCGGTGCGCCGCTGATCGGCACGCCGCTCGGCTCGCACCTGCACACCGGCGCACCGGTCTGCTTCGACCCGATGAACTGGTTCATGCGCGGCAGCTTCATCACCGCGCCAAGCCTTTTCGTGCTCGGTCTCAACGGCTTCGGTAAGTCGTCGCTGGTGCGCCGGATCGTGCTCGGCGGTATCGCCCAGGGCATCACGCCGCTGATCCTGGCCGACGTCAAGCCGGACTACCGCAAGATGGTGGAGCTGGTCGGCGGCCAGGTGATCGACCTCGGCTACGGCCACGGCAAGCTCAATCCGCTGGCCGCCGGCGTGCTCGGCGCGGTGGTGCCGCGCCTGGACGACCACCCCGCCTTACAGATTCAGGTGTTGCAGGATCTGCGGGCGCGCCAGGTGACCCTCATCGCGGGTCTGGTCGAGCTGGTCCGCGGCGCCAGGGTGCGCGACTTCGAAGAGACGCTCATCGCCACCGCGCTGCGCATCCTCTACCAGCCGGGCAGTGGCTACACCCCGGACCAGCCGCCGATCATGGAGCACCTGCTCGAGGTGATCGTCGCGGGCGGCGAGGAGTTGATGCTCGACGCGGGCGCCGACGACCCCACCGAGTATCAGAACGCGATCAAGAACCTGCGTCGCTCGTTGCGCGCGCTCACCCAGGGTCCATTCGGCGCGATCTTCAACGGCCAGACCTCGGTACCGATCGACACCAGTGCGGTCGCGGTCTGCATCGACGTCTCGCACATCCCGACCGGTGACAAGAAGCTCAAAGCCGCGGTGATGCTGGCCTGTTGGGCCGACGGCTTCGCCTCGGTCGAGGCCGCGCACGTGCTCTCCGACGCCGACCTCGGGCCGCAGCGTTACTTCCAGGTCGTGATGGACGAGCTGTGGCAGGTGCTCGGCCTCGGCGACTTCATGGTCGACCGGGTCGACGAGCTCACCCGTCTGCAGCGCGGCATCGCCACCTCGCTGATCATGATCAGTCACACCATCAAGGATCTGCAGGCCCTCGGTTCGGAAGCCGCCATCGCCAAGGCGCTCGGCTTCCTGGAACGCGCGCGCGCCAAGATCTTCGGCGCGCTGCCCGGCGAGGAGGTCAAGCGGCTGGACAGCATCGTGCCGTTCACCTCCGCCGAGGAACAGATGGTGACCGGCTGGTCGGCGCCGCAGGCGTTGACCGGTGAGGCCCTCAAACCGGGCCAGCAGCGGCCGTCGCCGCCGGGCACCGGCAAGTTCCTGCTGAAGATCGGCGAGGATCGGCGCCCCGGCATTCCGTTCCACATGGAGTTCACGCTCTCGGAGAAGGAGAGCGGCATTCACGACACCAACCAGCGGTTCAGCGAATTCACCGAATCGACTGCCCGAGGGACGGATTCGCCGAGCGGGAGCGCCGCATGACAGATCAGCCGAGATCCGGTTTACCGATGCACCTGCCGAACGGGAGGTGCGTCGGATGATGCCACACCGCTCCTATCGCCGGGTGTCGCCCGAGGTGCGTCAGGCCGCTGTCCAGCAGGTCATCGCGCTCACCGGGCAGATGCGCAGCGAGTCGGAAGCCTGCCGCGTGGTCGCCGAGCAGATCGGTGTGCACACCAACTCGGTGCGCAACTGGGTGCGCGCGGCCGAGGGCCCGAGCCTGGAGCGCTTGGACGCGTCCGCGCTGCGCCGGAAAGTGGCGCTGCTGCAACAACAATTGGCGGCCGCCGCGGAGATGAACCGCACCCTCGCCGACACCCTCAACGAATCCCGGCGCGGGCAGTGAACTTCGAGCCGACCGCAGGCTTGTACCTCCACTGCCGGACCGAAGGTCAGCTTCGGCCGAGATGGCCGATGCGCTCGGCCCGCACTGTGTCCGGCGTGGTGACGGGGCGGCGTGGAGGGCCGGGCCCGGCGAGGCCGCGGTGACCGGGAAGGGGCTGCTGTGGGGCGCGCTCGGCGCGGTGCTCGCGCTGATGACCCTCGTGGTGGTCATCGTGCTGCCCTCGGTCGACGACCCGTGCGAGGGCGCGTTGATCCTCGGCACCCAATCGAACCTGCCGCCGCTGGGCGGCCACCCGCCGGGTGATCCGCGCGCGAATCCTTCTGGAACAGCGGCGAATCCGGCCGCCGCGGCGCCGCCGTCGGGAACGCAGAACCCGACCAGCTCGGGCGCGCCGTCGCTGGCCGCCGGTGCCGGGCCGATCCGGCGCACCCTGCCGCTGGCCAGCGGAACCTTCACGGTGTCCGACGTTTTCGGCGCGCGCGGCGGCAAGCACCTCGGCATCGACATGGCCGCCACCGACGGCACCACCATCTACTCGGTGTCCGACGGCCGGGTGGTAGCCGCCGGGCCCGCATCGGGTTTCGGCAACTGGATCGTCGTCGACTCGATCGACACCAACGGCCGCGCCTACTCCGCCGTCTACGGCCACATGTGGGACTCCGGCGTGCACGTGCGCGTCGGTGACACGGTGCGCGCGGGCCAGCCGATCGCCCAGGTCGGCTCCGCAGGCGAATCCAGCGGCCCGCATCTGCATTTCGAGATCGTGCCCGGCGGCCGGTTCACCGGCGGCCGCCAGATCGACCCGCTGCCTTGGCTGGACGGCGCGCCGACGCCGGATGTCGGTGGCGCGCAGGCCTTCTCCAACGATCCGCGCTGCACCCGTGGGTTCGGCAGCGCGGGCGGCGCGCTCGCGGCGGGCAAGGTGCCGCCGGAACTCGAAATCTGGTATCGCCGTGCGGGTTCGATCTGCCCGCAGATCACCCCGTCGCTGCTGGCCGCGCAGGGCAAGCAGGAGTCCGGCTTCCGTCGCGGCGCCACCTCGCCCGCGGGCGCGCAGGGCCTGGCGCAGTTCCTGCCGACCACCGCGGTCAGCGTGAACCCCGATGACGGTCAGCCCTATGTGATCGACGCCGACGGCAACGGCAGCGCCAGCGTGTGGGACGACGGTGACGCGATCATCGGGCAGGGCCGTTATATGTGCGCCATTGCCAACAAGATCACGCAGTGGCAGGCCGAGGGCAAGGTGCAGGGCGACATCACCGCCCTGTCGCTGGCCGCGTACAACGCCGGCGAAGGCGCGGTCCTCGCGTCCGGCGGCATGCCGAATCGGGTGGCGGCGCACCTGTCCGAGACCCAGCCGTACGTGGCGAACATTCTCGCGATGGAGGCGCAGTACCGCGCGCCGGGCGCGCTCGGCCGGTTCGCACCCGAGGAGGGCGGCGGCGGCAGTCAGATCGTCGAGGCCGCGCACGACTGGCTCGGCACGCCCTACGTGTGGGGTGGCGGTGGCCCGCAGGGGCCGAGCGGCGGCGGACTGGACGGCCCCGGTTTGACGGCGGCCGCGGTGTTCGCGGCCTCGTCCGGCTCGGTGACGTTGCCGCGCACCGCGGAACAGCAGTGGGAGGCGGGCGTCGAGGTGCCGATGAGCAAGATTCAGGAGGGGGATCTGGTGTTCAGCTCGTTCGGCCTGCGCGGGCCCGCCCAGGTGGGCATCTACTCCGGAAACGGGCGGATGATCCAGGCGGTGCCCGGCACGCGTGGCGGCGGCGGTGTCGGCGAGGTGCAGGTGCCGGGGGACAGCCGGGCGAGGAGGGTGTTGTGATCGCGGGCAACGAATCCGAACACGCGACCTCGGGACTGCCGAACTGTCGGTCGATGCGGTTAGCCTGGAATAACAGCGGCGGGAACGACGGGCCCCGCCGCACATCGAACACGGCACAGGTACGCGCGAAACTGGTGGTGATGCTGGTGGTGAGCGTCGCGATGCTGGGCGCGGCCTGTGGTCGCGGAGACGGCGCGGACACCGGATCCGGTGGCGCGCCCCCGGCTACGTCAACGACCCGGTTGCTCGAAGGGGTGCCCGCACCCGACCCGGTCACGCCCGACGGCGTCGCGGTGGCCGCGCTGCAGGAGATCTACACCTGGCAACCCGCCACCGAAGCCCAGGGCACGTCGCTGACGCGGGCCCGGAAGTGGTTGGGTCCCAGCCTGGTTCGCATGCTGGACGGCTCACCAACCGGCCTGGAGACGCCGCGGACCACGCTGCAGTGGGCGGACTGGGCCGCCGCGAAGGCGCGCGTCGGGGCGTTCACCTTCGCCTCCGGCGAGAAACCGCCCAGCGGCGGCGACCCGAACATGCAGCAGTTCAAGATCGGCATCGAGCAGACCGTCGTCTACCCGAACGGCCGCAAGGAGACGCTGCCGCCCGCGACGGTCATCGCCACCGTGGTGCGCACGCCCGAAGGCTGGCGGCTCGACGCGTTCCGCTGAACCCCAAGACATTTCCCGCACAGAAAGAGGAGGCAGCCATGGCGAAGAAGCCGGTCAAAGATCCGGCCGCGATCGGGCCGGACGCAACCCTCATTTTGCTATACGCCGGGTTCGCGATCCTCGGAACGCTCTGGCTGTCGCTGCATCTGGGCAACATGCTGTCGTTCCCGACGCAGTCGATCCCGATCAATCCGATTGCCATCGTCGCGGACCTGATCAGGGGCGACCTGCGGTGGCCGCGGGCGTCGACGGTGATCGTGCTGATCGTGGTCGCGGCGGTGCTGGCCTGGGTGCTCATCCGCAGGCAGCTCAAGAAGCGCAGGTCCATCGGTGTGCTGCCGGTCGACGAGAAGGCCGGTGTGATGGGCCAGGGCGGCGCCATCGCCCACCTCACCGCGAAGGGTGTGCGGGAGAAGGCCCAGCAGCTCGGCGTGCGCCTCGGCACCGAGGACGTGCCCGGCGTGCCGATCGGCATCGGGATCGCCGACGGCCAGATGCTGTACGGCTCCTACGAGGATCTGCACCTCGACATCTGGGGCCCGCGGCAGGGCAAGTCGACCTCACGGGTGATCCCGGCGATCCTCACCGCGATCGGGCCGGTGCTGGCCACCTCCAACAAGCGCGACGTGGTGGACGCGACCCGAGATGTGCGCGAGGCCAAGGGAAGTCCCACATTCGTGTTCGACCCGCAGGGTGTGGCAGGGGAGGAGCCCAGCTGGTTCTGGGATCCGCTGGCCTGGGTGGACGCGCGCCGCGAGGGCTGCGAAATGCGGGCGGCGCGGCTGGCCGGGCACTTCGCCGACGGTGACGACGGCTCCGACGCCAAGACCGACGCGTTCTTCGACCCCGAGGCCGAGGATCTGCTCGCCGGACTGTTCCTGGCCGCGGCCGTCGGCGACCGCAACGGCAGCAGGCCGATCGTGCAGGTGTGGGAATGGGTGACCAACCCGCAGGACACCGAGCCCATCGAGCTGTTGCGCGCGGCCCGCCATCACTACACCGCGTCGGGTCTGTCGTCGCAGTACAACACCGACGCCCGCACGCGCAGTGGCATTTTCGGCACCGCGAAGAAGATGATCCGCTGCCTCAAGCTGTCCAACGTGCACCCGTGGATCACCCGCGGCGGCGACCGCAGGGAGTTCGACGAGCTCGAGTTCATCGAACGCAACGGCACCCTCTACAGCCTCTCGCTGGAGGGCCGTGGCTCGGCGGCGCCGCTGGTGAGCGCGCTCACCGAGGCCGTGATCGACGTGGCCATGCGCAAGGCGTCGCAGTCCGGTGGTGGCCGGCTGGCCATTCCGCTGCTCGCGGTGCTCGACGAGGCCGCGAACGTGGTGCGCTGGAAGGATCTGCCCAAGCAGTACAGCCACTTCGGCTCGCGCGGCATCGTGGTGATGACCGTGCTGCAGTCGTGGGCGCAGGGCGTGCGCTGCTGGGGTGAGCCGGGCATGAACGCGCTGTGGGCCGCCGCGAACATCAAGGTGCTGGGAAGCGGGGTAGACGATACGAACTTCCTGCGCGAGCGTTCCGAGGCGATCGGCGACTACGAGGTGGTGTCCGCCTCGGTGTCGGAATCCAAAGGCGGCAAGAGCTATTCGCGTTCGCTCGGGTCGTCGAAGACGTTCAGCGTGCAGGCGCTGGCCCAGCTGCCTCGCGGCCGGGTGATCGTCTTCCCGTCCGGCGCGCCGCCGGTACTGGTTCGTACGGTTCCGTGGTGGGAGGGCGAGTACGCTGCCGAGGTGAAGCAGTCCATCTCACATCATGATCCGCAGCGAAAGACGGAGATCACCGATCTGATTCCGGGTACGCCGTCGCTCAGCAAGGGCACGCCGCCGCCGGAATTCGGGAAGGTCGAGGAGGTCAGGCCACTGTGAGCGAGCGAGCCTCGGACGCAGCACCATCGGCTACCACGCGCGCCAGTGAGGCGCGGCCGTGACCGAACAGCAGCAGCAGCCGATGATCTACGCGAGCGTTGTCGAGTTCGTGGAGAACTATCTGAGTCTGGTGTACCGGCGTCAGGTCACCGATCTCAGCGACACGGTGTGGTGCCCGGAGTGGTGGCAGCACGCCGAGGCGATCGCCCGCCTGGACGCGATGTGGCGGGCCTGGGAGCACTTCCGGCTCGACGGGGCAACGGGGTTGAGCGTGTGGTTCCTCGATCACGCCGATCCGCACATGTCGAAGCTGTTCGACCCGAAGGGGCCGTTCAAGTACTGCAGTGTGCGTAACGGGCACAAGGACATGCTCAGCCCGTTGCCGCTGAAGTCGCCGCAGCACGGCATGTTCGGTGATCCGACGATCGGTGATTTCCGGATGTAGTGTGCAGCGAAAAAGAAACGCCCGCTTGATAAGCGGGCGTTTTCTCGGTTGTCTACCTGGTGCGTTCCAGGCCGCGGGATTCCTGTTCCCTGGCCCTGGTGACCGCGGGCGCCTCTTCGGGGCGAGTGCGTACCGCCTCGATGGGGGGCTGGGCCTGGCCTACTTCGATCAGCATCCGTACCGCGGCGAGTTCGGGCGCGACGCCCATCTTCGCCAGATGCGCGGCGATCGCCATGCGGCGTTCGGGCGAGTCGTACTGCACGGCGGGCTTGGCGTGCGCGGCGGCGGCGATGCCCGCCATGCGGGTGGCCTCGGCCTGCGCCGTGAAGCGATCCTTCTCCAGCGAGACACCGCGCTCGGGGATCGGCTTCTCGATCATCCTGGCGAGCTCGGTGTTGCGCGGGTCTTTGGCCTTCGAGTCGCGGGCCTCGCGGATCTGCATCTCGCGGGCCTCTTTCATGCGAGCCTCGGTCACCTTGACGCGCGCTTCGGCTTCTTTTTGACCACGCTCGCGGGTCCGCAGTGCGACCAGTGTCGCAAGCTGCAACATAGTCCTCATCATGGCCGCTGTCTCGCGGCCGATGTCGTCCAGTTCCTCGGACATGGCTGCTCCCCGATGCTGCAGTGATCACATTATGGTTGTTGTGGTGCTTTGTCTGGGCACCGCCACGCGAACTGTAGTCCGTGGAGGATGCCCCGGCTGCAAACTTGGACACCGGGAGAACTCCGTGTCGTCGCGCGCCCTTGCTCGGGGGTCGCCCAGGTGAAGGGGTTACTACGCTACGGGAACTCCTTCTTTCGAGGTTACCCGAGAAAGCCGCGACTCAACCGTACGGCCGTGCCGCTTAACAGCATATATCGCACAATTCCGACAGGCTCGCGAACTCGCCGGAGTATCTCCGGCCTGAGCTAACCCTTACCGAAGTATCAGGGTCGCCTTCCTCGCCGCGACACGTGTCGGGCCCCGCACTCGTGCAAGTGCAGGGCCCGAACGGGTTTCCCGATGTCAGTCGACGCGGACCGACTCGATGGTGACCGGCTGGCTCGGCTTGCCGTCGCCGGGACCGTTGGAGTCGTCCTGGCCGCCCTTGGCGATCTTGTCCAGGGTGCCCATGCTGTTCTCGTCCACCGTGCCGAAAATGGTGTAGTTCGGCGGCAGCTGCGAATCGCCGTAGACGATGAAGAACTGGCTGCCATTGGTGCCAGGGCCCGCGTTGGCCATGGCGAGCACGCCACGCTTGTACGCGATCGGCTTCTGCGCGGCCATCGGATCGTTGGCATCGAGCTGATCCGTCGGGTACTCGTTGTCGAATTCGTAGCCGGGCCCGCCCATGCCGCTGCCGGTCGGGTCGCCGCACTGCAGCACCTTCAGGCCCTCGCCCGAAGTCATCCGGTGGCAGTTGGTGCCGTCGAAGAAGTTCTGCGACGCCAGGCTGACGAAACTGTTCACCGTGCAGGGCGATTCGGCGTTGTTCAGGGTCAGGCCGATGGGACCCTGGTTGGTCTCCATGCTGACGCTGACCTTCGCGTCGTTGCCGGTGGTGGGGATGCCCTCCGCCTTCACCGGCTTGGTGGCCGGCTTGTCCGCCGGTTTCTGGCTGTCCTTGTAGACGCAGTTGACCAGCGCGGGCTTGGCCACCGCCGGTGGCGGTGCGGCCGCCGACGGCGCGCTGCTGGACTGGGTCGCGTCCTTGGCCTCGTTGCTGCTGTCGTCGCTCTTGGTCAGGAAGTACACCCCGGTTACCGCGGCGACCACGACGACAACACCGAGCACCGACCCGGCGATCGTGAGTTGCTTGCGCCTGCGTGCGCGCTCGGCCCGGTTGGCGAGCTGGCGCTCCAACTTACGTTTCGCCGCTGCTCGCCGCTGTTCGTTGCTCGGCACTACCACGTTCCTCCCGTGTCCGGTTGTTACGGCATGAGAGTCTGCCATTTATTCCTGAGACTGCCCGACACTTCCCGAGTGCGGTGCGCCTCACAGGTGGCCGGAATCGCGCATAACGGGCACGAACGGGTGCGGATCGGGAGGTCGGCGTAACCGGTTGGACTTGCGGGGGCGTGGTGGTGGAAACTGGACCATCGTGACCAAGACCAGCAGCTTCTCCGCCCCGAAGGGGGTACCGGACTACGTCCCGCCCGGCTCGGCCGAATTCGTCGCGGTGCGCGACGGGCTGATCCGCGCCGCCCGGCTGGCCGGCTACGGACATATCGAGCTGCCGGTCTTCGAGGACACCGGGCTGTTCGCCCGCGGCGTCGGCGAGTCGACCGATGTGGTCAGTAAAGAGATGTACACCTTCCCCGACCGCGGCGACCGCAGCGTCACGCTGCGCCCCGAGGGGACCGCGGGTGTGATGCGGGCCGTCATCGAGCACGGGCTCGACCGCGGGCAGCTGCCGGTGAAGTTGGTCTACAACGGGCCGTTCTTCCGTTACGAGCGACCACAGGCCGGTCGTTACCGCCAGCTACAGCAGGTCGGCATCGAGGCGATCGGCGTCGACGACCCCGCGCTCGACGCCGAGGTGATCGCAGTCGCCGACGCGGGCTTCCGCGGGCTCGGACTGGACGGTTTCCGGCTGGAGCTCACCTCGCTCGGCGACGAAACCTGCCGTCCGCAGTATCGGGAACTGTTGCAGGAGTTCCTGTTCGGCCTGCCGCTCGACGAGGAGACCAAGCGGCGCGCACAGCTCAACCCGCTGCGCGTGCTCGACGACAAGCGGCCGGAGGTGCGCGCGATGACCGCCGACGCGCCGCTGATGATCGACCACCTCTCCGAGTCCGCCAAGACGCACTTCGAGCAGGTGCTCGGCTACCTGGACGCACTCGGCGTGCCGTACGTGGTGAATCCGCGGATGGTGCGCGGGCTCGACTACTACACCAAGACCACCTTCGAGTTCGTGCACGACGGACTCGGCGCGCAATCCGGCATCGGTGGCGGCGGGCGCTACGACGGACTGATGGCGCAGCTCGGTGGACAACCGTTGTCCGGCATCGGATTCGGGCTCGGGGTGGACCGTACGGTGCTTGCTCTGCAAGCCGAAGGCAAGACCGCAGGCGATCCCGCGCGCTGCGAGGTCTTCGGCGTGCCGCTCGGCGAGGCCGCCAAACAGCGGTTGGTGGTGCTGGCCGCGCAGCTGCGTGCGGCTGGGATCGGCGTGGACCTCGCCTACGGTGGGCGCGGGGTCAAGGGCGCGATGAAAGCGGCCGATCGATCCGGTGCGAAGTTCACCCTGGTGCTCGGGGATCGCGACCTCACCGAGGAGACGATCGGGTTGAAGGATATGGCGACCGGGGAGCAGCGTCAGATTCCGATCGGTGAGGTGATTGTCGCGATTCGCGAAGCGCTGGACGTGTCCGGCTAGGTCGTCTCGGCGTCGTCGCCGTGCCCGCGGCATGTCACGGTGGGGTATGGAACGGTGGCAACGTCGCGGAAGGGGGCACCGGAGTGGGGGTGCGGGGGTAACGTGACTGCGCGCACGACGTGGCGCGGAGTCGCGGAGAGGTGGGCCTGTGTCGTCGAATTCTGGTGAGCAGCACCCGGATCCACCCGTCGGGCTGGACCTCGTCGCACCCGAGATGTACGCGCCGATGCTGCGCAGGCTGGCGCTGGCCGCGGCGGGCATCGGCATCGGCTCCGCACTACTGGCCGCGACCGTGGTCAGCTGGCCGATCGCGGCGACCATCGGACTTGTCGTCGGCGCACCGACCGTCGGCTACGCTTTCGCCCTGCGTCGGCGTCGAATGTGGATGTCCGGCACCATGATCCACGCTCGCCGACTATTCGGTGAACGGCGGATCGAGGTGTCCGCCGCGACCGGCGTCGAGGTACTGATCTTCCCCGCGCGCCTCAGCCGTATCGTCTTGCGCGTGACCGCAGGGGAGATCTCCCAAATCGTCCCCCTGGCCATGTATACCGACGCAGGCAGCGGCCGCGAACTGCATCTCCTAGGTCTGCGCCGCCTGGCCGACGCGCTGGCGACCAGCCAACTAGCCGCTGCCGTGGCCGTTTCCGCGCTGCTGGTACACCAGCTACGCGCCGAAGCGCGCGACGCGAGGTTAGCCGAGCGACCCCTGTACCGCGCCGTTCAGATGGCGCGGGTCAAAGACGCCGTCTCGCCGGTAGTTCTCACCGACCGAGAAGTCGCCGCGCTGACCTGAGCTTTTCAGTCGAGCGCCCGATCGCGCAGGTTCTTCACGGAGTGCGAGATCGGCGGCAGTTCCGTGCGCATCAGACGAATTAGTGTGCAGCCGCTGATCCGCGGGCGGTCCCATCCTCGCGGTTCGGGCCTGCGGTCGGAGCCGTCATGGCAGTCGAGATTCTCGCGCTTGTCGCGCGCTTCGGCGGCCCGTGCTGCGGAGTGCTCGAAACAGCGGCAACGGGCGGGGAAGGGGATGGCGGGAACAGGAACGACTGTCTCGTTGCTCACCGTGCGGTTTTCCGGGGAGGGGGAGTCGTTAGGGTGAAAATCGAGAGTCCGCACAACTACTAGGAGTTTGCTGTGAGCGAGCGTCTACGAGCGAACCGACGGTCCGGTGTGCGGGTGCGCACGACCGAGCCGAGCGTGAGCGAGACTCGGTCGTGAGCGCCGGCGGCCGGACCGCGCCCGTGACCGTTGCCGTGACCGGCGGGGCCGGGCAGATCGCGTACGGGTTGTTGTTCCGGATCGCGTCCGGGGCGATGCTCGGTGCGGATACGCCGGTGCGGTTGCGGCTGTTGGAGATTCCGGCGGCGGTGGCTTCGCTGGAGGGCGTGGCGATGGAGTTGGAGGACGGGGCGTTTCCGCTGCTGGAGTCCATCGACATCAGTGATGATCCGTGGGAAGGATTTTCGGGCGCCAACGTCGCGGTGCTGGTGGGGGCGCGGCCGCGCACGGCCGGGATGGAACGCTCGGATCTGCTGGCCGCCAACGGCACCATTTTCACCGAGCAGGGCGCCGCGATCAACGCGAGTGCCGCCGACGACGTCAAGGTGCTCGTGGTCGGCAATCCCGCGAACACCAACGCGTTCATCGCGATGAGCAACGCACCCGACGTCCCCGCCGCCCGCTTCACCGCGATGACCCGCCTCGACCACAACCGCGCGATCGCACAGCTGGCCAAGAAGACCGGCGCGCCCGCCGCCGACATCGCCCGAGTCGCCATCTGGGGCAACCACTCCGCGACCCAATTCCCGGACCTCGCGCACGCCACCATCGACGGCCGCCCCGCCCTCGACCGCATCGACGATCCGGCCTGGTTGACCGACGACTTCATCCCCACCGTGCAGCAGCGCGGCACCGCCATCATCCAGGCCCGCGGCGCCTCCTCGGCCGCCAGCGCGGCCAGCGCCGCCCTCGACCACATCCACGACTGGGTGCGCGGCACCGCCGACGGCGACTGGGTCTCCATGGCGGTCCCCTCCGACGGTTCCTACGGCGTCCCCGAGGGCCTCATCAGCTCGTTCCCCGTCACCTGCACCGACGGCACCTACACGATCGTCCCCGACCTACCCATCGACGACTTCGCCCGCACCCGAATCGACGCCAGCGTCGCCGAACTCACCCAGGAGCGCGACGCCGTGATCGACCTGGGCTTCGCCAAGCGCCCCTGACAGCGGAACAGCCTGACCTAGGGCCTGTCGCAAAGTCCCATCCAGCCCGGAGGCATCCGGCCGGACTTTGCGACAGGCCCTAGCTGACCGTCCAGGTTTCGGGACCGCTGAGCAGCGACTGCAGCGAGTCCTGGTCGACCGGTTTGCGTTCCCGCGCCAGCGCCGTCTGTGCGCGCACTCCGTCGTCGTACGTGGGGCGGCTGACGCTACGGAACACGCCGGTGACGACGTGGTCGAGCGCTTGGTCGGAGAGGCGGGAGAGGGCGTAGGCGTATTCCGGGTTGTCGGTGTAGGCGTCGTGTACGACGATGTCGGATTCGGCGACAGCGTCGGTGCGGGTTACCTCTAGCCCGAAACCGCTTCGGATGACGGCGAATTCATTGTCGGCACCGAAGCGGATGGGCTCGCCGTGGTGCAGCGGGACCAGGTGTGCGGCGGCATTGTCGCGGCGCAGGGCGTCGAACGACCCGTCGTTGAAAATGGGGCAGTCCTGCAGGATCTCGACGAACGAGGTGCCGCGGTGCTCGGCGGCGGCGCGCAGCACCTCGGTGAGTCCCGCGCGATCGGAGTCCAGGGCGCGGGCAGCGAAGGTGGCTTCGGCGCCGAGCGCGATCGACAGCGTGTTGAAGGGGTGGTCCACCGAACCCATGGGGGTCGACTTGGTGACCTTGCCTTGTTCCGAGGTCGGCGAGTACTGCCCCTTGGTGAGTCCGTAGATCCGGTTGTTGAACAACAGGATCGTCATGTTGACGTTGCGGCGCAGTGCGTGGATGAGATGGTTACCGCCGATGGACAGCGCGTCACCGTCGCCGGTCACCACCCAGACCGACAGGTCGGGGCGGGTCACGGCGAGCCCGGTGGCGATGGCGGGCGCGCGGCCGTGGATGGAGTGGATGCCGTACGCCTCGAGGTAATACGGGAAGCGGCTCGAGCAGCCGATCCCGGAGACGAACATCAGGTTCTCCCTGCGCAATCCGAGTTCGGCGAGGAATCCGCGCACGGTCGCGAGGATCACGTAGTCACCGCAGCCGGGGCACCAGCGCACCTCCTGATCGGTGGTGAAGTCCTTCACCTTCTGCGGACCCGCCGCGGCGGGTACCCCGGACAGTCCGGTCAAGCCGAGATCTGTGCCGACAAGCGAGGTTTCCACGATGGTCATTCGTTACCCCCAGTGCTGACGTACGTGGCCCGCGCTCTGGCGGCGAAGGCCTTGTCCTGTTCCATCTCCTCGATCGAGCCGTCCAACGCGGCGTCGATCACGCCGACGAGTTCCTGCGCGGAGAACGCGGTGCCCGCGATTTTCGTCCACGGCTGCACATCGACCAGGTACTTCCCACGCAGGAGCAACGCGAGCTGGCCGCCGTTCATTTCCGGTGCGACCACCGTGCGGTAGCGCCGCAGCACGGCACCGACGTTGCCGGGCAACGGGTTCAGATGACGCAGGTGCGCCTGCGCGACCGGCACGCCGCGCCGGCGCGCGCGGCGACAGGCCTCACCGATCGGCCCGTAGGAGCTACCCCAGCCGATGAGCAGCAGTTCGGCCCGCCCATCCGGATCTTCGACCTCGAGATCGGGCACGCTGATGCCGTCGATCTTGGCCTGCCGCAACCGAACCATCAGTTCGTGATTGGCCGGATCGTAGGAGATGTTGCCGCTGCCGTCGGCCTTCTCCAGCCCGCCGATCCGGTGCGCGCGACCCTTGGTGCCCGGGACGGCGAGCGGCCGGGCCAGGGTTTCCGGGTCGCGGGCGTAGGGCTGGAACGGGTCGGCGTCGTCGCCTTCCGGCTCGAACCCGGTTTCGATCGGCGCCAGGTCGGTGACCTGCGGAATCGACCACGGCTCCGAACCATTCGCGATCGAACCGTCGGACAGCAGCAGCACCGGTGTGCGATAGGTGAGCGCGATCCTGGCCGCCTCGACCGCGGTGGCGAAGCAGTCGGCGGGGGAGCGCGGCGCGAGCACGGCGACCGGTGATTCGCCGTTGCGCCCGTACAGCGCCTGCAGCAGATCGGCCTGCTCGGTCTTGGTCGGCAGGCCGGTGGACGGCCCGCCGCGCTGCACATCGATCACCAGCAGCGGCAGCTCGGTCATCACCGCGAGGCCGATGGTCTCGCTCTTGAGCGCGAGCCCGGGGCCGGAGGTGCTGGTGACACCCAGCGCGCCGCCGAGCGAAGCGCCCAGTGCCGCACCGATTCCCGCGATCTCGTCCTCGGCCTGGAAGGTGGTGACGCCGAAGTTCTTGTGCTTGCTCAGCTCGTGCAGGATGTCCGAGGCGGGGGTGATCGGGTAGGTGCCGAGGAAAACGGGCAGCCCGGCGAGCTGACCCGCGGCGACCAATCCGTACGCGAGCGCGGTATTGCCGGTGATCTGGCGATACGTGCCGGGCGGCAGTTTCGCGGGCGCGATTTGATAGGTGGTCGCGAAACTTTCGGTGGTCTCGCCGTAGTTCCAGCCTGCCCGGAACGCCAGCACGTTGGCCTCGGCGATGTCGGGCTTGGCCGCGAACTTCTCCCGCATGAACTTCTCGGTGCCGCCGATCGGCCGCCCGTACATCCAGGACAGCAGCCCGAGCGCGAACATGTTTTTCGCGCGCTGGCCGTCCTTCTTACCGACGCCGGTGGATTCGGTGGCGCCGAGGGTGAGCGAGGTCATCGGGACGCGGTGCAGCACGAAGTCCGCGAGCGTGCCGTCGTCCAGCGGGTCGGCGGGGTAGCCGACCTTGGTGAGGTTGCGCTTGGTGAACTCGTCGGTATTCACGATGACGGTGGCGCCGCGCGGCAGATCCTCCAGATTCGCCTTCAGCGCTGCCGGATTCATCGCGACGAGTACGTCGGGTTGATCGCCCGCGGTAAGGATGTCGTAGTCGGCGATCTGAATCTGGAACGACGAAACGCCAGGTAGCGTGCCCTGGGGCGCTCTGATCTCGGCGGGGAAGTTGGGTTGGGTGGCGAGGTCGTTGCCGAACGCGGCCGCTTCGTGCGTGAAACGATCGCCGGTCAGCTGCATGCCGTCGCCGGAGTCACCGGCGAACCGAATGACCACCTTTTCCAATTTCGCTGCGTCGGCGGCATTTTGGGCTGGGCCGACATCGTTGTGGTGCGAAACCATCTGCCTGCTTCACTTCCTCGTCGATGAGAGGGTGCCATCGCCAAACTACTCCGCACCGCTCGGTACGTCCGCCCGATATGTGAGGTTCCCGGGTATTGCGTTGCGGGGTACCGGTGGTCGATCGCGCGCGGCTTCAGCCGAACAATGCCAGCTGCGGGTCTGTGGCGTGCGGACTTTGCGGCTGTGTCTCCGGTTCGGCCCGTTTTTCCGGCTTCAGCGCGTGTCGTTTCAGGAGTGGGTCGACTCGCTCGCGCAGCCAGGTCGAGTACTCGGGCGTCACATAGGCGCCACGGCCGTAGAGCTGACGGTAGCGCCGGACCAGCGCCGGATGATGCTCGGCGAGCCAGTCGAGGAACCAGCCGCGGGTGCTGCCGCGCAGGTGCATCGGGAAGGCGACGGCCGAGCGTGCGCCCGCGTCGGCGATCGCGCCGAACAGCTCGTCCAGGTGCGCCTTGCTGTCGGTGAGGCACGGAATCACCGGCGCCACCATGACATTCACGTCGAAGCCCGCCTCGCTGAGCGCGCGCACGAGCTCCAGCCTGGCCTTCGGCGCCGGGGTGCCGGTTTCCAGGCTGCGGTGCAGGTCCAGATCGAAGATCGCGATCGACACCGCCACGCTCACCCGCACCTCGCGCGCGGCCAGGGTGAGCAGCGGGAGGTCCCGGCGCAGCAGGGTGCCCTTGGTGAGGATGGAGAACGGCGTGCCCGAGTCGGTGAGTGCGCGAATGATGCCGGGCATCAACCGGTATCGGCCCTCGGCCCGCTGGTACGGGTCGGTGTTGGTGCCCAGCGCCACCGGCTGCCGATGCCAGGAGCGGCGGCCCAACTCCTTGCGCAACACCGCGGCGATATTCGTCTTCACCACGATCTGGGAATCGAAATCCCGGCCGGCGTCCAGGTCCAGATACTCGTGTGTCGGACGGGCGAAGCAGTAGCGGCAGGCGTGCGAACAACCGCGCATGGGGTTGATCGTCCACTGGAACGGCAGGTTGGAACTCTCCGGCACTTTGTTCAGCGCGCTTTTACACAGCACTTCATGGAAGGTGATGCCCTCGAACTCCGGGGTCTGCACGGTGCGCGTCAACCCGGCCCGGGTGAGCCCGGGCAGCGCGCCGTCGTCGGCGCCCAAGGTCTGGCTTTGCCACCGCACCACTCCAGTCGAACATATGTTCGCCTGGAGTGCAATCTGCTACCGCGCGCCGGTCACGACGGCGGCCGCACGACCTGCGCTATCTGCATTCGGTCGGCGTCGAAGTGCGCCGTGATTTCCCGGCCTCGCGCATCGATGATGCTGGATGGGTCGGCCTAACTCGTGCCATTCGACTCCAGCAGCCGAACCCCCCGCCAGCCTATCGGCCGCTATGTCTCGATCGGCCCGATCCGGCGGGTGTGCGCGTAGACCGCGGCGTGGATGCGGTCACGGACGCCGAGTTTGGTGAGCACGTGCGAGACATGGGTTTTGACGGTTTGTCCGCCGATGCCGAGGGCGCGGGCTATCTCGGGGTTGGTGTACCCCTTCGCGATGAACCGAAGGACCTGATGTTCCCGCGGCGTGAGGGTTTCGACCTCCGGGGTGGCCGGGAACGGTTCGCTGCCTGCGGACAGGCGAGTGATCAGCTGCCTGGTCAGCACCGGGTCGATCAGGGCGGCGCCGTGCACCGCAGTGCGGACGGCGGCGAGCAGGTCGTCGACGGGCGCGGATCGCGCGAGGAACCCTGTCGCACCGAGTTGTAATGCGCGATAGAGGTTTTCGTCGGTGTGCTCGGTGGCGAGGGCGAGGATTCTGGTGGTAGCGGCGTCGATCGGCCCGGCGTCGGTCAAGCCGGGCAGGTCGAGATCGATGAAGGCCACGTCCGGGCGCAGGCGTTGGATCTCCCGAACGGCGGCGCGGCCGTCACTGACCTCCGCGACGCAGGCCATATCCGGTTGGCCTGCGATCGCGGCCTGCATACCCAGCCGAAACAGCAGCTGACCGTCGGCCAGTAGCACCGAGATGGCCGGCCCGCGAGCGGGGTCGGCGTCACCCGTCGATCGGTCCGGCCGCAGGTCCACCGAGTAATTGGTCGGCCGCGGGTCCGCGTGCGCGGTAGCGACCGACAGCGTCATCGCGGTGATCGCGAGAATGAGCGTGGACACCACGCGCAGCAGCGGATGGGTCGAGCGGTTCGCAGCCATGGTTTCAGACCGTAGGCTCATCAGCCGCCGATGCCCAGCATGTCATCGCAGAAACCCTTGGTAATTCCTGTTCAGCACCTGGCTTTCGAGCTGTTTGACCGTGTCCAGGGCGACGCTGACCATGATCAGCGTGGAGGTGCCGCCGAAGGCCAGCATCGACGCCGAACCGGACGTACCGAAACCGAGCACCAGGTTCGGCAGCACCGCGACGGCGCCGAGATACAGGGATCCGGGCAGGGTGATCCGATTGAGGACATGACTCAGATGGTCGGCGGTCGGTTTGCCGGGCCGGTAGCCGGGGATGAAGCCGCCGAATTTCTTCATCTCCGCCGCACGCTCCTGCGGGTTGACGGTGATCGCGACGTAGAAGTAGGAGAAGAAAACGATCAGCGCGAAATAGCCGGTTACGTGGACGGGATGATCGGTGTCGGCCAGATACTTCTGGATGAACGCCGCTACGGGGCTGGAGTTCCCCTGCATGAACTGCGCGACCAAGTTCGGTAGGAAGAGCAGCGACGAGGCGAAGATGACCGGGATGACACCGGCCTGGTTCACCTTCAGCGGCAGGTACGTCGCGGAACCGCCGTACATCTTCCGGCCCACCACCCGCTTGGCGTATTGCACCGGAATCCGGCGTTGCCCCTGCTCGATGAAGACCACGCCGACGATCAGCGCGGCTACCGCGAGACAGACACCGGCGAAGACGATTCCGCCCCGGCTCTCCAGGATCGACCCGCCCTGAGCGGGAATCTGCGAGGCGATGCCAGCGAGGATCAGCAGCGACATACCGTTGCCGAAACCGCGCTCGGTGATCAACTCACCGAACCACATGACCAGCGCCGCCCCCGCCGTCATCACGAGCACCGCGGTGAGCATCGCGAACAGCGAACTGTCGACAAAGATGTCGTCGGCACAGCCGCGCAGCAGTTGCCCCCGCGCGGCCAACGCAACCAGCGTCGTGGCTTGCAGTAATGCCAGCGCCATCGCCAAATAGCGGGTGTACTGCGTGAGTTTGGCTTGGCCCGACTGCCCTTCCTGCCGCAACTCCTCGAAGCGTGGGATCACGACGGTCAGCAGCTGCGTGATGATGCTCGCGGTGATGTAAGGCATGACGCCGACCGCGAAAACCGAGAGCTGCAGCATCGAGCCGCCGGAGAACAGGTTGATCAGCTGGTAAATGCCTGCGGATTCCCCACCCGAGTTCAGTTCGATACAACTGCGCACCGCCGCGAAATTTACGCCGGGAGAAGGCACTATCGCGCCGAGCCGAAACAACGCCAGCAGTCCGAGCGTCCAGCACACCTTCCGCCGGAGTTCCGGGGTTCGGGCAGCCGACATGAAGGCGGAAAGCACAGTAGCTCCTGAGGGGCGACGCTGAGAAGCCGAGTGGATCCACGCGTTACGGGATCGGCTCGGCGGGGCTCCTCGACGGTATGGAAAGTCGGTGCCCATAAACGTCGGCCGGGAGACCGATTTCGAGCTCACCCGACTGGGGGAGTCAGGCAGCGTGCGTGCTGCGGTGCATCGGCCGCAGCCGCTCGGCGGAGGTCAGCGCGGTTCGGCGGGGCTGATCTCTTGGCGGTGGACGATCATGTCGAACCACTGAGCCAGGCTGCCGCCGTCCATGTACGAGCCGGGGCCAGCATGGGCCAGGCCCCGCGTTCGCACGGGAGCCGCGAGCCAGCGTCGCACCGAAATGGGTGCGGGCCGACGCAGATCCAGGACGAACTGGTCGAGCTGCACCTTGCCGAAGGGCTGTTCGAACCAGCCCGCGGCGGGCGGTGGCATGACAGCGGTTTCGTCGGGTCCGACGCTGACGGCACCGTGGTCGAAGGTGAAGCCGATCGACAAGTACTGGTGGCCGTACCACTGGCGCAGATACGATCCCGCGCTCGGGAAGCGCAGGTCGGGGCCGGGCGGGACAGTGATTCGTAGTTCAGGAGCGTTGGCGGTGTGCGCGCTCGCCGCCCAATACGCGACCTTGTCACCGGTGAATTCACGCCACCACCTGAGGTTTTGGGCCGCGTGGGCCTCCCGGTACCCGAGGCTGTCGGCAAAGGGCAGGCGGTAATGCTCGTAGAACGAGACGATCTGGCGCGCATGCTGTAGCGCCAGTTCATGGGTTCTGGACTCGGGCTCGTGTGGCACGTCGGCGATCAGGTCATGAACGCGGCGCGCATGGTCGACATAGGGCTGTTTGTCCGGAACGCCTTGGTACCAGCGGACGTAGTCGTCTGTCGGTGTGGTGGGTCGGATCGCCTCGAGGTGATCGCGGAGCTCGGCGAGATGCTCTGGTGCGGCCCCGGCGACGTAGGCGTCGACCGCGTCATAGGCCGCCGGGCCCGTCAGGTAGTACTCGACGCCGAAGAACTGCACCTTGTCGGCGCGCCCGATGTTGAAGTCGCGCAGCCACTGCAGCACGTCGGCCACCTCCCGCGTCTGCCACTGCCCGCCGAGCTGGTCGACGATCACGCTCAAATCGCCTGTGCCCGTGCGGATGTAGTCGTTGACCTGAAGCCCCGTTGTCCACTGATCTTCCACAGCGAGGGAACGAAACCCCAGCTCTTCGACCAGCAGACGCACTGTGCGGTGCTTGAGCGTGAGCTCTTCCGCCGCACCATGAGTCGACTCGCCGAGCCCCACGATCTGTGCGTCGCCGATCGAATGACGAAAGGGGATAAGGTCTTCGAGCGATCCGGCGGGGTCGATGTGGTCGAGTGGGAGGGCATGGTGTCCGATCCAGTCGGGCACGGACTGCTCCGGATGCCCGGTGGCCGTCGGCGTGCCGGCGAGCACCACGGTCCCGATCCCCACGGCGACAAGTCCCAACCGCCGCCGCCAATTACGTTCGTGTCGATGCATCGACTTCCCTTTCGCTGCATCTCCACGATCGCGGTCGGCGGTCGGATGCGCGTCCTTCAGGAAGCGACTCCTCGGGTACGTCGCTGGACGTATCGGTCGGCACTGCACGGATCATCGCCGAGCGAAAATCGAGTGGCCGAACTGTTCGGTGCAGGGTTGAGTGGGGCGCAGCCGTTATCCACTGAAAGGTCCTGAGATGGCCAGTAAGTTCACCGAGCTCGCGATCGACTGTGCCGATCCCGTGAGTCTCGCTCAGTTCTGGTGTGCGGTCCTCGGTTACCAGGTGCTGGACGAAGAGGATGGGTTCGTCACCATCGGTTCCCCTTCGGTGCCGGAAGGGAGGGATCGTCCCGGTCCGGTGCCGCCGACGTTGGGGTTCGCGCGCGTGCCGGAGGGCAAGACGATCAAGAACCGGCTGCACATCGATGTCAACCCGACCGACCGGGATCAGGACGAAGAGGTGCGCCGCTTGCTGGACTTGGGTGCTCGGTACGCGGACGTCGGCCAAGGTGACGTGAGTTGGGTGACCCTGGCCGATCCGGAAGGAAACGAGTTCTGCGTTCTCGCCACCCGTTGCCCCTGAGCGCACCGGTCTCGCTCACTGCCGAGTTTTGTCGTCTGCCATATCGAACGCGCCCGCTTCGAGGCGGCGGATGAGTCGAAGGGTCCACTCGGCGCGGCTGTCTGCGGTGTGCAACCACAGTCCGAGTACTTCGCCGACCGGCCCCCAGGTGTCCAGATCGGTGCCGGGCGGCAGTTCGCTGGTGACGCTCGTCCGCCACTGCTCCATCGCCTCGGCGCGTTGCCGCAGCAGGGCGATGGCTTCGGCGCGGGGGAGATCATCGATGAGACCGACGGCGGCGGCGAGCATGTCCATTCGCGGATCCCGCTGTGAGAGAGCGGTGCGCAGCAGCGCGAAGTAGGCCTGGTCGCCCGCGTCGGTGACCTCGTATTCGATGCGCGGCGGCCCACCCGTGGTGCTCGGCGTGATTTCGTGCGCGATCAGCAGTCCTTCGCCGGTCATGGCTTTGAGCGCGTGATAAACGGAGCCGGACTTCACGCCGGCCCATTCGTGGGCACCCCAGGATTCCAGGTCAGCGCGTACTTGATACCCGTGCGCGCGGTCCCGGCGCCGGACAGCGCCGAGAACGAGCAGGCGAACCGCGGACATGGGTTCCTTTCAGTCGGTGCCGGGGGAGCGCAGAATGCATTGCAGCTCATCGGCGTTGGCCAGGGCATCGGCGAGGGTGCCGCGGTCGGCGTCGGTCAACGGTATCGTCCGGCTGCGGTCGAGTAGCCGCCCTGCCAAGTCGGGATCGCCCATCCGGACTGCCAATTCGGCTCGGTAGGTCAGTGCGTCGACGAGGTCGACCGGTGTCGCGGTGTGCTGCTCACGCGCGAGGGTGCCGTCGAGAATCTTTGCGGCCTGGGCATTGTCGCCGTGCGAATCGGCCATGACGACCGCGTTGTCCAGCGTCTTGCGCAGCCTGCCCCTGCTCGCGCCGACCGGCTGTTCCGGCGTTGCGGCCTTGGGGTGGAAGCGAATCCAGTTCCCGCCAGGATCGACCACCAGGAATCCGGTGAGGTTGTCGGCGTTCTTGCGCTTGCGTGGGCGCGTCATCCGCGGTATTCCCGAGATCAGTAGCTTGCCGTGTACCGCGCGCATCCCCTCGGCGAAAGCGGCGAACAGCGCGCCGATATCGGGGACAAGCACCACGCACGAACCGTAGGAATCGGCCGGTTCGAAGCCGGAGATCGCGCCGAAGTGCAGGTGGATATCTTCCCGTCGCATGACCAGGCTCGGGTTCGGGCGGGTCTGGCGGTAGGTCTGTTCGAAGCCGAGCATCCGGTAGAACTCGGCGACGTCATCGATCGAATTGCACGGCAGTATCGGCACCGTCACTTCGCCGGCCATTGAGAATACCCTCTTTCAGAGAACTAGCCAAATTTGGCTAGCTGCTGAAAAAGTAGCACCCGGAGAGCGACTAAGCAAGCTTGACTAGTCGGTCCGGGTGCCGTTGATCAGGCGATCTGTCGAGTGTCCGGTGCCAGCGGGGTCGGGTCGGCGAAGAAGGCGACGAGGTCGCGCACCGTCTCGTCGGTCGAGCGCGGTCGGTAGCCGAGTTCGCGTTCGGCCTTGCCGTGGTCCACGACGGGGGCCGAGATCAGCGCGCCCAGTGCGGCTTTCGAGACGATGTCGGATTTGAAGGCCTTGCCGATCGGCGCGAGCAGCGGAATCGCCGCGCCGACGAGCTTGGGGGAGATGGCGAATCGTGGGCCGCGCTTGCCGCCGTGGGTCGCGGCGAGGCGACACAGGTCGAGCATCGAGATCATCTCGCCGCCGAGCAGGTAGTTCTCGCCGGTGCGGCCGCGCTCGGCGGCCAGCACCAAGCCCTGCGCCACGTCGCGCACGTCGACCAGGTCGAAGCCGCCGCCGATCATCGCCGGAATGCGGCCCTGCGCCGCGTCGCGCAGCGTGCGGTTGATGCGCGACAGTGGCTTGCTGTAGTCGAGGGGGCCGAACACGCCCGTGGGGTTGCAGAGCACCGCGTCCAGGCCCTGGTCGATCACCTTGCGCAGCGCGACCTCGCCTGTCCACTTGGAGCGGTCGTAGACGGGGAGGGTGGGATCGGTGGAGCGTGGCGCGCTCTCGTCGATCCGTCCGCCGCAGGTGTACTGGTTGAACGCGTGGATGGAGCTGGTGTGCACCATGCGGCGCGCGCCGGCCGCGAGCGCGGCCTCGGCGACCACCCGGACGCCCTCGGTGTTCACCTTCCAGGCCAGGTCGTTCTTCTCGGCCAGGGTGACCACCGCGACCAGGTGATAGACGACCTCGGCGCCGTGCAGCGTCTCCCGCATCGACGCCGGATCCAGCACGTTCCCGCTGACCCAGGTGACGTTCGGCTCGCCCGCCGTCGGTGGCACCACCCGATCGATGGCCGTGACCTCATGGCCGCGCGCGACCAGCAGGCGGAGCAGATTCGTGCCAAGGTAGCCGGCTGCGCCGGTCACTGCGACCTTCATGGCATCGAGAATATAGAACTTGTTCTAATTTGCAACACGTTCCAGTTTCCTTCCTATTCCCCTTGTGAACGTCGCGATGGGCTCGAAAGTTGCCGGTACCGTCCGCTATATTGAGCCCAACCGTAGCGGCCGATGCCGTTCGGCATGGGCAGACGGTGACGACGAAGAAGTTCACGACACTGATGTGCACGACGATTTGGGGGGCAACTCGATGAGTGATCTCTCGGTAGAGACCGACGCGGTCCGGGCGTTCGCCGCCACGAACGCGGGCATCGCCGGTGATCTTGCGGGGGCAGGTAATTTCGACGCGGTCAAGAACGTCTCGGCACTCGTGCCGGTGTTCGGCTTGATCGGGGTCGACTATCTGGCGATGTTCGCCGCGGCGCAGGTGCTGCAGGCGAAGGACATCAACGATCTGTCCGCCAAGTATTCCAAGCTCTCCGAGTCGGCGTTCAGCGCCGCCGCGGCCTACGACGCGACCGACTGGTCCAGCTCGGCCGCGCTCAACGCCATCGGCAACCAGATCGGCGGCGCGGTATGAAGCCACTCGACACGGGGGTGATCGCACCGGAGGAGCACGCGATAGCGCACGCCGCCGATCAGAACGTGGCCATCAGCCAGCAGGCCGTGTTCGAGGCGACGCAGAACTCGGCCGCCCAGGCCGTGCTCGACGTGCCGCTCGGCCAGGTGCCCGACGACATGCCGCCGATCGAGTCGCCGGAGTTCGTGCTGTCCAAGCGGATCAGCGACGAGCAGAACAACGCGCTCGCCACCCCGGCAGGCCTGCCGGGCATGAACGGCAATCCCACGCCGGACGCGCAAAGCATCGTCGGCGTGCCGTCCGATGTCTCGGCCCTGCTCGGTGACACCCAAGCCGCGTTGCAGCACGTGTCCGCTCCGGTGACGCAGGCGCTCGACCAGGCAACCGGCGTGCTGAACGGCGCACTCGGCTCGGCGCCCAGCGCGGCCGCCGCCGCGGTGAGCCAGGCCGGCGCCGCGGTCCCGACCTCGCTGCCCGCCCTGCCCGCCGACCCGGTCGCCGCGCTCATGCAGGGCGTCGCGGTGCCCGCGCTGCCCGGCGTCGACCTGCTGATGAAGCCGATCCTCGACCTGCTCGGCAGCTTCGGCACCGGCGTCATCGGCGCGCTCGACCCGACCGCCATCCTGAGCCAGTCCTCCAAGGTCATCGATATGGCCATGCAGGTCGGCAAGGGCAGCATGACCACCGTCGAGCAACTGTGGCAGAGCCAGGCCGCCCGCAACGCGCAGGCCGCCAGCCAGCAGGCCAACACCGAAGGCCAGGAAACCAGCAAGCGCGGCATCGACATCTCCGAGCTCACCCAGCGGGCCGCCGCGGTGGTGCAGCAGGGGAACGCGCAATTGCTCACCGTCGCTTCGTCGTTCGCCACCCAGGCGACCGCGATGGCGCCGGTGATTCTGACCCCGCCCGCCCAGGCCACACTGATGGCGTCGGCGACCGAGCATCTCGGTCAAGCCGTCGGCATCGTCAACGCCACCCGCGGCGACCTCGCCGGGAAGACGGGCGAGCTGAGCGGCATGGTGCAGCAGCTGGTCGCCCCCGGCGGCGGACCGGCCCCACAGGAGATCGCGCAGGCGCTGGCCCAGAACGTCGGCCAGCCGATCCTGGAGCAGGCCAAGTCCACCGCGTCGGACACCGCAACCCAGGCCGCAGGCTTGAACTCGTCCACCGGCGCCCCGACCACCACCTCGCCCTCATCGGTGACCAGCACCAACAGCCCGAGCACGACCAACCACGGCACTCCGGTCGGCGTACCGGGCAGCCCGTCGAGCCGTACCGGCACCGGCAGTCCGAGCAGTCGGCCGAGCACCGGCACCCCGTCGATGCCCAAGGCCACCGCCTTGCCCGGCACCAGCATGTCGCCGATCCGCCCGATCAGCGGCGTCCCCGCCACCGGTTTCGGTCCGACCTCGACCGGCACACCGAGCACCACCACCGCCGGTGCGGGCAGCGGTTTCATGGGCGCTCCCGGCGCTGCAGGTGGGCAGCGCAACGACGACGAGCACTCGCGCAATGTGCAGCCCTACCAGAGTGCCACCGGTAACGACGACCTCACCGGTCCGCTCGGTGAATCCACCCCGGATGTCATCGGCGCGACGCACTCCGATGAGATCATCAGCTCCGACTACGAGCAGGATCAGTTCTAGGAAGACATCGTTCGGGGTAGCCCGGCTCGAGCAGCAGACGTTTGCTCGGGCCGGGCTTCCTGCTGTTGGGAATAGGCGCTCGGCCGAGGGTGGGGTCAGGGGCTGGGGACGAAGGCGTCGAGGAGTTTGCGGTAGAGGTCGGCGAAGCGTTTGCGGGCGGCTTGTTGTTCTGGGGCAAGGCCTTCGGTGGAGTCGGGGGCGTAGACGACGAGGTGGGCGTCTTCCTCGGGTGCCTGCGGCATCAGGTCGATGATTTGGCTGCCTTGATCGGTGATGGTCGGCATGCCGAAGTCGACGGCGGCGAGGGCTCGGGTTTCGGCCAGGGCGGCGGTGAGGGCCTCGGGCGGGATGTGGCCGTTGACCTTCTGCGGCGGGCTGTCCGGATGTCGTTCCGCGGCAACGGCATCGGGCATTTTCACGGCTCGCCCGTCACCGGACACCTCGAGCTGGGGACGGAGGTCGATGCGGGTCTGCCAGCCGTTCGGGATGGTGGTGAGGGTGAGCAGCGCGAGCGGAGCGGAGACGGGACCGTGCGCCGCCGGCTGGTCGGGCGGGTCGGCTGCCGCGGTTCCGGTGCTGATCGCGAGCGCCAGCATGGCGACCAGCAGTGCGGCTTTCGTTCGGCGCATAGTTCGCAACCTCCGTGTCGATGACAACGCTCCGCTGACATCGCACAGGGATGTCAGCGGAGCGTCAAATCCGCGCGTGGCGAATGCGGTTGGCGTGTTGGGCAATCCGACCGGTCAGCGCAGTGCCGGCGGATTGTCCACACTCGGCGCGGAGTAGGTGTCGCAGGCCTTGACCTGGCCGGTCTTGTATCCGGTGAGGAACCACTTCTGCCGCTGCTCCGACGATCCGTGCGTCCACGCCTCCGGATTCACCCGTCCCCGGGACGCCTGCTGGATCCGGTCGTCGCCGACGGCCGACGCGGCCGAGAGCGCGTCGCGGATGTCGTTGTCCGACAGCGGCTTCAGGAATGGCTGGTTGCTGCCCGGCGCCGGGGTCTTGTCCGCGAAGTGCGCCCAGAGACCGGCGTAGCAGTCGGCCTGCAGCTCGGTGCGCACGGCGGCGGAGTTCGCGCCCTGCGGATCCCGTTGGGCGCGGTCGATATCGCCGAGCTGATTCTGGAGGTGATGGCCGATCTCGTGCGCCACCACGTATTCCTGGGCGAGCGGCCCGCCGCTGGCGCCGAAGCGATCGGTAAGCTCCTGGAAGAAGCTGACGTCGAAGTAGGCGCTCTGATCGGCCGGGCAATAGAACGGGCCGACCGCGCTGGTCGCATTGCCGCATCCGGTGCTGATGGCACCGGAGAACATCCGGACCTTCGGCTCCACATAACGCTGGCCGGTCTGCTTCGGCAGTTCCGGCGCCCACACCGAGTCCAGACTCTGGATGGTGAGCGCCACCCGGCAGTCGACGTATTTGTTGGCGCTCGCTCCGTCGGTGCAGCGTTCCGGCAAGCCACCGGGCGCCGGTGCCACCTGAGAGTCCTGGGCGCCGGTGAGATCGCCGATCAGCGAACCTGGATCGCCGCCGAGCAGCAGTGCCAGCACCAGCACGATCAGTCCGCCCGCACCACCCCCCAGCGCGATTTTGCCGCCCCTGCCCGGTCCGCCACCTACCGAAACCCGGTCCGGGTCGATCTGCATGCCCTCGTTGAAGGTCATCGTCGTCGCTCTCTGTGTTGTCGCCTGCACGGGCGCCGCGTGGTCTAAAGCTTGACACAAGCGGGGCGGGGTCTGATTCCACCCGGCGGACGTGTTTCGCCACGGTCCCGGGATGCCACGTTCCGGGCGGTTCAACCCTGTGCGGCGCGAGGATGTCGCGATGGAAACAGAGGCGGCGAGGGGCTGCCGCGAGCGTGGCGGAATAGCTCGTATCGGATGGCGCAGGAAATCGTCAGGAATAGTTGGCAGCCTGAAAATGGCAGTGGCCACCGCGCGTCAGGTGAACAGCGCGGATATCGGTTTTCGGCTCAGCGTCCTGGCTGGCTACGATGACTAGCGCACCTGGCCATTGCCTGCCGGTGCGAAGTCGTCGAAAGGAACCTTGTGCTGCGCACCCACTTGGCTGGTTCGCTGCGAAGCGAGCATGCCGGTCAGACCGTGACCCTCACCGGATGGGTGGCCAGGCGGCGTGACCACGGTGGCGTGATCTTCATCGATCTGCGCGACGCGTCGGGGGTGTCGCAGGCGGTGTTCCGCGAGGGCGAACCAGCCGAGCAGGCACACCGGCTCCGTGCCGAATACTGCGTGCGCGTCACCGGCGTGGTGGAGCTGCGCCCGGACGGCAACGAGAACCCGGAGCTGCCGACCGGCACCATCGAGGTGAACGTCACCGAGCTCGAGGTACTCAACGAGAGCGCGCCGCTGCCGTTCCAGCTCGACGAGCAGCCCGGTGAAGAGGCCCGGCTGAAGTACCGCTACCTGGACCTGCGCCGCGAAGGTCCGGCGCACGCGATCCGGCTGCGGTCCAAGGCGAATGCCGCCGCCCGCGCCGTGCTGGCGAACCACGAGTTCGTCGAGGTCGAGACGCCGACACTGACCCGCTCCACCCCGGAGGGCGCCCGCGACTTCCTGGTGCCCGCGCGCCTGCAGCCGGGCAGCTTCTACGCGCTGCCGCAGAGCCCGCAGCTGTTCAAGCAGCTGCTGATGGTCGGCGGCATCGAGCGCTACTACCAGATCGCGCGCTGCTACCGCGACGAGGACTTCCGCGCCGACCGTCAGCCCGAGTTCACGCAGCTCGACATCGAGATGAGCTTCGTGCGCCAGGACGATGTGATCCTGCTCGCCGAGCAGATCCTGGCCGGGCTGTGGAAGCTGATCGGCTACGAGATCCCGACCCCGATTCCGCACATGACCTACGCGGAAGCCATGCGGCGCTTCGGTTCCGACAAGCCCGACCTGCGTTTCGGCATCGAGATCACCGAATGCGCCGAGTACTTCAAGGACACGCCGTTCCGGGTGTTCCAGGCGCCGTACGTCGGCGCGGTCGTCATGCCGGGCGGCGCCAGCCAGCCGCGACGTCAGCTCGACGCCTGGCAGGAGTGGGCGAAGCAGCGCGGCGCCAAAGGCTTGGCCTATGTGCTGATCAACGAGGACGGCACGCTCGGCGGTCCGGTCGCCAAGAACCTGAGCGACGCGGAGCGCGACGGGCTGGCCAAGCACGTCGGCGCGGTGCCCGGCGACTGCGTGTTCTTCGCGGCGGGCCCGGCCAAGGCGCAGCGCGCGCTGCTCGGCGCCGCACGCGGCGAGATCGCCCGCAAGGTCGGGCTGATCGACGAGAACGCGTGGGCGTTCGTCTGGATCGTGGACGCGCCGATGTTCGAGCCCGCCGCCGAGGCCACCGCGAGCGGCGATGTGGCGCTCGGTCATTCGGCTTGGACGGCGGTGCATCACGCGTTCACCTCGCCGAAGCCGGAATCGGTCGACACCTTCGACACCGACCCGGGTTCCGCGCTCGCCTACGCCTACGACATCGTCTGCAACGGCAACGAAATCGGCGGCGGCAGCATCCGTATCCACCGCCGCGATGTGCAGGAGCGCGTCTTCAAGGTGATGGGCATCAGCCAGGAGGAGGCGCAGGAGAAGTTCGGATTCCTGTTGGACGCCTTCGCCTTCGGCGCACCGCCGCACGGCGGCATCGCGTTCGGCTGGGACCGCATCGTCGCGCTGCTCGCCGGGCTCGACTCGATCCGTGAGGTGATCGCGTTCCCGAAGACCGGCGGCGGCGTCGACCCGCTGACCGACGCGCCCGCGCCGATCACCGAGCAGCAGCGCAAGGAGGCGGGGCTGGACGCCAAGCCCGCGGCGAAGGGCGACAAGGCCGACGCGAAGGCGGGCCAACCCGCCGAATAACGGTGGGAACGGTACCTTCTGGACAGTTTCGATCCGTCGACCCGCCGGGCGACGCTGACCACGAGGGGATCCGTTGCTGCACCTGCGCATGATCAGCCCGTCGGACACCACCGACAAGGTGCTGGCCGTGCTCGCCGCGAACCCAGGGGCCACCCATGTGACCCTGGCTCGCGGCGTCGCGGTGGAACCCGCAGGCGACCTGATACAGGCCGACGTCGCGCGCGAGGCGGGCAACGAGGTGTTGGCCGAGCTGACCGCCCTCGGCATCCCCGAATCCGGCGGCATCACCCTCGGGCCGGTCGAGACCGTGTTGTCTGAGGCGGGGGACCGGGCGGTCAAGGCGGCGCCGGGCGACCCGACCGATGCGGTGGTGTGGGAAGAACTGCTTGCGCAGACGAAAGAGGAGTCGACGCTCAACTCGACGTTCCTCGCGTTCCTTACCATCGCATGCCTGCTCGCCGCGGTAGGTGTGGCCACCGATTCCCCGGTGACCATCGTCGGGGCGATGGTGGTCGGGCCGGAGTTCGGTCCGCTGGCCGCGTTCGCGGTCGGCATGGTGCGCAGGGACTTTCGGCTGGCGCGGCGATCCGCGATCGCGTTGGCGATCGGGTTCCCGGTGGCGATGCTGATCACGCTGTTCGCCACGTTGCTGTGGGAACAGTTCGGCTGGATCAAGCTGAACGGTGTGGAGAGCCTGCCCAACGTCGACTTCATCTATGAGGTCGGACCGTTCTCCCTGGTCGTTGCGTTGCTGGCCGGGGCGGCGGGCATGCTGTCGCTGGTCACGTCGAAATCGGCGGCACTGATCGGGGTGTTCATCTCGGTGACCACCGTCCCCGCTGCCGGATTCGCTGTCGTCGCAGCCACTTTGGGGGAGTGGAATGCGGCGTTCATGTCCGCGGGCCAGCTCGCGGTGAACCTGGCGGGCGTCGTCACGGCCGGTGTGATCGTGCTTGCGCTGCGGCCGCGTGCGGGCAAGGAATCCGGTCCGGTGGGGCGTTTCAAGCGTTGGGTCGGAATGCGCTCGTTGGTTGAGAAGTAGGACTACAGGCCCGTAACTGGACCGGCCGATCTGGCGGTGTGGCGGTGGTTGTGCTTCCGCCGGCCGGCCTGCGGCGCACGGGTGCTTCGTCAGCCGCACACCCTTTTTGTCAGCGGCACACCCAGTACAGGTCGTGTGCGGCCTACCGAAAGGGTGTGCGGCTCAAGGGTGCGCGGCTTTGCAGAAAAGCGTGCGGCTTACATCGACGTGGGCTGGTTAAAGGGGGGAGACGGTGCCTGCGGTGAGGGTTCGGTAGGCGTAGGTGACTGCCATGACCGCCACAGGGCCCGCGACGAGTAGGCCGAGACCGCACAGTAGAACACCCACGAAGGTGACGAACAGGACAGAAAGGGCGAGCAGTAGGACCGGCCAGATGTTGGTGACCACCAGCGTGGCGCTGGACTTGATCGCCTCGAACGGCCCCTCGTTCTGGTCGACGACGAAGTGCAGGGAGAACATGCACAAGATGCCGGCGATGAGTCCGGGAACGAGGCACAGCGCTGAACCGATGACCGTCAGGATGAACGCCAGCAGGGCGGTGATCAGCACATTGCCTGCGTTCACGAAACGGAAGTACGAACCGAAATGCGGTTTGTAGCCGTCGGTTTCATAGAGCGCCCCGCGCACCATCGCGGCCTGCAGCAACCAGACGGCGGCGAGTACCGCGAGGAAGATCAGCAGGACCGGCAGGAGCGTCGTCGGGTCGGTGAGCTGCACGACCAGCACGAAGCCGAGATAGATGACCAGGCCGCATGCGATCACTCCCATCCACGGCCCTGGATTCGAGCGGAACCGTTCCCAGCCGTAACTGAGTGCCTGTCCCACATCGAGGGTGCCGGGGGTGGAAACCGCGGCCTGCTGGTAGCCGTAAATGGGTGGGTTTCCCGCCGGGGACATCATGCCCGGCTGTTGCATGTCGCCTTGTGGTGGCGCACCGTAGGACGGCACGTTCCCTTGTGGCGGCATCGATCCCGGCGGCATGGTGCCCTGTTGCGGCATCGATCCGGGTGGCATGGTGCCCGGCGATCCCGGCGGCACGTTCCCTTGCGGGGGCATCGAACCGGGTGGCATCGTCCCCTGCTGCGGCGTCGCTCCCGGTGGCATGTTTCCTTGGGACGGCATTGATCCCGGCGGCTCGGTGCCCGGAGGTGGCGTGGCACCCGCGGGTGTCGCTCCGGGGCCGGTCCCCGGCGGACCGTAACTCGGCTGAGCCGTTTGCTCAGGGTGTGCTGATTGCTGCGGCGGTGCTACCGGCGGTGGTGGCTCCACAGGTTCGCTGCCGTACTGCGCGGCGCCCGGACCTTCGAACTGCGGGTACCCGGCCGCCCCCGCCATCTCGTGCTTGCCGTGCTCGGTGCTCGTGCCCGGCGGCTGCGGTGGGTGACTCTCGTGCTGGCGCTGCGGCGTCGCGTGGCGTTCGTCGTCTCCGTGCTCGGGAGGGTCGCCAGCTGATGCGTGGGGCGGGGGAGGCGGTGTGCCGGTCATGCCATAGACCTTTCCACTCAACTGGTTTGCGGTGTGGCGCAGAGCAGTTGACGATGAGAAAACCTGACGGGTGCAATCGTGTCAAGCAACGGCCGCTCGTCCCGTAACCTCGAGAGAGACACGCCGAACGACGCGGAAAGGTTGTGTATCCGCTCGCTAGAAGTGACCTGATGCGAGTAACTTGAAGGGCGATGACCGCACTATTGGCCGAACGCGCCGCCGAAGTCGTGTCCGCAGCGCAACAGTTGCTCACAAAGCGAATGGGTGCTCCGGTAAAGCTGAGCGATCCGATCGAACTCAGCGGTAGTGGTAGAACGACGGTTCTCCGTGTGCGTGTAGCGGAAAACCCCTACTCGCTGCCGCGAACCCTCATCGTCAAGCAGGTTCGCGGACACTCGCGGGACCGCACCACGGGTGGTCTCGCGCCCGGAGTCGCGAGCATCGACTCCGCGTTCCTCCGCGAAGCGGTGTCGTACCAGTTCACCACCGCCCTGAGTCGCGAACAGCGACCGGGCGCGTACCTGATCGCGCACAGTTTGCCTGAGCGTTTGCTGATCCTCAGTGACCTGGGCGAGAATTCGCTGCTCACCCAGATGTTGCGGTCCGGCGCCGAACCGGCGACCAGGAACGGAATGATGGCGTTCGCGCAGGCGCTCGGCCGCATGCACGCCGCCACCGTCGGTCGCGAAGCCGATTTCGTCGCCCTGCTGCGCCGCGTCGACGTGGTGCATCGCGTGGACGGCATTGCCCAGCAGGCCGAGTCCGCGATCGCCGAGGTGCCCGGCCTGCTGCAGCGCGAACTCGGCATCGAGGTGCCCGGCGAGATCGCCGAACGGATCGTGCGCGGCAACCGACTGTTCTCCGCCGGGCGGTTCCGCGCGTTCAGTCCGTCGGATCTGTGCCCCGACAACGTGATTCTCAACGAGGAAGGCGCACGCTTCCTCGACTACGAGTGGGGCGGTTTCCGCGACGCCACCCTCGATATCGCCTACGCGCTGGTGTCGTTCCCCGGCTGCCTCTGCGACTTCGAACTGTCCAGGGAACGCGCCAGGCAGATGGTTGAAGCGTGGCGCTCCGAAGTGGTCGGCGTGTGGCCTGCGCTCGCCGACGACGAGCTGATGTCCGAGCGCATCCTCGAAGCCCGGCTCATCTGGGTCTGGCTGTCCACCTACTGGTTCCTCCCCGCCGACCACGCCCGCATCGCCGCCGCGCGAGAACACGGCATGTCCGTGCCGCGGTCGGAAGCCCTGATCAATCGCTGGGCCGCACTCGCCGAAGACGCCCGCTGCACCGGCGACGACATCATCGGCGACTTCGCCGAAGACGTCTCCGCAATGCTCGAAGAACGCTGGTCCGAGTAGCAGAACGTACCCACCGTCCCGTGCCGCCGACGTGACGTGGTTTCCGTGCTCTTGACTGAGGTTGCAGCGTGCGTCGAGAGCGCAGAACTTACGTCAAGTGCGACTTGGGGTTCGAGGTGAGAGCCTGTGGTGGGTTTTGGTGTGGCGGTGGAGCCGATGAGTGGCAGCATCACTGAATCGGATTGGTACTGCAACGAATTGCGCGGGTGGCCCCCGAAAATTGACGCTACCGATGGGCCGATAGAAAGTGGCACAATGCGTGAGAGTCCGACTTCAAGCGTCGGAAGATAATCTAGGGGGCCAACATGGGTTACCTGCTCTCCGCGATTGCCGTGCTGGCCATCCTTGCCGCCGTGCTCGCAATCCTGGTCATCCGCCGCCGCAACGCGCACCGTGCCGACGGCGGTAATCCTTTGACCCGCGCCCAACAGGCGGGCACCCAGCTGAGCGGGCAGTTCCCCGGCGGCGGCCGAAATCGGCGGCGCGGCAGGAAAGGCTCCCGCGGCTGGGCCGCCGGCGGTGCCGGCATCGGCATCGGCGGTGGCTGCAGTGGCGGCGACGGCGGTGGTGGCTGCGGAGGCGGCGGCGGTGGTGGGGGAGGCGGGGGCGAGTAACCCCGGAACCGCTGGGCGGGTCAGCCCGGATCGCCGACGAGGAACGGCCGAACGCGTGGCAGCACCTCGGTCGCGTTGCGCCACGCGGTGATGTGATCGTGGTCGGGTATCGAGAAGAACTGCGTGCCGGTCTGCTCGGCAAAGGTTCGCATCGGCTGGTGCCAGATGTCGTCGGTGCCCGCGTACAAGAGCATCGGCACAGGCGACTCGGCCAAGCGGTCGTGCAGGCCCGGCTCGGTGGCGAAAGCCGCGTAGTTCGCGCGCAACGCCGCGGGATCGGCCGCCTCGATCACCGCGGCCAGCGCGGGATCGGCGATCGATCCCTGCACGATCAGCGGGTACACATCCGCGTCCTCGGGCAGACCCAATTGGTTGCGCAGCAGAGCGAGGGCAGAACCACATCCGTCGATCGGGTCGAAAGCGCCCGCGACGGGGCAGGCTAGACGCTCGGGGGCGTGCACGGCGATGGCGAATCCGGTCAACGCGCCGAGCGAATAACCCCAGTACGCGGCCCGATCGGCGCCGACCTCGTCCAGCACCGCGGTCACGTAGTCGATCCGCCGCTCCAGCGCGTAGTCGGCCGGCTCTCGCGGCCCGTCACTATTGCCGAGACCTAGTGGATCCACGGTGATCACCGTGTGGGTTGCCGCCAGAGCGGAGGTGTATCCGGCCTCGGTCCAGTGCGCGCCGATCTGAAACATCCCGGGGTGCAGCACCAGCGGTGGTCCATCACCGATGACCTCGAAGGCGATCTTGTATCCGTGGCTACGTGCGATCGGCATCGTTGGTTTTCTTTCCTCGACTGTTACGAGCGGATCGATCGAGACCTCAGGACCCGGGAAACGTCTCGCGGATGCGCGCATCGGTGACAACGCCGAAATTGATGGTGCTGCCTGCCTGACAACTGGCCTCGGACCGCTGGCCGATCTGGGTGAACGGATAGCCGAATGCGGTGTAGCGGCCGAACTCCGGGAAAAGTCCCGCCGGCTTGACGAACAAGCCGAAACAATCGATTTCGACGGTGTGGGCGCCGGTGCCGGCGTGACAAACGGCGGACGCACTGGTCAACGTTCGATCGATCTGACAGTTCTCCGGCCGTGCATTCGCTGTGCCGCCGCCCAAGGCCACCGTCATAGCAACGAGGCCGAGCGTGGAACCGATGCCGACGGCGAGCCTGTACTTTCGGTTTCGCATTGTTGCTCCTGGTTCGAATGAATTCCGGCGAGCGTCCTTGACCCGGTGTGGGTCGAACTGCTCTCGGGCCGAACCGTACGGCGCCGTCGACACGAATGTCGTCCTACCAAAGACCTACTCCGCGTCGTCCTTCGGGCGGTCTTCGAGCCGTTTCCGTGGTGTTTTATTCGACCGGGGCTGTCGTGAACCGGGTGTCGCGCTCAGCCGGCCGGCACGGAGCGTGGTTCGAGGCGGCCACCGGATCGGACGGCCAGCGAAGTTCCGTGGCGCACAGCGGAGTTCGGGTCGGTCACGTCGAGGAGGTAGAACCAGTCCATTTGAGTCTGCTCCGGGATTACCTCGAGGACGCCGTAGCCGTGCGAGTCCAGTTCGGCGTAGTGCAGGTGGCGGTTGACGCTCCTGATCGAGTCCGCGATGGGGGCCGAGTTGAGTTTCAGCAGGTCGCCGATGCTGGTCGAGGTGACCGAGGGGACGACGAACTCGACGCCCGCGGTGGCGCCTGCCGGGTAGTTGGCCGCGTCGACGGGAAGGTCGGCGGCCCAGGAGGTGTGGATGTCGCCGGTCAGGAACACCACGTCGGAGATCTGCTGTTCGGTGATCGCGCGGAACAGGTGCTGGCGGTCGGCGGTGTAGCCGTCCCACTGGTCGCCGTTGACGGTGAGGCCGGACTGCGGGAGTCCGAGGGTGCTGGTGATCGCGGCGGTGGTGGCCGGTTCGAGCGGCGGGAAGACGAGCGGGGCGATCATCACCGAGTTGCCGACCAGCTTCCAGCGCACCGGTGCGGACGTCAAACCCGCGGTGAGCCAGTCCATTTGGGCCTTGCCGGTGATGGTGCGCGCGGGGTTGTCCGCCTCGCGCCAGCCCGCGCCGGGCTTCGCCTCCTGGTCGCGATAGCTGCGCAGGTCCAGCATGGACAGTTCGGCGAGCGTGCCGAAGCGGAGCCTGCGGTAGATCTGCACCTGTGCGCCGGAACCCTGCGCGCGCACCGGCATCCACTCCAGATAGGCCTGCGCGGACGCCGCCCGGCGGTCCTGCCAGTCGCCCTGGGTGGCCGGATTGTGGTTGTTGGCGCCGCCGGACCACGAGTTGTCGGCGGATTCGTGGTCGTCCCAGGTGCAGATGAACGGCTGGCGGGCGTGCAACTCCAGCAGATCGGGATCGGTCTTGTACTGCGCGTGGCGGATTCGATAGTCGGCCAGGCTGACGATCTCGTTCGCCGGATCATGTGGCCGCACAGTGCCATTGCGTCCGCCGTACTTGCCGCGGCCGTACTCGTAGAGGTAGTCGCCGAGGTGCACGATGGCGTCGAGATCGGTGCGGGCGGCGAGATGCCGGTAGGCGCCGAAGTATCCGGCCTCCCAGTTCGCACAGGAGACGATCCCGAGGCGGAGGCGCTCCGGTGCGTCGTCGAGCGCCGGGGCGGTCCGGGTGCGGCCGATCGGCGACGTCTCACCGAGGGCGGTGAAGCGGTAGAAGTACTCGCGGCCCGGGGCGAGGCCCGCGGCATCGACCTTCACGGTGTGATCGGAAGCCGCTGCGGCCGTGACGTTTCCGGACGCCGTGACGGTGCCGAAGCTCTCGTCCTCAGCGATTTCCCAACGCACACTTGTCGATTCGCCCACCCCCGAACCGGGCACCGCGTCGTCGGACACGGTGACGCGGGTCCACAGGATCACCCCGTTCGGCAACGGATCGCCGGAGGCGACACCGTGCCGGAACACCGCGCTCGCCGCCCGCGCCGGAGCCGCGCTCAGCAGCGCCGTCGCGGTGGCCGCCGCGCCACCTTTCAGCAGGGTGCGCCGCGTGAAGGGCCCGAACGGAGAATCTGAAACGACCGTGTTTTCAGCCACGAGTATTGATCACATCCGATGTCCGGGCGACACGCAAATCGGCTCGCCGCACACCGCCCAGATCTCCTTGTCGGTGGACCTCGGTAACGTTGCCGGATGTGACCGATGGCTTGTTCGACGTGCCCGGCGACGGTGTGCCCGCGGAGCACAGCATCGACAATGTGGTGCGCCGTGACGCCGGTGCACCGCTTGCGGTGCGGATGCGGCCCGCGTCGTTGGACGAGGTGGTCGGGCAGCAGCATTTGCTCGGGCCAGGGTCGCCGCTGCGGCGGTTGGTCGAGGGGTCGGGGGCGGCGTCGGTGCTGTTGTACGGTCCGCCTGGCACGGGTAAGACGACGTTGGCGTCGCTCATCTCGCATTCGACCGGTCGCCGGTTCGAGGCGCTGTCCGCCTTGTCGGCGGGAGTGAAGGAGGTGCGGGCGGTCATCGATGTGGCGCGGCGCAGGCTGTCGGCCGGTGAGCAGACCGTCCTGTTCATCGATGAGGTGCATCGCTTCTCCAAGACACAGCAGGACGCGCTGCTCGCCGCGGTGGAGAACCGGATCGTGCTGCTCGTCGGCGCGACCACGGAGAATCCGTCGTTCTCGGTGGTGTCGCCGCTGCTGTCGCGCTCGTTGGTTCTGCAGCTGCAGTCGCTCACCGAGGACGACATCCGTCAGGTACTGCTGCGGGCGATCCACGACAAACGCGGCTTGGACGACCAGTTCACGGTGTCCGACGAGGCACTCGACCACATCGTCCGCATCGCGGGTGGCGACGCCCGCCGCGCGCTCACCGCGCTGGAAGCCTCGGCCGAGTCCTCGCTCGACGGCACCGTCGGCGTCGAGCTCGTCGAGGCCAGCGTGGACAAGGCCGCCGTCCGCTACGACCGGGCAGGCGACCAGCACTACGACGTGATCAGCGCCTTCATCAAGTCCATCCGCGGCTCCGACGTCGACGCGGCACTGCACTACCTCGCGCGAATGCTCACGGCGGGGGAGGACCCGCGCTTCATCGCGCGCAGGCTGATGATCCATGCCAGCGAGGACATCGGCATGGCCGACCCCACCGCCTTGCAAACCGCCACCGCGGCCGCACAGGTCGTCCAGCTGGTCGGTTTGCCGGAGGCCCGCCTCGCCTTGGCTCAGGCCACGATTCACCTGGCCAGCGCGCCCAAATCCGGTGCCGTGATCGCCGCGCTCGGCGCCGCCATGGCCGACGTGGCTGCTGGCAAAGCGGGTGCGGTACCGCCGCACCTGCGCGACGGGCACTACGCGGGCGCGGCGAAACTCGGCAACGCCAAGGGCTACAAATACCCGCACGACAACCGCGACGGCGTGCTCGCCCAGCAGTACCCGCCGGACGAGCTGGTCGGCGTCGACTATTACCAACCCACCGACCACGGCAACGAGCGCGAGGTCGGCCCGCGGGTGGAGAAGCTGCGCCGGATCATCCGCGGAAAGTAGGCGCGACGCCCAGCCGACAGGACCACACCCCGACAGCTCGGTCGGACAATCGACCGAATCGCCGCAAGGTTGCGGGCTCGCGCACAGCACCCGACTCGATGAAAAACCACGTGCACCGCACCGGTAGGCTGGATATCTGTGCAGACCCACGAGATTCGACGGCGCTTCCTGGACCATTTCGTCCGTGCCGGCCATACCGAGGTGCCGAGTGCCTCGTTGATCTTGGCCGACCCGAACCTGCTGTTCGTCAACGCAGGCATGGTCCAGTTCAAGCCGTACTTCCTGGGCCAGGAGGCTCCGCCGTACCCGCGCGCGACGAGCGTGCAGAAGTGTGTGCGCACCGGTGACATCGAAGAGGTCGGCGTCACCACGCGGCACAACACCTTCTTCCAGATGGCGGGCAACTTCTCCTTCGGTGACTACTTCAAGGAAGAGGCGATCCGCCTCGCCTGGGAGTTGATCAGCAAGTCGCAGGAGGACGGCGGTTTCGGCTTCGATCCCGAGCGGATCTGGGTGACCGCGTACGAATCCGATCCGGAGGCGGCCGAGATCTGGCGTCGGGTCGCGGGCATTCCCGAGGAGCGGATCCAGTTCCGCGACGGCAAGGACAACTACTGGGACATGGGCGTGCCAGGTCCCGGCGGCCCGTGCTCGGAGATCTACTTCGATCGCGGCCCCGAGTACGGCCGCGACGGCGGCCCGGTCGCCGACGAGGACCGCTACCTCGAGATCTGGAATCTCGTGTTCATGCAGGACGTTCGCGGTGAACTGAGCCCGAAGGAGGGCCACCCGCCGATCGGTTCGCTGCCGAAGAAGAACATCGACACCGGCATGGGCGTCGAGCGTGTCGCCATGCTGTTGCAGGGCGTGGAGAACGTCTACGAGACCGACCTGCTTCGCCCGATCATCGACAAGGCCGAGGAGCTCACCGGCCGTTCCTACGGCGTCGAGCACGAGAACGATCGCCGCTTCCGGGTGATCGCCGACCACACCCGTTCCAGCGCCATGCTGATCGCCGACGGTGTGAACCCGGGCAACGACGGGCGCGGCTACGTCCTGCGCAGGCTGCTGCGCCGGATCGTGCGCTCGGCGCGACTGCTCGGCGCGGAGAAGCCGGTGATGGCGGAGTTCATGAAGGTCGTCAGCGACCTGATGGCGCCGTCGTACCCGGAACTGGCCACCGATTTCCAGCGCATCGAGACCGTCGCCGTCGGCGAGGAGACGGCCTTCCTCAAGACGTTGAACACCGGCTCCGCGCTGTTCGACAACACTGCGAGCGCGGTGCAGGCCAAGGGCGGCAACACGATTCCCGGATCGGACGCCTTCAAGCTGCACGACACCTACGGCTTCCCGATCGAGCTGACGCTGGAGATGGCGGCCGAGGCCGGGCTGACGGTGGACGAGAACGGTTTCCGTGAGCTGATGGCCCAGCAGGTGGCCAACGCCAAGGAAGACGCGCGCAAACGCAAGCACGGCCACGCCGACCTGACCGTCTACAAGGAGCTGGTCGACCGCGGCGCCACCGAGTTCACCGGCTTCGACGAGCTGACCTCCGAGGCGAACGTGCTCGCCCTGATCGCCGACGGCGTGCGGGTGCCGGTGGCCACGGCGGGCCAGGACGTCGAGGTGATCCTCGACCGCAGCCCGCTCTACGCCGAGGCCGGCGGCCAGATCGCCGACCGCGGCTCCATCACGGCGTCGGGTGTGAAACTGCGCGTCAACGACGTGCAGAAGATCGCCAAGAAGCTGTGGGTGCACAAGACCACCGTCGAGCAGGGGCAGATCACCGAGGGCGATGTCGTTCTCGCGCAGGCGGATCCGGCGTGGCGTCGCGGCGCCACCCAGGGCCACTCCGGCACGCACATGGTGCATGCCGCGCTGCGGCAGATCCTCGGCCCGAACGCGGTGCAGGCGGGTTCGCTGAACAAGCCGGGCTACCTGCGCTTCGACTTCAACTGGCAGGGGCAGCTGTCGGAGAGCCAGAAGGCCGATATCGAGGCCGTGTCCAACGACGCGGTCGGTGCGGACTTCCCGGTCAACACCTTCGTGACCGACCTGGCCAAGGCCAAGCAGATGGGCGCGATGGCGCTGTTCGGCGAGAACTACGGCGACGAGGTGCGCGTGGTGGAGATCGGCGGCCCGTTCTCGATGGAGCTGTGCGGTGGTACGCATGTGCAGCACTCCTCGCAGATCGGCCCGATCACCGTGCTCGGCGAGTCGTCGGTCGGTTCCGGCATCCGCCGCGTGGAGGCCTTCGTCGGCCTCGACTCCTACAAGTACCTGGCCAAGGAGCGCGCGCTGCTGGCCGGTGTGGCGTCCTCGCTGAAGGTGCCCTCGGAAGAGGTGCCCGCGCGGGTCGAGCAGCTGGTGGAGCGGCTCAAGGTGGCCGAGAAGGAACTCGAGCGCACCAAGATGGCCGCTGTGCTGTCCTCGGCGAGCAAGTTCGTCGAGGAGGCCGAGCGGATCGGTGGCGTGCTGCTGGTCGCCGTCGCGGCGCCCGAGGGTGTCCCCGCGGGCGATCTGCGCACGCTGGCCACCGATATCCGCGGCCGGTTCGGCACGCAACCCGCCGTGGTGGTGTTGCTCGGCAACGCCGACGGCAAGGTGCCGTTCGTGGTGACCGTCAACAAGGGTGCTCAGGATCTCGGCTTCAAGGCCGGTGACCTGGTCGGCGCCTTCGGCCCGAGCATCGCGGGGCGCGGTGGTGGGAAGCCGGAGATGGCGCAGGGCGCCGGATCCGACCCGTCGGGGATTCCCACCGGCCTCGCCGCGGTCCGCGCTCGGGTGGCCGAACTGGCCGGGTGATGGCCTCGCCGAGTGATTCCGCGGGAGGTGGTGGTCGGGCACGTGACGTGTCCGACCCCGACCATCCCGGGCGGGGGGGGGGGGGGGGGGGCGGGCCGCCCCCCCCCCCCCCCCCCCCCCCCGGGGGGGGGCCGGCCCCCCCCCCCCCCCCCCCGACCCCATCCAGACACCGACCCGGGTCGCGGCCGGCGAATTGCCGTCGATGTCGGCAGTGTCCGCATCGGCGTCGCGTCGAGCGACCCCGACGGTGTCCTCGCCACGCCCGTGGAGACCGTGCCGCGTGCGAAGCCGAACAAGCGCTCGGCCGGGCCTGCCCCCGATATCGCGAGAATTGCTGAAATTGTGCGGGAATACGAGGCCGTCGAAGTCATCGTGGGTCTCCCTCGAACATTGCGCGGGGAGAAGGGTGCTGCCGCTACCATTGCCACCGCATTCGCCGAGCAGTTGCGGGCCGCCGTGTCGCCGGTGCCTATACGACTTTCCGACGAACGTTTGACTACGGTGTCAGCTGCACGTGCATTGCGGGACAGTGGAGTTCGCGCGCGTGGCCAGCGGCAAGTGATCGATCAGGCGGCGGCCGTCTCGATCCTGCAAGGATGGTTGGACGAACGGAGTGCGGTGTTGAGGTCGGTTGAAGCGGTGCGACACGCGTCGTCCGAGGACGACGCATGACGGATCGATGGGCACGGGCCGAGGAACGGTACCGACAGCGCGAAGCTGATCGGCGTTACCGGCGTGACGACCGAGCCTGGGGCGGGCAGAACAGCAGAGACTCGCGCGGCAAAACGGACCGAGTGGTCGGCCGAGAGCGGGACGACTGGGACGACTACGAGGACGACACCACCGTCATCCCGCGCTACACCGACGACATGGACCCGCCCGAGCCCGCGCCACGCCCGCGGGCCGACGCGGAACGCCCGCCGCGTAAGCGCGTCGGCCGCCGGGAAGCGGCTCGGCACGAGGACGACGAGCCAGAAGAGGGCAGCAGGCGGTCGCGGAGCGCGCAGCGCGGCAAACGCTCGCGTGCGGCCTCCCGCAAGGCGCAGGAGCGCAAGCGGCGCAGGCGCACCATGTGGCTGTTCGCAGGCGTCTTCGTGCTGCTGTTCGCCGGTGCCGCGGTGTTCGCGGGCATGAAGCTGATCGAGAAGCTCGGTCCGCCCGAGGATTTCGCGGGACCGGTCGGGCCGTTGGTCGTGGTGCAGGTGCACGACGGCGACACCTCGCAGCAGATCGCGGCCAGCATGAAGGAGAAGGGCATCGTCGCCAGCACCGGCGCGTTCATCGAAGCGGCCGTGCGCAATACGAACATGAACTCGGTGCAGCCTGGCTTCTACGCGATCCCGAGCCGCAGCCCCGCCGTGCAGGCGGTGTCCGCGTTGACCGGTAAGCAGGCCAGGGTCGGCAACCTCGTCATCCCCGAGGGGCGACTGCTGCACGACCAGTTCGAGGTGGGTTCGGGCAGGCGCACCGACGGCATCTACCGGATGATGGCGGAGGCCAGCTGCATCGGCACCGGCACCAACCAGAAGTGCGCGACCTACGAACAACTCCAGGCCGCCGGTTCGAGCGTCGACCTGGCCGCGCTCGGCGTGCCCGCCTGGGCCGTGCAGGGCGTGCAGAACTGCCCGGACCGGACCAGGCAGCTGGAAGGCCTGATCGCCGCGGGCACGCTGGATTTCGACCCGAGCGGCACGCCGGAGCAGATGCTGCGGCAGGTCGTCACCGCCAGCGCCAAGGCCTATGAATCCACCGGCCTGTTGCAGTCCGGCGGCGAGACCAAGCTGACGCCGTACCAGACGCTGATCGCCGCGTCGCTCGTCGAACGCGAGGCCAAGCCGCAGGACATGGGCAAGGTCGCGCGGGTGATCGTCAACCGGCTGCGCGTTCCGCAGATGCTGCAGTTCGACTCGACGGTGAACTACGCGCTCGACCGCACCGAGGTGCAGACCACCGACGCGGACCGCGCCCAGGAAACGCCGTGGAACACCTACGCGATGTCCGGCCTGCCCGCGACACCGATCGCCGCGCCGTCGCTGAACGCGTTGCGCGCCATGGAGAATCCGGAACCCGGGCCGTGGTTGTACTTCGTGACGGTCGACAAGCAGGGCACCACCCTGTTCACCGATGACTACACCCAGCATCAGCGCTACATCCGGCAGGCACAGGCGAGCGGAATCCTCGACAGTGGTCGCTGAACGCAAAGCGGCGGTGCTGGGGAAGCCCATCACGCACTCCCGTTCGCCGCAGTTGCATCTGGCCGCGTACCGCGCGCTCGGGCTCGACTGGAGCTACGAACGCATCGAGTGCACCGCCGAGCAGTTGCCCGGACTGGTCGACGGGCTCGGGCCCGAATGGATCGGGCTTTCGGTGACCATGCCGGGCAAGGAGGCCGCGCTGGCCTACGCCGCCGAGCGCACCGAGCGGGCGGTGCTGGTCGGTTCGGCCAACACGCTCGTCCGGCGCGACGGTGGCTGGTTGGCCGACTGCACCGATGTGGACGGTGTGCTCGGTGCGCTGCGCGGAGGTGGAGTCGCGGGTTTGGATGAGGCGGTGGTGCTCGGTGCCGGTGGTACCGCGCGGCCCGCGCTGCTCGCGTTGTCCGAACTCGGTGCGAAAACGGTGACGGTGATCGCGCGGGATGCCGGGCGGGCAAGCAGCGCGTTGGATCTCGCGGAGCGGCTCGGCATGAATGCGGCGGTGACCGCGTTCGATCCGGATGCGCTCGTCGGACTGTGCGAGCGCGCGAGCGTGGTGGTGAGCACGATTCCGGCTGAGGCCGCCGCGGTGGTCGCTGAGGCGGTGGCGAAAGCTCCCGTAGTGCTCGACGCGATCTACAACCCGTGGCCGACGCCGCTGGCTGAGGCGGTAACACGGGCTGGGCATACGGTGGTCAGTGGGTTGCAGATGCTGTTGAACCAGGCGTATGGGCAGGTCGAGTTGTTTACCGGGCGTAAAGCTCCGCGCGCGGAAATGGCTGCGGCGCTGGAGAGTTCGGCCTGAGCCGACTGGTGTAGGCGCACGTCGGTGGCGAGTAGCTGCGATGCTGGCGAGTTCGGCTGTACGGGGCTGATGTGTCGGCAGGGGTGCGGCGGGTGTCGCCGAGTTAGGCCTGAACCGGTCGGCGTTGGCGGAATGCTCGGTGGTGCGACGCACCGTTGGCCTCCTCACCCAATCGGGACCGCGCTGCCATCGTGTCTCGTCCGGAGATGGCCATCGTGTCGAGGGCGACATGGTGGCGTCGAATTGCGGGTGGGGCCGCCGTCTCGCCCCGCTCGCGGATGGAATTGTGTGGAGGACGTGGTGGCGCTGATTGGGTATTGCGCTAGGCGGGGTGCCCTGGATTTCGCGTTGTTCGGGTGGTCGCTGTCGGCGACGGGTGCGCTACAGACTTGGCGCGACGGACGTGAGACGTCGGCGTAGTTCTGTTGCTGGAGTCGGGGCAGTCGACTCTGTTGTCGGTCGGAGCACCTTTCCGCAAAAACTGATACCGGTTCTAGTTTGGTTCGGCGATGGGCAGGGTTATGGTGGTGCGCATGAATGCTTGGGTGTTGCGGGCCATCGTGCTCGGCGCGCTGGTGGTTTTCCTGCGTGCCGCGCTCGGGTTCGCGATGGTGAACTGGCCGACCCACGGGGTGTGGATGCGGATGTTCGGCCTGTTCCTGCTCGTCGCGGTCGTTCTGTACTGGGGATTGCTCGACGGACGCAAGGACCGGTCGGCCCAGCCCGATCCCGAACGCGGCACCGACCTGACCCTGCTCTGGTTGAAGGCAGCGGTGGCCGGTGGTCTCGGCAGCGGCCTCGGCGCCTGGCTGCTCGACTGGCTGCCCAAGTTCGACCTCGGCGACAACGGCATCCTCTTCGAACTCACCGCAGGCTCCGCGTTCATCGTCCTGCTCATCTTCATCCCCGCCCTCATCGGCGTCGGCCTCGGCCGCATCCTCGCGGACCGCGCACACAACAAACAGTCCACCCCCGCACCCACCCCCGCCTGACCCGCGGCGCGAACAAACTCGCCCTGGCCCGCTCTCGCCCGACCGGCACGCCACCCCCACGTCGGCGCGACCTCCGCCCGCCCGTCCAGTGCTCGGCTCGCGCGCCGAGCCTGCCCGACCCAGATCTGGGACCCACATCTGGTCTGACCTGTGCCCGCGCGCCGAGCCGCGCCGGGGCTGGCCTGCGCCCAGCTCGACCTACGCTCGGGCTTGACCCCTGCGCCGACTCGCAGCCCGCATGACCTGCAGCCCTAGTCGGCGGGGCGGCGATCTTGTGATGAAACGACCGCCGCTGCGGTCATTGCACTGCAATGGTGACAGGGCTGCCAACGCTCAACCGTGGCACTGCCAACCTGCCGAATCGCGCCCTCGATGGTTCCCCGATCGGCGGTATTCTCTTGCTGTCCAATGAATTTCAACGGGAGGGGACATTGGCATGTTGGTTCGAATTGGGGTTGCCGCGGCAATGACACTCGCTGCGTCCACAGTCGTGTTTGCCGGACAGGCGGCCGCGGAGGCCGGCCGCTGTGCGTCGGTCCAGCCGAGGTGGAACTACGTATGTGTAGAAACGGCGTCGGACGTTTCGAGGGTGGTTTGCATGAAGGACGCGCCGAACTGGTCTCCACATGGGGTATGCGCCATGCGCACCGACGGTAGTAACCGGTACGACCTGTGGATTCCGCGCCCCTAGTGTCCCCTGCGAACTTCGCCCTCAGCGAGTAGACCCGCTCACGCGAGGTACGAGACTTTCTAACGTCCGGCTTGTGCCGTCTGGGGTCAGTAGCTTGCTGACCGTGCTCGAGGAGAGGCTCCGAGGCAAACAGAACGGCGCACTCCGTGGGAGGCGCCGTTTCTGTTGTGCGATGGCGGGTTACAGGAGGACGCCGCTGCTCGGGGTGCCTTCGCGAGCGATGGCGGAGTAGGCGGCGGCGAGGAGGGTGGGGTCGGGGCCTTCCAGGCGGCCGGGCTTGGCCAGACCGTCGAGGACGACGAAACGCAGCACGCCGGAGCGGGTTTTCTTGTCGGTCTGCATGGTGTCGAGGAGTTGGGGGAGGGCGTCGGCGTCGTAGGTGGTCGGCAGGCCGACGCTCTCCAGGACGGCGCGGTGGCGATCGGCGGTGGCGTCGTCGAGCCGGCCTGCGAGGCGGCCGAGCTCGGCGGCGAAGACCAAGCCGACGGAGACGGCGGCCCCGTGCCGCCAGCGGTAGCGTTCGCGGCGCTCGATCGCGTGGCCGAGGGTGTGGCCGTAGTTGAGGATCTCGCGGAGGCTGGCCTCCTTGAGATCGGCGGCGACCACGTCGGCCTTCACCTGGATCGCGCGCCGGATCAGCTCGGGCAGCACGTCACCGGTGGGGTCGAGCGCGGCCTCGGGGTCGCGTTCGACCAGTTCGAGAATCACCGGGTCGGCGATGAAGCCGGCCTTGATGATCTCGGCCATGCCCGCCACGATCTCATTGCGCGGCACGGTTTCCAGGGTGGCCAGGTCGACGAGCACGGCGGCCGGTTCGTGGAAGCAGCCGACGAGGTTCTTGCCCGCCTCGGTGTTGATGCCGGTCTTGCCGCCGACGGCCGCGTCGACCATGGCCAGCAGCGTGGTCGGCACGTGCACGATCTGCACGCCGCGCATCCAGGTGGCGGCCACGAAGCCGGCCAGATCGGTGGCGGCGCCGCCACCGAGGCTCACCACGACGTCGTTGCGGGTCAGACCGATCCGCCCGAGCACCTCCCAGCAGAAGCCGGCGACGGCGAGTTCCTTGCCTGCCTCGGCGTCCGGGATTTCGACGCGATGGGCGTCGATGCCGGTGTCGGCCAACGCCTTGCGCACCGCCTCTGCGGTCTCGGCGAGCGGCGGCTGATGGAAGATCGCCACCGACCGCACGCCTTTCGTCGCGCCGTTGACCGCCTCGACGAGCTCCCCGAGCAGCCCACGGCCGATGATCACCGGATACGGGTCCGCGGTACGAACTTCGAGACGATTCGGCTCACTCACGTCTGCTGCTCCGATTCTGTTGATGCTTCCTGGTGTTTGCGCGCGCGGACGCGAGCCCGCCGCGCCCGGGCTCGTCTGGCCCGCCCGCTCGACGACTTGCTTTGGCCTGCGTCTTCCGTGCCGTTCGCCGGTGCTGTCGCGTCGGCCTCCGCTGCGGCCGACCGGCGAGCGCGCCAGCCTCTTCCGGTCGTGCCGGTGGACTTCGCCGCGGGGGCCTCGGTTGTCACCGGGCCGTTCGCAACCGAGCCGGAGTCTGCGGCGGCCGCCGGGGCGTTCGCACCCGACGTCGTGGCGGACTCGCCACCACCTCGCCGCGTGCGCCAGCTCCGTCCCGCGTTCGTAGTGGATGTCTCCGCCGCGGCGGATGTCTCCTGCTCGCCGGATGCCTCCCGGGTGGCGGCTGCCCGGCGCGCGGCGGCACGCGCGCGTGCGCGGCGTCGGGCCCGAGATCGACTGCTGCCCTGCGGCGTTGCGGTGTCCTCGCCAGAGGCGGGGGGCAGCGCGGTCGTGGTGTCGGTGAGGTCCGGACAGTCGGCCTCCACTCCGGTGTCCGGGGTGACCGATTCGAAACCGAGTTTGGCGAGCACCATTTTGACGACGCGCCCCGGGCTGCGGCCGTCGGTACGCACCCGAACCGTGGCCACCTCGCGGTAGAGCGGGCGCCGCTTGCGCATCAGTTCGCGGTACTTGGCGGCGGGGTCGGCACCGTTGAGCAACGGTCGGTTGGTGCTCGCGCCGGTGCGCCGGAGTCCCTCGCCGACACTGATTTCCAGATAGACGACGGTGCGATTGCGCAGCAGCGCCCTGGTGTCCTTGGACAGCACGGCGCCGCCGCCGAGCGAGACGACACCGCGCTCGGCGAGGATGGCGCGGCGCACCACCCGCTCCTCGATCCGGCGGAACTCGGGCTCGCCGTCGGTGGCGAAGATCTCCGGAATGGTGCGCCCGGTCTCGCGTTCGATGCCCGCGTCGGTGTCGTAGAGCTCGACGCCGAGTTCCTTGGCGAGCTTGCGGCCGATCGTCGTTTTCCCCGCGCCCGGCGGTCCGACCAGCACCACGCGCGGTGCGCGCGGATCGGTCTGCACGATCATGGCGTGCTGGTGTCAGCGGGCGCGTTGTGCGGGCGGGCGCTGATCCGCTTGACGTAGCTGGTGATGTTCTCCAGGGTCTCGCCGAGCGAGTCGCCGCCGAACTTCTCCAGCGCGGCCTGCGCGACGACCAGCGCGACCATGGACTCGGCGACGACGCCCGCGGCGGGCACGGCGCACACGTCCGAGCGCTGGTGGATGGCGACGGCTTCCGCGCCGGTGGTCATGTCGACGGTGGCCAGGGCGCGCGGCACGGTGGAGATCGGCTTCATCGCGGCGCGCACGCGCAGTGCTTCGCCGTTGGTCATGCCGCCCTCCAGGCCGCCTGCCCGGTTCGTCGAGCGCAGCACGCCGTCGCTGCCGGGCCGCATCTCGTCGTGCGCCTGGCTGCCGCGCCGGCGCGCGGTCTCGAAACCGTCGCCGACCTCGACGCCCTTGATGGCCTGAATGCCCATGAGCGCGGCGGCGAGCCGCGAATCGAGCCGGTTCTCGCCGCTGGTGAACGAGCCGAGTCCGACCGGAAGCCCCTCGACGACCACCTCGACGACGCCACCGAGGGTGTCGCCGTCCTTCTTGGCCGCCTCGATCTCGGCGATCATCGCGGCCTCGGCGTCCTTGTCGAACGCGCGCACCGGGCTCTCGTCGATGGCGGCGAGGTCGGCGGCGGCCGGGACGACACCGGTGGTGTTCTGGGCGGTGCCGATCGAGACGACGTGCGAGATCACCTCGACGCCGAAGGCCTGCCGCAGGAAGTTTCGCGCCACGGTGCCCGCCGCGACGCGCGCCGCGGTCTCCCTGGCGCTGGCGCGCTCCAGCACGTTGCGCGCGTCGTCGAAGTCGTACTTGAGCATGCCGGAGTAGTCGGCGTGGCCGGGGCGCGGCCGGGTGAGCGGGGCGTTGCGGGCCAGTTCGGCGAGCTCGTCCGGGTCGACCGGGTCGGCGGACATGACCGTCGTCCACTTGGGCCACTCGGAGTTGGCGATCTCGATGGCGACCGGTCCGCCCATCGTGCGGCCGTGCCGGACACCGCCGACGACGGTCACCTTGTCGGCCTCGAACTTCATCCTGGCGCCGCGGCCGTACCCGAGCCTGCGGCGCGCCAACTGCGCGGAGATCTCGTCGGACGTGACCTCGACACCGGCCACCATCCCCTCGAGGATGGCGACGAGAGCGGGACCGTGGGATTCTCCGGCAGTTATCCAGCGCAACACGTGCTCCATCTTCCCATGTCGGCGCGCCTGCTCCGGCACGCGGCCCGCAGTGATGACGGGCACGTTCGGCGCACGCACCACCCCCGCACCCGGTGAGGCGTTGTCGAGCGGACCCGAGTCCCCGAGGCCCGACACCGCAATCCACCGACGTCGCGCCTGCCGCCCTGTGCGCCATTCGGCACTCGCGAGACGCCGTTGCCCGCCGCAATCCAGACTCGCGAGAGGCCGTTGCCCGCCGCAATCCAGCTCAATCGGCCGTCGTGAGATGCGGTACCCCGCCGCCCTCGGCACCGTTCGATGCCGGCGAGAAGCTTTGCCTGCCGCAGGTCGCCGCACCCGACGCTCACTGACAGCCATGCCCGCCGCGCTACGCATCGTCATCCGCCGCCGCTCGCGATGGCCAGCGCACACACCGTAGCTATGCACATGGCGGGCCCGTGCGGTACCGCGATTCCGCTGGGTCTTTCAAACCCCCGCTTGGCGATTGGGTCTGCGCGCGGCGGCACACCCGAGGGGACCGGCGAGGTCCGGCCCGACACCGATCGACCGGCGGAATCACCGATTCGGCTGGAGGGGCCGGCGGGCTCGCGGATTTGGTGGGAGGAGCCAGTGGGCTCGCGAATCTGGCGAGAGGGGCCAGTGGCGGGGCTAATTCGGCAGGAGGGGTCAGTGGCAGGGCTGATTCGGCGGGAGGAGCCGGTGGCAGGGCTGGTTCGGCGGGAGGGGCCGGTAGAAGGGCTGGTTCGGCGAGGCGGGTCTGCGGAGTGACCGACCCGGCGCAGACCGACCGCGGCAATCCCCGCGCACCCCGTGAGCAACGGTGCGGCCACCGCCGCCTGAACCCACGCTTGCCCACCACCGAGCGCCGCCGCCGCACCCAACCCGACGGCAAGCTTCACATCTCCGGCGCCGAATGCCGCGGGGAGCGCCAGATGCACCAGCAGATACGGCACCGCGAGCAGCACGGCACCCAGCACCGCGGCTGTGCATTGAGTTGTGGACAAGGCATATCCGAACACCGCGACGGCACCCCCTCCGGTCAGCGAATTCGGCAATCTGCGCTGCCGAAAATCGATGACGCTCAACACAACACACCACGCGAGGAGGGCGGCGAAGGCAACGTTCGGCATGCCGTCCACTCTCGTCCGATCGTGGCGCGTGACAACCCCGCTCGACCCGAATGTGGATAGCTTTCCGACATGTGGACAACGATCGATCCCCATCCCGTCCGGTTCGGAAATCGCCGGGTACCAACGGCATCCGCGATCGCAGGCATGATCTTCCGCACGAGGTCAGCGCACTCGCGGCAGCCGGAGCACGTGTTGTATGCGGGCGATACGGCGTTGCGGCGGTAGCGTTGAACCATGTGTGCTGATCACGTGGGCCAGGCGCCCGACTACGCCGCGCGGCGTGGCGCGCTGCGGAGCCTGCTGGTGGAGAACGGGGTCGACGCTCTGCTGGTCACCGATCTGGTGAACCTCAGATACCTGACCGGGTTCACCGGATCCAACGCGGCGCTGCTCGTGCACTCCTGGGATATGCGCAATGCCGAGGAGCGCACGGTGATCGGCACCGACGGCCGTTATCGCACCCAGGTCGCCGAGCAGGTCCCGGATCTGCGCGCCGAGATCGCCAGGGCGACCGCCCGGCGGATCATCGAGCTGGCCGGGGAGTGGCAGCTCGGCCGGGTCGGCTACGAGAGCCACATCGTCACCGTCGAGCAACATCGCGGCTTCGTCGAGCAACGCACCGGCCTGGATTTCGTCGCCACGCCCGGCCTGGTCGAGCAGCTGCGCATGGTGAAGGACGCCTACGAGGTGGCCCAACTCCGCGCGGCCTGCGCGGTGGGCGACGCCGGGCTGGCCACGCTGCTGGAGCGCGGCCTGCTGCGCCCCGGCCGCACCGAACGGCAGGTCGCCAGGGACCTGGAGTGGGCCATGTACGAGCACGGCGCCGACGCGGTGTCGTTCGAGACCATCGTCGCGACCGGCGTGAACTCGGCTGTCCCGCATCATCGGCCGACCGAGGCGGTGCTGGCCGCCGGTGATTTCGTCAAACTCGACTTCGGCGCGACGGTCGGCGGCTACCACTCGGACATGACCCGCACCTTCGTGCTCGGCGCTCCCAGCGATTGGCAACGCGAGGTGTACGAGCTGGTCGAGGCCGCGCAGCGGGCGGGGCGCGAAGCACTGCGCCCTGGCGCGAAGGTCGCCGACGTGGACGCGGCCTCGCGCGCGGTGATCGAGGCGGCCGGACACGGCAAGCTGTTCGTGCACGGCCTCGGGCACGGGGTGGGATTGCAGATCCACGAAGCGCCGGGCATCGCGAAAAACGGAACCGGTACACTTCTTGCTGGCGTGGCGGTGACCGTCGAACCCGGTGTGTACTTTCCCGGCCGCGGCGGGGTCCGGATCGAGGACACGCTCGTGGTGCGCGAAGGGGGCCCGGAGTTGCTCACCAACACCAGCAAAGACCTGACCGTCGTCGATTGACGTCGGTCGACCACCATGTTGTTTACGAATGAGGAGATCCGAGGACAGTGGCGGACACCAGCGACTTCAAGAACGGCCTTGTGCTGAAGATCGACGGTCAGCTCCAGCAGATCGTCGAATTCCAGCACGTCAAGCCGGGCAAGGGTCCCGCCTTCGTGCGGACCAAGCTGAAGAACGTGCTGTCCGGCAAGGTCGTCGACAAGACCTTCAACGCGGGCGTCAAGGTGGAGACGGCGACGGTAGACCGCCGCGACATGACCTACCTGTACCACGACGGTTCGGACTACGTCTTCATGGACGGCGACACCTTCGACCAGATCTCCATCGCCGAGGCGACCATCGGCCCCGGTGCGCGCTTCCTGCTGGAGAACATGACCGTGCAGGTCGCCACGCACGAGGGTGCGCCGCTGTATGTCGAGCTTCCGGTCACCGTCGAGCTCGAGGTCCAGCACACCGACATCGGCCTGCAGGGCGACCGCTCCACCGGCGGCACCAAGCCCGCCACGCTGGAGACCGGCGCCGAGGTGCAGGTCCCGCTGTTCATCAACACCGGCGACAAGCTGCGCATCGACTCGCGTGATGGCAGCTACCTCGGCCGAGTCAACGCCTGATCGCCCGCCGGCGTCAGGATAATGGTGACTGTGGCTGAACAGCCGTTAGACAAAAAGTCGTTCAAGAAGCTCGGCACGCGGCACAAAGCCCGCCGCCGGGCCGTTGATCTGCTCTTCGAGGCAGAGGCACGCGACGTGGACCCGGCCGACCTGCTCGACGAGCGGGTCGAGCTGTCCGCCCGCGACCAGGCGGTCGCGCCGGTGCACGCCTACACGCACACGCTGGTCGAGGGCGTCGCCGACGACCTCGACCGGGTGGACGGCACCATCGAGTCCTACCTCAAGGACTGGGAGCTGTCCCGGCTGCCCGCCGTCGACCGCGCCATCCTGCGGATCGCGGTGTGGGAGTTGTTCCACGCCAACGATGTTCCGCCGGTCGTCGCGGTGGACGAGGCGGTCGAGCTGGCCAAGGAGCTGTCCACCGACGACTCGCCGTCGTTCGTGAACGGTGTGCTCGGCCAGGTCGTGCTGGTCGCGCCGCAGGTGCGTGCCGCGGCCGCCGCAACCCGTGCTCCGCGCCCCGAGGCCGAGGCGTGAAGAAGTACCTGGTCCTGGCGATGCGCACGCCGCGCTTCGACCCGGCCGTGATCGAGCCGCACAAGCTCTTCCTGAAGCAGCTGAGCGAGCGCGGTCACCTGGTGGAGAGCGCCCGCTTCACCGACGGCACCGGCGGGGCGTACTTCGTCACCGCCGAAAGCCTCGACGCCGCAAAGGAACTCGCGTTCGCCGACCCGGTGCACACCACCGGCTCATCGACGGTGACCGTCCACGAGTGGGAACCAACCACCCCCAACTGACGCCCCAGCCGCACACCTTCTGGCTGAACGCCTATCGAGTCGCTTGCGATTCGCTATGCGTTGCCATCGGAGAAGGGTGCGGCTGTCGCATTTCGGGTGCCGCTCCGACGGGCGTGCACGTTCCGGTGAGCCCCTTGCACTCCCGCCGGGGGTGTACGGGACCGGCGGGAGTGGGATGCCGAGGCATCCGGGCCTGCTGTCGCCGAGGGGAGGCTCGACGACCGGTTCCCATCCTGTTTCCTCAACCGCACTCGAGGTCAAGGGGGTCGGATGTGGGCTGGAGCACTCTCCGTCGGCAGCCGGCCGCAGTCCGCCGCGCGCGCAACGCTTTCGAGCGGACTCGCGCCCGCGTGAGCGTGCGCCTGCCGAGCCGTCGGCGCGCACCACTTCCGCTTTCCTTCGCGGCGGGTCGACGGCTACCTCTATCCTGGGGGGAATAGAGGGGAGGGCCGCATGGCGCGGTTGCTGATCTGGTTGCGTAACAACGTCGACGGTGTGGTCGCGTTGGTGCTCGCCGTGGTGGTCGGCCTGCTCGCGGTTCTCGACGTGATCAGCGTGGACAACGTCAACGCGGCGGTGCTGCTGGTGCTCGCGTTGCTGGCGACCACCCTGCTGCGCGATCGGCACCTGTCGGCTCAGGCTGTGCGCGACGCGAATTCGGTGCAGCTGCTCTACGGCCCGGAGATCGGGCACGCGCACACGCTCGCCAGGCGCGGCACCGAGCAGTGGATCTTCAAGGGCGGCACCGGAACCTACATCCGCGCGGTGACGCTGCGCGAGTGCGTGGAGAACGCGCGGCGCGAACAACGCCCGCTGCGTGTGCAATTGGAGATTCTGGACCCGACCAACGAAGCGCTGTGCAAGACCTACGCCCAGTTCCGTTCGTCGTTGTCGCCCGAGGCCGATCGCACCGGCGAGTCGTGGACCACCGAACGCACCCGCAAGGAGGCCTTCGCCACCGTGCTGGCCGCCTGCTGGTACCGGCAGCGGTTCACCTTCTTGACCATCGACGTCGGACTGTCGACGGTGATGACGACGTTCCGCTGGGATCTGTCATCGAGCTGCGTGATCGTCACCCAGGACAATCCGAACACGCCCGCGCTGATGTTCGAGCGGGACAAACCGTATTACCGCGATTTCAACCGCGAACTGGTCGCCAGCTTCAAGCAGACCAAGCAGGTCCCGCTGAGCCGCAGCGAGGAATTGCCGCTGTCCGACGAGCCGACTGTCGACCAGGTCCGCAATCTGTTCCAGTTACTCTCGATGGAACTTCCGGCCGCTTTCACCGATCGCGACGTCGCCGACATCGTGCGTCGCGCGCTCCAGCCGAGGAACCCGTATTAGTGAACGAATATGCCCGCGTCCGCACGTTGATCGGTTCCGATGCCACCGGCGCCGCGGTGCGCCGCTGGGCCCGCGACGTGCTCGCGGGTGTCGTCGACGGTAGTTCGGATCTGGTCGCGGTCCGGCATCCGTTGGGGTTCTTGTGTTTTCCGGCGTGGCGCGGCGGCGGTCTCGGCATCTGCGTGCACGTCTGGACCGAAGGGGTGCACGACGACTCGACCACCTCCAAGGTGCACGCGCACAGCTGGGACCTGCTCAGCACCGTGCTGTACGGCACCGTCGGCAATGAGATCATCGAAATCATCGGTGCGCCGGCCCGGCCAACGCATCGCCTGTTCCAGATTCAGAGCACCGCCGACGGCGACCTGGTGCGGGCGACCCAGCGGCTGGTCAGCTACCGGACCCGTTCCCGCGAATACTTCCATACGGGCGAGGTATACACCCTTCCGAACGGTGCGTTCCACGTGTCCGATGTGCACGGCGAGGCGGCGACGGTCGTGCTCGGCGAGGACAATCGCGACCGGCCGGACCTGTCGCTCGGTACGATCGCTACCAGCGACCACTGGGTGCACCGGACGCTGTGCACCCCGGCCGAGACCCGGCGCGCGGCGCACACCGTGCTGGCCCACCTGCGGGATCAGCCGCTACGGAAGCAATTGGAGAACCGATGCGAGCGGGCGACGTAATGAACCAGGTACTCCCGGACACCCTGCTCGACGTCGCGGCCGAGGTGGCCGTCGCGGCGGCGGTCGAGGCGGGCCACGCGATCCGGGCCGGGCTGCTCGGCGCGCTCACCGTGCACACCAAGGACGCGACCGGCGACGTGGTCACCGACCTGGATCTACGTGCGGAGCAGATCATCCTGGGCCGTCTCCGCCGCGCCTTTCCCGACCATCGCATCCTTGCCGAGGAGTCCGGCGTTCTTGACAGCGCCGACGACGCCTGGTGCTGGGTCGTCGACCCGCTGGACGGCACCAACAACATCACCATCGGCCTGCCGGTCTGCACGGTCGGGATCGCGCTGTGCCACAACGGAACACCGGTGCTCGGGGTGGTGCACGAGCCGATCGCCGACCACACCTGGACCGCCGTGCGCGGCCGCGGCGCCTTCGGCCCGAACGGCCCGCTGTGGCATCCGGCGCACCGTCCCGCGGCCGCCCCCGTGCTCGCGTGGCTCCAGGGCTACCCGGTCACCCGCGCCGACCCGACCGCCCGCGCCTTGCGCCTCACTTTGGAGTCGGCTTCGCGCCGCCTGATCCAGCTCTGGTCCCCGCTGCTGTGCTGGGTCATGCTGAGCAACGGTGACATCGACGGTTTCGTCGGCTACCGCGCGGGCCTCGTCGACCTCCCCGCCGGCGCGCTGCTCGCCCGCGAATCCGGCATGCACCTCACGGACTTCGACGGCATCACCCTCGACGAGCGTCTCGAATTGCCCGTCGGCGAGGTGGATTTCATCGCGGGCAGCGCCGAGATGATCCCCGAACTGACGCTGCTGGTGAAGTCCGCAGCGGAGGTCACCGTCACCGGCCTACCCGACTGACCACGCCTATCCGAAGACGAGCAGTGCCGCGACCGCGCCGGTGGTGCCGACGACGGCGAGCCCGAGTCCGGTCAGCACGAAGCGCAGCATGGGGACCCGAACGTTGTGCGTGCGACAGAATTCCAGGCAGAGCAGCGTCGCCAGGGATGCCCACGGGGTGACGATCGGGCCGATATTGGTGCCGATGAGCAAGGCCAGCAGTTGATTGTGGTTCTCCGGCGGCACGACCGCCTCGCCCGCGGTGTAGGCGGGCAGATTATTGGCGATGTTCGACAGCGTCGCGCCCGCGCCCGCCGCCCGGAAGGCCCCGGCCGCGCCCGAGTCGGACCCGATCAACATGTGCATCAGATCGGACAGGCCGAGGCGCCCGAGGGTGGGCACCACCAGAAACAGCCCGACGACGAAAACCAGTAGCCGCCAAGGGAACAGCGCCCAGCGCAGCGACGAGCGGTCGAAGACGGCGAAGGCGAGCACCGCGATGGCGGCCGCGATGGTCGCGGCGATGCCGATGCGATGGCCGACGAACGGGATAGCGACGATGAACAGCAGGCAGGCGCCCGCCGTGGTGTACATCAACACCCGTTCCTTCGCGTTCGCCGGGCGGACCGGCTCGGGCGGCAGGTAGCGGTCGTTGTCGCGGCGTCCGCGCCGCCAGTACCACACCCAGAGGCACAGCATCGTCGCGGCGAGCGAAACCAGCTGGGGCGCCCACATTTTCGTGGCGAACTCGGTCGCCGTCAGCGCGACCCGGTCGGCGGCGAGCAGATTGGTCAGATTGGAGACCGGCAGCAGCAGGCTGGCCGTGTTGGCGAGCCAGATGGTGGTCATGGCCAGTGGGAGCGGTGGGATGCGCGCCGGCGCGGCCAGCGCGAGCATGACCGGGGTGATCAGCACGGCCGTCGTATCGAGGTTCAGCAGCGTCGTGGTGGCCGCGGCGAACAGCACGCACAGCACGAACAGCGCCGGATAGTAGCCCCGCCCGAGAATGGCCAGCCGGTGCGCGATCACGTCGAACACCTTGGCCTGGCGGGTGAGTTCGGCCAGCACGATCACGCTGCCGAGAAACAGCAGCAGCGGGCCGATCCTGCGCATGTTGTCCGCGGCCTCCTCGCGCGGCAGCAGCCCGGTGAGCACGCACAACAGCCCGGCGAGCAGCAGCCCGACCCGGACCCAGTCCAGCATGCTCAGACCCCAGTGCAGGCGTTCGGCCGACGCCGTGGCGTTCGCCGGAGGGTTCCGTTCGGAGGAGTCGACCTGTTCGGGCACAACTGCCATGCTATTGGCCTGGGCCATACTGGGTGCGTGACACAGCAGGGTGGGCGGGCGCGGGACTTCTTCATCAGCTATTCCCCGGCGGACGAACGGTGGGCGACCTGGCTGGCCTGGCAGTTGGAGAGCGCCGGATATCGCACCCTGATCCAGGCCTGGGACTTCGTGCCCGGCACCAACTTCATCGACTTCATGGACCGCGGCGTGCGCGACTCGACCGTCGTGCTCGCGGTGCTCTCCGAGAACTACCTCCAATCGCGGTACGGGACAATGGAATGGCAGGCCGCGTTCCGCACCGACCCCGGCAAGCTGCTGCCGATCCGCGTCGCCGACTGCGTGCTGGAGGGGCTGCTCGCCACCATCACCTACATCGACCTGGTGGATGTGCCGACCGACGAGCAGGCCCGTCGCATTCTGCTGGAGCGGGTGCGGCACCTGCTCGCCGGCCGCGGCAAACCGCACGTCGAGCCCCGCTTCCCGAACGAGCTCGGTGTCGGCGCGCTACCGGACCGCTACGGCGAGGAGGACCCGGCAGGCACCGTCGAGTCCCCGATGAGCAGGCGCACTCCCGTTGCGGCCCCGGCCTTTCCGGGCGGCATGCACCGCGACGAGCACCGTGCCGGAGTAAGCGTGCTGCACGTGGCGGGTCCCCGCTTCGGCCGCGGCCTGTTCGCCTCCGACGAGCCGAGCACCGCCCGCGAACTCCAGTCGCGCATCTACGCGAACGTCACCCAGCTGGTCGGCCAGGGTGTGCCGAAACCGGACCTGATCGTGGTGACCGGCGATGTGACCGAATCCGGCCGCCCGCGCGAGGTCGACGAGGCCCTCACCTTCCTGACCGGGTTGCGGGTGCTGCTCGGACTCGAACCGGACCGGCTGATCGTGGTGCCGGGCAATCACGATGTCTCCAAGGTGGCCTGCCACGCCTACTTTCTGAACTGCGAAGCGCGCGACCGCAAACCGCAGCCGCCGTACTTTCCGAAACTCGAGCAGTACGCCCGGTTGTTCGCCGAGCTGTATCAGGGCCTGGACCATCTGGTGTTCGACGTCGGCCAGCCGTGGACGCTGTTCCCGATTCCCGAATTACGGGTGGTGGTCGCCGGTTTGAACTCGACCATGGCCGCGACCCACCTGCCCGACGACGACTACGGGAGCATCGGCGAACCCCAGGCGGCCTGGTTCGCCGAGCGCCTGCGGCAGTTCGAGGAGAGCGGCTGGCTGCGTCTCGGCGTGGTCCGGCACGACCCGCTGCCCGGCCCGGCCGCCTCGCCGCGCGATCCCGCACTGCTGCGCGACGCGGACACCTTGTCGCGGCTGCTCGGCGGCCGGCTGAACCTGCTGCTGCACGGCCCCGGTCCTGGTGGGCCACACCTGGATCGGCTGGGCGGCACGCTGCCCGTCATTCCCTCGGCCGCGGCGGGCCGCGACGAGATCATCCTGCTGACGCACGACGGCCTGGCCCGTTTCTCCGCGACCGCAAGCGATCCAGCGCAACCCACCGCTCGCTTGGCCGAGCCATGGACGAATGCCGTTGCGGCCCTGGCCTCGGACACACCGGCAGAGCTCACCGGCCCGGATGAGCTCACCGAGCCCGCCGCCCAGGACGCCCCTGCCGTGGTCGATCCGCACGGTCGGCTGCTGGAGCGGGTGATCGAGGTCTGCGAAACCCGGTATCCGGAGGCCAAGATCCGCCGCGTCGAGACCGACCCGCCGCACCTGCTGCTCACTCATCAGCGCGACGAGGTCACCGCGCAGTGGCGCGTCGGCGTGCACGTCGGCGACATGACCAGGCGGGTGGTCGAGGAATTCCTCGGCCACGACCCGGAATACGGCTCCGAACTCGTCTATCGCGGTGCCCCGCCGCCGCGTTCGCTGCGCGACGAAGCCGCCAGCCATGGCCTCCGGGTGCGCAGTTTCACCGAATTCCAGGGCCTGCTGGACCTGGACGAGTACCTGGCCAAGCAGGTGGAGCGGTTGCGCACCGACCGCCGCTACCCGCCGGATCTTTATGTGCCGCAACGGTTCCGGCTGCTCGAACACGGCGAGCAACCGGTGCACGATGATCTCGTCGCCGAACTGCTGCGCCTGGTCGCCGTCGATCATGGCCGATTCGTCCTGGTGCTCGGCGATTTCGGCCGCGGCAAGACCTTCGCGCTGCACGAGGTGGCCCGTCGCATCACCGAGACCATGCCCGCGCTGATCCCGATCCTGATCGACCTGCGCACCCTCGACAAAACGCATTCGGTGGACGCGCTGGTCGCCGCGCACCTGGCCAATCACGGCGAGGACCGGATCGATCTGAAAGCGTTGCGTTATATGCTCCGTGAGGGCCGGGTGGTGCTGCTGTTCGACGGCTTCGACGAACTCGTCACCCGGATCAGCTACGAGTTCGCCGCCGACCATCTGGAGACCCTGCTGCAAGCCGCGGTGGGCAAGGCGAAGATCATTGTGGCGAGCCGCACGCAGCACTTCGAGTCCCGTGCGCAGGTGCTGACCGCGCTGGGGGAGCGGGTCGGGCTGCTGCAGGACCGGCAGATCCTCGACATCGAGGAGTTCGCGCCCGCGCAGGTGCACGCCTTCCTCACCAACCGCTACGGCGGCGACGTGCAGCGCGCCGACGCCAGGATGCGGCTGATCACCGGCATCCAGGACCTGCTCGGCCTGGCCCAGAACCCGCGCATGCTCAGCTTCATCGCCGATCTGGACGAACGGCGACTGCGGGCCGCGGCGGGCGCACAGCAGACGGTCGGCGCGGCCGGACTGTATCGGGAGATCCTCGAATCCTGGTTGTCCTACGAGGCCGATCGCACCGCCGCGACCGCGGGCTCGCTGCCCGGCCTCGGCCTGCACGAACTGTGGCTCGCCGTCACCGAATTCGCGTTGCGCATCTGGGAGACCGGCGAACCGTATCTGCGGTTGTCCGAATTGACCGAGGTGGCACAGCATCTGGTGGAGATGACCGGCGCGAACCGGATGTCGGTGCAGCAATCGACGCACGCCATCGGGTCCGGCAGCCTGCTGGTGCGGACCGAGGACAATCTGTTCGGCTTCATCCACTCGTCGGTGCCGGAGTGGCTGGTCGCCAACCACATCGCCGAACAGTTCGCCGCGGGCGTAGCCGCCCCGCCGCAGCTCGCGCACGCGCCGCTGTCCCAGCTGTCCATCGACTTCCTGTGCGATCTGGCCGATATCCGGTTCGCGCGCACCTGGGCCGACGGCGTGCTCGACGATCCGGCCGCCGACGAGGTGTCCCGCACCAACGCGATCCGGTTGACCACCCGGCTGCGGACCGCGCCAACCGCCGACCTGCGCGGCGCGGTGCTGGCCGGCGAGGACCTGTCCTACCGCGACATGCAGCAGGTCGACCTGACCGGCGCGGATCTGTCCGGCGCCCGGTTGGTCGGGGTGAACCTGGACCGGGCCATCCTGCGCGGTGCCCGGCTGGTCGGCGCCCGCCTGGACGAGGCGAGCCTGGTCGGCGCCGACCTCACCGACGCCGATCTCACCAGGGCGCGGCTGGCCCGCACGGACCTGACCGGATCTCGCGCGAACGGCAGTCGCTGGAACCGCGCGGCGCTGCTCGATGTCGTCGGCACCCCGGCGGGCACCGAGCTGCGCGGCGCCGCCCTGGTGCCGGGCTCGGAGGCCAGGACCGAATTCGCCCCCGCGGCCATCGGTGTCCGGCACGGATTCCATGCCAGGCACGGCCGGTTGCCGCAGCCGGTCGCCTACAGCCCGGACGGCGGTACCCTGGCCATCGGCAGCGATGACGGCGGCGTGCTGATCTGCGACTCCGAGACCGGGCTGCCGTTGCGCACGTTGCAGGGGCATCGCAATCGCTCGTTCGCCGTCGCCTACACCGACGCGGTACTGATCAGCGGGTCCAGCGACGGCACCGTCGGGCTCTGGGACGTGACGACCGGGGAGCTGCGCCGAACCCTGCACGGCCACAGCCAATGGCCGTGGCCGGTCATGCTGAGCCGGGCGGGTGATCTGCTGGCAACCGGCGACGCCGAGGGCATGCTGCGGCTGTGGTCGCTGCCCGGCGGTGACCTGCGGCACGAGTGCGTTCCCGCGGACGGTAGCCGAGAGCTGATCTACAGCTTGGCTTTTCACGACGGGGTGGTCGCCGCCGCATACCGCGACGGGGTGGTCCGGCTCTGGGATGCCGAGACCGGACGGGAGCGCGGCACCTTCGTCGGCGCGCCGGGTTCGGTATTCCGGGTCGCCTTCAATCCGGCGGGCGATCTGCTCGCGGTCGGCGATGTCCGTGGCCTGGTCGCGCTCTGGGACCCGGTGCGCTGCACCTTGATTCGTGAGCTGCCCGGCCACACCGGACGGGTGTACACGTTGGCCTTTCATCCTCGGTTGCCATTGCTGGCCAGCGGGGATACCGATGGGGGACTGCGCATCTGGGACGTCGAGACCGGAGAGGTGCGGCACGCGCCGTCTGATCACAACGCGGCCATCTACTGGGTGGTCTTCGATCCGACCGGCGACCTGCTCGCCGCCGGGGACAGCGCGGGCCTGCTCACGCTGCGCGACAGCGCGACCGCCGAACTACGGCACCGGATCACCGCGCACACCGGCTCGATCTGGCCGTTCGCCTTCCGGCCGGACGGCGGGCAGCTCGCGGTCACCGACGACCAATTCACCACGCGGCTCTGGGATCCCGTGACCGGTGGGTCGAGGCACGTGCTGACCGGGCACGGCAGGCAGGTCAGGTCGGTGACGTTCAACGCGGACGGCACGCTGCTCGCGGCAGGCGGCAACGACGGCGTGGTGCGGTTGTGGGATCCGGTGTCGGCCAAGCAGATCCGGCGCCTGGTCGGCAGCGAGGACCGGCTGATCACCTTCGAAACGGCGCTGTTCAGTCCGGTGCAGCCGCAGCAGCTCGGGGTGGTCGGCAACGACGGGCGGTTGAGCCTGCTCAATCTCGACACCGGCCAGTTCCAGCGGCACATCAATGTCGAGGCCGCGCCGGTCTGGGCGATCGCCTTCGACCCCACCGATCAGTACGTGGCCACCGCGAACGACGACGACACGGTGATCATCTGGTCGCGGACCACCGGCGCGCTACACATGGTGTGCTCGCAGCACCACGGGCGGGTGCGGTCCATCGCCTTCGACGCCGAGGGCGCCACCATGGCGACCGGCTGCGACGACGCGGTGGTGCGGCTGTGGGACGTCGAATCCGGCAGGCTGCTGCGCGAGTTGCACGGGCACCGCGATCGGGTCTACGCGGTGGTCCTGCACGGTGATCGCGTGGCCAGCGTCTCGTGGGACAAGACGGTGCGCATCTGGGATGCCGACTCCGGGGCCTGCCTGCACGAGCTCACCCGGCACACCGGCCGGGTGTGGGCGGCCGCGGTCGACCCGCAGAGCGGCATCCTGGCCACCGGTGGTGAAGATCTGGTGGTTCGCCTGTGGGACATGGCAACCGGGCGCCATCTGCACACCATGGAGGGGCACAAGCGGCAGGTGTGGTCGCTGGCCTTTCATCCGTCCGGGCGGCTGCTGGCCAGCGGGGGCGACGACGGCAACACGATTCTGTGGACCGTGCCGGGCGGCGACTACCCGGACCCGGAGACATCGCCGACCATTCGCGCGGAACTGCTCGGGCTGTCCGAGGGCTGGGCGGCGCTCGCCCCGGACGGGCGGTACAAGTTCGAAGGCAATACCGCGGGTCAGTTCTGGTATGTGATCGGCATGGCGCGGTTCGAATCGGGCGAGCTGGATCCGTATCTTCCCGAGGTCGGGCAGATACCGTTGGACGCGCCGTTCTGAGTGTTCGCCGTTCCGAGTGTTATCGGCTAGGCGACGCCGCGCGCCAGGTTGTCCCCGGCGCCGCGCAGGAACGGATTGCTGTCGCGCAGTGCCTTTTCGATGATCACCTGGACGTCGGCGTCGTCGTAGTCGTCGGGGATGTCCAGACCGAGGACCTCGAACAGCGTCCGTACCTCCGCGACGGTCGGCTCCTGATCGAGCGGAACCCGGGGCGCCCGTTCGATGGGCACGCGGCGGCATTCGTGGAAGCTGGTCTGCAACTCGGTCCGCCACGAGTCGTAATAGGGCTGGCCGCGTTGCACGATCATCGCCGGAAAACGCGGCCCGCGTTGGGTGACGATCAGATAGCGCGAGGACATGTCCCAGCGAAACATCGACACACTCGAGGTGAGCGCGATCTCGATGTCGAGGAATTGGCGCAGCCGCTGTTTGTACCAGCAGACCGCGAGAATCGTTGCGTACAACTCGATTTGCGTGCCCTTGCCGGTCCAGGTGAGCGCGTCGTCGTTCTCGCCTTCGGCCAGCGTCCGATACAGCGCCGCATAGCGTTGGCAGACATCGAGATCCGTGGGATCGAGAATCTCGATGCGCGCGTGGAAATCCCGGCCGTCGTGATGGGCCTGTTTGAGGCAGTCCGGCAGCGTCACCACGCGGGTGTGCGCGCCGGTGCCGCCCTTGAACGTCCAGCGTTCGGTGCCTTGCCGCGCCTTGGCAAGGGCCTCCGAGACCTCGGCGCCGACGGCGAAGCGCACGGCGGCCAGGTCGTCGAGCGTGCGCTGGGTGCGTTCCAGCACGCCTTCGACGGGTGTCAGCGTGGCGACCCGATCATGGAGATCGCGCAGCGTGCCCGCGACCTCGGTGATCGTCTGCCGGATCTCCGTGTTCACCGATTCCTGACGCCACCGGTCCCGCAGCATCGCATAGGCGACCACACCGAGCGTGAGCGGAATGACCTTGCTGACCAGATCGGTGGGGATCACGTCGACGAGGCCCAACACGCTCATGGTCACGGCTAGCGCCACCGCGACCACGCTTTCCGCATTGGATTTGATCCACTCGAGATCGGTTCGCAGCTGCGCTGAAAAACGCCCCATCTGCGCTCTCTTTCCACCCCGCGGGCCCCGACAGACGACCTCAGCGTAATCGTCTGCCAGTCGCTGTGCCCGGTGATTCGTGCAGCGGCACAACGGATAAACCCGACGGACCAGTCCTGTTGCGCCCTGCGCACCGGGGCAGCTCAGACAGAGAGATAGAGTTGGCGTTGCATCATCGCAACAGTGAGGAGATCGGACATGGCCGACACGAACGCAACGGCGGCGGCCGAGCTGGCGGCACTGCGCGCTCATCGCTGCACCCCCGAGCAGGCCTCGGCGTTCTTCGACCGCCTGCCCGCTGTGCCGTTTACCGAGATCACCACCGGACGCTGGCGGGGCGACGAACTGGACACCGGGCATCCGTTCGCCGGTGTGCTTGTCGCTTCGGGGTGGTACGGCAAGCAGTTCGATGACGCGGATACCGTGCATCCGCTGCTGTTCGCCGCCGACGGCGTGGTCTTTCCGGTGGATCCACGGCGGGTGCCGCTCGGGCTCGCGGGGCGCGTGCCGATGGCGGGTGTGCGGGCAGGCCGGAAGATGCTCGGCTACCTTCGGTTCGCGTTCCAAACGCACCGGCCGACAGCGCGTCTGCGGAATGTGGCGTATCGCGGTGTGCTCAGTGCGGCGATGATCTACGACCACCTGCCGATCATTGATCACTTCCGGCGGGTCGACGCGCACACGCTGCTCGGCGTGATGGATATGCGCGGGTTGGCCGAGCCGTACTTCTTCATCCTGCGGCAGGAAGCCACGCCCTGACAATGAGTTTCGATCCGCGACAGCGCATCTCGGCCCGCCTGGCAGCAGCAGCCAGTAGCATTTTCGGTACAGGCGATACCTTGCGGCACTGACCGGGGAGGGACAGTCGATGGAACACACGACCTGCCTGGTGGTCGGCGGGGGACCGGCCGGGATGATCCTCGGACTGCTGCTCGCGCGGGCCGGCGTCGAGGTGACCGTCCTGGAGAAGCACAAGGACTTCCTGCGCGACTTCCGCGGCGATACCGTGCACCCCACCACCCTCGACCTGCTCGACGAGCTCGGGCTCGGCGCGGAGTTCGCGAAACTGCCCTCGCGCAAACTGGAACAGATACAGCTGGCCACCGCCTCCGGGTTGCAGACCTTCGCCTCGCTGCGCGATCTGCCCGGCAAGCACAAGTACATCGCCATGGTGCCGCAGTGGGACCTGCTCGACTTGCTGGCCCGCGCCGCCCAGCAGGAGCCGACCTTCCGGCTGCGGATGAATACCGAAGCCACCGAACTGATCTGGTCGGACGGTAAGGTCGCCGGCGTCGGCTACCGGACCACCGACGGTGGCACCGGGGAGATCCGAGCCGACCTCACCGTCGCCTGCGACGGGCGCGGTTCGGTGCTGCGCGCCGCCGCGGGGCTGGCGTCGCGGGTTTGGTCGACGCCGATGGACGTGTGGTGGTTCCGGCTGCCGCGCAACGAGACCGACCCCGCGGGTGCGGTACCGATCGTCACCGCGCACCGCGTCGCGGTCCTGCTCGACCGCGGCGACTACTGGCAGTGCGCCACCCTCATCGCCAAGGGCACCGACGCGGTAGCGCGGCGCGGCCCGGTCGAGGAGATCATGCGCACGATGGCCGACGCGGTGCCCTGGTTGCGCGACCGGGTCGACGCGCTCACCAGCTGGGACGAGGTGAAACTGCTCGACGTCCGGCTCGACCGGCTGACCACCTGGTACACCGGGGGACTGCTGTTCATCGGGGATGCCGCGCACGCCATGTCCCCGGTCGGTGGTGTCGGCATCAACCTGGCCGTCCAGGACGCCGTCGCGGCCGCGAGAATCCTTGCCGCGCCGCTGCTCTCGAAAAACGTGAGCACCAGGGACCTGGCCAAGGTGCAGCGCCGCCGCACCCTGCCGACCGTGGTAACCCAAGGCATGCAACGGGTTCTGCACGCACGGGTGCTCCGTCCCGCGCTCGAAGGCGGCATCAATATCGCCAACGCCCCGCAGGCCCCGCTGCCGGTCCGCGTGCTGCGCCGAATCCCCGTGGTGCGCAGCATTCCAGCGTTCCTGGTAGCCCGCGGAATTCTCCCCGAGCACGCCCCCGACTTCGCCCGCCGCGCCCCCAGCTGACTGGCGTGCGGGTCTTCACTGACTTGGCGCGCGGGTCTTCACTGGCCTGGCGCGCGGGTCTTCACTGGTCTGGCGCGCGGGTTTTCGCTGACTTGGCGCGCAGGTTTCACTGACTCGCCGCGCCTAGGTGATCCCTGTGTGCGCGAAACTTCGACAGGCCCGCCGAATGGTGCGCGGCGCGAGCTGGACGGCGCTGCTTCGTACCTCTGGTTCGCTGCGGTTCCGAACAGCGCGGGTTCGCCGCGCAGTTCCTGCCCGTCGTGCGCACGAGCCGTCGGCAACTTCATGTGCGCCGAGAAGTGTCGCGCAGCAGGCCATTATCTGTGGCTTGACGTATGGCCGCGGGATGGCCCTGTCCGTCGTGCGCACGAGCCGTTGGCAACTTCGTGTGCGCCGAGAAGTGTCGCGCAGCAGGCCATTAACTGTGGCTTGACGTGTGGCCGGGATGCAGGATGACCTTGCCCGTCGTGCGCACGAGCCGTTGGTAGCTTCGTGTGTTCCGAGAAGGGTTGCGCGGCAGTCCATTTCTGTGGCTTGGCGTATGGCAGCGGGATGGCCCTGTCCGTCGTGCGCACGAGCCGTTGGCAACTTCATCTGCGCCGAAAAGTATTGCGCAGCAAGGCTTAGTCCTGGCTATGACGTGTGGTCGGGGCGGAGGATGACCCTGCCGAGTGGTGTGCGGCTTTCTATCAGCTGATGCGCGTGTGCGGCTTGGTCCAGCGGCAGCACTGTGTCGACCAGCGGGTCCAGACCTCCTGCGGCGGCTCGGTTCAGGGTTGCGGTGTGCGCGGCGGCGACTCGGGTCAGCCAGGCGGGGCCCGCGCAACCGGTCAGGGTCAGGCCGCGGGTGATCAGGTCGGCGGCGCTCAGCTGGGCGGGGGCGCCGGAGAGCCAGCCGTAGCTGAGCATGCGGCCGTGTAGCGGCGTCATGAGGTCGAGGAGGTCGCGGGCGGTGCCGCCGCCGATCGAGTCGAAGACCACGTCGAGCGTTGCGCCGCCGAGGGTTTCGCGTAGTTGGGCCGGCCATGCGGGGTCATTGTGATCGATCACCTCGTCGGCGCCGAGCTTGCGGGCCTGTTCGATCTTCGCGGGCCCGCCCGCCGTGGCGATGACGCGGGCGGCGCCGTACTCCTTGGCGAGCTGGGTAAGGTAGCTGCCGATACCTGTTGCGGCGGCTTCGATCAGCACCGTCTCGGCGCCAGTGAGCCGGGAGGTTTCCAGCAGTGGCAGCGCCACCGACCCGCTCATCAGCACTGCCGCCGCGTCCACCGAGGACAGGCCGTCGGGGATCGTTGTCACGGAATCGCTTGGTGCGCTGACGAATTCGGCGTAGGCACCGAAGCCCTTGGTGGCCACTGTCACGCGGCGGCCGATCAGTGCGGAATCTACGTCCGGCCCTACTTCGGTCACCACACCGGCTGCCTGGAATCCGAACGCCAGCGGCGGCTCGACGCCGAGCGGGAACTCCCCGGAGCGCAGCTTGGTCTCCGGGAACAGGACCGGGATGGCCTCGGCGCGGATGACGACCTCACCCGCACCGGCCTGCGGCACCGCAACCTCCTCGAGGACCAATACCTCGGGCCCACCGGCCCCCGTCATTACGATTGCCTTCATCATGAACTCCATAAGTTGACTATCGGTCCAGTTACTTCGCAACGATATGGACCGGCGGTCAAGTTTGTCAATGAAAGCGGGTGTGATGACCGACCGGCGTCCGAAGGAACGGGCCGACGCCGCGCGCAATCGGCGTGCGATTCTCGACGCGACGACCGCGCTGCTGGCCGAACACGGCGCCGAGGCGATCACCATGGACCGGGTCGCCGCCGCGGCCGGGGTGGGGAAGGGCACCATTTTTCACCGGTTCGGCAATCGCGCGGGGCTGCTGCACGAGATGGTCGCCGAGAGCGCGCTCACGTTGATGGACGCGATCACCGGCGGGCCGCCGCCCCTGGGCCCCGGCGCGCCCGCCGACGCACGACTGCTCGCCTACTTCGACGCGATGACGCGTCTGGTGATCGAGAATTCGGAGCTGATGGTCGCCTATCGCACCGTGCCACCGCACCCGCGCACCGGGGAGTTCCACGCGTTCTGGGACAACCACATCACCGCGCTACTGCAGGAAGCTCGCCCCGACCTCGATGCCCAGGTGGTCGGCAGGTTGCTGCTCGCCGCGATCGGCGGCGAACTGGTGCCGACCATGGTCCGCTCCGGTGAGACCGACCGGCTGCTCGGCGCCGTGCGCGAACTGGTCGAGTCGGTGCTGCGCCGACCTTGAAACAAGCTCACCCTGAAACCCGGCGACCCCGAAACATGGTGTGCGCTAAAGCATTGCGGCCATCATCGCGATCGGCAGATTGATGATGCCGTGCACCAGGAACAGCAACCAGGGATTCCGGTACCGCGACCACAGGTAGCCGAGGAAGAGGCCGTAGCCGCCGATGTGGACGAAGGTGGCGGCGAGGTCGATGCCGAAACCGTTGCCGCCGTGGATCTTCACGTGCCAGGCGGCGAATATCAGCGAGGTGACCACGATGGCGGGCCAGCGTCCGACGGTGGCCTCCAGCCTGGTCTGCAGCCAGACCCGGTAGAAGATCTCCTCCAGCAGCGCGTTCAGGACGAACACGGCGAGCACGGCGACGAGATCCGGTGGCGCACCGGAGTAGGGCCGCCCGAACAAGGTGAACAAGGCCAGGAAGGCCAGTACCGCGGGCATCGGGCGCAGCCAGCGGCCTTGCGTGTCGGCCCGATACCACTCGCGGCCCGCCGCCAACCGGAACAACAGCGGAACAGCCACCAGCAGAAGCAGTTTCAACCCGACGAACCACAGATCGCCGCCGGAGGAGAGGTAGAAGCCGACCGCGAAAGTCAGACCGAGAGCGAGCAGCCACCACGCCTGGCGTTGGACCGCACGGGGATCGGCGGTCGGTAACAGGATGTCGTCGCGTCGCTTCGGCGGCACCAGCCAGGCGACCGCGAGCCCGCAGGCTGCCGTCAGGACGGTCATCCACAACGCCACGGTGTCGTCGTCGGTGGCCGAGACACGCAGCATGGTGTGCCCCGTCGCGATCAGCGTCACCACCGCGGCGATGTACACCGAGAGTCCCGCTAGCAGGAGGAGGCCGCCGCGCTGTCGGAGTCGCATACGCCTCACGATGCCATCGGCGGACTACCGTGCCGACCCAGCGGACCGGATGTCATCCGAAAGAACGAGACGCGTTGTCGACGTCACTCGGGAGCGAGGATGGCCTCGAAACGTTCGTCCGCACTGTCGAGTTGGCCGAGGATGTGCTGCTTCACATCGTCGGCCAAGGGCGTGTCCGCTCGGGTGACGAGGTCGCGGTAGACGGCGGTCAGTGGACGGTATTTGGCGGCGAGCTTGTGCATGGCCGGCTCGGTCGCGTACAGGATGCCCACCCCGTTGTCGGTGAAGTCGGAGAGCTTGATGATCCTGGCCCAGGGGGCCTGCTCGAGATTGGCGGCGACATGTTCGCGGTATTGCAGGTGCCGGTCGATCGACGGGTCCGGTTCGGGATTGGTGACCGCCGCGACCAGCTCGGCCACCCGCTCGCCGAAGCGGTCGGCGAGTTCGGCGAGGGCGGCCGCGGTGGCCGGTCCAGGCCGGTCGCCGGCCAGCTCCACCGGGTGATCCTCGACGGCATCGTGCAGCAGGCCCGCCGCGACCAGGTCGCCGTCGCGGACCCGATAGTGACTGATGATCCGAATGGCCACGCGCAGTAGATGATTGAGATACGGTTCGCGCCCGTAGCGGTCGTCGCGGTGGAGTTCGGTGGCCAGTTCGAGCGCGTCGGCGAGCCGGTCGGCGTCCGGCAGGTCCGCGATCTCCAGCAGTAATCGTTCGCGCAGCCCGGCCTCGCCGTAGACCTCGCTGATCGTGTGCAGCGGCATCACGGCCAAGACCCCCGCCCCAGGATTGCTCATGCTGCCAATCTAACGGCGCATCGCGCTCGGCGTCGCGGTAAAAATCCGTTGCCGGCGCCGGTAGCGCCGTGGTGTCCTGAATGGAACGCGAGGCAGGAACCGGAGGTAAACGGCGACTTCCGCTTCGCCACCAACCGTTTTCACGACACCTGGCACGTGCTGACCGACTGGCGCGGTGCGCGGGTGCTCGCGCGGTTGGTGTGGGGGCTGGCGTATCAGCGCAGGCCAGGCACCCTCGTCGTACTCGATCCGGCGCAGCTGGACTCGAATCCGTTCGACGGGGCGCCGTCGGATCCGATCGTGTTCGTGCCGTCGGAGTTGACCGTCTTCACCAGGGCGGCGGCGGTGGCGCTGCGGCGCCGGCTGCCGTTCCGTGAACGCTCCGAAGGCACCGTGCGCTGGCAGACCTTCGGGTTGAACGGGGCCGTCGAGGAGATGCGGGCGTGGCGGGCGAAGGATGTGGGCGAACGATTCGATCGCCATGTGCCGCAGCCCACGGGCTGGCTGCGGGTGGATCGAATCGGCGGCTTGGTCACTCTTTTCGGCGCGCCCGACCAATTGCGTGAACTGGCGCAATGTCTCGCGACGCTGGGCACCTATGCCTATTACGGCATGGACTATCACTATCTGGATTACCCGGAGAACAACGGTGAGGTGCAGATCTTTCGCGACTATCGCAGTCGCGTGACCACCGCCCGTCGCGCCCGCATCGACGTCCTCGGAGCCGACCACTGCGGACCCATCACCGAGGACGACGAACGCGCCATCTGGTCCCACGCCGCAGCCCTACGCCGCTCCCGCCTTCCCGAACCCGCATCGAACTAGGCTGCACCTGTTCTCGGGATCGGCACCCGCTGCGGGCGTCCGTAGCCGGTGCGGGTCCCGTGAGCGGGTGCGGATTCGGCGCAGCGCCGCACCCCTCGGTGCTGTTGCGGCGCTGCGCCGTTGGGTGGTGGTCAGTCGGCCTTGGGGATCAGGGTGTTCTGCCTGGCCGCTGTCCACCAGCGCCCTTCCTCTTTGACCAGGACGTAGAGCGCGATCATCGCGTGGTCGATATCGATCAGCTGGCCGTCGGCGGTGGTCGCCCGCGCCACCTTGTGCGCGAGTGCCACGTCGGGGCGCAGAAAAGTGATGTCGGTGATCTCGTAGCGGACGTACTGGTCCTTCAGGAAACCTGCCAGCCCGCGACGATTCGCCTCGAGGAGCGCGTCGCGCCCAGTCATCAGTGCGCCTACCGCGTTGACAACAGTGGCGTTCGCGGTGAAGTCGGCGGTCATCAGGTCGGCGTCGTTGGTGTTGTACGCGGTCTCGACATTCCCGATGATCTGCTCGATGGCCGCGATATCGGCGGTGTGGTCGACGGTCGTGTCGCCGACGGTGGGCGGTTGAAAGGTCTCCGTGCTCATGGGGTCAGCCTCCAACCTCAACATTGGTTCATGTCAAGGCGCACCGTCTCAGCGCACACCGCGGGTGCGGAACTGGATGCTGATCCGCGGGCCGGTCGGCTTCCGTGTCTTCGGCACGGCGTGCTCCCAGGTGCGCTGGCAGGAGCCGCCCATCACCAGCAGATCGCCGTGCCCCACCTGGTAACGAATGCTCTCGCCGCCCCCGCGCGGGCGCAGCAGCAGTGCGCGCGGCGCGCCGATCGACACGATCGCGACCATGGTGTCCTGGGTCGCGCCGCGGCCGAAGTTGTCGCCGTGCCAGGCGACGCTGTCCTGCCCGTCGCGGTAGTAGCACAACCCGGCCGTGCGGAACGGCTCGCCGAGTTCGCGCCGATAGTGCTCGCTCAATGCCTGTCGCGCGTCGGCCAGCGCCGGATCGGGCAGCGGCTCGTGCTCCTCGTAGAACTTCAGCAACCGCGGCACATCCACCACGCGGTCGTACATCGGCCGCCGTTCGGCCTTCCATGGCACATCATCGACCAGCCGGTCGAACAGTGCGTCGGCGCCCAACAGCCACCCGGGCAGCACGTCCACCCAGGCGCCGCGGTCCAGCACCGTGCGCCGCGCGGCGCGAAGCGACCCGAATTCGGTATCACCGAACCCGTCGAGCAGTGATCCCTGCAGCGGTGTCGACATGCCAGCGAATCTACCCCGAATCGAACATATGTGCTAGCGAAATTCGGACGCGGCGGTCGAGATATTCGAGCGCGGCCGCGCACCGTTCGCTTAACTGAGCCGGGCGGCACGTGAACACGAAGGGGAGTAGGCGATGAGTGGACCGGAAGCGCCGATGGCGGGGGTCGCGATGACCGCGATAGGAGTCGCGGTCATCCGGGTGCGGGAATCGGACCGGCCGGACCGGCTGTACGACGATCCGCTCGCGCGGGACTTCGTCGCGGCCGCGCGCCACGGTTTCGCCGCGACCGAGGACGGCGCGCGGCGCTGGGCTCAGCTGGAAGCGGTGGCCGACACGTTCTTCGATGGCCGGACGATTACTGTCCGGCTGATCGACGACCAGGTGACCGAAGCGGTGGCGCAGGGTTGCCGGCAGGTCGTCGTGCTCGGCGCCGGATTGGATACGCGCGCATTCCGAATGGGGTTGCCGGCCGGCATTCGCTTCTTCGAGGTCGATTTGCCGGAGCTGTTCGCGTTCAAGGAGCCGGTCCTGGCGGGTGTCGCACCGACTTGTGACCGCAGGGTGGTCGCCGCCGATCTGCGAGGTGACTGGGCTGAAGCGCTGCGCATGAACGGTTTTCAGCCGGACGTCCCGACGCACTGGGTCGACGAAGGGGTGCTCGGATACCTGTCCCGCGCGGATGCGCTGCGGCTCGCCGAAAAGCTGACCGAACTCTCCGCTCCGACAAGCCGTTTCGACGTTCTGCGGTTCGCGGTCGACGAAAACCCCGCCCAGTACAGCGAACTCCGCCGACTCGTCCGTGCCGGGCAGGAGGAAGAGGGCAGGCTCGCGGGCTTGGGACCCGACGCCGCGGAATGGCTCGCGGACCGCGGCTGGCACACCACCTTCCGCAGCTGGGCCGAGCTCGTCGCGCCGCTGGGCCGTCCACTCGACAACCCTGGTGTCGGTTTGATAATCGCGGTGCGCGGGTGATCGGGCGTGGCCCCGCTCACAGCGCGGTCGTGGCACCGCTCACACCGCGCTACACCTGGTGAAAGCCGGGTTTCGGGCGCTGTTACGCTGCTTGCCGTAAGACATCCTTTAACGGACCGTCCGGTGAGGCGGGGAAGGAGGTCGGCATGGCCGTGCCCGAACGGGCTGCCAAGTCCGGCGCTGCCGAGGCATCGCAGCGACACACCCCCGAGGGGGTGGAGGCGGGGCGGGAGCTGTTGTCGGCTTCCGATGTGAGCAGGACCATCGCGCGTATCGCGCATCAGATCATCGAGAAGACCGCGCTGGACGCGGGCGAACAAGGCGCGCCACGCGTCGTGCTCATCGGCATCCCCACCAGGGGCACCTCGCTGGCCGCGCGGCTCACCGACAAGATCGAGGAGTTCTCCGGCGTCCGCCCGGCCCTCGGCTCGCTCGACATCACCCTCTACCGCGACGACCTGCGTACCCGGCCGCACCGGCCGCTGGAGCGCACCTCGGTCCCGGAGGGCGGCATCGAAGACGCGCTGGTCGTGCTGATCGACGACGTCCTCTTCTCCGGCCGCACCGTGCGCTCCGCCCTGGACGGGCTGCGCGACCTCGGCCGCCCGCGCGCCGTGCAACTCGCGGTGCTCATCGACCGCGGCCACCGCGAACTCCCGATCCGGGCCGACTACGTGGGCAAGAACGTGCCGACCTCGCGCTCGGAAGACATCTCGGTCCTGCTCACCGAACACGACGGCCGCGACGGCGTTTATCTGCGCCAGGAGGCGGAAGCGTGAGCACATGCTGCTGGACGACGGAACCGAGTGTCGGCGAGGTGCGGTCGTGAGGCATTTGTTGACTGTCAGCGATCTGGATCGCGCCACCGCGACGGAGTTGCTGGACGAGGCCGAACGTTTCGAGCAGGCGCTGCTCGGCCGCGAGGTACACAAGCTGCCGACCCTGCGCGGCCGCACCGTGATGACGGTGTTCTACGAGAACTCCACCCGCACCCGGGTGTCGTTCGAGGTCGCGGGCAAGTGGATGAGCGCAGACGTGATCAATGTCAGCGCGAGCAGCTCGTCGGTCTCCAAGGGTGAATCGTTGCGCGACACCGCGCTCACCCTGCACGCCGCGGGCGCCGACGCGCTGATCGTGCGGCATCCGGCTTCCGGTGCCGCACACCAGATCGCGCGCTGGATGGACGCCTGGGCGGTGCAGTCCGGCCGCACCTCCGGCCCGGCCATCATCAACGCGGGCGACGGCACGCACGAGCACCCCACCCAGGCGTTGCTCGACGCGCTGACCCTGCGCCAGCGGCTCGGCGATATCGCGGGCAAGCGGGTCGTCATCGTCGGTGACATCCTGCACAGCCGGGTGGCCCGCTCGAACGTCTTCCTGCTGGCCACCCTCGGTGCGGAGGTGGTGCTGGTCGCCCCGCGCACCCTGCTTCCGGTGGGCGTGGACGCTTGGCCCGCCAGGATCGCGCACTCGCTGGACGCCGAATTGCCCGGCGCCGACGCGGTTCTCATGCTGCGCGTGCAGGCCGAGCGGATGAACGGCGGCTTCTTCCCGTCGGCCCGCGAATACTCGATCAATTACGGACTGTCCGAACGCAGGCTCGCGCTGCTGGACGAGCACGCGACGGTCCTGCATCCCGGCCCGATGCTGCGCGGCATGGAAATCGCCTCGCCGGTGGCCGATTCGGCGCAGGCCGCGATCTTGCAACAGGTGACGAACGGAGTACACATGCGCATGGCCGTCCTGTTCCGGCTGCTGGTCGGTACGCAGGAGGCGGTGGCATGACGGAGCTGTTGATCAAGGGCGCCTTGGTATACGGCGAGGGTGAGCCGGTCGACGTGCTGGTGGCCGACGGCGTGATCCGGGAGATCGGTACCGATCTCACCGCAGACGACGACGTGGAGGTCATCGACGCCAGCGGCCAGATCCTGCTGCCCGGCTTCGTCGATCTGCACACGCACCTGCGCGAGCCAGGCCGCGAGGACACCGAAACCATCGAATCCGGTTCCGCCGCAGCCGCGTTGGGCGGTTACACGGCGGTGTTCGCGATGGCGAACACCAACCCGGTGGCCGACTCGGTGGTCGTCACCGACCACGTGTGGCGGCGCGGGCAAGAGGTCGGCCTGGTCGACGTGTACCCGGTGGGCGCGGTCACCGTGGGCCTCGAAGGCAAGCAGCTCGCCGAGATGGGCACCATGGCCGCCGGTGTCGGCGCGGTGCGGATGTTCTCCGACGACGGCCACTGCGTCTACGACCCGCTGCTCATGCGCCGTGCGCTGGAATACGCGAACACCCTCGGGGTACTGATCGCTCAGCACGCGGAGGAGCCGCGACTCACTGTCGGCGCGATCGCGCACGAGGGCCCCACCGCGGCGCGCCTCGGCCTGGCCGGCTGGCCGCGCGCCGCCGAGGAGTCGATCGTGGCGCGCGACGCGCTGCTGGCCCGCGATGCCGGTGCGCGCGTGCACATCTGCCACGCCTCCACCGCCGGCACCGTCGAGCTGGTGAAATGGGCCAAGGCGCAAGGCATCTCGATCACCGCCGAGGTCACCCCGCACCACCTGCTGCTCGACGATTCGCGCCTGGAGACCTACGACGCGGTCAACAAGGTCAACCCGCCGCTGCGCGAGGCCTCCGACGCCGCCGCGCTGCGCCAGGCGCTGGCCGACGGCGTCATCGACTGCGTCGCCACCGACCACGCCCCGCACGCCGAGCAGGACAAGTGCTGCGAGTTCGCCGCCGCCCGCCCCGGCATGCTCGGCCTGGAGACCGCGCTGTCCATCATCGTGCAGACCATGGTGCAGCCCGGCCTGCTGGACTGGCGCGGTGTCGCCAGGGTGATGAGCGAGCAGCCCGCCGCGATCGTCGGGCTCGACGAGCACGGCAGGCCGATCGAGGTCGGTGAGCCCGCGAACCTGACGCTGGTCGACCCCGAGGCCAGCTGGACGGTGCGCGCCAAGGAGCTCGCCAGCATCTCGAACAACACGCCGTTCGAGGACATGACGTTCCCGGCTCGAGTGACTACGACGTTGCTCCGGGGCCGGGTAACCGCCCGCGATGGCAAAGCGGTGGGTAACCGAGGAGGTCCGTAAGTGGAGAGAACACTGTGGGTAATCGGGCTTGCCGCGCTGTTCGCCCTGTGCATCTGGTTGATGTATCGGGGCTGGCAGAACCGGGCCGCACGCCAGGTGAGCAGCATCGGCGAACTGCCCGCCGTGCCCGCCGACCTCGGCGCCCAACTGCTCGAGCCGACCACCGGACTGTATCTGGGCAGCACCATGGCGCCCAGCTGGCAGGACCGGATCGCGGTTGGCGACTTGGGTTTCCGGGCCACGGCCGAACTCACCCGGTTCGAACGAGGAATTCTGCTCGAGCGGGACGGCGCGACGGTGATCTGGATACCGCAGGAATCCATCACCGCGGTGCGCACCGAGCGCGGGCATGCGGGCAAAGTGATGACAGAAGATGGTGTGCTGGTAGTTCGCTGGAAGCTGCCCACCGGAACGGAGATAGATACCGGTTTCCGCGGTGACGACAAGTCGGTGTACCCGGCTTGGACGCGTGGCCTGCAGGCGGACCAGACCAGCACTACGACGGGAGACGACGAAATATGACCGCAGTATCGCGCAGCGATTCCATGGGGGGTGGAGGTCGGGTGACGGGTCGGGCGACAGGACAAGACGCTGCTCTGGTGCTGGAGGACGGCCGGGTATTCCGCGGCTCGGCCTACGGCGCCGTGGGCGAGACGCTCGGTGAGGCGGTGTTCTGCACCGCGATGACCGGGTACCAGGAGACCCTCACCGACCCCAGCTACCACCGCCAGATCGTGGTCGCCGCGGCACCGCAGATCGGCAACACCGGCTGGAACGACGAGGACGACGAGTCCGGCAAGATCTGGGTCGCAGGCTACGTGGTGCGCGACCCCGCGCGCCGCGCCTCCAACTGGCGCGCCACCACCACGCTGCCCGAGGCGATGCAACGCCAGGACATCGTCGGCATCGCGGGCATCGACACCCGCGCGCTGGTGCGGCACCTGCGCACCCGCGGCTCGATGAAGGCGGGCATCTTCTCCGGCGCCGCCCTCGCCGACACCGACGAGCTGCTCGGCCGGGTCACCGGCCAGCCGTCCATGCTCGGCGCCGACCTGGCCGAGGAGGTGAGCACCGACTCGGTGTACACCATCGAGCCGACCGGCGAGCCCCGATTCACCGTGGTCGCCGTCGATCTCGGCATCAAGACCAACACCCCGCGGATGTTCGCCGAGCGCGGCATGCGGGTGCACGTGGTGCCGTCGAACGCCTCGATCGAGCAGATCCTCGACCTGAAGCCGAACGGGGTCTTCCTCTCCAACGGACCGGGCGACCCGGCCACCCAGGACGGCGCGGTCGCGCTGACCAGGGGCGTGCTGGAGCGCGGCGTGCCGCTGTTCGGCATCTGCTTCGGTAACCAGATCCTCGGCCGCGCGCTCGGCCGCGACACCTACAAGATGAAGTTCGGCCACCGCGGCGTCAACATCCCGGTGATCGAGCACGGGACCGGTCGCATCGCGATCACCGCGCAGAACCACGGCTTCGCGCTGGAAGGCGAGCAGGGCGAACAATTCGACACCCCGTTCGGCCGCGCCGAGGTCAGCCACGTCTGCGCCAACGACGGCACCGTCGAGGGCGTGCGCTTGATCGACGGCCGCGCGTTCTCGGTGCAGTACCACCCGGAGGCCGCCGCCGGACCCCACGACGCTGCTTATCTCTTCGACCGCTTCGCCGGTCTCATGGAAGGGGCCTGATGCCACGCCGCACCGATCTGAAGCACATCCTGGTGATCGGCTCCGGGCCGATCGTCATCGGCCAGGCCTGCGAGTTCGACTACTCCGGCACCCAGGCGTGCCGGGTGCTGCGGGCCGAGGGCCTGCGGGTTTCACTGGTGAACTCCAACCCGGCGACCATCATGACCGACCCCGAGTTCGCCGACGCCACCTACGTGGAGCCGATCACGGCCGAGTTCGTCGAGAAGGTCATCGCCAAGGAGCGTCCCGACGCCATCCTGGCCACCCTCGGCGGCCAGACCGCGCTGAACACCGCGGTCGCGCTGCACGAGAACGGTGTGCTGGACAAGTACAACGTCGAGATGATCGGCGCCGACTTCGACGCCATCCAGCGCGGTGAGGACCGGCAGAAGTTCAAGGACATCGTCGCCAAGGTCGGCGGCGAAAGTGCCCGCTCCCGTGTGTGTTACACGATGGACGAGGTGCGCGAGACGGTCGCCGAGCTGGGATTCCCGGTGGTGGTGCGGCCTTCGTTCACCATGGGTGGCCTCGGCTCCGGAATGGCCTACAACGACGAGGATCTCGATCGCATCGCCGGTGGCGGCCTGGCCGCCTCGCCGACCGCGAACGTGCTCATCGAGGAATCCATCCTGGGCTGGAAGGAGTTCGAGCTCGAGCTGATGCGCGACAGCCGCGACAATGTCGTGGTGGTCTGCTCCATCGAGAACGTCGACCCGATGGGCGTGCACACCGGCGACTCGATGACCGTGGCCCCGGCCATGACGCTCACCGACCGCGAGTACCAGAAGATGCGTGACCTCGGCATCGCGATCCTGCGCGAGGTCGGCGTGGACACCGGCGGCTGCAACATCCAGTTCGCGGTGGACCCGGCCGACGGCCGCCTGATCGTCATCGAGATGAACCCGCGCGTCTCGCGCTCGTCCGCATTGGCCTCCAAGGCAACGGGATTCCCGATCGCCAAGATCGCCGCCAAGCTTGCCATCGGTTACACCCTCGACGAGATCGTCAACGACATCACCAAGGAAACCCCGGCCTGCTTCGAGCCGACCCTGGACTACGTGGTCGTCAAGGCGCCGCGGTTCGCGTTCGAGAAGTTCCCTGGTGCCGACCCGACGCTGACCACCACCATGAAGTCGGTCGGCGAGGCAATGTCGTTGGGCCGCAACTTCGCCGAGGCGCTCGGCAAGGTGCTGCGCTCGCTGGAGACCAAGGCCGCGGGCTTCTGGACTCAGGAAGACGGCAAGTGGACTGACGTCGACGCCGTCCTGGCAGACCTGCGCACCCCGGTCGAGGGCCGTATCTACCAGGTCGAGCGCGCGCTGCGGCTCGGCGCGAGCATCGAAGACGTCGCTGCCGCTTCGGGTGTCGACCCGTGGTTCGTCGCCGAGGTGGCCGGCCTGGTCGAGTTGCGCCAGGAGATCATGGACGCGCCCGTGCTCGACGAGACCTTGCTGCGCCGGGCCAAGCACCACGGCCTGTCCGACGGTCAGATCGCCGCGCTGCGCCCGGAGTTGGCGGGGGAGACCGGCGTTCGCGCGCTGCGGCACCGGCTCGGCGTCCGTCCGGTGTTCAAGACGGTCGACACCTGCGCCGCCGAGTTCGAGGCCAAGACGCCGTATCACTACTCGACCTACGAGCTCGATCCCGCCGCGGAGTCCGAGGTGGCGCCGCAGCGGGAGCGCGACAAGGTGATCATCCTCGGCTCCGGGCCCAACCGGATCGGCCAGGGCATCGAGTTCGACTACTCCTGTGTGCACGCGGCGCAGACGCTGTCGCAGGCCGGGTACGAGACGGTGATGGTCAACTGCAACCCGGAGACCGTCTCGACCGACTACGACACCGCCGACCGGCTCTACTTCGAGCCGCTCACCTTCGAGGACGTGCTCGAGGTGTGCCACGCGGAATCCGAGTCCGGGCAGGTCACGGGCGTCATCGTGCAGCTGGGCGGGCAGACACCGCTCGGCCTCGCGCAGCGGCTCACCGACGCGGGCGTCCCGGTGGTCGGCACCAGCGCCGCCGCCATCGACCTGGCCGAGGACCGTGGCGAATTCGGTGACGTGCTGGTCGCGGCCGGACTGCCCGCGCCGAAGTACGGCACCGCGACCACCTTCGCGCAGGCCAAGAAGATCGCCGCGAGCATCGGCTACCCGGTGCTGGTTCGCCCGTCCTACGTGCTCGGCGGGCGCGGCATGGAGATCGTCTACGACGAGAACTCCTTGGAGGGCTACATCTCTCGGGCCACCGAGCTCAGCCCCGAGCATCCGGTGCTGGTCGACCGGTTCCTCGAAGACGCCATCGAGATCGACGTCGACGCACTGTGCGACGGCGAGGAGGTCTACCTCGGCGGTGTGATGGAACACATCGAAGAGGCGGGCATCCACTCCGGCGACTCCGCCTGCGCGCTGCCCCCGATCACCCTGGGTCGCAGCGACATCGAGGCGGTGCGCCGCTCGACGGTCGCGCTGGCCAAGGGCATCGGCGTCAAGGGCCTGCTGAACGTGCAGTACGCGCTCAAGGACGACGTGCTCTACGTGCTCGAGGCGAATCCACGGGCCAGCCGCACGGTTCCGTTCGTGTCCAAGGCCACCGCGGTGCCGCTGGCCAAGGCGGCCGCGCGGATCGCGCTCGGCGCCACCATCGCCGAGCTGCGCAAGGAAGGCATGCTGCCCGGCGAGGGCGACGGCGGGCACGTTCCGCTCGACGCTCCGGTGGCGGTGAAGGAGGCCGTGCTGCCGTTCCACCGGTTCCGCAAGGCCGACGGCACCGGCGTGGATTCGCTGCTCTCCCCGGAGATGAAGTCCACCGGCGAGGTGATGGGCATCGACGCCGACTTCGGCACCGCCTTCGCCAAGAGCCAGACCGCCGCCTACGGTTCGCTGCCCACCGAGGGCACCGTGTTCGTCTCGATCGCCAATCGGGACAAGCGCGCGATGGTCTTCCCGGTCAAGCGCCTCAACGACCTCGGGTTCCGCATCCTGGCCACCGAGGGCACGGCGGAGATGTTGCGCCGCAACGGTATTCCGTGCGAACGGGTGCGCAAGCACTCGGACCCGGAGACCGTGGGCGCCGACACCGACGCGCCGCAGCCGACGATCGTCGAGATGATCAGGGACGGCGAGATCGACATGGTGTTCAACACGCCCTACGGCAACTCGGGGCCGCGCGTGGACGGCTACGAGATCCGTAGCGCCGCGGTCGGTGTGAACATCCCGTGCATCACCACGGTGCAGGGCGCGGCCGCCGCGGTGCAGGGCATCGAGGCGAGCATCAACGGCGGGATCGGGGTGCGTTCGCTGCAGGAACTGCACTCGGTGCTGCGTGGCTGAGCAGGGCTCGAATTGGACAGAGCCCGGCTCGAATCGGACAGAGCAGGGCTCGACACGGGCAGAACAGGACGGAGTGGGCGCGGTGCGGACCTTCGGTGACCGATTGCAGCACGCCATGGGGCAATTCGGCCCCGTGTGCGTCGGCATCGACCCGCACCCCGGCCTGCTGGAGTCCTGGGGCCTCGGCGCCGACGCGGACGGACTGGAGAAGTTCGCTGAGATCTGCGTCGAAGCCTTCGACGGCTGCGTCGCACTGGTGAAGCCGCAGGTCGCGTTCTTCGAGACCTACGGCTCGGCCGGAATCGCGGTGCTGGAGCGCACGATCGAGGTGCTGCGCGCCTCGGGCACACTGGTGCTCGCCGACGCCAAGCGCGGCGACATCGGCTCGACCATGGACGCCTACGCGCGGGCCTGGCTCGCCGACGGTCCGCTCGGGTCGGACGCGGTGACGGTCTCGCCGTATCTCGGATTCGGGTCGCTGGCACCGGCTTTGGACCTGGCCGAGGCCAACGGCCGCGGCGTCTTCGTGCTGGCCGCCACCTCGAATCCCGAAGGGGCGCAGCTACAGCGAATCGTCGCGGGGGATGGCCGCACCATCGCCCAGACGATGGTCGACGAGGCCGCCGCGCGTAACAAGGGCGCGGAATTCGGGTCCGTCGGCGTCGTGATCGGTGCGACGTTGACCGAGGCGCCGGACCTGTCCGCGTTGAACGGGCCGATCCTGATGCCCGGTGTCGGTGCCCAGGGCGGCGGCCCGGAAACCATTCGCGACCTGGTCTCGGAGGGGATGCTGGCGGCCGCGGTGCCCGCCGTCTCGCGGGAGGTGTTGCGCGACGGTCCGTCGGTTCCGGCCTTACGCGCCAGATTGACCGAACTGCAGGACGCGTTCGCGTTTCTGCGGAAATAACCCAGCGAGACCGGTGCATCCGCGCCGGTCTCGCCGCTTTTCCTGGCTCATGTGCACGTGTGCATATGGCCCGTAGCGGGGCCTGCGTGCCCCGCTACGCCCGTTTCCCGCCCCGATGGTGCCCCGATGAGCTGGCGGGCCTGAATCACCCCAGCGGGGCGATTTCTCGACGTACCTCTCGACAACCCGGTCGAGCGGATCGACAATCGATCGGCGCTGCGGTGGGGCCGAATCGGTCATTCGACCTGTCTGTGGCCCACGACACGCTGATAGACAACGCGACACGCGGGCATTTCCGAGAAAGTTCCTGGTCGGCTGGGCGCAGGTTTGCTGGCGCCACATGTCACGTCATAGCAACCCTTCCGCTAACCTGTGTCAATCGTGAAAACCCCCTGCTGACGAGGCATTTCGTGATTTCGGCGGTACGATCTGCGCAGCGACAGAGGAACGGTGCGGAACGTGCTGCTCTCGCGTCTACGGCATCCGGAATCATGCGCTGACCTGGGGGGTGGGTTCGCAATCGGCGGAGGTCGTGGGTACGGTCGCTGAGACTGCCGGGTTACCGGCAGGAGTTGATGCAATGAACGATGAGACGGAGGAACCGTGGCCCTTCCCCAGCTGACTGACGAGCAGCGCGCCGCTGCTTTGGAGAAGGCGGCTGCCGCTCGCCGCGCTCGGGCGGAGCTCAAGGAGCGCCTGAAGCGAGGCGGCACCAACCTGAAGCAGGTCCTCACCGATGCCGAATCCGATGAGATTCTCGGCAAGATGAAGGTGTCGGCGCTGCTGGAGGCCTTGCCGAAGGTGGGCAAGGTCAAGGCAGCGGAAATCATGAGCGAACTGGAGATCGCCCCCACCCGGCGTCTGCGCGGACTCGGCGATCGGCAGCGCAAGGCGCTGCTCGCCCGGTTCGACTTCGACGCCTGACAACGAGGGTGGTCGAACAAACGCGGAAGGGTCGGCTGGTTGTACTGGTCGGCCCCTCGGCCGTCGGAAAGTCGACCGTGGTCCGTTGTGTCCGCGAGCGACTGCCGCACCTGATCTTCAGTGTGTCGGCAACGACTCGGGCCCCTAGGCCCGGGGAAGTCGACGGTCTCGACTATCGATTCGTGTCCAGGGAAGAGTTCGACGCCATGATCGCGGCGGGCGAACTCCTCGAGTGGGCGGATATACACGGTGGTTTGCAACGTTCGGGCACCCCGGCCGCGCCGGTACGGGCCGCCCTCGCGGAGGGTCTGCCCGTACTGGTCGAGGTCGACCTCGAAGGCGCACGCGCGGTACGCAAAGCGATTCCCGAAGCCACGCTCGCCTTCCTCGCCCCGCCCAGCTGGGAGGAATTGGTATCCCGGCTCACCTCGCGCGGCACCGAATCACCCGAGGTGATCGAGCGCAGGCTGGAAACCGCCAGGACCGAATTGGCGGCCTGTGACGAGTTCGACATCGTCATCGTGAACGACGAGGTGACCACCGCCTGTGAGCAGTTGGTATCGTTGTTCGTTAGCACAAATTCGAGTTCGTAACCCTTCCAACGCGCAGGAGCCCCCCTAGTGAGCAGTACGGACACCAAGACCGTTCCCGCATACGACACCCCGATCGGCCTGACCAACCCCCCGATCGATGAGCTGCTGGAGCGCACGTCGTCCAAGTACGCCCTGGTCATCTACGCGGCCAAGCGGGCGCGTCAGATCAACGACTACTACAACCAGCTCGGCGACGGCATCCTCGAATACGTCGGCCCGCTGGTCGAGCCCGGCCTGCAGGAGAAGCCCCTCTCGGTCGCGATGCGCGAGATCCACTCCGACCTGCTCGAGCACGTCGAAGGCGAGTAGCCGAGCTGCTCGCAGTGAAACGAGCGCAGCGAGTGAACCGACAACACAGCCGCCGAAGGCACGGCGGAGGCGAGCGTCAGCGAGCTGGAGCTGTGAATTCAATTAGGCCGGAGGCGTAGTGACCACACGGATCGTCGTCGGCGTCGGCGGAGGGATCGCCGCGTACAAGGCCTGCGCGCTTGTCCGGCGGTTCACCGAGACCGGGCACAAGGTCAGGGTGATCCCCACCGAGTCGGCGCTGCAGTTCGTCGGTAAGGCAACCTTCGAGGCGCTCTCCGGTAATCCGGTGCACACCGATGTGTTCACCGATGTGCCGGAGGTGCCGCACGTTCGGCTGGGCCAGGAGGCGGACCTCGTGGTCATCGCCCCGGCGACCGCCGACCTGATGGCGCGCGCGGCCGCGGGTCGCGCCGACGACCTGCTCACCGCCACGCTGCTGACGGCCCGATGTCCGATCGTGTTCGCGCCCGCGATGCACACCGAGATGTGGGAGCATCCGGCGACCGTCGCCAATGTCGCGACGCTGCGCGCGCACGGTGCGATCGTCATGGAACCCGCGGCGGGCAGGCTCACCGGCGCCGACACCGGTCCGGGCAGGCTGCCCGAGCCAGAGGAGATCTTCGGGCTCACCACGCTGCTGCTCGAACGCGCCGACGCCATCCCGCGCGACCTGGAAGGACGCCGGGTGGTCATCACCGCGGGCGGCACCAGGGAACCGCTGGATCCGGTGCGTTTCCTCGGTAACCGCAGCTCGGGCAAGCAGGGCTATGCCCTGGCCAGGGTCGCGGCCCAGCGCGGCGCGCACGTCACGCTGATCGCGGGCAACACCATCGAGATGGCCGCGCCCGCGGCCGTCGACCTGGTGCACATCACCACCGCCGAACAGCTCAAGACCGCGGTCGACAAGCATGCCGTCGGCGCGGACGCGGTGATCATGGCGGCGGCGGTGGCCGACTTCCGGCCCACCGATGTGGCCGCGGCCAAGATCAAGAAGGGCGCAGGCGAGCCGGACGTGATCGCGCTGACCAAGACCGACGACATCCTCGCCGGTCTGGTGCAGGCGCGTCGCGAGGGGCATCTGCCCGGCACCGCGATCGTCGGATTCGCCGCCGAGACCGGCGACGAGCACGGCGATGTGCTCACCTACGCGCGCGCCAAACTGGCCCGCAAGGGCTGTGACCTGCTGGTGGTCAACGCGGTCGGCGAGGGCAAGGCGTTCGAGGTCGACACCAACAATGGCTGGCTGCTCGGTGCGGACGGTACCGAACAGTCGCTCGACCACGGGTCGAAGGCGCTGCTCGCCAGCCGGGTGCTCGACGCGCTCGGGCCATTGTTGCGCTGAAATCAATTGCAAGACTGGATAATGATCCGAGTGGCAAGTCATCGGCACGGTGGTGCCCGGGGGGTCCGGGCGACGAACTGTCTGAGATAGACGTCTCTTGGCGCTCGGAACGTCAGTGGTTTGCCATAGTCTGAGATGAAGGGTTGCGGCGTGACGCCATCGCGTTACTGTCGCAAACCAGAGGAATACCCGTTGAGGGAGAGGGAAGAACTGTGCGCACGTCCGGCAGCCGGCTATTCACCAGTGAGTCCGTGACCGAAGGTCACCCGGACAAGATCTGTGACGCCATCAGCGATTCCATTCTCGACGCGTTGCTTGCGGAAGACCCGCGCAGCCGGGTCGCGGTGGAAACTCTCGTGACAACAGGCCAGGTGCACGTCGCTGGTGAGGTCACCACCTCCGCCTACGCCGATATTCCCCGCATCGTCCGGGAAAAGGTGCTGGAGATCGGATACGACTCCTCGGCAAAGGGTTTCGACGGCAACTCCTGCGGTGTGAACATCGCGATCGGCGCGCAGTCGCCCGACATCGCCCAGGGTGTGGACACCTCGCACGAGGCGCGCGTCGGCGGGTCCGACGACGAGATCGAGAAGCAGGGCGCGGGCGACCAGGGCCTGATGTTCGGCTACGCGACCACCGACACCCCCGAACTCATGCCGCTGCCCATCGCGCTCGCGCACCGGCTCTCCCGCAGGCTCACCGAGGTTCGCAAATCGGGCGTGCTGCCCTACCTGCGGCCCGACGGCAAGACCCAGGTCACCATCGAATACGACGGCGACCGTCCGGTGCGGCTCGACACCGTGGTCATCTCCACCCAGCACGCCGCGGACATCGACCTGGACAACCTGCTCGCCCCGGATATCAGGGAGAAGGTCGTCGAGGCCGTGATCGCCGACCTCGAACTGCCCTCGCTGGACACCTCGAACATCCGCCTGCTGGTCAACCCGACCGGCAAGTTCGTGCTCGGCGGCCCGATGGGTGACGCGGGCCTGACCGGCCGCAAGATCATCGTCGACACCTACGGCGGCATGGCCCGCCACGGCGGCGGCGCCTTCTCCGGCAAGGACCCGTCGAAGGTCGACCGCTCGGCCGCGTACGCCATGCGCTGGGTCGCCAAGAACGTCGTCGCGGCCGGCCTGTCCGACCGTGTCGAGGTGCAGGTCGCCTACGCCATCGGCAAGTCCGCACCGGTCGGCCTGTTCGTGGAGACCTTCGGCACCGAGAAGGTCGACCCGGCCCGCATCTCGGCCGCCATCTCCGAGGTGTTCGACCTGCGCCCCGGCGCGATCATCCGCGACCTGGACCTGCTGCGCCCGATCTACGCACCGACCGCCGCGTACGGCCACTTCGGCCGCACCGACGTCGACCTGCCCTGGGAGCACACGGACCGAGCGGACAAGTTGCGCGCGGCCGTCGGCCTGTAGGGATGGGGCCGCTGTGGGCGTGTCGTCCTGCCCTGGGAGGCTCCATCCGATTTGTGCCGACAAGTTGCGCGCGGCCGTCGGCCTGTAGGCCGACGCCACCCGAGTGAACAAACCCGCGGCGGAAACCCCCGCCATCCCGGGGGTCCCGCCGGCGGGCCCCGCAGCCGTGGAGCACCCGATCGCTCGGGTGCTCCCGTTGCTGTCTCCGGCGCATCTGGACCGGGACTTCGACTATTTGGTGCCGCCTGAGCTGGATGCCATTGCGCAGCCGGGTGTTCGGGTGCGCGTTCGTTTTGCGGGGCGGTTGGTCGACGGGTACCTGCTGGAGCGTCGCACGCACAGTGATCACGGCGGGAAGCTGGTCGCGCTGGAGCGGGTCGTGTCCGGTGAGCGGGTACTGACGCCGGAGATCATGAAGCTGGCTGCCGCGGTGGCCGCCCGGTATGCGGGTACTCGGGCCGACGTGTTGCGGTTGGCTATTCCGCCGCGGCACGCGCGTACGGAAACCGGTGGGGTCAAGAAGAAGCCCGCCGAAAGTGATGCGGCACAAGAGGATTCGGCGGCTTCAAAGAAGTCTGTGAAGCGGCGCGCTGGTTCGGCTGCTGGTGTCCCGCTGAAGGTTGACCCGGCGTCGGGCGTTGGGGCCGCCGATTCGGCTGGGGGCGAAGCTGATTCGGTGACGGATGGAACGGTGGGGGATTCCAGTGCGCCGACCGCCGCATCGAGTGACGCGAGCTCTGTTGCCGCGCAACATGTCCCGACTACGCCAATAGGCGTTAATGAGCCAGTGCGGTCGTCGGAATCGGCGTCCTCAGCCGCGGCTTCCGATCGGACCGCCGCCGATTCGGTAACCCTCGATCCGGCGGTCGAGGCGGAGTCCTCAACGGTCGCGGCCGATCCTACAGCGACGCAAGATGTCTCGACCGTACCGCCCGGCGCCGATGCTGTTGCATCCCCCGCGGAGTCGTCCTCGGGTGGGCTGTCAGAAGTGAATTCTGCTGGTGACATTGCTGATTCGGTGGGTGGTGATCGCGCGGCGGGCGAGGTTGGCTTGGCCGCGGCCGGATCGGCTATGGCTGAGTCCGCAGGAGCGCAAGAAGATACGTCCGCGTCCTCGGGCAACGCTGCTGCGCGGAATTCGCCGGAAGCGGACGCCGCGAATGCCGAGGAAACCGAAGCGGATTCGGCGACCGACCCGAGTCGAACGCCAGGCGCGGCCGACGGCAGCGCCGAGCCTGTGTCTGGGTCGGCGACAGCGCGGGACGACCAGCAAGTCACCGTCGATCACGGCCCATGGGGACGGTACATCCACGGTCCGGCGTTCATCACCGCACTGGAGCAAGGCAAAGGACCACGGGCAGCGTGGCAGGCCTTACCGGGGGAGGACTGGCCGCGCCGCTTGGCGGAGTTGGCCGCGGCGGTAGTCGGGCGCGGCCGCAGCGCGATTCTGATGGTGCCGGATCAGCGGGATCTGGATCGGGTACTGGCGGAATGTACTCGGCTGCTGGGGGACTCGGCGGTCGGTCTGTCGGCGGGTCTCGGACCGGCCGCGCGGTATCGGCGCTGGCTCGCGGTGCTGCGCGGAACGGCGCAGGTGGTGGTCGGTACCCGCAGTGCGGTGTTCGCGCCCGCGAAGAACCTCGGACTGATCGCGATCTGGGATGACGGCGACGACACCTACGCTGAACCGCGGTCGCCGTATCCGCATGCGCGCGAGGTGGCGATGCTGCGCTCGCACGAGACGGGGGCGGCCTTCGTCGCGGCTGGTTTCGCGCGAACCGCGGAGATCCAGGCGGTCGTCGAGTCGGGCTGGGCGCACGACCTGGTCGCCGACCGGATGGTGGTGCGTGATGCGGCGCCGCGGATAAGTGTGCCCGGCGATACCGATATCGCGCTGGAGCGGGATCCGGTCGCGCGTGCGGTCCGCATCCCCGGCGTGGCCTACGCGGCCGCGCGGTCGGCGTTGAAGGAGGGTGCCGGCGTGCTGGTGCAGGTGCCGCGGCGCGGGTACGTTCCGTCGCTGGCCTGTGCGAAATGCCGGACCCCGGCCAGGTGCAGGCACTGCAACGGACCGCTCGCGCTGCCGGATGGCCGTGCGCGGCACAGCGATTCGCAAGGCGACGCCGCGCACAGTCCGAATTGTCGCTGGTGCGGCATCACCGAGGCCGCCTTTCGCTGCGCGTCCTGCGGGTCACGCGCCTTGCGTGCCGTGGTGATCGGCGCGCAACGCACTGCGGAGGAGCTCGGCCGAGCGTTCCCCGGGGTGCCGATTCGCGGATCGGGCGGCGGCGCGATGCTCGACACGGTGGAGCCAGGCCCGCAGGTCGTGGTCGCGACCGTCGGTGCCGAGCCGGTGCTGCCCGGTGGTTACGGCGTCGCGCTGCTGCTCGACAGCTGGGCCCTGCTCGGGCGCGCCGACCTGCGCGCGGCCGAAGACGCCCTGCGCCGCTGGATGACCGCCGCGACCCTGGTTCGATCGCGCGGTCAGGTCATCGTGATGGGCGACCCCGGCATCCCCACCGTGCAGGCGCTCGTCCGCTGGGACCCGGTCGGCCACGCGCGGGTCGAGCTCGCTTCCCGCGCCGAGGTCGGCTTCCCGCCCGCCGTGCGGATGGCCGCCGTCGACGGCACCGCCGAATCCATCAACGAACTACTCACCGCCACCGAACTTCCGGACAATGTCGACGTCCTCGGCCCGGTCCCGCTGCCGGATGGCGCCCGCAAACCGTTCTCCTCCGGCGACTCGCCCGCCGAGGTCGAACGCATACTGCTGCGCGTCGACCGCAAATCGGGCGCCGCGCTCGCGCGTGCACTCACCGCCGCCCAGGCCATCCGCAGTACACACCGATCGGATGCGCCGCTGCGGGTGCAGATCGATCCGGTCGACATCGGCTGACCGAAGCCTCGCTGCAAAGCTAGTTTCGACTGCCGACCGGGTGCCGCTCGGCGAATCCCACATCTGCATCTGACCACCACCGGCGCAGCCGAGACAGCGAGCCCGATGAGTGGCTCGGCACCGAATTCGTTCCATCGGATTCCGCTTGGTGCGGAAGGCGTGCAACAAAGTCGAGAGCTCCGGGCCGCCGCAGCAATGATGAGCTGTCACTCGCGAGTGGCACACGGTGGCGGCAACGTCGACAGAGTCTCGCCAGGGTGTGTCGCTCGTGGAGCTCCGGAATGCGATCGGCTACCCGTCCACACGGACGTCGCACAGCCTGTGATGGCCTGCTACGCCCGATCTGCCGCTGCGTGCGAAGAACCACCACGCCGAATTCGGCACGCACTGCGGCGAGTTCGTGGGCAGTTGAGCCGAACACGTCGCGCATCGTGATTGAGTGGACCGATGACGACCCCTTCGCTCCGCCGCACCTCAGCGACCGTGTGCTTTGTGCTCGTCGCCCTCGCCTGCGCGGCATGCACCGCCGACGATACGAATCCGGCGAAGTCGATTCTGACGCTGTCGGTCTCCCCGCAAGCCCCCGGCTCGGCAGGGACGCGCGTCGCCCTCACCTGCGAGCCCACCGGCGGCGAGCATCCCGCCGCGGACGCGGCCTGCGCCGCGCTGACCGCCGCTGACGGCGACTTCGACAAGCTCGCGGGCGATCCCACCGCCGTCTGCGTCCAGGTCTATGAGCCGGTCACCGCCATAGCCACCGGTACCTGGCGCGGCAGGTCGGTCACCTGGGAGAAGACCTTCGGCAACAAGTGCGAACTGAGCGCCCGCACGACACCTGTCTTCTAGCTGTCGGCGGTGCGCAGCGCCTCGATCTCCCGCTCGACCGCGGCGAGCAACTCGACCGGGCAGCCCCAATAGTCGTAGATGCCGCCGCGGTTCCGGTTGCTGCCGCAGACCACGAACACCCCGGTGCCGAGTGCGCGTTTGAGGTGGCCGGCCAGCCATCCGACGAAGCCGCTGTTGTCCAGCCCGGCGGGGAAGTGGAACGAGAACAGGCCGAACTTCTCCACCTCGGCGCCCTCGGCCTCGGCGAACGGGACGAGCGCGCTCCAGCTGTCCGCGTCCCGGACCACCGCGAGGGTCCGCGGCGTCAACTGCGGCGGGTCGGCCAGCGGGCTCTCCCGGAAACACCACACGCCGTCGTGCACGTCGAGGTCCGCGGCCGCGATGACCCCCCGAAGCCGTTGGGCCGTTTGGGCTTCGGACTCGATGCTGATATCCACCACCTGCCAACCGTAGCAACGGTCTCTGACGATTATTCTTTAACTGTCCGATCAGTTAATGATACGATCGGGCCATGGCCAGAACCGTCGATCCGAATCGCGTCGCCGAACGTCGGCACGCCATCACGCTGGCCGCCACCGAACAGTTCGCCACGCACGGCTACGAACGCACCACCGCCACGCAGATCGCCCGCGCCGCGGGGCTGAGTTCGGGCAGCGTCTTCTACTACTTCAAGGACAAGGCCGCCGTCTTCCGCTCGATCTTCGAGCTGTCGATTCCCCAGCACGCTGCGGTGATCGCCCGCCATGTCGACCGAACCGATTGTCTCGCCGCCATTCTCGACCTCGTCGACGCGCTGGCCGCCGAGGCGATGGACCCGGTGGCACCCAGGTTGATGGTCGAGCTGCTGCGCCGCCTCGATCAGGACGCGGATCTGGCGAAGGTTGTCGTGGCGGACGCGCGACTGAGTGCCGAAGCGCTCGGCGCGCTGGTCGAGCGTGGCGTCCGGACCGGACAGCTCGATCCGGGCTTCGAACCCATGGAGACCGCGCGCTGGATTCTCGCTGTGATCGACGCCGCTTTCCTCAATGCCGACGCCGACCACCCGCGTGACCCGCGCCCGCTGGTGCGCGCGACCGTATCCCGGCTGTTGCGACCGATCGAACCGGAGTAGCCATGACCACCACCGCCACGCCCACTGTCTTGCGCTTGTCCTCGATGTGGCGCTGGCTGTTCGTAGTCGGCGGACTCGCCGTCGGCTGCGGTGTCGGCTTCGCCGTGCCGCCGGTCGGGCGCTGGGCGATCGGCGTCGGCCTGGATCCCGGTCCGCTCCAGGTGGCGATGACCGTGCCACCGGTATGGCTGGTGCCTGCCGCTGCGTGCCTCGGAATCGCCGCGGGCCTGGTGCTTTTCGAGATCGGCCGCAAGGAGAGCCTGACCCTCACCGTCGCCGACGACCACGTCGAACTGGTCAAAGAGGGTCGCGCACAATACGTGCCGCGCAAACACGTCGCCGCCGTGTTCCGTGAGGACGCCGACCTGGTGCTCACCGATCGCACCGAGCGCAGGCTCGCCCGGTTCCGCGCGAACGACCTGCGCCGCACCGATATCGAGAACGCGTTCCGTAGGCACGGCTACCCGTGGCTGGCACAGAACGATCCGTTCGGCGCGGATTTCATTCGCTGGGTCGACGGCCGACCCGAAACCGGGAAGGCCGCCGACGCCCTGCTGCGCGCTCGCCGGGCCGCACTCGCCGACGAAAAGTCCCTCGCCGTAGTTGAACTCGACGAGGAACTGCTCGGCCTCGGCATAGATGTCCGAGATAGGCAGGGGGAACAGCACATTCGAGTGTTCGGCCAGCCGGAATAGGGGACCTCGCCCACGGTGACCAGGCGTATCTCGTCTCGTCTGGTGGTCAGGCAGCCTTGCCCGCTGGTCAGGCGAACACGTCTCGATTACGTTCGGCCCATTCGGCATACGACGCCGGTGCCCGGCCCAGCACCCGGCGCACGTCCTGGCTGATCTCCTGCTCGGCGGCGGTCGGTTCGCCCAGAATCGACAGCGTGTGCTCGACCACCGGTCCGGGCATGAACTGCGTCATTCCCGTATATGCCTGCGCGCGAGTCAATTCCACGAATCGGACCGGTGCGTCGAGGGCGGCACCGATGGCCGCCGCCTGCTCCTGCGGTGTGCTCAGTGCCGGGCCGGTCAGGGTGTAGACCTGCCCGGCGTGGCCGTCCTCGGTCAAGGCCGCGGCGGCGACGGCCGCGATATCGGCGGGGTCGATGGACGGCAAGCCGATCGCACCGAAGGGCGCCGCGACCGTCCGTTCGGCTCGGACGGACTCCGCCCACGCGTACGTATTGCTGAAGAAGCCCGCAGGCCGCAGCAGGGTCCACTCCAGCCCGGATCGCCGGATGGCCTCCTCGAAGGCGATCAACCGGGCATAGCCCTCGGCGGAACTCCTGGTGGCCACCCCCTGCGACGACACGAACACCACCCGCCGGACACCACCGGCCTCGGCGACCTTCAGCAACAGTTCGGGATCCGGGCCGCTCACCAGTTGCTCCCCGGTGATGAGCAGGAACAGCGCCTCGGCGCCCGCGACGGCAGGGGCGAGGCTGGCGGGATCGCCCAGATCGGCGCGCATCGTGCGCACGCCGACGGGCAGTACGGCATCCCCACCGCCTCGCGAAACCGCGGTGACCTGCTGGCCCGCCTCGGCGAGGGTCCGCACGAGGTGTGCGCCGATGTTTCCGGTTGCTCCGGTAACCACGATCATCTTGTACTCCGTTTGAGTTAGTTGACTGACTAAATCGAACGTAATCGACGAACGTCCAGCTTGTCTATAGTGAGTTATGTGACTAACTCAGCAGCCGCAGAGCGGCCGAAGGGTGGTAAACGCGAGCGGCTCGGCACCGCCGCGGCCCGCGTGTTCCATGAGCAGGGGGTCGAAAAGACCACCATCGCCGACATCGCCCACGCCGCGGACGTGCCGGTCGGCAACGTCTACTACTACTTCAAAACCAAGGATCAGCTGGTCCGTGCCGCGATCGGCGCCCACGGTCAGACGCTGAGCGACCTGATCGCCATGCTCGAGCAACTGCCCGCACCGCAGGACCGGCTGAAGGCGCTGATCAACGGCTGGGTCGACGAGCGGGAGACGGCCGCGCGCTTCGGTTGTCCGTCGGGCACCCTCGCCGCCGAACTGGACAAGCGCGCCGACGGCTTGGACCGCGAGCTCGCCGCTGTGATGCGGCAGCTGGTCGACTGGGTCGAGGCGCAGTTCGCGGCCATGGGTCGCGCGGATGCCGAGGAGCTCGCCGTCGCGCTGATCGCCGCCTATCAGGGAATCTCGTTGCTCACCAACACCTTCCGCGAGCCCGAGCTCATGGTGACGGAAGGGGGGAGGTTGGTGCGCTGGATCGACTCGCTGGCGTCCTGAGCGCTCGATGTCCCGGGGAATATGCCACCAGACCCTTGCGTTCGATGCATTGACGATATATCGTCGATAATATGAAACGAACACGAGAGCCTGAGGAGGCTTACATGGAACACCAAGGACATAGAGAATTCGGCCGACGTGGCCCCCGGCAGCGCCCGGGCGGCGAGGACTTCGACCCGCGCCAGCGGTTCCGCCGCGGCGGCCGCCACGGACACGGTCCCGACTTCGGACCGGGCTTCGGCCCAGGATTCGGGCCGGGTTTCGGACCGCACTTCGGTCGCGGACGTGGCCGCGGCGGACGCGGCAGGCGCGGTGACGTGCGGGCGGCGGTGCTGCTGCTGCTCACCGAGCGGCCGATGCACGGTTATGAACTCATCCAGCAGATCCGCGAGCGCAGCGACGACATCTGGCGGCCGAGCCCGGGGTCGATCTACCCCGCGCTGGCGCAGCTGGAGGACGAGGGCCTGGTCCTCATCGAGAAGATCGCCGGGCGCAAGACGGCCCAGCTGACCGAGGCGGGCACCGCGTACGTCACCGAACATCGGGACGATATCGGCGACCCGTGGGCCGACGTCAAGGAAGACGTCGGTGCGCAGGCCATCGACCTGCGCGAACTCGTCGGCCAGCTGATGGGCGCGGTCGCTCAGGTCGCGGCGGCGGGCACGCCGGCGCAGGCGGCCCGCGCGGCGGAGCTGCTCACCGAGACCAGAAAGTCGCTTTACCGAATTCTGGCCGAAGACGAGACCCCCGAAAAGTAACGGGGTGTGAAACACCGCGTCAGAGTGCACATTTGGGGCGGGTTCGGTAGATCATTGTGAGATGCGACAGTTTCGGGGTTTGTGGGTTTGGGGATTTTCACACTTGGGTAAGGCGGTGTTGGCCGCCGCGTTGGTTGCCGTAGCGATACTCGGCACCGGTGTGGCGCAGGCCGAGCCGTCCGGCTACCGGCCGCCCGAGGTCCCCACCCAGCCCGGACCGCCGCAGACCGACCATCTGGGCGCGGCCCGCTACCTGAAGACCCACCCCAACGCGGTCCCATTGGGCACCAACGACTTCGGCTGTAAGCCGAACGCTGCCCACCCGCGCCCCGTCGTCCTCGCCCACGGTACCGACTCGAGCGCCTACTCGGACTACTCGGCGATCGCGCCGCAACTGGCCGCTGCCGGCTTCTGCGTTTTCGCGCTCAACTACGGCGGCACCCCGGGCGCCGAGAGCTACGGCACCGAGGATGTGGTGCTCAGCTCGCACCAGATCGGCGCGTTCGTCGACCAGGTGCTCGCGGCCACCGGCGCGAGCCAGGTCGACCTGGTCGGATTCTCCCAGGGCGCCACCGTCACCCGCTTCTACGTCAACAAGCTCGGCGGTGCGCCGAAGGTCGGCCAGTGGGTCGGCCTGGCCTCGCCGAGCTACGGCGGGGTGATGTACGGACTGGTGCCCGTGGTCGACGCGGTGCCGGGCGGGATGATGGCGTTCGCCAGGGTGACCTCGCTCGCCGCGGTGCAGCAGGCACAGGGCTCGCCGGTCATGGTCGAACTCAATGCGGGTGGGGACACCGTGCCCGGCCCCAAGTACACGACCATCGGCAGCAAGGTCGACGAGATGATCCAGCCGAACAGCAACATCGCGCTGCGCGGCCCCGGCGCGGTGAACATCTCGCTGCAAGACCGCTGCGCCGTCGACCTGACCGGGCACTTCCACATGGTCTACGACCCGTTCGTGCAGCAGCTGCTGCTGAACGTGCTCGACCCGAGCACCCCCGCGCCGGTCTGCAGCCCGGTGATGTTGGGCACCGGCATTCCCGAAGTGATCATCGCCGGAAACTCCTGACCAGGGCGGCCGGGCGGGGGACAGCTCACCCCGCCCGACCGCAATGGAGTTCTACCAGCTTCGGGCTGGTGGATCGGGGACATTCGGGCGTCTCACTAGAATGAGACGACCGTGTTCGTCCGCTCCCGGGAGTTTGCCGTGACCATTCAGTCAGTTCGCCTGTTCGGCGATCCCATCCTGCGTGCCCGCGCGGCGGAGGTCACCGTATTCGACCGGGAACTGCAGCAGCTGGTGACCGACCTGACCGACACCATGCACGACGATGGTGGCGTCGGCATGGCCGCACCGCAGATCGGAGTGGGGTTGCGTGTTTTCGTGTACGACACTCATGACGCCGCGGGGCATCTGGTGAACCCGCAGTGGGAAGTGGTCGGCGACGAAGAACAGGTCGGGCCGGAGGGCTGCCTATCCATTCCGGGGGTGCGCTACGACACCCGGCGGGCGCTGCGGGTCCGGGCGACCGGCGTCGACATGCACGGCGCGCCGGTCGAATTCACCGCCGACGGGCTGCTGGCCCGCTGCGTGCAGCACGAGACCGACCACCTCGACGGGGTGCTGTTCATCGATCGGCTCGACCCGGCGGCGCGCAAGGACGCGATGCGGACCATTCGCGAGTCCGACTGGTTCAGCGCGGGCGTCACGGTGCGTCCGTCGCGGTCGGTGAGCGGAGCGGGCCAGGCCGGCCCGTTCGGACGGGGTCGCTGATGCGCATCGTCTTCGCGGGCACGCCGGAACCGGCCGTGCCGTCGCTGCGGCGCCTGATCGAGTCCGAGCGCCACCAGGTGATCGCCGTGGTGACCAGGCCGGATGCGGTGGCCGGGCGCGGACGCAAGGTGACGAGGTCGCCGGTCGGGCTGCTGGCCGACGAGCACGGTATTCCAGTGCTGACACCGCGTCGCCCGTCCGAACCGGAGTTCATCGAAGAGCTCACCGCGCTGGCGCCCGACTGCTGCCCGGTCGTGGCCTACGGTGCGCTGCTGCCGCAGCAGGTGCTCGACATCCCCCGATTCGGCTGGATCAACCTGCACTTCTCCTTGCTGCCCGCGTGGCGTGGCGCGGCGCCGGTGCAGGCCGCGATCGACGCGGGCGACGAGATCACCGGCGCGTCCACCTTCCAGATCGAGGCCGGGCTCGACACCGGGCCGGTGTTCGGCACGGTGACCGAGAAGATCGCCGTCACCGACACCGCGGGCACGCTGCTCGACCGGCTCGCGGTGAGCGGTGCCAAGTTGCTCGAAGCGACCCTCGACGGCGTGGAAGACGGGAGCCTGCAAGCTGTTCCGCAGTCCAACGACGGCATCTCGCACGCGCCCAAGATCACTGCCGAGGCTGCGCACATCCGCTGGGATTTGCCCGCGCTCGCCATCGCCCGCCGCGTTCGCGCGGTCACTCCCGCACCGGGGGCGTGGACCGAGGTCGACGGCAATCGCTTGAAGATCGGCCCGGTCGAAATGGTGGAGGAGGAACTGCCGCTGCGGGCCATCGAGGTTCGCAAGTCCGGTGTCTACGTCGGCACCGCGACTACGGCGCTGCGCCTCGATCAGGTGCAGCCCCAAGGTAAACGCATGATGGCGGCCCTCGACTGGGCACGCGGTGCGCGATTGCAGCCCGGCGCGGTGGTCGAGTGACGATCCTCGATCGTCCGGTGCGGCTGAAGTCGATCCGCGATGATGTCGCCACTCCATTGGCGTCGCGCGCTCTTGCCGCCGGGCATTGCGGTGGAACCCCAATCATCCAGCGCCCCAGCACAACCCCGGCGCGGCCGAAAACGGCCCGCCCCCTTCATATCCGTGGCGACGCGCCGCGACCTCAACGAGAGCGGTGGAGCATGACAGCACGGTGCAAGATCTCGCTAACCGACCGAGCTGCCACGGCCGGTTTCACGCAGCACGCGGTCATCGATTTCGTGCAGGGCCGGGCGGCCGGTTTCGCGCGGAGCCGGGCAGCTGGTTTCGCGCGGAGCCGGTCGGCTGGTTTCGTGCAGGGCCGGTCGGCTGGTTTCGTGCAGGGCCGGTCGGCTGGTTTCGTGCAGGGCCGGTCGGCTGGTTTCGTGCAGGGCCGGTCGGACGGTTTCGCGCAGGGCCGAGCGGCTGGTTTCGTGCAGGGCCGGTCGGACGGTTTCGCGCAGAGCCGGTCGGACGGTTTCGCGCAGGGCCGAGCGGCTGGTTTCGTGCAGGGCCGGTCGGCTGGTTTCGTGCAGGGCCGGTCGGACGGTTTCGCGCAGAGCCGGGCAGCTGGTTTCGTGCAGGGCCGGTCGGACGGTTTCGCGCAGAGCCAGTCGGTCGGATTCGCGCAGGGCGCGGTGATCGGATGACGCCCCCGGAGCGTAAGCGCGGCAACGAGTCTCGCGATTCCGGCCGACCGCGGAATGAGCGGTCGGGTGGTGCTGAATCCGCGCGGGGCGGTTCGGCTTCGCGCGGGGCGCGCGCGGCGGACGGATCGACCGGGCGAACGGGCTCGGGGCGGGGCGCGGGCTCGGCGAAAGGTGGTGCGGGGCGGTCGGCGCCCGGCCGTGGCGGGCAGTCGGCCCAGAGTGGTTCGCGCACAGCTGATCAGGGCGGACGTTCGGCGGGCTCGGCGAAGCGTGCCGGCGGCCCGAAGGATCGGGGATCGAGTGCGGGCGGGCGTCCCGGCGAGACCGCCGATGCCCCTCGGCTCGTCGCGCGCGACGTGTTGCGGGCGGTGCGGGAGCGCGACGCGTACGCGAATCTCGTGCTGCCTGGACTGCTTCGGGATCGGCGGATCACCGGCCGGGACGCGGCGCTGGCCACCGAGCTCACCTACGGTGCATGCCGTTCGCGCGGACTGCTCGACGCGGTGATCGAGGCGGGCGCGGGTCGGCCGATCGCGGAGATCGACGGACCGCTGCTGGATGTGTTGCGGCTCGGCGTGTATCAGCTGTTGCGGACCCGCATCGGCGCGCACGCGGCGGTGGATACCTCGGTGGCGCTCGCGCGCAGCGAATTCGGTACGGGCAAAGCCGGTTTCGTGAACGCGGTGCTGCGGCGCGCCGGGGAGAAGACGGTCGAGGAATGGGTGGCGCAACTCGCGCCTTCGGATCCGGTGGGGCGGTTGGCCTTCGAGTTCGCGCATCCGGTGTGGATAGCGCAGGCCTTCGCGGACGCGCTCGGCGCACGGGCTGGGGAGTTGCGCGACGCGCTGGCCGCCGATGACGCTCGGCCTGCGGTGCATCTGGTCGCCCGGCCCGGCGAAATCACTGCGGAGGAATTGGCGCTCGTCACCGGCGGCGAAGAAGGCCGCTGGTCGCCGTACGCGGTCTATCTGGACGGCGGCGATCCCGGAAAACTGGAGCCGGTGCGCGAAGGCATGGCCGGGGTGCAGGACGAGGGCAGTCAGCTCGTCGCCCTCGCGCTGACCCGCGCCCCGCTGCACGGACCGGACGGCGGCCGCTGGCTGGATCTGTGTGCCGGTCCAGGCGGTAAGGCCGCTTTGCTCGGTGCCCTCGCCGCGATCGATGGTTTCCGCGTCGACGCGGTCGAGCCCGCCGAACACCGCGCCGAACTCGTCCGCAAGTCCGTGCACGGGCTGCCCGTCGACGTCCACGTCACCGACGGCCGCGCCAGCGGACTGACCCCCGGCTACGACCGCATCCTGGTGGATGCCCCGTGCACCGGTCTCGGCGCACTGCGCCGCCGCCCCGAGGCCCGCTGGCGTCGCACACCGGCCGACGTCGCCGAACTGGTCACGCTGCAGCGCGAATTACTCACCGCCGCATGGGATCTGCTCCGCCCCGGCGGCGTCCTGCTGTACTCCACCTGCTCGCCCCACTTGTCGGAAACGGTCGTCGTGGTAGCCGACGCGGTCCGCCGCCTCGGCGCCGAACAACTCGACGCCCGCCCCCTCCTCCCCGGCGTCGACGACCTCGGCGACGGCCCGACCGCTCAACTCTGGCCGCACCGCCACGGCACCGACGCAATGTTCATGTCCGCTCTCCGCAAACCCTGACCCGCGGGATCGAGAGGGAACTGGTGTAGGCGGCCTCTCGCGATTCGCCACCACCAGTTCCCCATGATCACTCGTCCAGCTCGGCGTGCGGCGGGGATGCCGGGCGTGTGCGTCGGGTGCTGGTGCGGGGGCGACGGCTCCGGCGGGTCAATTTGTGTGCGGTCCAAGCCGGGCTCTCGACGCTGCCGAGCGACCGTTCCGCCATTGTGGTTCCATTCGTACAATCCCTCGCTCGGCGCGTCGGGCAGACTGACGTTCATGGCACTGACGTGGCAAGACGTGGTCGCCCTCGCGACCGAACTTCCCGGCGTCGAGGAGTCGACCTGGTGGAACAGTCCAGCGTTGAAGGTCGGCGGCAAGGGCTTCGGCCGGTTACGCGTCGACGCCGAAGGCGGGTTGGCCCTGGTGTGTGATCCCGCTGAGAAGGATGCGCTGCTGGCCTCCGGCGATCCGGCGTTCTACACCACCCCGCACTACGACGGTCACCCGTTCATCCTCATCGATCTCGAACGCGTCACCCGCGAACAGCTTCGCGAGATGCTGGACGACGCATGGTGGCTCACCGCCCCGCCGAAAGTGCGCAAACAGCGGGCGTCCGCCAAGAACTGAACCGTTACTCCCGGCTCGACTGTTCCCGCAGCCGCGCAAGGGTTTTCGCGAGGATGCGCGAGACGTGCATCTGCGAGATCCCCATCTGCTGGGCGATCTGGGTTTGCGTCATCGATTCGAAGAACCGCATGGTGAGGATCCGGCGTTCCCGCTCGGGCAGCCCGGCCAGCAGCGGGCGGATCGCGACATACTCCTCCACCCGGTCGAATTGGGACTCTTCCTCACCGAGGGTGTCCAGCAGGGAGGCGTCGGTGTCGCGGCCGAGGGTGGCCGCGTCGATGGAGCTCGGCTGGTAGGCGTTGCCCGCGATGACGGCTTGGGTCACCTCGTCCGGGTCCACGTCGAGTTCGGCGGCGATTTCCTTGGCCGTCGGGGATCGGCCCAGCCGCTGGGAGAGCGCGTCGATGGCCGCGCCGATCCGCAGGTGGGTCTCCTTGACCCGCCGCGGCACCCGCATAGCCCAGGTGTTGTCGCGGAAGTAGCGGCGCACCTCGCCCATGATCGTCGGCACCGCGAAGGACAGGAAGTTCGAGCCGCGCTCGACGTCGAAACGGTCGACGGCGTGGACCAACCCGACCCGCGCCACCTGGGTGAGGTCGTCGAACGGTTCACCGCGCCCGCTGAACTTGCGCGCGATGTGATCGGCCAGCGGGATGCAGCGACTGATCAGTTCGGCACGGATCGCGCTGTGCCGCGCGGTCCCCGGCTTGCTCGCGCCGAGCTGTTCGAAGAGCAGCCCGACGTCGTCGTAGCCGGCGACCGTCCGCACCGCTTCGATGGTTTCGCTCTCCTCGGCGGCGTCCTCGGTGCTGACATCGTCCGCGTCCTCGGCGACGCCCTCCGCGTCGTCGGCCTTCTCGGTGGCGGGATCCGCCTTGTCGATAACGGTGTCGGCGTTGTCGTCGCGATCGGAGTCGAACACGGTGTCCTCGTCCGCCACTACGCTTTCCCCCGGACCCGACGGAACTCGACCGTCGTCGGATATCCGGAAACCGTCGAATCGAACGAATCCTGTTTTGCCTGTACCTCATCGGTGAGGGTGCGCAGTACATGCCAGCCGAAGCTGCGCTGGTCCGGTAAACCCGCCTTGGCTGCGATCCCGCTGACGTGGACAAGCAACTCGGTCTCGCCCACGGTGAAGCGACAGTTCAGGCTGGTGTCGGGTCCGGCGACGGCGATCAGGGTCGAGCAGACCTCGTCGACGGCCAGCCGGATGTCGGCCACCTCGTCCAGCGTGAAATCGCTTAGTAGGACGAGAGTTTCGGCGAGCCCACGAACGATGGGCAGCTGTGTGACCGATGCGGCCACCCGAATCTCCACCGGGGTGCTGTACAGCCCCTGTTCCGCCGAAATGTTGATCACCCTATGCAGGCTACCCACTCCCGCGCTGGGCAACCCACACTACCGATAGACTGCGACGTTGTGTCCACCCCGACTTACGCGCGCCCGGCCGTTCCGATGATCGCCCCCTCCATCCTGTCCGCCGACTTCGCCCACCTCGCGGACGAGGCACGGGCGGTCGCGGGGGCCGACTGGCTACACGTCGACGTGATGGACGCGCATTTCGTGCCGAACCTGACGCTGGGCCTGCCGGTGGTGCAGAGCCTGCTGAAGGCGACCGACATCCCGCTCGACTGCCACCTGATGATCGAGGATCCGGGCCGTTGGGCGCCGCCGTACGCCGAGGCGGGCGCGCACAATGTGACCTTCCATGCCGAGGCGACCGACGATCCGATCGCGGTGGCCCGGGATATCCGCGCGGCGGGTGCCAAGGCCGGTCTCTCGGTGAAGCCGAACACGCCGATCGAGCCGTACCTGGAGATCCTGCGCTCGTTCGACACCCTGCTCGTGATGAGCGTCGAGCCCGGCTTCGGCGGGCAGTCGTTCATCGCCGATGTGCTGGAGAAGGCGCGCACGGTGCGCAGGCTGGTGGACGCGGGCGAGCTGCGACTGCTGGTGGAGATCGACGGTGGTATCAATGCCGACACGATCGAGGCTGCGGCCGAGGCAGGGATCGATTGCTTCGTCGCCGGGTCCGCTGTGTACAACACGGCCGACCCCAAGGCGGCCGTCGAGTCGCTGCGCCGGCAAGCCGCCGCGGTGCGCGCGGGCTGAGCGACGGATCGCTGACTGCGCGGGTTCAACAGGCAGCGATTGTGCGCGTCGCGCGGTAAGCGGTGCCGGGGTACGCGCGGTCTGTCTCGGCGAATTCGCTTACAGCGCGCGGGTTTTGCACGCGCCGACGGCGCGGGTTGCCTCGATCACCGCGTTGAGCGGCGGCCGGGTGGTCGCGGTTTCGGGGGAGCGAATCCACGTGCGATAGCCGGTGTGCTCGTCGTCGGGCGAGGGGAGCACGATCTGGCTGCCGGTGCAGGCCACCGTCGCGTACATCCGGAACAGCTCGGCGGAGACCGCGGCGGTCAGGGTGTCCGGCCGGTACGGTCCGGTCAGGAAGGTCCACCGCTTGGCGCGGGCGTGATCGAGGACCGGTCCCGCGATGGCGGCCTGCTCGAGCCGCTGCTGCACCCGTTCGCCGAGGTCGGCGGGCATGGTGATGGCGCCGTAGTGCGCGCCGATATGCAGCAGAATGCGTCGCGAGGTGGGATCGATCGAGGCGGGCAGGTGCAATTCGCGTCGGTACTGCGCGCAGCGAACTTCCAGCGTCGAATCGAGAAGAGTGGTCACGCCGCGCCCCCAACTGTGTCGAGCTTGATTAGACCCACTGTGGTTTTCTTACTTCCGTGAGTAGTGGACAATCCTCTGGTCGAACTTCCTGGCGGCATCACGTGCTTCACCAGGTCTAACGGTGCCTCCTCGAACTGTTCGGTGAACGGTAGGAATCGGCTGTATAACAATATTGCTGCTATTTCGGTCACGGCGCAAGCAAATGTGAAAAGTGGGTGGCAACTGGGTATGGAAAGAGCTCGTGGGTTTGCCGGAAGTGTGCAAAACACGAACTGATGGTATCCGTATTTCGTCGCAATAATCATTGTCGACATGAAAAAGCCGATATATACGCATGTTCGATTTTAATTCGGCATCAATTCTTTATTGATCGTTTGCCCCAGGTGGCGTGTCACTGGCCGACGGTCTGCTTCCTTCGGCGGTTGCCGGGACACGGTCTGCTGGCCCTTTGAGCGGAACCGTGCTGTCGGCTACGACCAGCCGTCGTTAAGCTGAGCCAAGGGCACCGACCGGCGGGAATACCCGTCGCGGCCGGGCTGTTCCGCAACCGGGGACAACGACAGGGAGTCAGGGCATGTTCACAGGCATCGTCGAGGAGCTGGGCGAGATCGTCGCCACCGAGCGGTTGGCCGACGCCGCCCGGCTGACGATCCGGGGCGAACTGGTGACCTCCGATGCCGGGCACGGCGATTCGATCGCGGTGAACGGTGTGTGCCTGACCGTCGTCGAGGTGGTCGGCGGCGATTCGTTCACCGTCGACGTGATGCAGGAGACGCTGGATCGCTCCAGCATCGGCAAGCTGGAGACCGGATCGAAGGTCAACCTGGAACGGGCCGCCGCTCTCAACAGCAGGCTCGGCGGACACCTCGTCCAGGGTCACGTCGACGGCACCGGCACCGTGCTCTCCCGCACCCCCTCGGAGAACTGGGACGTGGTGCGCATCTCGCTGCCCGACTCGATCGCACGCTATGTGGTGGAGAAGGGCTCGATCACCGTCGACGGCATCTCGCTCACCGTCTCCGCCCTCGGCGTCGCCGTCGAGCCCGCGGAGGCGGGCAGCGGCGACTGGTTCGAGGTCTCGCTCATCCCCACCACGCTTGCCCTGACAAATCTCGGCTTTGCCACCGTCGGCACCACCGTCAATCTGGAGGTGGACGTGATCGCGAAGTACGTGGAGCGCCTGCAGCAGCGCGGGTGAACAGCCGGGCGGTCATCATCCGCGAGCGACGCCGTAGTGTAGTGGCGGACCTAATTCGAGATGGAGCACAACAGACGTGACCAGGTTCGACACCATCGAGCGCGCAGTCGCCGACATCGCCGCCGGTAAGGCGGTCGTCGTCGTCGACGACGAGGACCGCGAGAACGAGGGCGACCTCATCTTCGCGGCGGAGAAGGCCACCCCGGAGCTGGTGGCCTTCATGATTCGCTACACCTCCGGTTACATCTGTGTGCCACTGACGGGTGACGACTGCGATCGGCTTGGTCTGCCGCCGATGTACGCGATGAACCAGGACAAGCACGGCACCGCCTACACCGTGTCGGTCGACGCCCGCGAGGGCATCACGACCGGCATCTCCGGTGCCGACCGCGCCACCACCATGCGACTACTCGCCTCCGACGAGGCGAAGGCCGACGACTTCACCCGCCCCGGCCATGTGGTGCCGTTGCGCGCGAAGGACGGCGGCGTGCTGCGCAGGCCGGGCCACACCGAGGCCGCGGTCGACCTGTCCAGGATGGCCGGACTGCGCCCCGCGGGCGTGATCTGCGAGATCGTCAGCCAGAAGGACGAGGGCCACATGGCCCGCACCGAGGAGCTGCGCGTCTTCGCCGACGAGCACAACCTCGCGCTCATCTCCATCGCCGACATGATCGCCTGGCGGCGCAAGCACGAGAAGCACGTGGTGCGCGTCGCCGAGGCGCGGATCCCCACGGCACACGGCGAATTCATGGCCGTCGGGTACCAGAGCATCTATGACGAGGTCGAGCATGTCGCGCTGGTGCGCGGCGACCTCGCCGACGGCGAGGACGTGCTGGTGCGGGTGCACTCCGAGTGCCTCACCGGCGACGTGTTCGGTTCACTGCGCTGCGACTGCGGTCCGCAACTGGATGCCGCGCTGGAGATGGTGGCCCAGGAAGGCCGCGGCGTGGTGCTGTACATGCGCGGTCACGAGGGCCGCGGCATCGGGCTGATGCACAAGCTGCAGGCCTACCAGCTGCAGGACTCCGGCCACGACACGGTCGACGCGAACCTGGAACTCGGGCTGCCCGCTGACGCGCGCGACTACGGCACCGGCGCGCAGATCCTGGTCGACCTCGGGATTCGCTCGATGCGGCTGCTCACCAACAACCCGGCCAAGCGCGTCGGCCTGGACGGCTACGGTCTGCGGATCACCGACCGGGTGCCGATGCCGTTGCGCGCCAACGCCGAGAACCTGCGCTACCTGCGGACCAAGCGCGACCGGATGGGCCACGACCTGATCGGGCTCGACGACATCGATCTGGGCGAGACCGCCCGCTAATTCACGGAGAGGCAGACATCGATGAGCGGTACCGGCGTACCGACTTTCGCGCTCGCGGATGCCAAGGATCTGAAACTCGGCATCGTCGCGTCGCGCTGGCACACCACCATCTGCGACACCCTGGTGGCGAACGCCGAACAGGTGGCCAAAGACGCCGGCGTGCTGCACGTCACGGTGGTGCGGTGCGCGGGCGCGATGGAACTGCCGGTGGTGGCCCAGGAACTGGCGCGCACGCACGACGCGGTCGTCGCGCTCGGCGTGGTGATCCGGGGTGGCACACCGCATTTCGAGTACGTCTGCGACGCGGTCACCGCCGGTCTCACCCGGGTCTCGCTGGACGCGGGCACGCCCGTCGCGAACGGGGTGCTCACCACGAACAACGAGGAGCAGGCGCTGGATCGGGCCGGTCTTCCCGGTTCGGCCGAGAACAAGGGCGAGCAGGCCTGCGCCGCGGCGCTCGACGCCGCGCTGACGCTGCGTTCCCTGCGGCAGTCCGCGTAGTAACTGATGCCGGTCTCTCGCATTTTCCGAAGGAACACTGAAACCACCACAGGACAAGGCGATACATCGGGGTGGGAGCTCGAGATCCGCCCCCGCCGTGCCGTGCGCAACGCGCGCATCGTCGCCGTCGTGATTGCCGCTGCTTTCCTCGCGGGCGGTATCTGGTTGCGCACCGGTTCGACCGGCGTGAACTTCCGCGTCGTCGACCAGCTAGCCATGATCGGCATCGGCCTGGTCATCGCCGCCGCGGTCCTGCTGCTCACCCGGCCGCGCGTACGGGTCGGCGCCGGCGGGGTCTCGGTGCGAAACATCCTCGGCGACAACGACTTTTCCTGGGACACCGTTCGCGGAGTCACCTTCCCCGATCGGAAAGCCTGGGCCAGGCTCGAACTCGTCAACGACGATTACGTTCCCATGCTGGCCATCCGCTCCAACGACAAGGAGCGGGCCGCCGAGGCCATGGAGCAGCTGCGCGAACTGGGCGTGAAGTACACCGCCGAGCCGAAGTGATCGGTGCCGCCGCCGGTGTCGAGGTTCAGCGCGCCAGCAGCATGGGATAGACGACGGGCCCGTGGTCGATGGGTAGCTCGCCCTGCCGTTTGAAGCCGAAGCGTTCGAAGAACGGGCAGGCCGCACGGGAATTGCAGATCAGGAAGCAGGACTCGGTCGAGCCGGCCAGCCGCTGCTCGATCAGGGACGACGCGAAGCCCTGACGCCGACAATTCGGGTGAGTACCGACGGCGGCGAGGTACAGATGGGGTGTATCGGGTCGGACGTCTTCGATCTGGCGGGAGGCCGCGAGTGCCCGGGGCAGACTGCCTTTCAACGCCCGGAACAGGGTGAACGGCTTCGCGATCGATGAGATGACCCCCGGCGGTTCCCACAATGCGACGCTGACGATGTTCCCGTCCGTGTCGCACGCCGCATCGACCATGCCCGTCTCCGCTCGCGAGGCGATACGCGAGTCCCAGAACGCAGGCAGCGCATGCTGCCGCAACCCACGTCGCGGCCAGAAGTAGGTCATCAGCGGATCCTCGGCGAAAGCCTCCGCGAGGACGAACGCACCGGTCTGCATAACTGCAGGTTAACGGCCAACCGTGGCACTACCGCGAGATAAACCCCCGACACGCGCGACGAGGACGACGTCCGCACCCGCGCTGCCGACTCAGCGGGTGTCGCCGAGCACTGCTCCCTCACGGCGGGGGTCGGCGCCGCCGATCCAGCCGTCGCCGTCGCGCTGGAGTGCGCTGAGGCCGCTGGATTGGGGGGCGACCGTGACCTGGTGGCCTAGCTCGCGCAGGCGCAGGACCAGGGCGTCGTTGTTGCCGTTGTCGGCGGTGTTGATGCTCGGGTGTTCGCCGCCGACGCCGGTGGAGGGCGTGTTGCCCGCGCCGAAGGAGAGGGCGGAGACGGCCTGTTGCGGATCGAGGCTCCAATCCAGCATGCCGATCAGGGTTTTCACGACGAACTGGATGATCACCGAGCCGCCGGGGGAGCCTGCGATGTGGGTGAGGGCGCCGCGGGTACCGTCGGGGGCCTTGTCGAAGACGAGGGTGGGGGCCATCGAGCTGCGCGGGCGCTTGTTGGGCTGGATCCGGTTGGCGACGGGTGCGCCGTCGGTGCCGAGCGGGTCCGCGGCGAAGTCGGTGAGCTGGTTGTTCAGCACGAAACCGTTGACCAGGTGGAATGAGCCGAATGCCGACTCCACGGTGGTGGTCATGGCCGCCGCGTTGCCGTACTTGTCGACCACCGAGATATGGCTGGTGCCGTGCTCGGGCGGCTGCGCGCCGACACCGAGCGGGACCGGACCGAAGTCGCCGGGCTGTGCGGTGCCCATGCTGCGGCCGCGGTCGATCAGCGCGGAGCGCTGCTTCAGGTAGTCCTTGTTCACCAGGGTCTGCGGTGAATTACCGGGCAGCGGAATGAAGTCCGAGTCGGCGACGTACTTGTTGCGGTCGGCGTAGGCGAGGCGTTCGGCCTCGGCGATGAGATGGACGGCGTCGGCCTTCGGCTTGCCGCCGTTGCGGGCGTCGGAACCGGAACCGAGGTTGTCCGGCGGCAGCGCGGCGAGGTCGAAGTTCTCCAGGATGCCGAGGGTGGCGGCGACGGTGCTGCCGCCCGACGACGGGTTCGGCATGCCGCAGATCTCGTGCGCGCGATAGGTGGTGCACAGCGCGGTGCGCTTCTTCGCCTGGTAGTTGGCCAGGTCGGCGGTGGTCATCAGGCTCGGGGTGCGGCCGCCGGATGCGGAGGTGGCCGCTTCGACGATGTCGGCCGCGATGGTGCCGGTGTAGAAGGCTTGGGCGCCCTCGGCGGCGACGGCGCCAAGCGTCTTCGCCATCGCCGGGTTGGTCAGCATGGTGTCCGCGGGTTTGGGGGTGCCGTCGGGATTCAGGAAGTACGCCTTCGCCGCCTCGTCGAGGGCCAGATCCTTGGCGGACTCCGCGATCTGCCCGGCGAAGCGGGGGCTGATCGGGAACCCGCGATCGGCGAGATCGATGGCCGGGTCGAACAGTTCCCGCCAGCCGGTCTTGCCGTGGTCGCGGTGCGCCATCTCCAGCATCCGCAAAACCCCTGGCACGCCGATGGATCGACCGCTGGCGCGGGTGTTCGGTTTCGGCTCGGACCGATCGGTGTCGCTGACCCAGCGCAGGTAGTTCTCGGTGGCCGCGGCGGGCGCGACCTCGCGCCCGTCGTAGGCGTCCACGGTCTTGGTGTTCGCGTCGTAGTACATCAGGAACGCGCCGCCGCCGATGCCGGACGCCTGCGGTTCGACCAGGCCGAGCACCGTCTGCGCGGCGATCAGCGCGTCCGCGGCGGTACCGCCCTCGCGCAGCACGCCACACGCGGCCTTCGTCGCCACCGGGTTCGCCGTCGCCACCGCATACGTCTTGGTGCGCACCGCCGTCATCCCCGACCGGTAGCCGGTGGAGATCTCCGGATTGGTGCTGATGTCCTGGGTCTTGCCGCCCGTGGCGCCTGCCGAGGTCGCGGCCACCGGTGTTCCGTTCGGCACGGTGTCGCAGACGGCCGCGGCTTTGTCCTCCTCCGACGAACATGCCGTGACCGTCCCGAGGGCGAGCAGCAGCACTGCCGCCACACCCGTCCACGTTCCTCGCGCGCGCCTCATGGGGGGACTCTAACGCCCGGCACCGACACCGGGGGAGGGATTTGTCCGACCGACGCCGGGAGAGTCCGGCGCTACCGGTGCCGCAAGGATGCCGGCGCCTCGACAAGATCCTTCCAGGCGCGACGAGGCCCGCGTAACGACGACGAACCCCCTTGCGCACCACCGGATATCCGCCTGCGCCCTGGTGACCTGCGACGACTCCCGCTACTGCGGACCGGTCGGTAGGCTGATCCGGTGACCATCGAAGCGGTGCTCTTCGACTATTCCGGAACCTTGTTTCGACTGGAGGAGGACGAATCCTGGGGTGCGGACCTGGTCGCGGCCGATGGCCGCCCCTTCGATGTGCACGAGAAGGCCGAGATCCTGCGCAGGATGACCGCCCCGGTCGGTCAGCTGGTGCGGTTCGACGCCGACGGCCAGCACGCCTGGGACAACCGTGACCTGGACCCGAAGCTGCATCGGCGGGCCTACCTGGAGGTCCTGCGCAAGTCCGGCGTCCCGACCGACGACCAAGCCGCCGTCCTCTACGGCCGCCTGATCGATCCGATGTCCTGGACGCCCTACCCGGACGTCGACGAAGTATTGACCTCGCTTGCGGCCCAAGGCATTCAGGTCGGGGTGGTGAGCAACATCGCGTTCGACATCCGCCCCGCCTTCACCACCCGGAACTGGGACCGCTACATCGACGCCTTCGCCCTCTCCTTCGAGGTCGGCGCGGTGAAACCCGATCCACGCATTTTCGCCGCCACCCTCGACAAACTCGGCGTCGACCCGGCCGCCGCCCTGATGGTCGGCGACAGCGCCGAGGCGGACGGCGGCGCGACCGCACTCGGCTGCCGATTCGCCCTGGTAGACCCCCTGCCCACGGGCGAGCGGCCGTCCGGTCTGCTCGACGCACTGCACCAGCACGGGCTGTCCTGATCGACCGGCGCGCCCGCGATCAGCACGGCATCATCTCCCGATAACCCCCGCCGCGCCCGAGTTGTCCGACTCGCTCCGGTGCTCTAGCGTCCAGCTGGCGCACCCGTCGATACGGGTCGAGAGTGTTGATCGGGAGTGGGGAGCGCCGTGGGCGCGGACTTTTCGGACGAGGATTTAGCGGTCGCCGAGAAATTATGGGCACTGAGCGAGCTGCCCGAGGCCGTCAGCGAAGCGCGGGAAGCCGCCTGGGGGCTGGCGGGATTCGGACTCGTCTATCCGGTGGTCATGGGAGTGACGCGCAGCGCCGAGGCCGCGGGCGGCGCGGCCATCCAGTTCCTGTTCAGCTGGCTGCTCGGCCTCGCCGCCTGGGGATTCCTCCGCGGCGCGAGCGGCGTGCGGGTGCTGGCGATCATCTTGGCGCTCGCCCAGGCCGTGGTCGGCTGGCGAACCCAGCCCAACGACATCCCGTTCGCGCAGTGGATCGTGGCGGTGCTCTTTTCGCTCGGCGCGTCGAGCGCCGTCGTCTACCAGCTGTGCCGCGCCGAAGCCAAGGAGTGGTTCGGCGCAGGCGAATGACGCGTTCGGCGGCAGAACTAGGCACCGAACTTCCTGTCCAGCAGCGTGTTTCGGCAACGAGCGGCCGGTCGATCCGGGTCGCGACCCCGCACGGGCACCGAACCCGGATCGCCTTGCCGAGCTTGTCGGACGTGCTCGATAGGCTTGATGGGTGGCAGATCCAGCGACGTACCGGCCCAAGCCGGGCACGATTCCCGTCGAACCAGGGGTGTACAAGTTCCGGGACGCATATCGGCAGGTCATCTACGTCGGCAAGGCAAAGAGCCTGCGCAGCAGGCTGAACTCCTACTTCGCCGACGTGGCGTCGCTGCATCCGCGCACGCGGCAGATGGTCACCACGGCCGCGAGCGTCGAATGGACCGTCGTCTCCACCGAGGTGGAGGCGCTGCAGCTCGAGTACAACTGGATCAAGGAGTTCGACCCCCGGTTCAATGTGCGGTACCGGGACGACAAGTCGTATCCGGTGCTCGCGGTGACGCTGAACGAGGAGTTCCCGCGCCTGTTCGTCTACCGCGGCGCGCGCAAGAAGGGCGTGCGGTACTTCGGCCCCTACGCGCACGCCTGGGCGATCCGGGAAACCCTCGACCTGCTGCTGCGGGTGTTCCCCGCGCGCACCTGTTCCAACGGAGTGTTCAAGCGGCACAACCAGATCGGGCGCCCCTGCCTGCTCGGCTACATCGACAAGTGCTCGGCGCCGTGCATCGGCCGGGTCAGCGCCGCCGAACACCGCCAGATCGTGGAGGACTTCTGCGACTTCCTGGCAGGCCGCACCGACCGCATGGTGCGCCAGCTCGAACGCCGCATGCAGGACGCCGCCGAGGACCTCGACTTCGAGAACGCCGCCCGCCTGCGCGACGACGTGCAGGCGCTGCGCCGCGCGCTGGAGAAGCAGGCCGTGGTGCTCGGCACCGGCACCGATGCCGACGTGATCGCCTTCGCCACCGACGAGCTCGAGGCGGCGGTGCAGATCTTCCACGTCCGCGACGGAAGGGTCCGGGGCCAGCGCGGCTGGGTGGTCGACAAATCCGGCGACGCCATCGACTCACCCGAGGCGGGCAGCGAACTGGCCGTGTTGGTGGAGCAGTTCCTCACCCAGTTCTACGGCGAGCAGGTCGCGGTGGCGGAGCTGGGCGAGGCCGAGCAGCCCGCGACGGTGGTGCCGAGGGAGGTGCTGGTCCCCGAGCTCCCGGCCGACGCCGAGCAGTTGCAGGAGTGGCTGTCGAACCTGCGCGGCTCGGCCGTGCAACTGCGGGTGCCGCAGCGCGGCGACAAGAAGGCCCTCGCCGAGACCGTGCAGCGCAACGCGATGGAGGCCTTGCAGCAGCACAAGCTCAAGCGCGCGGGCGACCTGACGTCGCGATCGGCTGCGCTGCAAGCCATTCAAGACGCTCTCGAACTGGACAGCGCCCCGCTGCGGATCGAGTGCGTCGACATCAGCCATGTGCAGGGCACCGATGTGGTCGCCTCGCTGGTGGTGTTCGAGGACGGACTGGCCCGCAAATCCGAGTACCGGCACTACACCATCAAGGAGGCCGCGGGCGACGGCCGCTCCGACGACGTCGGCAGCATCCGGGAGGTGACCCGGCGGCGCTTCTACAAGCTGCAGAAGGAGCGCGAGCTGATGGTGAACGAGGACCTGGCGGAGGTCGAGGCCCTCGACGACACCGCGGAAATCGTGTCCCGCCCCGGCATCGACCCGCAGACCGGCCGTCCGCGTAAGTTCGCCTACCCGCCCAACCTTTACGTCGTCGACGGCGGCGCACCCCAGGTCGCGGCCGCCGCCGAGGTGCTCGACGAACTCGGCATCACCGATGTCGCGGTGATCGGCCTGGCCAAACGCCTCGAAGAGGTGTGGGTGCCGGGGGAGAGCGACCCGGTGATCATGCCGCGCAACAGTGAAGCCTTGTTCCTGCTGCAGCGGATCCGCGACGAGGCCCACCGGTTCGCCATCACCTTCCACCGCAGCAAACGCTCCCGCCGGATGACCGCATCCGCGCTGGACTCGGTGCCGGGCCTGGGGACGGCGCGCCGAACCGCATTGGTTACCCATTTCGGTTCCGTCGCCAAGCTCAAGCAGGCCACGGTGGAGGAGATCACCGAGGTCCCTGGCATCGGATTGGCCACCGCCAAGGCCGTGCTCGCGGCGCTCCAGGAAGGCTGAGGACGATCGGAAACACCGGCTTTGCTCCGATCCACCTATATTCTCGGTACCGTTCCAACACATGTTTGTGCGCGAGCGCCAGCGAGCAGCCAGGGATACACCGCGTGCGGGCGCACGACGGAACCGAGCGCAGGCTCGGTGGAGTCGCTAGCCTTCCACGTGCACCACGGAAGGTGATCGCGCATGTCTGCGCCCGATACCGGAACCGGTGCGGGATGATTCGAGAGGTACCCAGAGAGCGAGCGCAGCGAGTGAACCGACAACACAGCGTGCCACGGCGCACGGCGGAGCCGAGCGCCCGCGCGGTGCGGTCGTGTGACGGATCCGGTAGGACATGACACGCGTCGAAGCGAACAACACTGCGGGTGATCCGCGACAGACCGAGGGGCGGGCCGGCCCCTCGAGCGCTGTCGCGGCGGCGAACCCACAGGTCGAAGTCGTCATCGTGACCGGACTATCCGGCGCGGGCCGCGGCACCGCCGCCCGCGTACTCGAGGATCTCGGCTGGTACGTCACCGACAACCTGCCCCCGGAGCTGATCGGCCGGATGGTCGAACTCGGCGCCTCCGCCGATCCGCCGATCCGCAGTCTGGCCCTGGTGATGGACGTGCGCAGCAGGTTCTTCACCGGCGACCTCTCGGTGGTCACCGAACAGTTGCGCAAACTCGGCATCGAAACCAGGGTGCTGTTTCTGGAAGCCTCCGACGATGTGCTGATCCGGCGTTTCGGCTTCGCCCGGCGCCGCCACCCGCTGCAAAGCGAGAGCAAAGACGGCACGCTCTCGTCGGGTATCGCCGCAGAACGCATCCGGCTCTCGGCCGTGAAAACCGCGGCGGACCTGGTCATCGACACCACCGAGCTGTCCATCCACCAGCTGCACCGCAAGCTGGAGGAGGCCTTCGGCGACGGTGCACCCAGTGCACTGCAGCTGACGGTGCAATCTTTCGGCTTCAAGCATGGGGTTCCACTGGACGCCGACATGGTGTTGGATGTGCGTTTTCTACCTAATCCACATTGGATACCGGAATTGCGGGAACACACTGGTCAGGAATCAGTGGTGAGCGAGTACGTGTTGTCGCGCCCCGGCGCGGCCGACTATCTGCGTACCTGCCACCACCTGGTCGAGCTGACCATGAACGGTTACCGCCAAGAGGGGAAGCGATACATGACGGTGGCAGTGGGCTGCACCGGAGGCAGGCACCGCAGCGTGGCGATAGCCGAGGCTCTTGGCGAACTGATGAGCGAGGGCACCGGCGGGAGCGAGGGCCCCGCCGATGTGGTGCGCGTCGTGCATCGGGATCTGGGGCGCGAATGAGTGAGCGCACGATGCCTCGTGGTAGCGAGGCCGCGGCATGACGGGGTGGGAATCCGATCCCGGCATTGTCGCGCTGGGTGGCGGGCACGGCCTGTACTCGACATTGACCGCCGTTCGGCGGTTGACCAGAAAGATCTGCGCGGTCGTCACCGTCGCGGACGACGGCGGCTCGTCCGGTCGCCTACGCGCCGAGCTGGGCGTGCTACCGCCCGGTGACCTGCGGATGGCGCTCGCCGCGCTGGCCGCGGACGCCGACGGAATCTGGACCACGACCGTGCAACACCGCTTCGGCGGCACCGGCGCACTGGCCGGCCACTCGGTCGGCAACCTCATCCTGGCCGGCCTGACCGAGGTGCTCGGCGACCCGGTCGCCGCGCTCGACGAACTCGCGAAGATGTTGCGCATCACCGGCCGGGTGCTGCCGATGTCGCCCATCGCGCTCGATATCGAAGCGGATGTGGCTGGGCTGGAAGCAGATCCACGCGTCAGCCGCTGCATCCGCGGTCAGGTCGCCATCGCGACCACCCCGGGAAAGGTCCGGCGGGTGCGGTTGATTCCGTCGGATCCACCCGCCAGCCAGGAGGCCACCTCGGCCATCGAGCACGCCGACGTCGTCGTGCTCGGACCGGGCTCCTGGTTTACCAGCGTCATCCCCCATGTGCTCGTCCCCGAACTACGAGAGGCGCTGGTGTACACCCGAGCGAGAAAAGTTCTCGTGCTGAACCTGGCCGCCGAGCCCGGCGAAACGGCGGGTTTCTCCGCCGAACGGCACCTGCATGTATTGTCCCAGCACGCACCGGAATTCGTGGTCGACGAAGTTTTGGTCGATTCGGGGTCGGTGCCCGAGGGTCGCGAAAGAGAACATGTGGCGAGAGCTGCCGAACAGTTGCGGGCACGGGTAACCTTCTCCGATGTCGCCGAAGCGGGAACGGACCGGCATCACCCCGGAAAGCTTGCCGCCGCACTGGATCAACTGATCCGGCAACCTCGGCCACAAATGGCAGGGCTTCGAGTCGAGGGACGGCACATGGGTCAGGATGTGCGTTCCGGGTTGGGTGGAAAGGAGCGCGTCTCGTGGCGATGACAGCCGATGTGAAAGACGAGCTGAGCAGGCTCACGGTGTCGCAAGTCAGTTCCCGCAAGGCGGAACTGTCCGCGTTGCTGCGCTTCGCGGGCGGCCTGCACATCGTCGGCGGGCGGGTGATCGTCGAGGCCGAGGTGGACATGGGCTCCATCGCGCGCAGGCTGCGCCGGGAGATCTTCGAGCTATACGGCTACGGCTCCGATGTGCACGTGCTCGGCGCGGGCGGGCTGCGCAAGACCTCCCGCTACGTGGTGCGCGTGTCCAAGGAGGGCGAGGCGCTGGCCAGGCAGACCGGGCTGCTCGATGTGCGCGGTCGTCCGGTGCGCGGCCTGCCGGCGCAGGTGGTCGGCGGCAGCATCGCCGATGCCGAAGCAGCTTGGCGCGGAGCGTTTCTCGCGCACGGCTCGCTCACCGAACCCGGCCGCTCCTCCGCACTGGAGGTCAGCTGCCCTGGTCCGGAGGCGGCGCTCGCGCTCGTCGGCGCGGCGCGCAGGCTCGGCATCACCGCCAAGGCGCGCGAGGTGCGCGGCACCGACCGGGTCGTAGTGCGCGACGGCGAGGCCATCGGCGCGCTGCTCACCAGGATGGGTGCGCACGGCACCCGCATCGTCTGGGAGGAGCGCAGGCTGCGCCGCGAGGTGCGGGCCACCGCAAACCGGCTGGCCAACTTCGACGACGCCAACCTGCGCCGCTCGGCCAGGGCCGCGGTCGCCGCGGCCGCCAGGGTGGAGCGTGCGTTGGAGATCCTCAGCGACGATGTGCCCGATCATCTCGCCGCCGCTGGCAAACTGCGTGTGCAGCATCGGCAGGCCTCGCTGGAGGAACTCGGCCAGCTCGCCGACCCGCCGATGACGAAAGACGCTGTGGCGGGCCGGATTCGGCGCCTGCTGTCGATGGCGGACCGGCGGGCCAAGGAGCTCGGCATCCCCGACACGGAATCCGCTGTCACGGCCGAATTGCTCGACGAAGCCTGATTCGGAGTGTGTCATCCGGCCGGTCGCCCACTCGGGTGACCGGCCGGATGATTCCGCTACCGGGCTGCAGCGCGATCGGTGGGTTGCGCCGAAAATGATGGCCGAACCATGCGCACAAACGCACACGTGTGCCGGAACGGGAACCGGGTAACCCCGCAGACGTCAGAATGACCGGTGTGTCGGAATGCCAGGACTCTTGACGATGTTCCTGCGCTGGTCGGCGGACCGGACTGTGAGGAAACAGACCAGTCGGTGATCGATTTCCCTGGTTACCGTAGTGAAGTGGTGACTCGGGAACGTTCGCACCCTGGTGGCCTGATGACCGCATCGAGATCGCCAGTTCACAACGGACAGGTGCATGTCGGTGGGGTTACAGGCGGGCACTACTGTTACTAGACATCGGAATGATCCGCTTGAAAGCTGAGGAGCGATAACGTGACTGTCCGGGTAGGCATCAACGGCTTCGGTCGTATCGGACGTAACTTCTTCCGGGCGGTGGAGGCGCAGAAGGCGCTGGGCACCACCGACATCGAGATCGTCGCGGTCAACGACCTCACCGACAACGCGACTCTCGCGACCCTGCTCAAGTACGACTCGATCCTCGGCCGCCTGCCGCAGGATGTCTCGCTCGACGGCGACGACACCATCGTGGTCGGTGACCAGCGGATCAAGGCGCTGGCCATCAAGGAGGGCCCGGCGGCGCTGCCGTGGGGCGACCTGGGCGTCGACGTGGTGGTCGAGTCCACCGGCATCTTCACCGATGCCACCAAGGCGAAGGGCCACCTCGCCGCGGGCGCCAAGAAGGTCATCATCTCCGCGCCTGCCAAGGGCGAGGACCTGACGGTCGTCATGGGCGTCAACGACGACAAGTACGACGGCAGCCAGAACATCATCTCCAACGCCTCGTGCACCACCAACTGCCTCGGCCCGCTGGCGAAGGTGCTGAACGACAGCTTCGGCATCGAGCGTGGTCTGATGACCACCATCCACGCCTACACGCAGGACCAGAACCTGCAGGACGGCCCGCACAGCGACCTGCGTCGCGCCCGCGCGGCCGCGCTGAACATCGTGCCGACCGGCACCGGTGCGGCCAAGGCCATCGGCCTGGTGCTCCCCGAACTGCAGGGCAAGCTGGACGGTTACGCGCTGCGCGTGCCGGTTCCGACGGGCTCGGTCACCGACCTGACCGTCACCCTGCGCAAGTCGGCCTCGATCGACGACATCAACGCCGCCTACAAGGCCGCCGCCGAGGGACCGCTCAAGGGCATCCTGAAGTACAACGTCGACCCGATCGTGTCGAGTGACATCGTCACCGACCCGCACTCGTGCATCTACGACGCGCCGCTGATCAAGGTGATCGACGATCAGGTCAAGGTCGTCGGCTGGTACGACAACGAGTGGGGCTACTCCAACCGTGTCGCCGACCTCATCGGCCTCGTCGGCAAGTCGCTCTGAGGCCATGACAGTCAAAACTCTCCAGGATCTGCTGAACGAGGGTGTCGAGGGTCGGGGCGTCCTGGTGCGCTCCGACCTGAACGTCCCCCTCGACGACAACGGTCAGATCACCGATCCCGGTCGCATCATCGCCTCGGTGCCGACGCTGAAAGCGCTGGTCGAGGCCGGTGCGAAGGTGGTCGTCACCGCGCACCTCGGCCGGCCGAAGGGCGAGCCGGACCCGAAGCTCTCGCTGGCGCCGGTCGCCGCGAAGCTCGCCGAAGAGCTCGGCCGCAACGTCCAGCTCGCCGGTGACGTGGTCGGCGGGGACGCGCTCGCGCGCTCCGAGGGGCTGACCGACGGCGATGTGCTCCTGCTGGAGAACATCCGCTTCGATCCGCGCGAGACCAGCAAGGACGACGCGCAGCGGGCCAAGCTCGCCGCCGCGTTGGTCGAGCTGGTCGGCGACGACGGCGCGTTCGTCTCCGACGGTTTCGGTGTGGTGCACCGCAAGCAGGCGTCGGTGTACGACGTGGCGAAGCTGCTGCCGCATTACGCGGGCAAGCTGGTCGCCGCCGAGGTCGAGGTGCTCGCCAAGCTGACCAAGGACACCGAGCGGCCGTACGCGGTCGTGCTCGGCGGTTCCAAGGTCTCCGACAAGCTCGCGGTGATCGAGGCGCTCGCGCCGAAGGTCGACACGCTGGTCATCGGTGGCGGCATGTGCTTCACCTTCCTTGCCGCACAGGGTCTCTCGGTCGGCAGCTCGCTGCTGCAGGAAGAGATGATCGAGACCTGCAAGGGCCTGCTCGATCGGTACGCGGACGTCATTCACCTGCCGCGCGACATCGTGGCGGCGAGCAAGTTCGCCGCCGATGCCGACTCGAAGGTCGTGCCCGCGCACGAGATTCCGGACGGCTGGATGGGTCTGGACATCGGACCGGAATCGACCGACCGGTTCGCGGCGCTGCTGACCGAGGCGAAGACGGTGTTCTGGAACGGCCCGATGGGCGTGTTCGAGTTCGAGAACTTCGCGGCCGGCACCCGCGGCGTGGCCGAGGCCATCGTCACGGCCACCGGCAAGGGTGCGTTCACCGTCGTCGGCGGTGGCGATTCGGCCGCGGCCGTGCGTGCGCTAGAGCTGCCCGAGGACGGTTTCTCGCATATCTCCACCGGCGGCGGCGCGTCGCTGGAGTACCTGGAGGGCAAGGAACTTCCGGGCATCGCAGTGCTGGAAGATTGAGGAGTGCTGTGACGAAGTCCTATGCCAGGAAGCCGCTCATCGCGGGCAACTGGAAGCTGAACCTCAACCACCTCGAGGCGATCGCCCTGGTGCAGAAGATCGCCTTCGCGTTGCCGGAGAAGTACTTCGCCAAGGTGGACGTCGCGGTGCTGCCGCCGTTCACCGATCTGCGCAGCGTGCAGACGCTGGTGGAGGGCGACAAACTGCTGCTCACCTATGGCGCGCAAGACGTTTCGATGCACGACTCGGGCGCCTACACCGGTGAGATCAGTGCCGCGATGCTGGCCAAGCTCGGCTGTACCTTCGTGGCGGTCGGCCACTCCGAGCGGCGGCAGTACCACCACGAGGACGACGCCACCGTGCTCGCCAAGGCCAAGAAGGCGCTCGAGCACGGGCTCACACCGATCGTCTGCATCGGCGAGGGCCTGAACGTCCGCGAGGCGAAGACGCATGTCGAGTACAACCTCGAGCAGCTGCGTGGTTCGCTGAAAGGCCTGACGGCGGAGGAGATCTCGAAGGTCGTCATCGCCTACGAGCCGGTCTGGGCCATCGGCACCGGCAAGGTCGCCACCCCCGCCGACGCGCAGGAAGTCTGCGGCGCGATCCGCGCGGAGCTGGCCGTGCTGGCCTCCCCGGAGGTCGCCGCGGGCGTGCGCGTGCTCTACGGCGGCTCGGTCAACGCCAAGAACGTCGGTGAGCTCGTCGGCCAGACCGATATCGACGGCGCCTTGGTCGGCGGTGCTTCGCTGAAGGGTGACGAGTTCGCCACCCTCTCCGCGATTGCCGCGGGCGGTCCACTGCCGTAACCGTTTTCACCGGAAGAGCCGGGCACCGCGAGAGCGCTGCCCGGCTTTTCTGTGTTGTGCGTGAATCGTCTGTACCCCACCCCGTCTCTCCGGAGTACGGGCATCGGCTGCCGAACTACTCCGCGTGCAGGGTGAGTCCGTTGCCGTTGGCATTGCGGAGGGTGAGGACGTCGGCGTCGACGGTGGCGGTTGTCTTGCCGTCCAACACTTTCAGCACCGCCTGCTCGACCTCCATCACCTCGGGTGAGCACAGCATCTTCGTGGTGCCGACCTGGAAGGTGAGCTCGGTATCGGGACCTGTTGCGCGGCCGGTCATCCGGTTGCAGCCCGCACTGCCGGAGACGCTGCCGTCCTCGGCGATGGTGAGCGTTGGCTTCACCTCATCTATTGTCTGGGAACGCATTTGGGCGTCGGAGGTGACGAGGGCGGTGACGATCCAGGTGGTGCCCTTGATCGGCTTGTCCGGCTTGGCGACCTTCTTGTCCAGCAGGTGCACCGTGAGGTTGTCGTTTTTCAGAGTGAGCTTCGCTCCGTCGAGCTGCCAGCGGGGATCGGAATTCAGTAGCCCGCTGAGCCATTCGTCGGCGCCTTCCCGATCGCCGGGACAGGCCATCAGGGTGCTCGCCAGGCCGGACACGTGCAGCTTGTGGTCGTCGAGCGCGACCACGCCGGAGTGGGAGTTGCAGCCGGCGTCCGCGGTGATCCGGTCGTCCTTGAAGGTGAGCGTCAGCGGTCCGCCGCCGGGAATCGGCGCACCCTCGACCTCGGTGGAGAGGAAGGTGCGGCCGACCAGGCCGGGCTCGGCCGGCTTCGAGTCGGAGTCGCCACTCGAACAGGCAGTGGCCGCGAGTAGTGCCAGGGCAACGATCGGGCCGAACCGCACGAAATTAGCCGCCATGACGGCGATGGTACCGACGTCGTGCGGTTCGGCCGGGTTTTCGGCAGGTCAGACCGGCATGCCGAGAGCCGAAGCGAGGGTCTGGCCGATGACGTTCACGAACGCGGCGAACGCGCCGGGATCGAGGATCTGCAACGGCACATCCCGATTGCTGCAGCCCTGCGGCGCGGGAACACCGTTGAGCCGATCGTTGAGCCACAGCACGGCCGAGCCCGCGCCGGAGACCGCGGCGATGCCGTGCTCGCTGATGATCTCCCTGGTGTAGGCGACCTGGGCGTTCGGGTCCTTACAGTAGGTGTCGTACAGCTTGTTGACCGCGTTGATCGGCATCGCCTCGTCCAGCGGCGCCTCGTAGATGTAGAGCGGGAACGGGGGAGTGCCGCGCCGGCCAAGGGTCATCTCGTCCAGCAGCGGCTGCAGTTCGGGTGCGGTCATCGGATCGCCGCCCGGATAGTTGAACAGGCCCTTGATGTTCACGAACGGGAAGCCCGCGAATTGCAAAGCGACGCACTGGCCTTCGTGGACCACCCGCACCGCCTTGCCGAGCGGGTTCATGTACTGGTCGATGAATCGGTTGAGCTCCGGGTATTCCCGTGCGACACCGAACAATCCGCCGAGTACCGCGCCGCCGAAGGTCGACGTGCCGTTGTTGTAGTCGAGGGTCATGCGCAGGTCGGCCAGCAGGCCACCGACCGCGGAGCCGACCAGGTTGAGCTCCGGCGCGTAGGTGGGTTGCAGCTCGGCCGCGTGCGCGGTCGGGATGGCGCCGCCCGAGTAGCCCCACAGCGCGGTTCGGGTGGCCGCTCCGGGCAGGCCCGCCTGGTCGAAGTTCTCTGCGGCCCGGATCGAATCCAAGGTGATGCGAGCGCCGAGCGGTCCGGCCGCGTAGGCCGCGTTCGGTCCTTGATGGTCGGGCACCACCACGGCGTGGCCGAGTTGCAGCATGGCCTGGACCTCGACGAACTCCGCGGAGATCACCGGGTTCGTCGGATTGGGCAGCGAACCCATCTGCAGTACGTAGGACGGCGCGCAGTTCACCGAGAGCGAGTCCTCGGCGAACTGGAAGGCGACCAGATTCCGGTCCGGGGTGGGCGAGGGGCGGTGCGGCACGATCACGGTGGCGACCGCGGGGATCGGCTCGCCGCGGGTGTTGGTGCTGCGGAAGGACAGCTGCCATGCCCGCACATTGAGCGGGATCAGGAAGAAGTTCGCGAGGTTGACCTGCCGTGCCGCCAAGATATCGCCGGGCTGCGCCGCGGCCACCTTGGCCGGGTCGGGGTTGTAGAAACCCGGGTCGAGGTACGGCGGAGCCGGTGGCAGCGGGAAGGGCAGCGGCGGCGCGACCGCCACCGGCTCGGCCGCTGCGACGCCGACCGTCGCGGGGCACACCGCGAGGGTCAAACCCGCGGTCAGTACCAGGCAAGCGTGTGCGACCACCCTCTTGGTGCCCGTGGCGGTGCCCATCTTCATTCGGAACTCCTCGACATAACGCAGCGCTGCGCGCCGGCTCTCGGGCAGAAAAGAGAGCGATTGTTTCCTAACTGGCGGGTCGACTGTAGAGGGCTGCTCGACGCTGTGTCAACGATCACGCTGACCCGATGACAGCGGGTGCCGGACCGGCGGGGCAGGATGGGTAATCATGACCGGGAGCGCCGAAATATCGCGTCCACGCCGGACGCAGCAGGAACGCCGCGCCGCCACCGTCGCCAAGCTGATCGACGCGACCATCGCCGCGATCGGCGAGGTGGGCTATCAGCGCGCCACCGTGCAGGAGATCTGCGGACGCGCCGGGCTGTCCGTCGGTGCCATGTTCCGGCAGTTCGACAGCAGACTCGACCTGATCGTGCGCACCGCAGAGGAGATCGTCGCGCGGCAGACCGCCGCGTTCACCGAGGTGATGGAACACCTTGGGGATCAAGCGAATCCGCTCGACACCGCACTGCGTTTCCTGCAAGCGGCGCAGTCCGACAACATCACCCACGCGCTGCGCGAGATCTACCTCGCGGCCCGCTCGGACGCCGAGCTGCGGGCCAGGATCGCGCCGACGGTGGAGAACTACTACGACGAGATCGTGGCCGCGGTCGAGCGCACCGGGGTGCTGGGCCGGTATCCGCAGCGGCTGCGTGAGCCGCTGTTCTTCCTTGTGCTGCATCTGTTCTCGGGTCAGGCGGTGGTGCGCGGGGTGTATCAGCGCCCCGAGCTCGACGAAGCGGTCCTGCGGTTGATCGAGGACATGATGCAGACCTACGCCGACACGGTCGACGAGTAGGTCGATCGGATGAGGCTGTGGACGCTGCAGGCGCCCGAGGTGGTCGCCGCGGTGCGCGCGAACGGCTCGTATCGGGCGAGCTGGGAGCTCATCTCGCCGAACCTGCGACCGGGCTTCGAGACCGTCGCTGCCGAAATGACAAGGCGCGGTATCGATTGCGGGGACGCACCGCCGGTCTGGTGCTGGCCGGGCCGTGGTCTGCGTCGGTCCGCCATCCGGCGTACGGCCAATTCGCTGCTGGGAGATCATGAATGGGCGCACGGTAGGTGGTTGCTGAAGCTCGACGTGCCGAATGACCTGACGCTCGCCACCTCGTATGCGGTGTGGACCGACTATCTGGGCTACACCATCGGATGCCTCGACGGTCCCGAACAGATGGACTGGACCGGCAAACTGACCTCGCAGTGGGACGAACTCCAGGTGACCATCCCCGAGCTGCGTCGTGCGTGGATCGTGCGAGCCAGGCCGTATCCGCCGGACTCCGAGACCGCCGCCCGGATCGCCGCCGATCCGCTGCTGCGCGACTTCGGGAAATAACCCGGGCAACACGGCGCGCCGCCGGGCATTAGGATCGGCCGCGTGCACCGATGCTTTCCGATCACACCGCCGCCCGCCTCCTGAGCGAGGTGTAGCAGTCAGCGCGCCACCTGATAGGTGAGTGCGTCTCTTCGGCATTCGTTGTGCACCTCGCTTCCGCGACCCCATCCCTCTCTGTCGCAGGAGCGCGAATCCTTCATGTCCATATCTCTGTTCACGACCGGCCGTTCCGGGCTGGTCTACCTTGTCGGCGCCGGAATGCTCTGGGGCACCGGCGGTTTGCTCGGCACGCTGCTCGGTCGTGCCACCGGATTGTCACCCGTGGCGGTGGCCGCCTGCCGCCTCGCCGTCGGCGGGCTGCTGCTCGTTGCCATACTCGCGCTGGCCCGACGTCCGTGGCCGCGAAATCTGCTGGCCTGGCGCAGGATCGGCGCGGTCGGTGCGCTCGCCGCGACCTTCCAGGCGTGCTATTTCGGGGCGGTAGCGGCATCGTCGGTCAGCGTCGCCACCTTGATCACCATCGGTGCGTCGCCCGTGGTGGTCGCGCTGCTGGAGCAGCTCACCGGCCGCCGTGCCGTCGACCGCAGGCGCGCGGCGACGATCGGGCTCGCACTCGCCGGACTGGCGCTGCTGGTCGGTGTGCCGTCCGATGACCTGGACGCCCCCGGGCTGCTTGCCGGTGCGGCTCTGGCAGTCGCGGCGGCGGGTGCGTTCGCCGCGGTCACTGTCATCAGCGCCCGGCCGATACCGGGGCTGGATGCGATGACCACCACCGGACTCGGATTCACCGGCGGCGCAGTGCTACTCATGCCCCTGGCGCTGACCACCGGTATCACCTTCGAGCCGAACGCAGGCAGCCTCGCCCTGCTCGCCGCCCTCGGACTCGTGCCGACCGCGGTCGCCTACACGCTGTACTTCCGCGGCTTGCCGGCCGCGGGCCCCGGCACCGCCGCGGTCCTCGCGCTGCTCGAACCGCTCACCGGTGCGATCCTCGCGGCGATAGTCCTCGGCGAGCGATTGACCCCGCTGGGCATGATGGGCGGCACGCTACTGACCGCCGCCCTCCTCCTCGCCGCCAACGAGTCACGGCCGAGCGTAGTGCTGTCGCGGGGATCAACTGATTCGTGAGTTCACGGGCAAGTCCGTCGGGCTCGGCGGACTTGCCCAGGACGGCACCGCCGGTCGGCAACGCTGTTCGGAGGACGTGGTCCAGACATGAAGAGGCAAGGAGGCCGGCTCCGGTTCAGCCTGAACGGGGCACCCCGGTCTGTCCTGAATACCCGAGGCGGCGGACGAGCCTAAGCTTCGCTGAGTGATCACTGCCGCCAACGCCACTGTCTCTACCTGGGCACCCCTGCGGTCGAAGGTGTATCGCGCCCTCTGGATCGCGCAATTGGTGTCCAACCTGGGCACCTGGATGCAGACTGTCGGCGCGCAGTGGATTCTGGTGGACGAGCCCAACGCAGCGGCGCTGGTCTCGTTCGTGCAGACGGCGATCACGCTGCCGGTGATGCTGCTGGCTATTCCGTCCGGCGTGATCGCCGACCTGGTCGATCGGCGCAGGCTGCTGTTGGGTGCGCAGTCGACCATGGCGATCCTGGCGACGGTGCTCGCGGTCTCCACGGCAACCGGGCACACCACTCCGGCCGTGCTGCTCACGCTGCTGTTCCTGCTCGGCTGCGGTCAGGCGCTCACCGGGCCCGCGTGGCAGGCGATCCAGCCGGAACTGGTTCCGCGCGAACAGATTCCGTCGGCGGCCGCGCTCGGCAGCATGAGCATCAATATCGGGCGGGCGGTGGGGCCCGCGATCGCGGGTGTGCTGGTCTCGCTGTCCGGGCCGACGCTGGTGTTCGCGCTCAACGCGGTGTCGTTCATCGGCATCGTCGTGGTGCTCGGGGTCTGGCGCAGGCCTGCCGCGGATCGGCAGCTGCCGAGCGAACGCCCGCTGGCCGCGCTGCAGGCCGGGACGCGGTTCATCAAGGCGGCGCCCGCGATCCGTCGGGTGCTGCTGCGCTCGATCCTGTTCATCGCCCCGGCCAGCGCGCTGTGGGCGCTGTTGCCGGTGATCGCGCGGGACGAGCTCGGGTTGTCCTCGTCCGGGTACGGCTTGATGCTCGCCGCGCTCGGCGTCGGCGCGGTGCTCGGTGCCGTCGGCCTGTCGCGGCTGCGCCTGCTGCTCACGCCCACCCAGCGGTTGAGCACGGCCGCCGTCCTGTTCGGCGTCGCGACGGCGGCCGCGGCGGTGCTGCACGTGGTGCCGGTCGTGCTGGTGCTGCTGGTGTTCGCGGGCTTCGCCTGGCTGCTGGCGATGTCGACGATGAACTCCACCATGCAGTTGCTCCTGCCCGCGTGGGTCCGGGCGCGCGGGTTGTCGGTCTATCTGCTGGTCTTCATGGGTGGTCAGGCCATCGGCTCGCTGGCGTGGGGTGTGGTCGCCGGTGCCGCCGGGCCGGTCAAGGCCCTGCTGATCGCCGCGGCACTGCTCGCGCTGTGTGCGGTGAGCACGGTCTGGCTGCCGATCAGTCACAACGCCGAGAACCTCGACCAGACCCCGTCGGCGTTCTGGCCGGAACCGCAGCTCGCGGTCGAACCCGACCCCGCCGACGGCCCCGTCATGGTGTTGCGCACCTACGACGTCCCGCCGGAGAACGTCGAGGAGTTCATCACCGCCATGGCGTTCGTCGGCCGTTCCCGGCAACGCACCGGCGCGATGGAGTGGCGGCTCTACCGCGACGTCGGCGAGCTCGACCGCTACGTCGAGGCGTTCGTCGTGCGCTCGTGGGCCGAACACATGCACCAGCACCAGGTCAGACTCACCGCGCAGGACCAGATCCGCGAGCAGGAGGCGTCGAGATTCACCATCGGCGAAGACCAGGTCACCCACCTGGTCGCGATCCTGCCACCTTAGGATCGACCTTTCCGAGTGCCTGATTCGGTGGGATTCCATCGTCCGCATACACTGTCGGGCATGCGGATGTTCCTCGATATCCTCCTGATCATCACCAGCTTGCTGCTGGTGCTGCTGGTGCTGCTGCACCGCGCCAAGGGTGGAGGTCTGTCCAGCCTGTTCGGCGGTGGTGTGCAGTCCAGCCTCTCCGGCTCGACCGTTGTGGAGAAGAACCTCGACCGAATCACCATTTTCACCGGCGTGGTCTGGGTCATCGCCATCCTCGGCATCGGCTTGGAGATCAAGTTCGCCTGATCAGGCGCGTCACCACACCGGCCGCGATCGTCGCAGCCGCCAGCACCAGGGCGGCGATGACGAACGCGGCCGGATAGCTGTCGCCGATCACCGGCGCCACCACCAACGGACCGAGCATCTGCCCCGCACCATAAACGGCGGTGAGCGGCGCCGCCGCGCCACCATCGGACAACTCACCGCCGATCCGCATCGCCAGCATCACAATGCCGAGGAACGTCGCGCCGAACAGCGCCGCCGCGAGCACGGCGGGCCACACGGCGGTCGAGACGGCGGGCAGCACCGCCGAAACACATTGCGCCACTAGCGCGATCGGCATGGCGATCGCCGGCGCCCAGCGGCGCGCCGCGACACCCCACAGCACCGTGGCCGGCACCGCCGCCACGCCGACCACCACCCAGATCGTCGAGCCGACCACCGGCCCGCGCTGGTTGCTGACCGCGGCGACCAGGAACGTGCCGATCACGATGTAGCCGACACCCTCCAGGAAATAGGCGACGAGCAGCGCCCGCCACGCGCCCCGCGACCGGATGGCGGCCTTGCCCGCACGCCGACCAGGCCGGATATCGAGCCGCAACGCGGGCGCCAGCAACACCGCGGTCAGCACGGCCGAGACCAGCCACATGCTCTGCCAACCCAGGAACGGCCGCACCACCAACACCAGCACCCCGGTGAGCGCGATCCCGAATCCGATTCCGCCGAAGGCGATTCCGGCCGCATCCCGGCTGCTGCCCGGCCGGGCGGCCACCCCGGCGCACGCGACGAAGACGACGGCGCTGGTGACACCGGCGATCAGGCGCAGTGTGGCCGGGAACAGCGTCGGTGCGGGCACCGCCATCAGCACCTCGCTGATGATCAGCAGCGCGGCGGAGATGCGAAAAGTGTTGCGGCTGTTCAGTTCCGGCCAGCGGGTGAGCAGAATGGCGCCGAGAAGATAGCCCGCGTAGTTGGCGGTCGCGATCACCGCGCCGTCGTGGGTGCTGATCCGGTGCGCGTCCACCATGATCGGCAGCAGCGGCGTGTAGACGAAGCGGCCGACGCCCATCGCGGCGGCCAGCCCGGCGGCGGCCGCGAAGGCGGGGGCGAGACCGCTGCGCGGCGGGTGGGTGCGAGTAGCGGTCACTCCAGCGACCGTACGGTCCGTTCCGCCGTCTGTTAAATGCTTTCTGTGCACCATGTATACGCTTGAAGCATGGACGAACGTGCGCGGCCGGAGGGGACCGTTCCGACGGGTGCGGACGATCGGACGAGCGCGACGGGCGGGGAGCAGCGGCCAGGCGGGCATACCCAGCTCGAGTTGCGGCATCTGCGCGCTTACGTCGCACTGTGCGAGGAGTCGAACTACACCCGTGCCGCGGCCCGCCTGCACCTCAGCCAACCCGCGTTGACCAGGACCATGCAGCAGTTGGAGCGGCACCTCGAGTGCAGACTCATCGAACGCACGTCCCGTCGCTTCGTACTGACCGACGAGGGCACCGAACTGCTGACGCATGCTCGGCGGATCCTCGCCGACGTCGACACGGTCGCCGCGCAGCTGCGCGCACGGGCCGCCGTCGAGGTCGGCTTCGCCTGGCTGCTGCCCACCAGCTGGCTCGCGGGCACGCGCCGTCGCTACGAGGCGCTCGGCGGGCGCATCACGCTGCACCGCATCGACGATCCGCTGGCCGCCCTCGAAGCCCGAGCCATCGATATCGCCATATACCGCAGGGAAACGCGGCTGCCGAGCCATCTCGAGTCACGGGTGATCGCCACCGAGCAGCGGCTGCTCGCCGTCGCCGCGAACTCGCCACTGGCGGACGCGAGCGACCTGCGCTGGGCCGATCTCGCCGGTTACCCGCTCGTGGTGAACGTGGTCTCCGGGACCACCCATGCGGGTTCGTGGGAGCAGGGCGACCCGGACCGGCCGATCATCACCTGCCGGAACTTCGACGAATGGATCGAACTCGTCGCCGCGAACCGCGGCATCGGCGGCGTTCCCGCGCTGGCCCGCAGCCGCGCACCGCATCCCGGTGTTGTCTACCTGGATATTCCGGACGCGCCACCGTCGCACGTGTACCTCGCGTGGCATGCCAAGCCCGCGCCCTCCCGTGCGGTGCAACGGTTCTTGGGTGTTGCTTGAGCGTTGTCGGCGAGGGGGAACTGGTGTTGGCGGCCTCTCGGCTGTTGCCTGCATCAGTTCCTCGTGATCATCCGACCAACTTTAGGACGTGCCCGTCGAGGTCGGTGAGGTCGAGCCGGCTGCGTCGGCCTATCGGTGTGTCCCCGGTGGTGCCCTCTCGGTCGCGCGGCGGCTCACCCGTTCCTCGTTGGCCCCGAGGTCAGTCCGCGCGTGGGACGCGCCCGTCGACGTCGGTGAAGCCGTAGGCGTCGGCGAGATCGGCTACCCGCCAGGCTGATCCGGTGCGGGAGCGACGGGCGGGGTCGGTGGCGAGTGCGACGACCGCGCGCCCGGGGAAGCGCGGTGACTCTGCCTCGGCGAGATCGTAGGTACCTTCGCCCGGCAGCGTGACCAACCGCTGACCCTGCGCGTCGGCCGGAACCATTTGCAGCAGTTCGGTATCCACGATGCCGGGCCACAGCGAAACCACCGTGACACCGGTGTCGGCCAGGTTGTGCGCCATGTCGGCGGTCAACCGGTCCAGTGCGGTTTTCGCGACGCCGTATACCGCGTTGTGCATGTACCGCTGCGCACCCGGTGAGGAGATGTTGACGATCAACCCGCCGGATTCGATCAGCAGCGGCGCGGCGAAAGCGCTTGCCACGTAATGCGATCGGACGCCGATATCGAAGGTTTCGTCCCACGCTTTCGGCGGCACCTCCCAGAACGGCTTGCCGAGCCAGCGGGCCGCGGCGGGGGAGTTGTACACGTTGTTCACCAGTACATCCAGGCGCTGATGCGCGTCGCCGATCTGCTGGAACAGTCGCTGCACCGCCTCGTCGTCGTGGTGATCGCAGACGAACGGAACGCCGACCCCGCCCGCCGCGTCGATGGCGGCGGCGGTCTCCTGCACGGTGCCGGGCAGCCGACCCGGGGTGGCCGAGCGTCCGGTGACGTACACCGTCGCACCCGCGGCACCGAGTTCCAGTGCGATGCCCTTGCCGATGCCGCGACTCGCGCCGGTGACGACCGCGATCTTGCCGCTGAGTGCCTCAGGTATTCCGTTCACGACTTCAGGACACTACCGTGAAACGAGAACACGTTCTAGATTTTGGAGGCCGCAGTGGAGATCGCGCATCGGTTCATCACGACCAACGGCGTCCGGATGCACGTCGCCGAGCAGGGCGCGGGGTATCCGGTGATCTTCTGCCACGGCTTTCCACACACCTGGTTCATCTGGCACAACCAGCTGGCCGCGGTCGCCGCGGCCGGGTATCGCGCCATCGCGCCGGACCTGCGCGGTTACGGACAGACCGACGTGCCCGCGGACGTCGAGTCGTACACGAACGAAGCCGTCATCGGTGATCTGCTCGCCCTGCTCGACGACATCGGCGCCGAGCAGGCGGTGTTCGTCGGATTGGATTTCGGCGCGGCCCTGGTGTGGGAGTTGGCATTACGGGCGCCCGAACGCGTGCGCGGCGTCATCGTCCTGAACAATCCTTTCGCCCCACGCCCGCCCCGAGCACCGTCCCAACTGTGGGCAAAGGCGGCCGCGCGACACTTCCTGCATCTGGACTACTTTCAGAAACCGGGCGTGGCCGACGCCGAATTGGCGGCTCGCCCACGAGAATTCCTGGCCAACGTCTACTACTCGCTCAGCGCCGACTACCACTACCTCGACACCTGGCAGTTCCCGGCCGAGGGCACCGGCTACCTCGACGTGCTGCCGACAGCGCCGCCGCTACCGTGGCGCTGGCTCACCGAGGACGAATTCGGCACCCTGGCAGAGGATTTCGAACGCACCGGCTTCACCGGCGGACTGAACTGGTATCGCGCCCTGGACCGCAACTGGGAACTCACCGCCGCCTACGCCGACGCGTCCGTCACCGTCCCCGCCTACTTCATGTACGGCGACCGCGACCCCGACATGGAGGGTTTCAGCGGCCGCGACCCCCTGACCACCCTGCGCACCTACGTCCCTGACCTGCGCGCGGTGACGAAGATCGGCGACGCGGGTCACCTGGTGCAACTGGAACGTGCGTCCGAGGTCGACGCCTTGATCACCAGCCACCTGCGGGAGCTCGTCCCGAACTCGTCCGACGTGCCCGCGTAACCGCGGTCGATGTAGCCGGCGCTGACTGGGCCGTGCTTGCCGCGTCGCGCGTAGCCGCTAGACCTGACCGAGCCCGCGGCGAAACCAATCGCGCACCCGAGGACGCCGAACCGGGCCAGTTCGCCTGACGCGTTGGTTCGGCACCCGGAAATCCCGCCCGCGATCCCGGCACCCCAGGGCATAAATGATTGGCCGCGATCCGCGCGGTTCAGTTGGACGCTGATACTCGACGGAGTGCGTCCAGGGTGGTCTCGGGTGAAGTGTTGAAGCAGAATCGAATTCCGGGGGCCGCGTCGGCTACGACGTTGATGACGCGCTCGAACAGCAGGGTGTGCTCGGGAAGGGCGCGTACCGCGCCGCCGATCATGACGAGGTCGAATCGCTGATCGGCGAGCAGTTTCCGGACTTCCGTTTCGGCTTCGTCGGGTGATGCGCTGACCAGGCATGGGGTGATATCGAATTCGGTATCTCGCAGGGCATCGTTCGCGGCACCAATCCGGGCGGTCAGTTGTGTCTCGTCCAGATCAGGAAGGCGGCTGTAGTCCATCGCATGTGGATGTAGTCCGATGGTCAGCGCCTTGGGGCGGACGACTGGTTCGGTCAATGGCTCTCCTCGATCGAGCAGGGGATCCGCGCTTTCGCATGGGATCATGAGGCCTGATGCGCCAAATAGCTTTGTAAGCAAAGATATCCTGGAGAGGGAGGCATGTCAACGGAGCCTGATCCATCCTTGGACGAGAGCGTTCGCGCCATGGTGCTGCTCATGCCGCGGCTGGTCGGGCGCGCGAAACGCCTGCCGGTTCCCGCAGCCTTGCAATCGTTCGAGCTGGCGCCGCGTCATCTTTCATTGCTGACTTATGTGCTGTTGGACGGTCCCGTGACAGTGAACGAGCTGGCGAAGCGGCTGCAGGTGGCGCCAACGACTGTGAGCCTGATGGTCGCCGACCTCAACCGCCAAGGCGTCGTGAACCGACACACCGACGACAACGACCGGAGACGAACCCTCGTCACCATCGCCGACTCCCACCGACCGGCCGTAGCCGCCTGGCTCGGCGGCGCGGACCGCGGCTGGCGCGCCGCACTGGGCCCGCTCACCGCCGAGGAACGCGCCCTCGTAATAGCGACGCTTCGCGCCTACGAGGAAGCCGTCTCCGAACTCTGAAAGCCCCCGATGCGGCGCCCCTGCTCGATGGCGCGACCGAGCCCAGCCTCTGGGCCGAAGCGTTTGTCGCGAGCTGTGTTAGGGGATCACGCTCAGCTATCGAGTCACCGTGCAAACCGCTTAGCGTCCAACGCCTTCCGTCGGTGCGGCGTTCGTGTCGGTGGGTGCCGCTAATGTTCGATCATGAGTTACAGCCTGAGCGTTTACGTCGTCGAACTGGATAGGGTCAGGGCCGCGATCGGCTCGCGGGACGACAAGCTCCGGCGCATGATCGGCGGCCGGTTCAAAGCCCAGTTGGCGCACGCCGACGACTGGTTCGCCGAGGAGATCGCGAACGGCGCCCCGGCGCGCTACGACGCGGTGCGCGCCGTCATCGACGGCGGCCCGTTCGACGAGGCGTACGGCTTCCAGTACGGCTACGCCTACCAGACGATCTGTCAGTTCTACGGCAGGTTCGTCGACAACCGGTACTTCTCCCCGTTCCGCGGCAGCTGGCTGGAGCAGGTCGACGAGGGCCTCGCCGAGTTGGGCATCAAGGCGATCAGCCTCGCCGACTTCGTCTACCATGCACTGCCCGCCGCCCTACCCCAGCCCGACGAGCTACCCGGTTACGGCGAATGGACGCCGGAGCAGTGCGCGGAAGCCCTGGTGCAATGGGAATCGACGACGCCGAAACAGCGCGAGGACGTCGACCACGAGGTGCTGGCCGCGATCGAATCGTGCATGGAATGGATTCGTGAGGCGCAGGCCCGGCCGGGCTGGGGGATCGCCGGGTTCTTCCTCTGACGGTGGGTGAAGCCGTGACTCAACGGTATTCGTCGGCCAGCTTCGGGTAGTCGGCCCACCGCGGCAGCGGTTGGTACTCGAGGTACGCGGTGAGCCGATCCAGCAGGTACTGCCAGCGGGGGCCGATCGCGCTCGCCTCCGCCGGGCTCACGTGGCGGCGGATCAGCTCGACGTTGGTGACCACACCGACCTGGGTCATCCGAACCTCGAGCAGGCAGCCGTCGACGTGCACGACCAATTCGTGCGGTGCCTGGCAGTGATCGACGCGCACGGCGATCGGTCGCGACACCGGTCCGTCCATCGGTTCGATGGTCAGATTGCCGTGGCCGCCGGACACGGTGCCGAGCCAGCGCGCCAACTGTGCCCGGTCGGTCGCCGCGGACCACACGTCGAGGACCGGTTTGCGGAAGGAACGCAGATAGTGCAGGAGCACCAGATCGCCGTCCGCCGCGCGATCGTGCTCCGGCCGAACCTCACCGAGCATGGACATCATGGTCACCGCCGTGCCCTTCGCCGCTGGTTGTCGTCACCGCCACTGTGTTTCCAGTATTCCCCGGTCGAATCCGAATCGCTGGGATACCGGTGCGGCGCGCCTCGGGGCGGCGATATACGGAAAGTTTGCGGCGACGCGGACTGCGGACGGCGGCGGTGTGACCGCTGTGTGACGAGGTGGTGCGCGCGCAGTAGTCGAGGGCAGGTCAGCAAACCGCCAGCGTGATTGAAAAATAAAGTAGCGCAATACAATACAGCTACCGTGCAGGTCGATGGCGGTTCAGGTATGTGCGTTTTGCCGAGATGCGGAACTGCTTGGTGGTCTGTACATTTGGTGCAGCCCGAACGCTGCAGGAGGGGTCGGGAGCAGCCAGCATGCCTTCTTGGTGAACGTGAGTGCGGAAGTACGGAACTTGTCACAGTCATTGAACGCGCCGGAAGGCGAGCGTCGGGAACCGCTGTTTCGACGTCTGCGCATACCCCTGCTAGCGCTGTTGACCTGCGCCGCCGTCACCTCGGTCGTCGTGGTGGTCGCGGTGTACTACGCACCGACCGACTTCCGCATCCCGTTGACCATCGGCGCCGTCGCAGCGGCTATCGCGTTGTGCGCCACGGTAACCGCCGCCGTGCATTATCGCGGTGCGGCGATCCGCGCCCGCCAGGCCGCGGCGGCGGTCACCGCCGAGGCGTCGGCCAGGATGGCGGCCGCGAGCGAGGCCACCAACCTGCACGCGTGGGAAGCGAAGAACAGCGACAGCCGCCGCTCCGCCGCGATGGCCGCGTTCGCCGGTGCGGCGGGCCGCATGCAGGCGATGACCACCAGCATGCTCGCCGAGCTGCGCGAGATGGAGCATCGGCACGCCGACCCGAAGGTGCTCGCCGACCTGCTGCACCTGGACCACCGCACCGCGCAGGCGGGTCGCCTCGCCGACAGTATCGCCGTGCTCAGCGGCGCCCGCTCCGGCCGCCGCTGGGCCAAACCCATTGCCATGGAGTCGATCCTGCGCGGCGCGATGGGGCGGGTCGCGGGCTACCAGCGGGTTCGGCTGCGGGCCATCGCCGAAATCGCCATCGCCGGGCACGCGGCCGAAGGCGTGATGCACACGCTGGCCGAGCTGCTCGACAACGCGTGTAATTTCTCCCCGCCGACCACCGAGGTGCACGTCTACGCCGCCGAGGTGCCCGCGGGCGTGGTGCTCACCATCGAGGACAGCGGACTGGTGATGAGCGAGTCGGCGCTGCGCCGCGCCGAGCAGACCGTGTCGAACGGGCCGGACGGACGCGGCCAGCGTGCGTCGGACCTTTCGTCGTTGAGCGGCACGCGGTTGGGTCTCGCCGTCGTCGGGCACCTCGCGCGCAAGCATGGACTCACCGTGTCCTTCCGGCCCTCTGCCATCGGCGGTACGGCAGTCGTCGTGGTGGTGCCGCGGGATCTCACAGCACGCATAGACCGCTCGCAACCATCGGCGCTCGGCACCATCCCCGCGATACCGACCGCGACATTGCCCAGCGCGAAGTCGCAGCTCAGCGCGCTGTCGCAACCGAAACCGGCGTCGGCCGCGCGAGTCGCGGCGTTGCCGGACCTCGCCGCTGTGCATCCTGCCGGCACGAACCTGGCCGCTGCTGCGAATACTGCGGCGGCCGCGAGCGTTGCGGCTGGCGCGAGCCCCGCGGGTAGCGAAGACTCGCTGACTGGTGCGAACTCTGCTGGTGGCGCGCGTCTTGCGGATGCCGCAGACATTGCGGGCGGCACTAGCGCTGCGGATACCGGAAGCTTCGTGACTGGCGTGAACTCCGAGGTCGGCGCGAGCACTATTGGCGCCGGAAACTCTTCGACTGACGCGAACTTTGCTGCTGGCGCGCGTCTTACGGATGCCGCGGACATTGTGGACGGCGCGAGCGCTCCGGGGGCCGGAAACCCATCGGCTGACGCGAACTTTGCGACTGGTGTGAGTCCTACGGATGCCGCGAACTTCACGGGCGGCACAAGCCCTGCGGGTGCCGGGAACTTCGCGATTGGCGGGAACTCCGCGGTCGGCGCGAGCGATGCGGGTGCCGGAAGCGTTGCGACTGGTGCGAATCCTCCGGTCGGCGCGGGCGCTGCGGGTGCCGGAGAGAGGGCGTCGGTCGGCAACCCTGCGGCTGACGTGAACTTCGCGGCCGCCGCGAACTCTGCAGCCGCCGCGAACTCCGTGGTCGGCGCGAGCCTCGCGAGTACCATGCAGTCTGCCGCCGCCGCGAATTCGGCCGCCGCCCAGAACCCCTCGGCTCCAACGAACTCCACCGCATGGAACACTTCGGCCACCCCGAATCCCGCGCCCGCTCCGGACCTCTCGCCCACCGTCGAGCACACCAGCATGGGCTTACCCAAGCGCCGCCGCGGCAGCACCCTCGCCGCCGTGCACCCTGCCGGGCTCTCGCTACCCACGCACGATGCGCCCGCCGCGGCAACCCCGCCGGTGTCGACGCCCGCGTCCTTCGGTGCGTTCCAGCGCGCGGTGTCCGGTCGGGACACCGATTCCTCCGCTGCCGCGACACCTTCCCCGTCCCCTACCGTTGCCGTGGAGAATGATCGATGACAACGTCTGTGCCGTCGCAACTCAGCTGGCTGTTGGAGCAACTGCTCGCCCGCACCCCCGGCGCCCGCCACGCGCTGCTGCTCTCCGGTGACGGTCTCAAGATCTGCCACACGCCGGAGCTGAGCATGGACAAGGCGGATCAGCTATCCGCCATCGCCGCGGGCATCCAAAGTCTTTCGCACGGTGCGTCCGTCGAGTTCGGTGACGGCAGAGGCGGTGTGCGCCAGTCGATGACGGAGTTCTACGGCGGCCTCCTGTTCATCGTCGAGGCAGGTCTCGCGGCGCACATCGCGGTCGTGGCCGGCGAGGACGCGGACGCGGGCCTGGTCGGGCACAACATGCGGGAGCTGGTCGAACAGCTGGGTCATCATCTCGCGTCCGCGCCGCGCGTCGGGGGAGCGAGCGTGTCGTGAAAAGGCCAGGCCGCGACGACGACCCCGACCGGCTCTACACACTGACCGGGGGACGCAGTAAACCGGACTCGGACAGTTTCGACCTGGTCACCCTGGTGGTCAGCGAGTGCGCGCCGACGCAGGGCATGCAGTCCGAACACGTCGCCATCCTGGACATGTGCCGCGCACCGACCGCGGTCGTCGAGATCGCCGCCGAGCTGGGCATCCCGTTCGGCATCGCCACCATCCTGCTGTCGGACCTGCTGCACGCAGGCAAGATCACCGTCCGGCATCCTGACGTCGGCCCGGCTGCGCCGTGGAATTCGGTGCCCGACTCCACCACCCTCGAGAAGGTGCTCGTTGGACTCCGCAACCTTTGACGCTCGGCCCGCCCGCGCCGACGCCCCGTTGAACAGCGCGACCCGCCAGGGGCTGAAGATCGTCATCGTCGGCGGCTTCGGTGTCGGCAAGACCACCATGGTCCGCGCGGTCAGCGAGATCCGCCCGCTCGATACCGAGGCGACGATGACCAACGCGGGCGTCGGGATCGACGACCCGACCGGCGCCCCCGGCAAGTCCACGACCACGGTCGCCTTCGACTTCGGGCGCATCACCATCGACGCCGAGAACGTGCTGTACCTGTTCGGCGCCCCGGGGCAGGAGCGGTTCTTCTTCCTCTGGGACCGGCTGTTCTCCGGTGCGCTCGGCGCGATCGTGCTGGTCGACCAGCGCCGAATCGCCGACTCGTGGTATGCCATCGACCGGTTGGAAGCTCAGCGCACCCGATTCGTGGTGGCGTGCAACAACTTCGGCGGGCCATCCCAGCTCGCCGAGGTGCGCGACGCGCTCGACCTGGATCCGCATGTGCCGCTGGTCGATTGCGACGCCAGGTCGCGCGAGTCCAGCAAGCGCGTGCTGATCAGCCTGGTCGAGCACATCTACGCCGACGCCCGAGCGGAGACCGCATCATGACCACCTCGAGTGCCGCCGCGGCGGCCACCGGCGGCTGCCCGGTCCACCCGGAGACCGGCGCCGTGCCGCTGAGCGGTCCGCGCTTCCACACCGACCCGCAGCATCTCTACCGCGAGATGCGCCGCGAGCACGGGCCCGTGGTGTCCGTCGAGCTGCCCGGTGGTATCCCGTCCTGGCTGGTCATCGGGTATCGGGAGCTGCATCAGGTCACCAGCGATCCGGAGCTGTTCCCGCGCGACGTCAGCCTGTGGAACCAGTGGCCCAACATCCCCGAGGACTGGCCGTTGCTGCCGATGGTCGGGCAGCCGCGGCCGTCGATCTACTTCACCGCGGGTGCCGAGCACCGCAGGCACGTGGCGATGGTCGAGCCCGCGCTCGAATCGGTCGATCCGTTCGAATTGCGCCGCACCTGTGAGGAAGTGGCGGACCGGCTGATCGACGGCTTCTGCGGGCGGGGCGAGGCCGATCTGGTCGCCGAGTTCGCGGTGCCGATGCCGGTGCTCGCGCTCGCCTGGGCGCTCGGTTTTCCCGATGAGGACGGCGCGCGGCTGGCGTGGAGCATGAAGGCGCTCGCCGACGGTGGTGCCGACGCGCAGGCGGCGTACGGGCGTTTCTACGAGCAGATGCAGCAGGTGCTCGCCGCCAAGAAGGCGCGGCCGGGCAACGACCTGGTGTCGCGGATGCTCGCGCACCCGGCGCAGTTCAGCGACGAGGAGTACGTGCAGGACCTGATGGCGGTCACCGCCGCAGCGCACCTGCCGACCGCCGACTGGATCGGGAACTCGGTGCGGCTCATGCTCACCGACGACCGGTTCGCCGCTGCCCTCGGCGGTGGGCGGCGCAGCGTCGGCGAGGCGATGAACGAGGTGCTGTGGGAAGACACCCCGACCCAGATCCTCGCAGGCCGGTGGGCGGCGCGCGATACGCGGTTGGCCGACAAGGTGATTCGGGCGGGCGACATGTTGCTGCTCGGACTCGCCGCCGCCAACGCCGATCCGCATGTGCGCCAGCACCTCGTCGACGGTGTCGAACCCGCGCACGCCGGTAACAGCGCGCACTTCGCGTTCAGCTACGGCGAGTACCGGTGCCCGTTCCCGGCTCAGCAACTGGCCGAGATCATCGCGCGCACCAGCATCGAGGTGCTCCTCGACCGACTGCCCGACATCGATCTCATGGTTCCCGCGCAGAACCTGGTCCGGCGCCCGTCGGCGTTCCTGCGCGGCATGACGTCTTTGCCGGTTCGTTTCACCCCAGTTCGTGCAGTCGGAGGTCCCCAGTGACACAAACATGCCCTTTTGCCATCGATCCGATGGTCGGTGACCTCGCCGGCGAGACCGCCTACCTGCGTGCCGCGGGTCCGCTCACCCGCATCGAACTGCTCGGCGTGCCCGCCTGGACCGTCACCGAACATGCGGTGGCCAGGCAGCTGCTCGTCGATCCGCGGCTGATCAAGGACATCAACGGCTGGTCGCTGTGGAACTCCGGGGTGGTGACGCGGCAGTGGCCGCTGATCGGCATGATCGACGCGGGACGTTCCATGTTCACGGTGGACGGTGCCGAGCATCGCAGGCTGCGGATCAAGACGACGCAGGCTTTGTCGCCGCGTCGACTAGCGGACATCCGTCCCGTGATCGAGCGACTGACCAGCGAGCTGCTGGACGACCTCAGCGCGTCGGGTGACTCCGTGGTCGATCTCAAAGAGGTCTTCGCCTACCCGCTGCCGATGCGCGTCATCAGCGAGCTGATGGGCGTGGACCGCGCCGACCATCCGATGCTGCTCACCTGGTACAAAGCGTTCTTCTCGCTGCTCACCCCGCAGGACGAGCGGCTGCGGGTCATCGACGAAATGGACCGGTACTACACCGATCTGGTGCGCAAGAAGACCGCCGACCCCACCGACGACCTGACCAGCGCCCTCATCCTGGCCACCGACGGTGGCGAGCCGCTGACCGAAGAGGAGGTGGTCGGCAATCTGAAGGCGCTGGTCGCCGCCGGTCACGAAACCACCGTCGGCCTCATCCTGAACGCCGTACGCGCCCTGCTCACCCGGCCCGACCAACTCGACAAGGTCCGCTCCGGCGACATCGAATGGAAGCAGGCCGTCGAGGAGACCCTGCGCTGGGACAGCCCCGTCACCCACCTGCTGATGCGCTTCGCCACCGAAGACATCACCATCGGGGACACCACGATCGAGAAGGGTGAGGGTGTGGTCATGTCCTACCGCGCCATCGGCCGCGACACCGCCGTGCACGGCGAAGACTCCGACGAGTTCGACCTCACCCGCACCACCTCCCACCGCCACCTCACCTTCGGCCACGGCCCGCACATCTGCCCCGGTGCCGCCCTCTCCCGCCTCGAAGCGGGCATCGCCCTCCCCGCCCTCTTCGACCGCTTCCCCAACCTCCGCCTCGCGGTTCCGGTCGAAGAAATCCGCAACCTTCCGGTGCTTACCCAAAACGACCTGGCAGCGTTCCCCGTCCAGCTCAGCTGACCCGCTCGCATCGCGGAAAAACCGCCCTGCCAGTAGATTTCGATCGCTGGTGTTGCGGAACGAGCGCTCCGCCAGGTGTAGCGGAACGGCTTTCCGCCAAGGGACGCCGAGTATTGGCGCGCCTCCCACTCAGTCGAGGCGCGCCGCCCTGCGGCGTAGCTCACGGTTCGCGGCATGACGAACCCGTCGCGTCCTGCCCTGTTCCGCCAGCAGGGCCAGTGCGTCGACGTCGGTGACGAGGTCGACTGCCTTGCGCTGGAACCAGTCGGTGGCCGCGATAACCTCTTCGGAAATCCAGTTGCCGCCCAGGAGAATCGACTTCAGCAGTGCCCATTCCCGCAGGCGGCGGGCGAGGAATGTGTGGTCGGCGATCAGGTCGGACATGGTGGTTACCCACTGATCGAAGTGGGTGCTGCCGAGTTGGATCAGGTGGGGCGCACGGTTGTCGAAGTGGCCGGATATGGCGGCTTCGGCCATGGCCTTGTCCGGGTCGTTCAAAATGGCGGCGACAAGGTCGGGTTCGGCGGTGTCGGCTACTGTGGCCAGATCTTGCTGGTATTGCCAGTAGCGTCGGTGTTCCGCCGTGATGGCTTCCTCTTCGGTGCCGGCCATGATGTCTACTGTGCCAAGAGTTTTCCGGCGGCGGTCTCTATTTTGGCTTCGTCGAGCAGGACGGTGTCGGCGGCGGGGCCGAGGGGGATGAAGGTGTCTTCGCTGGTGACTCTGGCGATGTGGCCGTCGAAGCCCGCGTCGATGAGGGCGGCGCAGACGGACTCGGAGACGCCGCCGCTGTGGCGGGTTTCGTCGGCGATGAGGACGCGGCCGGTGGCGCGGGCGTGTTGGAGGAGGTCGTCGACGGGGAGGGGGGCGAGCCAGCGCAGGTCGAGGACACGGGTGCGGATGCCGCGCTCGGCCAGGCGGCGGGCTACCCGCAGGCTCATGGGGACGCCGTTGGCGAAGGTGACGATGGTGAGGTCGGTGCCGTCACCGTAGACGCGGGCGCGTCCGATCTCGACGTGGTCGGTGTCGGAAGGTGTTGCGAGCCACGCATTGTCGCCGGGCTCGTGCAGGTCGCGGGTGTGGTAGAGGGCGATGGGTTCGAGGTAGATACAGACGCGGCCGTCCACTCGGGCGGCGGAGACGCAGGTGCGCAGCAGGGCGGCGGCGTCGTCGGCCCGCGCGGGGGAGGCGACGACGAGGCCGGGGATGTCGCGCAGGGCGGCGATGGAGTTGTCGTTGTGGAAGTGGCCGCCGAAACCCTTCTGGTAGGCGTAGCCGGCGATGCGGACCACCATCGGATTGTGGTAGCGCCCATGGGAGAAGAACGACAGGGTGGCGGCCTCGCCACGCAGCTGGTCGGCGGCATTGTGCACGTAGGCCAGATACTGGATCTCGGGGATCGGCACGAAACCGGCGAGCGCGGTGCCCAGGGCGGTGCCGAGAACGCTCTGCTCGTCGAGCAAGGTGTCGAAGACGCGACGCTTGCCGAACTGCTTCTGCAGACCCTTGGTCACGCCGTACACGCCACCCTTCCGGCCGACATCCTCGCCGAAGACGAGTACGTCCGGGTCGCGGGCGAGCAGGTTTGCCAGTGTGCGATTGATCGCCTGCCCCAGTGTCAACGAATCATCGCTGCCTGCACCAGGGTTGGCGCTGATGGTGGCAGGTGCGGCACGCGGTGTGCTTTCGGCCGGGGTTGTCGCGTCCAGTGAGGTGTCGGCCTGTGCTGTGCCCGCGTGCGTCGGAGTGCTTTGCCCCGCAATGGCAGGCGGTGGGACATCGGCGGGTGAGCTGTCTGCTTGCATCTCGGTTGCCGGGGTTGCCGGGGTTGCCGGGGTTGCCGGGGTTGCCGGGGTTGCCGGGGTTGCCGAGGTCGCCGAGGTCGCGGCGGGCTGGCCGGTGCGCAGGACATCGGTGCGTACCAGCGCCGGGCGCGACGGCGCGAGGGGCGCCATCACCGCGCTCGCCGAGTTCAATTTCGGTTCGCGCCAAACGATTTCGGCCGTTCGGTTGACTCGCTGCGCGATGTCGTCGTAACGCTCCAGCACTTCGGTGGGCGTTGCGACACCTGCGGCGACCAGCAGGCGGGCGGTCGCGGTCACCGGGTCGCGGAGCAGGTCGGCGGCGATGTCGGCGGGTCGGCGGTACGCGGCTTCCACATCGGAACCGGCGTGGCCCATCAGCCGGACCGTCCGCATGTGCAGGAACGCGGGCTTGCGGTGTTCGCGGACCCACGCGGCGGCCGCGATCGAAGTGGTCAGTGCGTCAACGGGATCGCAGCCGTCGGCGCCGAAGTACTCCAGTCCGGGGCGGGAGCCGTACGCCTGCTGGATCCAGTCCGCCGGAGTGGGGACGCTGATGCCGATGCCGTTGTCCTCGCACAGGAACAGAATCGGCAGCGGAACACCTTGGCGGGCAGTATGAATCGCCGCATTGATCGCGCCCGCAGCGGTCGAGTGGTTGGCCGAGGCGTCGCCGAAGCTGCACAGCACCACCGCATCCGAGGGCCACTCGCTCGACACACCCAGTCGCGCGGCACGATCGATCGCGAACGCGAGACCGACCGCGCGGGGGAGATGCGAGGCGATGGTCGAGGTTTGCGGAATGATGGCGGCCGGCTTGCTGCCGAAGACCTTGTGCCGCCCACCGGATATCGGATCCGCCGCCGCGGCGACGACCCCGAGCAGCACGTCACGGATCGGATCGAGGCCAGGCACCTGCCGGGTGCGCTGCACGAAGAACGCCCCGGACCGGTAGTGCAGCAGCGCGGGATCGGTCACCCGCAACGCCACCCCCAGCGCCGCGTTGCCCTCGTGCCCCGACGACCCGATGCTGTAGTACCCCCGCTTGCCCGCACCCAACTGCCGGGCCGCGAGATCCAACTGCCTGCTCGTCGCCTGCGCCTCGAACAACTCCAGCAGGACCGCACCGCTGATGCCGGGCGCGACGTCCGCCGTCGCACGATCCGGCGCCGGTGTCAACGCACCGACCGCCGCCCGAAACCGATCATCGAGAACCTGACCCGGGCCGGCTCCCGGGTTCGCTGCCCGCTCACTCACCGCCCCACCATATCGGCAAACCCGATGATTATGCGCGCCATATCCAGTTCGGCCGAATAAGTTCCGGCCAAACCCCCGACCGTCCGGATATGGACCCGCGTCCGCCTAGACCAGCGACCAGCATTCCGCAGGGACACGATGAACCAAGCACCTGGCGTTCGCTGCCACCATGTACCCTCAGCACCCGGCCATGGCGGCACGCATGTCCAACGGGACACGGCGGCGCGCTCACTCGACGTTTGCTGCCATCGCGTCCCACGCGGTGGCAAGACATGGCGGCGGTTGCGCCCGACGGGACATGGTGGCGTGCACGCTCGACGTTCGGCGCCGTCATGTCCCGCGCGGCGGACAAGACGTGGCGGTAGGTGTGCCGAGATAAGGAGATGTGCACGTGAGCTCCGCTGTATGGCGCGCACTGGGGACGCCCTGCTGCGCGTGGCCGGGGAGATAATCGAATGCCTTGTCGGCTTTCGGCTCGTCACGTCCCGCCATCATGGCGGCGTGCGTACTCGATGTTCTGCGCGCACATTTCCCGCTGGGCGAGCACGGCGTTGGCTGCTGCGTGCCGAACGGGGCGTAGGGGTGCCTGCTCGGCGTTCAGCTCGACGTCGTGCGGTCCGTGAAAGGGCGCTCAGTCCGGCAACTGCAGGGCTGATGCCGCGTCTTGGTCCAGTAGCCAGGTGGTGGACTCCAGTCCGACCGCGCCTGCGGCGGGGATGTCGACCGGGTCGGCGCCGGAGATGGCCTCGGCGACCGCGTCGGCTTTGGCCGCTCCGCCGACGACCAGCACTACGTGGCGGGTGCGGCGGACGGCGGGGATGGTGAGGGTGACGCGGACCGGCGGGGGTTTCGGCGAATTCGTTACGGCGACAACGAGTTCGTGTTCCTCGCCGACCGCGTCGGTGTGCGGGAAGAGGGAGTTGATGTGGCCTTCGCCGCCCATGCCGAGCAGGTGTAGGTCGAAGGAGCCGTGTTCGGCGAGGTAGGCGTGCACGGCGGCGGAGTATTCGGCGGCGGCCTCGATCGGATCGGGGTATTCGCCGTCGGAGGCGGCTACCGGGTGTACCCGGGCGGGGTCGACGGGGACGTGGTCGAGCAGCGCCTGGCGGGCCTGGAGGTCGTTGCGTTCGGCGTCGCCCGCGGGGACGAAACGTTCGTCGCCCCAGAAGAAGTCGACGTTGGACCAGTCGATGTCGCCGGGAGACTTGCGGACCAGTTCGAGCAGTCCGATGCCGGTGCCGCCGCCGGTCAGGATGACCGACGCGGTGCCGCGCGCTTCCTGTGCGGCGACGACGACCTCGACGAACTTGGCCGCCGCCGCGGCAACCAGCGAGTCGGTGTCGATGTGGACTTCTACTGTGTCGCTGGCGGATTCACTCATAGGTCACCTTCTCGATTCCGGCGAGGGCCTCGGCGTAGATCTCGTCGGCGTCCAGCCTGCGCAGTTCTTCGGCGAGGCAGTCGCGAGTCTCCCGGCGGGCCAGCGCGATTCGCTGGTCGGGGTCACCGGTGCGGGTGAGCGTCGCGGTGCGCCCGGTCTGCGGGCGCTCGATGGTGACCGACACCGACGGCCGGTGCAGCTCCACTCGCAACGCCCCGGAGCGGCGGATCACGGGGCAGCCGAGGCGGCTCGCGAGCCACCCGGCCAACGTGTCCAGTGCAGGCTCGTCGCGCAGTCCGGATACCAGCACCCTTTCCACCGGCTCGAAGGGCGGTTCGTCCAGCGCGGCGGCCAGCAAGGCGCGCCAGTAGGTGATCCGGCTCCACGCCAGATCGGTGTCGCCTGCCGCATACGAACCGAGCCGCTTCTTGATCGCGGCCTGTGGGTCGGCGGCGTACGTGGCGTCGGTGATGCGGCGAGTCGCCAAGCGGCCCACCGAATCCTTGGACGGGAACTCGGGAGCGCCGCGCGGCCACCAGGCCACCACGGGGGTGTCCGGCAGCAGGAACGGGATGACGACGCTGCTCTCGTGGTTGATCAGCTCGCCTTGCAGCCGCAGCACGATCACCTCGGCCGCGCCCGCGTCCCCGCCGACCCGGATCTGGGCGTCGAGGCGGGTCTCGGCGTCGCGATCGCCACGCGCCAAAACGACCACCCGGCAAGGATGTTCGCGACTGGCGTCGTTGGCGGCGTCGATCGCGTCCTCGGCCTCGGAGCTGTCCAGCGTGCAGACGACGAGGGTGAGCACCCGCATCATGGTGATCACGCCGTTGCTCTCGCGCAGCTGCACGATGCGCTTGGTGACCTCGCCGGTGGTGGTGTGTGGAATGTCGATGATCACGGCCGCCGCCATTCGCGCCCGGTGCGGGCGAGCATCTCGTCGGCCGAGGACGGCCCCCAGGTGCCCGCCTCGTACGGTTCGGGTTTGCCTTCGGTGGCCCAGTGCTCGAGCACCGGATCGAGGATGCCCCAGGACAATTCGACCTCCGCGTTCACCGGGAACAGCGACGGCACCCCGAGCAGCACGTCGAGGATCAGGCGTTCGTAGGCCTCGGGGGAGGACTCGGTGAACGCCTCGCCGTAGCTGAAATCCATGTTGACGTCGCGCACTTCCATGCTCGACCCTGGCACCTTCGAGCCGAACCTCGTGGTGATGCCCTCGTCCGGCTGCACCCGGATGACCAGCGCGTTCTGCCCGAGATCCTCGGTCATGGTCTGGTCGAACGGCAGGTGCGGCGCCCGCTTGAACATCACCGCGATCTCGGTGACCCTGCGGCCGAGCCGTTTTCCGGTGCGCAGATAGAACGGCACCCCGGCCCAGCGGCGGGTGTCGACCTCCAGCGTGATCGCGGCGTAGGTCTCGGTGCGCGACTCCGGGTCGAAGCCCTCCTCGTTGAGCAGGCCGACCACCTGCTCGCCGCCCTGCCAGCCGTCGGCGTACTGTCCGCGCGCGGTGGTCTCCTCCAGCGGCTCGACCAGCTTGGTGGCCGAGAGCACCTTGATCTTCTCGGCCTGTAACTGCTTGGGCTGGAAGCTGATCGGCTCTTCCATCGCGGTGAGCGCGAGCAGCTGCAGCAGATGGTTCTGGATCACATCGCGGGCCGCGCCGATGCCGTCGTAATAGCCTGCGCGACCGCCCAATCCGATGTCCTCGGCCATGGTGATCTGCACATGGTCGACGTAGTTGGCGTTCCAGATCGGGTCGTAGAGCTGGTTGGCGAAGCGCAGCGCCAGGATGTTCTGCACCGTCTCTTTGCCGAGATAGTGGTCGATCCGGAAGACCGTCTCCTCCGGGAACACCCCGTTGACCAGCGCGTTGAGCTCCTGGGCGCTCTCCAGGTCGTGGCCGAACGGCTTCTCGATCACCACCCGCCGCCACGGCTTACGGCCTGCGGCGTCGGTGCTGTCCGGTTGCGCGAGTCCGTGTTCGGAGAGCTGGTTGAGCACCACGGGGAACATGTTCGGCGGAATCGACAGGTAGAAGGCGTGATTGCCGCCGGTGCCGCGTTCGGTGTCCAGCGCGGCCAGGGTGTCGGCGAGCGTGGCGAAGGCCTTGTCGTCGTCGAAACTGCCCTGCACGAACCGGATTCCCTCGGCCAGGTGGTCCCAGACCTCCTGACGGAAGGGGGTACGGGCGTGCGCCTTCACGGCGTTGAGCACGACCTGGGCGAAGTCTTCGTCCGCGTAGTCGCGGCGGGCGAAGCCGACCAGCGCGAAGCCGGGGGGCAGCAGCCCCCGGTTCGCGAGGTCGTAGATGGCCGGCATCAACTTCTTCCGGGACAGGTCGCCGGTGACACCGAAGATCACCATGCTGCACGGGCCCGCGATGCGCGGGACCCGCTTGTCCCGCTCGTCGCGCAGCGGGTTCTGCCAGGTCGGGTTCTTGGGGCCGGCCATCGGGGTCAGTTGTTCCCGGCCGCTGCGGACAGCTCCTCCGTCGTGGCGGAGATCAGTTCCGCCCACGACTTCTCGAACTTGTCCACGCCTTCGCGCTCGAGTACCTGGAACACGTCGTCGAGGTCGATGCCGACGGCCGAGAGCTTGTCGAAGACCTCCTGCGCGGCCGCGGCGGTGCCGCTGACCGTGTCGCCGCGGATCTCGGCGTGGTCGGCGACGGCCTCGAGTGTCTTCTCCGGCAAGGTGTTCACCGTGTTGGGCGCGACCAGCTCGGTGACGTACATGACGTCGGAGTAGTCCGGGTTCTTCACGCCGGTCGAAGCCCACAGCGGGCGTTGGCGATTCGCGCCCGCGGCGGCGAGGTGGTTGTAGGTGGAGGTGTGCGCGCCGCCGTCGAACACGTCCTGGTATTCGGCGTAGGCCAAGCGGGCGTTGGCGATTCCGGCCTGCCCGCGCAGCGCGAGGGCCTCCTCGGAGCCGATCGCCTCGAGCCGCTTGTCGATCTCGGTGTCTACTCGGGACACGAAGAACGAAGCGACCGAATGGATCTTGCCCAGATCGTGGCCAGCGGTCTTGGCGCTGCGCAGCCCGTCGAGGTAGGCGCCCATCACGGCGCGGTAGCGCGCGACGGAGAAGATCAGCGTCACGTTCACGCTGATGCCCTCGGCGATCACCCGGGTGATCGCGGGCAGGCCGGCCTCGGTGGCCGGGATCTTGATGAACAGGTTGGGCCGGTCCACCGTCTTCCACAGGTCGATGGCCTGCGCGATGGTCTTGTCCGCGTCGAAGGCGAAGCGGGGGTCGACCTCGATGGAGACGCGGCCGTCCACCCCGTTGGACGCCTCGAACACGCCCGCGAAGACATCACAGGCGGAGCGCACGTCGTCGGTGGTGATGGTGCGGATCGCGGCGTCGGCGTCCGCGCCCTGGGCGGCAAGCTCTTTGAGCTGTCCGTCGTAGGCGTGGCCCTTGCTCAGCGCACCCTGGAAGATGGTCGGGTTGGTGGTCACCCCGACGACGCTGCGGGTCTCGATCAGCTCGGCGAGGTTGCCGGACTGGATGCGGTCGCGCGACAGGTCGTCGAGCCACACCGAGACTCCGGCGGCGGACAGGGCGGCGGTATTCGCGTTCTGTGTCATGAGCGCTTATCCCTTCACGTTTTCGACGGCGCCGCTGTTCTCGAACGTGGTGAGCGCGGCGGCGACCACGGCTTCGGTGGTGATTCCGAACTCGCGGAACAGGGTCTTGTAGTCGGCGGACGCACCGAAGTGCTCGATCGAGACGATCTCGCCCGCGTCACCGGCGAACCGGTGCCACGGCATCGCGATACCGGCCTCGACCACCACGCGCGCGGTGATCGACGGCGGCAGTACCTCGTTGCGGTAAGCCTGGTCCTGCGCATCGAACCACTCCACGCACGGCATCGACACCACCCGGGTTCCGATGCCACGCTCCTCCAGGCTAATCCGCGCGCCGACCGCGAGCTGGAGCTCCGAACCGGTAGCGATGAGGATCACCTGCGGGGTGTCGGTGGAGGATTCGGCCAGGATGTAGCCGCCCTTCTTCACGCCCTCGTAGCTGGTGCCCTCCTGGATCGGCAGATCCTGGCGGGTCAGCGCGAGCGCCGACGGCCCGTCCTGGTGCGGCATCTCCGAGACCGAGAAGTGCGAGGTGTGCTCGCTGCTGTCGCGCTCGAGGATGGTGCGCCACGCGTAGGTGGTCTCATTGGCGTCGCCGGGGCGGACCACGTTGAGGCCGGGGATGGCGCGCAGCGCGGCGAGGTGCTCGATCGGCTGGTGCGTCGGGCCGTCCTCGCCGAGGCCGATGGAGTCGTGCGTCCAGACGTAGATGGCGGGCACGCGCATCAGCGCGGCCAGGCGCACCGCGGGACGCATGTAATCGCTGAACACCAGGAAGGTGCCGCCGTACGGGCGGGTCGGGCCGTGCAGCGCGATGCCGTTGAGGATCGCGCCCATGGCGTGCTCGCGCACACCGAAGTGCAGGGTGCGTCCGTACGGGTTGGCCTTCCACATGCCGGTCGAGATCGACTCGGGGCCGAAGCTCGCCTCGCCGGACATGGTGGTGTTGTTGGACTCCGCGAGGTCGGCCGAGCCGCCCCACAGCTCCGGCAGCACCGGCGCCAGCGCGGCGAGCACCTTGCCGGAGGCCTTGCGGGTGGCGACGCCCTTCGGGTCCGGCTCGTAGGTCGGCAGGTTGTCGGCCCAGCCCAGCGGCAGGTCGCGCTTGGCGAGCCGGTCGAACAGGGCCTTGTTGTCCGGGTTGGCCTGCGCCCACGCGTCGAACTGCTGCTGCCACTGCGCGTGCGCCTGCTTGCCGCGATCGATGGCCTTGCGGGTGTGCGCGATCACCGCGTCGTCGACCTCGAAGGTGTGCTCCGGGTCGAAGCCGAGGATCTTCTTGGTGGCGGCCACCTCGTCCGCGCCGAGGGCGGCACCGTGCGCGGCGCCGGTGTTCATCTTGTTGGGCGCGGGGTAGCCGATGATGGTGCGCAGCACGATGATCGACGGCTTGCCGGTCTCCGCCTTGGCGGCGGCCAGCGCCGACTCGATGGCGACGACGTCCTCGCCACCCTCGACGACCTGCACGTGCCAGCCGTAGGCCGCGTAGCGCTTGGCGACGTCCTCGTCGAAGGCGATGGTGGTGTCGTCCTCGATGGAGATCTTGTTGTCGTCGTAGATCAGCACGAGGTTGCCGAGCTGCTGGGTGCCGGCGAGCGAGGACGCCTCGGAGGTGACGCCCTCCTCCATGTCGCCGTCGGAGGCGATCACGTAGATGAAGTGGTCGAACGGGCTGGTGCCCGGCGCGGCGTTCGGGTCGAACAGGCCGCGCTCGCGGCGGGCGGCCATCGCCATGCCGACCGCGGAGGCCAGGCCCTGGCCGAGCGGCCCGGTGGTGATCTCGACGCCGTCGGTGTGCCGGAACTCGGGGTGGCCCGGGGTGAGCGAGCCCCACTTGCGCAGGTTCTTCAGATCGTCCAGTTCCAGACCGTAACCGGCCAGGTAGAGCTGGATGTACTGGGTGATGCTGGAGTGACCGCAGGACAGCACGAAGCGGTCCCGGCCCACCCAGCTCGGGTCGCTCGGGTCGATCCGCATGGTGCGCTGGTAGAGGGAGTACGCCAGCGGCGCCAGGCTCATCGCGGTGCCAGGGTGGCCGTTGCCTGCGTTCTGCACCGCGTCGGCGGCGAGCACCCGGATCGTGTCGACGGCCTTGGTGTCCAGATCCGTCCAGTCGTCCGGGTGATTCGGCTGAGTGAGGGCGCGGATGTCGTCTGTGACTGACACGACCGAGGTTCTCCTGACATTGGTTTCGTCGACGGCGGCTTTACTGGCGGCGATGAACGCACGGCAGCGGCGCGTGCATACCGGGTGTGTACCCAACCACCCTAGATGTGCCCATTGAGCGGGGTGCGGGGAACCCTGTCTTTATTTGCCCCGCGCACGGCGCTCGAAACCCGCGTGCGGCCGGGGTTCTCCGGAGCCGTGGCGCGCCGTCAGCTGGGTCACATTCCCAATGTTGTTGCGTGGGGCTATGCGAGGAGCGCGCTCGGCGGGGTCTACCATCCTCTGTAGTAGTAGCCGCGCCGCACGGCTGAAGAGGCGCCGAGGCGGGCGAAGGTCCAGCTCTCGCGCATCCAGCTCAGCGGGACCGAGCGTGCTGCTTGGTCCATGCCGGATGCGATGCACAGCGTGCGAGGAGAAACAGTGCGGATTGGGCAACAGCCGGGTGGCAATGGCGCGCACGGCTCCGCTCCGACGGCGCTGGCGGACCGGTTCGCCGGGCCAGGGCTGCCGTCCCGACTACTGCGACGAGTGCTCGCGTACATCGCGCTCACCAAGCCGCGGGTCATCGAATTGCTGCTCGTCGCGACGATTCCGACGATGCTGCTCGCCGATCGGGGGCACATCGACATCCGCCTCATCCTGGTCACCCTCTTCGGTGGCTGGATGGGCGCGGCCAGCGCGAACACGCTGAACTGCGTCGCCGACGCCGACATCGACAAGGTGATGAAGCGGACCGCGAAGCGCCCGCTGGCCAGGGAGGCGGTGCCCACCTCGCACGCCTTCGTGTTCGGTGTGGTGCTCGGCCTCGGCTCGTTCGCCTGGCTGTGGTGGCAGGCGAACCTGCTCAGCGGCGTCCTCGTTGTCGCGACGATCCTGTTCTACGTCTTCGTCTACACCCTCGGTCTCAAGCGTCGCACCTCGCAGAACGTGGTGTGGGGCGGTGCCGCGGGCTGCATGCCCGCCCTGGTCGGCTGGTCCGCGGTGACCGGCGGCATCGGCTGGCCCGCCGTCGTGCTGTTCGGCGTCATCTTCTTCTGGACGCCGCCGCACACCTGGGCGCTGGCCATGCGCTACAAGGAGGATTACCGCGCGGCCGGCGTGCCGATGCTGCCGGTTGTGGCCACCGAGCAGGTGGTGACCAAGCAGATCGTCATCTACACCTGGCTCACCGTGCTCGCCACCTTAGCGCTGGTCCCCGCGACCGGCGTGGTCTACGCGGCCGTGGCGCTGGTGGCCGGAGCGTGGTTCCTGCTCATGGCGCACCAGCTGTACTCCGGCGTGCGGCGCGGCGAATCGGTGAAGCCGCTGCGGCTGTTCCTGCAGTCGAACAACTATCTCGCCGTGGTGTTCTGCGGCCTGGCGGTCGATTCCGTGCTCGGCTGGGACACCGTCGGCAGCTTCTTCTGATCCACCGTCAGTCGCGGTGGGCCAGGTAGCCGTCGGGCCTGATCGCGACCCGGGTGCCGTCGACCGCGTGGTACGCGGCGAACGCATGGCCCTCGACATCGATGACGTGCCGCCCGGCTGCCGTGGTGCCGGGCCGGACCACGGCGTAGGCCTCGATGCCGGTGGGTAGTTCGCCGGTTTCGCCGAAGCACAGCAGTGTTGCGTGCGGGCCGCGGAACAGGTCGAACAGGCGGATCGGGTTGTCTGCCATGTCTTTCAGCGGGGCGTCGGGGGCGCGGTCACCCGCCACGAGTGGCCCACGGTCGCCGGGGTCGCGGTAGCTGATGTCCAACTGCTGGGTTTCCGGGCCGCGCCGCATCGCGTCCTCGGCGCCGTCGACCAGCTTGTCCAGCAGCGCAGTGCTGATACCGAGCACGCGGGCGGCGACCGCCCTGCGCTCGGATTCGTAACTGTCCAGCAGTGATTCGTCCCCGTGCAGCGCGGCGGCCAGCTTCCAGCCGAGGTTGTACGCGTCCTGGATACCGGTGTTCATGCCCTGCCCGCCGGTCGGCGGGTGGACGTGCGCGGCGTCACCGGCGAGGAAGACGCGCCTGTCGCGGAACCGTTCGGCCAGGCGGATATTCGGCCGCCACACCGTCACCCAGGTGAGCTCGGACAGCGTGATGTCGGTGCGGCCGGAGTACCGGTCGAGGTACTCCTGCAGTACCGCGAGGGTCGGCTCGGCATCGTCGGTCAGTGGCGCCGCGAACTGGAACTGGCGGCCGCCGGGCAAGGGGGACATGGCGATTCCCTCCATCGGCCGATCGGACCCGGCGAACCAGTAGCCGACGGTGTGGTCGAGGGCGTCGGCCCGGACGTCACCGAGCAGCATTCGCAGCGACTCGTCGGTGCTGCCCTCGAACGCGATACCGAGCGTCTTGCGCACCGTGCTGCGGCCACCGTCGGCGCCGACCAAGTACGCGGCGCGGACCGTCTCCTCGGCGTCCCCGCGCGTCAAGGTCGCGGTGACCCCGGTCGCGTCCTGGGTGAACGTGCGCAGCGCGGTGCCGAGCTCGACCCGCACGCCGAATTCCGCGAGCCGTGCCCGCAGGATCGCCTCGGTATCGGACTGCCCGAGCATCCACGGGTTCGGGTAGGGGAGCGCGGGCGTCGGCTCGATCGGTTCCCCCATCCGGTGCTCGCCGACGAACTCGCCGTCGAGGTAGGCCCGCATGATCGGCACCGGGATGCCCGCCGCCAGCACCGCGTCGAGCACACCGAGGTCGTCGAACACTTCGAGGGTGCGGGGTTGGATGCCGTCACCGCGCGAGCCCGCGAAGAACTCGGTGGCCTGATCGACGATTCGCACCGGGATGTCCCGGCGGGCCAGGTCGAGGGCGAGGGTCAAACCGGTGGGTCCGGCGCCCGCGACAAGTACCTGCTCGTGCATGTTCAGCTCCTGAATTTAAATTCAATGAATACTGATTCAGTATTGGAGTTGGTACCTTGCCTGTCAAGGAGGTGGGTGCGGGTGTCGATGAGTCGCAAGGAGAAGTCGGCCGAAACCGAGCACGCGCTGAAGGCGGCGGCGCTGCGCCTATTCGCCGAGCGCGGCTACCTGAACACCAAGATTGTCGACATCACGACGGCGGCGGGCCGCGCGGCCGGGTCGTTCTACAACCATTTCGCGGGCAAGGAAGAGCTACTCCAGGCGCTGCTGGACGATGTCGCGGCGGCGGGCGATGTGACCGCGGAGGGGCCGGATCACAACCCGGACTTCACCGATCCCGCGGCGATCCGCTTCCACGTGGAGCACTACTGGATCTCGGCGCGGCAGCACTGGGCGGTGTTCCGGTCGATCCAGCAGGCGGCGCTGGTCAACGACGAATTCGCCAGACAGGCCGGGCAGTTCGCGATGCGGCAGCGGCGCGACATCGCCAACCATCTGGACGGTTTCGGTCCGGGCGGACCCACGCTGCCGAGCACGCCCGACGCCAGCCTGGCGATGATGTTCCTGCTCACCACGGGCATGGTGCAGGCGGTCGAGGAGGGCGCGATCGAGTTGACCGACAAGCAGGCGGTGGACGGCCTGACGCGGTTCATCTATCGCGGCCTGACCGGACGCGACTACTGAGCCGGTTCAGGAACCGGGCAGCAGGACGATGGAGCCGGTGGTCTTGCGCGCCTCGAGATCGCGGTGCGCCTGCTCGGCCTCGGCGAGCGGGTAGGTCGCGCCGATCCGGATCCGCAGCGTGCCGTCGCCGATGGCGTTGAGGATGTCCGTTGCGCGCCAGAGCAGTTCGGCGCGATCACGGGTGTAATGGGCGAGCGTCGGCCGGGTGACGAACAACGAGCCCGAGCCGGCCAGGCGCTGGAGGTCGAACGGGGGAACCGCGCCGCTGGCGCCACCGAAGAGTGCGAGCATGCCGCGGACCCGCAGCGCGGCGAGGCTGGCCTCGAAGGTGGCCGCGCCGACGCCGTCGTACACCGCGGCCACGCCCACCCCGTCGGTGAGCGCGCGTACCTGGTCGGCGAGGTCGTCGCCGTAACGCAGCACCTCGGCCGCGCCGGCCTCGCGGGACAGCTTCTCCTTCGCATCGGTGGACACGGTGGTGATCACCCGGGCGCCGCGGGCCGCGGCGAGCTGGGTCAGCGCCAGGCCGACACCGCCCGCACCCGCGTGCACCAGCACCGACTCGCCCGGCTGCGGGGTATAGATCGATTCGAGTAGATAGTGCGCGGTCATGCCTTGCAGGAGCGCGGACGCGGCCACCTTCGGGTCGACCTCGCCGGGCACCTTGACGGCCACCGCGGCGTTCACCGCGACCCGCTCGGCGTAGCTGCCCGGCCCGGCCGCCCACGCGACGCGGTCGCCGACGGCGAACTCGGTGACGTTCGCGCCGACCTCGGCGACCACGCCGGAGCCCTCGGCGCCGGGCACATAGGGCACGTCCTGCGGATAGCGACCGGTGCGGATATAGGTGTCGATGAAGTTGATGCCGACGGCCTGGACGTCGACGAGCAGCTGATCGGGTCCGATCCGCGGGTCCGGCACCTCGACGTACCGCAGGACTTCGGGACCACCGTGTTCGGACACCTGAATCGCACGCATGAGATCTGTTCTACACCTTCCCGATCGACCCGTCGGACCCGGCGGTGGCGGACAATTCCGGCACGGGGACTGGACCGTTTGCTACTGGCCGGTAAACTCCGTGCCATGAGTGCTGAAGCCGCCACGGCCCCGGTGAAGTTGTCGGGCGCCCTCGTGGAGTCCGTCAAGGGTTTCGTCGCCGAGCACGACGGTTCGGCCACGGCCGTGCTGCAGCCGCTCGGCCGCGCCGGCGTCCGGGTGACGCTGGTCGGTGCCGACGGCATCCTCGGCGACCGGGTCGTCACCGATATGGCCACCGCGAAGGAGCTCGTCGCTACGATCGACGGTCTCACCGAGGCCGACGAGTGGGACCGGGAACTGACCTCGATCGTCACCCCGCGCAAGTCGCACTGGGCGCAGATGGCCGGTTGGGTGGCCAAACAGAAGCGATTCCCCAAGGCGCGCAACGAGAACTGAGCGATGCGCGGGACGCGGCTGTTCGGCCGCCTCGGTGCGGCACTGCTTGCCGGGTGGACGGTGCTGGTGGCTCCGGCGACTCCGGCGACCGCGCAGCAGAGCAACGCGCTGCGAGTGTGTACGCCCGGCGACTATCCGCCGTACTCGATCGCCGAGGGCTCCGGCGAATATCGCGGCGTGGACATCGAACTGGCGCGCGGCTTCGCCGAGCTGCTCCGCAGGCCGATCCAATTCGTTCCGATCACCTGGGCGACGCTGAAGACGGATTTCGCTGAGCGCCACTGCGATATCGCGGTCGGTGGCATCTCCGACCAGCCCGCGCGCCGCGTCTTCGCCGACTTCTCGATCGTCTACGGCACCGACGGCAAGACGCCGATCACGCGCCGCACCAGCGGCGCCGACTACGCGACGATCGAGCAGATCAACCGCCCCGAGGTGCGGGTGATCGCGAATCGCGGTGGCACGAACGAGGAGTTCGCCCGCAAGAACTTCCCCGACGCCCAACTGACCCTCTGGCCGGAGAATCTCACCATCTTCGACGAGGTCGAACAAGGCAGGGCCGACGTCTTCGTCACCGACGCCGTCGAGGGCCGCTACCGCGTCCGCCAGCACCCGGGCCTGCAGGTTCTGCACCCGGACGAGCCGTTCGACTCGTTCGGCAAGGTACTGCTGATCCGCAAGGACGACCCGATGCTGGCCACGCTGCTCAACGCGTACCTGACCACCCAGCTCGCCACCGGCGCGGTGGATCGCCTGTTCGACCAGTGGATCGGACCCGACGCGACGGTCCCGATCTAGTCCGACGGTCTCGTGGTGGCGAGCCACTCGAGGTAGCGGTCCATCCAGCTGTCGCAGGGCAGGCCGCGCGGCTCCATGGCGAAACCGTGGCCACCGTCGGCGTAAACGTGCAGCTCCGCGGCGTGGCCTGCGGATCGCCATGCTTGGTAGCGGGCCAGATTCCCGGGCACGACGTTATCGTCGGGGTCGTCGCCGGCGAGGGCGAGGAACAGCGGCGGTGCGTCGGCCGGGACGGTGTAGTCGTGCCATGCCGGGGCGTACAGCGCGGCGGCGTGGTCGGGGCGGCTTTGCTGGTCGTAATCTGCTGCGGCACTGCAGGACAGTTGCCCGCCCGCGGAGAAACCGAGGATGCCGATGTGCCGTGGATCGACCTTCCAGGTGGCGGCGCGCTCGCGGACGAACTGGACTGCTCGGCGCGCGTCGGTGGCCGCCGGATAGGACTGCGCCTCGATATCGGCCATCGTGTAGTCGGTGGCCCAGTGCCGGTGGAAGTCCTCATCGCGTGGCGTCGAGGGCAGCAGGCGATAGCGCAGCACGAATGCGGTGCAGCCTTGTGCGGCAAGGGCATCGGCGACATCGGCGCCGGTCCCTGTGGTGAGCGTGATGAAGCTACCGCCGGGACAGACGATGACGGCGGTTCCGGTCGCGCGCGCCGGATCCGGCCGGTGGACGGTCAGTGCCGGTTCGGTGACATTGCGAATCAGCGTGACCGCCTTGCCGTCCGACAAGCCGGGGACGGTGGTCACCTGGCCGTACGGTGACGGCAGGCGTGGACTCGAGCCCGGCCACAGCGGGATGATCTCTTCGGATGTCGTTGTGTTCATGTGGGTTCCGTTTCAGCTGGTGGCCACGGTGACCGTGCCTGCGTCACCGTCGACGGTGACCGGTGCGCCGTCGGGCAGCCGCTCGGTGGCCACGCCGGTGCCGAGCACGGCGGGAATGTGATACTCGCGGGCCACGATCGAACTGTGGCTCAGCGGCCCGCCGACGTCGGTGACGACTGCGGAAGCCAGGGCGAACAGCGGCGTCCAGGCCGGTGTGGTGATCTTGGCGACCAGCACGTCGCCGGGGCGGAGGCGGCTGAAATCACTGGGGCCGTGGACTATTCGCGCAGGCGCCGTCACGCGGCCGGGACTGCCGGGCACGCCCTTGACCATTGCGCCGGAATCCTGGTCAGCGCCCGCGGGCAGCAGCTTGGAGAAGTCGAGGCCGAGGAGCTTCGCGCCGCCGCCTGCCGGTAGCGCATGCGGCGGGGTCACCATCCGCTGCGCCGCCGCGGTTGCCCTGCGCTCAGCCACCAAGGCGCGTGAATCTTTCACTGGGCGAGCGTTATCCAGTGCCTGCGCCGCCTCCTGTAGTTCGTCGACACGCAGCCAGAAAACGTCCTCATCCGTGCCGAGTGCGCCGGCGGCCACAAGACGTCGACCGAGCTCGCGCAGCAGGCGACGCACGGTCGGCCAGCCGAGGCCGACATCCGCGAGACCGTTCTCGCGCAACGGGCTCATGGTCTGCGCCCAGCGCAGCAAACGCAGTGTCAGCCAACGCCGTACACCCGGCCGCCTCGCCTGGAGGGCGCGCATCGCCTGCTCCCGCATCAGCTGTGCGTTGCGCTGACGGTCGCGCGGATCGTGTGCCGCCGGGGTACCGAAGAATGCGAGCGTCTGCAACATCGGTGCCGGATCGTCTACGGGCAGTGGTGCGGCGAAGTCGAGGTCGTAGACGGTATCGCCGTAGGTTGCCAGGTGGTCGGCGAACCGGCTGAGGAACTCGTGCCACGCCTGGTTGCCACTGCTCGCGTCCTTGTCGTGCAGCAGCGCGAGAAGGTCTGTGCCCGAGAGGTTCTCGACTCGGTCGGGCAGGCCCGGCTGCGTGTGGATCCAGCGAGCCAGTTCATAGAGCGACTTCTCCGCGCGCAACGGCTTGCTGTCGAAGCCGAGCAGAAAGGTGAGCGCGGCCGGGTCGTCGCGCCGCTTCATCGTCTTGTACGCCGCCGAGAACAGGCCCTCGCTGATGTACGTCGCCGGCAGCACACCCCCTTGCAGCGTGAGGTAGTAACGCGCCGCCTCCTCGACGACCGCCCTGGCGGCCTCCAACAACTCGGTGGCGGATGCCTTGGCCGGATTCAGCCCGTTCTTCTCCGCGGTGACCTCGGTATACCGTGCGTGCCCTGCTCGCCACCGCTGTGGCGCGGTGCGTAGTGCACGGGGCAAGGTCGACGCCAGAAATCGGGGCTGCGCCACCAACATTCGAGCGAGCATCCCCGGTGTGTAGGTGATGTCGTAGTAGCCGTAGCCGTTGATCACCACCAACGGATCGTCGAAGTAGGGCAGCCCGAGGTCGCGATACCGGTCCTTGGTGGCCTTGCCGAACGCAGGCAGGCCCAGCGTGGCGAACAGCGGCGACAGTGGCTCCGGCAGTAGTTCCAGCACGCTGGCCCGCATGTACTTGCCCTTGCGGTCGGGCAGCTCCCACTCGGTCGGCGGCTCGAGTACGTCGGGCAGCACGGTGATCGGCCGTGCCTGCACGATGAACAACTCGTCCTCGTGCACCGCCCACTCGAGATCCATGGGCTGCCCGTACAGCTCTTCGATCCGCACGGCGAGCGCGGTCAGCTCGGCGGCTCGATCGGAATCGAGCACCCGCGCGTTCCTTTGCTCCTCGGGTACCGCGATGTCCTCGGTGCCCGCTGCCGTGCGCACGGTCATCAGGCGCTTGTCACTGATGTCCTCGCGCAGGATCTGCCCGTCGGACTTCGCGACGAGAAGCGTGTCGGGCGTGACGTTTCCGCTGACGATGGCCTCCCCGAGACCCCAGGCCGCGTTGATCATCACCCGGTCCCGCGCACCGGTCAGCGGGTCCGCGGTGAACAGCACTCCGGCGGCGTCGGCGGGAACGAGCTCCTGCACGACCACCGCCAAGCTCACCTCGTCGGACTCTATGCCTTGGCGGGCGCGGTAATCGATGGCCCGCGCGGTCCACAGCGACGCCCAGCAGCGTTGCACCGCGGCCAAGACCTGGTCGGCGCCGCGGATATTGAGATAGGTCTCCTGTTGCCCGGCGAAGGACAACTCCGGCAGATCCTCGGCGGTGGCCGAGGAACGCACCGCTACCGCGACCTCGTCCCCGAGCTGGGCGTAGGCGACGCGCACGGCCGCGGTGATCTCCTCCGGCACAGGCTGTTCGGCGAACAGCCCGGCGATCTCCGCCGCTGCGGCTTCGATGGAGGCGGGCCGATCCGGGTCCGCCGCGGCGACCGTCCGAAGGATCTTTTCGCGCAGATTCGCGCGTTCGACGAAGTGCCGATACGCGGCCGTGGTGACGTGAAACCCCGGTGGCACCGGCAGTTCCGCTGCGGCCATTCGGGCGAGTGAAGCGCCCTTGCCACCGGCCACCTCCAATGTGGCCCGGGTGTCGTCCAAGTCGAGGACGAGTGGATCGCTGGTGGTCATCAGATCTTTCCTTCCTGCGGGGCCGGCTCGGCGCCGAAATTCGCGCCGGCGCGCGCCAGCTGGTCGAGCAGCAGCGCTTTGCCACGGGCGAGGTCGGCGCCCTCGGACGGGGTCAGCGCCCGTTCGAGCAGGTCGGCCAGTGTGGTGAGCAGTTCATCGGCGGACGGCTGGTCCGGGTCGGCGGGTTCGGCCCGATCCGATGGCAAGGTGCGCCGGATAGCGGGGGTCAATGCGTCGAGAATGAAAGCGGCCGTACGGATATCGACGTCGGAGCGAACCGTGCCCGCCTCCTGCATGGCGAGCAGGAAGTCGCCGGTGCCGAGTTTCGGCAGCCGGTCGAAGACGTTGCCCGGCTTGCGCAGGTACTTGCCCAGGATGTCTTCGTCGCGCGCGACGACCGCGGCGGCGAGCGGCAGCCGGGTGAGCGTGTGCACCATCGCCCGGTAGACGCTGGCCACACTGCCAGCCTGCGGGTCCGCCTCCAGCTGCGCCCGCCACATGTCCGCGTATCGGCTCAACTCACGTCGCACCGTCGCCTCGACGAGCTCGTCTTTCGACTTGAACTGCAAATACACCAAACCCCGGTGCAGGGCGACGGCATCGGCGACATCACCCATCGTCAGCTTGTTGTAGCCGATCCGGCACAGCAGGTCGGCCGCCGCGTCGAGGATGGCCTGCTCGCGTTCGAATTCGTTGACACTCATTTTTTGTCACCTTGACATATTTTGAGAAGTTGTCAAAAGCGACCGTACGCCTGCCCTGGGCACGCGTCAACGGGTTGTCGAGCGGACTCTTACCGGTTACGTAAAGATCCTTGCGGCAAGGGATTCGGCGGGGTGCGTGCTCAATACTCCCCGCGCACCAGGTTCCGTGGCTCTGCACCGGCCACGAAGCGGAGGATCTCCGCGCGGACCACCGCGTAGCCGCGTTCGTAGCTGCCGGTGCTGTTCCCGCCGACGTGCGGGGTGAGCAGGAGGTTCGGGGCGGTCCAGAGGGGGTGGCCCGGTGGCAGTGGCTCGGGGTCGGTGACGTCCAGTGCCGCGCGGAGCCGGCCTGATCGCAGCTCGGCCAGTAGGGCATCGGTCCGGACGATCGGCCCGCGGGCGATGTTGACGAGAATGGCGTTGTCGTCCATCGCGGCGAGGAAGGCGGCGTCGACCATACCGGTGGTGCGCGTGGTGACCGGGACAGTCAGGACGACGACGTCTTTTCCGGGGAGCAGCGCGGGTAGTTCGTCGACGCTGTGCACCCCGTCGCGGGCCCGGGTGCCGACCAGGGTCACCTCGGTGTCGAAGCCGTCGAGCCTGCGGACGAGCTCGGCGGCGAGATCGCCGGCGCCGACCACCAGAATCCGCTTGCCTGCCAATGTTCCGGTCTGATGGAAGGTCCACTGCTGGGCGCGCTGCGCGTCGGCGAAGCCGCCGAGCTCGCGGTAGATGTGCAGCAGCGCGGCCATCACCCACTCGGCCGAGCTGCCGCCGTGCGCACCGCGTCCGGTGGACAGGCGCACGCCGTCGGGTAACCGGCTGATCCAGCCCTCGGCGCCCGCGGTCATCATCTGCACCAGTCGCAGCTTGGGCAGCCGGGTCAGGTCGACGGTGTCGGCGCGGGAAAGGAACTTGGGCACCAGCACTTCCGCGTGTTCGGCGCCGTCGGGCAGCGGCTCGCCCGCTTCGTAGCGCAACGGCTGGATGTCGTCGATTCCGGACAGAACCTCGAAGCCGTAGTCGTCCGGCACCAGAACAATGACCGCCATGCTGGCCAGGTTAGCGGTCCCGGCCGGGCGCGCAGCCGGCTGGACTTTTTCCGGTACACCGCGGTGCGGAAGCGCAATAGTCCGCTGAGGCCTGTACTGTCTGGGTCAGTTGGTCGAATCGGGCCGATTTGCCGCAGAGTGACATATCAGTCGGCTAAATTGAGCCCGGTCGGGGGTGGAGCCGGCGGAATCGAGGTAGTGGTGGTCGACAGGGTCGCTCGGGTGTCCGAGCCACTGGTGCGGTGGGGATTCGAGCTGGTTCTGACGAGTCTGCGGACCTTCGGCCGGACCCTCCAGCTCGCCGTCGCCGCGTTCAGCTATCTCGTCGGCGACATCCTCGGGCTGCGACATCCCTGGCGGGACACGCTGCAGCAGGGCTGGTTCATCGTCAGCGTCACCGCGATTCCCGCAGTGCTGGTGGCGATTCCGTTCGGCGTGATCGTCTCGGTGCAGGTCGGCAGCCTGACTCAGCAGGTGGGCGCGACCTCGGTGGCGGGCGCGGCGGGCGGGCTCGGCGTCATCCGGCAGGGCGCGCCGATGGTGACCGCGCTGCTGCTCGGCGGCGCGGCCGGATCGGCCATCGCGTCGGACCTGGGAGCACGCACGATCCGCGAGGAAGTAGACGCGTTGCGCACCATGGGCATCGACCCGGTGCGGCGGCTGGTCGCCCCGCGGCTGGCGGCCATGATCGTGCTGACGCCGCTACTGTGCCTGCTGGTCATCTTCATGGGCGTGTTCACCGGATATGTGGTGGCGGTCGGGTTCCAAGGGGTGACGCCGGGCAGCTATCTATCCTCCTTCGCGGCCTTCGCGACCATGGCCGATCTCGCGGTGGCGATCGGCAAGTCGGTCATCTTCGGCGTGATCGTGCTGATCGTCGCCTGCCAGCGCGGGCTCGAAGCGACGCACGGGCCCAAGGGTGTCGCCAACGCGGTCAACGCCGCGGTGGTGATCGGGGTGATCGCCGCGTTCGGCGTGAATCTCGTGATCACGCAGCTGGTTTCGATGTTCCTGCCGCAGAAGGTGGGCTGATGACGGAAATCCCGGCCCAGTATCGGCCGTTCGGCCGCGCAGGTCGCCTTGTCGAGCGCGGTACGCGCGTACCGCTGACGCTGTTCGAATCCTTGGGCCACCAGCTGACTTTCGTGGTTCAGGTGCTCGCCGCGATACCGCATACCTTGCGCGCGTACCGGCGCCAGACCATGGTGACGCTCACCGACATCACCTGGGGCAGCGGCAACATCATCGTCGGCGGCGGCACGGTGGCGGTGCTGGTCTTCCTCGGCGTCGCGGTCGGCGGCTCGATCGGCGTGGAGGGTTTCACCGCACTGAACATGGTCGGCATGGGGCCGCTCACCGGCTTCGTCTCCGCCTACGCCAACACCAGGGAGATGGCGCCGATGGTGGCCGCGATCGGATTCGCGGCCCAGGCGGGCTGCCGGATGACCGCCGAGATCGGCGCGATGCGCATCTCCGAGGAGATCGACGCACTGGAAGCCATTGGTATCCGGCCGATTCCGTTCGTGGTGAGCACCAGGGTGATCGCGGGCATGATCACGATCGTCCCGCTGTACCTGCTGACGCTGATCCTCAGCTACCTCTCCTGCGCGGTGGTGGTGAATGTGCTGCACGGCCAGTCCTCGGGCACCTACTACCACTACTTCGACGCCTTCCTGCAGCCCGGCGACGTGGTCGCCTCGCTGATCAAGGCGACGGTGTTCGTGGTGATGATCATCCTGATCCACGGCTATCAAGGGTTTTACGCGACCGGCGGGCCGGAGGGCGTCGGGCGGGCCTCCGGCCGGGCGATCCGCGCGAGCCTGGTGCTGGTGGTGGTCGCGGACATGATCATGACGATCGTCTTCTGGGGGCTCGATGTCGGAATCAAGATTTCGGGGTGACTGATGCCGATATTCGTTGATCTTTCCGGCCGGGCCGCCGGGCGGTGGATGCTGCGGCTCCGTGGGCTGGTCGTCGCCGCCGTCATCCTGGTGGTCGCGGTGGTCACCACGCAGTACGCCCAGGGAAAATTCGCGGACCGGTTCACCCTCACCATCGATGCGGCCACCCTCGGTGAGGGGCTCGCGCCGGGCGCGGAGGTGAAGTTCCGCGGCTTCGCGATCGGCACGGTGCGCACGGTGCGCACCGTCGACTACGGGCACCAGCGCATCGAGCTGGCGCTGAATCGGCACCAGGCCGGTGCGTTGACCGATGATGTGTCGGCGCGGTTCACCTCGTCGAATATCTTCGGTTCCAGCGCAATCGAGTTGGTGAACACCGGCAAGGGCGGGCGGCTGCCGGAGAACACCACGCTGTTCATCGGCGCCAACGCGTCCAACGCGACGGTGTCGAGCGTGTTCCGCCGGGCGGCGCGCCTGACCCAGGTGCTCGACTCCGACACGGTGCGCGCGCTGTTCGATCTGCTGCTGGACAACACCGCGTCGATGGGTCCTGCGGTGCGGTCGTTCTTCGCCACCGCCCGGGTGCTGGCCATGAACCAGCGTGCCCCGCTGGGGCATTACCTGGATATCGGCGCCGACGTCGGCGCGGGCGTCGCGCAGACCACGTCACCGGTGGTCGAGGTGATCCTCGGGGTGCTCGACAGCAGCGAATACTTCGGCAGCCTCGAAAACCGCGAGCGGACCAAGCAATCGCTGTCCGGCCTGGACACCGAGCTGCTGCTACCGGTCACCGATCTGCTGCGCAGGAACAACCCGGACCTGGCCGTCACCCTCGGCGGCGTCCTGGATCTGGTCGTGCCGATCAGCGCGTCGATCGGCACGGTCGCGCCCGCGTACCACCGGCTGCCCGCCTTGCTCGCCCGGATCGACAGCGCGTTCCCGGTGGTCGACGGCCGGGTGCAGCTGCAGCTCGAGGTGATCGTGAAAAACATGCCCTACCTGGCCGACTCGATAATCGGGGTACCGCGATGAACAGTGTGACCGCCGCTGCGGTGAAGCTCGGCGTTTTCGTCGCGATCGTCGCGGTGTGCTCGGCATTCATCGTGGCCGCGCTGAATACGCCGGTGCCCGACGACAAGGTCTCCTACGACGCTGTCTTCACCGATGTCTCGGGGTTGTACGCCGGGGACGTGGTGCGCATGTCGGGCGTGGCCGTCGGAAAGGTCGACAGCGTCGAATTGGACGGCGCGCACGCCCGCGTCCGGTTCACCGTGGACCGCAAGCGCCCGCTCTACGACAACACCGAAGCCGCTGTGCGCTACCAGGATCTGATCGGACAGCGCTACCTCGAGGTGTTGACCGCGAAATCGGGCGGCGTGCGCCTCGCGCCGGGTGGCACTATCCCGGTGCAGCGCACCATCCCGAGTTTCGATGTGTCCACCCTGTTCAACGGCTTCAAGCCGCTGTTCGACACGCTGGACACCGCACAGCTCAACCAGTTCGGCACGAACATTCTGCGGGTGCTGCAGGGCGATGGCAGCGGCATCGGGCCCGCGCTGGCCGATCTCGACCGGCTCACCAAGCACGCCAAGAGCAGCGAGGCGGTGGTGGTGCTGTTGATCAACAACCTCGGCGCGATCTCCCGCTCGATCGGCGGAAAGTCCGCGGCGGTAGGCGATCTCGTCAAACAGTTGAACGGCGTGCTCAACCAGTTCGGCAGCCGGACCGCGATGATCGTGCACGCCGTCGAGCAGGCGAATCGCACTCTGGTGCCGCTCATTCCGCTGCTCGAGGAGCTGCAAGGAGCCTACGACGACAGTTACCCGCCGTTGGACGGACTGCTGCGCAGGTTGCTGCCGCAGACCGATCAGCTGGTCGAAATCCTGTCGCTGGTGCCGTCGTTGATCGCCGGGCTGAACCAGAACATTCCCGTCGGCGGCACCGCGAAGACGTACTCCTGCGCCGGGGGCGAGCTCGGGCTGCCTGGCATCGGCGATGTCGTACTCGGCAATCAGAAGCTGGTGGTGTGCAAATGATCGGTGTGGCAAGGCAACTCATCGGGCTGCCGTGGCGGCTGTTCGGCGAGGTGAAACAGTTACGCGCGGAGAAGTCGGAATCCTGGTCGCAGATGCGGTGGGGGATAGCCGGTGTGCTGGTGAGCGTGCTCGGTCTGCTCGCCGCCGCGGTGCTGTACGTGGTGCCCTTCGGTGAGCAGTCCTATACGGCGGACTTCCGTAACTCGGGCGGCGCCCGCACCGGCGACGAGGTGCGGATCGCGGGCATCAAGGTGGGCCAGGTCCGCTCGGTGGAGCTGGTCGGCGACCACGTGGAGGTGCGCTTCGGCGTGGACCGCGAGGTCCGGGTCGGTGACGCCTCGTCGGTGGCGGTGAAGATGCTGACGCCGATCGGCGGACACTACCTCTCGCTCGCTCCGCAGGGGGAGCGAGCGCTGGGTGGCAAGCACATTCCACCGGAACGGACCACCACCCCGTTCGAACTGACCGACATCATCGACGTCGCCACTCCGGTGCTCAGCCAGGTCGACGGAACCACCCTGCGCAGCACCATTGCCGAGGTGAACGCGGCGCTGGCCGGTCAGCCCGACGCGGTGCGCTCGATCATCGGCAACTTCAACGACCTGACCGGCGTGCTGGCCGAGCGGTCGACCCAGCTGGACTCCGCGGTGCGGGTGTCCGACGAATACATCGGCGCGATCGCGACCGACCGGGCGGTGCTGGCCGACTTCGTGCGCGAACTCGGTGGCGTCGCCGTGGTGCTCGGGCAGCGCAGGGGCGAGGTCGTGCAGGTCTTCGAACTGTTGAAGCGGTTCTTCGCGGTGCTGCACCGGCCGGTCATGGCCTACGGCGACTCGATCGAGCCGTCGGTCGCCGAGTTCGAGCAGCTGTTCAACAAACTCGTGCAGGATCCCGGCCGGCTCGACACGGTCATCGCGGGGATCAAGGACTTCATCGGCAAGATCTCCGCGATGCTCGGCGTGGACGGTGTGACCATCGACCAGTCCGCCAGCGTGATACGCGGTCCGGCACTGTGCATTCCGTTCGAGGGGAGGGCTTGCTGATGCGTGCGTGGATACGAGCGGGCGTGGTCGTCGGCGCGATGCTGGTCACCGTCGCGGTGGTGGTCGGCGTGAGCGGAGCGTCCTGGCTGGATCGGGTACAGCCCGCCGAGCAGCGTGTGTGTGCCGAATTCACCAACACCGTCGGGCTTTACGAGGGCAACAGCGTCACGATGCTCGGCGTGGAGGTCGGCACCGTCTCCCGCATCGAAGCACTCGGCGACCGGATGCGCGTGACCATGACGATCGACGGCAAGCTGACGTTGCCCGCCGACGTCGAGGCGGTCACCATGTCGAGCTCGATCGTCACCGACCGGCGCGTCGAGCTGACCAAGACCTACACCGGCGGCCCGACATTCGATACCGCGCGCTGTGTTCCGTTGGCACGCACCAAGACGCCGGTCGGCATCAGCGAGGCGTTGGACGCGCTCGGCAAGCTGTCCGGCGATCTGCTCGGCGCGCAGCGGTCACCGACACCGGGCGCACCATCGGACACGCTGCTCGACGACACCCTCACCGGCGCGGTCCGTACCCTCGACGGCACTGGCCCACAGTGGAATTCGCTGCTCCAGCGGCTGTCCCAGGTGATCGGCGATCCGGCCGACCGCGACGTGGTGATCCGCAAGCTCGTCGACAATCTCGACCTGCTCACCACGATGTTCATCACCAACTGGCCGGATATGCAAGCGCTGCTGGGCAACCTGAACAACGGCATCGCCTTGGTCCACGGCTTCTCCGCGGAACTGTCCAGGGCGGTGGATCTGGCGCTCGAGTTCCTGCCGGTGCTCGCCCGCAATGTCGGCAAGTACGACCAGCAGTCCTTCGAATTCCTGGATCGGATCGTGCCGGAGGTGCATCGCTATGCGGTGCTGGCGGGCAGCATCGTCGATCTGCTGGTGCAGCTGCCGCCGCTGGCCGGTCGGCTGGCCCAGGTGTACGACCCGGCCGCCGGTGCGGTGCGGGTGAATTACCGTCCGCCGCACTACGAGTCGGCCGACGGCAGTCAACCCGGTCTGGTCCGGGTCATCCTCGGCTCGCTGGGGGCGCCATGAAACGGCTGATTCCGGCGCTCGCCGCGGTGGTCCTGGTGCTGACCGGCTGTGGCGTGCGCGCGACCGACGTACCTATCCCCGGCACGTATCTGGCGGGCGACACCTTCGCGATCCGGATCGAATTCGGCTCGGTGCTCAACCTGCCGGACCGGGCCAAGATCATCGCCGAGGGCGTCGAGGTGGGCATGCTCGACCGGATCGAGCTCGTCGGGGATACCGCGGTCGCCACGGTGGATTTGAAAGCCGATGTGCGACTGCCCAAGTCGACCACCGCGGAACTGCGGCAGAGCACCATCCTCGGTGACATCCACATCGCGTTGCAGGCACCGGCGAACGCCGGTCCACCGTTCCTGGTGAACGGTGATGTCATCCCGCGCAGCCGCACGGTGCCCGCCGCCAATGTGGAGGACATCCTGCGAGCGATGTCGAACATCGTCACCGGCGGCCGCTTCGGTGAGATGCAGGAGCTCGTCGCCGGCGTCAACGCCGCCTTCCCGACCGACCCGGCGGATCTGTCCCGCATCCTGGCCGGCGGCCGCAACGCGCTGCACGACCTCGCCACGCACACCGGCGAACTCGACCGCATCCTGGCCGCCGCCGCCAGCGTGACGACGACACTCGAGGCGAACAAGAATAATGTCGACCGCACGCTCACCCTCGGGCCCGGCCGCGCCGCCGGCCTGTCGGAGGTGCTGTTCGGCCTGGTCCAGTTGATCATCGACGGCGGCGAATTGGCCACGTACGTGGGCGATCTCGCGCTCCCGCTGCGCGGCGACCTGCACGACATCATCGGCATCCTGGCACCCGCGGCCCGCACCATCGGCAGCGCCGACACCACGGTGCCGATGAACGTCGCCGCGATGAACCGGTTGTTGCGCGACAAGCTGATCCCGTTCTTCAGTGCGCCGCCCAACATTCGGGTGCAGCGGGTGACGCCCGAGGCGGTCGCCGCCGACGCCGCGGCCCGCTCGGACGAGATGATCCAGGTGCTCCGGTCGATAGGAATGGTCCGATGAAGCTCTCCGGTCCGGTCTCGCTGGTGCTGCTGCTCGTGCTGACCGTGGTGTGCGCGGCGTACCTGGCCGTCGGGGTGCTCGACATCGATCCGCGCCGCAGCACGAATACCGTGACCGTGCTGATGGATTCGTCCGGTGGTCTGATGGAGACCTCCCAGGTCGACCTGCGCGGTATGCGGATCGGCAAGGTGCGCGCCATCACCGCCACCGGCACCGGGCTCGCGGTGCGGATCGAGCTGGACGCGAAGTATCGGGTGCCGCTCGGCAGCGAGGTGCACGTCAGCAATCTGTCGGCGGCGGGCGAGCAGTTCATGGACTTCCGCCCGACCGGCACGGCGGGCCCGTACCTCACCGACGGCAGCGTCGTGCCGGCCCATCAGGTGCGTATCGCGACGACGGTCAGCGAGGCGCTGGCCAAGCTGGACGTGCTGAACGCGCAGATCGATCCGGTGAAGATCGAACAGCTCGCCGCCATTCTGTCGCAGGGTTACGCGGGCCGGGAGCGCGAGATCGCCAACCTCACCCGGACGCTGACCATGACGGCGCAGCTACTGCACGACAAGCGCGAGGCCATCACCCGGCTGTACCTGAACGGGCAGGATCTCGCCCAGAACTTCGACGGTTACGGGCCGGTGATCGGCGGCTGGGCCGACGATTTCACCGACCTGCTGCCCGAGGTGGTGCACCTGATCGAGGCGTTCCGCGGCTATTCCTATGCGGGCGAACATGTCTGGGACGAACCGCTCGGGCCGCTGGTGCGCAAGATCGACCAGTACCTCACCGTGCTGGGACCGGACCTGGCGCACATCGCCACCGCGTTGCGGCCGTCCACGAGTGTGCTGAAACCCGTTCGGGTGGACGCTGGCTCGATCATCCACCTGCTGTCGGCGACCTTCCCGGAGCACGGTACCGCCCGAATCACGCTCGACATTCCGAAGTAGAGAGTTGAGGCCATCATGACCACGCCCGATCCCGCGGCCGAAGCCGGCACCGACGTGACAGCCGCGCCGCCGAGCGAGACATCGAATTCGCCGCGGCGCAACAGTATCGGCTATCTGCTCGGCGGCCTGGCGGTACTGCTCACGGTGCTCGCCGTCGTGCTCGGCCTGTCCTGGCAGTCGGCCGCCGACGATCTCAGCGCGCTACGCCAGCAGAATGCGGACCGCGCCAAGGCCGCCGAGGTCGCCGAGGACTACACGCTGCGCTCGCTCACCTACGACCACAAGAACCTGCCCGCGTTCTTCGACGGCGTACAGCGCGGCACCTCCGACGCGCTACGCAAGCGCTACGACGAGGTGCACGACACGCTGGCCAAGATCATGACCGAGGCGCAGGTGGTCGCCACCGGGCAGGTGCTGGGCACCACGGTGGACACCCAGGGCAACGACCAGTACTCGGTGACGGTGCTCGCCACCCAGAAGACGCAGAACATCCAGCAGCCGACACCGGCCACCGTGCCCAACCTGCTGGTGGTGACCGTGGCCAAGAACGGCGGCGACTGGCAGGTGGTGGACTACGGTCCGAAGGGTGAGGCGCCGGGGCGTTGATAAGCTGACGCGCTATTTGTCCCGGTTCCGTCGAGAGGGGGTGCTGTGCCGGACCAGTCGCGCGCGGCCCGCCGCGGCAGGCCGCCGCTCGCCGGTCTGCCGGAACGGCGCAGACAGCAGATCATCGAGTCGGCCTACGCCGTGTTCGCCGAACGCGGGTACGAGGCGACCGCGATCTCCGATGTGGCCGCGCATGCCGGTATCGGGCAGGGCACGGTGTACCGGTACTTCGCGAGTAAACGCGAAATCCTGGACCACGTGGTCGATTTCGGCGTCGAGAAGCTCGTCGATGTGCTGCAACCGCACACCCTGCTGAGCCGTCCGACATCGACCGGGGAGATGCTCGCCGGTGTCCGGTCGGCCATCGCGCGGTTGTACGCGATGCTCGAACACGACCCGAACTTCGTTCGCCTGGTGCTCGTCGAGGCAAGCGCCATCGACAAGGAGCTCAGCGACCGACTGCTCGGTCTGGAGCTGCTCGTCAGTACCTTTGTGGCGCAAGAACTTCGGCGTGGTGTCGCGGCGGGCTGGATCCGGGCCGACATCGACGTCGAGGTGACCGCGCACACTACACTCACCCTGGTGGTGCCCGGAGTGTTGCAGGAGATGCGCGGCGACAACACGCCACAGGCGCGGGAACGGGCCACCGCCGGTGTGCTCACCGTGCTCGAAAAGGCCTTGCGGCCGCGTGCTCCCGTCGCGGACGGGTCGGCTCGGTGAATGCCGCCGACCGCAGCGCCAAACGCCGCGCCGAACTCGTCTTCGCCGCGTACGAGCTGTTCGTCGACAAGGGGTATCGCAACGTCGTCGTCGCCGACATCGTCGCCAGGGCCGGCGTGAGTCACGGCACCTTCTACAACTACTTCACCAACAAACGTGATGTGCTCGACGCCGTCATCGACCACTACTTCGCGTTGATCCGCGAACGGGTCTTCGGCCGGGCGGTGACCGGGCAGCGCCCGCAGACCCTCGACGAATTCTGTGCGCTGTTCGGTCGCGTCGTCGACCATTGCTACGAGTTGGTCGCGGACGAGCCGGGTTTGGTGTCCTTCATTCTGTTCGAGGCGACCTCGATCGATGATCAGGTGACCGAGCGATCGATCCGGAACCTGACCGTCTACGGCGACGAGGCCACCTCCCGGCTCAAGAAGGGGATGACGCTCGGGTATCTGGACCCGGACCTCGATCCGCGCTTGACCGGAGAGATCCTGCTGTCGATTCTGTTGTCCGCCTTGTTGTCCGCGATTCGGGCCGGTGCCGACGGGCTGGACCAGGAACGGGTCCGCAACGACCTCGTCGCGTTCGTCCGGGCGGTGCTCGAACCCTGACGTGCGCCGGTTCAGCGGCGGCCGAAACGGGCGATGGCTTCGAGGATCGTCGTCACCATCGCGGGGCTGCCGGTGTGGCCGGACTCGTCGATGACGTGCAGTTCGGCGTCGGGCCAGGCCTGCGCCAACTGCCAGGCGGTCTGCAAGGGGCTGCCGAGATCGAGCCGACCGTGGATCAGTACGCCGGGGATGCCCGCGAGTTTGTGTGCGTCGGCGAGTAGCTGTCCATCCGGCAACCAGGCGTCGTTGGCGAAGTAGTGTGTGCAGATCCGGACGAAGGCGAGTAGCGCCGCGTCGGGTTTGTCGCTGTATTGGCCTGGGCTGCCGAGAGTTTCGTGCGCGATGACGGCGTCCTCCCAGGCACACCAGTTGCGCGCCGCCGCCGCGCGTACCGCCGGATCGGGGTTGTTCATCAAACGGCTGTATGCGGCAACGAGATTGCCGTCGCGCTCGGATTCCGGCAGCGCGTCGCGGAACGCTTCCCACGGACCAGGCAGGAAGCGGGCGACACCGCGATAGAGCCATTCCGTCTCTTCCGGCCGAGTCATCGTCACCCCCACCAGAACGATCTCGGAGACCCGCTCGGGAAACCGTTCGGCGTAGGCGAGAATCAGCGTCGATCCCCAGGAACCGCCGTACAGCAGCCACTTCTCGATGCCGAGGTGTTCCCGCAGCCTCTCCATATCGGCGATCAGGTGTTCGGTTGTGTTGTGCGCCATGTCGACCGCCGGATCCGAGGCATGCGGCAGACTCTCACCACAGCCGCGCTGATCGAACAGCACGGTGCGATAGATCGCCGGATCGAAGTTCTTCCGTGAACCGCGCCGGCCCCCGCTCCCCGGCCCGCCGTGCACCACCAAGGCAGGCTTACCGTCGTGGTTACCGCTGGTCTCCCAGTAGATCCGGTTCCCGTCCCCGACTTCCAGCAGTCCGTGCGCGTACGGCTCGATCTCAGGAAACGGCTGCGCCGCAACATGTCCCGGCTGACTCGAACTCATCGCTGAACCCCTCCTCGACGACCGGCCCCACGCCGATGCCCTCCGAGCGTAGCCATCCCGAGCCGACCATGACCAAATGAGTACCGGCCTACCTCAGCCGTCGGTCACGCGGCGCTCAGGTCCAGCGCGATCGTCTGGCTGTGGTTGGTGACCTGCACCGGCTCTCGGGATCAGCACTCGCTACGGGTACCCGGGAGGAGTGCGGATCTCGAGAGTGGGTGCGGATTTTGCTGGGTGTGGTTCAGGCGGGTTGGGATGTGGGGGTTTGGATTTCCCTGGGGCGCAGCGAGGCCCAGAGGGCGGCGGTGGCGGCTACGCAGGCGGCTGCTCCGCCGACGTGGATGACGACCAAGGCGGCGGGGACGTCGGTGAAGTACTGGACGACGCCGACCAGGGCCTGTGCGCAGACGATGGCGAGCAGGACGAATACGCGTTTGCGGATTGGCGGGGTGATGCCGACCGCGAACAGGCCGAATGCCAAGCCGATCAACAGCGCCAGGTAACCGACGAGCAGTTGGGAATGCAGGTGCACCAGGGTGACGATCTCGACCTCCAGGCGCGCGACCGGACGCTCGATACTCTTGTCGCCCGCGTGCGGTCCGGCGGCGGTCACCAGGGTGCCTGCGATCAGCACGCCACTCAACGCCACAGCGCTGAGGCCGGTGAGCCAGCGCAGGGGGGCGGGCGCGCGGACGACGTCGATGCCGTCGTCGGGTTCGTTGATCTTCGCGTAGAGCACCACCGACAGCCAGACCATCAGCATCGACGCCAGCAGGTGCACGGCGACGGTCCACCACAGCAGGCCGGTGCGCACGGTGATGCCGCCGATGATGCCTTGCAGCAGCGTGCCGCCGGGCATCAGCCACGCGTAGCGCAGGACGTCGTTGCGGCGCCGGGCGCGGGTCACCGCGAGCACGATCAGCGCGGCACACAGCGAGACGACGAAGGTGAGCAGCCGGTTGCCGAACTCGACGGTCTGGTGCAGTACCGGCACCTCGGAGACTCCGATCGGGGTGAAGCTGCCCGGGAAGCACTGCGGCCAGGTGGGGCAGCCGAGACCGGAGGCGGTGACCCGCACGACGGCGCCGGTGACCGCGATGCCCGCCTGCGAGAGGATCACCGCGATGGCGATGATTCGCTGCGCCCGCAGCGAGGGCAGCGGCAGCTTGTCGACGAGTCGCAGAAAGGCGCGATACAGCACGTCACGATGGTAGAGCACGGTCAACTACACGCTGTCGTTGGTACGGCTCAGTAGTACTCGGCGAGGCGCGAGAAGCCGTACGCAGCTCGGAAGCGGCTGGGATGTCATCGGTGCCGGGATAGTCGCGTAGTTCAGCAGCTTCGCGGCGCGTCAGTTCGCAGCGGTCCTACTGGAACCGGAAGTAGCGGGCGGCGAGGATGCCCGAAACCGCGCCCCACACGGCGAGCACGGCGATGCCGAACCAGTCGACGGTGCTGCGCATCGCGTCCTCCAGGCCGACCGCGAGCGCACCGGAGGGGACCAGGCGGGCAAGCACATTCACCGCGGCGGGCAGATCGTCGGAGGCGAACACGATGCTGGCGATGCCGAGCATGACGAACCACAGGATGTTCGCCAGTGCCAGCACGACCTCCGCCTTCAACGTGCCACCGAGCAACAGGCCCATGGCCGCGAAAGTGGCGGTGCCGAGCGCGATCACGAGCGCGCCCAGCGCCAGCCCGGCAGGCTCGGGCCGCCAGCCGAGCGCGAAGCCGATGGCGCCGAGCAGGATCGCTTGCAGCACAACGACGATGAGCACCGCCGCGCTCTTGCCCGCGATGATGCCCCAGCGGGGGAGCGCGGTGGCGCCGAGCCGCTTCAGCGCGCCGTAGCGGCGGTCGAAGCCGACGGCGATGGCCTGCCCGGTGAACGCGGTCGACATCACCGCCACCATCATCACCGCGGGCACGATCTTGTCCACCCGGTCGTTACCGAGATCGCCGAACGGCAACAGGGTCAGGCCGACCAGCAGCGTGATCGGGATGAACATGGTGAGCAGCAGCTGTTCCCCGTTGCGCAGCAACAGGATCAGCTCGAGCCGCGTCTGCGCGAGCATCATCGCGGCGCGCGAGCTCGGCCGCGGGTCGGGCGCGAAGGTGCCAGGGGTGAAGCGGTTGGCGGTCGGTTCGGGCTGAGTCATCCGCGTAGATCCCGTCCGGTGAGTTCCAGGAAGACGTCTTCGAGCCTGCGCTGATCGATCCGAATATCGGTGGCCAGCACGTTCACTCGCGCACACCACGCGGTCACCGTGGCAAGCACCTGCGGATTGATCTCGCCCTCGACCAGATACGTGCCGGGTGTGGTCTCTCGTGGCGAGAAGCCTTCCGGTAGCGCCGATTTCAGCAGCTCCAGATCGAGTTTCGGTGGGGCACAGAACCGTAGCTGCCCGGCCGCGCCGTGCGCGGTCACCTCGGCGGGCGTGCCGGAGGCGACGATCCGGCCGTGGTCGATGATCACCAACTGATCGGCGAGCTGTTCGGCCTCGTCCATCAGGTGCGTGGTGAGCACAACGGTCACGCCGTCGCGGCGCAACGCGTCGATCAGCTCCCACACGATGAGCCGGGCCTGCGCGTCCAACCCGGCGGTCGGCTCGTCCAAGAACACGATCTCGGGCTTGCCGACCAGCGCGCACGCCAACGCGAGCCGCTGCTGCTGGCCACCGGAGAGCCTGCGATACGGCGTGCCCCGGTTGTCCTGCAGCCCGAGCGTGCGCAACAACCAGTCCGGATCCAGCGGATCGGCCGAGTAGGCGGCGACCAGATCGAGCATCTCGCCCGCCTTCGCGCCCGGATACGCGCCACCGCCCTGCAGCATCACCCCGATGCGCGGCCGCAGCCGATCGGAGTCGGCGATCGGATCCAGGCCGAGCACCCGCACCGATCCGGCGTCGGGAGTCACGAACCCCTCGCACATCTCGACCGTGGTGGTTTTGCCCGCCCCGTTCGGACCGAGCAGCGCGAGCACCTGAGCCCGTTCGACATCGAAGCTCAAACCGTCGACCGCCGTGGTCTCGTCGTAGCGCTTGACGACACCCTCGACGCGAACGGCAGGTCCGGTAGCGGTCACGACCTCACACCGTAAGAGGTAGCCACCTGTGACGGAGCCGACACCCCCTCTTGGCCACGCCACGGCAGTTTGTTACGGGTGATCACGATGAACAGCACGGCGACGATCACGGTGGCGATGGCGGCGCCGACGATCTGGAAGACCTCCAGGTCGGCGCCGCGCGGCATGAGGATGACGCTGACGATCGCCGAGAACGTCACGGCGGGAACGCGGAAGATGGGCCGGGTGGCCCAGGCGGCCAGCGGCACGATCGCCCACAGCAGATACCAGGGTTGGACCACCGGGAACAGCAGCACGATGGCGCCGAGCGCGACACCGAGCGCGCCGACCGCGTGCAGCCGTCCGATGCCGGTCGCGACGAGCATGCGCAGGGCGAGGAACCCGGCGACCACCGCGGCGATCGGCCGGGTGATGCTGAGCAGTGCGGTGGTGTGGTCGCCGAGCCCGAGCAGCACACCGCCGAATCCGGTGATGATGCCGAGCACGGTCGGCACCGACATCCAGCTGCGCACGGCGTTGGCGACGTTCAAGGTGTGGATCCATCCGAAGCCGAGCCCGCTCACCGAACCGATGAAAAGCGTTGTGCTGAGCGCGATCGCGCCGAGTAGCGCGGCGGACACGGCGACGGTGCGCAGACTGAACCCCCACCGGCGGGCCAACGCCATGCCGACGAAACCGAGCGCGATAATCGAGGTGAGTTTGACCGCCGACGACAGCGATATGAGGATGGCTCCGCCGATCAACCAGGCGTAGGCCCGCCCGTCGAACGGATGGATGTCCTCGATGGCGCGCAGGCACAGCTCCATGCCCGCCAGCATCAGGCCGAGCATCAACGCGTCGTTGTGCACCCCGCCCACGAGGTGGAACAGCACCAGCGGGTTGGCCGCGCCGAGCCACAGCGCGCTCACCGGCGCGACCCCGCAGCGCTGGGACAACCGCGGCAGCGCCCACACGATCAGCGCGACGCCTGCGATCGCGAGCGCGCGATGCACCCAGACACCGAGAATGATGTTGTCGCCGGTGAGTTCGGCGATACCGCGACCTATCCATAGGAACAACGGACCGTAAGGGGCCGGTGTTTTCTGCCAGATGGTCGGCACGTTGTTGGTCAAGACGTTGTCGATGCCGAGCCCGTCGACCGGCCCCTCCTGATAGGGGTCGATGCCGCGAGCCGCGATCTCGCTCTGCGCCAGATAGGAGTACACGTCGTTGCTGAACAGCGGCGGCGCGACGCTGAGCGGAATGATCCAGACCAGCAGGGTGCGGTCGAGCTGGGAGCGGCTGAGCCGGTGGCGTGGCGCGCCGCCGAAGCCGCCGACCGCGAAGCGGCCGAGCAGCAGCCAGGCCAGCACCACCACGACCGTGCCGGTCATGCACATGGCGAGCGAGCCGGTGTGCGCGCGGGCGAAGATGCCGAGCACCCGGACACCCGAGGTCGGGTTCTGGTGCACCGGCTGCGCGCCGATGCCGAGCGCGCTGATCGCCATCAGCACCGTCCCGGTGGCACCCATCAGCCGGATCCGGTCGAGCTGGATCAGCTCTTTGCGGTCGAGTCCGGGCACCTCGGATTCGTCCTGGTGCAGGACCGCGATCGTGTGATCGGCGGCCGGTGCGTCCAACCCGAGTGCTCGGCGCCCGAATGCCAGTGTTCTGCGCCGCGCGCCCTCCAGTACCGCCACGAGACGAAGCGTAGTGTGCGCCACCCGCCACGGTCCTGTCACAGCCCGAGACGGGCCTGCTCGTTCCGATCGGAAGCGTCGCCGACCGAGGGCACAATCGGACATATGGTTTCGGAGTCCAGGCGGCGGATCGAGCTCGCCGCGTGCGGGCTGCTCGCACAGCACGGGTATCACGGGTTCGGTCTCAAGGCGTTGAGCGAGGCGGCGGGGTTGCCGTACGGCTCTATCTACCACCACTTTCCAGGCGGCAAGGAGGAGATCGCGGTCGCCGCCATCACCGGAACGGGCACGGCGGCCGGGCGGATGATCCGGCAGGCGCCGACCGATGTGTTCGCCACCACGGCAACCCTGTTCGACTTCATGGTTGGCAAACTGGCGCGCTCGGACTGGGACGACGGCTGCCCGATCGGCACCCCCGCGCTGGACGGTGCCAGCGACGTCGAGGCGATCCGCGCCGCCTGCGCGACCGCCTTCGACGCGATGGAGCAGGCGTTCGCAGGCATGCTCGCCGAGTTGGGGCTGTCCGCCCAGCAGGCGGGGGAACTGGCCGTGACGGTGGTCGCCGCGTACGAGGGCGCGACCATGCTGGCCAGGGTGCGGCGCTCGGACGCGCCGCTGCACACGGTGGCGGCGGCGATGGAACGGCTGATCCGGGTGACCTTCACCGAGGCCGGGCTGCCGAAGACGACCACGGGTTCGACGGGCACGGGTTCGTCGGATGTCGACGCGGGCATGCCCGCGGTGGAGTCCGCGCAACCGGACATCGACGCGAGCGTGGTGGCCGCGGCGGCGGCGACCGAAAATATTCCGGAAGTCGTTGCCGAGCAACAAAATCCCGCGCCGGGCATTGACTAGAAAGAACGTTCTATCGACACTGGAGGGGTGCAGCGTCTGATGTTGACCGGTCCCGGCGAACTGCGCTGGGAGGAGCACCCGGAACCCGTGCTCACGCAGCCGGATCAGGCGCTGGTCCGCCCGATCGCCCTGGCCACCTGCGATATCGATCCGGCCGTGCTCCGCGGCACCTTTCCGCTGCCCGGCCCGTACCCCTTCGGGCACGAAGGGGTCGCCGAGGTGGTCGCGATCGGGGACGACGTGCGTGCCGTCGCGGTGGGCGATCGAGTGGTGGTGCCGTTCCAGATCTCCTGCGGCACATGCGCCGCCTGCCTGCGCGGGCGCACCGGCAACTGCACCAGCCATCCGCCGCTGTCCACCTTCGGGCTCGGCCAGCTCGGCGGCCTGGACTGGGGCGGGCTCTGGGCCGACCTCACGCTGATCCCGCATGCGGACGCCATGCTCGTTCCGCTGCCACCCGGTGTCGATCCGGTCGCCGTCGCCAGTGCCAGCGACAACATCCCGGACGGTTATCGGGCCGTCGGCCCGCAGCTCGCCGACCATCCCGGTGCCGAGGTGCTGGTCATCGGTGGCCCCGCGGCGCCATCCATCGGCTTGTACGCCGCGGGACTGGCGGTCGCGCTGCACGCTGCCCGGGTCGTCTACCTGGACAACTCCGTCGAGCGGTTGGAGATCGCGAAGTCGTTGGGGGCCGAGGCGATCGAAGGTCCACGCGATGCCCGCGTCGGCCGGTTCCCGATCACGGTCGAATCCGCGGGCGGTGCCACGGCGCTGCGGGCCGCGATCGACGCCACCACCTACGACGGCTGGTGCACCAGCGTCAGCGTCCAGCTCACCGAGGTGCCGCTGCCGATCTTTCAGATGTATTCGCGCTGCTGCACGTTCCACACCGGGCGCGCACATGTCCGTCCGGTGATCCCCGAGGTGCTGGAGTTGGTCGCCGCTGGACGGTTCGACCCGTCGCTGGTCACCACCCGGACAGCAAACTGGGACGAGGCGGTGGCGGCTCTGGTGGAGACGCCGATGAAGCTCGTTGCCGTCCGCTGAAGGTTCGGCGGGATAGTCGGATCGACATATGTGATGTAACACACTGGACCTGATGCGTGCCGAGAAGATCATCGGAGCGTGCGGCCCATCGGGGACCGGTTGGTGCGAAGCGAACTACTCGCGTGCTGCGGCGTTCGCGGGGTGTGCGGTGATTCCGCAGGTCAGACGCCATATTTTCGGCCGTGTGAAGACTCAGCTTAAATATGGACCTGAGGTACGCCCGATTCGCAACATCTCGGCACCGCGCATCGCGCTGGCCCGCACCCGTGATCGGCGGTCTACGCAGGTCACGAGGCCCGAGAACTCAGGGCACCCTTATTAGATTTCGGGAACGAATTCCGCCACACTGATGTTGTGAAAACCGTGGGTTTGCGGAGCGAAGACGAAAGGGCTGGTCGTAAGGCCGGTACCGGGTCGTCTGCTGCGTCCACGACCGTCGCGGAGGGGCACACTCGGGCGGCCATCGTTCAGCTGCTGCTGGCGGAGGGTCCGATCACCGCGACGGCCATCGGAACAACGCTGGGGCTCGCCCCGGCCGGTGTGCGGCGCCACCTCGACGCCCTGATCGACTCCGGTCAGGCTCGGGCCAGCCGGTCCGCGCCGTGGCAGCAGAAGGGTCGCGGTCGTCCCGCCAAGCAGTACCAGCTCACCGCCGCGGGCCGCGGCCAGCTGGGTCACGCCTACGACGATCTGGCAGGCGCGGCGATCCGCCAGCTCGGCGAGATCGGCGGCGAACAGGCCATCACCGAGTTCGCCAGGAAACGGGCCAGGACTATCGTGGCCGGGATCGCACCGGTCGAGGAGCACACGCCGCAGCGCACCGAGGCCAAGGCCGAGGAGATCGCGGACGCGTTCACCGACGCCGGATTCGCCGCCTCCACCCGCAAGGTGGGCACCGGCGTGCAGATCTGCCAGCACCACTGCCCGGTCGCACACGTCGCGGAGGAGTTCCCGCAGTTGTGCGAGGCGGAGCTCGAGGCGTTCCGTGACCTGCTCGGCACCCACGTGCAGCGCCTGGCCACGATCGCCAACGGCGACTGCGCGTGCACCACGCACGTGCCGCTGCTCGTACTACCGATCACCAAAAAAACTTCACCAGAAAACGCTGCACAGCCCGCAGCAATTCGAACGAACGACTCCGGAAGGAGTGCCGAATGACGACAACCACCGACCAGGTGCAGCCGCTCACTCAGGAAGAGACCATCGCGTCACTGGGTAAATACGGCTACGGCTGGGCCGATTCGGATGTGGCCGGAGCCAGCGCGCAACGAGGCCTGTCCGAGGCGGTTGTCCGCGACATCTCGGCCAAGAAGAGTGAGCCGGACTGGATGCTCGACATCCGCCTCAAGGCCCTGCGCATCTTCGATCGCAAGCCGATGCCGAACTGGGGCTCCAACCTCGACGGCATCGACTTCGACAACATCAAGTACTTCGTGCGCTCCAGCGAGAAGCAGGCAGCCACCTGGGACGACCTGCCCGAAGACATCAAGAACACCTACGACAAGCTCGGCATCCCTGAGGCGGAGAAGCAGCGCTTGGTCTCCGGTGTCGCGGCGCAGTACGAGTCCGAGGTCGTCTACCACTCCATCCGTGAGGATCTGGAGAAGCAGGGCGTCATCTTCCTCGACACCGACACGGCGTTGAAGGAGCACCCGGAGATCTTCCAGCAGTACTTCGGCTCGGTGATCCCCGCGGGCGACAACAAGTTCTCCGCGCTGAACACCGCCGTATGGTCGGGTGGCTCGTTCATCTACGTGCCGCCGGGCGTGCACGTCGACATTCCGCTGCAGGCCTACTTCCGGATCAACACCGAGAACATGGGCCAGTTCGAGCGGACCCTGATCATCGTCGACGAGAACGCCTACGTGCACTACGTCGAGGGCTGCACCGCGCCGATCTACAAGTCCGACTCGCTGCACTCCGCGGTGGTCGAGATCATCGTGAAGAAGGGCGGCCGCTGCCGCTACACCACCATCCAGAACTGGTCGAACAACGTCTACAACCTGGTCACCAAGCGGGCCAAGGCGGAGGCGGGCGCGACCATGGAGTGGGTCGACGGCAACATCGGCTCCAAGGTCACCATGAAGTACCCGGCGGTCTGGATGACCGGCGAGTACGCCCGCGGCGAGGTGCTCTCGGTGGCGTTCGCCGGCGAGGGGCAGCACCAGGACACCGGCGCGAAGATGCTGCACCTGGCGCCGCACACCTCCTCGAACATCATCAGCAAGTCGGTGGCGCGCGGCGGTGGCCGGGCCTCCTACCGCGGCCTGGTTCAGGTGAACAAGGGCGCGCACGGCTCGAAGTCGACCGTGAAATGCGATGCGCTGCTCGTCGATACGATCAGCCGCTCGGACACCTACCCCTACGTCGACATCCGCGAGGACGACGTGACGATGGGGCACGAGGCGACCGTCTCGAAGGTCTCCGAAGACCAGCTGTTCTACCTGATGAGCCGCGGCATGACCGAGGACGAGGCCATGGCCATGGTGGTGCGCGGCTTCGTCGAGCCCATCGCCAAGGAACTGCCGATGGAGTACGCGTTGGAACTGAACCGGCTCATCGAGCTGCAGATGGAAGGAGCCGTCGGCTGATGGCGACAGGTGTCATTGGCGCGGTCGAGGGCGAGAACCCCTCGAAGCCGATTCAGAACCCCGGCGCGGGCGCCGCGATCAACAAGGGCGAGGTGTTCACCTCGTTCGATGTGAACGCCTTCGAGATTCCATCCGGCCGGGACGAGGAGTGGCGGTTCACGCCGCTGCGCCGTTTGCGCGGTCTGCACGACGGTTCCGCGGTGCGTGACGGGCAAGCCACGGTAGCGGTCAGCTCGGTCGAGGGTATCCAGGTGGAGACCGTCGGGCGCGACGACGCACGCCTCGGGACCGCGGGCACGCCCGCGGATCGTGTTGCGGCGCAGGCGTACTCGGGCTTCGAGTCGGCCACCGTGGTGTCGGTTGGCGCGGAGACCGAGGTCGCCGAACCGGTCGTCGTCACGGTCACCGGCCCCGGCGAGGGCAAGACCGCCTACGGCCACCTGCAGATCCGGCTCGGCAACTTCGCCGCCGCCACCGTGGTCATCGACCAGCGCGGCAGCGGAACCTACGCCGAGAACGTGGAGTTCGTGCTCGGGGACAGCGCGAAGCTCACCGTCGTCGCGGTCCAGGACTGGGCCGACGACACGGTGAACGCCACCGCGCACCACGCGCTGCTCGGCCGCGACGCCACGCTGCGCCACATCGCCGTCACCCTCGGCGGCGACCTGGTTCGCCTCACCGGAACCGTCCGCTACGCGGGCCCCGGCGGCGACGCCGAACTGCTCGGACTCTACTTCGCCGACGCGGGGCAGCACTTCGAGCAGCGGCTGCTCGTCGACCACTCGCAGCCGAACTGCAAGTCGAACGTGCTGTATAAGGGTGCGCTGCAAGGCGATCCGGACTCCCCGAAGGGTGACGCGCGCACCGTATGGGTCGGCGACGTGCTGATCCGTGCCGCCGCCGAAGGCACCGACACCTTCGAGGTGAACCGCAACCTGGTGCTCACCGACGGCGCCCGCGCCGACTCGGTGCCGAATCTGGAGATCGAGACCGGCGAGATCGCCGGCGCCGGACACGCCTCGGCGACCGGACGCTTCGACGACGAGCAGCTGTTCTACCTGCGTGCCCGTGGCATTCCGGAGGACGTGGCGCGACGCCTCGTAGTGCGCGGCTTCTTCCAGGAGATCATCCAGAAGATCGCGGTCCCGGAGATCCGGGAGCGGCTGGAGTCGGCCATCGAGGCCGAACTCGCCGCTGTCGGCGTCTGAACCCATCACTTACCCCCACAAAGGAACTCGAATTCGATGACCACCCTGGAGATCAAGGACCTGCACGTCGAGGTCGCCAACCCGGACGAGTCCGGCGAGCCCATCAAGATCCTGAAGGGCGTGAACCTCACCATCAAATCCGGTGAGACGCACGCCATCATGGGCCCCAACGGCTCCGGCAAGTCGACCCTGTCGTACGCGATCGCCGGCCACCCCAAGTACACGGTGACCTCCGGCTCGATCACCCTTGACGGCGAGGACGTCCTCGCGATGTCGGTCGACGAGCGGGCGCGCGCGGGCCTGTTCCTGGCCATGCAGTACCCGGTCGAGGTCCCCGGCGTCTCGACCTCCAACTTCCTGCGGACCGCCGCCACCGCCGTGCGCGGCGAGGCGCCCAAGCTGCGGCACTGGGTCAAGGAAGTCAAGGAGTCGATGGCCGAGCTGGAGATCGACCCCGCCTTCGCCGAGCGCAACGTCAACGAAGGCTTCTCCGGCGGCGAGAAGAAGCGGCACGAGATCCTGCAGCTCGGCCTGCTCAAGCCGAAGATCGCCATCCTGGACGAGACCGACTCCGGGCTGGACGTCGACGCGCTGCGCATCGTCTCCGGGGGTGTGAACCGCTACAAGGAGCGGGAGAACGGTGGCGTGCTGCTGATCACGCACTACACCCGCATCCTGCGCTACATCCAGCCGGAATTCGTGCACGTCTTCGTAGCGGGCCGCATCGTCGCCGAGGGCGGCTCGGAGCTCGCCGACGAACTCGACGCCAACGGCTACGTCCGTTTCACTCAGTCTGCGACCGCAGGAGCCTGACTATGACCGCCACGGTCCCCGCACTCGACGTGGCCCGCGTCCGGGCCGACTTCCCGATCCTGAGCCGCACGGTTCGGGACGGGAAACCGTTGGTGTACCTGGACTCCGGCGCCACCTCGCAGCGACCCCTCGCCGTGCTCGACGCGGAACGCGAGTTCCTGACCACGCACAACTCGGCGGTACACCGCGGCGCGCACCAGCTCGCCGAGGAGGCGACCGACGCCTACGAGGACGCGCGCGCCGTCATCGGCCGGTTCGTCGGGGTGGACGCCGACGAGATCGTGTTCACCAAAAACGCGACCGAGTCGCTGAACCTGGTGACCTACTCGTTCGCCGACGACCGGTTCCCGTACCACGTGGGCCCGGGCGACGAGATCGTCATCACCGAGCTCGAACACCACGCGAACCTCGTTCCGTGGCAGGAGCTCGCGCGCCGCACCGGCGCGACGCTCAAGTGGTACGGCGTGACCGACGACGGCCGGATCGACCTCGACTCGCTCGAATTGTCGCCTGCCACAAAAGTTGTCGCGTTCACTCACCAGTCCAACGTGACCGGCGCGATTACCGATGTCGCCGAAATCGTGCGCCGCGCAACGGCGGTCGGCGCGCTGACCGTGCTCGACGCCTGCCAGTCGGTGCCGCACATGCCGGTGGACTTCCGTGCGCTCGGCGTCGATTTCGCCGCCTTCTCCGGACACAAGATGTTCGGCCCGTCCGGTGTCGGCGTGCTGTACGGCCGTCGCGCGATCCTCGCGGAGACGCCGCCGTTCATCACCGGTGGCTCGATGATCGAGACCGTCACCATGGAGGGCAGCACCTACGCCGCCCCGCCGCAGCGGTTCGAGGCCGGCGTGCCGATGACCTCGCAGGTGGTCGGGCTCGGTGCGGCCGTGCGGTATCTCCAAGCGCTCGGCATGCAAGTCGTCGCGGACCACGAACACACACTGGTCGAGGCCGCGCTCGCCGGTTTGGGTGCGATCGACGGCGTTCGGATCGTCGGGCCCACCGACAACGTGGACCGCGGTGGCGCGGTGTCGTTCGTGGTGGACGGGATTCACGCCCACGACGTCGGGCAGATTCTCGACGACGAAGGTGTCGCGGTGCGCGTCGGCCACCACTGTGCGTGGCCGCTGATGCGCCGATTGGGCGTGCCGGCCACCGCTCGTGCCTCGTTCGCCGCATACAACACCCTCGACGAGGTCGACGCACTGGTCGCGGCCGTGCGGAAGGCTCAGAGCTTCTTCGGAGTTGCATAAGACATGCGCATGGAGCAGATGTACCAGGAAGTGATCCTGGACCACTACAAGCACCCGCACCACCGCGGGCTGCGGGAGCCGTTCGGTGCCGAAGTGCACCACGTGAACCCGACCTGCGGCGACGAGGTCACCCTGCGCGTCCAGCTCGACGACAAGGGCGACGTCGCCGACGTCTCCTACGACGGCCAGGGCTGCTCGATCAGCCAGGCCGCCACCTCGGTCCTCGCCGACCAGGTGATCGGCCTGCCCGTGCAGCAGGCGCTGAAGGTGGTCGACTCCTACAACGAGATGATCTCAAGCCGCGGCACCATCGAGGGCGACGAGGACATGATCGGCGACGGTATCGCCTTCGCCGGCGTCTCCAAATACCCCGCGCGGGTCAAATGCGCATTGCTCGGGTGGATGGCGTTCAAAGACGCGGTGGTCCGGATAACCTCGGCAGAAGAATCCAAGAATGGGGACCAGCCATGACAGACACACCGGCAACCGAGGCAGCCGAACAGGTCGAGCTGTCGGCCGAAGACATCAAGCGCCTGGAGGACCTCGAGGAGGCGATGCGTGACGTCGTCGACCCCGAACTCGGCATCAACGTCGTCGACCTGGGCCTGGTCTACGGCCTGTCCGTGCAGGACGAGGTCGCCATCCTGGACATGACCCTCACCTCCGCCGCCTGCCCCCTCACCGACGTCATCGAAGACCAGTCCCGCAACGCGCTGGTCCGCAGCGGACTCGTCGACGATCTCAAGATCAACTGGGTGTGGATGCCGCCGTGGGGTCCGGACAAGATCACCGAAGATGGTCGCGAGCAGCTCCGCGCTCTTGGATTCACCGTCTGACCGTACGATTTACGGACGGCCGCCGATCGAGACGCTCTTGGAAAAAGGGGCCGTCATCGAGGCGGCCGTTTCTGTCACTGTCGGACCGAGCTCCGTTAGGTCTGGCTGTACCCCAATCCTGTTACGATCCAACCCAGTTCGCTGAGCAGAGGGGTCGGGGGTTGTTAAAAGCTGACGTAGACCAGATCCGTGCCATGGCAGACAAACTGGCGCGCGTGGGCACCGAGATCGACAATATCGACGTCCGCACCGGGGCCGCGGGGTTGAACGCCGCCCTGCCCGGGTCGGACATTCCCCGTGCCATCGAATTGGCGGCCGAGTTCGTCGAGGGCGCGTATCTGCGCGTCGCCGAACGCATGCGCGACGTCGCGACCAAATCCACGGACGCGGCCAACAACCTCCAGGTCACCGACACCCAATTCGCCGACCTGCTGCACGGCATGGACGTGCACCGTGCTTAGCCCCAGTGAGGTCGAACGATGGGATCTCGGCGCACTGACCGCATGGGTCACCCAGCTCGGTCAGTCGCGGACACTCATGATGGAGCGACTGGATTTCGCCCGCCGCCACTTCGACGAAGTCCGTCAGGACTGGCAGGGTGTCGCCTACGACGCCGCGTACAACCGGGTCGGTCAGGATCACGAGCAAGGTAAGAAGCTCGGATACGAGATCGATGAGCTGATCGATATCGCGACCAACGGCGCCAGCACGGTAGCGGCGTATCACGCCACTCTGCTGGCACGGTTGAACGATGCGCGCGCAGCCCAGCTGATCGTCGACGATGCCTGGAAGGTGCTGGACAAAGAAGGCGTCGAAGCCGACGTCATTCGCGCGTACCAGGAATCCCTCAACGGTGCGTTCTTCCCGTTCCGCGACGCCGTCGAGAACCTGGCCAAACAGGTCGGCGACCAAGCACTGGAAATCAGGTCGGCCGGCGACCTGCTCGGCTCGAGTCTCGACGTCGCCGACGCCGACAACCAGGCCTCCCGTTTCGGCCGCCAAGACGGCAAGGCGCTGTCGGAAGCGGCTCGCACCAGGGATATGGCGTTGCTCGACCAGATCGCGGGCGACATGCCCGAACACGTACTCAGCCCCGACGAATTGCGGCGACTAGCCGCCGGTGAAGAGGTCAGCACAGTCCCCGCCAGCGTGCAGGACTACTACAAGGCGCTTTACCAGGAAGCCGGCAAGGACGGCATCCTCGCGTTGAACGAACGCCTCGCTGCCCGCGAACAAGCCGGCGACCCCGTCGCGGCGCAGAAACGAGACAACCTCGCCAACTCGCTGATGGTCGTATCGAACGAGCGCATCGGCTCCGGTGATAAAAAGGGGTCGTACGCCAATCTTCCAGACGGGCTACGTGAGCTGATCTCCGGTCGCTTCGAGGAGCGCGACGACTTGGTCATCGACGGGCAGCTTCCCGTCCGTGATCAGCTGCTCCAACAAGCCGCACTCGCCGAACTGCTGACCCAAGCCAATCCCGGTTACGAGCCCGGCCAGACCATGGGAATCGAACTGGGCAGGCAGAGCGCCAGCCTCGCCGAGTACGTGGAATTCGGCAACAGGGACTGGAATGGTTATCCACCCGGTTTCAACGAAGGCGACCTCGACAAGGTGGAGAGCGCGAGCCGGCAGTTCCTCGAAACGAGCACTCGCAACACCGAATCCAGCTATGCACTGTTGACGGGGAGGGATCCCGTTACCGGCCAGGACATTCCAGCCGACCTGTCCTTCGGGGCAGGGGGTGATCGCTACAACCCAGAGCCCTTCGACCGGGACAAGTTCACGGCGTCGATCTTCCAGCACGAGTGGGCTGACGAGGGTAAGACTGCTGCGGGGCTGTATGAGTGGATCGCGGACGGGACTGATAAGCCGGGGCAGGATGGGGTGCTGGCAAAGCAGGCGTTGGCGGAGTTGCCGAATGTGTTCGCGCCGGAGGAGCAGGATGAGAATTCGGGGCGATCGACGCTGAAGGAAGGTGACGGCAGCACGGTCTTCGAAGACAATGCAAAAGCATTTGTCACCAATCCGAAGCTTGCAGAGGGGCTTTCGCACGTGCTGGCGAACAATGTGGAGACCTTCGTAAATCCGCTGACGAGGGAAACGGGAATCGTGGACGATCCATTGGTTCCTGGCGATCAGCCCAACGTCCGTTTGGAGCGGCTGGATGCAGACCGGCTGCTATTTCTGTCCAGCCAGTCCGAGGGTGGACGTTTCAATCTCGAATTTGCTAGACAAGCATACGAGGCTGATATGTTGCAGCGCGCAGTCACAGAAGGTGCTGGCGACCCTCAGAAGTGGTTGAGTATCAATGCGCCCGACCTGGCAAACCTGGATGGTCGAATCACCAACGCGTCGGTAAACGCGCTCACCTATCAAGCGGAAAAAGTCAGCGATGACGCGTTCAAGGAGAAACAAGATACCTACGAAATGCGACAGAAGGTGGGCGATATTGTAAAATCGCTCACTTTGGACAACCTGGAGGTACCTGGACGCACGCCGGTCAGCGTGATCGGTAACCAAGTGCTCGAGGTTGCCAAGGATGCAGGTTACGACGCGGCAATGGAAAAGTTCAATCCTGAACCCGAGAAGGAGTATCCCGCCTACCCGAATCCCTCCCAGGCGACAGGCGAAGCGAACCAGCAGATTATCCAGCAGTTGTTCACTACCTTGCATGCCAATGGGCAACTGCCGGCAGAGTTTGTGGGAGCCGACGGAAGGCCGCTCGATGTGGCCCCCTTCATCGGCACGCCGCGGCAGTCCACGCTAAATCAGTTTCTCAGTGACCGGAATCTTCTCGACTTCACTCACAACTACGCCAACGAACACGCCTTCACGTCAGTTGTCGGTACAGCCCAACGGCCGGGTGATATGACCTACCTGGTTACCGGCCAGCACCCGGAGTCTTCGAAGTGAACGGTAGGGTTCTGCGGGGATGTACGTGTCTTGCTTTGTTATGTTCGGTGGTGGTCGGCTGCGGTAACGAAGAGAAACCTGTCGACACCGGCTCGACGAAATATTTGTACGAAGAGGTATTCAATCCGTGTCGCCAGATGCCACGGGAGTTTCTTTCCGAACATAACCTCGGCACCGAGCCCAAGTCCTTGGATAATCTTATCGACGGCTACATATATTGGGGATGTGTCTATCGTGGACGGGACTATGACTTTGCCATATTGATCAGCAATGCGCCCTTGAGTGAGGTTGCTCGGCTAGCGCCGCACACCGTTCAGTCTGTACGGATTGCTGGTCGGGCTGCAAAGATACAATCGCGACCGCTCGAGACGAGGTTTTGCGATCTGGATATGGAAATCGCTGGGGGAACGCTAGCATTCGAGCTTACGCCCAAAATTCCTATAGAAGCCTGCCCTACGCTCAGCGCTGTGGCCGCAGACCTGGTGCCCCTCCTCCCGCCAGGCGTCTGAGCGGGAGGTGTAACCCCGGCGCTCCTCACCGGGTCAAGGGGCGATCTGGTCTTCTAGGGTAGGATCAAAACCGTCGACCAGGTAGTCTTTACCTATTTCATAACGGTGAACAACGAATGATTCCGGAAGATCACGGAATCCCGGTTGCAAACGAAGTCGCGTTATCGCTGCCTCCGCCCCCTCTTCGATGCGTATATGCCGATCCTCTTCACTTCGACTTCGTCTTCATTGAGACTGTACTCGTGATTGACGAGGTACACGAAATCGATGGAATGCTCCTGTCGGCTTCGAATTTGATTCATGCGGTGAAGAATCCTTCCGTCCAATGGTCTTTGTTCAGTGGGTGACGTAGGATATGAAAGTCATCAGGGCGATCACAAAATCCGGGCAGGATCGACGCTCGCTCGATCGCAAGTTGCGCGTCGGCCTCGGTTCCATACGCACCGATCGTTTGCAGTCTCTCGGCACCGTTCGGTAGCTCATAATAATGTTGCAGTAGATATACGTAATCCAAAGATCTTACCTCCTGCTACAGTTCGGGGCGTTTGATGCCCGGTCCTTGCCCGACCCGGGTTTCGCGACCTGTGTGGGACGGGTGTCAGCACCGGGAGCTCGGTATTCGGCTGAGACCGACGCCAGCGGCGCGGGCGTCGGCCTCGATCATTGCTGGCTATCGCGGAGCAGCTGGCGGGTGCTGTGTTCGAGCGAACAACTCGATGGTGGTAGGCCATCGTCGCCGGACGAGTGTCGTGGGAACGTCTGGTCGAGCTCGTCATTCGAGAATGGGAACTGGTAGGTGGCATTCGCGCCGGAGGGCGCTGGTTGACTCGCCGGGCCTTGACCTGTTTTGCCCCAGCGGCCTCGTGCTGTCTTTTTGGCCACGGTCGAAGGTGGTGACTAGGCGGTCGGTGGCCGTTGCGGGTGGTTGTCGGTGGACGGTAAGGTTTGGGCAGGTCGCGGGGGAGTCCAGATCGTCCAGGCTCAACTGGGACATTCCAGTGTTGAACTCTGGTTTGGGAAGGGTGCGATGACGAGCAGGGGGCATGTTGGCCGTGCCGTGGGGCTTGCGGTTGGCGTTGTGATGGTGCTGGCTGGTTGTCAGGACAGTTCGAATGGGACGCCTACCAGTGCTGGTGCTCCGAGCACGTCGGTCGGCGCTGGTACGTCGGCACAGATGTCGCCTGCCAAGGACGCTGCCCCCTGGGACCCTTGCTCCCTCTCGTCGGATGCTTTGCGAGCGACCGGGTTAGACCCGGACAGCAAGAGGACGGGGGCCGCGGGAGTCGAGTTCGACGGATGGAAAGTATGCCGTTGGCGTGCGCAGGCAGGGTGGTACAGCCTTGGCATCCTGAGCGGAACTCCGTCGTTGAAAGATGTACGGGAGCGGAAGGATTTTAACGATTTCAAGTCCGTGACAATTGGAAATCGGCCTGCGCTCCAGTTTGGGCAAGCGGGCGATCCGGAGCGCCTCGGCTGCACGGTTGCTGTCGAGGTTCCTGGAGGAACCGTCGCCTTCGACGCGCTCGGCCGGTATAGCGAACCGCGTCAAGAAGAGCCCTGCACCGTGGCTTTAAGGCACGCCACTGATCTGGCTAAGTATTTGCCATAGTTGCTAGGGGGCATCATGACTGAGAACTCATCGCACTGGCAGGGGCTGCTCAACTCCGCCAACGCGGGCGAGCTAGTCCTGGATCCTGCTGTCGGTAGCGACCTGGCGCAAGATTGCGACCGGAACTTGGCGAACCTCGAGAAGATCCTGGAGATGACACGAGAGGTCCGCTATGTCACTGGATTTGGTGGATTCCCTTCTGGTGAGGTGTTGCAAGAAAAATTCTTGCTCAAAGGCTCGACTGGGGAGGACTCGATCCAGACCCGCATCAAAGAGCACATCGATGAAGTGATGCTCATGAAGCAAGTCTTCGCCAAAGCCATCGAGAACTACCACTCCGTCGACCAATCCAACGCCGACAACCTCACCGGAATCGACTTCCCGTCATGACCTACGACGAGTATCGCGCCAGGATCATTGCCGCGCAGGAGCAGTGGAACAAGGATCGTGCGGCGATCTATACGGTGGCGAACATCGGGAACGAGCAGTTCAGCGGGGGGTTCGAGCCGCCGAAGATCACGAATGAGGATCTTGCGCTGTTCGAGACGCTGCCGCTGGAGGATTTGGTTCAGCGGGTGGCGGCGATGAAGCCGGGTAACGTTCTGCAGGCGGCCGAGGCGTGGTTCAAGATTGGTACAGCTTTTCGGGATACGACCGATACGTTCAATGCGAGCGTGCAACGGACCATCGCCGGCGGGTGGTCCGGGCAAGCTGCGAGCAAGGCCGCTGAGGCGGTTCAAAGATACAGCGAAGGCGCAGGGCAGCTCACTACCGCAGCGCATCTGCTGTATTTCAAGCTAACAGAGATGTATACCGGTCTGCATCAAACGCAGACGCTGATGCCCGGGGTCGCCGAGGCACCTGATCCGAAAGGCAAGACTCTTCCGCAGGATGGCGTGATGAAGGCGGGCGACTACTCCGCCGAGGAGGCCAGGGAAGAGGCCAAACGCATTCTGCAGTCGGTGTATTGGCAGGTGGCGAATCAGACTGATCACGGTGTGCCGATTATTCCGCCCGCGCCGACCCTGGTGAGCAACTCGCCGGGGACGGTTACGCCGTCGTCCGGTCCGATGACGTCCGGACCGCAGGGAACGGATTCCAACGGCGACCCCAGCGCAGCGCCGAGCGACAAGGCACCGAGTGGACAGCCGACCAATCAACCTTCGGAAGCCGGTGATCCGACGCCGGGCACGCAACCGGCCGGTGTGAATCCGGACTCGACGACGCCGGCTTCGACGACTTCGCCTGCGGCTAATCCCGCTGCGACGCAGGCGAACCCGGCTACTCAGGCGCCCACCGGTACGAACCCGACGACCAACGTGCCGGGCACCACGACCCCGTCACCGACGGGTACGGGGACGCCGACCTCGCCGACACGCCCGAATCCAGGCTCACCTGGCACGACCTCGGGTCGCCCCACTGGGGTGCCCGGCACTCCGACCGCGCAACCGAATCCAGGACGCAGCATTCCCGGCGTGCCGCAGCAACCCGGCGTCACACCGGCAGCCGCCGCCGCATCTAATACGAGCAGTGCGCGACCGGGGACGGCGGGCGCGCCGGGCGGCATGGCGCCGGGTGCGGCGGGGCAGCGTAAGGATGAGGAGCAGACGTCCGGCACCAAGGATTATCTGATCACCAGGGAAAACGGCGAAGAGGTCACCGGCTTGGACTCGCTTCCGAAGGCGGTTCCGCCGGTAATCGGCGGTGACAGTGGATAATTGGCGCTTCAGCGGTCTCGAGTTCCAACTACTGCTGTCCGCCTACGGCCGGGACCGGCTGCCTTACCCGCTGCAGTTCCGCCCGGAGGCAGTCGATTTCGATGATCTCGTGCGGCAGCGGGAAGCCGCGGTCGACGCGCTGCTCGGCAGGCATTCGCTGGAGTTGGAACGTGCGCTGGGGGTGCTGCTAGAGCCGGAGGTGCGGGTCGAGGTGAAGGGGTTCGACGGCCCGGATCTGACGCGGACGCTACGTTTTCACGCTGCGGTCAACGGCGCGGCGGCGACCACTCTCACGCAGCTTCCTGGGCGGGCGGCCGACACCGGGGCCGATGTGGTCATGCGATATGGTCCTGCCAGCAGTGCGGCAACGCGACTCGTCGCCGCGTTGCCGAATATGCCGGCGGGCACTGAAGCGCCGATCGACGTGCGCCGGGCCGAGGTGGCGGCGGATCGGGAGCGGACGATGCGGTCGTCGGACCGGCTCGGCCTTACCGAGCAACTGGATCGGCTGTTCAAGCGCGAACGCCTCGGGCTCGGTGAGATCACGGTGTTGCCGGGAGCCGCCGTCGACTCGCGTCCGACGTTCGGTCGCGCCTTCTGGTGGATGGACTACCCGGACGGCCGCTACTACGTCAGAACCGGTGACCCGATCGTCGCCCGCCCGATGGACGGCGATGCCATGGTGGCGGAGATCAATCGCCTGGCCGCGCTCACGCAGCGTTACTACCGCGAGGACCGTGAGCACGACGAATCGCTGCGGCAGCCACGGTAGTCGGCGCGGCTGAGATTACCGAATAGCGGGTGCCGGGCTACGAGTTCGGGCATCACGTGCTCCGGTACGGCGAACCCCAAGGGCCGCAACGAAATACTGGACACTGCGCCTGCGCTCGGCGATGATCAGCGTCGCGTCAACTTTCTTGAAACGGGGATACTGTGTCACTTCTGAATAGGGCTGCGCTGGGTGCGGTGCTGACATCCGCCGCAGCGCTCACCGTCGCCGGCTCGGCGCATGCCGCGGGCAATTACTATGGCACGCTGGCTGTTTCGCCGGGAGCCGGCAAAGTCGTCGAGGCGGTCGATCATCCGTCGCGCGTGGCGGCGGATGCGGCGGCGATCCGGGATTGCGCGGTGTGGGACTGCAAGATCATGGTGCGCTTCTCGAATGGGTGTGCGGCGGTGGCCCGGGGCGCCGATGGGCAGTTCGCGGCGGACTCGGCGCCGACCCGGGCCGAGGCGGAGCGGTTGGCTATCGCCAAGCTCGGTGAGAGTGCGCCGCCGTTCCCCGATCTCGGTAGCGCCTCGCCCCGGGCGGCGAGCATCGCCGTGTCCTCGTGCACGAAGAACGCGAGCTGACGGTTTCATTTCGAATGGCTCTGTGCGCCTGAATATTTCAGGCGCTCGCAGATCGTCGAAGATTTGGACAGACCGGACGCGATGCCGCATGCTCTGAGCCGAAACTATTTCTTCTCGGGGAGGATCATGATGTCTCTATCGGGCAAGGCTGCCCTCCGCCTGTTCGCCGCCGCGGCTTTCGTCGCGGCGAGTGCGGGATCGGCCACCGCCGAGCCCAACTCGGATGGTTCGTACTACGGGTCGAAGGCGATCTCGGTGACGTCGGGTGGTGCGTCGGTCTCGACGGCGTGGGACTACCCGAACTGGGCGGAGGCCGACGCGGCCGCGCTGGCGGACTGCCGCGCGGACGGTGCGACGAACTGCACGATCATTGTGCGGTTCGTCAACGGATGCGGCGCCATCGCGGAGCGTGACGGTCGCTATATCGGCGGCACGGGCGCCACCCGGGCCGAGGCGGAGCGGGCGGCCATCGCCGCATTCGGTCCGCCGCCACTGAATTTCGGCAGCTCCGCACCGAATACGGCGCGGATCGCGGGCACCACCCACTGCACCGCCAACGCCGAATAGGCCCTGCCGCTGGATGTCCGGACGGTGGGTCCGGACATCCAGCGACTGTTCAGCGACGCAGGGCCTTTCGAGCCAACCAGTTGCCGGCGAACTGGATGCCCTGCACCCCTGCGATGATGACCAGAGTCGCGACAAGGGTGACCTGCCAATCGAATCGCTGATAACCGTAGACCAACGCGAAATCGCCGAGACCGCCGCCACCGACCGTGCCCGCCATCGCCGACATGTCGACGATCCCGATCACCACGAAGGTGTAGCCGAGGATCAGCGGTCCGAGCGCCTCGGGGATCAACAGCGTCACGATGATTCGCAGCGGACCGGCGCCGACCGCCCTGGCCGCCTCGATCACTCCGGGGTCGACCGTCACCAAGTTCTGCTCCACGATCCTGGCGATGCCGAACGAGGCGGCGACAACCATCACGAACGCCGCGGCCTCGGTGCCGATGGTGGTGCCGATCACCTGCAGCGTCACCGGGCCGAGCGCCGCGAGCAGAATGATGAACGGGATCGGCCGCACCACGTTCACTATCACGTTGAGTAGCAGGTTGATCGGCGCGTTCGCCAGCAGACCACCCTTGCGGGTGGTGTAGAGCATGGTGCCGAGGAAGAGTCCGATCAGGCCGCCGACCACGAACGCGACCAGCACCAGGTAGATGGTGGTGCCGATCGCCTCGTTCAGGACCGGCCGGAGTTTGTCCCAATCCGTCTGCATCGGTACTCCTTTCAGTCCGTAGGGATCTTTTCGAGCAACGGTGGACGATCGAGCTCGTCGATCACCTTGTCGATCGCCTCGTCGGCCCCGTGCAGCACCAGCGTGACGCTGCCGAAGGTCTTGTCCTGCAACGTGCTCACGCCGCCGTACACCACCTCGAACCGGACATCGGCCGCGGCGGCGGTGGCCAGCGCCGCATCGATGCCGCGCCGGTCGTCGATGTCGACCGTGACGAGCCTGCCGCCGTGCAGTTCGCTGAGCCTGCGCTGTTCCTCCTCGGACGGCCGGTTGTGCAGCACGGTGGCGACGAAAGACCGCGTCGGCGCCGCCTGCGGGGTCGCGAAAACCTCGAAGGTGCTGGCGAGTTCGACGATCCGGCCCTCGGCGAGCACGGCGACCCGGTCGGCCACCGCGCGGATGACGTCCATCTCGTGGGTGATCACCACGATGGTGACGCCGAGCTCCCGGTTGATCTTCTTCAGCAGCCGCAGCACCTCGCCGGTGGTCTCGGGATCCAGCGCCGAGGTCGACTCGTCCGCGAGCAGCAGCGACGGCGAAGTCGCCAGGGCGCGGGCGATGCCGACCCGCTGCTTCTGCCCACCGGAGAGCTGGTCGGGATAGCTGCGGGCTTTGTCGGACAACCCGACGAACTCCAGCAGTTCCGCCACTCGCGCCTTACGCTCGGCCCGCTTCCATCCCGCCACCTCGAGCGGATACTCGATATTGCCTGCGGCCGTGCGTGATCGGAACAGGTTGAACTGCTGGAACACCATGCCGATGTCGCGGCGCAGCCTGCGCACCTCGCGCTCCCGCACGCCGGTGATGGGGGTGCCGGAGATCTCGATGGTGCCGCTGGTCGGTTTCTCCAACGCGTTGATCAACCGGACCAGCGTGCTCTTGCCCGCGCCGGAATAGCCGATCACACCGAAGATTTCGCCCTGCTCGATCCGCAGATCGATATCGTCCAGCGCGACTCGGGCGTCCGCGCCTTTACCGAAAACCTTGGTGACCGAACGGAACTCGACGGCAGCCGGCGTGCTCACTTGCCGTCGCGGATGGACTGCTGCACCCGCTGCAGAATCTGTTCCAGCTCGGGGCCCGTGCGGCGCACCTCGACGGCGGTGCCCTTGGTCACCTCGTGGTGCGCCTGCTGCACCTCGGGATCGTGCCAGAGCTCGACCAGCTGCAACAGCTTCGGATTGTTCTTGTCCTCGGCCCTGGTCACCAGCGCGTTGATGTACGGCTCGGCCGCCGGATTCTTCGGATCATCCTTGTACAGCGCCGAATTGGGGTCGATGCCGGAACGATCGAGGAAGGTGTTGTTGACTATCGAGCCGTCGACCGAGGCGAGTGAGAGCGCGGTCTGCGCGGCGTCGACGGCGGTCACCTTGACCTTGGACGCACCCTTGTCGATGTCGGCGGGGGTGGGGGAGTTGGTGGTCGAGGAGAGCTTCAGCAGGCCGGCCGCCTGCAACACGAACAGTGCCCGCGCCTGGTTGGTCGGGTCGTTCGGGATCGCGATCTCCGCACCCTGCGGCAGATCCGCGAGGGTCTTGTGCTTCTTCGAATACAGGCCGAGCGGCACGATGTAGGTGGATCCGATGGGCGTCAGGGTGTCGCTGTTCGCGACGTTGTAGGCGCCGAGAAACTGCAGGTGCTGGAACAGATTCACATCGATCTGCTTCTGCGCGAGCGCGAGATTCGGCTGTTTGTAGTCGGAGAAGTTGGTGATCTTCAGCGTGATGCCCTTGTCCTTGGCCCGCTGCTCGAAAACGTCCCAGGCTTTGTCCTTGTCGGTGGTGCCGATCCGCACTACCGTGTCGTCGGAGGCCTTGTCGTCAGAACCGCACGCCGTAAGGGTGAGGGCCGCGGTGGCTACCAGGACCGGGATCGCCAGTACCCGATGGAATTTCACTCGTGCTCCCGAAATGCTTGTCGCTATATGAACCCGGTAATCCAAGCGATCCGGCAGCGGGAGAGACAACGGTTCGAATTGTGATGAGCGAAACCATTCCGAAGAATCGGCCGAGCATCTAGGTTGCTCGCAATGCGCTTGAAGCACCGGTTACTGCTGATCCCGATCCTGTCCGCCCTGGCCGTCGCCTCGGTTTCCTGTGGCATCGAACACCGCGACGACGTGATCCGCATCGGTGTGAACGACGTCGCACTGCCGCACTGGGACGTATACAAGAAGAAGGCCGCCGAACAGGGCATCGCCGTCGAGTACGTCAACTTCACCGACTACAACCAGCCCAACTCCGCCCTCGCGCAACGCCGCATCGATCTCAACAAGTTCCAGCATGTGCGGTACCTGGCCAACTACAACGCCCGCAACAACGACACCTTGGTGCCGATCGGGGCGACCGAGATCTTCCCGCTGGCGCTGTATTCGCGCAAGCACAAGTCGGTCGCCGACATCCCGCAGGGCGGCCAGATCGCCTTGAGCAACAACCCGGCCAATCAGGTTCGGCCGCTGCTGTCGCTGGCCGCGGCCGGTCTGATCGTGTTGCGGGGCAACGCAGGCTGGGACTCGAAGCTGGAAGACGTGGACACCGCGGCGTCGAAGGTGCGGCTGACCGCCATCGACCCCACGCTGACCGCGCAGTCTCTCAGCAGCGTCGACGCCGCCTTCGTCGATGACACCTTCGCCAGGCCCGCCGGTTTGACGAAGAACGAAACGATCTACACCGACGACCCGGAACGCCCGGAACTGAAGCAGTACATCAACATCTTCGCCGCACGCGGCGCCGACAAGGACAACCCGACGCTGCTGAAACTGGCTCGGCTGTACCACGATCCGGAGGTCGAGGCGGCGGTGCGTGCGGAGACCGGGTACGAAGGGATCTTCAAGAATAACGATCCGGCCGATCTGCAGGGCGCTGCGGCGGAATTGGAAGCCAAGTTTCGTAGGTAGTTCCAGTTGCGAACGTTCCAAAAAAGCGAGAGATCGGCGATTCGCGGGCGTGTCGCTCAAATGCGTTCTCTGGCCCCCTTTTCCGAGTGGTTTTCTGTCGGTACTCGGACCTACACTTGGGCTTCCATTCGAGAAGACAGGGGGCTCTACGTGACATTGACACTGCCAGCGCTGGATGTGCGTGTGTGCACTTTGGAGAAGAAGCATGAAGTGCTGAACGAGGATCGGCTCGCGTACGAGGACGCCATCTATAAGACCAAGGGGAAGGTGAAGAAGATCCATCGTTCAGTCAAAAAGATGAAGCAAGATGGTTACCTATTGCGGGGCGACTTCCGGACATTGCGCCATGAAAACCGTGCTATCGGCATAGGGATGGATGCGTTCCAGGAGGGAATGGGAACCTTCCAGCAGGAAGTCCGAGAAGAGTTCACAACCGTCGGGTGCGATGTCTCGAGTCTTAAAGGGGACATGTCTGCCCTGAAACCGATTGTTCTCGACACCCAGAAGCGGGTGACGGGCCTCGAACACGATGTATCGGGATTGAAGCGAGGCATTGAGGCAATCATCACCTACCTCGGGATCCCGATCCCCGAGGACGCGGCCCAGCCGTAGCCGAAACCTCTGCATGACGCGTCCACACCGGCAATGATGCCGGTGTGGACGAGCAGAGTTATACGCGGTCGCGGTTGGGCCTGCACGCGGCGGCGGAGTTGCTGATCGCAGGACCGCAGTACCGGCAATACGGAACGATCCGGCTACGCGTGGTACACCACGGCTTCGGCGGCGTGCAGTGGCCGGTGTCGGTCGTCGGTGCCGAATTGGTATGGCCGGAGGGGCGGGCGCCGCTGCGCGGAACCTACCGGGACGTCGCGAAGCTGGCCGGATTCGAGCCGGAGGCGCCGAAGGAGCTGTACAAGGACACAACCGGGGTAGATCCCGACAGCGTGCTGGAGGTCGATCCTGCGGCCGCACGGCAGATCAGTGAGTGGTTCGCACTGGGGGACAAGGCCTTGCGATGTTTGGCACCCGATATCACACCGGTGCTGTGGCCGGAACACTTCGATCTGTCCAGCTCCGCAGGCGAGGTGAATTACGGCGTCTCGCCAGGCGACGCGAGCCACCCGGCGCCATACGCTTACGTCGGTCCATGGAAACCACGCACCGGAGACTTCTGGAACGCCCCGTTCGGCGCATTACGCGAGCGCTCGGAAGTCGACACCGCGTCGAAACTGCTGGAGTTCTTCGAACAAGGCCGGGCTGCGGCCGGCTGACCGGTCAGGACCCGTGCGTGTCGACCCGCTCACCCGCCCGCGCAAGCGCATACAGATAGTCGGAAGTCACTGTGTCGGAAGGAAAATAGGCTTCCACCGCGATCTCGTCGAGGGTGATGTCGAACGCGGCGCCGAAGGTGGTGATCGTGTTGAAGAAGCACAATTCGGCGTCCCCATGCCGAATCCGAATCGGCAGCGCGACTTCCGCCGGATCGATCGGAACCGTCTCGCCGGCCGGATAGTACGAGCTCAGTTCGTCGTAGAGGGCGCGCAGTTCGGCATCGCCGGTCTGCCCGGCCTGGCGAGCCAGCCGCGGCAGCAGGAACCCGCGCACCTGATCCAGATTGCGCAGTCTCCGCGCGAAACCGTTGGGGTGCAGTCCGATCCGCATCATATTGATCGGCGCACGCAGCAGTGCCGGATCCACCCCATCGAAGAAGACGCGGCTGGCCGTGTTCGCGAACAACAGATTCCACCGACGGTCGACCGCCAACGCGGGAAACGGCTCGTGCACATCGAGCACCCGCCGCACAGCGTCGCGCGCCCGAGCCAACTCGGGATCGTCCGGTGATCGATGCCGGTAAACAGGCGCGTGCCCGGCCGCGACCAACAACCGGTTGCGTTCACGCAGTGGAACGTTCAAATGCTCGGCGAACCGTTCGACCATCGCCGCACTGGGAACGGTCCGCCCGGTCTCGACGAAACTCACATGCCGGGAAGAGATGTCGGCCTGAACGGACAGTTCGAGCTGACTCAACCCACGCCGCAGCCGCCACTCGCGCAGCAGCTCACCGACCGGACGACGATCCTGATCCACCCGCCCAGTATCGCCACCCGGCCGACCCGCGGCCATTACATCCCTGGTAATCGACGGCCGCGACCGCGACTGCCACGGTTGCCGCATGACAAACGACCTCGCCGCCCACAACAAGAACCTGGTCCTGCACGGCCTCGCGCAATTCGCCGACGGCAACCTCGACGGGATGCGCACACTGCTGCACGAAGATTTTCGCACGCACGTCCCCGGAAACCCTTCCGGCAGAGACGCTTTCCTCGAGTTCACCGCCAACTCACCGATCGCCGGGGCCCGGCTCGACATCAAACGGGTGATCGCCGACGACGACTACGTAGCGGTGCACTACCACCTGATTCCGCAGGACGATCCGCGCGGCGCCGCCGTGGTCGACATCTGGCGGCTGGTCGACGGCAAGATCACCGAGCACTGGCACGCGCTGCAGCCGGTGCCGGCGGAGGATCAGATCCCGAACGGCATGTTCTGAGCGGCGCTAGCGGGCCATCCGGTTGTCCCCGGCGAGCCGACCGCGGCGGATGAGCGCGCGTTTGGTGCCGGGGGCGATCGCGGCGGGGGTGAGTTGGGAGTCCGGATCGGGATCGTTGGGGTTCGGCCGGACGAACAGCGTCACCGTGGCGGCGGGGGTGAAACCACTGCGCGTCATCAACGCCGTCGAGGCCGTATTGCGGTCTTCCACATCGGTGACGATGCGCCGCGCACCGCGCGCGAACAACGCCTCCGAGCAGACGTCGACCAGCCGCCGGGCGATGCCGTGCCCTTGCATGTCCGGCGCGACGGCGATCCATTCGAGATAGGCCCAGTCGTCGCGGTTCTCGAATTCCATGGACCCCAGCACGAAACCGACCACGCGGTCCGAATCGAGGGCGACCCAGCAGGCGTTGTCGGGGCTGTCGAGGTGTTCGGCCACCGAGGTCAGCGACCACGAGGTGTACGGCTTGGCGGTGATGTCGAAGACTTCGTGACCGAGATCGAGGACCTGGCGCAGGTGGCCGAGACCCATCGGGACGATCACAACGGCAGAATCCATGCCGACAGTTTGCCAGCCGGAAGCCGTCGTACCCTTAGGCCCCCTTGCGCGCGGCGGCCTTCTTGGCTGTCTTCTTCGCCGGTTTCGCGGTGCTCTTCGCGGCCGCCTTCTTGGCCGGAGTCTTCTTGGCGGCCGCCTTCTTCGCCGGCTTGGCCTTGCCATTGTCGTCCGCACCGCCCGCCGCGCGTCGGCCGCTGGCCTCCAGGCTGCGTTGCAGCGCGGCAACCAGGTCGACCACCTCGGCGTCCATCTCGGCGGGCGCGGCCTCCGGCTGCTCGGGCACCTTCCCGGTGCCGCTGGCGATCGCCTCGTCGAGCAACCGCTTGAGTTCGATCTGGTACTCGTCGGTGAACTGATCCGGGTCGAAATCGTCGGACATGGTCTCGACCAGCGTCTCGGCCATCTTGATCTCTTGCGGCTTCGGTTCGGCAACCCCGTCCAGCGATTCGAAGTCGACCTCGCGCACCTCGTCCGGCCACAGCAGCGTCTGCAGCACCAGCATGCCGTCGCGCACCCGCAGCGCCGCGAGCCTGGTCTTCTGGCGCAGCGTGAAGTGCACCAGTGCGGTGCGGTCGATGCGGTCCAGCGTCGTCGCCAGCAGCACATAGGCCTTGGGCGTGCTGGAGTCGGGCTCGAGGTAGTAGCTCTTGTCGAACAGGATCGGGTCGATCTGCTCGTTCGGCACGAACTGCAGCACCGGGATCTCGTGCTTCTCGGCGGCGGGCAGTTTGGCGAAGTCCTCGTCGGTGAGAATGACCTTGTCGCCGTCGGGCGATTCGTAGGCCTTATCGATGTCGGCGTACTGCACGGACTTGCCACACACCGTGCAGACGCGGTCGTATTTGATCCGCCCACCATCCTTGGCGTGCACCTGATGGAATCGGATGTCGTGGTCCTCGGTCGCGGTATAGACCTTGACCGGGACGTTCACCAGCCCGAACGCGATCGAGCCCTTCCAGATCGACCTCACTGCGCAATCCCCTCCACGCGGGTATCTCGTCCGCGGGGCCGCTGCGGCAGCGGCTCGGGACGGTTGAGTGCTGGACGGTAAGGCCCACTCATTACTCCATGATGGCGGAAGGCATTCGAATACGCGAGCGAATCGGCATCCCGAGTGTCGCGGCCGCGACACGCCGTCGCTGGGTGGGCGGCAGCGCCACGAACAGCTTCGACATGGCGCTGACCATGCCATTCAGGTCGGTGCGGCCCGAAAGATACGCGCGTTGTGCGGCGGCGGGGAGGCCGAAGAATGCGTCGAAAAAAACCGGGAGGTCGGTCGGCGGCAACGCGAGCAACGCCCGCAAACCGGCGGCGCGCAGTCGGTACACCGCCCGCGCCGGCACCGGCCAGACCGCCGCCCCCGCCGCGACGGCGTCGGTCGCGGCGAGAGCAGCGGCGACGCTGTACCCGGTGGCCGGATGCGCGAATCCGCCCGCCGCGCCGAAGGTGTGTCGCCCGAGCCTGCCGCCTTCTACCGGGAACCGAACTCGCTCCACCCGCTCGGCACCGGTGAGTTCGATGCCACGGGAACGCAGTCGGCGCACCAGCCGCTCGCGCAGGTCGGTGCCGTCGAGCGCGGGCCGACCGGCGAGGCAGGTTTCCTCCAGCAACATCTCGCCGCCGCCGAGCGGCACCGCATACAGAAACGACCGCTGCGCGTCCTCGGGTGCGCCGTTGTCCGCACGCCAGTCCATGAACAGCGGCGCGAGTCCCGCGCACTGTTCCGCGTCGAGCACGAGCCCGTAGGCCGTCTGCTCGGCCAACGCGGGGGAGCGGGCAATGCCGCGCGCGTCGATGACCCGTTGCGCCCGCAGCAGGCGACCAGAGGCCAGTGCCGCCGTGCCTGCGGTGAGCTCCACCGCGCGATCCGTGACGACCTCGGCCCCTGTCAGATCCAAGGACTCCCGCAGCCGGGCCGTATCGAGCACGGCATAAGCCCGCTCGATGCGGTGCGCACGAGTTCCCCACGCCGTCGGCCGGTCGACCGTCGCCGCGACGGCCGCCGGAGCCAGCCACCCGGGCAGCTCGTCCGCCCACGTCGCGTAGGTCGCCGTCCACCGACGATCCGGCGCTGGATCGACCACGGTGACCGACAGCCCACGGGCCAGGCAACGATGCGCCAGCGCCCGGCCTGCCGGACCGAGTCCGCAGACGACGACATCTACAGTCACGTCGAGGCTTTCGACATGGGTTGGCTCACCGCCGCCTCCGAGTCACCATGGCGCTTCGGGACGCCTAGATGCCACCGGTGGACAGCAATCCGCCGTCCACGCGCACGGTCTCCCCGGTGATCCACGCCGCCTCGTCCGAGACCAGGAACCCGATCAGTCGTGCCACATCCTCCGGCGTGCCGAGCCGCTTCATCGGGTAGACGCTCGCCGCGCGCTCCTCGTCCTCGGCGTACAGCGCGTCGGCGAACTTCGTCTTGATCACGCCCGGTGCGACCGCGTTCACCCGGATCTTCGGACCGAGCTGCCAGGCGAGCTCGTCGGTGAGCCGGATCAGCGCCGCCTTCGACGCGCCGTACGCGGCGATCACCCCGGACGAGCGGATGCCCGCGACGCTCGCGACGTTGACCACCGCGCCACCGTGCTCACCCATCCACGCCTTGAACGCCTGCTGGATGTAGCCGAGCGCCGCGACGACGTTCACATCGAAGATCTTGCGCACCGCATCCAGGTCGGCCTCCATCAGCGACCCGTAAACCGGGTTGATGCCGGTGTTGTTGATCAGGATGTCCACCGAGCCGAACTCGGCCATCAACCGGTCGATGGCGGCCGCGCGGTCTTCGGCGTGTCCGGAGTTGCCCGCCAGCGCCACGACCTCACCCTGGTGGCCGAGGGCCCGCAGCTCGGCGGCGGTCTCGTCCAGCGGACCCTGCTTGCGCGCGGTGATCAGCACGTTCGCACCGCGGCTCAGCAGCTCCGCCGCGACGGCCTTACCGATACCCCGACTTGCCCCGCTCACCAGAGCGCTCTTGCCCAAAAGATCGTTACTCATGCCACGGCAGGTTACTCGGCGGTTCAGTTACGGCCGTCACACCCGAGTCGCCGCGGGTAAGAGCGGCGCCCGAACCCAGGTAAAATCGGTGGTTCTTGTGTGTATCGGCGTCGCACAATCGAGTACTTACCGCCCAGCACCACTGATCCGCGAGGAGAAATCTGTGATCACCGCGACCGACCTGGAGGTCCGGGCCGGAGTCCGCACCCTGCTGTCGGCCCCCGGACCGGCCCTGCGGGTGCAGTCCGGCGACCGGATCGGACTGGTCGGGCGCAACGGTGCTGGCAAGACCACCACGCTGCGCATCCTGGCGGGCGAGGGCGAGCCGTATGCCGGAAAGATCTTGCGCTCCAGCGATATCGGCTACCTGCCGCAGGATCCGAAGGAGGGCAACCTCGACATCCTCGCCCGCGACCGGGTGCTCTCGGCCCGCGGCCTGGACACGCTGATCCGCGACATGGAGAAGCAGCAGGCGCTGATGGCGGAGGTGGCCGACGAGGCCGAGCGCGACAAGGCGGTCCGCAAGTACGGCCGCCTGGAGGAGCGCTTCTCCGCGCTCGGCGGCTATGTCGCCGAGAGCGACGCCGCCCGCATCTGCAACAGCCTCGGCCTGCCCGACCGGGTGCTCGCGCAGGCGCTGCGCACCCTCTCCGGCGGTCAGCGTCGGCGAATCGAGTTGGCGCGCATCCTGTTCGCCGCCTCCGACGGCAGCGGCGGGCGCTCCGACACCATCCTGCTGCTGGACGAGCCGACCAACCACCTCGACGCCGACTCGATCACCTGGTTGCGCGGTTTCCTGCAGAACCACGACGGCGGCCTGATCGTGATCAGCCACGATGTGGAACTGCTCGGCGACGTGGTGAACAAGGTGTGGTTCCTGGACGCGGTGCGCGGCGAGGCCGACGTCTACAACATGGGCTGGCAGAAGTACCTCGACGCGCGCGCCACCGACGAACAGCGCCGCCGCCGCGAACGCGCCAACGCGGAGAAGAAGGCGAGCGCGCTGCGCGTGCAGGCCGCCAAGCTCGGCGCCAAGGCCACGAAAGCCACTGCGGCACAGAACATGGCCAAGCGCGCCGACCGGTTGATCGCCGAGCTGGACGACGTGCGCGTGGCCGACAAGGTGGCCAGGATCAAGTTCCCCGAACCCGCCCCGTGCGGCAAGACGCCACTGATGGCGGAGAACCTGACCAAGGTCTACGGCTCGCTGGAGATCTTCACCGGCGTCGACCTCGCGATCGACCGCGGCAGCCGGGTCGTGGTGCTCGGCCTCAACGGCGCGGGCAAGACCACGCTGCTGCGCATGCTGGCCGGGGTCGAGCAACCGACCGCGGGCAATCTGGTGCCCGGCCACGGCCTCAAGGTCGGCTACTTCGCGCAGGAGCACGACACCCTCGACGACCAGGCGACCGTGTGGGAGAACATCCGCCATGCCGCGCCGGACGCGGGGGAGCAGAACCTGCGCAGCCTGCTCGGCGCGTTCATGTTCACCGGTCCCCAGTTGGATCAGCCCGCGGGCACGCTCTCCGGTGGTGAGAAGACCCGTCTCGCGCTGGCCGGGCTGGTCTCCTCGGCCGCCAACGTGCTGCTGCTCGACGAGCCGACCAACAACCTGGATCCGGTGTCGCGCGAGCAAGTGCTCGACGCGCTGCGCACTTACGCGGGCGCCGTCGTCCTGGTGACGCACGACCCGGGCGCCGCGGAAGCCCTGTCGCCGGAGCGCGTGATCTTGCTACCGGACGGTACGGAAGACCATTGGTCCGCCGAATATTTGGAACTTATTCAGCTTGCGTGACTTTCATCACAAGAATCCGTTGATCACGGACCCTCGAGTGCTTAGCCTGGAAAGAGCTGCTCGGCGACTCGGAGGAAGCCATGAGCGACAGGCCAACGCAAGTCAAAGCCACCCTGGGTAAGGGAACACGTGTCACGGGGAAGTCCCGGGACCGCCTACAGACCCAGTTGAAGAAGCAGTACGAGGCAGGGGCGAGCATTCGCTCGCTGGCGCGAGCGACCGGTCGCTCCTACGGCTTCATCCACAATGTGCTGGTGGAGTCGCATGTGCAGCTCCGCAGCCGCGGCGGTGCGAACCGCCGTAAGAGCCAGTAGCGTCCGCAGAACTCGAAACCGGTTCGGACGGTATCTCTTTCGACCGAACCGATGAGTTCGTTTGCCCAGGACCGTCTGCACCATCGAGGCCACATCTCGCGAAAGGAGCCTCGAGTGCGGACGATACTGCTGCAGATGATGGTGACGCTGGACGGCTATGCCGCCGGCCCGGACGGTGCGCTGGACTGGATCGAGGTCGACGACCCCGAACTGGACGCGTACCTCGCCGAGCTGCTCGGTGCGGTGGACGGCCAGATCTTCGGCCGCGCCTCCTACGCGCTGCTCGCCCAGTATTGGCCGGGGGCGCAACAGGATCCGGCCACGCCCGGCGACGCGCTGCTGGCACCGCTGGTCAACGCGCTGCCGAAGCTCGTGCTGTCCACCCAGCCGGACCCGGACCTGCCGTGGCAGCCCGCGCGCCGGATCGGCGCGAATCTCGCCGCCGAGATCGCCGAGCTGAAGAGCGAGCCGGGCAAGCCACTCGTCGTGTTCGCCGGTGCGCGCACCGCGCAGCAGTTTTTGCGCCTCGGCGCGGTGGATGAGCTTCGGCTGCTGGTGTTTCCGGTGCTGCTCGGCGCGGGCCAACGCCTGTTCGACGAGATACCGGCGCAGCGGCTACAACTGGCGGACGTGGTTGCGTTCCCGACCTCGGGCGTGGTCCTGCACAGCTACCGCCGTCAGTAGCCGCTGACCGAGCCGTCGCCGTCGACGAGCAGGTTGGCGAGGCTGCGGAAGATGGGCAGGCCGGTCTTGATCTCCAGGTACGCGAACTGGCCCTGCGGGTTGACCTCGAGGAAGTAGTACTCGCCGTCGAGGCCGAGCCGAATGTCCAAGACGCCGAAGGACAATCCGAGCGCACCCATCAGCGTGGCGAGCGATTTGCTCACCGACGCGGGCAGCTGCTCGCGCACGAAATCCACCGAGGTGTCCAGGCGAGAATCGACACGGCCGACGCCGGCTTGCGAGTCGATGCGCACCGTCCATTCGACACCGTCCACCCAGACGACCCGCAGATCGCATTCGGCGTCGATGTAATCCTGGAAGGTGGTCGGCGCGGCGCGGATGCCCGCGAGCCTGCCGTAGTCGGCCTCGGTGATGATCCTGGTCTCGGCGAACTCGGCGCGGCTGGTACCGGTGCGCTTGTAAACGACTGGGCCGGGCCGGGATTCGGCGAAACTGCGGGCCTCGTCCGGATCGTTGGTGATCAGGGTCTCCGGCACCGCGAACCCGGCGCGCAGCGCCGTCTCCAGCTGCACGATCTTGCGGGCCGCGGTGCGGTCGGCGCCGGGGTCGTTGATCCAGTTGGCCGGGATGGACCAGAGCATGCCCTGGATGAAGCTGTCGCATTCGGCCTGGCGGAACTCGTCGTCGGTGGCGCGGACCCCGCCGGGCACCTGGCACGGATGCGGGCGGCGCCACCAGACCGAGCGCACGTCGTCGAGTCCGATGAGATGCGAGAGCGAGCGCGCGGTGCCGAGCCGATCCAGCCGGAAACTGCCCGACTCGCGCGGGAAGTCGCGCAGGTCGAGGTGGATCGCGCTGAGCGCGTGGTGCTCTCGCAGCGTCGCCGCCATGGCGGTGGCGTGCAGGTCGTCGGATTCCGACACTATGAGGACCGAGCTCGCCCGGCGTGCCGTCATGCGCGCACCGCTCAGTCGAGACTGTCGCAGTTGATGCCGTCGTCGCTGGTCGCGAACGACTTGGTCTGACAGTAGGTGTAGGTGGCGCCGTGCGCGCCGGTGAGATCGACGATGTTCAGGCGCTCGGCCCAACGCTCGGTGAGCTGCCGCAGTTCTTCGTCGCCGCGCGCCGGGGAGGGTGTCTCCGGGATGGTCATCGGCCGATCGACGAGATCGATGCGCATCTTGCGGGTGAAATCCGCAGTGGCACCGGCGCGGATGTCCACCACCACCTGGCGGCCGACGCGCTCGGCGCCGACCTCGGCACTGACTCTGCCTGCCCGGGGCGAGGTGCCGTCGGGCAGGGTCGTGATGCCGTCGGGCACGCAGGAGAGTCCGTCGGTCAGCGGCGAATCGAGCACGCGCACGACGTCGGACCGACGGAAAGTCCACGTTCCCTCGGGCACCCGCACGGTGATATCTCGTTCCGACTCCGCGACCAGTACACCCCGCAACGGAGCAACGCGGTCACTCTTCGGCGCGGTTCCGGGAAGGCGGAGTGCGTCGGTCATAGCTCATTCTCCGATCTGAATCCGATCTGCTCGCGATTTGCCACGACCCCCGAGCGTGACTTGGATCATAACGCGCAGCTCGGCCGGATCGGTTCGGTTCGAGAGATTTCACGGCCGGTGGCAAACCGAATTTCAGAACCGGATGCGCTAGCGCCGAAAGATTTTCGGTGCGCCGCACACGGTTCAAGCGCAACCGGTGAGCTATTTCCGAATGGGAAAATTGAGACCTACATTGCTCAGGGTTGGCGGCTGTGCATCCGCACTTGCCGATTCAAAGTCCGAGCAGGTCGGGCCGGTCGGCCAGCGCCGCGAAGCGTTCGCCCGGCGCGGCGACGAGCTTGCGAGTGGTGAGGTCGAGCAGGCCGGTAATCGTCGATATCTCGGCCGCGACGGTGCCGTCGAGTTTGCGGATCTCGTGCCGGAACCGGAATGTCTTGCCGGTCAGCCATTCGAAGTCGACCGATACGGTGACCTCGTCGCCGCCGCGCAGCTCGCGCAGATACTTGATGGTGGTTTCCAGTACGACCGGGCCGACGCCGCTGGCGACGATCTTTTCCTGCGACGCGCCCGCGGCTCGCATCAGTTCCCAGCGGGCGTGCTCGGCGTATTGCAGATAGACCGCCTGGTTCAGATGGCCTTGGGTGTCGAGTTCGTAACCCCGGACGAGGATCGGGACGGAAAAGGTCATCTCCTGCGAACCTCCTTCACGGCCGGAGTTGTTCCGGCCCGCATCGACGGGTTGATCACAGTCGGATTGTGCACGACCGTCAGCGGCGGTTGGCGGTGCGCTCGGCCCACCAGCGCGGCGCGTCGACGAAGTGGTTATCGAACTCCTCCTGGGCCGCGGCGAGCTCGGCCAGGGTGGATTCGCCCTTGGCGATGCGGTCGAGCAGCCGGAAGTACTCGAAGCGCTGTACGCCGGGCAGCAGCGCGATCATGACGCGCGCGGAGCTGTCGGGTGTGGCGCCGAAGGCGTGCGGCATGAACTTCGGCACCACGATCGAGCCGCCCGCGCCGACCGTGACGATCCGGTCGCCGGCCAGCAGCTGCAGTTCGCCGTCCGCGACGTAGAACAGTTCGTCGGACCGGGTGTGGTAGTGCGGCGACGCACCGTCGGCGCCGGGCCGCATGGTGACTTCGAGCGTGCTCAGCGTGCCGTCGGTGTCGGAGGCGTCGAGGAGTAGCCGCACGGTGACCGCGTCGGTGCTCAGTGTCTCGGCATCCTGCGGCTGGCGGATGGCGACGTCGATGCGGGGCGAGGTGGCGCTCACGGGGTCTCCAAATAGTTCGCTGCTTGATAATTCGCTACCGAACTATATATCGGCGAATAGAATCCTGTCCATGGTGGAGACGCGACAACTGATCTCGCACGCACATGGGTGAGGCACCCGAGACCGCACCGGCGGACGGTCCGGCTCGGGCCGCCGCAACCCGCACCGGCCGTGACGCGGGGGACGATCCCGTCGATGTGATCGTCGCGCAGTGGCGGCGCGAACGACCCGACCTCGAACTGGAGGCCATGGCGATCGTCGGCCGCCTCGGCAGACTGCTCGTCGTGGCGCAGCGGGTGATCGAAGAGGTGTTCACCGCGCACGGCCTCCAGCGTGGCGAATTCGATGTGCTCGCCGCCCTGCGCCGTTCCGGCGAACCGTTCGAACTCAACCCGTCCGTCCTCGCGGACACGCTGATGCTCTCCAGGGCGGGCATGACCGGCCGCCTCGACCGGCTCGAATCGGCGGGCCTGGTCCGCCGCGTCGCCGACCCCGCCGACCGTCGCGCGGTGCGCGTCGCACTGACCGACGAAGGCCGCAAGCTCGTCGACACGGTCGTCACCGCCCACACCGAGAACGAAACCCGCATGCTGTCGGCGCTCTCCGCGCACGACCGCCGCGAACTCGATCGCATCGCCCGTGCGCTGCTCGGCAGTCTGGAACCGGGGGAGTAGTCGGCATCGACCACCGGTGGACGACACCGCCGACTGCATCGACGATCTCTTCGAGCCGAAAGTGCCCCGCGGCAACGGTTTTCGTCCACTGCCCGCCTTCGGTTCGTTAGTCTTGGCGTGCGCGACCGGTCCGCCGGCGCGGGGTGAACTGACGCCGGAAGGTGGGATGTGGTGCTGCCGGACATGGATCGCGCGGAATTTCTGTCCTGGCTGGTCAAAGGCGCGGCGGGAGCGGTGGCGGGTGGACTGCTCGCCCAGTCCGCGGTCGGTGCCGACCCCGGCGCAGCCGAGCCGATCACGGTGCTGTCCGGGGCGACGGTGATCGACGGAACCGGGTCGCCGCCGCGGCCGGACATGACGATCGTGCTCGCCGCGGATCGGATTCTCGCGGTGGGCCGGTACCCGGACCTGCCGCGGCTGCCCGCGGTGCGCACCCTGGATCTGACGGGCAAGTTCGTCATCCCCGGACTGTGGGACATGCACACCCATATGGCGCAGGCGGAGAGCACCTTTCCGCCGCTGCACGTCGTGCACGGCGTCACCGGTATCCGGGAGATGTGGGGCTTCCCCGAGATCCACGACCTGCGACGGCGCATCGAACAGGGCGCGGTGCTCGGCCCGCGAATCGTCCTGGCGAGCAGCATCATCGACGGGCCGCCCGGTATCTGGCCCGGCTCGACGGTGGTGTCGAACGAGGCCGAAGCGCGGGCGGCCGTCCGGCGGAGCAAGCACGAGGGTGCGGACTTCGTGAAGGTCTACTCGCTGCTGACCCACGAAACGTTCACGGCCATCGCGGACGAGTCGCGCAGGGTCGGCTTGCCTTTCGCCGGTCACGTGCCGCACCGCATTCCGGTGGCCGAGGCCGTCGAGCTCGGACAGCACACCATCGAGCACCTGTACGGCATGCTGTTGTCCACCTCGTCCCGTACCTCGGAGCTGTACGCGGAAATCAATGCCGGGCCTATGGATCCGGAGGCGCAGCGAGTGGGCCGGGCCAGGATGGAACGCGCGGCGGCTGATACGCACAGTCCCGAAGTCGCCGCGGCGTTGTTCGATCTGATGATCCGGCGCGGTACTTGGCAATCGCCGACCTTGGTTGTCCTGGAACGGTTAGCGACCGGTGTGGCGCCAGGGCGGCCGGACGACGATCGGTTGCGCTACCTGCCCGACTTCCTGCGCCAGTTCTGGCAGCAACGGATCGGTCCCGAGCCCGACGCCGCACAGGCCACCACGCTGCGACGCAACTTCGACTCGAGGCTAGAGCTGCTCGGCGCGATGAACGCCGCTGGTGTCGGCATCGTCGCGGGCACCGACGCGGGGAATCCCTTTGTGTTCCCCGGCTTTTCGCTGCACGAGGAGTTGGAACTGCTGGTGCGGGCGGGCCTTTCGCCGATGCAGGCGTTGCAGGCCGCCACCCGCGATGCCGCGCGATGCGCCGGGCTTGCCGCGGTCAGTGGCACCGTCGAAGTGGGCAAGAACGCGGATCTTGTTGTCCTGGACAGTGATCCGCTCGCCGCGATCGGCAATACCCGGCGGATCCACGCGGTGGTCTGCCGGGGCCGATATCTGGATCCGGCAGATCGGGAACGCATCCTGCGGGAGGTCGAGGCGGCCGCGCAGGTCGAGTATCCGGCGTTGCCAACGGGTGGACTGGCATTCGACTGCTGTGGCTAGGCCCGGTGTCGAAGTCTCGTTCGGCCCAGGGCGGCGTCCGGATCTCGACACAGCACGCCAGGCGTAGGTGCGCGGGGCGGCTTCAGTCCCGACGACGCACCGAGGCTTCGACGAGATCCAGTACCGCCGTCAGGTTTTCGTTGGTGTGCCCGGAGGCGATGCGGGCGATGAGGCCGTCCAGGACCAGGTCGAGATAGCCGAGTAGGACGTCGGTGGGCACGTCGTCGCGCAACGCACCCGCCGCCTTGCGGCGCTCCAGCCTGGCCAGCGTCGCGGCGGTCAGTTCGGCCGAACGCTGCGACCAGCCCGCGCGGAACTCGGGATCGGTGCGCAGCCGCCGCGCGATCTCCAAACGGGTGCCGAGCCAATTGAATTGCTCGGGGTGGGCGAGCATGTCGCGCATCACCCCGACGATGCCCTGGTTGGCCGCCACGTCGGCCATCCGCTCGGCGTCTTCCTGCGCCAGCGCGAAGAACAGCGCGTCCTTGTCCCGGAAGTGGTGGAAGATCGCGCCGCGGGACAGGCCGATCTCTTCCTCGAGCCGGCGCACCGTGGCGCCCTCGTACCCGTATTCGGCAAAGCAGCGCCGCGCCCCGTCGAGAATCTGGCTGCGCCGGGCGGCGAGGTGATCATCACTGACTTTGGGCATAGCGGACGTGCTCCTCCAAGAGGTGTGAGAAGTCCGCGCACCGCGAAAACGCGGTGCGCGGACTCTCGACTAACGGCGAGTGCGTGATCAGCCGCGAATCATGTTGCGCAGCACGTACTGCAGGATGCCGCCGTTGCGGTAGTAATCGGCCTCACCGGGGGTGTCGATCCGCACCACCGCGTCGAAGGTGATCTTCTCACCGTTCTCCTTGGTGGCGGTGACCTTCAGGGTCTTTGGAGTCGCACCCTCGTTCAGCTTGGTGATGCCCTCGATATCGAAGGTCTCGGTGCCGTCCAGCTTCAGCGACGCGGCCGACTCGCCCGCCGGGAACTGTAGCGGGATGACGCCCATGCCGATGAGGTTCGAGCGGTGGATGCGCTCGAAGGACTCGGTGATGACGGCCTTCACGCCGAGCAGCGAGGTGCCCTTGGCCGCCCAGTCGCGCGAGGAACCCGAGCCGTACTCCTTGCCGCCGAGCACGACCAGCGGGATGCCCGCGGCCTGGTAGTTCTGCGAGGCGTCGTAGATGAAGGCCTGCGGGCCGCCGTCCTGGGTGAAGTCGCGGGTGTAACCGCCCGAGACGTCGTCGAGGAGCTGATTGCGCAGCCGGATGTTGGCGAAGGTGCCACGGATCATCACCTCGTGGTTACCGCGACGCGAGCCGTAGGAGTTGTAGTCCTTGCGCTCGACGCCGTTGGACTCCAGGTACTGCGCGGCCGGGGTGCCCGGCTTGATGTTGCCCGCGGGGGAGATGTGGTCGGTGGTGACCGAGTCGCCCAGGTAGGCCAGCACGCGCGCGCCCTTGATGTCGGTGACCGGCTCCGGGGTCTGCGGCATGCCGTCGAAGTACGGGGGCTTGCGCACGTAGGTGGACTGCGGATCCCACTCGAAGGTCTTGCCCTCGGGGGTCTCCAGCCCGCGCCAGCGCTCGTCACCCTTGAACACGTCGGCGTAGGACTTGACGAACATGTCCTGGCTGATCGCGGAGCCGATGGTCTCCTCGATCTCCTTCGGCGAGGGCCAGATGTCCTTCAGGAAGACGTCGTTGCCGTCGGAGTCCTGACCGAGCGGGTCGGTCTCGAAGTCGAAGTCCATCGTTCCGGCGAGCGCGTAGGCGATGACCAGCGGCGGCGAGGCCAGGTAGTTCATCTTCACGTCGGGGGAGATGCGGCCTTCGAAGTTGCGGTTGCCCGAGAGCACCGCGGTGACCGAGAGGTCGTTGTCGTTGATCGCCTTCGACACGGCCTCCGGCAGCGGGCCGGTGTTGCCGATGCAGGTGGCACAGCCGTAGCCGACCAGGAAGAAGCCGAGCTTCTCCAGGTAGGGCCACAGGCCCGCCTTGTTGTAGTAGTCGTTGACGACCTGCGAACCCGGCGCCATGGAGGTCTTGACCCACGGCTTGGAGGTCAGGCCCTTCTCGACGGCGTTGCGGGCGAGCAGCGCGGCGCCGAGCATGACCGACGGGTTGGAGGTGTTGGTGCAGGAGGTGATCGAGGCGACCACCACGGCGCCGTGGTCGAGCACGAAGTCGCCGTACTCCTCCGAGGAGACCTTGACCGGCTTGCTCGGCCTGCCGACGGCACCGTTCGCGGCGGACGGGATGAGCACCGCGTCGTCGTCGGCGAAGGACAGCACGGCCGGATCGCTGGCCGGGAAGGACTCCTCGATGGCCTCGTCCAGGTGCGTGTGCGGGGTGACGGCGGCGGGGCCGCTCTCCGCGTCGCTGGTGTAGTTGTGGATGTCCTTGCGGAACGCGGTCTTGGAGTCCGACAACAGGATTCGGTCCTGCGGCCGCTTCGGGCCCGCGATGGAGGGCACCACGTCGCCCAGGTCGAGCTCCATGTACTCCGAGTACACCGGCTCGTGTTCGGCGTCGTGCCACATGCCCTGTTCCTTGGCGTACGCCTCGACCAGTGCGAGCTGGTCGTCGGAGCGGCCGGTCAGGCGCAGGTAGTCGATGGTCACCTCGTCGATCGGGAAGATCGCTGCGGTGGAACCGAATTCGGGGCTCATGTTGCCAAGGGTCGCGCGGTTCGCCAGCGGAACCTCGGCGACGCCCTTGCCGTAGAACTCGACGAACTTGCCGACGACGCCGTGCTTGCGCAGCATGTCGGTGACGGTGAGCACCACGTCGGTGGCGGTGACGCCCGGCTTGATCTCACCGGTCAGCTTGAAGCCGACGACGCGCGGGATCAGCATGGAGACGGGCTGGCCGAGCATGGCCGCCTCGGCCTCGATACCGCCGACGCCCCAACCCAATACGCCGAGGCCGTTGACCATGGTGGTGTGCGAGTCGGTGCCGACGCAGGTGTCGGGGTAGGCCTGGCCGTTGCGGACCATCACGGTGCGGGCCAGGTGCTCGATGTTGACCTGGTGCACGATGCCGGTGCCCGGGGGGACGACCTTGAAGTCGTCGAACGCGCCCTGGCCCCAGCGCAGGAACTGGTAACGCTCACGGTTGCGGGAGTATTCGATGTCGACGTTGCGCTCGAGCGCGTCGGCGCGGCCGAACACGTCGATGATCACCGAGTGGTCGATGACCATCTCGGCGGGCGCGAGCGGGTTGACCTTGTTGGGGTCGCCGCCGAGGGTGGCCACGGCCTCGCGCATGGTGGCGAGGTCGACGATGCAGGGCACGCCGGTGAAGTCCTGCATGATCACGCGGGCGGGCGTGAACTGGATCTCGATGCTCGGCTCGGCCGACGGGTCCCAGTCCGCGATGGCGCGAATGTGATCGGCGGTGATGTTCGCGCCGTCCTCGGTGCGGAGCAGGTTCTCCGCGAGGACCTTGAGTGCGTAGGGGAGTTTCTTGGTGCCGGGCACGGCGGAGAGGCGGAAGATCTCGTAGGAGTTGCTTCCGACCTCGAGGGTGCCCTTGGCGCCGAAAGTATCGATACTTGTCGTCACGTCAGCTCCACTCGTCTGTGAGGGTTGGTCGCCGGCGGGGCTGTGCCGGCGACCGAGTCTTTGCAGGTGCTCCAGCGCCGGAGGGCGCCGGTTCCTCGCGCTACGACCTTAACAGTACGCTTGTCCTGTGAGGCGCACGGGGGCGGCTGGGGTACCGGACGCCACCGCCGACGGCGATCCACCACGGGGCGCGTCGCGTGCCGTGTGCGCGTGCTCCGACTCTCCGTCGCGTACTGTGCTTTCGGAGCCAGCCGGGTGGCGTTGAGCTCACCTTGCAGTGTTGGATGCACGTCGCTTCGGATGCCGATGCGGCTCGACAGACCGGATGGAAGATGACCGTCTCGCACACCTCGGTTTTCACACCCATGGCCGCCGGCCTGCCGCCGAACATCACCGAGGACACCGTCACCACCATCAATGCCGACCTGGCCGACAATCACGTCGCCACTGTGGACGGCAAGGATCAGACGGAGTTGGCCGCGGTCGCCGCCGACGCGCGGGCGGACGGCATCGCGCTGAGCATCGTGGTCGTTCCCGGTAATCCAGGCCACGATTCGAGCCTACGGGACCTGGCCACCGAGGTCGGCAAGACCCAGCACGGCACCGTGGTGGTGCTGAGCGACGACTGGGTGGGCACCTACAGCGACACCATCTCCCGGGTCCGCCTGGAGTGGGCCGAGGACACCGCGAAGTTCAAGGGCGGCGCGCACTCCGCCGAAGCGGCACGGCTTTTCGTGGACAAGCTGGAGCAGCCGGAGAGTGTGTCTTACACCGCGATCACCGGTGTGTTGCTCGTCGGCACCGCCGCCGTCGTGGCCGGGCTCTACTTCGTGAAGTCGCGTCGGCGCGGCGAACCCGCCACGCCGGTCGACGCTTCCGGCGCCGACGCGCGCTAGGGCCCCCTACCTCATAGCTGGTTTCGAACCAGCTACTTTTCCTGACGACCGGTATGTTCTACCGGCTGGAAACCTTTGCCATATCCGGCTAATTCCAGGCAAAGGAAAAATTACCCGCCTGACATTCTGTTGCTGGAGTTCCTTTGGTGACGGAAGTGTCGTACGGTCGTGTAGTTGCTGATGGGGAAGAAGGGTTGTCAGGGGTTATCTGCCGGCCATCGCCCGTGTTAGAGCGCTTGCGAGTGTGCGGGCACGGGGCCGCTGGTCCGGTCGATGCTCACGAGCGTTGCCGGAGTCGGGTCCTTGGGAGGTGCGATGCGCAATCACTGCGAGGTCGCTTATCGGCGGCCGCTGGGGATCGCTCTGGGGTTGCTGATGACTACCGCCCTGCTTCTGGCCGGACCCGCGGTCGCGGTGCCGCCCGCCCCGCCGAACCCGAGTGACGGCGAGATCGCCGATGCCGGAGCACAAGTCGACGCGGGCGTGACCGAGGTCGGTGCGCTGATCAATCAGGTCGCGGTGGTCGACCAGCAGCTGCAACAGCTCGACGGCGAGGTCGCCCGCAAGCGCGAAGAGGTGAACAAGGCCCTCGTCGATCTGCAGAACGCTCGCGACGCCGCCGACGCGGCCGCCGCCTTCGTGGTGCAGACCGAGCGTGAATTGGCCGACGCGGGAACGCGAGTCGGCGCGGCCCGGCGCAACTTCGACCAGTTCGCCGCCCAGGCCTACACCCGCCCCGCCGCCGATTCGATGGTCGTCTACCTAGCCGCGGCCACCCCCGCCGCCGCCCTGGACCAGGCCCAACTACTAGCACTGGTCTCGAAGAATCAGCAGCAGGTGCTCGACGGCCTACGCCGCGCCCAGGTCGACCAGGGCAACAAGAATTCCAGTGCGCGCCAGGCGAAGTCGGCGGCCGACGCCGCCGCCGCGGCCGCCGAGCAGGCCAAGATCGACGCCGAGCACGCCGTCGCCGCCGCCAAGGCCGCGCTGGACCAGCAGACCGTGCAGCGCGACAACCTATTACGCCAGCGCGAAGATGCGCAGGGCCGCTTGGACTTCGCGCGCCAGCACGTGGCCGGACTGGAAGGCCAGCGCGAGGCCTATCTGACGTGGGACCAACAGCGCAGGGCCGAGGAGGCCGCCGTGCGCGCCGCCGCAGCGGCCGCCGCGGCCCGCGCCGCCGCCGACCAGAACGCCCAGGGCCGCGCCGGACAACTCGGCGAAGGGAAACGGCCGCACACCCAGCTCGAGAATTCACCGCGACCACATCAGAGCACCCCGCGCCCGAGCCTGCCGTCCATCGGCGGCGCCGCGGCGATCGAGACGGTGGTCGACCGCGCTATGTCCCAGCTCGGCATCATCTACGCCTGGGGCGGCGGCGATGAGAACGGTCCGACGCTCGGCATCCGCGACGGGGGTGTGGCCGACAGTTACGGCGATTACAACAAGGTCGGCTTCGACTGCTCCGGTCTGATGATCTATGCCTTTGCCGGAATCGGGATTTCGCTGCCGCATTACAGCGGCTATCAATACAACATGGGCACCCGGGTTCCGGTGGACCAGCGCGCCCGCGGCGACATGTTGTTCTGGGGGCCGAACGGCAGCCAGCACGTCGCGCTGTACCTCGGCGACGGGCAGATGATCGAGGCGCCGGAGTCGGGGTCCGTAGTCCGGGTGACGTCGGTGCGCGAGGGTGGGATCATGCCGTACGCGGTGCGGCTCGTCAGCTGACGCGGTCGCGGCGAATCGGACACTGAAAGCTTTGATTTCCCTTCATGTCGGGTCCGGTTGCGGCACATACGGCAATTACCTGGAATAGTTGTGGCAGCACGCACAGGACCAAGGCGAAAGCGGGGATGTTGGTGACTTCGACAGACGGTGTCAGCGGGGCGAATTTGGCGAAAGATGCGCCAGCGTCCACGCCGAACACCCTGGAGCGTGACGTCCAGACCCTGGAGAAGGCGATATATGAGGTCAAGCGGGTAATCGTCGGCCAGGATCGCTTGGTCGAACGGCTGCTCGTCGGCGTGCTCGCGCGTGGTCATGTGCTGCTCGAAGGCGTGCCGGGCATCGCGAAGACGCTGGCCGTGGAGACCTTCGCCAAGGTGGTCGGCGGCTCGTTCTCCCGGGTGCAGTTCACCCCCGACCTGGTGCCCACCGACCTCATCGGTACCCGTATCTACCGGCAGGGCCGCGAGGAGTTCGACACCGAGCTCGGCCCGGTCGTCGCGAACTTCGTGCTCGCCGACGAGATCAACCGCGCGCCCGCGAAGGTGCAGTCGGCCCTGCTCGAGGTGATGGCCGAGCGGCACGTCTCGATCGGCGGCAAGACCTACCCGATGCCGAACCCGTTCCTGGTGATGGCGACGCAGAACCCGATCGAGAGCGAGGGCGTGTACCCGCTGCCCGAGGCGCAGCGCGACCGCTTCCTGTTCAAGGTCGTCGTCGACTACCCCTCGGTCGAGGAGGAGCGCGAGATCATCTACCGGATGGGTGTCACCCCGCCGGAGGCGACGCGCATCCTGGCTCCCGAGGAGGTCGTCCGGCTGCAGCAGGTCGCGGCCAACACCTTCGTGCACCACGCGCTGGTCGACTACGTGGTCCGGGTGATCGCGGCGACCCGCAAGCCCGCCGACTTCGGCATGCAGGACGTGGCCAGCTGGATCGCCTACGGCGCCTCCCCGCGTGCCAGCCTCGGCATCATCGCCGCGGCCCGCGCCGTCGCGTTGATCCGCGGCCGCGACTACGTGGTGCCCCAGGACGTGGTCGAGGTGATCCCGGACGTGCTGCGGCACCGGCTCGTGCTGTCCTACGACGCGCTGGCCGACGAGATCAGCCCGGAGGAAGTGATCAAGCGGGTGCTGCAGACCGTCGGCATGCCGCAGGTCGCCCCGCAGGCCGTCGCACCCGGCGCCCCCGCCGCGCCCGCGCTCGGCGCGCCGCAGCAGGTTTCGCAGCAGAACGCGCCGCAGCCCGCTCAGCCCGCGCAGCACCCGCAGCAGCAGAGCGTCCCGCAGCCCGTGCCGCAGCCGCCGAACGGGCAGCAGTCCCAGCCCGCCGGCAACGTTCAGAACAAGTGACCGCGACGCCGGAACCGTCTCGTGCAGTGCCAAGGTCTCCGCACGCTCCGCCGTCGTTCCACGCGGGCGAGCTGACCGATCCGCGGCTGGCCGCGGCGCTGAAGACGCTCGAGCTCACGGTGCGCCGCAGGCTCGACGGCGTGCTGCACGGCGACCACCTCGGCCTGATCCCCGGCCCCGGTTCCGAGCCGGGCGAGGCGCGCACCTATCAGCCGGGTGACGATGTGCGGCAGATGGATTGGTCGGTCACCGCCCGCACCACCCACCCGCACGTGCGTCAGACCATCGCCGACCGGGAGCTGGAGACCTGGATGGTCGTCGACCTGTCGGCGAGCCTCGACTTCGGCACCGCGTACTGCCAGAAGCGCGACCTGGCGATCGCCGCCGCGGCCGCCATCACCCACCTCACCAGCGGCGGTGGCAATCGGATCGGCGCCGTCGTCGCGACCGGCGAGGAGCTGGTGCGGGTGCCCGCGCGCAGCGGCCGGGTGCACGTCCAGTCACTGCTGCGCAGCATCGCGACCACCCCGCACGCCCGCGACGGTGTGCGCGGCGATCTGCGTGGCGGCATCGAGTCGCTGCGCCGCCCGCAGCGCAAGCGCGGACTGGCGGTCATCATCAGCGATTTCCTCGGTGACATCGACTGGCAGCGTTCGCTGCGCGCCATCTCGGCGCGCCACGACCTGCTCGCGGTGGAGGTGCTCGACCCGCGCGATCTGTCGCTGCCCGACGTCGGCGACGTCGTCCTACACGACCCGGAGACCGGGCGCACCCGCGAATTCAGCGTGACGCCCACGCTGCGCGCCGATTTCGCGGCCGCCGCGCAGCGGCACCGGGATCAGGTCGAACAGGCTTTGCGTAGTTGCGGCGCACCCGTGCTCACCCTGCAGACCGACCGGGACTGGATCGCCGACGTGGTCCGGTTCGTGTCCACCCGGCGCCACAGCTTCGGCGCCCCGACCGGGCGGGTGCCACGCCAGTGAGTATTTCGCATTTCACCGCATCGCTGTGGCTCGGCTTCCTGGCCGTTATCGCGTTGATCGCGCTGGGCTATGTGCTGGTTCAGCGCAGCAAGCACAAGCACATGCTGCAGTTCAGCAACATGGAGCTGCTCGAGAAGGTCGCGCCGACGCGGCCGAGCCTGTTCCGTCATGTGCCGATCGCGCTCATGGTGATCGGACTGGTGTTCTTGACGATCGCGGCGGCGGGGCCGACCGCGGTGAAGAAGGTGGCGCGCAACCGGGCGACCGTCATGTTGGTGATGGACGTGTCGCTGTCGATGGAGGCGACCGATGTGCCGCCGAGCCGGATCGAGGTCGCGAAGAAGGCGGGCAAGGAGTTCGTCGACGGCTTGCCGGAGGGGCTCAACATCGGGTTCATCACCTTTGCGGGCACCGCCTCGGTGATGGTGACGCCGACGACCAACCACGAGTCCGTCAAGGCCGCGATCGACAACGTGAAGCTCGCCGAGCGCACGGCCACCGGTGAGGGCATCATCACCGCCCTCAACGCGATCGACACCCTCGCCTCGGTGCTCGGCGGCGCCGCCGAACCGCCGCCCGCGCGGATCGTGCTGATGTCGGATGGTAAGCAGACCGTCCCCGCGTACGAGGACATGGACAATCCACGGCATGAGTTCGTCGCCGCCCGGCTGGCCAAGAACAAGAACGTCCCGATCTCGACGATCTCCTACGGCACCAAGTGGGGTGTCGTCGAGATTCCGCGCGAAGGCGGCGGCACCGACAAGGTGAAGGTGGAGGTCGACGACGAGGCGATGCGAGAGATCGCGCGGCTGTCCGGCGGCGAGTTCTACTCCGCGTCCACCCTGCAGGAGCTGAGCAAGGTGTACGACACCCTCGAGCAGCAGATCGGCTTCGAGCTCACCAGGGGCGATGCCAGCAGGCCGTGGTTGCTGCTCGGGCTGTTGATCACGTCCGCGGGTGTGATCATCGGACTGCTGTACCGCCAGCGTTTGCCGTAGCGGCCCAGCATCCAGTTCCCTTGACGCACGCCGCTTCCGGGTGACGCTGCTTCCGCACGGGATCCATCGCGGCGGTGTTGTCGTGGTGCCCGGCCGCCTGCCACCTGTTGCTCCGGCGGCGGCCGGGTGTGTTCAGCGATACCCGGCGATGCCGGCACCGTTGCCGGTGTCGGCATCGCTCGTCTGCGCGGCCCGGACGGTGGCCGGGCGGGTCGAAACCGTCTGATCCGACCAGGTAGGTTGTTGCCCATGTCCAACATCACACCGCGGTCCGTCCTGGTGACGGGCGGTAACCGTGGCATCGGTCTCGCAGTCGCGCAACGCTTGGTCGCCGACGGTCACAAGGTGGCTGTCACGCATCGCGGATCGGGGGTGCCGGACGGGTTGCTCGGCGTGAAATGCGATGTGACCGATAGCGCTTCGGTCGATGCCGCGTTCACCGAGATCGAGGAGAAGCAGGGTCCGGTCGAGGTGCTCGTCGCGAACGCGGGCATCACCGACGACACGCTGCTGATGCGGATGACCGAGGAGCAGTTCACCAAGGTCATCGACGCGAACCTGACCGGTGCGTTCCGCTGCGCCAAGCGGGCCAACCGGGCGATGCTGCGGGCGCGCTGGGGCCGGATGATCTTCCTCGGCTCGGTGGTCGGCCTCGGCGGCGGCCCCGGCCAGATCAACTACGCCTCGTCCAAGGCAGGCGTCATCGGTCTGGCCCGCTCGATCACCCGTGAGCTCGGCTCGCGCTCGATCACCGCGAACGTTGTCGCCCCCGGCTTCATCGAGACCGACATGACCGCCGACCTGCCGCAGGATCTGCGCGACACCGCCAAGAAGTTCATCCCGCTGCAGCGCCTCGGCCAGCCGGAAGACGTTGCGGCCGTGGTCAGCTTCCTGGCCTCCGAGGACTCCCGCTACGTGTCCGGCGCGATCATCCCGGTCGACGGCGGCATGGGCATGGGCCACTGAGTTAACGGAACCCAGTACGGCCCCGACTATTCCGGTGGCCGCAGTAATCCACACACGACTCCAGGAGAACCGAAAACACATGGGCGGACTGCTCGAAGGCAAGACCATTCTGGTCACCGGCATCATCACCGACTCGTCGATCGCGTTCCACGCGGCCGCCGTCGCGCAGGAGCAGGGCGCGAAGGTGATCATCACCGGCATTCCGGAGCGGCTGCGGCTGATCGACCGGATCGCCAAGCGGCTGCCGCACGAGGTCCCCCCGGCCATCCCGCTCGACGTCACCAACGAGGAGAACCTCGGCGAGCTGGCGGACAAGGTGCGTGAGCTGGCACCCGAGGGCATCGACGGCGTGCTGCACTCGATCGCGTTCGCGCCGCGCACCCTGATGGGCCCGGAGGCGCGTCCGTTCCTCGACGGCCCCGGCCCGGACGCGGCCAAGGCGTTCGAGATCTCGGCCTGGAGCTACGCGTCGCTGGCCCGCGCGGTGCTGCCGGTGATGAACGAGCGCGGCTCGATCGTCGGCATGGACTTCGATCCGCGCACGGCGATGCCGTACTACAACTGGATGGGTGTGGCCAAGGCCGCGCTCGAGTCGGTCAACCGGTACGTGGCGCGCGAAGTGGGCGCCGCCAAGAAGATTCGCTCGAACCTGATCGCCGCGGGCCCGATCAAGACGCTGGCCGCCAAGGCCATCGCGGGCACCGCCACCGACGATGCCGCCAAGCTCAACCAGCTCAACGAGTACTGGGACGGCGCGTCGCCGATCGGCTGGGACGTCGACGACCCGACGGTGGTCGCGAAGTCGATCGTCGCGCTGCTGTCGGACTGGCTGCCCGGTACGACCGCGTCGATCATCTACGTCGACGGTGGAGCCAGCCACAACACCTGGTTCCCCGAAGGTATGTCGATCAACTGAGCCGCCGAGGAGGCATTGTGGTCCGGGCTGTCGACGCACTGCTGCTGCTGTCCTTCGGTGGCCCGGAACGCCCCGAGGACGTGATGCCGTTCCTGGAGAACGTCACTCGGGGCCGGGGTGTGCCGCGCGAACGTCTCGAAGAGGTCGCTCAGCACTACCTGCACTTCGGCGGCGTCTCGCCGATCAACGCGCTCAACCGGGACATCATCGCGGCGGTCGAGGCCGCGTTGGCCACGGCCGGTATCGATCTCCCGGTGTATTTCGGCAATCGCAATTGGGCTCCGATGGTGGAGGACACCGTCGCGCGGATGGCCGCCGACGGGGTCCGCTCCGCCCTGGTTTTTCCCACCTCGGCGTGGGGCGGCTACTCGGGGTGCCTGCAGTATCACGAGGACATCGCCAGGGCGCGAACCGCTTTCGGTGACGGCGCCCCGGATCTGGTCAAGCTGCGCCAGTACTTCGATCACCCGTTGCTGATCGAGGCGTTCGCCGACGCCATTCGCGCTGCGCATCGAGAACTTCCGGCCGATCGCCGCGATGGTGCGCGGTTGGTCTTCACCGCGCACTCGATTCCGCTCTCCGCCGATACCGCCGCGGGCCCGCCCGCCGACGGTGGTCACCTGTACAGCCGTCAGGTCGCCGAGGCCGCCCGCTTGGCCGCCGCCGCAACCGGTTTCACGGATTACGACGTGGTCTGGCAATCCCGGTCCGGGCCGCCGCAGGTACCCTGGCTCGAGCCCGACATCGTCGATCACCTGGACGATCTCGCGGCCAAGAAGGTCGAGTCGGTCATCGTCTGCCCGGTCGGCTTCGTCTCGGATCATCTCGAGGTGATCTGGGATCTGGACAACGAGGCGAAAGAGAAAGCCGCCGAACTCGGCATGGCCTTCGCCCGCGCGGCCACCCCGGGCACCGATCCGCGCTTCGCCGCGCTGGTCGTCGAACTGATCGACGAGCAGCTCAACGACACCGCTGCCCGGCACCTCGGCGAGGTCGCCGGCTTCGGCTGCACCCTGAACGGCACGCCATGCGCGGTCGGTTGCTGTGCGCCGCAGCGCCGAGTTGTGGCCGAAAGGTAACCCCAATCGGGTTGCGATAGCATGCATTCGCCTTCGGAGAAGCCGAAGCGGGGTGCAAGGAATGAATTCGATGATCTATACCGAAATGTTGACCAACACCGGATTGCTGGATCCGCAGGTCTGGTCCGACCAGAACGTCTGGACGGCCGCCCTGGAAACCAGTGAGGCCAGGCGCCGCGGTAGCCGCGGCAAGGGGGGCGGCTCGTGGGTAGTGGGGCTGGTGTGCCTCGGGCTGGTGGTAGTCGGCATCGGTCTCATCATCTGGCTGTCGGCCCGTAAGAAGAACAATCAGAACGGGCAGGGTCAGCTGCCGCAGCAGGGCAACGGCGGGCAGCCGTATCCGCCGCAGCAGCCGTACGGCGGCCAGCAGCAATATCCGGGACAGCAGCAGTATTCGCCGCAACAGCAGTACCAGGGGCAGCAGCCCTATCCCGGGCAGCAACAGCAGTATCCGCAGCAGCAGCCCTACCCGGGGCAGCAGTATCCGCAGCAGCAGCCGTACACGCCGCAGCAGCCGTATCCGGTGCAGCAGCAGTACCCGCCGCAGCAGCCGTATCAGCACTGAGCCGCGTGGGGCAAGGCGAAAGCGTAGTCGTGCAGCGGCTTCCGGCGATCAGAACAGTACGGCGGACAGCTTGGTGTACACCCCGGGAAAACCGGGACGCGCGGCACCCTTGCCCCACGAGGTGAGCCCGACCAGGCGGCCGTCCACGAGAAGTGGCCCGCCACTGTCGTATTGACCCGTATCGGCCGCGGTCGAGCCGGCGCACAACATGTCGCGCGGATCGAACGCGGCGCCGTATGCCGCGGCGCATTCGGCGTCCGGCACGAGCGGAACGGTCGCGGTGCGCAGGTGGGTGTTGGAGTCGTCGGCTTCGGACGTGGCGCCCCATCCGAGGATGGTGCCCGAGTCCGATTGGGGGACGGCGACTTCCAATACTGGGCCGGGTTGGGGCCGGTCCAGGGTGAGGATGGCGAGATCGTTGTGATGCACGGTCTCACCATCGAAATCGGAGTCGTGGAAGTCCGGGTGTATGCGAACGTCTTTGACGCGCACCGTGACTCCTGTGGACTCCCGAAGCTCGGTGCGTCCGAAGGTGACGGTGAGGGCTTGGGGGACCTGCCGGGCAAGCGCGACACAATGCGCGGCGGTGACGAGTTGATCGGGTGCGATGAGCGCACCGCCGCAGAACTGTCCGGAAGGGCGCGTCAGGAACAGCGGGCTGCCGACGGCCGCGAGCCACGGATAGTCGCTCGCCTCGGTCGGCGCGCCGCCGACGATCGCCGACGCCGGTGCCGCAGGCAACCCGAGGGTGAGCAACGCGGCGACGAGGGCCGCGGCACCGCGCCGGGGGAGGTGCATCTCATACCGCCTGTGGAGCGGTGCGGCTCATGGTGTGCTGCGCGCCGCCGCGTGGATGGCCACCAGTCGCGCCGCGCGGATCGCGTCCCACAGCGGGCGTAGTAGCGACTCCTGTGCGCCGATCGCGCTGGCCGAGGTCGGTGCGGAGGCCGGTTCCCGTTGCGCCACAGTGAGTATCGCGGCGACGTGATCGGCGGTATCGAGAATCTTCCTGGCGCGCAACGGAATCGAGTCCGGGTAGTCGTGCCGGGAGTAGTCGGCCAGCTCGGCCTCGATGAGTTCGCGCGGATCCGAGTCGGCCGCGCCGACCGAGGTGGTGTGCAGCTGCAGCAGGGCGTCGGCGGCGTCGCGAACCGCCTCGCGCATCGCGTATTCGGCCTCGCCGAGCGACATGTCCTGGCCGGGTGCGGGTGGGATCGGCGTGCTGTAGACCGACCACTGCAGCGTGTCCTCGTCGATCCACTGCGGGATGAGGCCGGTGCCCTCGGTGCCGGGCGCCCCGATCAGCAGTCCCTCCTCCGCCTCGATCGCGTCGGCGGCGAAGGCGGTGCCGGTGGGCAGGCCACGCACGTCGCCCGGCACCGGAAGTACCAGCCGCAGCTGGGCACCGGGCTGGGCCATGTTCTCCCGAATCACCTTGAGCAGCGCCATCATTCCGGTCCCGGGCAGGTTACCCCTGGACGACCACGGCAGGTCGGTGCGACCACCGGTGACCGGATCGCCCGCGGCGATGGTGTGCTGGGGCGCCCACGCGTGCAGGGCCTCCAGGACGTCGTCGGGCGCGCTGCAGCCGGCCAGCCATGAGCCGGCCCAGACCGTCAGCGTCGCACTAGGAGAGCACATAATTATCGAGCATAAAGGGTGACGGTTATTCGCGGGCATTCCCGCGAGCGGCATTCGAGAGCAGCGACGCGAGGCACGCGCGCGGACCTGCTATTCCGGTTCGGTGACGAAGTCGATCAGGCGCTCCACCGCCCCGATGAGCGGCGCCTCCAGGTCGCGGAACGATTCGACCGCGCCGTAGACCCGCCGCCAGCCCTCCTGCGGGGTGCCCCAGCCCAATCGATCACAAATGCCGGTTTTCCAGTCTTCGCCGCGCGGCACCTGCGGCCAGGCGGCGATCCCGACGGTCGCCGGGCGCACCGCCTGCCAGACGTCGATGAACGGATGACCGGTGACCAGCACGTTCGGGCCGAGCCCGGTGGTGAGCTGAGTCTCCTTGGATCCGGTGACCAGATGGTCGACCAGCACCCCGACGCGGCGGCCTGGCCCCGGCTCGAACTCGGCGAGCCGCTCGGCGAGGTTGTCCAGCCCCTCCAGATGCTCGACGACCACGCCCTCGACCCGAAGATCGTGTCCCCACACCCGCTCGACCAGCGCGGCGTCGTGCACGCCCTCCACCCAGATCCGGCTGGTCCTGGCGACGCGGGCACGCAGGCCCTCGACCCGGGTGGAGCCGGAAGCTGAGCGCGTCGGCTGCTTCGGCGCGGCGGCGGTCGGCTTGATCAGCGTCACCGGCTCGCCGTCGATGAGGAATGCGGCTTCGCGCAGCGCGAACAGTCGCACCGCGCCGCGCGCGTCCTCCAGCTTCACGAACTCACCGTCGTAGCTGCGATCGAAACCCACCACGGCGCCGCAGAATCCGCTGGCCGCGTCCTCGACTACCAGGTCGCGCTCCGCCGTCACCCGCGGGACCACCCGCTTCTTCGCTCGGGAGTGTCCGGAGAAGATGTCGCCGCCATAGCTGTCATGCCCGCTCACCCGCTCGAAGCTAGCACCGCCGCTGGCGATTTCAGTACACCGACGCGGCCGATACATTCGCGCGACACGGGTGCGCGATTCGTGATTCACCCGAGATCTGCAGTCGTGTCAGTGCCGCCCGTGATCATCACCTGCGCACTACAGTGGTGGCGTGGCCGCAATAATTTGGCTGGTCGCGGGCATCCTGCTCGCGGCGGCGGAGATGCTCACCGGGGACCTGACGCTGATCATGCTCGGTACCGCCGCGCTGGGCACCGCGGGTGTCAGCGCGATCGCGGGCACCTCGCTGGTGGTGGATGCCGTCGTGTTCGCTGTGCTCACGCTGGTGCTGTTCCTCGGGGTGCGGCCGATCCTGCGCCGCCGCTTCGGCACCCCGCCGCCGACACCGACGAACGTGGATGCGCTGCAAGGGAAGTCGGCGGTGGTGCTGGAAGAGATCGCCGCGCACTCCGGCCAGGTGAAACTGGGCGGTGAGGTGTGGACTGCCCGACCGATGGACGAGTCCGAGGTGTACGAACCAGGTACGAAGGTGTATGTCATGAGGATCGAAGGCGCGACCGCCATCGTCTGGAAGGGGCCGTAATGGCTGTACTGATCGTTGCCGCTGTACTCGTGCTCTTGGTCGTGGTGGTGGTCTTCAAGTCGATCGCGCTGGTACCGCAGGCGGAAGCGGCGGTGATCGAGCGGCTCGGCCGGTATTCGCGCACGGTGTCGGGGCAGTTGACGTTCCTGGTTCCGTTCGCCGATCGCATCCGCGCCAAGGTGGATCTGCGCGAGCGGGTGGTGTCGTTCCCGCCGCAGCCGGTGATCACCGAGGACAACCTGACCCTGCTCATCGACACCGTGGTGTACTTCCAGGTCACCAGCCCGCAGGCCGCGGTCTACGAGATCAGCAACTACATCGCCGCGGTCGAGCAGCTCACCGTCACCACGCTGCGCAATGTGGTCGGCGGCATGACCCTGGAACAGACGCTCACCTCCCGCGATCAGATCAACGGCCAGCTGCGCGGCGTGCTGGACGAGGCGACCGGACGCTGGGGTCTGCGGGTGGCCCGGGTCGAGCTGAAGAGCATCGACCCGCCCGCTTCGATCCAGGAGTCGATGGAGAAGCAGATGAAGGCCGATCGCGAGAAGCGCGCGATGATCCTCACCGCCGAGGGCACCCGCGAATCGCAGATCAAGATGGCCGAGGGTGCCAAGCAGGCGCAGGTGCTCTCCGCCGAGGGCGCCAAGCAGTCGGCGATCCTGGAGGCCGAGGGTGAACGGCAGAGCCGCATCCTGCGCGCGCAGGGTGAGCGGGCCGCCTCCTACCTGCAGGCACAGGGCCAGGCCAAGGCCATCGAAAAGGTGTTCGCCGCAATCAAGAACGGCAAGCCGACCCCGGAACTGCTTGCCTACCAATACATGCAGACGCTGCCGATGGTCGCGCGCGGCGACGCCAACAAGGTGTGGCTGGTGCCGAGCGATTTCGGCAAGGCCCTCGAGGGCTTCGCCACCAGCTTCGGCAGCAAGGGTGAGGACGGCATCTTCCGCTATGAGCCGCCCGCCTCCGACGGCGAGCCGACCAAGGTGGAGGACGACTCCGACGACGTCGCGGAATGGTTCGACACCGCACCCGACCCGGCCATCGAGCGAGCGGTTCGCGCGGCCGAAGAGACCGCACGCAAGCCCGTGGAAGACCTGATGACCTCCCCACCGGTCGCGCCGCGCCAGGCGTCGCCGCATCAGTCGGTGATCTCCTCGTCGGAGAAGGAGTACCCGCCGCCGCAGGAGGAGATCGGGCAGCAGCCGCCGCAGCAACAGCTGCCGCAGCAAGCTCCGCGCCAGCAGCCGCCGCAGCAAGATCCGCAACAACAGCAGCCGCCGCAGCAGCAACCGCCGACCCACCGGTCCGAAGACCCGCACGGCAGGCCGTGGCAGCCGCCGGAGAACTTCTCCAAATAGGCAGTATCGCGACGTAAGCGGCCGGGGGGTCATGCGAACCAGGCGGGAACTACTCCAGGTGGCGCTCGTGGCGCCACTCGCCGCCGCCTGCGCTCCTGACCTGCTGCTCGGCAACCCCGGTGCGGTCCGTATCGGGGTGTCCTGGAGCGGGTCCGAGCTGGCGGCGTTCCGTGCGGTGCTCGCCCGCCTCGGCTACGACCGCCGAGTGGATGTCGTTCCGCTCGGCGACGACATCGAGACGGCGTTCACCGCGGGTGGCCGCTCGGCACCGGACATCGTGATGTTGCCGCAGGCCGGGCGGGTGCGGGCGCTGGCCGAACAGCGCAAACTGCGGCCGCTGGCGCAAACGCTGTGGTCCGACGAGCTCGGGTCGCGCTACCCGGACGTGTGGCGGCAGTTGGTGCAATACAACGGGAAACTGTATGGCGTGCCGTTCAAGGCGGCGGACAAGTCGATGGTCTGGTACAACCGGCGGCTGGTGGACAAGTACCGCCTCGGTGACCCGGCCGGCTGGACCATTATGGACTGGCTGGACCGGATGGAAGTGCTCGCCGAGTCGCCGGTTCGGTTGCTCGCGCTCGGCGCGGCGGACGGCTGGGTGCTCACCGATTTGTTCGAGAACGCGCTGCTCGCCGAGTCGCCGCGGATCTACGACGAGGTGGCGGCCAACGGTGACGGTCGCCCGTGGGAAAGTCCTGCGGTACGTGCCGCATTCGGTCATCTCGGCGCGCTGTGGGGGCATCGGCACGCGTTTCCCGGGGGTATCGCCGCCGCGTTGACCCGCCAGTTCCCGGACGCCGTGCGCGAGGTGTTCGAGCACCGGCGCGCGGTGATGGTCGTGGAGCCGGACTTCGCCGAACCCATCGTGCGCGCCGCAGTGCGCCGATCGGGTCGCCGTTTGGAGGACGAGGTCGGCGTTGCCGCGTTTCCGGCGGTCACCTCGGGCCAGCATCTGCCGCGCATCGTCGGCGGTGATGTGATGGTGGTGACCGAGTCGGCGACCGAACGCGCCATGGAAGTCGTTGCGGCGCTTGCCGAACCGTCCGCGCCGCTGCCGTGGATCGAGGAGTATCACGGGTTCATCGCGCCGAATCTGCGCACCGACGCGCGGTATTCGAGCTTTCTCGAACCGTCGGCGCGAACGTTGAGTACGCGCAGCGCCTTCGATCTGTCCGATCGGATCGGTGCGGTCGGGGGGCGGAACGGGTTGTGGCGCATATTGACCGACTTCCTTATCGCTGTCGGCGACGGGAAGACCGAGCAGCTCGACGACGCGACCGATCGTGCGATCGCCGCGCTCGATGCGGTGGATCGGCGGCGGTGATGGCGGGGCGACCCGGCGTTGGGGGTGGCGATGACCGATCCGCCTGAGGCGGCGAACGAACGCGCTGACTTCGCTTCGCACGGGCTGCTGCTGGAGCTTGCTACCCGGCGGATGCGCGGGCCACTGGTCGCGGGGAGTCATCCGCGGCGGTGGCTCGGCTGGGTGGCCGGCCTGCCCGCGACCGTGCTGACGGTGTCGCTGGTCGTGGTGCCGGTGGTGTGGACGGTGGTGAGTGCGGTGCGGGCCCGGCCACTGGTGGTCGCTTCATGCGCGCTGGTTGCGTTCGGCGCGGTCGGGGTGGCCCAGCTGGCCAGACAGCGGGGGGACCGGAACGCGTGGATCCGGTGGGGGCTGTGGCCGGTGCTGCTCGGACTGGTCGTCGCGGGGTTGGTGGTGCTGGGGACCGCGCTGGGGCGCGACGGCAGCTGGGCGTATGCGCGCACGCTGGTGTGGGTGCTGTTCGGAGTTGTGCTGCTGGTGGTGGCATTGGGGATCGCTTGGTGGGGACGGGATTCGCGGTGGCTGTGGTGGCCGCTGATCGTGCCGGTGGGGATCTCCGCGGTGGTGTCCGGCGTCGCCTTTCGGCTGATCTTCCAGTACCTGGGGGATCGGCTCGGTATCGAAAGCGTTGGGGTGTACCGGTTCTGGTTCGCGGCGATGCTGGGCTCGGCGTTCCTGTGGACCTGGTTCGGGTTTGTCACGGGGCTGTTCCGTGCCGGTATTCGCGCCATCGAGTCCGATCCGGCCCGCGCCCACTACCTGCATCTCGGCGCGGACGGGACCAAGGCGCGGCGGCTGGACGCGCAACTGCGTCCGGTGGTGCTGATCGTCGGGTTGGCCGTGGGGGTGGCCGCGGCCAGGGTGTTCGATGTGGTGCTGATCGGAGTGCCGGGTTCGCTGCAGTACCAAGTCGACAGCGCGACCGTGCACTGGTGGCGGTTGGCCGTCGACTCCGAGATCGAACCGGGCGTCGCGGCGGCCTATGGGTTACCGCTCGCCGTGCTGGTCGGATTCGTGGCCTGGCTGTTGCAGCCCGATGTGCGTACCCAGAAGACGAGCTGGTCGGTGCCGCGGCGGCACGCGGTGGAGGTGGCGCGGCATCCGCCGAAGCCGCTGCGGGTGCTGGTGATGCTGACGGTCTCGGCCGTGGCGTTGCTCCCGATCGTCGCGTTGATCGTGGCGGCGCTGCGGGATCGCGACGGCTGGGGGTTCGGCGCGGTCACCCGCATGTGGCGCGACCCGGCCTTGCTGCGGTCACTGGAGACGACCGCGTGGGTGGCCGGCCTGGCTACCGTCGTCGTGGTCGCCGCCGGGGTGCCGGTGGCGTATCGGCTTGCCGCCCTTCGCCCCAACCGTCCTGCGGCGAACATCGCGGTGGTGTCGCTGGTGGTGCTCTCGGTGCTGCCGGTGCAGAGCTACCTCGGACCGGTCAACACCTTCATCGACACCTACGGCCTCTCCGGCACCCGAATCCCGTTGATCCTGTTGCACGCGGCGGCCGGTCTGCCGATCGCCATCCTGGTCCTGCGCGGCGCGCTGCTGGCCGCGCCAGGCACGCCCGCCGCCGACGCCCTGCACGGTCTGGCGGGCCCCGGCACGATCGCCCGGCGCGTGCTGACCACCGCCGGTCCGGCGCTCGGCGCGGTGGCGGTGCTCGAATTCATCCAGGTCTGGAACGACTTCGTGATCGGACTGCTGATCAGCGGAGCGGGAGCGACGCCGTGGTCACTGCTGCTGTGGGGCGAGGCACGTCAATTCAATGAGAACTCGGCACAATTGGCGGCCGGCGCGTTGATGTCGGCGATCCTGCCCGTCGCGTTGCTGTTGGCGACCTGGCGGCGCTGGCTGGTGCCTGGGTTGACCGGGGGAGTATTGCGATGAGTCATCCCGGCGGGCAGGAGAATGCGTCGTCGGTCGAGCCGAGCGCGCCGAGATCCTCTATCTGGCAAGGATTCCTGGGGACCGCGTCCGTGGTTGCCTATGCACTGCTGTTCGAGCTGGCCCGCAATGTGGTGGTGAACTCGCTCGGGGAGAGTCCTGCGGTCGAGGTGGTGGCCGGGACCTTGCGCTGGCTGTCGGTGCTCGTCGTTGCCGCGGCAGCGGTCTATGTGGGGTACCGGTTCATGCAGCGGTACCGCGAAAAAGTCCGCATGGCACACGAACTCGACATGATCGCCGATCTGGTCGAGCCGGGGCCTCCGGTGTCCACGGAGGTGGCCGGGTCGTCGCGTCGAGACCCAGGCCCGGAACCGGACACCATGGCGGACTGGAGCGATGACGTGGTCGCGGTTTTGCGTGAGCTGCCCGGGAACGAGTTCGAGACGGCCGCGTTGCTTGCCGTATTGACCGCCGTGCTCGACGCACCGGCTCGGCTGCCGTTGGCGCAGGCCGAGCCACCACGAACGGCCGCTGTGCTGCTCCGGGACCTGATCGAGGACCGTCGCGTGGAAATTGTTGCCGCGCAGTGTTATCGGCTACTCCAAGTACCTGAAAGGCCCGGGCAAGAGCGCGTGATCGCGAGTCCGCAGTGGGCTGCGGGGTTGACCGCACTCGTGCACTATTACGCCGATCGAGCCACCCGGTGGGCGCTGGCTCTGGATTCGGTGCGCTTCGCCGCCGGGGCACGTCGCTGGTTCGGAGCTGAAGAGCCGGAGCTGTGCGAGCTCGTACGGGCCTGCGCGCTTCTTGATGCAGACATACCGAGCACCCTGGTGCCGGAACTGGTGCGGATCGGAGATGCGCTGGACGCGTGGTACGCCCGAATCGGTGAGACGGAGCGCGACGTCGTGCTGGCCGGTGAGCTGGGTGAGGTGCATGGGATGGAAAATCTTGTGCTGCACCGAGATCTAGCGTTGATGCGGGCAGGACGGCTGACCGAACGACCGAGACGCTACCGGCCACGCAACGTGTCCACCAGTCTGGCCGCCCGATGGGAACATCAAGAGGCACTGCGCAAGCTGGCCGAATCGCCTCCGCCTCCGTCTCCGTCTCCGTCACCGGATCCGACCGATCCGCCCGCGCCTACTGATCCGCCTGCGCCTACTGATCCGCCTGCGCCTACTGATCCGCCCGCGCCTACTGATCCGCCTGCGCCGACCGATCCGCCCGCGCCTACTGATCCGCCCGCGCCGACCGATCCGCCCGCGCCTACTGATCCGCCCGCGCCTACTGATCCGCCTGCGCCGACCGATCCGCCCGCGCCCGCCGATCCGCCTGCGCTGACTGACTCCTCCAGCGACCTGGACGCTGTAGTTGCCCATTTGGAGTCCGCCTGGTGGCTCCTCCCGCGAGAAGACGTAGCGGGCGAGGTCTGCGCACTGATCAACCTGGCCGTCGTGCACATCCGCCAAGGCAGACTCGACGCCGCTCAGGACCGCCTGGAACTGGCCGAATCGCTCACCCGCGGCGGCCGCGACCCCGACGGTCGCGCACATATCCGCGAAACCATGGGCATCGTGTGGTGGTCGCGCGGGGAACATCGTCGCGCCCTGCGCTGCTGGCAACAGGCACTCACCGCCTACCGCACCCTGGCCGACGACCACGGCACCGCCCGCTGCCTCAAACACCTCGGCTCCGCCATGCTCGTCGCCCCCGACCACGGCGGCACCCTCCTGCCCGCCGATCACCTGACCGTCACCGAAGTTCGACGCCAAGCCAGCGGCTGGCTGGCCGAATCCCAACGCCTACACGCGAATTCCCTACATCTCGAGCACTATCTCAGCAAGGCTCGCAGCGTACTGACCGATGCCGCAGTCCTCACCCGTATCGACCACTGGCCCCTCCCCGCCGACGACCACTGACCCAAACCACGTGAGCCCGCGGGTGGGGCAAGTGGGGCTTGCTGTGGTGGGCGGCGGAGCGGGTGCGGTGGCAGACTGCGAGGTATGACGACAACCGAATGGGCAGATGTCGATGGCTACATAGTGGACACGTTGGTGCAGGACGCCGAGACAGCGGCGGCGCTGACGGCGAATGCCGCGGCGGAGTTGCCCGCGATCGACGTGTCTGCGCCGCAAGGGAAGTTCCTGTATCTGCTCGCGCGGACGGCGCGGGCGCGGCGGGTGCTGGAGATCGGCACGCTCGGCGGGTACAGCACGATCTGGCTTGCTCGCGCGGTCGGCGAGAAGGGGCAGGTGGTCACACTCGAGTTCGAGCCGAAGCATGCCGAGGTCGCGCGCAAGAACCTCGACGACGCCGGAGTGGGCGAGCGCGTCGACATCCGTGTCGGCGCGGCCCTGGACAGCCTGCCGGTGCTGGCCGAGGAGAACGCGGACCCGTTCGATCTGGTGTTCATCGACGCCGACAAGGTCAACAACCCCAACTACGTCCAGTGGGCCCTGCGCCTGACCCGCCCCGGCTCGGTGATCATCGTCGACAACGTGGTCCGCCACGGCGGCCTCGTCGACGCCACCTCCGACGACCAGGCCATCCGTGCCAGTCGCGCCACCGTCGAGCTGCTCGCCGCCGAACCGGCACTGGATGCGACGGTCGTGCAGACCGTCGGCAGCAAGGGCTGGGACGGCTTCGCCTACGCGGTGGTGAACGGCGAGCCGACGGACTGAGCGCATCCGGGTGATCGCGGGCGAAGCCGATTGCACTGTCGTCCGCGATCGATCACCGTGCGCCCCAAGCGAATTCAGTCCGTCGACACCCGCCAGGACCCGCGCCCAGCGATGTCGAGTACGAGGGCGGCGATGTTCCACGCATCGTCCTCGCCGCGGTGATGTCGTCCTTCGAGCGGGAGCCCGGCGATCCGCAGCGCCCCCGCCCGCGCCGAGACGACCAACCAGTTTACGGAATCAGCACGACCTTGCCGGTCGTCGCGCGGTTCTCCAAAGCGTGATGTGCCGCGGCGGCATCGGCGAGCGGAAATCGGTGTACCGCAGGCTTCAGCCGCCCGGCGGCCGCCTCGGCCATCGCACTGACCTCCAACGTGCGAATGTCGCCGCCCGCACGCTGGAGCATCGGCGGGCCGACAACGAACTCGGACGTGATGCCGCGCGCTGCGAGCTCGTCCGCGGAGATCAGTGGTGTCCCAGCGTCTTTCGGATCCTGGCCGGAGGCACCGAAGACCAGGTGCTGCCCACCTTTGCCGAGCAGATCGATGCCTGCGCGGGCTGTCCCGCCGCCCACCGAGTCGAACAGCACAGTCGCGGTGCGGTCACCGAGGAAGTCACGAACCTGATCGGGCCAGTCGGCGACCAGGTAGTCGACCGCCAGGTCCGCTCCATTGCGTTGCACCAGTTCAACTTTCGCGGGCCCACCGGCAAGACCGATCACGGTCGCCCCGGCATTCTTCGCGTACTGCACCAGCAGCGTGCCGATCCCACCGGCCGCCGCCGTCACGATGGCCACGCTTGCCGGCCCGAGCTCGGTGAACTGCAGAATGCCCATGGTCGTGCGACCGGTGCCGATCATCGCGACCGCCTCGGCAGGGTCGAGGTTCGCCGGAATCTCATGCAGCCGAGCCGCTTCCGTCACCGCTGACGACGCATACCCGCCGGGTGCCATCCCCAGGTGCGCGACCGCCTGCTTGCCGAGCCAGCCCGCGTCGACCTCGGCGCCGACCGCATCGATCGTCCCGGCGACCTCACGCCCGGGCACCGTCGGCAACTCGGGAAGGGGGTAGGGCCCGGCCAACCCTTTGCGCAACGCCGTGTCGATGAGATGAACCCCGGCCGCGGCCACGGTGATGCGCACCTGACCCGGCCCCGGGGTCGGATCGGGCAGAGTCTCATAGCGCAGATTGTCGGCCGGGCCGAAGGCGTGAAGACGGATCGCGTGCACGGTGGCTCCTGTTCGTGATGGTCACCGACCACCGTGCAACCTGAACTCAGGTTCAGGTCAAGTCGGCCCGCCTGCGCGCCTTGGCCTCGAACCCGTCGCAGAGCGCGGCGAGGCCGGCGTAGAGCAGGTCCTCCTGCGAGAGGTCGTTGATCCCGCTGCCCTCCAGGTCGGCGAGCGCGGCAGGCACCGGATACTGTGATTTTCCTTTCAGCATCGTGCGCAAGCCATTGTCGCCCTCCGGGTTCATCCCCTTGCGCGCCATCAGCGCGGCGCTGATGTGCGGCAGGGTCGCGCCGGAGATGTGATTCCACACGCTGAACGCCATGGTGGTGGCTTCCCGCGTCGACACATTCAGCTCGGAAAATCCCTCGACCATCCACGCCAGGCAGGCCAGGCTTTGCGGGCCGAAGCTGTAGCGCGGCGTCGCGAAGGTGAGGAGCACCCACGGATGTTGCTGGTAGAGCGCCCAATCGATCTCGGCGGCAATGCGGACCCGGTCGCGCCAGGTCCACTGCTGGCCCTCGGCCGACGGATAGGGATTGCGCCGCGCGACCTCGTCGGTCATCGCCTCGAGCAGTTCGTCCTTGTTCGCGACGTGCCGGTACAGGGACATGGCGCCGACGCCCATCCTGTCGGCGATCCGACGCATGGACAACGCGTCGAGGCCCTCTTCGTCGGCAAGCGTTATCGCGGTGTCGATGATGGCGGCTCGGTTGAGCTTGAGCTCAGTCATCCCATGACTCACTTTCACTTCCGGGGGAGCTTGCGTACACTGTACTCCAGTTGTGCGTACGGCGTACGCGAGATGGAGAGGAATACCTAGGATGACAGACGTTGAGGCGGTGCGGTCCGCCAAGGCGGCGCCCACTGTCGGCTCGCGCCGCGCGTGGTTCGGGCTCGCGGTGTTGCTGCTGCCGGTGCTGCTGGTGTCGATGGACATCTCGGTGCTGTTCCTGGCGATGCCGACGCTCACCGTCGACCTCGACCCCTCGGCCGCCCAGCAGCTGTGGATTCTGGACATCTACGGCTTCCTGATCGCGGGCCTGCTGATCACCATGGGCAACCTCGGCGACCGGATCGGGCGGCGCAACATCCTGCTCGTCGGCGCCACCATCTTCGGCATCGCCTCGGTCGTGGCCGCCTTCGCACCGAGCGCCGCGGTGCTCATCGTCGCGCGGGCGCTGATGGGTGTCGGCGGCGCGACCCTGCTGCCGTCCAGCCTCGCGCTGATCTCCACCCTGTTCCCGGACGCGCGCGAACGGGCCGCCGCCATCGGCGTGTGGACCGCGTTCTTCGCGGGCGGCTCGGCCGTCGGCCCGATCATCGGCGGCGTGCTGCTGCACCAGTTCTGGTGGGGCTCGGTCTTTCTCATCAACATCCCGGTGCTGCTGATCCTGCTCGCCTTCGGTCCGTTCGTGCTGCCCGAGCATCGCGCGGGGGTGCTCGGCCCACTCGACCTGCCGAGCGTCGCGCTGTCCATCGGCGGCATCCTGCCGCTGGTGTACGGGGTCAAGCACGCGGCGGCCAACGGGATCGATGCGGAGTCGATCATCATCTCGCTGCTCGGCGTGTTGATTTTGACCGTGTTCGTGCGCAGGCAGCGCACGCTCGACGAACCGCTGCTCGATCTGCGGTTGTTCGCCAGGGCCGGGTTCTCGGTGGCCATCGGGTCCAGTCTCGTCGGCATGATGTCGCTGGCTGCCATGAGCTACCTGACCAGCATCTACCTCCAGTCGGTCACGGGACGCGACCCGCTCGCCGCGGCGCTGCTCGGCATTCCGATGGCGGTCGCCGTCTTCATCTTCTCGATGAGCGGCGCCCGAGTCGGCCATCGCTTCGGCACCCGCAACACTTTCGTTTTCGCGCTGATCGCCTCGGCCGTCGGCAATCTCATGCTGCTCGGCGTCGGCGTGCACGGCGGGCTCTGGTGGTATCTGGCCGGATCCACCATCGCGGGCATCGGTTACGGCCTCGCCTTCACCCTGGTGTCGGATGTGGCGGTGTCCTCGGTTCCCGCGGAGCGGGCCGGCTCGGCCGTCGGCATCTCGGAGACCAGCTTCGAGCTCGGCAACGCGCTCGGCCTCGCTCTGCTGGGATCGCTCGCCGCACTGATCTTCCGCTCCGGCGGCGACTACGCGGCCACCCTCGGCGAGACCATCCACGAGTCGGGCGACAACGCCGCACTGATCGAGTCCGCCCGCGAATCCTTCGTCTCCGGAATGCATATCGCGACCGCGGTGGGTGCCACGCTGCTCGTCGCGATGGCGATGATCGCGCGATTCGCCTCGCCCGCCCGTGTCCGTTCCAACGCGGGAGCGGCGCACTGACCGGAACGCTCGACGTCCGCTCCGCCTCTCCCGAGGCGGGTGGGCCGGTGAGCGCGGCGCATCGATCGGCACCCAAATTGGCGTGCTGCTAATACAGTCGGAAGCGTGAACGAGACTCCGGCGCAGAGCAATGGGCGGCCGATCGCCGAGCGGGTGGCGACGCGACTGCTGTATCCGACCTCTCGCCCGCGCGCGAAGACGCTGCGCGAGGCCGTCGACGGAAAGATCGTGCTGGTCACCGGCGCGTCACACGGCATCGGTAAGGCGAGTGCGCGCAAGCTCGGCGCGGCGGGTGCGGTACTGCTGCTGGTCGCGCGTTCCGCCGACGATCTGCGTCAGGTCGCCGCCGAGATCGAGGCCGACGGCGGCACCGCGCACGTCTATCCTGCGGATCTCACCGACATGGACGCGGTGGAGCGGTTGGCCCGTCGGTTCTTGGACGAGCACGGCCACATCGATGTGGTGATCAACAACGCGGGCAAGTCGATTCGCCGCTCCATCAGCGACTCCTACGACCGCTTCCACGATTTCACCCGCACCATCGACATCAACTATCTCGGCCCGGTGCGCCTGCTGCTCACCCTGCTGCCGGACATGCGCGAACGCAAGCAGGGCCACATCGTCAACATCTCCACCTGGGGTGTGCTCATGCCGCCCGCCCCGCAGTGGGCGGCCTACGGCGCGTCCAAGTCGGCGTTCGACGTGTGGCTGCGCAGCGTCGCCGCGGAGGTCTCCGGCGACGGCGTCACCACCACCTCCATCTACATGCCGCTGGTGCACACCAGAATGAGCGCCCCCACCGACTTCAGCCGCGTCCCCGGCCTCACCGTCGACGAGGCCTCGGATCTGGTCTGCCACGCCGTCACCGCCCGCCCCCGCGAGATCGCGCCATGGTGGTCGGCCCCGGTCCAAGCCTGGACCAACCTCACCCGCAACCAGGTTCAACGTTTCTTCGAACGCGGCCTGTCACTCCTGCCCGGAAGCTCGAGCCGGACCTAATCGCCGCGCGAACGCGACCGGTCCCGCCTGCCGGGAAGTTCGAGCCAGATCTGGCCATGAGCCTCCCACCAAATGAACCAGGCCTGCGCAGGCGATTACAGCGGGATCCAGTCGGGCCACCATGGCGGAATGTTGTCCTCGCAGATCGGTGCCGGGTAGTCGCCGCCGTGGAACAACCACAGTGTGGCCCACACGACCAGTACTGCGGCGACGACGGTGGTGAGGCAGGCGAGTGCGGTCCGATGAGTCACCCTTTGCGTGACCGCGTACGCAACCCCCGTTACCGCGAGAGTGACGACGAAGGTGGCGGGTAAGTAGAGGAGCAGCAGGACCATCGCGTTGCCGGGACCGCCGACGTCGCACGCGCTCCACACGCGGCCGAGCAGGAGCACCGTGGCGAGAGCGGCACCCGCGCTGGCGATTACGCAGACGGCGGGGCCGGGGTTGCGCATCAGTTCTCGTGCCTGAACTGGGTGAGATCCCTGCCCTCGTTCTCGGCGGCTTCCATCTTGTCGATCGCCTCGGTCACACCTTGATGGAATTGCTCCGGCGTCATGTTGGGTCCGTACTTGTTGTAGAGGTCGATCCCGGCTCGCATGGTGATCTGGTCTGCCTCATCGTTCTTGCCGACCAGGACGGACTCGCCGAGCGAGGCACCTTTGATCAGTGTCTCGGAGTCGATCCCCGCGGCGCGGCCGACGTATCCGTAGTGGATGTTCGAGTAGATATCGTAATAGACCTTCCGGTCGGTACCGGGCTGCTTGAAATAGAAGTCGTTCGACGTCTTCAAGTTGAATTTTTGCTGTAGTTGCGGTTTGTGGTCCCACGCTTGCCCCGGCGCGACCTTCACGCCCCACATCGTCAGGGCCGTCATGATGTCGTTGCCGTAGTTGCGGCCGAACTCGTACCACTTCGGCTTGCGCAGCAGCCCTTGGATCATTTTGACGGTGTCGGAATTGATGTTACGCTTCATCTCGTCGAAGATGAAACGTTCCGCGTCGGAGAAGCGTTTTTCATCGAGTGTGGTCTGGCTGCCGCCGATCGCGTCGAACTCGGTCTTCATCGCCGCGCTGAGTTTCGTCAGATCCTGTTGCAGCCGCTTGTCTTCGGTCTCCACGCTATTGGCGGCACCGACGATCTGGCGTTCCCATTCGGCTCGGGTCGACTCCAACGCAGGCGTCGGATCGCTGCCTTGGGGCAAGGAGACACCGAGCGTCGACCCCACCGCAAAGCCCGCGGCCTCAGCGGAGGTGATGTGCTGGCGCGCGGTCTTCAACGGGGTGCTGACATCCCAGTAGCCCTGCTCGAGCCGATCCGCCGAGGCCGTCAGGGTATCGGCCATCGCGTACGCCGTCTTCCGATCTTTACCGGCCCGGTCTAGCGCCGCCTCGGCCGCCACACCTTGCCAGTCGGGCGCGGTGACGCTGCCGACGTAGCGTTCGAAAAGGTTCTCGATCTGCGGGCCGATGCGCTTGAACGCCTGAGCGATATCCCAGATGGGCTGGGCATCATAGTTTTCCAGTTGGCGTCTGGTCGGTGTCATTTCGGCTGCTGCCAATCGCCGGAGGACTTGGTGAAGGTGGCAGCCAAGGTCACCGTGCTGGCCTCCTCGGCCTTCTGGAACTGGACCGTGACGGCGTGCATGAGGTCCCCGATCTCGCTGAGCCGACGCGACACCGCGGGCACCAAACTGGTTTGTACGTCGAGTGCCATCATGCTCGCCGCGACGACCGATTCCAGCGTCGAATTCCCGCCGAACGGTAGGAGGACTTGGATGGGGATCGCCTGAATCGCATCCAAATCGGCCGCCTCACCGCTCAATTTGTGCAGCGTTTTCGACGCCGCCCCCAGTTTTTCCAGATCGACTTTTATCGTCATCGACGATTCCCCATTTCGATACCGGTACGCGCGATGAATATCGTCGCGGCCTGACCTTGCAGAATAAAGGACCAGGCCGACCATCGGAAGATTCGATCAGCCCCCAATACCTCTGGTGGTTCGGAACCAGACCGGCCAGCCCGAGACACGCCCAGCGACACGCCGGGCATAGGATCCCCCGGTGGGTGAAATCGGTCCGACGAGTCTGGCGACGCTGTTCGCGCTGGCGGATTCGCGACTGCCGATCGGCGGACATGTGCACTCCGGTGGTGTCGAGGAGGCGGTAGCGTCCGGGCTGGTGCGTGATGTCGCGACGGTCGAGCTGTTCCTGCGCCGCCGGATCAGCACCTCGGGCTTGGTCGCGGCATCGCTGGCGGCGGCGGTGCGCGCGGGCGCGCTGGAACCGCGGCGGGCGGAGGCCGAAGCGGACGCGCGTACGCCGTCGCCTGCCGCGCGTACGGCCTCGCGCGCGCAGGGCCGCGGCCTGTTGCGCCTGGCCAAACAACTGTGGCCGCAGGACGATTGGTCCGCGCTCGGCCCGCGCCCCCACCTGTCGACCGTCTTCGGCCTGGTCGGTGCCGCCTGCGCGGTGACCCCGCAGGAGACCGCGGGCGTGGTCGTTTATACGACCCTGACCGGGGCAGCCACCGCCGCTCAACGGCTGCTCGCACTCGACCCCGCCGCCATCGCAGGCTGCACCGTCCGCCTCGCCGACCTGTGCGACCGCACCGCAGCCGAAGCCGCCGAGGGCCTCGCCTGCCTGTCCGACCCGCTACAGGACGTGCTCGCCCAACGCCATCTGCACCGCGACATGCCCCTGTTCGCCAGCTGAATCCCCGGAAGAAGGAGATCACCCATGCCACCACACCTGATCGACGGTGAACCGCACGACCACACCCACGATCGCCCGAAACGCCAGCGCACCCCCGGTGAGGCGCTGCGCATCGGCATCGGCGGCCCGGTCGGCTCCGGCAAGACCGCACTGGTGGCCGCGCTGTGCAGGCAGCTGCGCGAAGAACTTTCGCTCGCCGTGCTGACCAACGACATCTACACCACCGAGGACGCCGACTTCCTGCGGCGGCACGCCGTGCTGCCGGACGAGCGGATCACCGCGGTGCAGACCGGCGGCTGCCCGCACACGGCCATCCGCGACGACATCACCGCCAACCTGGACGCGATCGACGACCTGATCGCGGCGAACCCGCCGCTGGATCTGATCCTGGTCGAGTCCGGCGGCGACAACCTCACCGCCACCTTCTCCTCCGGCCTGATCGACGTGCAGATCTTCGTGATCGACGTGGCCGGCGGCGACAAGGTGCCGCGCAAAGGCGGTCCCGGCGTGACGTTCTCGGATCTGCTGGTGGTCAACAAGACCGACCTCGCCCCGCTGGTCGGCGCGGATCTCGGCGTGATGGAGCGCGACGCGGCGAAGGTGCGCGAGGGCCGCCCGACCGCGCTGATCTCGCTCACCGACGACCCGGCCGCCACCCCGGTACTCGGTTGGGTACGCGAGCAGCTGCGCGTCATCGCCGCGCAAGACGGCGTCGAATCCGCTGTTGCGCACTGACGTACGGATAGTCGCGAGCACCGCGGCGCTGCCGGAGATCCACGCGAGCGGCGGGCTGTCGGCCCGCCGCACCGGCCCGCACACCGTGCACCTGATCGGCACGGCGGCCACCCCGCTCGGCGGCGACGAGCTCGACATCACGATCGTGGTCGGTCCCGGCGCGCGGCTCGTCGTGCGCTCGGTCGCCGCCACCATCGCGCTGCCGAGCGCGGCTACTCCGTTCTCGGTGGCGCACTGGCACTTCCAGGTCGACAGTGGGGGAGACCTCGACTTCGATCCGGAGCCGACGATCGTGGCGGGCGGCGCGCGGCACCACACGATCAGCTCGGTCCTGCTGGCACCGGACGCCCGGCTGCGCCTGCGGGAACGGGTGCAGATCGGACGTTCCGGCGAAGACACCGGCAGTTGGCGCGGCGACCTGATCGCCGATCTCGGTGATACCCCGCTGCTGCGACACCGTTTGGAGCTGGGCGCGGGCACAGCGGCGGACGACCAACTCGCCGCGCCGCGCGCGTTGGAGAGCGAACTGCGCTACCCGGACGATCGACCGGTGGAAACCGCGGGCCTGACCGAGACCCGCCTGCCACTGGCAGCGGGCGGCACTTTGCTCACCCGAACCAGCTCACTCCTCGCCGCTGCCCGTTGATCTGCGTGGGGCAGCGGTGGGCTGCTCGGGTTCACCCGTTGCCGCTGACGGCTGCGATGTCCCGGTGCCGCCGAAGTCCTGTTGGAACACCGTGCCCGGTGCGACACCGCCGCCTCCTGCCATCGGGAACGGATCGTTGTACTCACCGCCGTGCCGACCGTATCGACGGATTCGCACATAGCGCGCGATCATCAAGCCGAGCGCAGCGAAGAATGGGGCAATGGCGAAGAACGCAACCACCCAGCCGCCGTCGTTCATCGGTCTCTCCCTCGCTGGTTGCTGTTGTGTTGCGCTGATCTTGTCAGTAGGAAGACTCGCCGAAAGCGACGCGCCGAATCAGAAACGCGTCCGGGTGGCGAGGGTCACCGCGGCGCGTACTCCGCCCACAACGGGACAAAGAGAAAGGGTGGGAACTCGACAGTGTCGTCGGGCTCCCACCCTTGTTCGCTAACCGCGGCACGAAGTGGTCAGTCGCCGACGACCCGCGAGGGGGCGTTGAACGCGTTGACCGCGCCGACGGCCGCACCGGCCGCCGCGCCGATCGCCGCCGCGGGGACGGTGATCACCGCCGCGCCGAAGGTCGCGCCGAGCATCGGGCCCGCCACCACACCGACCGGCACGAACGGCAGCCCGACGACGAGCCCCAACGCGCCGCCGACGAGCGCGGAGGCCGCTGCGACCGGAGCACCCGACGCCGCACCGGCCAGCGCACCCATGGCGGCCGTGCCGACGGTCTGCCCGGCGATCCGGTCCGACCTGCTGCGTTCCATGCCGATCGAGTCGAGGAAGGTGGCCAGGTTGGCCTCGGTGATGGCCGCGTTGTCGTTGATCTGGATGGCCTGTTCCTGATCGATCCAGTCCGGCGCGTCGACCTGGACGTCGCCGAAGCGGAACTTGCCCGGCGGCGGCGCGATCGGCGGCACCGGCGCCACCGGCACCGGTGCGTGCAGCACGCCGACCGGCGCCAGGTACTTCTTGTCCGGCAGCGGCCGCGACCACTGCAGCGAGCTCTTGGTGTTGTCCGGGATGTTCAGGCCCTCGTACGGCATGGCGTTCGGCGGTTCGGCCGCAGGCCACTGCGCGGGCTGATCCGGCTGTGCCGTCACATTGGGTTGTGCAGGCTCGGCATTGGCGGTGCCGGTGCCGACCAGTGCGAGGACCAGCGGTACCGCACCTGCCGCGACCATCGAGCCCACCTTTTGCCGCTGCGGGTTGGGGGCTCTGTGCTTGCCTGTGCCCATAGGTAGATCGCCTTTCGTCAGGTCAGAAGAGATGTCACTTTCGACGTCCGACATTCGGATCTGCTGGGCACCTGGATGGGTACATTTTCCGCCGACTAGTCGGCACGGCCATTGCCGATAAATAGCTAAGTGTGGGTTGCGGATGCGCCTCGGAGCCGGGCTCCGGACACTACGGACATCGGTCGGCGGGCACGCCGGGACCGCCGAGCCGAGCAGGCCGGGAAACGACCGGAGGCGACCCTCGGTCTGTCGGACAGACCGAAGATCGCCTCCGGTGAAATCGGGCGGTGCGGCTCAGCTCACCCGGCCGTCGATGGCGGCCTTGGCCTTCTCCGCGAGCTTGCGGTTGTCCGCGGGCGGCGCCCCGAGCGCGGCAGCGAGCTCGTCGGCCTCTTCCTCATCGGAGTTGACCTGCTCGAGCGCGAGCCGGGCGAACACCCACTGCTCGGTGGCCGCCATCTGCCCGCGGCTGCGGCCGAGGAAGGTGACGAACCACTGGATGACGGTGACGATCCGGCTGCGGTAACCGATCAGGTAGTACAGGTGCAGCGCCAGCCAGGCCAGCCAGGCGATGAACCCGCTGAACTCCAGCTTGCCGACCTGGCACACGGCATTGAACCGCGACACCGTCGCCATGCTGCCCTTGTTGAAGTACTTGAACGGCTTACGGTCTTGCGGCGCTTGACCATTCAGCCCGGCCTTGATGGCTTTGGCCGCGTAGGTCGCGCCCTGGATCGCGCCCTGCGCCTGGCCGGGCACGCCGGGCACCGACATCAGGTCGCCGACCACGAAAACGTTCGGATGGCCCTTGATGGTCAGGTCCGGCTCGACCACGACGCGTCCGGCACGGTCCACCTCGGTGCCGTCGGAGCGTTCGGCGAGCATCTTGCCCAGCGGGCTGGCCTGCACACCGGCCGACCACACCTTGCAGGAGGATTCGATGCGCCGGATGGTGCCGTCGGCGTCCTTGACCGTGACGCCCAACGCGTCGATATCGGTGACCATGGCGTTGAGCTGGATCTCGACGCCCATCTTCTCCAGCCGCCGCTTGGCCTTGTTGCCGAGCTTGGGCCCCATCGGGCCGAGCACCGCGCCCGCCCCCTCGAGCAGCACGACGCGGGCATCGCGCGGATCGATGTTGTGGAACGTGCCTTCGAGCGTGCGATCGGCGAGTTCGGCGATCTGCCCGGCCAATTCGACACCGGTGGGTCCGGCGCCGACCACCACGAAGGTGAGCAACCGGTCCCGCATCTCCTGGCTGGTGGCCAGCTCCGCACCCTCGAAGGACCCGAGGATGCGGCCGCGTAGCTCGAGCGCGTCGTCGATGGTCTTCATGCCGGGGGCGTAGGTGGCGAACTGGTTGTTGCCGAAGTACGACTGCTGCGCGCCGGTGGCCACGATCAGGCTGTCGAACGGGGTGACGGTGTTCGAGTTGAGCAGCCGCGAGGTGACCGTCTTGGCTTCGAGGTCGATGTCGATGACATCGCCGAGCAGCACCTGCGCGTTCTTCTGCTTGCGCAGCACCAGCCGGGTGGCCGGCGCGATCTCGCCGACCGAGAGGATGCCGGTGGCCACCTGGTAGAGCAGCGGCTGGAACAGATGCGAGGTGGTTTTGGAGATCAACGTGACGTCGACGTCGGCCCGCTTGAGGTGTTTGGTGCCGAACAAGCCGCCGAAGCCGGAGCCGATCACCACCACCTGGTGCCGACGGTTCTCGCGCCCACCCGTCGCCTGGCCACCGCCCCTCACCGAATCGCCGCGCGATGCTGGTGCTGCATTCATCGTCCTGCTCCTCGACAGACCTGGGGGTGGGCCCCCGCGAACGGTTGTGGTCAGGTCCCAACCGTAGTCGGGTCTGTCCCGACGGTCGCGCCGACATCCCTGTTCCGGGTGTGTTGCGGCGCGGTACCCCGCGCCCGCCGCGCCACGATCGCCGTGCTCGGTTGCGGCGAACCGGCCGAACGGATGCGCGGAAGCGAATACGATAAATGTCTCTTTCAGGGAGGTTTGCCATGGTCGCCGGGGACCGTGCTGTCGGCCGAAAGCCCAGCCCGCGCGGGCGATCCGACGGCGACGCCGCATCGGAGAACGCCGCGCTGATCGACATACCGCGCGAGCATCTGCTCGATCGGGCATTGCACCGGCTACCGGAACGGCGCCGAATCCTCGCGACACCGCCGGCGGGCAGCGCGACGACCGCGGTGCGCGGCGACGCCGGGCTGCCGTACCTGGGGCGAGTGCTGCAGTACATGCGGTGGGGTCCGGCCGAGATGGTCGGCCGCTATCGCAGATACGGACCGGTCACGGTGAACACCTCGCTCGGCGTCGACCGGGTGCTGGTCGCCGGGCCGGAGGCGCTCGACGAGGTGCTCGGCAGGCGCCGCCGCGATTTCGGCCAGGGCTGGGACTACTTCATCGGCCCCTTCTTCCGGCGCGGCCTGCTGCTTCTCGAGTTCGAGGAGCACAAGTTCCACCGCCGGATCATGCAGCAGGCGTTCACCAGGGAGCGGCTGGAAGCGCATCTCGCGGCGCTGACGCCGGTCGTCCGCGCCAGCATCGAGCGCTGGGTTCCGCAGGGCGGCAACGCCGAACGCACGGTGCGCCTGTACCCGACGATCAAGGAACTCACCCTCGACATCGCCGGCGAGACGTTCATGGGTGTCGACGTCGGACCGCAGCGGCGTCAGCTCATCGACGCCTTCATCGACTGCACGCACGCGGGTCTGGCGATCGTCCGGCATCCGGTGCCCGGCGGCAAGTGGCGGTCCGGGCTGCGCGGCCGCAAGGTGCTCGAGGAGTACTTCACCGCGATGCTGCCGGAGAAGCGGCGCGCCGAGTCACCGGACTTCTTCTCCGGACTGTGTCACGCGCGCAGCGAGGACGGCGGCGTGTTCGGGGACGCGGATGTGGTGAACCACATGATCTTTCTGATCATGGCCGCGCACGACACCACCACGACAACGGCCACGGCGGTCGCCTACTACCTGGGCAAACACCCGCAGTGGCAGGAACGGGTGCGCGCCGAGGTGCTGGCCCTCGACGCCGAAATCGATGGTGCGGCACCGACTATCGACCAGTTGGAGGGTCTGCGCGACCTGGATCTGGTGGTGCGGGAGAGCCTGCGGCTGATGCCGCCGGTGCCCGGTTTGTCGCGTCGTGCGGTGCGCGACACCGAGATCGCGGGTCACTACATTCCGGCGGGCACCGCGATCGACCTGGCCTACCAGGTCAATCATCTGCTGCCCGAACTGTGGTCACGGCCGGAGCTGTTCGATCCGGAGCGTTTCGGCGAGGCCCGCCGCGAGGACAAGTCGCATCGCCTGGCCTGGCTGCCGTTCGGCGCGGGCGCGCACAAGTGCATCGGCATGCATTTCGGCACCTTCGAGGTGAAGACGGTCATCGCCGCGCTGGTGCGTGCGTACGCGTGGCAGATACCGGAGACGTACCGAATGCCGTGGGGGTTCAACGCGATTCCGGCCCCGAGGGACGGAGCGCCGATGCTGTTGCGCCGACGCTCCGCCTGAACCCGATGGGTGTGCGGGCCTGAGCCCGATGGGTGTGCGGGCTTGAACCCGACGGGTGCGTGAGGTTGGTTCAGCGCCCCGCGAGCAGCATCTCGGCCACCTTGGTGTCGGTGTCGGCGCCCTCGGTGTAGCCGCCCTGGTCACCGAGTGAGGTCATGATGGCCAGCGTGTAGCGCTCGTTCGGACCGGCGAAGCCGACAGAGTTCACCACCCAGCCACCCTGCTCGGCGGACCAGCCGTTCTTCAGGCCCGGCCGCATGTTCGCGCCCGCGCCCCACACGCCCCAGTGCTGGTTGCTGTCCACCGAGCGCATCCGGTCCAGCAGGTAGTTGCGGTCGTCGGGGTGCATGCGGGTGAGGATGTTGTCCATCAGCCGGTCCAGGTCGGCGGCGGTGCACTTCTGGAACGACCAGTCCGGGAACAGCGCGGTGTGGGTCGGCTGCGGCACCAGGGTGTCCATGCCGTTGGCGCGGAAGGCGTTGTTGAACGCCATCCGGTCCAGGCCCGCGTACTTGTTCCACAGCCGGTCCGCCGCGCCGTCGTTGGACGTGGCGAGCATCGACTCCATGGTCATGCGATCTTCCGGCGTCAGGGTGATCGCACCGACTCTGGCTCGGTTCAGCAAATCCTCGGCGATCGCCAGTTTGATCGTCGAGGCGGTCCAGACCGCGTTCTCCGCGTTGGCATTCGCGTAGACGCCGCCGGAGACCCGGTCGCGCACAACGTAACCGGTGACGCCGGGGCGTCCGGTCAGATACTTGTCGACCGCGGCGATCCGGCTGCTCATATCGCAGTCGAAGCCGGCCAGGCACGCGCTGGTATGCGCTAGTGGCGCGGCGGCCGCACTCGGCAGCACGCTCGGCGCGCTGGGGATGAGGATCGCCGCAGCGGCGAGGACACAGGCGGATGCGGCCACGCGGGGAACGGTTCGGGTGGCGGGCGAGGGTTGACGCACGAGGGATCACGATCGCACATCCGCGAGCTCGATGCACGTCTTGAGCTCGGATTCGGCGTGTGCTAGCGGTTGCGCGCTTGCGTCCCAGCGGGTTTCGGCCACCACGAACCATTCAGCGGAACGCGGCCTGCAATTCCTCTACGGTGCGCCCGTTGAGGCGGTAGCAGTGCTCGAACGCCTCGGTGTGCTGATCGCGCGGCCAGGAATGTAGGACGACGGTACGGCCGTAGCCTCGCGAGTTGACGAGCTCCCAGCGATCTCCTACGCGGCGGACTGTGAACCCGCCTCGCGGAACCAGGGGAATCACCATCGCAATCATGAACGCGAACCAGCCTTTCGGTGCAGCTCTCTCGTCCTCCCCGGTTCAGCACTGTTGCACATCGAGCGCGCGGATCCGAGCGGACACGGCGTAGGAATGTGTTCTTATGTGGCTCATTTCACTCCAGTCACACAGGTAACAGAAACGAGTCCGTTCGGACCTGCTTCGGGGTGGCACAGCGGTGTCGGAGTGGCTGGGCGTATAAACGTGCACGAAGCCCGAGGCGCCTCGCCACGACCGAGCAATCCGCCAAGCCGCGCACCGCGCAGTTCGACACCGAGCGCCGTCCGATACTCCACCTACCGAGAGGGCGCAGATGCCGCTGCACATCCACCGTGCCGAGCGCGCCGATGTTCTGGCGGACGGGCTGGCCGAACTGCTGGCCACGCCGCTGCCCGACCCGTTCGCGGCGGAGGTGGTCGCGGTGCCCGCGAAGGGTGTGGAGCGGTGGTTGACGCAGCGGTTGTCCGCGGTGCTCGGCGTGTCCGGCGCGGCGGCGTTCGCCCCGTCGTTCGACGCCGCCTTCTCCGACGGTGTCGCCGCTAACATCCAGTTCCCCTCGCCGTCCGGCCTGGTCGCCACCGCGTTGGCGGCGGCGAGCGGAGTGCGTCCGGAAGACGATCCGTGGGCGGGCGAGCGCGTCGTGTGGACGCTGCTTCGGGTAATCGATGCCTCGCTCGGCGAGCCGTGGTGTGCGGTGCTGGCCCGGCATCTCGGCGCGCGGGACCCGTCCGGGCGTGATCACCGCATCGGACGCCGTTACGCCACCGCCGCGCACCTGGCCGCGCTGTTCGACAGCTACGCGGCGCAGCGGCCGCGGCTCATCACCGAATGGGCCGCCGGGTCCGATACCGACGGCGCGGGCAACCCGGTGCCCGACGATCTGCTGTGGCAGCCCGAACTGTGGCGGCGGCTGCGCACGGAGGTGGGTGCGCCGAGTCCGGCCGAGCGGCTCGAGGCCGCGTGCGCGCGGCTGCGCGACGAGCCTGAACTTGTTCCATTTCCGGCGCGCTTTTCGTTGTTCGGTGCGACCAGGATGTCCACCGATCAACTGGCCGTGCTGGCGGCGCTGGCGGCGACCAGGGAGATCCATCTGTGGCTGCCGCATCCGAGTCCGGTGCTGTGGGCCGAGCTGGCCGGGAGTCCGTCCGCTGGTTCGCGCGCCGCAGATCTCAGCGGCAGCGTCGTCGGCCACCCGCTACTGGCCGGGCTCGCCCGCGACGTGCGGGAACTTCAGCAGCGCCTGACCGCGGCCTCCGACACCTACTATCCGATCACCTCGGATGAGCTTGCGCCGGAAGCGGATACGTCCACGCGGACGCTGCTCGGCGCGTTGCAGGCGGGTATCCGCGACGATCGTTGGCCACCGGCGGCCGTATGTGCCGGGGACGGCACGGTGCAGGTGCACGCCTGCCACGGACCCGCACGGCAGGTCGAGGTACTGCGCGAGTGCTTGCTCGGATTGTTCGCCGCGGACGAGACCCTGGAGCCGAGGGACGTGCTGGTCATGTGCCCGGAGGTAGAGGCGTACGCGCCGTTGGTGCGCGCCGCCTTCGGGCAGCGGCTGCCGGGATCGGCCGAGCAGGCGCCGGACTCGGCGCACCCGGCGCATCGCCTGCGGGTCCGGCTCGCCGACCGGGGTCGCGGCATCACGAATCCGTTGCTCGCGGTGATCGGCGTGCTGCTGGAGCTGGCCGACGGCCGGGTCACCGTGACGCAGGTGCTCGATCTGGCAGCGGCCGAAACGGTCCGGCGGCGTTGCGGTTTCGACGACGACGATATCGAGCGGTTGCGTGAGTGGGCCGCCGAGTCCGGCGCGCGCTGGGGGATCGGGCAGCGGCAGCGGCAGGCGTTCGGGCTCGCCGACTTCGCGCAGAACACGTTGAACGCGGCGGTGGACCGCATCCTGCTCGGTGTCACCGCGGGCGAAACCTCCGAGGACTGGCTGGATCTCGCGTTGCCGCTGGACGACGTGGACAGCAACGACGTCGATTTGGCAGGCCGGTTCGCCGAGTTCATCGACCGCCTCGCGGTCTGCCTGCGCGATCTGCGCGGCCCACGCCCCGCCGACGACTGGGCCACGGTGCTCGGCCGCGCGCTGGATCTGCTGACGGACGTACCGGATTCGCAGGCCTGGGTGCGCACGGAGGCCCGCCAGGAGCTGGCCGCCGCCACCGAGCACGCGGGCGATGTGCCGCTGCGGCTGGCCGACGTCGCCGTGCTGCTGCACTCCAGGCTGGCGGCCAGGCCGACCCGCGCCAACTTCCGGACCGGCGAGCTGACCGTGTGCACCATGGTCCCGATGCGTTCGGTGCCGCATCGCGTGGTGGTGCTGCTCGGCTTGGACGACGAGGTCTTCCCGCGCACCAGCGGCGTGGACGGTGACGACGTGCTCGCCCGCAATCCGCTACTCGGCGAACGTGATCCGCGCAGCGAGGACCGGCAGCTGCTGCTCGACGCGATGCTCGCGGCCCAGGAGAAGCTCCTGGTCTTCCACACCGGCGCCGACCCGGTCACCGGCGCGCACCGCCCGCCCGCCATCCCGGTGGCCGAGCTGCTCGACGTACTGCGGGCGCACGTCGGTGCCGCGGGCATGGACGCGGTGGTGACCCGACATCCCTTGCAGGCCTTCGACCGGCGCAACTTCCGCGCCGACGCCCCGTTCAGTTTCGACACCGTCGCGCTGGCCGGTGCCCTGTCCGCTGGGCAGCCCGCGCAGCCGCGACCCGCGTTCCTGCCCGAGCCGCTGCCGGCGCCGGAACTCGCGGATGTGGCACTGGCCGACCTGATCTCGTTCGTCGAGCACCCGATCCGCGCGTTCCTGTGGCAGCGACTCGGCCTGCGCGTCCCCGAGCACGAAGAGGACATCGCCGACCGGCTGCCCATCGAACTCGACGGTTTGGCGAAATGGGAACTGGGCGAACGTCTGCTCGCCGCCCGCCTCACCGGTGCCGACCCGGCCGGACTCCGGGCCGCCGAGTGGCGGCGTGGCAGCTTGCCTCCCTTCGGTTTCGGCGCCGCGGTGCTCGACGAGGTCGAGCACACCGTGGACAAGCTGGTGCGTGCCTCGCAGGGCGACTACGCGGGCGCCCCGCGCGCCGTCGACGTCGCGGTGGATCTCGGCAACGGTCGCAGGCTCACCGGCACCGTGCCCGAGGTGCGCGGCGAGACCCTGGTTCGCACCACGTTCTCCCGGCTCGCCCCGAAACACCGGATCGCCGCCTGGGTGTCGCTGCTCGCCCTCGCCGTCACCGAGGACCGCTCCTGGCGTGCCGTCACCACCGGGCGCGGCCAATTCGGCCGCCCCGCATGGCGTTCGGAGATCACCGCGCCGGATATGCCTGCCGCCCGTGGCATCCTGCGCGAACTCGTCGCCCTGCGCGACGCCGGGCTGACCGAGCCGCTGCCGATCGCCCCCGGTGCCACCGCCGCCTACGCCGAACGCCGGTTCCGGGGTGCCGATACCGACGAAGCCATCGTCGCCGCCGAACGCGAGTTCAACGGTGGCCCGAACGGACCGGGGCCCTTCGGTGACCACACCGACCGCCACCTGCGCTACGTCTGGGGTCCGGCGCCGCGCCTGGAACACCTGATGGCGATTCCCGCGCCGCCCGGCGAACCGGGGGAGACCACCCGCTTCGGCGCGCTCGCCCGCCGCATGTGGGTGCCGCTGCTGAGCGCCGAGAGCCAGGGACAACCGTGAACCTCGGTGGTATGGCGATGGCCGTCACGCGTGTCGGTGGCACCGGGTGGCCCGTCGGACCGGCAGAATGGCGGTTTCGGCGGGTCGAAAGGCGGGTGTTCGCGTGACCGTGCAAGACACCTCGTTCGTGGTGCCCGAGATGGACGCGCCCGACAGTTTCGAGCCGTATGGACCGCTGCCCACCGGGACGACCGTGCTGGAGGCGAGCGCGGGGACCGGCAAGACGCACGCGATCGTCGGACTTGCGGTGCGCTATGTGGCCGAGGCGGGGATCGATGTCTCGCAGTTGCTGCTGGTGACGTTCAGTCGCGCGGCCACGCAGGAGTTGCGGGAACGCACACGGGATCGGTTCGTGGTCGTCGCGGCGGGTCTGGCGGATCCCGAGCTCGCGCGTGCGCACGCCGACGAGCTGATTCGGCATCTCGCGCAGGCGGACTCGGACGAGGTGCGGCGCCGGCGGGCCCGATTGCTCGCCGCCCTCTCGGATTTCGACGCGGGCACCATCGCGACCACCCACAGCTTCTGCCAGCGGATGCTGGACGAGCTCGGGCTGGCCGGCGAGCACGATCCCGGCTCGCGGCTGGTCGAGAACGTCGATGAACTGGTCGGCACGGTCGCCGACGACCTCTACCTGAACCGCTACGCGCGCACCGAACCGCCGTTCTCGGTGAAGGAGGCGCACACGCTGGCGCTGGCCGCCGTGCGCGACCGGCACGCGGTGCTGATGCCGAAGGGCGACGGCGCGGCGGGGGAGCGGGTGGCCTTCGCGACCGCGGTCCGCGCGGAGACCGAACGCCGGAAACGGCTGGCCGGGCTGCGCGACTTCGACGATCTGCTGGTGCTACTGCACGACGTCTTGGCCGACACCGAGCACGGTCCGCGCGCCTGCCGCCGCATTCGCGAGCGCTATCGGGTCGCGCTGGTCGACGAGTTCCAGGACACCGACCCGCTCCAGTGGGACATCCTGCGCCGCTCCTTCCACGGCCACACCACGCTGGTGCTGGTCGGTGATCCGAAGCAGGCCATCTACGCCTTTCGCGGCGCCGAGGTGCTCAGCTATCTGGATGCGGTGGGGCACGCGGACACCCGCAAGGAGCTCACCACCAACTGGCGCAGCGACGCCGGGCTGCTGGCCGCGCTGGACCACCTGCAAGGTGGTGCGGCGTTGGGGCACAAGGAGATCACCGTCTATCCGGTGGCCGCCACGCGGCCGTGGTCGCGACTGTCGGGGCCGGAAGAACTCGTCACGCCGATGCGGATGCGCTGCCTGCCCCGTACCGGTGCGGGACCGCTGAACAAGTCCGGGTTTCCTGCGGTCGGTCGGATGCGCGCGAAGGTCGCCGACGATCTGGCCGCCGATATCGTCCGGCTGCTCGAATCCGGCACCTCGTTGGCCACGTCGGCGCGCCACGCCGATACGGTGGCAGGGCCACATGCGACTGCGACGTTCGGCGGGCCGATCGTGGATCCGGCGATGGCGCTGGGCGGTTCGCGGGACTCGGGTCGATCGTCCGGCGGAGGTAGCCCGTCGAACGATGCCGGGCAGCTGACCGCCGAAGTGCCGCCGGACGCTGTGGTGCGCCGGCCGATCAGCCCCGGCGACATCGCCGTACTGGTGCGCACGCGTTCCCAAATCGATGTGGTGCGTGCGGCTTTGGACCGCGTGGGTGTCGCGTCTGTGCTCGCGGGCGGTACCAGTGTGTTCGCGACCAGCAGTGCCACCGACTGGTTGTGGTTGCTGCGCGCGCTCGAGCAGCCGCACCGTGGCGACCGGGTGCGCCTGGCGGCGTGCACACCGCTGATCGGCGTCACCGCGGCCGAGATCGATAGCGGCGGTGCGGATCTGGTCGGCCGGGTCAGCTCTCAGCTTCGCGATGCCGCCCGGCTGTTCGCCCGCGCCGGGTTCGCCGCCGTCTTCGAGAAGATCTCCGCAGAAGCCGATTTGGCGCGGCGGCTGCTCGCCGTCGAGAACGGGGAGCGCCAGCTCACCGATCTGCGGCACATCGCGCAACTGCTCGATCAGGTGGCGCTCACCGAGTCGCTCGGGTTGACCGCGTTGACCCGCTGGCTGGCCGACCGGGTGCGTGACCCCGCCTCGGGCACCGTGGCCGACCGCAGCCGCAGGCTCGATCGCGATGCGGCGGCCGTGCAGATCGCCACCGTGCACGCCAGCAAGGGCCTCGAATTCCCGATCGTGTACTTGCCGTTCGCCTGGGACAACGCGAAGAATCCGTATCCGGCGACGCTGCTGTTCCACGACGACAACGACATGCGCGTGCTCGACGTCGGCGGACCGGACGCGTCCGGATACGCCGAACGCAAGCTGCGCAGCGAAACCGAGGAGGCCGGTGAGGAGCTGCGCCTGCTCTACGTCGCGCTGACCCGCGCCATGTGCCAGGTCGTCGCCTGGTGGGCGCCCGCGATCACTACGGCGGCCTCGCCGCTGCACCGGATGATCCTCGGCCGTCCGGACGGCGGCGACACGGTACCGCCGCGGGCCGCCGTACCCGCGGATGCCGTTGCGCCGAGCATGCTTTCGGCGTGGGCCGGGGGAGCGGCGCAGGCCATCTCGGTGACCGCCGTCGCCGGCACCGACGACGTCGCGATCCAGCGCGTGCGCACCGAACCCGGCACCGGCGACCTCGCCGCCGCCCGCTTCGACCGCAAGCTGGACCAACTGTGGCGCCGCACTTCCTACTCGGCATTGACCGCCTCCGCGCACGGCCCGGTCACGCCCGAGGTGGAGATCGAGCCTGAGGACACCCGTGGCCCCGCCGACGAGCCGAGCGCCCCGGTGGTCGCCGAGGTCGACGAGGTGTTCGCCGGCGCGCTGTCGCTGATGAACACGCTGCCCTACGGCGCCGAGTTCGGCACCCTGGTGCACGGCGTGCTCGAGCTGATCGACACGGACGCACCGGATTTGGCCGCCGAGGTGGCCGAGCGCTGCCGTGCGGCGGTCGACGAACTCATGGCCGAAGCCGATCCGGACGTGCTCAGTACCGCGCTGCTCGCGGTGCTGCGCACCCCGCTCGGTATCGGCGCGCTCGCCGACATCTCCAGCCGAGATCGCTTGAACGAGTTGGAGTTCGAGCTGCCGCTGGCGGGTGGCGACGCGCCGTGCGCCGAATCGGCGACCCTGCGGCAGATCGCGGACCTGCTGCGCGCCCACCTGCCGTCCGACGACGACCTTTTCGGCTACGCCGACCACCTGGCGACCCTGGACGACATTCCGTTGCGCGGCTACCTGACCGGCAGCATCGACGCCGTGCTGCGGGTACCCGACGGCGCGGACACCAGATTCGTGATCGTCGACTACAAGACCAACCGCCTCGGCACCGGCGACCTCACCGTCGAGCACTACACCCGCGACCGGATGGCCGCCGAGATGATGCGCTCGCACTACCCGCTCCAGGCGCTGCTGTACGCGGTCGCGTTGCACCGCTATCTGCGCTGGCGGCTGCCGGGCTACGATCCCGCTCGCCATCTCGGCGGCGCGCGGTACCTCTTCGTCCGCGGCATGGTCGGCCCCGAAACCCCTACCGGCTACGGCGTTTTCGACTGGAACCCGCCCGCCGCCCTGATCATCGCGCTGTCGCGCCTGCTGGCAGGCGAGGTCACCCGATGACCTCGATTCAGTTGGCGCAGCGGGGGACCGGGCTGCTGCGGACATTCAACGAGGCCGGGGTGCTGTCCGCGGCGGACGTGCATGTCGCGGTTCGGTTGGGGCGGTTGGGCCGCGAGGACACCGAGGCGGTGCTGTTCGCGGCGGCGCTGGCGGTGCGTGCGGTGCGCTCCGGTTCGGTGTGCCTGGAGTTGCACCGGATGCGCGAGATCGGCATCGATGCCGACGAGACCTGGGACACCGGCGAACGCATCGACCCGGCGACGCTGCCGTGGCCCGATATCGACGCGGTGGTGGCCGCGCTGCGGGTCAGCCCGCTGGTGACCGGTGGGCCCGCAGGCCCGCTGTGCCCCCTGCGGCTGGTGGAGTCGCAGCGCCGCGACGACACCGGTCCGCTGCTCTATCTGGACCGGTACTACCAGCAAGAGCAGACCGTCCGCCGGGTGCTGACCGAGCGGTCCGGGCACCACCCGGTGGTCGACCCGAATATCGTTCGCCGCGAACTGGATCGGCTCTTCGACGCACCGGTCGGCGGCGTACCCGACCGCCAGCGGCTCGCCGCCGCCCTCGCCGCGACCCACTGGACCACCGTGGTGGCCGGCGGCCCCGGCACCGGCAAGACGCACACCATCGCGCGCATCATCGGCCTGCTCGACTCGCACCGCAAAGCCAATCCCAAACTGCCCGCACTGCGCATCGCGCTGGCCGCGCCGACGGGCAAGGCGGCCGCACGCCTGCAGGAGGCCGTGCGCGAGCAAGCCGACGAGCTCGGCCTGCCCGACCTCACCGCCGCCACCCTGCACCGCCTGCTCGGCTGGCAGCGTGGCCGCACCACCCGGTTCAAATACCACGAATTCAACCGGCTCCCGTACGACGTGATCGTCGTCGACGAAACCTCCATGGTGTCGCTCACCATGATGAGCAGGCTGTTCGCCGCCCTGCGCCCCGACACCCGGCTGGTGCTCGTCGGCGACCCGGACCAGCTCGCCTCGGTCGACGCGGGCGCGGTGCTCGCCGATCTCGTCGCGGGACCCGTTGCGGGCACGCCGAATCCGATGCTGGACGAGATCCTCGGCGCGGACTCGCCGGAATCGGCCGCACCGGACAGCAATTCGGCGGCATTGAGCACGCTGGAGCGAACTCGCCTGCGCGGCGGCATCGTTCGGCTGACCCGCGGCCGTCGCTTCGGCGGCCGGATCGCCGACCTCGCGGTCGCGGTGCGCGCCGGCGACGCCGATACCGCGCTCGAACTGCTCCGCGCGGGCGGTGACGAACTGTCGCTGAGCGCACCCGACGAGATGGCCGGTGTGCGGGCCGATGTCGTGCGGGCCGCCCGCGAGGTGACCACCGCCGCGCTCGACGGTGACGCCGCGGGCGCGCTCACCGCCCTCGAATCGCACCGTCTGCTGTGCGCGCACCGGCAGGGTCCGTTCGGCGTCGAGCGCTGGGACCGGATGGCCGCCGAGTGGGCGGCCGCCGGGGGTGCCGGCCCCGATTCGCACCTGGCGCCCTGGTATCCCGGCCAGCCGCTGCTGGTCACCGCCAACGACCACGAGGCGCGCATCTACAACGGCGACACCGGCGTCGTGGTGCGCATGCCCGACGGTTCACTGCGGGCCGCGCTGCAACGCGGCAGCGAGCCGTATCTGGTGCACCCGACCCAGTTCCCGGCCGTGGTCACCGTGTTCGCCATGACCATCCACCGCAGCCAGGGCAGCCAGTACGACACCGTGTCGGTGGTGCTGCCCGAACCGGAGTCGACGCTGCTGACGCGGGAACTGCTGTACACGGCGATCACCCGCGCCCGCCGCCACGTCCGGGTGATCGGCACCGACGAGTCGATCAGGGCCGGTATCGCGCGCCGGGTGCTGCGCGCCAGCGGGTTGTCCCGCCGCGAGGACGGCCGATGACCGGCGCATCTCACGTTTCCCGCGTCGTGGCCGTCTACCCAGTGTGAGATTGCCTCCGTTCGAGGAAGTGGTGGCCGAGTACGGCCCGATGGTGCTGCGCGTCTGCCGGGCGGTGCTCGGCCCGACCGACGCGGCCGACGCGTGGTCGGAGACGTTCCTGTCCGCCCTGCGCGCGTATCCCGACCTCGACCCTGGGGCGAACATCGAGGCCTGGTTGGTCACCATCGCGCACCGTCGCGCCATCGACGTCGGACGCGCGCTCACCCGCGCCCCGGTCCCGGCCGAGACGCTGCCCGAGCGCCCGGCCGCCGACCCCGACCCGGCCGACTACGACCCGCACCTCTGGGCCGCCCTGAAAGCGTTGCCGCCCAAGCAGCGCCAGGCGGTCGCCTACCACTATCTGGCAGGCCTGCCACACGCCGAGATCGCCGTGCTGCTCGGCAACTCCACCGACGCCGCCCGCCGCGCCGCCGCCGACGGCCTCAAAACGCTGCGCAAGCTCTACCCGAAGGATGACTCATGATGGCCACCATCGACCGTGGCGACCCGAACGGCCTGTTCGACGGCCTTACCCCCGACCGTGCCCTGCTGGCCGAGCTGCGCCGCCGGTTGGCCGTGGACGCGCAGTCCGCGGGCCTGCTCGACGTCGCCTACCGCACCGTCGACACGCCCGTCGGCACGCTGCTGCTCGCGGCGACCCCCGCGGGCCTGGTGCGCGTCGCCTACCCCAACGAGGACCACGACGCCGTCCTCACCACGCTGGCCGAGCGGGTCAGCCCGCGCGTACTCGCCGCACCGGCGCGCTTGGCCACCGCGGCGCGCGAGATCGATGAGTACTTCGCCGGTGCCAGAACACATTTCGACCTGCCGCTCGATCTGCGACTGACCGGCGGATTCCGCCGTCAGGTGATCGAGCATCTCACCGACATCGGCTATGGCCGTCGCGAGAGCTATGCCGCCGTCGCGGCCGCGGTCGGCAATCCGCGGGCGGTCCGTGCCGTCGGCTCGGCCTGTGCGCACAACCCACTGCCCGTGGTGATTCCGTGCCACCGGGTGGTGCGCAGCGACGGATCGATCGGTCAGTACGTGGGCGGAATCGAGGCCAAGACGATCTTGCTGACGCTGGAGGCGGCATGAGGCAAACCGTTGCCGCACTGGCCGATCGGGTGGCCGCACAGTCCTGGCCCGCGCTCGTGGACGAACTCGACGCCTACGGTTGCGCCCAGACCGGCCCGATCCTGACGCCCGACGAATGCGCCGAACTCACCGAAATGTGGGACGACGCGGCGCGATTCCGCTCGACCATCGACATGGCGCGCTACCGGTTCGGGCAGGGCACCTACCGCTACTTCGCCGATCCGGTGCCGGCGCCGATCATGGCGCTGCGCGCGGCGTTCTACCGCAAGTTGTTGCCGGTGGCCCGTTCCCGGGCCGAACGGCTCGGCGATCCGGCGCCGTGGCCGGACGAGTTCGCCGACTGGCTCGACGCCTGCCACGCTGCTGGGCAGCGCAAGCCGACACCGATTCTGTTGCGCTACACCGAAGGTGACTGGAATGCGTTGCACCGTGATCTCTACGGTGACCTGGTCTTCCCGCTGCAAGTGGTGATCGGGCTGGACCGTCCGGGAGTCGACCACACCGGCGGTGAGTTCCTGTTGGTCGAGCAGCGGGCGAGGGCGCAGTCCAAGGCCACGGTCACCGTGCTGGAGCAGGGGCACGGTCTGATCTTCACCACCCGCGACCGTCCGACCCCGTCGAGCCGCGGCTGGTCTCGTGCCCCGGTGCGCCACGGCGTCAGCCGAATCCGCGGCGGTATCCGGCACACCCTCGGTCTCGTGCTGCATGACGCCGAGTAGCGAGTACACGCTGCTCGATGCCGACGGCCGCCCGTACCGCAGCTCGACACCGGGCCGGTACGGCGGCCACCGGCGCGGCAGAATCTACGGTCGCTTGGATTGCCCGTCCGCCTTACGGGCCTTGGCACGCGGTGCCTACCGCGCGCATCGGGTCTTCTTCGCCGACGAGTCCACCGCGATCAGCGCGGGCTATCGGCCGTGTGCGGTGTGTCTACCGGAGCCATACGCCGCGTGGAAAGCCGCGCGGGACAACAACTCTCAGTGATCTCACGTTCTGGGGTCGGCGACCGTCTACCGGGTGACAAGATCGTCGAACAGGAGCACATCATGCAGATCTCAGCCGCACGGACAGTGCACGCGTCGCGCCTCGGCAATATCGGTATCGAAGCCAGTCCGCTGGGTGTGCGCCGGGTGTTCTTCACCGACGACGCTCCGGCGGCCCCGACTGCCGAGAACTCCTGTGCGCTGGAATATGTGGTGACCGCGGTCGCTCAGCTCGACGGCTATCTGGCGGGCACCCGCCGCGAGTTCACCGTTCCCACGGACCGGTCCGCGCTGAGCGCCTTCGACCGTCAAGTCCTGGAAACGTTGGACAGCACCACTCGGTATGGCGACACGACCACCTACGGCGCGCTCGCTCGGGCGCTCGGCCGTGAACCTGCGGACGCCCGCAAGGTCGGCGGCGCGTTGGCGCGCAACCCACTGTTGATACTGATCCCGTGTCATCGGGTCCTCGGCGCGGACGGCGCTCTCACCGGCTATGCGGGTGGACTGCCTGTCAAACGCGCGCTACTCGACCTCGAGTCGGTCGATCTCCTGCTGCCCGTCGCGCTGGGTTGATCGGCGCGCTGGGTTGATCGGCGGCAGGTGTGCCCCTCCCACCGCGAAGTGGGAGGAGCTCAATCCGGCCTGATCAGATGGTGCGGACGTCCGTGGCCTGCGGACCCTTCTGGCCCTGGCCGACCTCGAACTCCACGCGCTGTCCCTCATCGAGGGACTTGAACCCGGACCCGCCGAGAGCCGAGTAGTGGACGAAGACGTCGGGACCGCCGCCGTCCTGCGCGATGAAGCCGAACCCCTTCTCCGCGTTGAACCACTTGACGACGCCCTGTGTCATATTTTCTCCTCTTACTCGGTGATTGTTCAGTCCACGGAAATCTTGCGAAAAACAAGGACTCGGTGGACAGCATTCCATGCGCGCTTGCCGCATGGTCAACGCGGGCGGGCGGATTGTGTGCAAAAGCATTCTCCGCTCACTGTGCTACCGACTTGCCGCCGACAGCACTAGCGCCGCGCAAGCCTACCTTTTTCTCGCCGATGGTGCGTGGCGCCGGCTGGGCGGTGTGGTCGACAACCAATTTTGTTCGCTCGGCGCGCCGCGGGGCTTCGGCGCTCGTGGCGTGCTCGATCGGGTCGGTGCTGGATCGCGCTGGCCTGGGCGTGCGTCCGTCGGGACATCGGCGGTGTGGCGGGTGCGTGCTGGGTCCGATTCGGACATTTCGCGGGAAAATCCGCCGGTTTTAGTGTGATTTGTTCGCTGACGGCCAGCGGGTAGTTCCGTTCGGGGTGTGCACGCTGACCGCGGGTGCGAGCGAATTTTGTGGTCTGCAAATTGGTGCACCACGCGCGCTCGCTTGCCGGTGGCTGACTGCTTATACGCGTAACGCACCGTCGTGTCGAGTTTTTCGTAAATTCTTGGCAGGGAGACGACGGACTGAAATTTGTCGTGCTGCGCGGACATCGACTCCACGCGGGCTGGTCGCGCACGGCGAGCTTGCCGACGCAGGAGACCGATCGCCGACCGCGAACATTCGCGTCGACGATCACGTGGCCATCGCCGTCGAAGCATGCTGGGCATTCGCCGAGTTCGCGCCTCGTGGTGAATCGGCCAGTCGTGCAGCCGTTTCCGGGATCGTTCTCCCGCACGCATCGACAAGGCATGTCCCCGTGCATGATCAGCGTCATCGCAGCAGGTCTCGGGTCCGGCGGGGGCGTCACACGGCACGCCGACCACCCTGTCAAGACCCGAATCTTGGTCTTCCACTTCGGGTTTTGGGCCGATCGCGCGGCGGTATAACGGGATAGTGGCGGCTTCAAAATATCTGGTTTCCGTGGTCGGTGTGTTGCTGGTTTCGCTGCTGTCCGTCGGCTCGGTAGCGGCGGTGCCGACCGGGGCGCGGCTGGTCGACGAGGCGTCGCTGGGTGGGTCGGTCTCGCGGATGGACGTTTACTCGCCCTCGATGGATCGGGTGGTGACCAATCGGGTGATTCGGGCGACCGGTGGCCCGGCGCCGACGCTGTACCTGCTCACCGGGATCGGGGGTGGCGTCGACGGCATCTCGTGGTGGGACGACACCGATGTCCGGGAGTTCTTCGCCGACAAGCACGTCAACGTGGTGATGCCGGTGGGTGGCGCGTTCAGCCTGTACACCGACTGGATCGCCGACGATCCGGCCGTCGGGCGCAATCGGTGGCAGACCTACCTGACGCGCGAACTCCCCAGCGTTCTCGACGCCGAGCTGGGCAGCACCGGGCGCAACGCGATCGCCGGGGTGTCGATGAGTGGCGGATCCGCGGTGGACCTCGCGATCCAGGCGCCCGAGGTGTACAGCGCCGTCGCGGCGTACAGCGGGTGCCCCTGGAGTGCGGACGCGGTCGGCGCGGCGATGGTGAACGCGCAGGTGCTGCGGGGCGGCGGCAATACGGCGAACATGTGGGGTGCGCCAGGCAGCGAACTCTGGCGGGCGCACGACGCGTTCGCCAACGCGTCCGCGCTGGCAGGGAAGGCGATCTACCTGTCCGCGGCCACCGGCACGCCCGGCGCGATCGACCAGGGCGGGCTGACCTTCCCGCCGCTCGAGGCCATCGCGAGCTCGTGCACGGCGGCCTTCGCAGGCAGGCTCGCGCAGCTCGGTGTGCCCGCGGTGCACATCAACCGGCCCGAGGGCGCGCACACCTGGGGGCAGTTCGAAACGGATCTGCACGATTCCTGGCCGCTGCTGGCCGGAGCGCTCGGTGCGTGAAATGTCGGATTTGCCAGTGGGTTTCCGCCATTAGCGTCTAGCGCCCTGCCTTCGGCTCGCTCGCGCGGCGTCCGCCGACGTCAGCGCAGGACCGGTTGCCTGCTCTACGCTGCTCTTCCGGAGATTCGGCAACCGGAGGATGCATGTCGAGTGAGAACGAAACGGTCAGCCGCAAAAGGGATTCGGCCGCCACCAGCGCCGCGATCCTGACCGCGGCGCAGGAACTGTTTGCCGAACGGGGGTACGAGCGCGCCACGGTGCGCGACATCGCCACGCGCGCCGGCGTGAATCAGGCGCTGCTGTTCCGCTACTTCGGCACCAAGGACGAACTGTTCCGGGCCGCGATCGCGGACCAGGGGCGGCGCATGCTCGAGGAGGGGTCGGTCGACGGGCTGCTGAGCAGGCTGCTCGCGCGGGCGCTCGAACCCGCGGGCTCGGTCGCGCAGGGGCAGTGGTTGCAGGCGGCGCTGCGGTCCAGCGGGCACGACGAAGGTGTGTCGGCGATCCGGCGCGAGTTGGGCGACGAGTACGTCCGAGCCCTGTCCACGCTCAGCGACGACCCCGATAGCGAGCTGTATGCCGACCTGCTGCTCGCCTGGCTGCTCGGCATCGGATTGATGCGGTCGGTGCACCGCAGAGAGCCGCTGGCCAGCGCCGACCCGGCCACGGTTGCTCGTCATGTGCTGCGCGCCGCGCAGGTGCTGTTGGCTCGGGTGGACGTGAATTTCCCACCGCCGTAACGGAATCCGACCGTTGACGGGGCAGTGTGACCTCCCTAACATGAAGTCTTGTAAGCACTTGCTTACATCGCTTACCGCGCCGGCAGGCGTCGGCGAAGGGAGACCCGCATGACCGTGAAAACCGAGGTGCGTCACTACCCTTTCGGTGAACCCGTCCGCCTCGACATGGACCCGCTGTTCGCCAAACTGCGCAGGGAGGAACCGGTCTCCCGCGTGCAGCTGCCCTACGGTGTCGAGGGCTGGCTGGTCACTCGATACGCGGACGCCAAGCTGGTGCTCGCCGACCCGCGCTTCAGCCGCGCCGCCACGGTGGACCGCGCGGACATCCCGCGCACCACACCGCTGCCGTCGCGGCAGAACTCGCTGCTCAGCATGGATCCACCCGAGCACAGCAGGCTGCGCAAGCTGGTCGCCAAGGCCTTCACCAGCCGCCGGGTCGAGCAGCTGCGCCCGCGCGCGCAGGAGATCGTGCACGAGCGGCTGGCCGCGATCGAATCGGCCGGGCCGGTAGCGGATCTGGTGCAGAGTCTCGCGCTGCCGCTGCCCGTCACGGTGATCTGCGAAATGCTCGGCGTCCCCACCGCGGACCAGCATCGGTTCCGGGATTTCTCCGACACCGTGCTGTCCACCACCGCGCACACCCCGGCTCAGATCGACGACGCGCGTGTCGCTCTGGAGGCCTACCTCGCCGAGTTGGTGGCCCAGCGCAGGGCGCGGCCGACCGACGACCTGCTCGGCGCGCTGGTCGCCGCCCGCGACAACGAGGACCGACTCACCGAGGACGAACTGGTCAACCTCGGCATCGGCCTGCTCATCGCAGGCCACGAAACGACCGCCAACCAGATCGCCAACTTCACCTACGTCCTGCTCAGCGAACCGCAGCACTGGGCACTGCTCTGTGCCCGTCCGGAACTCGTGCCCGCCGCCGTCGAGGAACTACTGCGTTACGTCCAACTCGGTTCCGGCGGTTCGTTCGCCAGGGTCGCCACCGAGGACGTCGCGCTGGGCGAGGTCACCGTCCGCGCGGGCGAGGCGGTCATCGTGAACACGCAGGCCGCCAACCGGGACGAAGCCATCTTCGACAACGCCGAACAGCTCGACCTCACCCGAATCCACAACCCGCACATGGCCTTCGGCCACGGCGTCCACCACTGCCTCGGCGCGCAACTGGCCCGCCTGGAACTGCAAGTCGCGATAGGCTCGCTGCTGCAACGCTTCCCGACGCTACGCCTGGCCGTCCCGTTCGAGGAAGTACCGTGGAAGACCGGCCTGCTGGTCCGCGGACCGACCGCACTGCCGGTGACCTGGTGAGGGGAAACGCAGATGGCTGACCAACAGTGGCGCATTGAAGTCGACCGAACCACCTGCCTCGGCTCCGGCATGTGCACCGGCCTGGCACCCGACCACTTCACCCTCGTCGACGGCCGCTCGAGCCCGATCACCGATCTCGCCTCACCCGACGACCTCCTCATCGATGCCGCCGAATCCTGCCCCATCGAAGCAATCCGCATCCGCGAGGAAGGAACCGGAACCATCCTCGCCCCGGAACAGTAAGGGGGTCCGACGGTGCCGCCGGACAAGCTCTTGCGGAGCCAGCGGCCGACCGAGTCGGAGATCGAAGCCGATCGAATAATGTTGCGGTCGAATCGGTTCGGCGATCTGCCCCGAAAAATAGGGGGCCCGGCGCCTGGATGACATCATCACGGGCATGATCAATCGCAGTCTTCCCGTGCTCGCGCTTTTCGCGTTGTCCGCCGCAGCGGTGGTGCTCCCATCGAACACCGCCGCCGCGGTCCCCGGTCTCGACGCACCGGTGATCGAGGAGACCTTCTCGGTTCCGGGCACTGTCTCGGCCAAGTTCCGCAACCCGAACACCGAAGGGGTGTGCTGGATCTTCAACAACAAGACCGGCGAGATCTTCGGCGGCAACAACCCCACCTCCTTCGCCATCCCGGACGGCAAAATGGTCCAGACCTCGCTGGGCAACCGCCCGGCGGGCGAAGAGATCCACGTGCGCGGCGCCTGCGCCTATGAGCGTCCCACCGGCAGCCACGACAACGCGACCGTCACCGATATCATCGTCGTCAAGGTCGTCGACAAGCCGAGCACCGGCAGCTTCGGCTGAAATCCCTGGCAGGCCGTGCGCCATCGCGCAACGGTCGGCGAAGATCGCGACCTCGGCCCGGCGGGTGCCATAGGGCTCGAGCTATGAGCTACGTGGTCCCGCTGGTTCGAGACAATAGGCCGCGGTCCAGGGCGACGACGACGGCGTGGGTGCGGTCATTGACGTCGAGCTTGGCGAAAATGCGTAGTAGGTGGGTTTTTACGGTGGCTTCGGCGATGGTGAGGCGTTGGCCGATCTCCGGGTTGGAGAGGCCATCCGCAACCGCGCGCAGGACGTCGATCTCGCGGGGGGACAGGGTGACCGGGGCGGGGCGGCGGATGCGGGCCACCAGGCGTTCGGCGACCAGGGGGGCCAGCACTGTGCGGCCGCGGGATGCGGCGTGGATGGCCGCGACGAGTTGGTCGCGGGTGGTGTCCTTGAGGAGGTAGCCGATGGCACCGGCTTCGACGGCGCGTTCGATCTCGGAGTCGGTGTCGTAGGTGGTGAGGATCAGCACGCGAGTTGTGCTGCGGGTGGTGATTTCCCGGGTGGCCGCCACACCGTCCAGGATCGGCATTCGGAGATCGAGCAGTGCCACATCGGGTTTCAGGCGTTCGACGAGCGCGATCGCCTCGCTGCCGTCCGCCGCCTCGCCGACGATATCGATGGACGGCTCGGCGGCCAGCAGGGCCGCGATGCCGGCGCGCATGACGACGTGGTCGTCGGCGAGGATCAGGCGGAGGCGTTCGGCCATGTCAGTTCCGATCGTTCGGCGGTAGGGATGCGAAGATGCGGGTGCCCGCACCGGGTGCGCTCGTCACGGTGAGCTCGCCGCCGAGTTCGGTGAGGCGGTTGCGCATACCGTCGAGGCCGAATCCACGGGCTTCGTGTGGGGTGAATCCGACTCCGTCATCGGTGATTTCGAGCTCCACGTCGAGTGGACCGCGAGTCAGGACGACGGTCACCGTGCTGGCCCCCGCGTGCTTGCGCACATTCGCCAGCGATTCCTGAGTGCAGCGCAGCAGCGCGATCCGGGTGGGCTGGTCGCACTCGATGTCAGCCAACTCGGCATGCACGGTCAACCCCGTGTCCTCGGCACACCGATCCAAGATCCGCCGTAGCAGCTGCGCGATCTTCCCGGTCGCGCCGTCGGCCGACGGAGCCGCGCCGACGAGAACTCTGGCCTCCGTCAGGTTCTCGCGGGCCGTGCGCTCGATCGACAGCAACTGTTTGGCGCTCGTCACCGGGTCGGCCTCGATACCGCGCCGCGCCGCCTCCGCCAGCACGATGATGGACGCGAAGCCTTGGGCGAGCGTGTCATGGATTTCCCGTGCGAGCCGTTCGCGCTCCTCGGCCGCTCCCTGGCGCTGGTGCGCCGCGGCCAGTTCCGATTGCGTACGTTCCAGCTCGGCACCGAGCAGGTGGGCGCGTTCGTCACCGCGTTTGATCACGCGGTCGATCCACAGTCCGAAGAGCACGCCGCCGGCCAGCCCGATCAGCGTGAAAACGGCATTGCCCGGCGAGAATCGCGTCCCCGCGACCGTCCCGATCAGCGTGGCCACCGCGCCCGCGCCGATGTAGCCGATCGCCTGGCGCGCGGTCGCGGTGTAGAGCCAGAACATCGGCAGCGACACGATGAAGAACGCCGCGCCGCCGCCGAGCAGGATTGCCGTCGCACCGAGCACCAGGACGAGCAGGCCGAGGAAGTCGCTCGACCGCACCCGGGGATCGTTGGGAAACGCCAGCAGGATCAGGTAACCCGCGGCGAGCACGGCCACCAGTGCCCACGTCCCGTACTTGACGACGCCGACGCGGTCGTGCACCGCGACCAGCGGTGGGCACAGGCCGAAGAGTATCCAGCACCCGAGGTAGCTCCGCCGCAGTATCCGGAACCGATCGTCGGTGCGCGGCAGCTGCGTCATTTCTATGAGACTACTTTCACCGGCACGCGGCCCGCGGTGGTGACGGCAGAGCGTACCGGCCACCAGGTTCGATCACCCAGGAGCAGCAGCAGCGCGGGCAGGACCACGATCCTGATCACGAAGGCGTCGAGCAGCACGGCTGCCGCGAGCGCGAAGCCCATCTGCTTCATCTCCATGATGTGCAGCGGAACGAAACTGGCGAACACCGTCACCATGACGAACGCGGCGCTGGTGACCACGCCCGCCGAACCGCCGACACCGTCGAGCACGGCCTGCCGGGTCGGCGCACCGTTGGCCACGGCCTCCTTGATCCGGCTCAGCACGAAGACCTGATAGTCCATCGACAGGCCGAACAGGATGACGAAGAGCAGCAACGGGACCCGGGATCCGATCGTGCCGGTCGAGTCGAAATCGAGCAGCCGCTCGGCCCAGGTGTGCTGAAAAACCAGGGTCAGCAGGCCGAGCGAGGCACCAGCCGAGAGCAGGTTCAGCACCACACCGACCAGGCCGAGGACGAGAGAACGGAATGCCACCGCGGTCAGCGCGAAGGTCACCAGCAGCAACCCGGCGATGACCAGCGGCAGTTTTTGCCGCTGATGCTTCGGGTAGTCCGCGTAGCGGGCCACGTCACCGGTTACCGCGTAGTCGATGTTCGGGAGTACGCCGATCGTGTCGGGAACGTAGTCGGCGCGAACTCGTTCGAGTGACCGCTGCGCCGCATCGTCGCTGACGTGATGCGGGACAGGCAGCTCCAGCAGCGTGACCCGGCCGTCGGCCGAGGTGCGCGGCGCAGCGGGCCGCAGCATGGCCGGATCGTCCGCGGCCCGCTCGGCCAAGGCGCGCAGCGCGTCGGTGACCTCGTTCGCCCGTGCCGGATCGGCCGCCACGACGACGTGGTGCATCGACTTCAGTTCCGGGAAGGCGGCATTCAGCCGGTCGAAGGTCTGCATGGCCGGGATGGTGCGCGGATGGGTCTCGCGCCCCATATCGGTGAGTTCGAGGCCGAGGACCGGAACGGTCAGCGCGAGCATCGCCAGAACCGAAACAGTCAGTGCCGCAGCGGGCTTCGCCGCGATCTTGCGCAGCATGAACCCGGTGAACCGCCCGCGCGACGCTGCGCGGCGGACCGGTGCGGCATGCCCGGCCGCGCGGCGCGCGGCACGGCGTTCGGCCCGATCGGTGAGCACCGTCAACAGTGCGGGCAATGCGGTGAGCGAGCTGGCCACCGAGACCAGGGTCACCAGGATCGCGGCGGTCGCAATAGAGGAGAAGATCACGTCGTCGACGAGGTACAGGGTCGCGGTGGAGGCGGCGACGGCGAGCCCCGACACCACAACGGCCCGGCCCGAAGTCGCCGCCGCCACCTGCACCACGGCCCGCGAGTCCAGCGCTGCGCCGGGGCGATCGCGCTCCTCCCGTGCCCGCTTCAGATAGAACAGCGTGTAGTCGACGCCGACCGCCAGCCCGATGAGCAGAATGATATTGGTGCCGACTCCACTGTCCGGGAACAGATGTGACGCGGGCATCGCCAGCCCGATGGCGGCAACAATGGAAGATACGGCCAGCAGCAACGGCACCAGCGCCAGCGACAGCGATCGGAAGACCACCAGCAGCGTGAGCAATGTGACCGGCACCGCGATCATCTCGGTACGCGCCAGATCCCGGCCACGCAACGCGTCGACCCCACTGCTGATCGAGGGTCCACCGGTCTCCTCGATCAGCAGCCCCGGATTTGCTCGCGCCACCTCCTCGGTCTGGGCCCGCAACGCCCCCACATGCTTATCGCCGTCGAGCTCCGCACCCACCATGGTCACATCGACCCGCAACGCCGTGCCGTCGGCCGAATACACCGGCGCGGCAACGGACTCGACCTCCGGCAGCGTCCGCATCCGGTCGGCGATCTCCCGCGCGACGCTCTCGGCGGCCGCATCCAACCGCACCCCGCCGTCGGTGATCAGCACCCGCTCCACTGCCCGCTGCTGCAATCCCCCCGAGGCCGCTATCGCCTCCCCGCGCCCCGCCTCGCCGATCCGGAAGTCCTCGGTCGCCGCGGGTTTCCCGCCGACCGCCATCCCGATCCCGAGGCACAGCGCCACGAAGACGAACCATCCGACAATGGCGAGCCACGGCCGGCGCGCACTCCATCCAGCTATGGCTACCAAGTAATTTCGCATGCCCCGAATACTTCTCGGTCACGTGTTGTCGCCGACAGCCTCGACCGGTCGAACTCGGTGTCCACCGATCGGTGGACATGCGACGGCCGGACATGCCGGCGGTGGGTCGAAAATGGGTTGGCGTGGGTGGCTGTTGGTCGTAGGGTGGTGGCGTTTGCGGAGCGCGTAGGGTGCTTCGATCGAGTTCCGAGGTGATGACGTATTCCTGCTCAGGCCGCGTAGCCGTTTTCCGGCACTGAACCCGTGAGCCGCTGACGCGTGCTCCGGGTCTGTCGTGGACGGCTTCTCCCGCGGCCTGGGTTTTGTCGTACCTGTCTCCATTTCTGTGCGCAGTTGGCGTGCGCGGCCCTGGCCTGCCCGTATCTCTTGCCGACTGTCGCAACAGGAGTATTTGTGTCTTCGGAGACCCTCGGGGCCGTCTCATGATTCGCGTACTGATCGCCGGTGGTATGCGGCTGCCCCGTGAAGCGGTGGCTGCCGCGCTGTCGGGTGAGCCCGGCGTGCAGGTGGTTTCGCAAGTGGCGTTGGGTAGCGAAGTGGTGGCGGGTGCGCTCCGTACTCGGCCGAATCTGGCGCTGTTGGACGCGGAGCTGCCAGGGCTGGATGGGATTTCGGCTGCGGCGCGGTTGAAGTCGGCGGTGCCGGATTGTCGCGTGATCATCGTGACGGGCCCGAGCAGGCCCGATGCGCTGAGGGCGGCGTTGGCGGTGCGGGTGGAGGGGGTACTGAGTAAGGGGGCATCGATCGAGGCGTTGACCGACACTGTGCGCAGGGTTGCCCATGGGGATCGGGTGCTGGAACCGCAAGCGGTGGCCGAAGCCCTGGGCGGGCCCGGCAATCCGCTCAGTGCCCGGGATCTCGACATTCTCCGGCTTGCCGCGCAGGGGCGCACACCCGTCGAGATCGCTGCGGCGCTGCATCTTTCGCCGGGGACGATTCGCAATAATCTGGCCGCTATCAACCGCAAGGTCGGGGCTCGTAATCGCATCGAGGCGATCCGGATAGCGGTTGGTCGGGGATGGATTTGATGTGCATTTTGCATGCAGTGGCGTGCGATCTGCATCGGTCGGCAGCCGAGCAATGCTCGCACGGTCCGCCATTTCAGCTGGTCAGCAGCGTGCACGTCAATACATCCGGGAAGTAAACGCAGCGCAGGACTCGTCCCTCGCCACCGACAATATCGCTGCGAACAACCCAGATGCCGAGCCGATGGCCATCGCCGTCGGAGAACAGGAGAGACGATGTCTGCTCAATGTGACGTATGCGGTAAGAAGCCGAGTTTCGGCAAGCGGGTAGCCCGCGCCGGACGCCGTGCGCAGCGGCGGTACGTCAAGGGGCGGACGAGTCGCCGGTTCGATCCGAATATTCAGCCGGTGCGGACCGTGCAGAACGGTGCGCCCGTGCGGATGAAGGTGTGTACCTCGTGCATCAAGAAAGGCAGCGTGCAGCGGCGTGCCTAGTCGCAGCGAATGAGGTGTTGGCTCAGGGCATTTCGAGACTGGCATTGCGCTTCTTGGCATGGCTGAGCGGTGGTCGGCATCCGCAGTATCAGCGAGACGAATTCCGTTGTGATGACTGCGGATTGCCGACCGCCCCGGTCGACGGGCCGGATGAGTGGTACACGGTGCATGACCCCGTGTGGGCATCCGCTGCCGCTTCGGCCGACAGCATTCTGTGTATCGGCTGCCTGGAGTCTCGGCTCGGACGTCGTCTGCGCCCTAACGATTTCGTCGCCGCGCCACTGAACGATCCGAACTACGGACACCACAGCCACCGACTACAAAGCCGCCTACGTCCACCGCTCACGAACTGAGCCCTCGGCGGCTGGTCGACCGATCAGGTGGAACTGGTGGTGGCATCGCCCGAGAGGTCGGACCACCAGTTCCCCGTGATCACTTGTCCAGCAACGCTTCTGCCTCACCGATTGCTCGGGCGAGGGACTTCGGTTCGGGCGCGAGCCCAGCGACGATCGCGTCGATACCCCGTAGCCCAGCTCGGTCCAGCAGTCGCTTTTCGTTGGTAACCCATTCACCGCGAGCGGCGAGAATCGCGTGTGCGGTCTGCATTGCCGCGATGCCGAGCGTCGCTGCTACTTCCGTGGATTGGGCGCGAGAGACGTAGTTGGACTTGGCATACTGCAGCGTCATGGTGGCACGACTCCGCCAGATCGGCGGTGCCGCCGCGCGCAGGGCCGCCGGGTAGTTCGGGCGGGGGAGCGTTCCGTGCAGCACCTGGTTGATGGCCAGCTCGGCGACCACCAAATAGCTGGGGATACCGGCGAGGTGGAACATCAGTGGCTCCCAATGGAATCGGCCTTGCTCGGCCTCGGCGAGTTCGTGTTCGACCACATCGAGGTCGCGATAGTGGACGTCGACTTCGCGGCCGTCGATGGTGAACCACGCCCCACCGTTGAAGACGCCACCGCCCCAACCGCCGATCTCGGAAACCTCACCAGCCCAGCCAATTTCACGGAGCGGGGCGGGGTCGAATCTTCCTCGGTAGTAGATGGCGAGGTCCCAGTCGCTGTCCGCGGTGTGGGTGCCTTGCGCGCGGGAACCGCCGAGGGTGACGGCGTGGACGCCGGGGAGGGTGGCCAATCGTTCGGTGACGTGCGAAAGGAAGGTCTTGTCGGTCATGGTCGTCCCAGGGGTAAGCGGAGTGATGACGGATACGGGCAGCACCACCGGGCGCTGAACCACTACGGGGGCAGCGTTATTCGGCGGGCGCACTCGGCATCGGTCATCACTCCACGAGTCGGATCGTACCGGGCCGACGCGGGGAACTCGACCGAATTTCTCGGCGCCTACCGCTCGGGTGGTTTGGGCCGGGCGCGCAGGTGTGCGCGTTCACCTTGTTTGCCGAAAAGACTGAGGAACTCGACGGGTTCGGCGTCGGCGGCGCCGAACCAGTGCGGTACGCGGGTGTCGAACTCGGCGGCCTCACCGGGAGTGAGAATCAGGTCGCGTTCGCCGAGGACGAGCCGCAACTTGCCGTTGAGGACGTAGAGCCATTCGTAGCCCTCGTGCGTCTTCGGCGCGGGTTCGCTGCGGCGGGAGTCGGCCGCGATCACCATCTTGAAGGCTTGGATGCCGCCCGCGCGGCGGGTGAGCGGGAGGATGGTCATGCCGTGTCGGGTGACCGGTCGCAGGTGGATGCGCGGGTCGCCGGTGGCGGGGGCATCGACGAGTTCGTCGAGGGTGACGCCGTGGGCGCGGGCCAGGGGGAGTAGTTGCTCGAGGGTCGGGCGGCGGCCGCCGGACTCCAGGCGCGACAGGGTGCTGACCGAGATGCCGGTGGCCGCCGAGAGGTCGGCCAGGGTGGTTTCGCGTTGCCTGCGCAGCGCGCGCAGCCGTGGTCCGACCGCGTCGAGGGCCTGATCGAGATCGTCGTCCATGCCGCCATCTTGCCAGATCGGCAACAAAGTTTGCGCATATGCCGGGTCTGGCCGCATGGTGGTCGCGGAGGTGGTCGAGATGACTGAACAGCTGAAAGACGGCTATGACGTGGTGGTTGTCGGCGGTGGCGCGGCCGGATTGAGCGGGGCGCTGATGCTGGGCCGGGCCCGGCGTTCGGTGGTGGTGATCGACGCGGGCGCGCCGCGCAACACCCCGGCGACCGGCGTGCACGGACTGCTGGCCAGGGAGGGAATGGCACCGGGCGAACTGCTGGAGCGCGGCCGCGCGGAGGTGCGTGCGTACGGCGGCCAGGTGGTCACCGGTGCGGTCACCGCGGTGGACCGGGTGGACGACGGATTCACAGTGACACTGGCCGACGGCCGGACGGTTCGCGCTCGGCGGCTGATGGTGACTACCGGCCTGGTCGACGAGCTGCCGGAGGTCCCCGGACTGCGCGAGCGGTGGGGACGAGACGTGCTGCACTGCCCGTACTGCCACGGCTGGGAGGTGCGCGACCAAGCGATCGGCGTGCTCGGCAGCGGACCGATGGCGGTGCACCAGGCGCTGCTGTTCCGCCAGTGGAGTGCCGACATCACTCTCTTCACGCACACCATGCCGTCGCCGACTGCCGAGGAGGCGGAGCAACTCGCTGCCCGTGGCATCAGGGTGGTGGCAGGCGAAGTGGCCGCGTTGGAGATCGTCGATGACCGATTGGCGGGCGTGCGCATGAGCGACGGCACGGTGGTCCCGCGCGCGGCGGTGACGGTCCAGTCCCGGATGGTGGCGCGCTCGGATTTCCTTGCGGCACTGGGGCTTCGGCCAGCACAGCACCCTTCGGGTATGGGCGAGCACATCCCGGCGGATGCGACCGGCCGTACCGACGTGCCCGGTGTGTGGGTCGCGGGCAACGTCACCGACTTGGCCGCACAGGTCGGCGCAGCCGCGGCCGCGGGCGCCTTCGCGGCAGCCCAGATCAACGCCGACCTGGTTATCGAGGACACCCGCCGGGCGGTGGACGCATACCGAAACCCGTTCTCGCTGGACAGCGAAGCGGGCGTCGGCGAGTTGGTGTCGGCCGAGCGGCGGCACGGAGTGTGAGCGACGCGATCAGCTGGCCCGCTGGGTTACCCCTCGGGCAGCGGAATCAGCTCGAGGTGCTCGGCCGCCTTCGGTGTGCCGCAGGCACTCCGGCCGGACACCAGGTCCACCCCGCCACCGTGCGACACCAGGAACCTGCCACATACGCAGCGCAAATAGCGCACCGCCCCGTGTGCGGAGACGAGCATGGGCGAGGGCCAGGAGCAGGAGGGGCAGGCGGCGGACATGGGAGCTAAGCCTGGGTAGTCACTGGAGGTATTGCAATCTTCAGTGCGGCGTGGCGACCGATCGGTATGAAATCTAGCCCGCAAATAGGACATTCGCGGATGTTCCAGGCGTATCGGGCACCTGCGCTGTGTGCTTGGAACATCCGCGCTGCCTGTCTTACCGAATCGAGGCCGTTTCTTTCGCGGGTTCGACAGTGGCGGGAATGCGGCGGCGGTGCGGGAAGGGAGTCCACCAATTGGCCGAGCCCATGAGTTCGACCAGCGCAGGTACCAGCAGCATGCGGACCAGGGTGGCGTCGATCAGCAACGCGATGATCATGCCGAGTCCGAGAAAACGCATGGGCGTCAACGGCGAAAGCGTGAAGGCCCCGGTGACGATAACGAGCAAGGTGGCGGCGGCGGTGATGACACGGGCGGTTTTGAGCGTGCCGATGCGGACCGATCCCGCGGTGTCGGCCCCCGCCGCGTGCGCCTCCACCATGCGGGACAGCAGGAAAACCTCGTAGTCGGTGGACAAACCGAAGACGACCGCGATGATCAACACGAGCATGCCCGCGGCGAGCGGACCCGGACTGATACCGAGGACGCTCGCGAGATGGCCGTCGTGGAATATCCAGGTGAGCACGCCGAAGGTGGCGGCGAGGCTGAGGAAGGCCATCGCTACGGCTTTGAGCGGCAACACGATCGATCGGAACGCCGCCGCGAGCAGCAGCACGGTCGCGCTCACCATGGCCAGAATCATCCAGGGCATGGCGCGCACGATGGAGCGGACACTGTCGACGGTGGCGGCGGTGTCGCCGCCGATCCGCAGCACCGTGCCGTCCGGGGGAGTCAACGCACGGATTTCTCCGACAGTGGCCGAGGCGTTTTCGCTGCGGTCGGTGGCGTCGAGAAACGCGTGGAACACGACGAAATCCTCGGCCCGGCCCACCTGGAACACCTGCCGGACACCGGCCACCCGGCCGAGCGCGGTGCTCGTGGCATCCACCGCGGCCGACTGTGGCGGACCATCGAGGCCGTGCAGCACCGCCGTGACCCCGCTGCTCGCCGCGGGGAACCCGGCGGTGAGTTCCTCGACGGTGGAGCGCATTTCGTTGCCCGCGGGCAACGCGCGATGATCGATGTCGCCCAGCTTCGCGCCGGTGAGCGGCACGGCGAGCAGCACAAGTGTCGCGCCGACCACGATGGTGACGAGGCCGGGCCTGCGCAGCACCGCGTCCACCACCCGGCCCCAGAACCGCTCGGTGCGATCTTTGCTGCCCGCCTTACCGATTCGAGCGCCGAACAGCGTGAGCATGGCGGGCAGCACGGTGAGCGAAAGACCGGCGGCGAGCCCGACCGCGGCGATCGCGCCGAACCCGAGCGACCGCAGCACGGCCTGCGGGAACACGAAAGTGCCTGCGAAGGCACAGATCAGCAGGAGCGCCGAGAAGGCGACGGTCCGCCCGGCGCTCGCACAGGTGCGTTCGATGGCGGACTCGATATCACGGCCACCGGCGAGCTCCTCCCGGAATCGGGTCACCAGGAACAGCCCGTAGTCGATCGCCATGCCGAGCCCGAGCAGCGACGCGATATTCACCGCGAACGTGCTCACCTCGGTGAACTCGGTGAGCAGACGTATCGTGCCCATCGCGCCGAGCACGGCGAGCACCCCGACCGCCACCGGCAGCGACGCCGCGACCACGCCGCCGAACACCAGCACCAGGATCAGCAAAGTAAGTGGTAGCGAGAGGGATTCGGCGCGCACCAGATCGTGTTGCGACTGACTGTTGATGTGCGTCGCCAACGCGCTGTAACCGGACAGCTTGGTGTCGATACCCGGAACCCGCAGCGCCGCTTCGATATCGGGATAGGCGGTGACGCGTCGATTGTCGTCACCCGCGAGGAACACCACCGCCAGCGCCTGTCGGTTGTCGGCGGAGCGCAGGAACTGTTTCCGCGGCGGCACACTGTTCCAATAGGTTTCGACCGGGCGCTCCAGCAGCGCGGGATCGATCCGGGCGAGCGACTGTTGCACCCGAGGACCGATGGCGTCGAGCGTCTGTCCGTCGGGCGCGGTGTACAGCGCGACGGCGTCAGGCGTCTGCGGGCCGAAGTGTTCGCGGACCAGCCGGTCGACCGCGGCCGACTCGCTGTGCGGGTCAGTGAAGCCTGCCGCGCTGACTTTGTCGGCGGTATTCAGCCCGAGCAGGCCGAACAGCAGCATCACCCCGACGACCACGGCGAGGACCGTGCGCGGCCGGGCGATGACGAACCGTGCCCAGCCGGTCATCGCGCCGGTAAATCGTGGGGTGCGAGATCGGCTTCCAGGGTTGCGGCGATCTTGTCGAGCAATGCTTCCAGCCGGGGCTCGACGCCTGCCCCGTTGCGACAGGACACCGTGAGCTCGAGCTGCCCGCGCGACTCGACCATGCCGAACAGCAACGGCATCGCCCCGCTGTGCTGCGGCAGCACCCGCATCGTGCTCGGCGTCCACCCCGGCACGGCCATCTCGTCCAGGTCGACGCTGCCCATGTGCGACACCGTGGCGGACACCATGTTCCGGTTGCACCTGGCCCCGAGCCAGTTGCTCACCCGCAGCACCGTGCGGACGGCGGCGGGCGGGAACTTCGACAGGCCACCGTTGTCGAGCTGGTTCAGCTCGGTCTTGCCTTGCAGCCCGGCCCGCATGCGGGCGCTGACCGTTTCCCAGCTGTCGCCGGGCGCGACGTCGACGAACAGGGGCAGCGCGAGATTCCCGGTCGAGCGCAGCGCGGGATCATGCCTGCGCAGGTCGACCGGCACCATGAAGCGAGACCCGGCACCGTTCTCGGCGGCCAGGATCGCCGATACCCGCGCGACGATGCCCTTGCCGTTCGCGTGAATGGTGCGGTGCCGCAGCAACCATCGCGGCGCGTTCGGATCCTGCCGTCCGCGCCCGGTCGGCGCCGGATAAGTCGGCAGTACCAGCGTCTGCTTGCCCGGCGCACCCACCCGCGCCACCAACTCGGCGTCGGCGATCGGATCCGGCGCACCGACCGGCGCCACTCCGCGCAGCGCGCGCAGCACGTCGTCGGCCCACATCCGCATACCCATCCCGTCCATCACTCCGTGAAAGACACGGAATACCAGGGTGGTTTGTTCACCGGTCAGTAGCAGTACCTCGGTGGTCCGCTCCGGGGTCGGTCCGATCGGGCTGTTCAGCACCGCATCGTCTTCCAGCGCGGCGTAGTCGAGCGTCCACCCAGGGACCACCCGAACCTGGGCGGGCACACCGCTGTCCACCCAGTACCTGCCGTCGCGGACCAGCCGGGCACCGGGATTCGCCGCGGATGCCACGTCTACCGCGCGCTGCACGGCGTTCGGGTCCAGGGTGCCGACGCCGTGCACGGCCAGGTGCATCAGGAACGGCGGCGACACCTCCCTGGTGAAGAAGTACAGGCGCTCGGTGGGCGAGATCTTCCGGCGGAAGACGGTGCCGGTGGGCCCACTCGTCGCCGGACGCACGGAATCGCTGCGCGAAGCTTGGTTCATTGGTGACCTCCGGTGCCGGCTGGGTGCTGCGGTTCAGCGCAGATTTCGAGTGAGTTCGACGGCGCCGCCCTGGGTTTCGAGCCACGCGAGGAAGGTGGCCAGTCCGCCGTCCCGGTCGACCACCGGGGCGTAGCCGAAATCGCGAGCGGCGGCGGCCGTGTCGTAGGTCGCGCTGCGCGTCATCAGTGCGACGGCGTAGCGCGACAGCGGTGGGGACCAGCGGGTCGCGACCGCCGGTATGCGCCAGATGGTTTCGACCACGGTGACCACTGCGTTGATCACCTTGGGATTGGGCTTGCGGCTCGGTGGCTGATAGCCGAGCTCGGCGGCCACGGCGCCGAGGAACTCCCAGACATTCGTCTTCTCGGCGTCGGCGATGAAATAGGCCTTGCCGCCCACCGCATCCGAGGCCGCCACCTTGACGCACGCCTCGACGATGTTGTCGACGTGGCACAGCGACGCGTACACGGTGCGGCCGAACGAGATGTCCGGCAGCGTCCCGGTGCCGGTCTTACCGAGCAGCCGCACGATCGGGCCGGACCGGTCGCCCGCGCCCCAGATCGCGCGCGGCCGCAGCGCGCAGGTGGTGAATCCCGCGGTGTCGGCGGCCAATACGGCGCGCTCGGCGGCGGCCTTGGTCTCGGAGTACAGGTTCAGGTAGCGCCGCGGGTACGGGACCGACTCGTCGATGTCGAGCTGGTCACCGCCGTCGTAGTCCATCAACGCGCTCGGGCTGGAGATGAAGACGAACCGGGAGGCGCCGCCGCGGCGCGCCGCCTCGAGCAGATGTTCGGTCGCGCGGACGTTTTCGTGCCAGAACTGTTCCCTGGTGCCGCGCTCGTCGACCCGTGCGGCACTGTGGAACACGATGTCGACGCCGTTGGTGGCGGCCGCCAGCGACGCCGGATCGGTGAGATCGCCGTAGACCAGCCGTACCCGGTCGACGTCGGTGCCGAGGTCGGCCAGGTTGCTGGTGCGCCGCACCAGAATCGACACCTCGTGCGCGCCGTCGCGGACCAGCCTGCGCACCAGCGCCCCGCCGAGGAACCCGGAAGCGCCGGTCACCAACACCTTGCTCATTGCGCCTCCTGCGTTCGCCACCAAGTCATTCCGAAGATCTGCGTCAACACCGCGGTCTCGACGGGGGAGCGGTCCGAGCCCTCGGCCGCCCGCAGCGCTGGCCGGATCTGGGCCGCGTGCACCACGACGCTGAGGAACGCGTCGATCCACCACGCGGCGCGCAGCACCCGGTTCTCGGGCACCCGATCCGCCGCGATCGCCAGCACACCGCCGGCCAGGTACAGCCAGCCGAGAATCGGAATCGACCGCAGTGCCATAGTTTTCGCGTTCAAGCACCGGCTCCGATCTGCTTGGTCGCCCACTGCGCGAGCTGCTCCCGGCCGATTTTGGCGTTGTGCCGGATGTCGACCGGGAACCCGGGATGGATCAGGAAATCCGCGATCGGGCGGGTGAGCTCGAACTCCGACCCGCGGGCCCGCAGCGCGGCCCCGACCGCCGCGCCGTCGGCCTCGGGCTTCAGTTCGATACAGAGCACGGGTTGCTGCGCACCGCGCGCGCCGACCCCGACCAGCGCCGTCCGGGCTACGCCCGCAACGGTATTGAAGATCTGCTCCACCTGGACCGTGAACATCGGCCCGTCGGCGGTGACCACCCGCTGACTCTTGCGTCCGCAGAACCAGATGCGGCCCTCGTCATCGATCCAGGCGAGATCGCCGGTGCGATGCCAGATCCGGTCGCCGTCGACGATCTTGCCCTGCCGGTTCGCCTCCGCCGGCCAGTAGTAGTGCGTGCTGACATTCGGGCCCGCGACAACCAGTTCGCCGATGCCCCGCGAACTTTCGAGGTCATCGGCCAGTTCCTCGACCCGTGCCCAGGTCGGCAGCGGTTCGTCGGTGATGGCGACCACCCTGGCCTCGATCTGGTCCGCCGGTTGCCCGATACAGGTGCCCTCGCCGCGGTGCGCCCGATCCACCAGGCCGTCGAACAGCTCCCTGGACTCGATGAGCGACATCGGCAAGGCCTCGGTCGACCCGTATCCGGCGAAGATCCGCACGTCCTCGGCCAGCACCTCGCGCAACCCGGCGATGCACCAGTCGGGTACCGGCGCGCCACCGGAGTAGATGCTGCCCAACGTCTTCAGCTCGGTCGGCCGCTGCCGCAGGTGGCGCAGCAGCGGAATCAGCAGCGCGGGGGAGGCGAACATCGTCCGCACGCCGAACTTCTCGATCGCGTGCGCCACGTGCGCGGGATCGGTGGCGCCGACCTTGCTCGGGATCAACGGCGGTAGCACGCACCGCGATCCGAGCAGCAGATCGAGTATCCCGACCAGCGGCAGGGTGATCAGCGAGGTCTCCGGCGCGATCCGGCCGCGGGCCGTGTGCACCTGCTCGACCATCGACGCCAGATTGCCGTGGGTCAGCTCGACCGCCTTGGCGGGTCCGGTACTGCCGGTGGTGAATCCGATCACCAGCACGTCGGCCGCGGCGCCGGGTACCCGCTCGGGCGCGACGCCGGACGGCGTGGTGCCCCACGCCGCCAGCCGTTCGCCGCGCCAGAACCAGCGCTTGCCCACGGTCACCGTGGTCCGTACCTTGCGGAAGCTGCGCCGGAACAGCACCCGCACCGCGTGCGCGGGCGGGATGCCGATGAACGCCTCGGCCTCGACCGCGCGCAGGCAGTGCACCATCTTGCGCAGGCCCATCCCCGGGTCGATCACCACGGGCACGGCACCGATCTTCAACAACCCGAACAGGATCGCGTAGAGCTCGGGACTCGGCAGCACCAGCACGATGGTGCGGGTGCCCGTGCCGACGCCCGCCGCGGTGAGCCGCTCGGCGATCGCCTCGGACCAGTCATCGAGCTCGCGGTAGGTGACGTGCCGATAGGACGGCAGGTCAGCGGATTTCGCCCCGTCGGGGTAGATCACCGCTTCTCGATCCGGTTCCGCGCGCGCGAACGCCCGGAACCGGTCGATGGCCTGCCAGTAGGTCGCCGAGGTCACGCAGCCGCCCCGGCGAGCACGGGCAGCCGGTACAGCACCGCCGCCGCCGACGGGCCCGCGCCCGCCGCGACGAACAGCACGTGCGTGAAGTCCGTCAGGGTGTCCGAGACGATCGCGCGGTCGTAGGCCTGCGGGAGCGACGCCGTGTGCGGGTCACCGTCGGTCAGGTCCGGCGTGCGCACCGAATCCTCGTCGATGCCGAGGGCTTGGGCGAGCCGGGCCGGGAAGTCCGAGCTCGGCGTCGACGCGATGAGCGCCGTGCCGGCCAGGTCGGTGTGCCCGGCGTCGGCGAGCGCGGCCCGCGCCGCCTCGGTGGCCACGCTCAGCAGCCGGTCCGCGAAGCCGGGTTCCCGGTCCACGGTCATCACGCCGCGGCCGACGGTGCCCATGGTGGCCGTGTCGACATACGCCTCGACCGCCGGGGTGCCGTCACCGTTCACCGTGTGCACCCGGCCGAAGCCGTCCGGCTCGTCGGTGTGCTCGAGCAGCAGCGCGGCTCCCGAAGCGGCATAGGGGAAGTCGTCGGTGGCGGCCGATCGGGTCATCGACGGATGACCGTCGCCGGCGACGATGAGCACGTGCTCGGCGCTGCCGGTCGCCAGGATGGCGGTGGCGACCTGAACCGCGTTGAGCACGCCGGTCGCCCCGTTCATCAGGTCGAACGAGAAGGTCCTCGGGTCGTTCTTCGCGTACTCCAGGCCGATGCCCGCCGCCTTCTGGATCAGCGCGGAGACGGCCGGTTCGACGGTGTTGGAGTCACGGAAGACACCGGCGTTGATCAGCACGCCGACCTGGTCCGGACGGACACCGGCGCGCTCGAGGCTCTGCTTCGCGGCCAGGCCGCTGTTCTGCACACTGCTCTGCGTGTCCCGGCTGATGCCGATGGATTTGATGCGAACGCCCATGGCTGACCTCAGACCTTCAGAGACGAGATGGTGGTGGACAGGAAGCCGGTCACGATGCCGGACGCGGCGGGAATCATCAGCAGCTTCGAGCCCGCCGGGATGTTCTGCTCGCTGAGCTGATCGTGCAGCACGATGAAGTGCGAAGTGGTTGAGGTGTTTCCGTACTTCTCGATGACCCGCAGATCCGGCGGCATCGGCGCGCCGAACTCGCGCTCGCAGATGGCGTTCATCCACGGGATGGCGGCCGCGCCGAACTGGTGATGGATGACGTAGTCGAAGTTCTCGTCGGCGAAGGTGCGCCCGCGCGCCTGGAGGTAGTTGATCTGGCTGTCGGTGCCCAAAAGGAAGCGGTCTTCGTTGTGCATTTTGCGGTTGTCGGTGTACAGCGCAACACCCTGGCTCTTGTCGCTCGGCATGCCGAGGCACAGTTCGGAGTACTCCGCTGCGGTCATCATCTCGATGTAGTGGATCTTGTCGTTGTCGTCGACCGCCTCGTCGAGCACGACCGCGGCGCCCGAGTCGCCCACCGACAGCGACGCGAACTGCAGATCGTATTTCTCGGAAATCTCGGCCACCGCGGTGTCGGCGATGGGAGTAATGGCCTCACCGCTCACCACCATGCCGTTGCGCACCGCGCCGGAGCGGATCATCCGGTCGAGAATGTAAGTGCCGGTGAGCATCCCGGCGCAGGCGTTCGACACGTCGAAGGTAATGGCCTTCTTCGCCCCGATAAGGCGGCTTATCGAACCGGCGAAGGACGGCTCCATGTAGATGCGGCTGCCGTGGTTGCTGCGGGTGATCGAGGTGGAGATGATCACGTCGAGCTCGGCTGCTTCGTATCGCGACCTGGACAAACAGTCTTCGGCCGCCTTCATGGCGATCGCGAAGGAGTCCTCGTAGCTGTCCGGGTTCGTGTCGTGCACCCTGCGCTCTTTGACGCCGGTGATTTTCTCGAGATCGAAAGACGGCGGTTCCTTCAACCGGGAGAGCAGCTCTTGGGTGGTAACGATATTCGAAGGCAGATAGGCGCCGATGGATTCGAATCGTGAATGCGACACGCGCGCTCCTGGAAATCGTGGAAAGAAACGGTTCCGGATCGTCTCTGATCTTCGGTGCGACGGACACTACCCGACGGTAACTACGAATGCCTATGGCACAGAAGCTGGGCTCGATCACTGTGCAGAAGTACATGTTTCGTTAAGTATCACTAACTGGTGACCGACTGGCTATGGCGCGGTGGTGCGGTGGATACGAGACCGATAGTGCGGGTTGCCAATGGTTTCCGGGGTTGGTGCGGCGACGCGAACCTGGGCTGTGCATCGCGTCGCCGCCACGAGTCGGCTAATGATTGGCTACCTACGCGTTGTGGGGGAACTATGGGTGGTGTGCCAGGGCGATGTGAGTGACTTCACTGCGCGTCGTACAGTTGAATGCCCCGCTCGGCACACGCTAGGTCGTACAAGCCTCAACTATGTTGCGGCCGAACAGAACCCGCACCGGGCACGCATTCACGGTGATAAAGGGGTGCGCGAGTCGTCCGCGCGGGCACGCCGGAATACTGTCTGGGTCGTTAGGCTGGGGCATTCCGCCGATTAGTCGAGGAGATAGCGATGACCACCGCTACTGGGCACGTCGATGTGCTCATTGTCGGAGCCGGACTGTCCGGTATCGGCGCGGCCTATCACCTGCAGCGGGCCTTCCCGCAGCGGACCTACACCATCCTGGAGAGCCGCGACGCGATCGGCGGAACCTGGGATCTGTTCCGCTATCCCGGAATTCGCTCCGATTCCGACATGTACACCCTGGGCTACCGTTTCAAGCCGTGGCTGGGTGACAAGTCGATCGCCGACGGTGACTCCATTCTCGACTACGTGCGCGACACCGCCGCGGAGAACGGCATCGACCGGCACATCCGGTTCGGGCATCGGGTGCTGCGCGCCGAATGGTCGTCGGCGGACAACCGCTGGACCGTGCGGGCCGAACGGACCGACAGCGGCGAGACGGTCGTGCTCACCGCGGGCTTCCTGCTGTCCTGCTCCGGCTATTACGACTATGACGCGGCCTACACCCCGGACTTTCCCGGCGTCGACCGCTTCGCCGGACCTGTTGTGCACCCGCAGTTCTGGCCCGAGGACCTGGACTACGCGAACAAGAAGGTGGTGCTGATCGGCAGCGGCGCCACCGCGGTCACGCTGGGCCCCACGCTCACCGAGCAGGGCGCGCACGTGACCATGCTGCAGCGCAGCCCGAGCTACATCGTTTCCCGGCCTGCCCGCGACGCCCTCGCCATGAAGCTGCGCCGCCGCCTGCCGCCGCGCGCGGCCTACGCCCTGATCCGAGCCAAGAACGTGGCGCTGGCCACGACGGTTTACCAACTGAGCCAACGCTATCCGGCGTGGGTGCGCGAACGAATCCGCGGTTATCAGCAACGCTGGCTGCCGCCGGGCTACGACATCGACACACACTTCACGCCCAGCTACAACCCGTGGGATCAGCGACTGTGCCTGGCCCCCAACAACGATTTCTTCCGCGCCATCCGCAAGGGCAAGCTGGAGATCGTCACCGATCGGATCGAGACGTTCACCGAGACCGGCCTGCGACTGGCCTCCGGTGCGACGCTGGACGCCGACATCGTGGTTACCGCAACGGGATTGAACCTGCTCGCCTTCGGCGGCATCGACCTCGCGGTGGACGGGCGGCCGGTGACCCTGTCCGACAGCATGGCCTACAAGGCGATGATGCTCTCGGACGTGCCGAATTTCGCCTACATCATCGGCTACACCAACGCCTCGTGGACGCTCAAGGCCGATCTGGTGTCGGAGTACCTGGTTCGCTTGCTCCGGCACATGGACGCGCGCGGTTACGCGCGCTGCACGCCGGTGCGCGACCCCTCGGTCGGTGCGGAATCGTTGTTCCTCAACTTCAATCCCGGATATGTGCAGCGGGCCGCGAGCCACTTCCCGATCCAGGGCGACCGCGCGCCGTGGCGATTACGGATGAACTACCTGCGCGACCTGATCACCTTGCGGCACGGGTCGATCGCCGACGACGCGCTGCTCTTCGAGCGGGCGGAGCGGACCGAACCGGTGGCGGTGCGGGACTGAGCCAGGCGCGGATCTGCGCTAGGCCTCGGTGATCACCGAAGACCGCGCTCGCGCGATCTGTTCGAGCACGGTCGCGGCGTGCTCGTCGAATCGGGCACGGGAGACCGGGATCTCGCCGTCCAGCCAGGGCCGGTAGAGGTAGGCGAGCGCGCCGAAGATGGCGCTCGCGTTGAGTGCGTTGTCGTACTCGTCCGGTGCGGACCGGGAGTAGTCACCGGCGCCGATCGTCAGGGCGATCGGCGCCGTGAATAAGCCGATGAGTTCGTTCGCCCGCGGCATCAGCACCGGCGTGGCCTGCGATTCGACGAACATGATCCGGCCGCGCCTGCGATCTTCCACGAGATAGTCGGTGAAGACGCCGACCAGATGGCGGAACATGGCGTCGCGCTCGATCGGCGCGGTGGGTAGCGCGTCGAGTAGTCGGTCGCGGGCACCGAGCACGACGGTGTCGAGCACGGTGGTGAGCAGCGCGTCCAGGTTCGGGAAGCTCTCGTAGAAATAGCGCTCGGTCAGCCCGGCCTGCCTGCATACCCCGCGCATCGAGGTCTCGGCGGCGCCGACGGTGCCCATCAGTTCGGTGCACGCCTCGATGAGCTGCTCACGGCGGCCGGCGACCCGATCGGCGGGTGAGCGTCCGCGCCAGCGGCGCATGCCCGGGATCGACCCGTCGTCTTCGGCGACCATGGCGCCATCCTCTCACACCGCCTTGTAGACATCGGACGATGTTGACAGCGGCTGATGTCAGCAATAGATTGCCAGCATGCCGGGCCGCGGGTCCCGGGCTGCCGGGCTTCGCCGATCAGAGATGAGGATGCGAGATGGGCTCCACCGTCTATGCCGATCAGGCGCACGCGATCAACGCACGCGAGGTGACCTTCGACTTCGACACGGTGCCGATGCACTACATCCCCGGCGAGGTGATGGCGACCCACATCATCAACGTGATGCACCTGGTGTTACCCGAGGGTGAGCGGGCCATGGCACAGGCGCTGGCCGAGGCGCTGCCGCTGATCGATGACGAGCGGCTGCGCGAGGAAGTGCGCGGGTTCATCGGGCAGGAGGCCATGCACGCGAGCTCGCACGAGCTGGCCCGCAAGCAGCTCGAGCGGCTCGGCCTCGACGTGCGTCCGATGGTGGAACGTGTTGCGTGGCTGGTGGATCGGGTGCTCGGCGACCACGGGCTGTCCGGTCGCGCCAAGCATGCGTGGCTGTGCGAGCGGCTGGCCTTGTTCGCCGGGATGGAGCACTACACCGCCGTCATCGGCGAATGGCTGCTGACCAACGACACCTTCGTGGCGAAGGGGATGCATCCGGCGATGCTGGACCTCATCCGCTGGCACGGCGCGGAAGAGGTCGAGCACCGCAGCGTGGTCTACGACGCGTACATGTACGTCGACGGTGGCTACGGCCGTAAGGCCAGGCAAGCCGTGATCGCGAGCACGGGATTGCTTGCGCTGTTCGTCATTTCGGGCGGCTACCTGTTCCACAAGGACCCCTCGCCGAACAAGGGGCGATTCTGGCCGCTACAGCTGGCCAGTGCCTCGGTGCGCGGCGTCGTGCCCAGTTTCACCACGTTCTTCACCGAGATCCCCCGCTATCTACGGCCGGGTTTCCATCCGTCGCAGCTCGGGCCGATGGACAACGCGCTGCGCTACCTCGCCCAGTCGCCCGCGGCTCGGGCGGCCGTCGCATGACGGCCGTGGAGGAGGGGTATCGGCCGGGGCCGGGGCTGCGGATGATCGCGACGGTGGCCGACGCCTACAAGCGGGTTTTCGCGGAAGGGGATGCGGCGCAGCTGCTTTCGCGGTCACAGCCGGTGCGCCACACCGGCTACGACTTCACCGTCGTCATCGAACGGATCGAGCAGGCGGCCGACGAGGTCGTCACCGTGCTCCTGACCGATCCGGATGGCGGCTTGCTGCCCGCGTGGACGCCCGGCGCACACCTGGACGTGTTCCTGCCGTCGGGGCGCCAGCGCCAGTACTCGCTGACCAGCGATCCGGCGGATCGCAGGCAGTATCGGATCGCCGTGCGCTACATCGCCGATGGCGGCGGCGGATCGCGCGAGATCCACGAGCAACTGCGGGTCGGCGACCGGCTGACGGTGCGTGGGCCGCGCAACGCCTTCCCGTTCATCGAGGCGCCGCGGTATCTGTTCGTCGCCGGCGGCATCGGCATCACGCCGATCCTGCCGATGGTCGCGGCGGCCGAGCGGGCCGGAACACGCTGGCGGCTCATGTATTTGGGCCGCTCACGCGCGCGGATGCCGTTCCTGTGCGAGCTGGCGCTGCTGACCGGTGGCGACGTGGTGGTCCGCCCGGACGACGAGTTCGGCATGCCGGACCCGCGGATGATCTTCGAGCAGACACCCACCGGCGCCGCGGTATACGTCTGCGGCCCACCGCCGTTGGCCGAGGCGGCGCGCCAGGTGTTGTCACTGCACGATCCGACGGCCTCGCTGCACACCGAGCGGTTCTCGCCGGTGCCGGTGCGCGACGGCGCGCCCTTCCGTATCCGGCTGCGCCGCAGCGGCACCGAGGTGGACGTCGCGGCTGACGAGTCCGCGCTCGCCGCGATCCGACGTCGGCTGCCCGGCGTCGCCTACTCGTGCCAGCAAGGGTTCTGTGGCACCTGTCGCGTCGGAGTGCTGGCGGGGGAGGTCGACCACCGTGACCGGTTCCTGTCCGAGGGTGAACGCGACCGCACCATGCTGACCTGCGTATCACGTGCGCGCGGTAGCGAACTCGACCTGGACCTGTGAACTCGGCGATCAACGTCGCTCGCCGAGTTCGCGGGTCAGCTACCCGCTGACCCGCCAGAGCCGACCGGCGCCGTACGCCGTCGGCGATCGTCAGGGCGCTGCCGGGAAGATGCCCGGCAGCTGCAACGCGTATTCGAGATCGACACGGGTGCCGAGCGTGGTCAGCAGCACGCGGATCATCGTGAGCCGTGCCGCGGCAACGGTTTCCGCGTCGGGCTCGGCACCCGGCTCGGCGCCCGCGGAGATGCGGTAGACCACGTATTCGCAGACATGCAGTGCCGCATCGAGATCGAGCGGACTGGGTACGGGGCGGCCGAGTTCGGTGAACGTCTCGCGGACCAGTCTGCGGATATCGTCGAGTGCCCGTTCCCGATACGCCGACACCGGCGAGGCCGGATCGTGCAGCTCGGCGAACAGCGGCCGCAGCATCGCACCGTGGCCACCCGCCCAATCGAGGTAGGCGTCGATCAACCGGATGCCGAGCTCGACGGGTTCGTCGGTGCCGGTCAGCGCCGTCCGGATGCCCTCGACCAGACCGTCGTTCGAGGTGTCGAGCAGTGCGTGCAGCGGCTCGGTGGCGTTGCCGAAGTAGCGGTAGAACGTCGGCCTGGCCAGCCCGGCCTGCTCGATGATCTGCGCGACGCTCAGTCCGCGCGAGCCGTTGCGGGTGAACACCTCGGCGGTGGCCAGCACGATCCTGGCGCGGACCTCCTCGGCCTGCTCGCGCGTCTGCGGCGGCCTGCCGCGCCGCGTGGTCGCCTCGGTCATCGCGGCACCGCACAGACATGGTGCTGCTTCACAGCGAGCAGCCTGCCGTGTCTGTGTTCCATGACGAAGAGCTTGACACGAGGTGTGGCACGCCTATTAATCTAACACTAGTGTTCAGTTAAAGGCGGATGCGCGCACGGCTCGTCCGACCGTCCTATCGAGAGGGCCGACAATGACGACCGCCCCCCAGCTCGCCGCGGCAGACGCGTTGCCATTGTCGCTGGTCCAGCCCCTGCTCGACGGTGCGACGGCGGGCGGTGCGCCCTCGGTGGAGGTGTTCGCCCCCGCCACCGGGCGCAAGATCGCCGACCTGCCGCAGTCCTCGGTCGCCGATATCGACCGGGCGTTCGCGACGGCCCGCGCGGTGCAGCAGGAGTGGGCGCGCCGCCCGATCCGGGAGCGGGCCGCGGTGCTGCGCCGCTTCCACGACATCGTGCTCGCCGAGCAGGACGTCATCCTCGACATCGTGCAGACCGAGACCGGTAAGTCGCGCGCGCACGCCTTCGACGAGGTCGGCGATGTCGCCGTCAACGCCAGGTACTACGCGCAGGTCGCCGCGAAACTGCTGGCCACCCGCAAGCCGCGCGGCGTGCTTCCGGTGCTCACCCAGGTCGACGTGCGGCACCGGCCCAAGGGCGTGGTCGCGGTGATCTCGCCGTGGAACTACCCCCTCGCGCTGGCCGCCTCCGACGCGCTGCCCGCCCTGGTCGCGGGCAACGCGGTGGTCGCGCGACCGGACAACCAGACCGCGCTTACCGCGCTGTGGGCGATCGACGCCGCCGAGCGGGCCGGCCTGCCGCGCGGGCTGTGGCAGGCGGTGCTCGGGCGCGGCTCGGTGATCGGGCACGAGGTGATCGGGCGCGCGGACTACGTCGACTACACCGGCTCCAGCGCGACCGGCCGCACCATCGCGCAGCAGGCGGGGGAGCGGCTCATCGGCTACTCCCTCGAACTCGGCGGCAAGAACCCGTTGGTGGTGCTGGCCGACGCCGACGTGTCCAGGGCCGCCAAGATCGCGATCCGCGCCTGCTTCGCCTCGGCCGGGCAGCTGTGCGAGTCGATGGAGCGAATCTATGTGCACGACAAGGTGTACGACCAGTTCGTGGCCGAATTCGTCGAGCACGTCGAGGGAATCGAGCTCGGCGGCGGCCTGAACTACGACAGCGACATGGGTTCGCTCACCTTCCCGCGCCAATTGGCCACGGTCCGTTCGCATGTCGAGGACGCGGTGGCCAAGGGCGCCACGGTGCTGGCCGGCGGCCGGGCCCGACCCGACCTCGGTCCGTACTTCTACGAGCCGACGGTGCTGAGCGGCGTGCGGCCCGGTATGACGGTCTACCGCGAGGAGACCTTCGGCCCGGTCGTCTCGATCTACCGGGTCGGCAGCGACGACGAAGCGGTCGAGCAGGCCAACGACACCGCCTACGGCCTCAACGCCAGCGTCTGGACCAGGGACATCGCCCGTGGTCGCGAGGTCGCGGCCCGGATCAACGCCGGATCGGTGAACGTCAACGAGGGCTTCATCGCGGCCTGGGGCAGCGCCGACGCGCCGTCCGGCGGCCTCGGCATCTCCGGCACCGGGCGTAGGCACGGCGCCGAGGGCCTGCTCAAATACATCGACACCCAGACCATCGCGGTGCAGCGGATGCTGCCGATCGCGCCGCTGCCCGGCATGTCCGAACAACTGTGGGCCAAGACCATGACCTTTTACTTCGGTCTGATGAAAACACTGCGCCAGAAGTAACTTTCAGCGACATCGACAGGGACAGGGACGGATGAAACTCGACACGGTTGCGGGCAAGAAGGTTCTCGTCACGGGCGCCGCGATGGGCCTCGGCAAGCTGTTCGCCGAACGCGCGGTGCGCGAAGGCGCGGCCGCGGTGGTGCTGTGGGACATCAACGAGGTCGCGCTGAAGGAGACCGCCGCCGAGCTCACCGGTCTCGGCGGCACCATCCACCACTTCGTGGTCGACGTGTCCGAGCCCGCGGCCGTCACCGAGGCTGCGGAGTCGGTGCGCGCCGAGGTCGGCACCATCGACATCCTGGTGAACAACGCGGGAATCGTCCGGGGCAACAACTACTTCTGGGAAACCGAGAACCGCGCCGACATCGAGAAGACGATGGCGATCAACGCGCACGCCCCGATGTACGTCACCCTCGAATTCCTGCCCGCCATGGTGGCCGGTGCGACCGAGGCCAGGGTGCTGACCATCGCCTCCTCCGCCGGACTGGTCTCGAACCCGAGGATGAGTGTCTACGCGGCCTCCAAGTGGGCGGCGCTCGGCTGGTCCGACTCGGTGCGAATCGAACTGGAGCAGGCGGGCCACCACCACGTGAAGGTCACCACGGTCTGCCCGACCTACATCAACACCGGAATGTTCGACGGCGCAAAGGGTTTCCTGTTCACCCCGATCCTCGAGCAAGACGCCGTGGTCGACACCTCCTGGCGCGAGATGAAGAACGGCAACCCGCTGGTGATCCTGCCGTGGACCTCCAGGCTCAACAAGGCCCTGTCGGGCATCCTGCCGATCAAGTTGCGCGACCTGTTCCTGAACTCCGTCGGCGTCTACCACTCGATGGACGAGTTCACCGGTCGAAAGAAGTAATCGGCCGCCGTCAGCAACTGTCCAGTAACGCGATGTCCTCGGGCCGGGATGAAATCAGCACAACGCCCGGCCCCGAAGATCGGGCATCGATTCTTGCAGCAGACTATGCGGACCAAGCGCAGCTGGACCTCGATGACGCTCTGCCTGACAGTAAGCACGGTTGCCGCGACGGGGGTCGCGTTGGCAACCCCCGCGAATGCCGCGACCAATGACCCCCTGTTCGGCAAGCAGTGGGGTCTCACCCAGATCAAGGCCACGCAGGCGTGGTCGACGAGCGCGGGGGTCATGATCGCGATCGTCGACTCCGGCGTCGACCTGAACCACCCGGATCTGCACAGCTAGCTCGTCCCCGGTGCCACCTTCACCGGCTGCCCCGAAGGGCAGCGGCCGTGTGGCAACGGCGACTGGAAGGGCCGGACGGCGTCGGCTCGACCATCGACGTGCACGGCACCCCCGTCGCGGGGATCGCCGCCGCGGCGACCGGCAACGGCCTCGGTATCGCCGGGGTCTCACCCGACGCGCAGATCATGCCGGTGAAGGTGGTCGAGAACATCGGCACATACGAGGACATCGGCGAGGGCGTGCGATGGGCGGTCGATCATGTCGCAGACGTCGTCAACCTGAGCTCGAGCGGCTGCCCAACGACCAGCTGCTCGCCGTGGTCGGGATCGAGAAGCGGCTGTCCGAGGCGATCGCCTACGCGGTGAGCAAGGGTGTCGCGGTCGTAGCCGCCTCGGGCAACACCGCTCTTCCGCTGTGCCTGGATCCCGCGTTCACCCGTGACGTGATCTGTGTGGTCGGCACCGATCGCCAGGAGCTCAAAGGCTGGTACTCACACTTCGGTCTCAAACCGGATCTGAAGATCGTCTCGGCTCCCGGCGGTGCGGGACTGATCAATTGCGATGACAACGTGTGGTCTTCGGTCCCGCGCGGGACCGGAACAGGTACCTGCGGTCAGGGCGACTATGACGCGGTCGCCGGTACGTCGATGGCAAGCCCGCACGTCGCGGGTGTCGCAGCGCTGCTGGCCGCGCAAGGGCGGAGCGTGCCGGATATCTATAACGCTATCCTCCGCACCGCGCGTACGCCGTTCGTTCCCGGTCCGCCGCGTGGGGTCTACACCCCTGTGTACGGGTACGGCATCGTCGATGCCGCGGCAGCTGTCGCAGCGTCCGTATCCGCACCGGAACCCGGAAGCTACGCCCCGTTGGTCGGCCGGGTTCCGATGACGACGGTGGCGTAGTGCTCGTCGGATTCGGCGATCCGGCCGGCCAGCCCGTGCTCGTCCAGCACCGCGATCGCCGCGGGAGCCTGCTCCTCGCTGGACTCGACCAGCAGATGACCGCCCGGGGCGAGCCAGGACCGGGCGCCTTCGGCGACGCGGCGGAAAATATCCAGGCCGTCGGGCCCGCCGTCGAGGGCGGTGCGCGGTTCGTGATCGCGGGCTTCCGGCGGCATGTGCGCGATCATCTCCGACGGGACGTACGGGGTGTTGGCGAGCAGGATATCGATGCAGCCGAGCAGTTCCTCGGGGAGTGGTTCGAAGAGGTCGCCCTGATAGACCGGCGCGCCGAGCGGGGTGAGGTTGCGGCGGGCGCAGTCGACGGCGACCGGGTCGATGTCGGCGGCGGCCAGCGTCACGGCGGTGTGTTCGGCGGCCAGCATGGTGGCCAGCGCCAGCCCCAAAGCGCCTGAGCCACAACACAGATCGACCACGACCGAATGCCGGTGCCTGGCTCGGGTCAAGCGCGCGGCCTCCTCCACCAGGAACGCGGTGCGCTGCCGCGGCACGAAAACACCCGGGGCGACCGCGACCCGCAGCCCGTGGAACTCGGCCCAGCCGAGCAGATACTCCAGCGGTGTGCCGGAGACCCGTTGCGCGACCAGGTCGTCGAGGTCCGCGCCGGTCTCCATGGCGGCGGCGGTGAGCAGGCGGGCCTCGTCCTCGGCGAAAACGCAGCCCGCCGCGCGTAAGGACTCGACCACTTCCGTACTCTCTGCTGCCATCACTCGGCCATCCTGCCGTGCCCGGACCCGGCGTAGCCAGCGAATTTCTCCGTGATCTCGCTCGCCCGCCGGGGTCCGCACCGTCGTGCGGACCCCGGGCGCGGGCGTGCTCAGCGCGAAGTGGCCAATTCGAAGGTGCGGGTGGCGTCGAGATAGATGCCCCGCTGCGCCTGCCTGGCCGGTGGCGGCAACTGAGAGACCAGCTGCTCCAGCGAGGTGGTCGCGCCGACCACGGTGGTGCCCGCCACGATGAAGTCGGCGACGGCGCGCCGGATGTGGTTGGGCGAGGTGACCACCACCGCGCTCGTCGCGCCCACGTCGCGCAGCAGCTTCGTGCTGAACAGGGCGTTCTGCACGGTCGAACCCGCGCGACCCTCAACGTGGATCCGGTTCGGCGGCACGCCGTGGCCGATCAGCCAGCCTGCCATCGCGTCCGCCTCGGTGATGCCGTTCTGCGGGTTGCCGCCGGTCACCACGATGGGGGACAGGGGCGAGGCGATCGATTGCAGCCAGGCCGCGGTCAGCCGGTTCACCAGTTCGGGGCGCAGCGCGCCGTCGGGCAGCAGGCCGTAGCCGAGCACGACGATGCCGGTCTGCGGTCCGACCAACGCGGGCAACGGATTCGGCAACGTGCCGACGGCCGCGCCGATGGCGTTGAGCACGTGGTTGGTGCCCGCCGCCTTGCCTGGGTCGACGACGTTGAGCCGCGCCATCGCGTCGGCGAGTGCGGGCAGGTCACCCGCGTAATGTGACCAGATGGCCTGCAGGGACAGCGCGTCGGCGTCGCCGGGGTCGGCGCCGATCAGGGCGCGTAGGTCGGCGCGTCCGGCGACGTCGTTGCCGTCGGTGAAGTTGCGCTGGGCGGAGTTGTAGAGGTCGTCGGTCACGTCCGCCTGGGCCGGGACGCCGGCCAGACCGGCGATGGTGATGGCCGCGAACACCGTCGCGGCTAGCTGTTTCGAGTGCCTCGAGATCTTCACTACAGTCGACACCTTTCCGCGAAAATGCTGTTGATCGGCGAGCTGGACGATCGGCAAGAAACGGGTAGGGCACGTGCTGGCAGTTAGCCATGGGCAAGCAGGATCACGATACGGCGGGGTGATCTGGAAGTCGCGTATTAGCCGGGCGGATTCTGCGGCTTATTTCTGGCATCGGGACAAACCGGGCGGGCTTGCCGGGCGCAGTCGCGGCGGGCCGCGTGGCCCCGGATAAGGTATGACAGCGTGGATACCGTTTCGCTGACCGGCAAGGAACTCGCCGCCGCCATCAACGCCGACACCAAGCAGCGCGCCGCCGCACGCACCGAGGCGGGTGCCGCGCCGCGCCTGGCCCTGATCGTGGCGACCGACGACCCGGCGAGCGTCTGGTACGTCAACTCGCTGCGCAAGGCCGCGGAGCGTCTCGGAATCGCGTGCGACACAGTGGATCTCGGCGCCGATGCGAGCGCGGACACGATCCGTGCCGAGCTCGCGGCGCGCAGCGCGGACAGCGCGACCGATGCGATCATGCTCCAGACGCCGCTGCCCGCAGGCATCTCCCTCGACGACGTGAGCTCCGCGATCGTCGCGACCAAGGACGTCGACGGCGTGAGTCCGCTCTCGCTCGGCCTGCTCGCCGCCGGGCTGGACGGCTTCGTGCCCGCCACCGCCGAGGCGGTGGTCGAGTTGCTGAAGCGGCACGAAATCCCGCTCGAAGGTCGGCATGTCGCCGTCGTCGGCCGCTCGAACATCGTCGGCAAGCCGCTCGCCCAGCTGCTGCTCGCCGAAAACGCCACCGTCACCGTCTGCCACTCGCGGACCACCGACCTGCCCACGGTCACCTCGGCCGCCGACATCGTGGTCGCCGCGGCGGGTCGCATCGGCCTGGTCACCGGCAAGCATGTGCGCGAGGGTGCGGTCGTCATCGATGTCGGCACCAATGAGGCCGCCGACGGCGGCATCGTCGGCGACGTCGACGCGGAGTCGGTGCGCGGCAAGGCCGCCGCCCTCAGCCCCGTGCCCGGCGGCATCGGGCCCGTCACCACCGCGCTGCTCATGCGGCACGTCGTCGTCGCCGCGGAGAACGCGAGCAGCTGAGAGGTCGCGGCGTCGCAGACTTACCGCCGCACCGCAGACTTACGGCCGGTCCGGGAACATCCTGGATCGGCCGTTGTCATTTTCTCGACCTGTTGGAGAAGGTCTTGTGCGCCGCGTCACAGCATGAGTAGCATGCCACTCATTAAGTGAGACATGTTACTCATGAAGGTGGCATGCCATCACAGCTGGCTCTGTGCTGTGGAGGAAAGAGATGGATCGTTCGATTCCCCGGGTCGAGGGGGACGCGTTGCAGGCGAACACAATCCGGAAGATCACCCGCCGGATCGTTCCGTTGCTGATGATCGGCTACATCGTCAGCTACATCGACCGGATCAACGTCAGCTTCGCCAAGTTCGGCATGGAGGAGACGTTCGGCATGACCGCGACCCAGTACGGGTTCGCGGCGGGCATCTTCTTCGTCGGCTACGTGCTCGCGGAGGTGCCGAGCAACATCGTGATGAACAAGGTCGGCGCCCGGATCTGGCTCAGCCGAATCCTGGTGACCTGGGGCATCATCGCCACGCTGACCGCGTTCGCGACGAACGTCGAGATGGTCTACGTGCTGCGCTTCCTGCTCGGTGTCGCGGAGGCGGGCTTCTTCCCCGGCATCCTCGTGTATCTCACGCGGTGGTACCCCAATGCCCAACGCGCCAAGGTGATCTCGACGGTGATGGTGGCCATCCCGGTGGCCAGCGTGCTGGGCAGCCCGCTCAACGGCTGGATACTCGACACCTTCGACGGCGCACTCGGCTTGGACGGCTGGCGATGGGTATTCATCGTCGGCGGCCTGCCCGCGGTGCTGCTCGGCGGTGTCTTCTTCCTCGCCCTCACCGAAACGCCAAGGGAGGCAAAGTGGCTCAGCGAAGCCGAGCGGGCCTGGTTGGTCGAGACGCTGGCGGTCGAGAACGCCGAACGCGCGCGCACGGCGCCGGCCGGTCATCTGGCGGCGCTGCGGAACAAGCGGGTGCTCGCGCTGTGCCTGGCCTACTTCCTGGTGCTGTGCGGTGCGTATCCGCTGGCCTATTGGATGCCGACGGTGGTCAAGGAGGTCGGTGACGGGTTGAGCAGCACCCAGATCGGCTGGTTGTCGGCGGTGCCGTTCCTGTTGGCCGCCATCGGGATGTACGTCACCGGCCGGCTGGTCCGGGCCGAGGGGTCGTCGCGGCCGGTGCTGGTCGCGCTGGGTATCTCGGTGGTCGCGTTCACCGTCACGGCGCTCGCGCTCGGGTCGCCGCTGCTGGCGTTCGCCGCGATCACGGTGGCCACGATGGCGGCGCAGACCGCCAAACCCCTGTTCTGGTCGGTGCCGACGGCCTATCTCGCGGGCGCGGGCGCGGCCAGCGGTATCGCGCTGATCAACTCGCTCGGCAACGCGGCCGGGTTCGTCAGCCCGTACGCGTTCGGCTGGATCAAGGATTTCTCCGGCGGGCGCACCGGTTTCGCCATCGCCGTGATGATCATGGCCAACGTCGGCGCGTTGCTCGTGATCGGTGCGATCGCCGCGCGGTCCAGGGCGCGTCGCGCCTCGTCGGTGGAGCCTGTCTGAGCGACTATGCTGGGGAATCGCCCGCGGACGGTGTGCCACGGGCGATTTCCCGTTGCTCTCGGTCGTGAAGAGGTGCCTTGTCGCAGGATGCGGTAGACAGCAAGTCCGAGCAGATCGCTGCCGAGATCAGGGACGCGATCCGGCAGGGGCGGCTCGAGCGCGGCATCCTGTATTCGTCCCGTGAGCTGGGCGAGCGGTTCGGCGCCTCGCGGACGCCGGTGCGCGAAGCGCTGTTGAAGCTGGCCGATCTGGGCCTGGTCAAGATCGAACGCAATCGCGGTGCCAGGGTGCTCGGGCAGGACGGGCGCGGCATCGTCGACCTGTGCAGCCTGCGGGTGCTGCTGGAGCCGCCCGCCTGCCGCAGTGCCGCCGCCGTGATGACCAGCCGCGACGACGAAGCCATGCTGGCCGAGTACCGGATCATGGAACGCACGGCCGACGGCGGCACCGAATACTTCGCCGCCGATGAGCGGCTGCACGAGCTGATCCTGGAGGCCAGCGGTAATCGCAGGCTGGCCAAGGTGGTCAACGAGCTGCGGCAGACGCTGGCCCTGGACGGCAGGCACAGCGTGCCGCGGTATCAGACGGTCGACACCGCGCTGAAAGACCACTGGGACATCATCGATGCGCTGCGCAAGCGCGACGGTGTCGGTGCCGAGCGGGCGATGCGCAAACACCTGGTGCGATCCGGTGATCTGCTCGTCGCGCACAGCAGCGACGACAACCGCGGCCTCGTCGCGGAATGGCGGCGGTGGGTCTCGGTGTCCGTCCCCGAGGGTGACCAGGTCATCTACTGACAGTCCTGTCCCGAACCTGACCGGGCCAACTTATCTTCGAGTGTTGCATGCTACTCATCATGAGTAGTATGTTGCAGGCACCAAAGGGGCTGCGTTCGAGCAGCCGGTCCGGCGAAGGGACATTCGGTGAACTCCAACTTGTATGCGGCAGCCGTCGCCAGAGGCATCTGGGCGGCGGAGGTCGATCTGGTCGGTTATGTGCCATCGGTGAGCGTGGCACCCGTCATCACGGCGCTGGTCGACACCAGCGGGGGCGCTGAGGGCATCTCCGAGCGGGTGTTCCCGCTCTCCAGGGAAGAGGAAGCCGCCGGGCTGATCGGCGCGCTGCCGCTCACCGGCAAGCTCGGTGCGATCGTCATGCAGGACAACGGTTTCGGCAACGCGCTGACGGCGCTGACCACGTTCAACGTGGCCTACCATCTGCCGCTGCTGATCGTGGCGAACACCCGCGGCGGGCTCGGTGAGTACAACTCGATGATCCACACCTTCAGCCAGCACGTGCCCCGCGTGCTCGAACAGTTCGGGATTCCGTTCTTCGACCTCGACCGGCGCAGCGGGCCCGCGGACTGGGCAGCGGTGGTCACCGAGGCAGGGGTGCACGCGCGCATGACTTTTCGGCCGGTGGTGGTGCTCGCGCACTTCTGGGCGACCGACGGCAAGGCGGCCTGATCGTGCAACGTATCGACGCACTGCGGATTATCGCGGCACAGACCGGCGACCTGCCGGTGGTGGTGACCTGTGCCGCCTCGAGCAGAGAGCTGGCGGCGGTCGCGGATCGACCGAATCACCTGTATCTGCTCGACGCGATGGGGCTGGCGGGGTCCGTCGCGACCGGCATCGCGCTGGGGATCGCGGACACGGAGGTGCCGAAGGTGGTGACGATCGAGGGTGACGGGTCGCTGCTGATGAACCCGAATGTGCTTGCCACCGGGGGCTTTCTGCGGCCGTCGAAGCTGGCGATGGTGTTGCTGGACAACGGGGTGTACGGCGCGACGGCGAATTTGCCGACCTACGGCTCACGCATCGATGTGGGCGAGTTGGCCGCTGCCGCGGGTTGGACAGTGCGGCGCGCCGCCGATCCGGACGAGCTGGCGGCGCGACTGGCCGAGGTGTTGAGTCTGGACGGACCGGTGTTTCTGCATGTGCGCATCGCGGTCGGCAATGCCGCCGAGGTGCCGAAGCTGCTGCGGAACCCGGTGATTCTCGGGCGGCGCTTCCAGGACTGGCTGGCGTCGCGCTCGGCCGAGGAGACGCTGCGATGATCACCACGGTCAATCCCGCCGACGGAAGCCCGCTCGAGGCCTACGCTTTCACGTCCGACCAGCAGTTGTCCGCGCTGCTCGATCGGGCCGTCGCTACCGCACGCCGGGCGGCCGGCGAACCGATCGCGGACCGGGCCGATCGGTTGCGCCTGCTGGCCGCCCGACTGCGGGCCGACTCGCACACTTTCGCGCTGCTGATCACCACCGAGATGGGTAAACCGATCGGCCAGGCCATCGCCGAGATCGAGAAGTGCGCGTTCACCTGTGACTACTACGCCGATCGCGTCGCCGAACTCGTTGCGCCAGCGGCGGTCGACGTGTTCCCCGACAGCGGGCAGATCCGAATTCGGCCGCTCGGCGTGCTTTTGGCGATCATGCCGTGGAACTATCCGTTCTGGCAGGTGTTTCGGTCCATGCTGCCCGCCATCGCGATCGGCAACACGGTGCTGCTCAAGCACGCCGACAACGTCACCGGTTGCGCGCTGGCCGTGCAGCGCCTGTTCGACGAGGTGTTCGACACGGGCGTGCTGACCAGTGTGGTGTTACCGCCGGAGCGGATCGGTGCGCTCATCGATGACCCGCGCATCGCGGCGGTGGCGTTCACCGGCAGTAATCGGGTCGGCGCGATCGTCGGCGCCAGGGCCGGGCAAGCGGTCAAGAAGGTCGTGCTGGAGCTCGGCGGATCCGATCCGTTCATCGTGCTGTCCGACGCCGAGGTGGCCGACGCGGCGGCGGCAGCGGTGCGCTCCCGGTTCCTCAATGCCGGCCAGAGCTGCATCGCCGCGAAGCGAATCATCGTGGAGCAGAGCGTCTTCCCGGAGTTCACCGAGGCGATGGTGGCCGAGCTCGGCAAGCTGGTGGTCGGCGATCCGACGCTGCCGGGCACCGATATCGGTCCGATGGCCCGTATCGACCTGCGTGACGAGTTGCGCAGGCAGCTGACCGCGACGGTGGCCGCCGGAGCCGAGGTATTGGTCGGCGGTGCGGGCGACGCCGGTCCGGGCGCCTGGTTCACGCCGACCATCGTCAGGGTGCCCGGCACGTATTCCGTTGCCTTTCAGGAGGAAACGTTCGGCCCGCTCGGTGCGGTGCTCTCGGTCGACTCGGCGGCCTCGGCGCTGGCCGCCGCCGAGGCCTCGGCCTACGGCCTCAGCTGCTCGATCTGGGGTCGTGACCTCGGCCGGGTCGAACAACTGGCGGCCAGGGTCGCGGCGGGCTCGGTATTCGTGAACCGGATCTCCGAATCCGACCCGCGCCTGCCCGTCGGCGGGGTCAAGGCCAGCGGGCACGGCCGGGAGCTGAGCACCTACGGCGCTACGGAATTCGCCAATATCCAGGCGGTACGCACCGCCCCATCCGCGAGGAGCAGTCGATGACCATCACTCGAATCTCGGCCCGCGTCGTCGGTGTTCCGGTCGACAAGCCGACCCGAATGTCCAATCGCGACTTGACTGATCGGCACTATGTTCTGGTGGAGATCGCCGATGACACCGGCGCGACCGGACTCGGCTACACCTACGCCGGAACGAGCGGCGGCACGCTGACCAAATGCGCGGTCGACGACCTGCTCGCGCCGGTCTACCTCGGTGCCGACCACAATGACGTGCACGGACTGTGGGGCCGCGCGTACCAGGAGGCGCTGCTCGCCGGCCGTCGCGGCGCGGTGATCCGGGCACTGTCGGCCATCGATATCGCGCTGTGGGACCTGCGCGCGAAACGCGCCGGGCTACCCCTGGCCAGCCTGCTCGGCGGCGCGACGACCCCGCTGCCCGCCTACGCCTCCGGCGGTTACTACCGTCCCGACGACGGCGAATGGACCGACGCCGTCCGCAAGGAGATCGAGTTCAATGCGGGCCAAGGGTTTACCGATCACAAGATCAAGGTCGGCGGACTGAGCGTGGCCGAGGACGCCCGCCGGGTCGCGGCCGCGATCGAGGCGATCGGCGACACCGGCCGGCTCGCACTCGACGCCAACAATGCCTACCGCTCGGTGCACGAAGCACACACGGCCATCCAGGCTTTCGAGCGGGCGGCGGGGGAGCGGGAGCTGTGGTGGTTCGAGGAGCCGCTCGGGCCGGACGCCGTCGCCGGGCACGGCGAACTCGCCCGGCAGATCCGCACACCGGTCGCCACCGGCGAGATACACCAGACCCGTTGGGAATTCCGGCAGCTCATCGAGGCGGGCGCCGCGTCGATCCTGCAGACCGACGCCGGAGTAGTCGGTGGTGTCACCGAGTGGCTGCGGGTCGCGCACGCCGCCGATGCCTTCGGCTTGCCGATGGCGCCGCACTGGCATCACAACCTGCACGTCCACCTGTGCGGCGCGGTCGCCAACACGCTGGTCGTCGAGTACTTCGCGCTGGAGAAGGGCATCTACAACTTCGAACTGCTGCTCACACCCGAGACGCGGCTGCGGTACGGGTCGAACCAGGTGCAGGTGCCCGCGCGCCCAGGGCTCGGTATCGAACTGGACGAGGAAGTCGTCGCCAAGTACGAAATCCGCTGAGCGCCAGGCCTATTGGCCGGGGCTGATGGCGCTGATGAGGGTGCGCCCGCCCTCGGTGGTGGTGGTGACCAACTGCGGGTTGTAGGTGACCGGCGGGCGTCCCGGCCGGTTCTCGGTCACCACCACCATGTACTGGCCCGCGAACGCGCCAGGGGTGATCGCGACACAGTATGTGGTGCCCGCGGGCACGCTGTCGATGCCCCGCTGGATCGCCGCCGCGGGCTCGACCGCCGCGTCCGGGGTGGTCGCCGCGCGGGCCTCCTCGCCGGAACGCGCGACGTAGTACGCGTGCTGGAAAGCGAAGATCGCGCCGGGACCGGAGTCGAAATTGCCAGGGTCGTTGCCCTTGATCCGGTTGCCGACCCGCTCGGCCGTGCACTGGGTGGCGGAGGAGGCGGCGGGTTCGCCGATCCGGGGCGGGTTGGTCGCGGCCGTCGGCGGCTCCGCGTCGCCGCCGGCGAAGAACACGAACGCAGCGGCGGCCACGGCGGCGACACCGAGCACGGCGAGCAGCGGCACCGCCCAGCGACGCGGCGAACGGTTTCGCTTGGACCGATCGATCAGCCCACTGAACTCGTCTTCGAAATAGTCGGGTTCGTAATCCGGCTCCGGTTCCGGCGCGGGCTGCCGGTCCACCCAGTCGGAATAGGCGCCCTGGTATCTGTCGTCCGGCGCGTACCGTTGTTCCGGCACACCAGGTTTCATCATTTGCGGCCCCCGCCCATAGTCGTATCCGGGCTGCGAGCCCATCTCCGGTCGATCCATCGCCCCACCTTCGTCAGGTCATAACGCCAGGTTATCCGCACCGTTCCCGAAATGCAGCAACGTGTAGACGCGTATGTCCAGCCGACTTCGCCGTCGCTCCGGGCAGAATACTGCCCGTTTGCTGCCCCAGGTGTACGCCCCGGTGGTATCCGGTCGCCAAGCCCCACACAGGGTCCGGCAACCGTCGAGCGGACATGGTGGTGACAAAACGCCGGTGGGTTGGGGTGCGGTCTGGATTGAGCTAGGGGGTGGGGGTATCGAGGGTGGCCAGGAGGGTTCGTAGGGTTTCGCGCTGGGTGGGGGTGAGGGTGGCGAAGAGTTCTTCGGCGGCTTCGCGGCGGGCGGCGGCCATGCGGGTGAGGGTGGCTTGGCCGGTGGGGGTCAGGGTGAGCAGGGTGGCGCGGCGGTTGGCCGGGTCAGGGGCGCGGGTGACCAGGTCGGCGGCGGCCAGGGCGTCGACGAGGGTGGTGGCCGAGCGTGGCACGATGCCGAGACGGTCGGCCAGGTCGGTCATGCGTAGCGGTTCGTGCTGGTGGCCGATGATGCGCAGGGCGCGGGCCTGAGCGGGGGTGAGGCCGAGCGGGGCGAGCTTGCCCACCTGGTTGCGGCGGATCCGTTTGGCCGCGCGCAGGAACAGTTCGGGCAGGTCGGTGTCGGCGGACTCCATGATTCTGAGCATAACTCATTGTTTCGGGAACAATTATGAGCCATGCTCAGTTTCATCACGTAGTTTCTACGGAAGGAGGCGCCTTTTGCCGCCACCAGCACAGCTTCGCCGGATCGTCCGGCTGTTCCGGCCCTACCGGGCCCGGCTGGCCCTCGTGGCCGCCCTCGTGTTTCTGTCCTCGGTCGTCGCGCTGGCCTCGCCGTTCATGCTGCGCGCGGTACTCGACGACGCGCTGCCGCACGGGCGCACCGGACTGCTCACCCTGCTCGCCGCGGGCATGGTCGCGGTCGCCGCGCTGACCAGTGTGTTCGGTGTGTTGCAGACCTACCTCTCGACCACCGTCGGCCAGGACGTCATGCACGACCTGCGGTCCGCGGTGTACGCGCGGCTGCAGCGAATGCCGTTGTCCTTCTTCACCAGAACCCGCACCGGTGAGGTGCAGTCGCGCATCGCCAACGACATCGGCGGCATGCAGTCGACCGTCACGTCCACCGCGACGTCGCTGGTCTCGAACTTCACCACGGTGGTCGCGGCCGTGATCGCGATGATCGTGCTCGACTGGCGGCTCACCATGGTTTCGCTGGCCATGCTGCCGTTCTTCGTCTGGATCAGCAGGCGGGTCGGCAGTGAACGGCGCAAGATCACCGGTCAGCGGCAGGAAAAGCTGGCGGGCATGTCGGCGATCGTGGAGGAGTCGCTGTCGGTGAGCGGCATTCTGCTCGGGCGCACGATGGGGCGCTCGCCCGCACTGGTCGACAGTTTCGCGCGGGAATCGCGCGGGCTCGTCGATCTGGAGATCCGCGCGAGCATGGCGGGACGGTGGCGGCAGTCGACCATCACCATCGTCATGTCGGCGATGCCCGCGGTGATCTACTGGGCGGCGGGGCTTGCCGTCACCACCGGGAAGCCGCTGGTGTCGATCGGCACGCTGGTCGCGTTCACCACCTTGCAGACGACTTTGCTGCGGCCGATGGTGCAGTTGTTGTCCACCGGGGTCGAGGTGCAGAGCTCGCTGGCGTTGTTCGGCAGGATCTTCGAGTATCTGGATCTGCAGCCTGATATCGACGAGCCTGTCCGGCCTGTCGCGCTCGGAAAGGTCAGCGGGGCGGTGCGGTTCGAGCACGTCGGCTTCTCGTATGCAGCCGAGGATCGAGCCGTGCTGAGCGACATCGACATCACGGTTCCGGCGGGGTCGAGTCTGGCCATCGTCGGTGAAACCGGTTCCGGGAAGACCACTCTCGGCTACCTCGTGGCCCGGCTCTACGACGTGAGTTCGGGGCGGATCACGATCGACGGGAAAGACGTGCGGGACTTGTCCTTCGCCGATCTCGCCGCAGCCGTCGGTGTGGTGTCCCAAGAGACCTACCTGTTCCATGCGACGGTGGCCGACAATCTGCGCTTCGCCAAACCCGATGCGACAGAACAGGAACTGCACGACGCGGCGCGCGCCGCGCAGATCCACGAACACATCATGGGCCTGCCCGACGGCTACGACACCATGGTCGGGGAGCGCGGCTACCGGTTCTCCGGCGGTGAGAAGCAGCGACTCGCCGTCGCCCGCGCCGTGCTGCGCAACCCGCCGATCCTGGTGCTGGACGAGGCGACCAGTGCTCTCGATACCCGCACCGAGCAGGAGGTGCAGCAGGCCATCGACGCCCTCTCGGTAAACCGCACCACCATCACCATCGCGCACCGGTTGTCCACCATCCGGGACGCGGATCAGATCGTCGTGCTCGACCACGGGCGCGTCGTCGAACGTGGCTCGCACGCGGAGTTGATGGAGCTCGAAGGTCGCTATGCCGCGCTGCTCTCCCGTGACGACGCGTTGAGCGCAGCGGCTTAGCGCGCTGGCCGAGCGCGGCGGCTCAGCCAGCTCGTGCTGACAACGACGGTCGACCGTTGCGCCTCGACGCTGGCGACAAGGTCTCGCGCGTGACGGTTCAGCGGGCCGCACGCAGCGATCGTGGGGTGCGCGGCGGCTTGGCGGGCGGCGTCCGGCGACGGTGGGGTGCGCGCGGCGGCTCAGCGGGCCGCGTCCGGCGATGGCGGGGGAGCGCGCGACGGCTCAGCGGGTTCGCCCTCAGCGCGGGCGTAGGTGTTCGACCAAGAAGGCGGTCTCGTCGGCTACCACCTTGTCGAAGTCGGGGGAGACGTAGATGTCGAAGTGGCCTGCCGGGTACTCGTGCACTTCGACGTTGGGTCCGGCGGCCGCCGCGTAGCGCAGGGTTCGGCGGGCGGGGGCGACGGTGTCGCTCAGGCAGACACCCAGGAACACCGGGACCTCGATCTTGTGCAGGCTGCGCCCGGGGCGATACAGGGGCAGGGTCAATCCCAGCCGGGCTGCGGCGGCGTTGGGGTGGGTGAAGTTCGGCGGCACCAGGCCGGTGTAGCCGGGGGCCGCGTCCGGTGCGTTCATGAACGCCGTCCGGCCCGGCTCGCCGGTGAGCGGCACGGTGACCGGCGGCCTGCGCAGCACCGCGGCGGCGAGGTCCAGGCCTGCGCGCGCGGCGATGGCGAGCAGCGGTCGCAACCCGACGGTGGGCGCCGAGGCGAACCCGTCGGTGAACGGGCACTGCGAGACCACGGCGGCGACGCGTTTGTCTCCGGCCGCGACACGCAGCACATGACCGCCGCTGAAAGATGTTCCGAACAAAGCGATTCGAGCCGGATCGATACCGTCGAGGGTGGCCGCGTAATCGATCGCCGCCGACCAATCGGCCAGCTGACGGCGGATGCTCAACAGCTGCCTGGGTTCGCCGTCACTCGCGCCGAAATGCCGGTAGTCGAACACCACCGCCGCGAATCCGGCGGCCACGAACTGCTCGGCGAAAGCATCGAGCCGCATCTCCTTGACGGCACCGAGCCCGTGCGCCATGACCACCACGGGAACCGCGCCACTGGTGGTCGCCGGCCGATACAGCCACCCCCGAACCGTGCCGCCGTCCGACTGGAATTCGATATCCGAGCGTGGTGCGGTCGTCATCTGTCAACTCCTGCGAGGTCGGTTGAGTGAGACTATATGTCCCAGTCACCAGATCATGTCATGAGCGGCAGCCATTCGTGTGCTGGGTGATGGCGGTCCACGTAGGTCCTGAGCGTGGCGCGCTGTGCGTCGTCGAGCTTCGGCCAGGTGCGTACGAGATCGTTGCGATCCTTGTCGCGCGCGAGCTTCGCCTTGAAGAGCAGGACCAGTTCGGGGTTCAGGTAGCGGATGCCCGCCGCGTCGACCCAGGTGACCTGGTCGAGCGGGGCGACCCAGGAGTTGTCGCGTTTGTTGACCCATGCGCCGTCTCGATCGGAGTTCAGGAGTACGTCGAGCAACCAGGGCGACATGGCGTCCCGACGGAGCCACACTTGCTCCGCGCTGTCCGGCATTTCGGGGAAACGCTCGTCGAGCGGGCGAATACCGTCCGATCCCGCGGACCAGATATGCAGGTGACCGTCGAGGGCTTTACGCAGGGCAGGTAGATCGGCCCGGAACATCGCGACGTCGATATCGCTATGTGCGCGTGGGGAATCGGTGAACGCGTCGAGGGCCCAGCCGCCCGCTACCCACCACGGCGCGGTGAACTCGCTCAGTATCGAAGCGACGTCCGCCGGGGTGACCAGGGCCCATGGTCCCCAGAGCCGATGAAACTCGGCTTCCGCTGCATCGCAAGGGGTCTGGGTGGGGTAATCGAGCATCGGCAGTGTCCCTCCCGCTCGTGACCGGCGCATCGCCGACGATATCGTGCCGGGCGGTGCGCCGGGTCGCGGGTGCGAGGCGTGTTTACCAGTGCAGGGTTACCGGGTCGCCGACGCTGATGGTGTGGTACACCCATTCGGCGTTCTCCGGGGCAAGGTTGATGCAGCCGTGGCTGACGTTCGCGTTGCCCTGGTCACCGACCGACCACGGGGCGGAGTGGATGAAAACGCCACCCCAAGTGAGACGTTCGGCCCATTCACCGTTGATGACATAGCCCTCGGGCGAGCTCAGCGGGATGCCGATGGTGCGGGAATCGAACACGACCGAGCGAGCCTTCTCCAGTACCGGGAAGGTACCCGATGGGGTCCGGAAGCCCGGCTTACCGTAGGAGGCGGGCATCGTCCGCGGGATGCCGCCGACGGTCAGCGTGAATGTGTGATCCGACATGTTGCCATCACCGAAAACGCCTGCGTTGGTGTTGAATTCGGTGCGGGTGTTACCTACACCGACGGTGATGCGTGAGTTGGCGGGCAGGAACCCGGTGGGTGTCCATACCGCCTCCCGATCGCTGGTCCACGCGAAGGTGCCGCTCAGTGGTTGCGTCGCCCGGATGTCGACCGCACGCTCCGCGGCGGCGCGATCAGCGACTGCCTCGCCGAATCGAATGGTCACCGGATGTGCGACACCGACCATTGTCCCGTTCGACGGTCCGATGGACTCGACCGAATTGGTGTGCGGTGTCCCGGCCAGCGTTGCCGTCGCGGGTCCGGACGCGAACGCGCCGAACGCAACGACCACGATCGCTAAGAAAAGATGTTGTATTGCGTGCCTCATGGCTCCACCCCTTCGAGATGGTGTGGGTAGGCAGGTTTTCAATAGACCACCATTGCCTTCTCTATGCTGCCTACCCGGCCCATCCTCGAACAAACCAGACGAAACACCCATCGCACGACCGTTCGTGCAGAACAGCCGCACCCCGGAGCCCTGGGGTGCGGCTGTCAGAAATGGCTACGCGCCAGGCAACAGCTCAGGCTGAGCGAGGGGTGAGCTGGCGCAAGCGGGGTTCGAGTTCCTGCTGGAAGAAGTCGATGAAACCGTCCGGGTCCGGCCCGGCGTTCTGCATGACCAAGTGGTCGAAGCCCGCGTCGACGAACTGCTGGGCCACCTCGACATAACGGGCCGGATCAGGGCCGCAGGCGAACTGCCCGAGCACATCATCGATGCGCACGGTCTTGGAGGCGGCATCGAAGTTGACCGGATTGGGCAGTTCGCTCATCACCTTCCAGCCGGTCAAAGCCCAGCGCGTCGTCTCGAGCACGGCCTTGGCCGCGGTCTGCTCGTCGGGCGCCCAGGCCATCGGCACCTCCGCGTAGCGCGGGCCGTCCCCGCCCGCTTCCCGGTAACGGTCCACGATCTCGGATTCGGGCTCGGTGGCGAACAGTCCGTCGCCGAGCTCGGCGGCGATCCGCGCGGACGGCGGACCACTGGCGGCGACGGCGATCACCGGCAGTTCGTCGGGCAGGTCGAAGACGCGCGCGTCCGACAACGACAGGTAGCGACCGTCGTAGGAGCGATAGCCGCCGCGCCACAGCAAGCGGATGATCTCCAGCGCTTCCCGCAGCATCTCCTGGCGCTTGCGCACATCAGGGAACTCCCGCGCGACGACATGCTCGTTCAACCGCTCACCGGACCCGACGCCGAGGGTGAACCGGCCGTCGGACACCAGCGCCAGCGTCGCTGCGGCCTGCGCGATGATCGCCGGGTGGTAGCGGACGGTCGGGCAGGTCACCCCGGTCGCCAACCCGATCCGGTCGGTCTGCGCGGCGATCGCGCCCAACACCGTCCACGCGAACGGTGAATGCCCCTGCACGTCGAGCCAGGGGTGGTAGTGGTCACTCATCTCGACGAAGTCGAATCCCGCGGACTCCGCCCGAACCGCTTGGCGCATCAGCTCTTTCGGCCCGAATGCCTCCGCGGCCAGCTTGTATCCGATCTGCACGGCTACCTCCTCGGCTCTGTCGGCTGTCTTCGCCGACATACCCGGCCGCGCGGTACGGAAACGCGACCTAGCCGCGAACCGCGTGCACCACGTCGGCGTGTAGTCCGTCGGCGCGCGCGACGATCTCCTCGATGCGCAGCAATACGGCGGCGAACCGGTCGCCGTCCGCGGCGGGCAGCGAGGCGACGTTGATCTCGATATTGAGCTGTGAACTCGCGGCGGCCGCGCGGCACGCGTCGGCCGCGGCGCCGATGTCGGTGACCACGGTGGGGTTGCCGATGGGGAACAGCTCGGCGGCCAGCGAGAGCACCTCGTCGGCCTCGTCGACCACGGCGGCGGGCACCCGTGCGGCCTCGATCAGTGCCGCGTTGATGGCCGCGGTGCGGTCGGCCTCCTCCGCCTGCGTGGTCTTCGGCAGCTTGTAGGCGGCGCCGACCGCGGTGAACGCGGCGGCGTCGGCATCGGCGAGGGCGAGCGAACGCGCGCGGGCGGCGTCGGCGGCCTCGATGATCCGGTCGACCACCGGGCGGTTCTCGGCATCCTTGGCGCGGGTGGTGTAGCGCCCGACCATCGCGACCAGCGCGGCGGCCTGCGCGGCGTGCAGCGCGGCCACGGCGCCACCGCCGGGCGCGGGCACCTTGGCGGCCAGCTCGGACAGGTACTGCGCGAGCGTTGCCTCGCCGAACGAGGGCGCAGTTTCCTGGGACGATGTGCTCGGCTGCGACACGGGTCAGACGCCTTTCAGAGAGCGGTGTGGGCGGGGAGTGCGGGGTCAACGCTACCGGTTGCCTGCGGCGCTTCCTGCGAGCACCGTCCCCGGTACGGCGGTCCGGTGCGGCGTGGCCCCGTAGTCGCCGTTATGTTGAGTCCTATGCGGATCGGATTGGGCATCAACTACTCGGGCGGTTTCAAAGAGGCGGCGGCGGAAGTCGCCGACCTGGAGCGCGCGGGATTGGACATCGTGTTCATCCCCGAGGCGTACTCGTTCGACGCGGTCAGCGCGCTCGGCTATCTGGCGGCCAAGACGACACGGTTGCAGCTGGCCTCCGGCATCCTGCAGATCTACACCCGCACCCCCAGCCTCACCGCGATGACCGCGGCCGGGCTCGACTTCGTCTCCGACGGCCGGTTCATTCTCGGCCTCGGCGCGTCGGGTCCCCAGGTGATCGAGGGCTTCCACGGCGTGCCCTACGACGCGCCGATCGGGCGCACCAGGGAACTGGTGGAGATCTGCCGCAAGGTGTGGCGCCGCGAGCGCCTCGAATACCACGGGAAGTACTACCAGATTCCGCTGCCCGAGGGGCAGGGCACCGGCCTGGGCAAGTCGCTGAAGCTGATCAATCACCCGGTGCGCGAACGCATTCCGGTGCTGCTCGCCTCGATCGGCCCGAAGAACGTCGAGCTGACCGCCGAGATCGCCGAAGGGTGGCAGCCGATCTTCTTCCTGCCGGAGAAGGCGAAGGAGATCTGGGGCGAGTCGCTCGACGCGGGCTTCGCCAAGCGTGACCCGCAGCTCGGCGCGCTCGACGTCTACGCGAGCCCCGCGCTGGCCATCGGCGACGATGTCGAGCCGCTGCTGGAGTTCGTGAAGCCGCACCTGGCCCTCTACATCGGCGGCATGGGCGCCAAGGGCAAGAACTTCTACCACATGTTGGCCACCAAGTACGGCTACGGCGCCGAGGCCGACCGCATCCAGGAGCTATACCTGTCCGGCAAGAAGGAAGAGGCGGCCAAGGCCGTCCCGGATGCGCTGGCCCGCGACACCTCGCTGATCGGACCCGCCGGCTACGTCAAGGAACGGGTCGCCGCCTTCGCCGAGGCAGGCGTCACCGTCCTCAACGTCCTGCCGATGGCCGCGACCCCGGCCGAACGCGTCAAGCTGATCGAGCAGCTGCGCGAGCTCTGCTGAGCGACCGATGATGGTGGTGGGCAGGGATTGTCGCCCTGCCCACCACGCCGTAAGCTGCCCGGCACGGGGGTCGGGCGCCGATCACCGGTTCCACACGGCGGCGAGGAAGCAATGTTCGATACACCCCCGCTGCCTGCGGCCATCGTCGCGCTGGTCTCGTCGCGGCGGCTGCCCGAACCGCTATCCGAATGCTTCGACTCGTCCGCGCCGCCGCCGGACTGGCGCATGCTGCTCGAGATGGTGCGGCTCTACCTGGAGAACCCGGCGTTGGACCGGGAACTGCGGGGCGCGGTGGCACTCCTTGGCGCGTACGCCTACCTCCGCACCTGTGAATACCTGCTGTTCGACCTCGTGGAGCGCTCGAACCGAGCGATCGAGTTGCTGCAGGAGGCCGAACGGCACGGCATCGGGGAGGACGACATCGAGCCGCTGCGCGCCGCGGCTTTCGCCATCCTCGAAGTAGCCTCCGCGACCGAGGCGCAGCGGGACGAGCGCCTACGGCCCGGATGAACCTCTCAGCGGTTCTGGAACCCCGCGAGCGCCTCCTGCAGCGTGGAGTGCACGGCGAAGACCTGATCGAGGTTGGTCATCCGCAGTTGTCTGCTGGTGGCGGGGCCGTCGGCGACGACGGCGATGGCGGTGTCCTTACCCGCACGCTGATGTGTTGCGACGAGCACGGCCATCCCCGCCGAGGCGAGGAAGCTGACTGCGGTCAGGTCGATGATCAGCGCCGCGGGCTTGCCGTCGAGGATCGCCTCGATCGAGCTCTCCAGCGCGGGGGCGGTTGCCAGGTCGACCTCGCCGACCACCGTGAGGACCGTCGCACCATCCTGTGAGGCGACGGTGGTGGTCATCGTGTCCGCGAGGGGATACGCGTCTCCGGAAGTGTTGGTCACAACATCACAACACACAAGTAGCGGCGAATTCGCAACCTCGGCGCGTTCATAAGGACAAACACTACCGTAAGGACGCCGGTCGAACCTGTTGTTGTGCCGCTTCGGAATAGAAGCATTCGGCCGGTCGGCGCAGCGGCTGGTCGCCCGGCGCGGCATCTGCGGGGCCTCGGCCGATCGTGCGCGAAACAGCCGCGTACCGACACCCCGACGCGCGCCCGACGGCCCGGTGCCTGCGGTAGCAGGGCCCTGCGTTCGTCTAAAAGTGGCGGTTGGTGCCGCGCAGCGGGTTGGCCACCGGGAAGGTGATGGCGGGCAGGGTCACCGACATGCGGACGCGGGTGCCCGGCCCGGTGTGGTCGATGTCGAGCTCCTCGGTGAGCGCGCGCATCATATCGATGCCGCGGCCGCGATAGCCGGGATCGGCGGAGCGCGGCTTCCAGCTGCCCGCGTCGGTGACGGTGATCACCACCGTCTCGGTGTTGCAGGTGGCGCTCAATTGGACGCGATTGATGTCGGCGGCGGGGTCGCGCAGGGTCTTGCTGACCCGGCCCATCGAGTGATCGGTGCTCGCGGGGCGGCCGCTCGGCACGGCGCCGTTGCGGTAGGCGTGCTCGATGCTGTTGCTGCACGCCTCGTTCGCCGCGGCCACCAGGTCGGAGGCGAGGTCGTGCGGCACCGCGGCGGCGGCCAGCCAGGCTTTGAGCGTACGGCGCAGTGCCGCAAGCTCATCCGGGTGCGCGGGGACCTCGAGGCGCAGCGGCGCCGGGGGTTGGCGATAGACCACCATGGCGACGTCGTCGTCGTAACCGGCGGCGGGTCGCAGGCGCGAGAGCACCGCGTCGGCCACTTCCCTCGGTAGTTTGGCCGAGGTGTCGGCGAGCACGGCGGCGATCTTGGCGAAGCTGTCGTCGATGTCGATGCCGCGCTGTTCGACGAGCCCGTCGGTGAACAGCACCAGTGTCGACCCCGGCGTCAACGCGGTGGTCGCCTCCGGGCGGCGCGGCGGGTCGAAGGTGGCCAGCGGCACCGAACGCCCGCCCTCCAGCAACCGTCCGGTCGCTTCGACATCGGCCAGGATCGGCGGCATGTGGCCCGCGCTGCTGTAGCGGACCAGCCCGCGCACCGGATCGAGCACGGCGGCGCACACGGTCGTGCACATTGCTCCGGGGATGCGCCCCGCGACGGTGTCCAGCTCGGCGAGCAGCTGCGCGGGGCCGGCCCCACGTAGCAGCAATGCCCTTGCGGCGGTACGCAATTGGCCCATCACCACGGCGGCGGACAGTCCACGGCCGACGCAGTCGCCGACCACGACGCCGATGGTGCCGTCCCGCAACGGCACCACGTCGTACCAGTCGCCGCCGATCTCCAGCGGCGGCAGCGCGGGCTCGTAGTGCACCGAGAACCGCGGCGGCAGTTCGATCGGGCCGAGCATGGCCCGCTGCAGGGTCAGCGAGGTCGAACGCGCCTGATCGAAGTTGCGCGCCCGCTGCACCGCCAGGCTGAGGTGGCCGATCAGCAGTGAGAACAGCGTCCAGTCGGCGGCGCTGATCGCGCGCGGCGCGGCGAACCGCAGCCACAGTGCGGCGTCGCCGGTTTCGCCGAGCGGGGCGACGATGCCCTCGGAGCTCTCGGTGCCCTCCGGTATGGCGAACAGGCTGCGACCGGGTCTGCGTCTGGCCCGCTCCAGCATGGCCCGCGCCCGCGCGTCCAGTTCGGCGTTCTCCGGACCGTTCGCGCCCTCGGCGCCGGAGACGTATACCTCCGGCTCGACGTGTCTGCTCGGCCACACCGCCACCACCGCGGTCTGCGCGCCGACCGTGCGCCGCACTTCGTCGAGGCCGACGGCCAGCACCTCGACCACGCTCGTCGCGGCGGCCACCGCGGTGGCGAGGCGAGACGCGGCCTGATCGCGGGCCTGCGCGTTGTGCTCGGCGGTCACGTCACGGATGGTGCCGACGAAGATGCGCTCGTTGTTCTCCGGCTTGATCAGCGCGCTGGTGCTCACCGCGAGCCACACGGTGCGGCCGTCGCGGTGCCGGATCGGAATGACGAAACGCTGTGCCTCCGTGCCGAGATCGGGGTAGCGCGGCCCGTCCGGCATCGACCACGGATGCGGCAGCGGGAACGGCACATCGGCGGCGCCGTACCCGGTGAGGGCGCCGAACGCCGAGTTCACCTCGACGATGGCGCCGTGCGAGTCGGCGACGAAGAAACCGTCCTGCAGCGACTCGACCAACGCGGTGCGGAAGGCGTCGCGGCCCGCGAGATCGTCTGCGCGGGAACGCTGTTGCTCGTAACGGCCGACCCCGTCGAGGTAGCCGCGGGTCGCGATGTCCAGTGCGGCAAGGGTTTGCAGCAGAAACTCCAACGCCGACTCGGCCAGCCGCGAGTCGGCGCCGCCGATGCCCGCCGCGTGCTCGGCGGCCTGCACCACCCGGAAGTGGTTCTCGTTGAGGTCGAGCAGGCTGATGCCCTCGACCAACGCCCGCCTGCCGAGCTCGTAGCCCTCGGCCAGTGTGCCCTGGCTCGGTGAATCCAGATGTCGCCGTAGGGCTTTCGCGTATTCGTCGAGGAAGTCGGCCAGTGCTGTCATAGGACGCGGCCCCTCATGACGGCAGGCCTTGCGCCGAACCACGGTGGCGGGCGGCGAGCACCAGCGCATCGTCGGTGTCCTTGGCGTGCTTGGCCAGGATGTCGGAGGTGATCTCCGCGGTGGACTTCGAGAGATCGATCGCGTCGGCGGATTCGCTGACGATGCCGTCGGTGGACATCAGCAGCAGGTCGCCGGGGCGCACATGAATGGTCTGCGGTTGCAGATTCTGCGGCAGTCGATAGCCGACGATCCCCGCGGTGAGCAAGATGTTCGCGCGACTGGTGAGCCCCGCGGGAGTCACTGTCAGCACCCGGGATTCGACGTTGCCGACGCCGAGCCAGCGCACCGTGTCGCCGGGGTCGAACAGGGCGAGCGAGACCGCGGCACCCCGGGTGTCGGCCATGGCGCGATGACACAGCACCATCAGCACGTCCAGCGGTTCGGCGCGGTTCTCGGAGAGCACCTGCGCGGCCCGGTCGGCGGCGTCGGCCGCGGGGGCACCGTGCCCGAGCCCGTCCAGCACGGCGAAAAGGACGGTGCCGCCGCCGGTGTCGAGGATGAGGCCGCGGTCACCGGAGACGCGTTGGCCGGGTAGCGCGCGACCGGCCACCGCCCACTCGATTCGGCCGATGAACCCGTCGTCATGCACCGTTGGGTACCCACTTCCACATCTCCACCAACGTGCCCTTGCCGGGTGCCGAGTCGACGATGAGCCGGTCCATCAGCCTGCGCGCGCCGGGCAGACCCAGCCCGAGTCCGCGCCCGGTCGAATAGCCGTCCTCGAGCGCGCGGGGGATGTCGTGGATGCCGGGCCCCTGGTCCTCGGCCTGCACCACCAGTGCCTGCCGACCCTCCCGATCGTCGACCAGCAGCCGAATCTCGCCGCTGCCTGCGTAACTGGTGATGTTGCGTGCGATTTCGGAGATCGCCGTGGAGATCATGGTGCGGTCTGTCAGTGTGAATCCGAGCTTCGCTGCGAGTTCGCGGCCGGCCTGACGTGCGATCACGATGTCGCCCGACACTCTGACCGCGATCACCAGGTTCTCAGCGGCCACTGTCACGACCATCTCGCTGGCGTGGGCTGGCCGTCTTCTTGTTGAGCCAAGCGAGGCCCTCTTCGAGGTCGAGGGCGGTGTGCATGTCCTCGAACGTGAGCCCGAGTTGCACCATGGCGAAGGCGACTTCCGGTTGCAGCCCGACGATCACCGTTTCGGCGCCGCGCAGCTGCGTCATGTGCGCGATGGTACGCAACGATCTCGCCGCGAAGGAATCCATGATGTCGATCGCGGTGACGTCGACGATGATGCCGTGTGCTCGATACTTGCTGACCTGTTTCATCAGGTCGTCTTGTAGACGTTCGGTGTCGGCGTCGGTCAGCGCGGACTGCACCGACGCGATGAGGTAGGTGCCCTGTTTGAGAATCGGTACCGGCATCTGCCCGCCCCGATCTAGCGGCCGTCGCGTTCGGTGACCCGCTCGGCGACTCGGGAAACCTCGTAGCCCAGCAGACGTTCCGCTTCCTCGATGCCACCCTGGAGGTCGCCGACCGCGTTCATCTTCGACAGGTCTAGGCCGATGGTGACCAGCGTCAGCGCGATCTCCGAGGAGAGGCCGGTGATGATCACGTTCGCGCCCATCAGACCGGACGCGTCGACGGTCTGCACCAGGTGGTTGGCCACGGTGGAGTCGATCTGCGGGACACCGGTGATGTCGATGACGACGACCTTGGCGCGGTTGGCCCGGATCGCGCGCAGCAGCTGCTCGGTGAGCTGGCGGGCGCGCTGGCTGTCCAGCACGCCGATGATCGGCAGGATGAGCAGCTGTTCACGCACCTGGAGAACAGGGGTGGACAGCTCGCGGATCGCCTCCTGCTGCTGGCGGATGACGCGCTCGCGTTCCTGCACGAACGAGACGCCCACGGTGTTGGCGATACGGTTGGCGGCCGGTTCGTAGGCGTCGAGCACCGCGTTGAGCAGCTGGAAGTCGGCCTGGTACTTCTCGAACAGCGAGCGGGCGAGCACGTCGCGCAGGAGCAGGACGATGCCGAGGACCTCGTCGGTCTCGACTCCTCTCGGAATGATGCGCTCGGACAGGTCGCGAGCGTAGGCCTGCAGCGCCTCGACGCTACCGGTCTCGAGCACCTCGACGTAGTTGTCGTAGACGGAGGTCGCCTCGGAGAAGATCTCCTCCGGCGTCATCGCGGTCAGGAGCTGGGCGTCGGTGATCCGCCGAGCCCACTCTTCGCGCAGGGCGGTGCGATTCTGACGCAGATGCTCGACCAACTGCGGAAGCAGATTGTCGACCGGTCCGCTCAGCGAATCCGCCGAAAGGCTCATGGACACCTCGGACATGAAAACTCCTGCCCCTTTCGACGGTTTGAGTCGGGATGATCGTGCGGTTCGGCCGTGCGACCGACACCGAGCCTAGTCATACCCCAACCCTGTTGCGGATGAAACCTGCCGGTTGTTCGCGTGCGATTCACGGTGGCGGGGCGAAACCGCGCTCCAACCCGCTCAACGCGGCCTCCAGGTAAACGGTGAGGTCCGCGTCGGCGCGGGCCAGCCAGGCATCGAATGCGGCGCGGGCGGCGGCCAGGGTGGTGCGCCCGACCGCAAGCGGGATCAGGGCGTTGTCCGGTTCGCCGAGCCTGCGCGCGGCGAAGTCACTGACCGCGCGTTCCCAGGCGTCGTAGTGCGCGCCCGCGGTGGCGGCCAAGGCGGGGTTGGTGGCGACCAGCTGCATGCGGGTGCGTAGCTCGGGCACGTCCTCGGCCCGATACCGATTGGCGTTCACGACAACTCGGCGTACCGCGGTCATCATCGGAACATCGTCGGGCACCGCGGCGAACGCGGTGCGCAGAGCGGCGACTTCGTCATCGAACTGGTACCAGAGCACCTCCGCCTTGGTCGGGAAGTAGCGGAAGAAGGTGCGGCCGCTGATCCCCGCCGCGGCGGCGATCTGCTCGACGGTGGTGTCGTCGAAGCCCTGCTCGGTGAACAGCCGCATGGCGATCAGTTCGAGCTCGCGTTTGGTGGTGCCGCGCGGGCGACCGCGGGTGGTCCTTGCTGTCACGGGTATTGATTATGTCAGTGGCTGACGATAATCTCCGGAGATGTTCGAAAGTGTCGCGCACCACAGTTACGCGACGGCCGATCTCACCTCGCCGGAGGCGGGGGAGCGGGCCGCCGCGGGCGCGATTCTCGCCGTCGCGGTCGGCGCGACCGAACAGCACGGCCCGCACCTGCCGCTGTCCACCGACACCGACATCGCCGCGGCACTCTGTGCCCGCCTCGCCGCGCTGCGCCCGGATGTGCTTGTCGCGCCGGCGATCCCGTACGGTGCGAGCGGCGAGCACGCGGGTTTCCCCGGCACCCTGTCCGTCGGGCAGGCCGCACTGGAACTGCTCGTCGTCGAGCTGTGCCGTTCGGCGACGGACACTTTCGACCGCATCCTGCTGGTCAACTGGCACGGTGGCAACCTGGAGCCATTGCGGCGCGCGGAGGCCCTGTTGCGCAGCGAATCCCGTGACGTGCGCGTGTATCTGCCGCGCTACCAGGGCGATCTGCACGCGGGACGCTCGGAAACCGCTGTGCAACTGGCACTCACGCCCGACCGGGTACGCCTGGACCGCGCCGAACCGGGCGACCCGCGCCCGCTCACCGAGCTGATGCCGCTGCTGCGCGACGCCGGTGTCCGCGCGGTCAGCGCCAACGGCGTGCTCGGCGACCCGACCGGCGCGACCGCCGACGAGGGCGCCACCCTGCTCGACCACCTGACCACCGACCTGCTCGACCGAACCCGGCTGTGGTGGCCGGTAGCTGCCCTGGAAAGGACCGTCCGACCATGAACCCGTGGTTCGAAACCGTTGCCGAAGCGCAGCGGCGTGCGAAGAAGAGACTGCCGAAATCGGTGTACGGCGCGCTGATCGCCGGATCCGAGCGCGGCCAGACCATCGAGGACAACCAGCAGGCGTTCACCGAACTCGGCTTCGCGCCGCACGTCGCGGGCCCGATCGGTACCCGCGACCAGTCGACGACCGTGCTCGGCCAACAGCTTTCGATGCCCGTCATGATCTCGCCGACCGGTGTGCAGGCGGTGCATCCCGACGGTGAGGTGGCCGTCGCCCGCGCGGCGGCGGCCCGCGGCATCGCGATGGGGCTCAGCTCCTTCGCCAGCAAGCCGATCGAAGAGGTGACCGCGGCCAACCCGGCGACCTTCTTCCAGATGTACTGGTGCGGCAGCAAAGACGAGATCCTGCAGCGGATGGACCGGGCGAAGACGGCAGGCGCGGTGGGGCTGATCCTGACGCTGGACTGGTCGTTCTCGCACGGCCGGGACTGGGGCAGCCCGGTGATCCCGGAGAAGCTCGACCTGCGCACCATGCTGAAGTTCGCGCCGCAGACGCTGGCCAGGCCGCGCTGGCTCGCCACCTATGCGAAGGCCGGGCACATTCCGGATCTCACCGCGCCGAACATGGCGCTCGGCGACGGGCCTGCGCCGGGGTTCTTCGGCGCCTACGGCGAGTGGATGGGCACGCCGCCGCCGGACTGGGCTGACGTGCAATGGATTTGCGAGCAGTGGGCCGGCCCGGTGATGCTGAAGGGCGTCATCCGGGTCGACGACGCGCTGCGCGCGGTCGACGCGGGCGTCGCCGCGATCTCGGTGTCCAACCACGGCGGCAACAACCTCGACGGCACCCCCGCCGCCATCCGGGCGCTGCCCGCGGTGGCCGACGCGGTGGGTTCGCAGATCGAGGTGGTGCTCGACGGCGGCATCCGGCGCGGCAGCGATGTGGTGAAGGCGGTGGCGCTCGGCGCTCGCGCGGTGATGATCGGGCGCGGGTACCTGTGGGGCCTGGCCGCCAATGGTCAAGCGGGCGTGGAGAACGTCCTGGACATCCTGCGCGGCGGGATCGACTCGGCGCTGCTCGGTCTGCGCAAAACCAGTGTGGCCGAATTGGATCGCGGGGACCTGGTGGTGCCAAACGGGTTCGAGCGCGCGCTGGGCGTGCCGGTGCCCGTCGTGGTCGACAGGGCGGACGTGGCTGACGGGACAGGCGTAGCCAAGAAGGCAGAGACGCCCGGCGAGGCAGGCGTGGCCGATGCCGCCGCGATCTCGGAATCGGCGGCGCAACGGGAGGCCGCCCCGACCTCCGCCTGAGTGGTCAGTTGTCGTTCGCCGGCTGTCGATGATGCGCGAGCAGCGTGTCGTAGATGTCGGCGAGGGCGGCCAGTTGCTGCCGGTCGAGCACGTCGATCATGTGTTTGCGCACGCTGACCACGTGCGCGGGCGCCGCGCCGGTCAGCACCTCCGCACCGCGCGGGGTGAGCCGGGCCGCGGTGCGGCGCGCGTCGTCGGGGATCGGCTCGCGGACCACCAGCCCGCGCTTCTCCATCCGGGTGATCTGATGCGACAGCCTGCTCTGCGACCATTCCAGCTGCGCGGCCAGGTCGGCGAAGGTGCAGCGGTGGTCCGGGGACTTGCTCAGGAAGGCGAGCACCGAGTATTCGACGTAGGTGAGGTTCGACTCCCGCGTCGAGTCCCGCCCGACCGCCGCGGCGATGAGGTCGCGGGTGCGCACGAAGCCCACCCAGGCGCGCATTTCGACGTCATCGAGCCAATGGGGATCGGTCACGATAGCGCTCCAAACTCTGGCGTGTCATACATTGTCGCGCGTCGTTGTGCGTCGCGCGACGGTTGTTGCGGCGAACGGACGCTTGGACGTCCGATCGTTTTGTGTGAGACGACAGGTAGCACCCCCGGGGTTGAACGTGCAACCTTTTGTGGCAACTGCTAGAGATAAGCCTTGCCTAAGCATCATGTGACGTTGCGGGGTGGATACGCTCGCTGTGCCTGTGACCAGCCCGGCTGAGCAACAGCCAAGGCCCAGCCCGAAGGAGTGCGTCCCGTGACCGCGCCGGACTTCCGTTATTCAGACCTGTTGCCGATCGGCGCCGACGACACCTCGTACCGGTTGCTCACCACCGAGGGCGTCAGCACCTTCGAGGTCAACGGCCGGACCTTCCTGCAGGTGGAGCCGGAGGCGCTGCGCCTGCTGACCGCCGAGGCGATGCACGACATCAGTCACTACCTGCGCCCGACGCACCTGGCCCAGCTGCGCAAGATCATCGACGACCCCGAGTCCAGCGGCAACGACCGCTTCGTCGCGCTGGACCTGCTCAAGAACGTGAACATCTCCGCGGGCGGCATCCTGCCGATGTGCCAGGACACCGGCACCGCGATCGTCATGGGCAAGAAGTCCGAGGGCGTGCTCACCGGCGCCGACGACGCCGAATGGATCAGCCGCGGCGTGTTCGACGCCTACACCAAGCTGAACCTGCGCTACTCCCAGCTCGCCCCGATCACCATGTGGGACGAGAAGAACACCGGCACCAACCTGCCCGCGCAGATCGAGTTGTATTCCACGCCAGGCGATCCCGCGCATCCGGTGTACAAATTCCTGTTCATGGCCAAGGGCGGCGGGTCGGCGAACAAGTCGTTCCTGTACCAGGAGACCAAGGCCGTGCTGAACCCAACGCGCATGCTGGAGTTCCTGGACGAGAAGATCCGCTCGCTCGGCACCGCGGCCTGCCCGCCGTACCACCTGGCTGTCGTGATCGGCGGTACCAGCGCCGAATTCGCCCTGAAGACAGCCAAATACGCCTCGGCGCACTACCTGGACAACCTGCCCACCGAGGGATCGCTTGCCGCGCACGGCTTCCGGGACCTGGAGCTGGAGGAAGAGGTGTTCAAGCTCACCCAATCCTTCGGCATCGGCGCGCAGTTCGGCGGTAAGTACTTCTGCCACGACGTGCGCGTCGTCCGGTTGCCCAGGCACGGCGCCAGCTGCCCGGTGGCCATCGCGGTGTCCTGCTCGGCCGACCGGCAGGCGCTGGCCAAGATCACCCCGGAGGGCGTGTTCCTCGAGCAGCTCGAGCGGGAGCCCGCACACTACCTGCCGGAGCAGACCGACTCGATCCTCGGCGGCGATGTGGTGCGGATCGACCTGAACCGGCCGATGTCGGAGATCCGCGCCGAGTTGTCGAAATATCCGGTGAAGACCCGGCTTTCGCTGACCGGTCCGCTGGTGGTCGCCCGCGACATCGCGCACGCCAAGATCAAGGAGCGGCTCGACGCGGGGGAGCCGATGCCGGAGTACCTGCGCGAGATGGCCGTCTACTACGCGGGCCCGGCGAAGACTCCCGAGGGTTACGCATCCGGCTCGTTCGGGCCGACCACCGCGGGCCGGATGGACTCCTACGTCGACCAGTTCCAAGCCGCGGGCGGCTCTTTCGTGATGCTGGCCAAGGGCAACCGCTCCGCTCAGGTGACCAAGGCGTGCCACGAGCACGGCGGCTTCTACCTCGGCTCCATCGGCGGCCCGGCCGCCCGCCTCGCGCTGGACTGCATCAAGTCCGTCGAGGTGCTCGAATACCCCGAACTCGGGATGGAAGCCGTCTGGAAGATCGAGGTCGAAGACTTCCCCGCCTTCATCGTCGTCGACGACAAGGGCAACGACTTCTTCGCCGAAACCCAGAAGCCCATCGCCCTGCGCGTGCGCACGCGCTCGGCGGAACGGGTCTGACGAAGGCGGGCGGGCGAGGGAGTCCGCCCGCCGCTCAGCCTGGGGCGCGCCGGTAGGCGAGGGTGGCGCGCAGGCGTCCCTGCTTGGGCGGTTGGACGTTGGCGAGGGTGATGTCGCCGCCGTAGTGGGCAAGCACCCGATGGTCCATCACGAGCCGCCACAGCGGCGGGACGGCGGCGAGCAGGACCATCGTCGCGTAGCCCGCGGGCAGTTGTGGTGCGTGCGCCGAGCTGCGCAGTGTCTGGTACCGGCGTCCCGGATTGGCGTGGTGGTCGCTGTGCCGCTGCAGATGGAACAGGAAGATGTTGGTGACCAGCCGGTCGCTGTTCCAGCTGTCGCGCGGCGAGCACCTGGCGTACTTGCCGTCGCTGCGGCGGGCCCGCAACAAGCCGTAGTGCTCGACGTAGTTCACCGTCTCCAGCAGCCCGATGCCGATCACCGCCTGCAGCGCCAGCCACGGCAGGATCTGCCAGCCGAACAGCGCAACCAACGTGCCGAACAGCACCACGCTCATCGCCCACGCCTGCAGGATGTGATTGTCCACGTCCCACCAGCCCCGGTTCTTGCGGGTGAGCCGCTCCCGCTCGAGCTGGATCGCCGACCGGAAACCGCCGCGCACACTGCGCGGCAGGAACTCCCACAGCGACTCACCGAGCCGGGCGCTGGCCGGATCCTCGGGCGTGGCGACCCGCACGTGATGACCGCGGTTGTGCTCGACGAAGAAATGCCCGTAACCCGACTGGGCGAGTGCGATCTTCGCCAGCCAGCGCTCCAGGTGCTCGACCCGGTGCCCGAGCTCGTGCGCGGCGTTGATGCCGATGCCGCTGACGAAGCCGAGCGTCGCGGCCAGGCCGAGCTTGTCGACGATCGTGAGTTCCTCGCCCGCCCACAGATAACAGGCGATGCCGAGCCCGAACAGCTGGATCGGCAGGAACAAGTAGGTGCACCAGCGGTAATACCGGTCGCCGGAGAGCAATTCGTAGTCCTCGTCGCGCGGGTTCGCGCCGTCCTCGCCGACGACCCAGTCCAGCACCGGGATCGCGATCAGCACGATCACCGGGCCGATCCACCAGAACACGGGCGCGCCGGTGTGCAGCACGAGCTGCGAGGGCAGTAAGGCACACGAGGGAGCGATCAGGCCGAGCATCCACAGTGGGCGCTTACGGTCCTGACCTCGGGGTTGTCGGCGGCTGATCGTCCTGCTTCTTTCAGTGAGATTCCGGCGAGGGGCAACCGTAATCTGTTGTGGCTGCTCAGTATCCACTGCGCGATTGTTGCTTGTGATAGCAGAGTCGCCTGAACCCTGGTTCTCGTTACCAATGTGGAGCGAATGTGTTCCCAATCGTGACAAGCGGGGTGACCGAGTACACAGTCCACGCTGGTCCGCGCAGCGGTCGCCGGCTTGCAGCACGAATCGGTAACTCTCGAACCGCACCGACCTGATCCTTTGGCCAACACTGGGAATACTTCCGTGCGAACGGATTCCGCGCGTGCTAGACGTGTCACTGTCGAGCGGGTTAGCGACGGCCGAACTATCAAGGGGTCGTGGTGGAACAGATCGAACGAAACACACTGGCGCACGGATGGTGGCACGCGCTGTCCACGGTGACCCGCATGCCGGTGCCGCCGCATGAGACGTTGCGCTTGCTGGCCGGCCTGGTCGGGGAGTTGGTTGCTGGGCTGCACGCCGATCCGTTCGATGCCAGCGTCGCCGCGGACGCGGGCGCCGCGCTGGTGGCCGCCGGTGTGCTCGGCTCGGAGGTGCCGGTCGCCTCCGCGAAGGTGTTGTACCGATTGGGCGAGCAGCACCCGGACTGTGGCTATCGGCTCTCCGCGCTGCTCGCGGCGTTCGGCCAGGGTTATGGCGCGGAGCTGCATCGGCAGTTCTTCCTCGAACGGCAATCGGTCGAACAGGCTCGAGAGGAAGCCCGCCGCGCGGCCGACGACAGGTTTCGGGTCGTCTTCGACAACGCGGCGGTCGCGATCGCGATCGTGGGCACCGACTTCACCCTGCTGGACGCCAACCGAGGCCTCACCGACATGCTCGGCGTGCCGGTCGACGAACTCCGCGGCGCGTCCGTCTACGACTTCGCGCACCCCGAGGACCGGGACTACATCCGCACCCTGGTCTACGAGGAGCTGGTGCCGCACGAAAAGGGCACGGTGAAACTGGAACAACGGCTCGTACGCGCCGACGGCAGCTACGGGTGGGCCGCGTTCGCCATCACCTTCGTCAAGGGCGTCGGCAGGCAGGACGACTACCTGCTCGCGGTGGGGGAGGACGTGACCGAGCAGCACCGGCTGCGCGACGAGCTACATCGGCAGGCCCGCCATGATCTGCTCACCGGGCTGCCGAACCGGCGGCATCTGCTCGAACGGGTGGAGGCGATGATCGCCACCGCAGACATCGAGGATCGGGTCGGGTTGTGCTTCATCGACATCGACGGATTCAAGGACGTCAACGATCGCTACGGGCACGGGACCGGCGACCAGGTGCTTGCCGCGGTGGCGTCGCGGCTGCAGGAGAGCGTGCTCGACTACCGGTGCCCGGTCGCGCGCATCGGCGGCGACGAGTTCGTCGCGGTCATTCCGCCGCCCGCCGACCATTCCGGGGTGACCGCCGTGGCGACCAGTCTGCAATCGGCCCTCGTCGACCCGTTCTCCATCGGCGCGCTGCGGCTGCGGATGTCGGCCAGTATCGGTGCGGTGCTGACCGCGGTGGTCGGCACGCAGGCCGAGGCATTGCTCGACGCCGCGGATACCGCGCTTTATCGGGCCAAGGCGGACGGGAAGGATCGCTGGGTGCTGCACACCCTCGAATCGCAGGTGGCGTCGCCTGTTGTGCGGCGATAGTGTCCGCCGCGCGGCACCATTTCCGGTAGCCATTCTTTCTCGGGCAATAAACGCGTTCGGCACCGCGCCCTCCGCGTCGCGCCAGGCTGACCGATACGCAAATCGCGCGCAGCGGAATGTGTTCGGTGTACACCGTCGAGAAGCGCCTCGAACACTTCGCGCGAAACTGTTCGTCGGCTCGAGTAGCAAAGTCGGCCGGGTGGCGGCTCGCGACGCAGCCAACCGATGACCGGTGCCGTTTGCCGGAACGCGTCGTGGAAATCGTTTCGGCGGTACGCGATCCCGCCCGAGATTTCGCGGCATACGGCCTGGAATGGGGCCCTGTTTCGCGACGCCGACGCTGAGCAGGCGGCGTGAGCTGGGCGTTTGATTTTCGGTGAGGCTTTTGTGCGGACATCCCGATGTCACCCCGATCGCCGGGGTGACCTGGCCGTTTCGCGAGGCACCCTTAGCGATGTACATCGTTGGTTCAGGGTGCCGTTTGATCTCAGCTGCCATTGAAGGTCGAGGAGGACAATGAGTACGTCCAGGGTCATCACGACAACACTGCGTCTCTCACAATCCGCTAGCCGCAGGCTGGCCGCACGCGCCGCACGCGAGGGTACTACTTCTACCGCATTGCTAGATCGCCTCATCCGGGAGGGGGTCGATCAGCTCGACCATCCCGGCATTGTTTTCCGCGGACCGATGAACGATCGCCGCGCCGCGTTGGTCGCGGGCCCCGATGTCTGGGAAGTCGTTGCCCGCCTACAGGAATTGGACGGTCCGGTAGAGCGGCGCATCGCAGTGTTGAGCGCGAAGTCGAGCCTGCATACCGGCAAGATCAAAATCGCCATTGCCTACGCCCGCGATCACGGTAGCGAAATCATCGAGCGAATCGGGCGGAATCGTGAAGCGGTGGAGGCGATTCGCCACCCCGGGGCCGCGCGGATGCCCGTCGCCGAACGGGACCATCTCACACTGGTCACTCCATTGCGCGAGTGATTCGGCCGAATTGTCCGGTGCGCTAGTCGAATTGTCCGTTGTAGTGGCTGTTCACATCCCTGGGGAGCGAATGTGTACACCGCCGCGACCTGTGCACAACCCGCCCGGTCCGCGGGCGACCACCCGCTGCCTCAGCCCGGGTGCCGTCCGCGGCCTGATCGGGGCCGGCGGCTCCAGTTGGGCGGCAAGCGGATTCGCGACAACGCCCCAACTGTCACGAATCGGACTGGTAGCAACCGCCCGCACACTGTGATCCACAGCACTGGGATAGATTGTGGACAACCCGCATTCCTTGTGGATGAAGCATTTGCCACCCAACGGTTTTCAGGTAAGCATGGGCGATGCCCATCGACTATGACTACTCGTCAACCGACCCATCCCGCCGCTCGACGGCTTCGAGCAGGGCGACGGCCCCGCCGCTTTCTCTCTCGGCCAGCAGTATGGCTAGTGGTATGGTGAGAAGTATGGCGACGCGGAAGATCACCCTCACGGTCGACGAAGCTGTCCTTGCCGATCTCCAGCAGGGCGCCGCCGAAGCCGGGATGCAGCTGTCGCCGTATTTCGCGCGCTGTGCGCACCGGTGGATGCTCTATCAAGACGCGATTCGCTCGGCGGCTCGCGATCGCAGCCTCGGCAGATATGACGTCGCGGTAGCCGAAGCCGAGCTCGCCGACCAACGCGCGGCCGAAGTCGACGCCGAGACGCGTCGCGGTCCGCGCGCATGAGGCGGGGCGAGGTCTATCAGTTCGAGCGTGACCGGCCTTCGCGGGAAGACGATCCACGCACGCCTTACCGCGTTATCGTCTCGGCGGACTACCGGCTGCCCGACGAGCGGGTCCGGGTGCTGACCGCTCCCGTGGAACGTCTGGATCCGCAATCGATGGTCGCGGTTCAGCTCGGTAGCGCCGACCCGATCGTGGGGTGGGTCAGGGTCGACCTGATCTCGAGCACCTATCGGCCATGGCTATCCGGGCCGCACGGTGAGCTGAGTGCGGAGACCATGGAGAGTGTGTCGTCCAAGCTGCGTATCGAGCTGGACCTCTGAGCGTGGCCGGCGACCGAGGCGGTCGTCGGCGCGGCCCGTTACCATCGCCGGCATGGTGTTGCGGAGTGGTGTGCGGAAACGACTAGGGCTCGGGCTGCCGGTGGCGGTGTTGCCCGCGCTGGTCGCGACGGGGTTGCTGGCGCCGCAGGCGGGGGCGGAGGAGCGGGTGCCTGCCGACCAGCGGGAGGCGATGGGGTCGGCGGCGGGGACCGAGGGGTTGGAACCCGGTCTCGCGGTGGCTTACACGCTGGCGCAGAACGAGGCGCACGCGCAAGGTGTGCCGTTGTCGATCACCTCCGGTTACCGCACCCCCGATGAGCAGCAGCAGCTGTGGGACGACGGCTTGGCGACCTACGGCGGACCCGACGCGGCCCGCCGCTGGGTGCTGCCACCCGAGGAGTCGACCCACGTCTCGGGCCACGCGGTCGACGTCGGCCCCCTCGTCGGGGCACAGTGGTTGGAAGCCAACGGGAACCGCTGGGGCCTGTGCCGCATGTACGACAACGAATGGTGGCATTTCGAACGGGCCACCGCCCCCGGCGGCGCTTGCCCGCCGATGCGCCCGGACGCCAGCACCCGTTAGTCGCCGAGGCGGGTTGCGGCTCAGCCGTCCGCGGGCTGTCAAACTGCGGGGATGAACGATTCGGTGCGGCGCCGTGGGCGCCCGGCCCGGCTGTCGCGGGATGCGATCCTGCTGGTTGCGGAGGAGATCGTCGACTCCGGTGGGATCGACGCGCTGACCATGCGCGCGGTCGCGCAGCGACTGTCGAGTTCTCCGATGGCCATCTACCGCCATGTCCGGGACAAGGACGAATTGCTGCTGCTGTTGCTTGACCGCGTGGCGGCCACGCTGAAACGGCCCGAGCTGCCCGACGATCCGCGACAGCGACTGGTGGTGCTGTGGCGGTTCCTGCACGACGAGTTGGCGGCGCACCCCTGGGTGGTCGGGGTGCTGGCGAGCGGCAACCTGGTCGGCCGATCGATTCTGTGGCTGCTCGAGGAGCTGTTGCAGGCGTTCGTCGCCTGCGGGCTCACCGCCGAGCAGGCGGGCGCCGCGTATCGGGCGGTGTGGCAATACACCGTCGGCGTGTTGACCATCCGAATAGCGATGACGCGCACCGGTTCCGATCCGGATCGCACTAGTTTTCAGGTCGCGATGATCGAAGCCGCGGATCCGGGGGAGACGCCGGCGGTCGCCGCACTCGCCACCGCGTGGCCCCATGCGTGGGACAACTACGACTTCGGGCTCAACGCACTGCTCGACGGACTGCTTCCGCGCTCTTGACAGGCCTTCCGCTTTTTTGTGTACTAATAAACAAAATAGCGAGGAGGTTGTCATGATCGACGCCGATGTTGTCGTGATCGGCTCGGGTGCAGCGGGTTTGGCGGCCGCGCTGGCCGCTGCCGACGGCGGCGCCGAGGTGGTGGTACTCGAGGCGTCGCCGCGCTGGGGTGGGTCGACCGCGGTCTCCGGCGGGCAGGTGTGGGCCCCGGCGAACCATCGGATGCGCGAGGCCGACTCCGTCGAGGAGGCGCTCACCTACTGCCGTGCCGCGGCACCCGGACGCGACGACGCTATGGTGGAGACGTTCGTGCGGACAGTGCCCGAGGTAGTGCGCTTCTTGGAGGAGCACTCGCCGATCCGCTTCGCCCCGGCGCCGGCCTATCCGGACACCTTCGCCGAGCTGCCCGGCGGCAAGACCGCGCGGCACCTCGAGGTCGGTCCGATGACCCTGGGTGACCTGGGTGATCTGGACGAACTGGTCTGGCCGGCACCGTTTTTCGCACCGGTGCTGACCAATCAGGAAGTGCTGGAGCATCATCTGTTCGCCGGTGGCGCACCGCCGATGGAGCTGATCGCCGAACGCATGGCCGCCGGGACGGTGACGCTCGGTGCCGGGCTGGTGGTCGGGCTGCTGCACGGTTGCCGAAAGGCGGGCGTGCGCCTGATCCGGGAGTGCCGGGCAACGGAACTGACGCGCGACGAGCAGGGGCGGGTCGATGGCGTGCGCGTCGACCACGCGGACAGTGTGGTTCGCGCACGCTGCGGGGTCGTGCTCGCCAGCGGCGGCTTCGAGCACGATCCGGCGCTGCGGTCACAGCTGTTGTCCGGGCCGCTCACCCACCCGGTGACGCCGCCGATCCAGCACGGCGACGCGCTGCGAATGGCCGGACGGGTCGGCGCCGCACTGGCCTACACCGGCGAGTACTGGTCCTGGCCTGCCTGTCAGGCGCCGGACCGGAGCTGGCCCGACCCCGCCGCCACACCGCAGCCGCAGCTCACGCTGCCGGAACGGTCACTGCCCCATGTGTTGTGGGTGAACCCGGCGGGTCGCCGATTCGTCAACGAGGCCGGCCACAACTGTGCGAGCGCCTTCGCCGAACTCGATCCCAACACCCATCGGCCACGCAACCTACCCGCCTGGGCCATCGGCGACGCGCGATTCCGCGCCAAATACTCGGTCGCGGGCATCCCCGCGGGTGCGCCCGCGCCGGATTGGCTGATCCGCGCCGACAGTCTCGCCGAACTCGCCGAGCGCATCGCCATCGACCCGGTGGCCTTGTCGCACACCGTCACCCGATTCAACGCGATGGCCGAGGCCGGGCGCGACGACGACTTCCAGCGGGGCCGCACCCGATACGAGCACGCGTTCGGCGACCCGACCGCGACCCATCCGAACCTCGGACCGGTAAGCGAGCCACCGTTTTTCGCCGTTCCGGTCTACCCCGGCGCGGTCGGCACCAAGGGCGGCCCGCGCACCGACGACCACGCCCGCGTCCTCGACTGGTCCGACCGCCCGATCCCGGGTCTCTACGCCGCGGGCAATGCGGCGGCGGCAGTGTTCGGCCCCGGCACGATCGCGGGCGGGCTGACCATCGCCTGCGCGCTCACTTGGGGCTGGATCGCGGGACGCGACCTGTCGACGCTGCGCTGACCGGCCTGGCGTACCCCATTGTGTCGTAGGCCACTGCCGAGTACTCTCTGCAATTCGAGACTGAATGGTTTCACTATCGGATAAGCAGGTCCGGCAACGGTGCCGGACGGATGAGGGAGCCCTCGATGATGAGGTATGCCGCTCGGATGCGCTCAGGGGCCGCGGTTTTGGCGGCGGCGATCGCGGTGTTCGCCGCGGTGGCGGCGCCGGCCGCGACCGCGGAGGTGCCCGAGCCGGGAACCACCGCGCAGAGTGTGTTCAACAAGCCCGGCCCTCACCCGGTCGCGACACCGGTGCGCACGAATCCGTGTCAGGAATCGGTCTGGGGGATGGTCGAACACATCGTCGTGCACATGCTCGGCAACCGCGACGACATGACCTGCACCCAGGCCTTTCCCAACGGCTTGGACTCGCCGATCGGGGTGAACACCTACTACCCGGCCGATATCGCCGACCTCCCCGCGGCACCGCTGCTGGTGTTCACCTCGGGATTCGGCGCGAACCCGGGAATGTACGACGCACTCGCCCGGCAGTGGGCGAGCCACGGCTTCGTGGTGGTGATCCCCTATGAGTTCTTCAACTCGCTGGCGTACGTGCCTGCCCTCGGCGTCGCCACCGCCGTGGTCGCCGACCGGGACCCGAACTCGCCGCTGTACAACCGAATCGATCTGAGCCGCACGCTCTTCGGTGGTCATTCCGGCGGTGGGCAGGCGGCGCTGCAAGCCGGAACGGTGTTCCCGGGTATCGCGTCGATGATCGATCCGGTGCTGCGGGTGCGCGGCGTGCTCGCCATCGAACCTGGCCCGCTCGCGGTGGGCGCGCTGGTCTCGGTGCCGACGCTGTTCCTCACCGGTTACAACGATTTCGTCGTGCCGGACTTCGCCTGGGTGCGCTGGTGGCAGTACAACCTGTCCTACCAAGCGCCCGCGTGGATCGCCAATGCCCGTGGGGTGAGCCACTTCTCGCCGGTCGACGGACTGGACAGCTACCTGCACACGGGCACCGCGCTGGCGTGGCTGCGGTATCAGGCGTTCGGTGACGAGGTCGCGAAGGCGTATTTCGTCGGCCCCGACTGGCGGCTGCCCGCCGACAAGACCTTCTTCAGCGTGGAACGCAATGCGCTCGCCGATGCGCTGAACTAGCGCCGACGCACGAAGCCTGCGTCACTGAATCAGCCAGGAACAGAACAGAAATGGGTCGTGTATGAATTTCCGTCGAGCGTGGGCGGGCGGGCTCAGTGTCACCGCTGTGGTGACCTTCGTATTGGCAGGGCCCAGCGCTGTAGCGGAGCCCAGCGCTGTAGCGGAGCCCAGCGCTGTAGCGGAACCCAGCGCTGCGGCGGAACCCAGCGCTGCGGCGGAACCCAGCGCTGCGGCACAGCCCGGCGTTACGGTAGCTCCCGGTACCGCGTGCGCCGAACCACTCGCAGGCCAACCGGTGCAACGCGTCGACCCGGCCGCCGCCGGACTCGACCCTACCGCGCTGACCGACGCGTTGAACTTCGGTTCGGCCAAGGGCGCGTACGCGATTCAGGTGTACCGGCACGGCTGCCTGGTCGGCGACCGCACCGGCACCGGTAATCTGCCGATGCCGCTGGCCAGCTCGTCCAAGGGCGTCACCTCGGTCGCGGTGGGCCGTGCGATCACCTTGGGCTACTTCGGCCTCGATGATCCACTCGGCAAGTTCTTCCCGCAGGCCGACGCCGCGCATGCCGCGCTCACCGTGCGGCAGGTGCTGAATCAAACGACCGGCTTGCGCTTTTCCTGGGCCGCCGATGTCGCGGGTATCGCCACCGACGAGGTGCTGCAAACCCTGCACACCCCACCCGCCTTCGAGCCGGGCACCACTTTCCAGTACGCCCAGGCCGTGCTGGCCCTGTTGCCGAAGATCGTGGAGCTCACCACCGGCACGGATTTCCAGGACTTCGTCCAGCGAGAGCTCATGCAGCCGTTGGGCATTGATCGCGATCAGTGGGTGTGGCTGCGCGACCGCAGCGGCAACACGGCCGTCAACGGCGGTCTCGCGATGCGTGCCGACGATCTGGCCAGGCTCGGTCTGCTCCTGCTGCACGAAGGCCGCTGGGGCGGAACACAACTGATCGATCCGGACTACATCCGGCAGGCCCGTCAGCCCACCGAGGCCAACGGCGGCTACGGATTCCTGTTCTGGCTCAACGCCGGTGACTCCTACAAAACCGCCACGGTGCCCACCGCCAAAGTGTTCGACCATCCGATGTTCCGCGGCGCACCCCGCGACCTGTACGCGTTCGTCGGCGCACTCGGCCAGTTCAACGTGGTGATCCCGAGCCGCGACATGGTGATCGTCCGGCTGGGCGTGCCAGGCGGTATCGACACCGGCAATGTGCAGACTTCCCTCGCCGCCGAGTCGAATCCGGACAACAAGGAGTTCCTGCGCCGGGTGGTCGCCGCCGTCACCGACGTGCCCGCCGAGCCGGTGGACGACCCGTACCGCTACGGCGACACCTTCGGCCCCATCATCGGCGGCCTGGACGACGTCGCCTTCTGGGTCGACCCGGTGCACACCGCCCAGATCCTGTTCGGTGTCGGCCCGTACGCCCCGTCGCACTGCAATGTGCTGTGGTGCAACGGAAAACCGCTGCCGCAGGACATCTTCGCAAGCATGCTCGACGCCACCGGCCAGATCGTCGCCGCCCTGCTCGGCCTCGGCCACGGCCCGCGGTAGCGATCTGAAATCTAGCAACGCTAGACAAGCTAGTAGTGGAATGTTACCTTTGCTCCAACTTCTAGCGCTGCTAGATTTTGGAGAGGGAAGCCGAAATGCTGATCGTCACCGGCCAGGTCATTGCCGCCGTCGCCGTTCTCGCCAATGCCGTCGTCTACGGCACCGACGTCTGCGGGGCGGTGATCACCCGGTCGGTCTACCGCAAGCTCGATGACGTGACCGTGACCATGAGTGCGGGGTGGGGTCACTACTACGGCGATAAGCGCATGCCGGTGGTGGGTGGGGGCGGCGTGGTCGCCGCGGTGCTCACGCTGCTGATCGCGCTGGTGGCCGGGCGGACCGGCGCCACTGTCGCGGCGGGGATCACGGTGGCGGCGCTGCTGATCTGGCTCGCCCTGTACGTCCGCATCGCCAAGCCGATCAACTCCCAGCAGACCGCCGCTGCACAGAGCGGCATCATTCCGCCGAATGCCCGTGCGCTGCAGGACAAGTGGGACAGCCTGCTGAAGTACCGCGTCCCCCTGCAGTTCATCGCCGTCGCCGGACTGTGCGCCGCACTCGTTCTGTTCTGATCCCAGCGCACTCCGCCGTCTTTCCGGCTCATCGCCGGGCACACCCGACATCGAATCGAGGAGCAACGACCTGACCTTCACCAGTAATGAACAGCAGTTTTTGGCCGAGGCAGGCATCGGCAGGCTGGCCACCGTGTCACCCGACGGCGTGGTGCAGAACAACCCGACCAGCTACCGGGTGAACGCCGACGGCACGATCGACATCGGGGGCATGCGGATGCGGGCCAGTCGCAAGTTCCGCAATGTCGAGGCGGGCAGCCGGGTGTCGTTCGTCATCGACCAACAGGTTTCCCTGGACCCCTACGTAATTCGCGGCATCGAGGTCCGCGGCACGGCCCAGGCCCTCGACGACGCGGAGCCACCGTTCCCACCCCAGGAACGCGCGGTCATCCGCATCCACCCTGAACGGATCATCTCCTGGGGTATCGACGGCGGCTCCTTCGACTTCACCAGCCGAGTAGTCGGCCGAAGGGGCTAGCCGACGGTGGTCAGTTCGATCCCACCCTCGATCGTGGAGTGCACGCGGCGGCGGTTGGGGGAGCCGAGGGCGGCGGTGAGGTCGGTGCCGTCGTGTTCGGCGAGCAGGTCGCCGCTGTCCCACACGAGCAGGGTTGCGCTGACCGTGTTCTCGGCGGCGGCGTGCGCGAGGTCGTAGTGGGCGCAGCCGGGGACGTGCGGGTAGGTGATCCACAGGTCGTAGCCGGTCATGAACAGGTCGAGGTCGAATTGCACGCTGAGTCCGAGCAATTCGCTGCGGCCGTTGTCGTCGACACCGGCGAAGGCCTCGTCCAGCGCCAGCAGGCGCGGGGCCTGCGGGTCGGCCGAGTCGAGCATGACGTGGGCGGCGGCGAACAGCGGCAGGTGCAGTGAGACGGACTGCTCACCACCGGAGAGTGCGCTGTGCCTGGCCACGGTGAGCTTGTCCTCGCTGCCGTCGGCGGAGATGAGGGTGAACGAGAAGACCCGCCAGGTGCGGTAATCCAGGGTGGCCGCCAGGATTTCGGGGTAGGAGCGCTCCGGATGCGCCGCCCGGGCCGCCCGGATCTCGGCGGCGAAATGCGCACGGATGGTGGCGAGTTCGTCCGCGCCGAGTACCGACGCGTCCCGGTCGAGCAGCTTGCACATGGCCCGTGCGGGCTCGGAGAGCGTGTCGGCCAGCACCCAGTGCACGCCGATGGTGTTGCCCGAGGACATCCGCCGCTGCTTCATCTCAGCGCCCATCCTGGCGATGAGATCGCGGGCGTCGCTGGTGCGTTCGTAGATCTGCTGGGCCAGCCCGGTCAGCAGCGCGTCCTCCAGGATGCGGCGCTCCGCGTCGGTGAGCAGCAGCTCTTGGTCTTTGCGCGCACTATCGATGCGGGCGGCGAAATCGGCGAGTGCCGACATGCCGTCGTCGTCCTGCACCTGCACCACGGTGAGCCCGTCCGCGGCGTCCCACTGCAGCCGGTAGTCGCGCCCGGACCCGGCCAGCGCGGCATCGAACTCCTGCAGCGCCGCGGTCACCGCGCTGCGGGTGGACTTGCGCGTCGCCTCGCTGGCGCGCACCGAAGCCGTTGCGGTGGTGAGGCTTTCGAACAGTTCGGCGACCTCGTCCGGCAACACCTGGGGTTCGGCCTCGGGCCCCGCCTGAGAAATCCGATACAGCAACTGTTCCGGTGTCGACCAGGCGGCCTCACTGCTCGGCCAGCGGCCCTCGGCGGTGGCGCCGAGCAGCCGGAGCAGGTCAGGGCGGGCATACGGGGCAAGGGCTTTCACGTCGGCGAGCACCTCGTTGAGCGCGGTGCCCAGTGATTCGTGCGCGGTCCGATAGGCGGCCTCCGCGTCACCGATCGCCTCGATCGCCTCGTTGGCGGCCTTGCGCGCGGCCTTCTGCTCGGCCTTGGTCGCCTCGATCTTCGCGCGGGCCCGCTCGAGTTCCTGGTCGATGTCGGCGGCGCCGGCACCGAGGGCCTCGCGCAGGGTTTCGAGTTTGCGCAGCTGCTCCTGGTAGCCGGACTTGGCCGCCTCGGCCTCCTCGGCGAACGCCTCGGCCAGATCCTTGGCCTCGTCGTGGCGGTCGCTGCCCTCGCGTTCGCGCTCGCGTTCCCGCTCGTGTTCGGTGCGCAGTCGCAGCAGCCCGGTGCCGGTGTTCTCGAAATGCCGGATGGCGGCGGCCAAGGCGTCGAGTTCGCGCGGATCGCGCGGGGTCCGGTGTTTCGTCGCGGCCGCGCGCAGCTTCTTCTCGACCGCGGTCGCCTCGGCGACGGCCTGATCGAGATCGCGCTCGGCCTGGGCGGCCGCCTCGGAGCGAGAACGCATCATGCCCGCCGTCTCGGAGACCGCGCGCAAGGCGGTGGCGACCGCCGTGGCCCGCGGCAACGCCTTGGCGGCGGCCGAGACCCGCGCCAGCTCGGCGTCGGCATCGGCTTCCTGATCCTGGGCGGCCCGCAGGGCTTCGTTCGCCGCCTCGAGCGCCGCGGCGAGCTCGGTGAGCCGCAGTTCCCGGCGGCGGGCCCGTGCGGTGGCGCCGATGAACTCGGCGTCGGCCTTGTGATGCCTGCCCACCTGGACGCCCTGCCGGAAGCCGCCTGCCGTGCTCACCGCGAGACCGCCGGTCGGATCACCCTTGCCCTCGTGCAGGGCGATGGAGGCGAGCACGTCGGCGACGGCTTGCCTCGGCACCGTCAGCTCGCTCGAATCCTCCTCGACGACAAGGACATCGGCGAGCGTGCGGCCCTTCGGGCGTTCCTTGACGGGCAGCGGGACGAGGAACTGATCGGAGTCGTACTTCGCGGGCGGCTCGGCGCAGATCCAGCCGTCGAGCAGGTCGGCGGCGTGCAGCGCGGCCTCGATGCCCGCGGCGGCCTGCGGCGCGACGTCGTCGGCGAAGCGAACCAGGCGCCACAGCGGAGCACCGGGCCGCTCGTCGGTGCTCCTGGCGCGCGCGGCGAAAGCCGGTGGCGCGTCATCGCTCTGGGCAGCAACCCGGTCTCGTTCGGCGGTCAATTCGGCGATCTGCTCGCGCGCGATCACCGCACGCCCGCGCGCCTCCTGTCGCTCGGTGCGGATCTCGTCGATCAGCGCCTCGGTGCGTTCGGCGAGCACCTCCGCGACCGTCGCCTCCTCCGAACCCGCTTGCGCCAGTGCGGTATCCAAGGCCTCGAACAGTCCGTTGCCGAGCGGGGCGTACACCTCGCGGTGCTCGTCCCACCACTTGCGCAGTGCCGCGGCGGCTTCGGTGCGGGCCAGCACCACCGCCGCCTCGGCGTGCGCGACCTCGGCGGCGGCCGCCTCGCTCAGTTCGCGTGCGCGCTCGGCGAGCCGCTCCGCCCTGGTGCGTTCGGCGGCCGCGGTCTCCATGACCCCGAGCGCCTGCCGGACCGCGCGCACGTCGGCGTCGCGTTCCTCGGCGTGGCCGCGCACGGTCGCGGTGAGCTGCTCGGCCCTGGCCGTCTCCGACAGCGCCGTCCAGTTGATCCCGGCTTCCTCGGCGGCGGAACGCAACTCGTCCTCGCCGCGGGCCAGCGCCGCGGCGGCGGTGCGTACGGCGGCGCGCGCCCGTTCGGCCTCCTGCGCCCGCTGGTCGAGGGTCTGGCGCGCCTTCAGCGCTTTGTCGCCGTGCACGCTCGCCGAGGTCTCCAGGCGGCGGACCGCGTCGGCGAGATCGTCGAGCTGCTGCTTGCCCTCGTACGCGCTGGAGCGTTGCAGGTTCTCCCGGTCGCCGAGCGCCTGCTCGTAGGCGCGGTCGGCATCCTCGGCGCGGGTCTCGGCGGTGGCGCGTTCGGCCTCGCGCCGCTCGCGCAGCGCGGTCGCGGCGAACAGCGCGGTGCTCGCGTGCGTGACCGCGTCGAGCCGGGTACGTAACTGGTCGACGTCCGTCTTGGCCTGCACCGCAAGGTATTTCCGGTAGACATCGACGAAGGCGCGGGTGGCGCTGTCGGCGTGCACCAGACCCTCCAGGGTGCGGCCGACCTCCTCCATGTCGCTGAACGAGCGAGCGGCGTCGAGGATCAACTGCTCGTCGAGCGGGCGCAGGCCGTCGGTGAGGGCCTGCGAAAGCCCGCGCGGGTCCAGGTTTTTCGCCAGCTGCGGGCGGCGCAGCGTGAGGATGAGGTTGATCAGCTGGTCGTAGCGCTGCGTGCCGAGCCCGAACATCCTGGCGTCGATGGCGTTGCGGTACTCGACCGGCCGATCGACGATGGCGTCGGTGCCGATCTGCTCGGCCAGCTGTTTGCGGGTGAACGGCCGGTCGTCGGGTCCGATCAGCGAGAAGTCGACGCCGACCCGGCCGTCGGCCACGAAGTACCAGCGGGTCACCTTGTCCGAGGAGCGGGTGGCGCGCATGCCGATGCCGACGGTCACCGCCTCCAGGTCGTCCCAGTCGCCACGCGCGAACTCCATCCACACATAGGAGTAGGCCGATTCCTGCTTGCGGTACAACAGGTTCGACTTCATCGTGCGCTCTTCACCGGCGAACGGGTTGAGCCTGCGCGGCTCGATCCGCCCGTCCAGCACGAACGGGAACAGCACCTCGAGCGCCTTGGTCTTGCCGGACCCGTTCGGGCCGCGCAGCACCAATCTGCCGTCGGCGAAGCAGAATTCCTGGTCGCGGTAGTCCCACAGGTTGACGATTCCGGCGCGGGTCGGGATGAACCGCACTCCGCCGTGAATGAGCGACATCGCCTCAGTTCCCTTCCGTGCCAGTGCTGTCGGACCCATAGGTGTCGGCCGCGGTGACGAACAGTTCCTCGGTGCGCTTGGTGCGCACGGTGACGACGGCGCCGCGATAACGCGCCAGGGCGGGCAACACCAGCAGCCCGTCCTCGACCGCCCGCACCAGGCGCAGCCGCTCCAGCAATGCCACCACCTCGGTGGTCAGGCCGGGCACATCGGCTTGCCACTGTGCGGCGAAGGTGGCGCCGTACCGATCGGCGAGCGCCTGCACGGTCTCGCGCACCCACGCCGCCTCGATCACCGGATACGTGGTCTCGACCGGATCTTCGGTCGCCTCGTCGGCGTCGAACGCCGAGTCCGACGGTGCCGAGAAGTCATCGAGCGCGCGCAGTTCGGCCAGCGGGGCGAAGACCGTCGACTCCGGGATCGCGCCGTCCAACTGCGCCGCGAGCGCGGCACCCGGATCCGGTGCGGCGGGCCGTTGTTCGAGCGGATTGTCCAGGTCGAGCACGCGGTCGGCGATCTCACCGGCCAGCAGCAGCCCCACCTGTGCCAGCGTTCCGGTGCTCGGGAATCGGATGTCCGAGAGCCGCCCGGAGACATCGATCAGCGCGACCCCCTCCGCGCGGCGTTCGGCCCGCAGCCCGGTGAAGAGCTCGACGTCGGCGACGATCCGATCCTGGCCGAGCACCGGGCGTTCCGCGGGCTCGAGGTCGTCGAGGTACACCACCGGCCGTTCGACCAGCGCCCGGCGCACCCGCCGCGCCAGGTCCGCGACGGTCGGCGCGTGCGCGGGACCGCTTGCGCCCGCGGCCTCTTCGGTGAGCAGCCCGCGCACGCTGTGCAGATGTTGCAGCGCGCGCGGCGGCCGGAACAGCGCGAACACCACCGGGCGGTCGATATCGTAGAGCGCCTCGCCCGCCTCCGGATCGCTGGCCCAGCCGCCGGCGTCACCGTCGGCGAGCGTGAGCGCGCCGCGATGGGTCAGCCAGCCGACCGCGTCCACGAAGGCGTCCCGGTCCGCCGCGCGATCGGTGGACAGCTCCAGTCCCGCCACCCGGCCCGCGTACGCGGCGACCTGATCGGCCAACTCCGACAGCGTGGTCTGGTCGCCGGCCCGGCCGAGCGCGGCGATGGCGAGCGCGAGGTAGGCGTAGCGGCGTCGATCGAAGAGGCGGTCGGCGGGCGTGCGCGCCGGCTTGCCCGCGTCCAGCCGGTCGATGATGGGGAACACCCGGGCGGTGGTCTCGGTGACCTCCAACCGGTAGCCGAACAGCTCGGCCAGGTCCTCCCGCAGTTCGGTGGCCCACCGGCGGATCAGCGGCAGCGCGATCCGATCGGGGTAGGTCCTGGTCACCAGGTGATTGGCGAGAATCACCCTGGCCGCACGCTGATAGTTGTCCAGCGCAAGGGAATCGATCTTGCGTCCGTGCATCATCCGCGCCACCCCGCGCCTCGCACTACCCGATGGTGTCTCATCGAGCCTCCTTGGCGCCGCGCGGCCGGGTCTTGGTGGTCTGGCGCACCTCGAGCCTGCGATTGTTCAGGTGCAGCAACCCGTGCGCGGTCCGCACCACGGTAGAACCGTCGTGCTCCGACACCGTCAGCGTGACCCCGCTGTCGGATCCGGTGGTCCCGGCGACCCGGCCGCTCACCGGCACCCACGCGGTGGACGCCGCGTCGAGCAGCCGCAACAGCACCTCGGTCTCGCGTTCGTCGAGCACCCGCTCGTGCACGTCGGCGGCGGCCAGCGACTTGGCCGCGTCGGCCCGCGCCCGTTGCGCGTCCAGCTGCGCCTCGCGCAACCGCCGAATACCCGCGTCGTTGCGGTGGATTCGCGCTGGTGCGCCGGCCGACGGTGGCCTGCCGGTCTCGGCCAGGGTGCGCGAGATCTCCAAAGGCGGCGCCTCCCACCAGGACCGCTGCGCCGGGATCAGATCGGCGTCCGGATGCTCCATCGCCAGGTGGCGCGGCCTGCCGAGGCCGAACACCGCGTCGAAGAGCGCGTGCGCGCTGTCCGCGTTCGGCGCGGCGGTGAACCAGCCCGCCAGATGCCGCAGCGCCGACTCCCGGCTCACCCCGCCCCGCCGCGTCTCGGTGACCCGGCGCAGCAGCGAGAGCACGGCGGCGATGGCGCTCATGGTCGCCTCGCGCAACCGTTCCGCCTCGGTGGTGCCCGCGTGCTCGCCGGAGCCGGACGCGACGAACCAGGTCCGCAGCCCGTCCCAGCGCGCGTGCCAATCGGCCTGCCGCTCCGCGACACTCAACAGCACCCGTTCGTCGCAGCCTGCGGCCCGCTCGATCAGCTCCTCGACACCGGTCTCCTCGATCTCGGCGATCGCACCCGCCAGCCGCGGGGTGAATCGGGCCAGGTCCAGGCTGAATTCGCGCATGTGCGCGAGCAGCGCGTCCTTGTGCGCCAGAAAGGATTCCGGGGTGATCTCGGTGGTCCGCACCAGGTCGCCGAGCGAGAGATAGAAGTGCGCGGCGCGGGCGGCCATATCGGTCAATGCGGCGTCGAGGCGGCGCAGCGTGCGGTAGACCCGCTCGGCGTCGCCCTCGCGATTGGCCGCGGCCAGGGTGTGCAGATCGGCGAGCAGCTCCGGCAGCACCAGCCGAGACAGCGACGCCTCGTCGAGCCGCGCGTTCAGCACGCCCGCGACCGCGCGATAGGCCTGGAAACCGGCCTGGGAGAACTGGTAGACGAAGTGCCGGTTGCGATACTCGGCCAGGGTGGCGGCGCGGGTGCCGTCGTAACTGCGTTCCAGCACACCCCACTGGTGGAGTTGATCGAGCAGCGGGCCGATCTCGGCGGCGGTGAGCCGGGGTGCGTTCGGGCGGGCGCCGCGTTCGGTGGACCAAGCGGCGGCACTCGCGGGACCATCGTCGGACTGCGCTGTGCCATCGGACTGCGCGGTGTTGTCGGACTGCGCTGTGTTGTCGGACCGCGCTGTGTTGTCGGACCGCGCTGTGTTGTCGGACTGCGCTGTGTTGTCGGACTGCGCTGTGTTGTCGGACTGCGCTGTGTTGTCGGACTGCGCTGTGTTGTCGGACTGCGCTGTGCCATCGGCCTGCGCCGTGTCGCCGAACCGACCGGCTGACTTGTCCTCTATATGTTGCTGGCTCTCGACGTCAGCCGCGGGTTCCGATGCGCGCAGGTCGGGGGTGCGCAGGTGGTGTCCGTTGCGTTCGATCCACTCCGCGACATCATCGGCGTGCAGCAGCACCACGTAGGCCGCGCGGGCGCTGTCGAAAGCGCGCAGCACCCACAGATAGTCGGCGCGGCGCTCGGCGGTGGCGAAGGAGAACAGCCGTAGCCGGTCGTCCCAGAGGACGGAGGCGATGGCTGAGCCGTCGACGGAGTCGGTCACCGGGAACAGGGTAGTAGCGGGCCGGTCGCCGACAACGCGAACGTACCCAGTTCGGCGTGGCCGTGTCCTGTTTGCCGGATGTTCGCCGTTGAATCGGGCTGTGCCGGTTCGCTACCGGTCACTCGCTCGAGAGTGCGCGCAGCTGGTCGAAATAGACTCGGGTGCGCGGATCTCCGGGGTAGCGGGCGATGATTTCGCGCGCGGCCTCGCCCGCGATCCACATGAGCGAGGGCAGTGAACGGCGTTTACCCGCGAACGCGCGCAGTCCCTCGTCGACGGCGAGTTCCAAGTCGCGGTTGCGCACGGCGACCACGGCGAGGGTGAGATGGGCCTCGGATACCCGCATCGGATTGCGGACGGTGCCGTCGGCTCTGGTCGAGTTGCGGATGACCTCGTTGGCGTAACTCTCCGCGCGCCGATCCTCGCCCGCGACGCGGCAGCAGTCCATCGCGTAGAAGTCGAACTTCTGTGGGTCGACCACGAAGTGGTTGTCCAGGTTGATCGGATGGTCGAGTCGCTCCAAAATTGCTCGACCCTCGTCGAGAGCTGTCTCGACCTCGCGCCGGTCGCCGAGTCGCGCCCACGCCTTGGCCCGCTGCGCCGCGAGTTGCACACCCACGCCCAGGTTCCGGCTGGCCTCGAGTGCCTGGTCGACGGCGTCGATGGCGCCCCGGTAGTTGCCTTGGGTCAGCGCGAACCAAGCCGCCATTTCCGCACTCCAGCCGGTGATTTCGGCGTTCTCGGCCTCCTGGCCGAGCGAGTACGCAGCGCGGCGGGTGGCCTCGGCGGCGGTCCGGCGGCCGAGGTCGTAGTCCACGCAACCCACCAGCAACGCAACCCATCCCGCGAGGACCAGGATGTCGCGGTGCTGCGCCAAAGTCAGTCGTCCGTCCAGCAGCGAGGTAATTCTCCGCAACCATCCGGTGCCCTCGGCGTGCAGCTCGTGCGGATCGGCGTAGGAGTACTCGCAGCACAGGCGTTCCGCGGTGATGCGGATGGCATCGAGGGTGGCGGGGGAGACGTCCGACATGCGCAGGCGGCCGATGAATTCCAGCGTGTCCATGCCGGTTGCCGAGAGCACCTCGTCGTCCCGGTTCGGCCGGGCCTTGGGGAAGAACGCCGCTGTGACTGTGTCGAAGGCGGCGGCGATGATAGGGGCATAGAAATCATCCGGCCGCGACTCGCCCGATTCCCAGCGGCGCCAGTTACGCAGCAGTGTACTGTCTGTCGGCAGGTTGTGGGATGACTTGGCGCGCATCACGCGGACGGCATCTGCTTGTGACCACCCCCGCGCATCGCGTTCAGAACGCATCCGGACAGCCCAGACGGGTCGATCGTCTCCAGCGGCCACGTCAGTAGTATCGCACCAGTTAACGCCCGGTGGCCGAGATAGGGCATATAGGTGTCAGTGGGTTGACATCTGCATTCGCAGTTTGGCGTTGTGCATGCTGGACCAAGGGAGCGGAAAGTTTGCCGGACCCATCTTGTTACAGCCAGATGTAATTGCATCTGTCCTTGCAAGGCGCAGTGCCCCACAATGGGGGAGATCCACATGAGAACAGCGGTACCCAATCCAACGGAGGTTCGGGTGGAAGCGTTGATCTATGGATACTTGCGTGACGATCTGGCCGATGGCCACAGCGCAGAGCTCGAGGATGCGATGAGCACCCTCGCCCGCGAGGAAGGGCTCTGCTTCGCCGCAACGTTCCATGAATCGACTTCCGGTGACGGCGCGGCATTTGTCGAGCTGACCCAGGAGCTCAAGCGAGCGGACGCGCACCACGTAGTGGTCCCGTCGCTCGATCACCTTGCCGGTCAGACGATCCCACGGGATATTCTGCTAGCGAAGCTGGCGCGCGAAGCGGCGGCGCAGGTCTGGACCATCGAGACCTGACAGCCACGACGGCACGCCGGACCACTGGGGTATCGCCCAGCGCGTGGTCCGCCCGGAGCGCCGTCGCACCTCCGCGAGCACCCTCGTCGCGGCCACACCGGCCAGCAGCGAGGCGAGCAACGCCGCAACATGGTGTTGCCCGAACAGCGGATACACCTGCCAGTGCAGCAGATACACGAACAACGAGCTGTCGGCGAGCACCGCCGCGACCACCGCCGGCACGGCGGGCACCCGGATCGCGGGCAGCCAGATGAGCAGCAGCAGCCCCGTCATCACCAACCGCTCGCGATCCGGCACGCCGAAATAGCCGGGCACGCAGGCCAACAGGACGGCACTGACCACAAGTCGCTGCCACGCCGTCGTCGCCTTCGCGGCCGCCCAGCCCATGGCGAAGAACCACACCGCCAATGGTGAGAACGGCACATCCTTTGCCGGATAGAGCCCGAACGGCTGATAGCGCAGCACCAAGGTGAGCGCGAGCAGGCCCATGGCGAACCAGAACGGTGCGCGCCGCTGCAGCCTGTCCACCAGTGGTACCCGCAGCAGCAGCGCCGCGGCCACCATGAAGTAGATCAGCACCTCGATGAACCACAGATGCCCTGCGGTGTCGCTGTCGTGTGGGCCCAGAATCTTGTTGAGCAGCAGCACGTTCTGCCAGCCGTAGTAGTCGGTGAACAGCAACGTGACGGCTACCCATGCGGCGGTCGGCACGGCGATCAGCGCGGCCGTGCGCAGCACGTGCCGCAACCGTTCGGCACGCGGCGCGGCGGTCACCGCGAAGCGGGCGAAGTTGAATCCGGCCACCCCGAGCAGCACGTGCGCGGCGCCCCACCAGACGAACAGGCCGATGTGCGTGCCCGCGATCAGCACGATGGCGGCGGCGCGCAGCAGCGTGCTCGTGTCGACGGTGCGGCCGAACCGCCTGCCGCCGTGCGGGATCCGGTCCAGCTGGGCGACGGTCATGGTCGGCCAGTCGGCGGGGAGCCTGCCGAGCGCGCGTTCCACCCTGGCCGCGGTCGTCACATAGGTCAGCGAGTTGCCGCCGAGGTCGACGAAGGTGCTGTCCGGGTGGATGCGCGCCGGGTCGATACCGAGGGCGCCGGCGTAGAGGTCACGGATGCCGCGGGACTGCGCAGCGGGCGCCGACAGCGTGCGGACGGCCGGGTAATCCGGCTTGCCGTTGGCCAGCCGCGGCAATTCCGCTACGGCGCATACCCGTACGGACGCGGCGGGCAGCCCGGCCAGCTGCGCCGCGGTCTCCGTCGGATCGGTCGCGGGGCTCTCCACCGCGACGACGAGCAGTTCCTCGTCGTCGGTGCAGCAGACGGTGAAACCCGCGGCCGCCAGCCCGGATTCGAGACGCTGCAGATCGATGCGCAGCCCGAAGATCTTCGCGAACCGGCTGCGGCGGCCGATCACCTGGTACAGGCCATCGGGGGTGCGGCGGGCGAGATCGCCGGTGCGCAAGGCGGTTACGGTGCGCCCGAGCGCGAGATCGGCGGGCGACTCGGCATAACCCAACATGACGTTGGGGCCGCGATAGACCAGTTCGTGCGGCACGGCGTCGGTCGCGTGCCCACCGAGGTCGACCCCGGGCTGATGCCCACCGGTCTCCTCGATCGGTTCCAGACTGAACTCGCCACCGGGGATCGGCACCCCGATGCAGTCCGGCCGCTCGGCCGCCAACTCCGGTGGGAGATAGGCCATTCGGGCGGTCGCCTCGGTCTGGCCGTACATCACGAAGAAGTCCCAGCCCGCCTGGGCGCCGAGCTTCGCGTAGTCGCGGACCCGGTCGGGCGCGAGCCTGCCGCCGGCCTGCGTGACATACCGCAGATCGGGCAATGTCATGTGGGCGAAGCCGATTCGGTCCAGCAGGTCGATGGTGTAGGGGACGGCAGCGAAAGATGTTGCGCGACAGGAGCGGAACTCGTCCCAGAACGCGTCGTCCAGTACCGACCGCTCGGTGAGCAGCAGGCTCGCGCCGCGCAGCAGGTGGCTGTGCACCACGGAAAGCCCGTAGCAGTAGAACATCGGCAGGGTCGTTGCCGCGCGGTCGTCCGGGCCGATGGCGAGGTATTCGGCGATGGACGCCGCATTGGCGAGCAGGTTCGCCGCGGAGAGCCGGACCAGCTTCGGCGAGCCGGTGGAACCCGAGGTGCTCAGCAGCAGCGCGAGATCCGGATGCAAGGTGTGCGCGGAGGTCTCGCGCCGGATGAGTGGTTCGCCGTCCTCGATGACCACGTCGGGATCGTAGGCGCCCAGCAACTCGTCGGTGACTTCCGCGGTGAGCAGCACGACGCAGCCTGCGCTGAGCGCGCCGAGATACCCGACGAGCGAACGCAGATCGTTGCGCGCCGCGAGCGCGACGAGCCGCCGGCTCGGTCCGAGTTCGGCCGCGAAATCCTCGACCAGCGTCGCCAGCTGGGCGTAGGTGACCCGTCGCGCCTCGTCCGCCGCTGTTTCCTTCGCCGCGCCATCCGCTCCGGACGAGCCGGGGCAGCGGACGGCGACCCGCTCGCCGAAACTACGCAGGTGCGCGACGAGCGGGGGAAAGGTCACCCTAAAAAGAATAGGGGGCGGCGGCTTTCCGGCCAACAAGCGGCCCCCTGGTGAACAGCGGGCAAACCCAAAGTTGTTAGTACTCGGGCCTGTTCAGAGTCCGAAGCTGCCCGGGCCGCGCCTGCGCAGGTACTTCTCGAACTCCGCCGCGATGGCGTCGCCGTCGATCTTGGCCATCGCCTCGTTCACGTCGACCGCCGCGTCGCCGCGCTCCTCGAGGGAGCGCACGTACTCGCTGACCTCGTCGTCGCCCGCGGTCATCTCGTTGACCGCGGTCTCCCATTCCTCGGCCTGCGTGGGCAATTCGCCGAGCGGCACCTCGATGTCGAGCACGTCCTCGACCCGGTGCAGCAGCGCGATGGTGGCCTTCGGGTTCGGCGGCTGCGAAACATAGTGCGGCACGGCGGCCCAGAACGACACCGCGGGCACACCCGCCTTCACGCACTGATCCTGCAGCACGCCGGTGATGCCGGTCGGCCCCTCGTACCGGGTCTGCTCCAGGTTGAAACGCTCCGCTGCTTCTTTGCTGTAGGCAGACCCGGTGACCGGGACCGGGCGGGTGTGCGGAGTGTCGGCCAGCAGCGCGCCGAGGATGACGACGGTTTGCACGCCGAGTTGTTCGATGAACTCCAGCAGGTCCTCGCAGAAGCTGCGCCAGCGCATATTGGGTTCGATACCGCGCAGCAGCACGATGTCGCGCTCGCTGCCGGGCGGCGAGCACACCGAGAGCATGGTGGATGGCCACTGGATTTCCCTGGTCACGCCGTCCACCTGCCGGACCGTCGGCCGGTTGACCTGGTAGTCGTAGTAGTCCTCGGAGTCGAGTTCGGCTAGCGGCTCGGCGTCCCAGATCAATTCCAGATGCTCTACGGCGCCGCTTGCGGCGTCGCCCGCGTCGTTCCAGCCTTCGAAGGCCGCGACCAGCACCGGTTCCCGCAACGTCGGCAGTTCCGGATCGGGAGTTTCACTGGGGTTCACTCGGTCAGCCTAATGTGTGCGGCGAACTGGCGTGTCGTATGCCGGGGCCGGGCCCGGCGTGTTCGACGGCGTCGGCGGCGCAGGTGTGTCCGTGTCCACCCGGCTCGGGGGGTCGGCCTGTCCGACCGGACCATTACGCTGGTCCTCATGTCTGCGTCACTGCCCGCCGAGTTCGACACCACGCTACTCGACACGTTGCGCCGCCGCGTCGTGATCGGGGACGGCGCGATGGGCACGATGTTGCAAGCGGCCGACCTCACGTTGGACGACTTCCTCGGTTTGGAGGGCTGCAACGAAATCCTCAACGACACCCGCCCCGACGTGCTGCGCAGCATCCACCGCGCGTACTTCGAGGCGGGCGCCGACGCCGTGGAGACCAACACGTTCGGCTGCAACCTGCCGAACCTGGCCGACTACGACATCGCCGACCGCATCCGGGATCTGTCCGAGCGCGGCACCCGGCTGGCCCGCGAGGTCGCCGACGAGATGGGGCCGTCCGCCGACGGGACACCGCGCTATGTCCTCGGCTCGATGGGGCCGGGCACGAAGCTGCCCACCCTCGGGCACGCTCCTTATACCGCGCTGCGTGACGCGTACACCGAGTCCGCGCTCGGCATGCTCGACGGCGGTGCCGATGCCATTCTCATCGAGACCTGCCAGGACCTGCTGCAGGTCAAGGCGGCGGTGACCGGTAGCCGGGAGGCCATGCGGCAGCTCGGCAGGCGCATTCCGATCATCACCCACGTCACCGTGGAGACCACCGGCACCATGCTGGTCGGCAGCGAGATCGGCGCGGCGCTCACCGCGCTGGAGCCGCTCGGCATCGACATGATCGGGCTCAACTGCGCGACCGGCCCGGCCGAGATGAGCGAGCATCTGCGGCATCTGTCCCGGCACGCCCAGATTCCGGTGTCGGTGATGCCGAACGCCGGCCTGCCGGTGCTCGGCGCGAACGGTGCCGAGTACCCGCTGACCCCCGAGGAGCTGGCGGTCGCGCTCAGCGGCTTCGTCTCCGAGTTCGGGCTCGCGCTGGTCGGCGGCTGCTGCGGCACCACGCCCGAGCACATCAGGCAGGTGACCGAGGCGGTCCGTGCGATCGAGCCGAAGCTGCCGCCGATCGACGCGCGCCGCGCCCCGGCGCACGAGCCCGCCGTGTCCAGCATGTACACGGCGGTGCCGTTCCAGCAGGACGCCTCGATCATGATGATCGGTGAGCGCACGAACGCCAACGGCTCCAAGGCGTTCCGCGAGGCGATGCTGGCCGAGGACTGGCAGAAGTGCCTGGATATCGCCAAGGATCAGACCCGCGACGGCGCGCACATGCTGGATCTGTGCGTGGACTACGTCGGCCGCGACGGCGCCAAGGACATGGTCGCCCTCGCGAGCAGGCTGGCCACCTCCTCGACGCTGCCGATCATGCTCGACTCCACCGAAACCCCGGTGCTGAAGGCGGGTTTGGAGCACCTCGGCGGTCGCTGCGCGGTGAACTCGGTGAACTACGAGGACGGCGACGGGCCGGAGTCCCGCTTCCACCAGACCATGCAGCTGGTCGCCGAACACGGCGCCGCGGTGGTCGCACTGACCATCGACGAGGAGGGGCAGGCCCGCACCGCCGCGAAGAAGGTGGAGATCGCCGAGCGGCTCATCGCCGACATCACCGGCAACTGGGGGGTGCGCGAGAGCGACATCATCATCGACACCCTCACCTTCACCCTCGGCACCGGCCAGGAGGAGTCGCGCAGGGACGGCATCGAGACCATCGAGGCCATCCGCCTGCTCAAGGAGAAGCACCCCGCGGTGCAGACCACCCTCGGCCTGTCGAACATCTCGTTCGGCCTGAATCCCGCGGCCCGTCAGGTGCTGAACTCGGTGTTCATGCACGAGTGCGTGCAGGCCGGGCTCGACTCCGCGATCGTGCACGCGTCGAAGATCCTGCCGATGGCGCGGATTCCGGACGAGCAGCGCGAGACCGCGCTCGATCTGGTGTACGACCGCCGCGGCGAGGACTACGACCCGCTGCAGAAGCTGATGAGCCTGTTCGAGGGCGTGTCGACGTCGTCGTCGCGGGCCTCGCGCGCCGAGGAGCTCGCCCAGTTGCCGCTGTTCGAGCGGTTGGCGCGGCGGATCGTGGACGGCGAGCGCAACGGCATGGAGGCCGACCTCGACGAGGCGATGCAGCAGGTGCCGCCGCTGCAGATCATCAACGAGACGCTGCTGTCCGGCATGAAAACCGTCGGCGAGCTGTTCGGCTCCGGTCAGATGCAGCTGCCGTTCGTGTTGCAGTCGGCCGAGGTGATGAAGGCCGCGGTCGCCTACCTGGAGCCGCATATGGAGGCCACCGACGACAGCGGCAAGGGCCGCATCGTGCTGGCCACCGTCAAGGGCGACGTGCACGACATCGGCAAGAACCTGGTCGACATCATCCTGTCCAACAACGGCTACGAGGTGGTGAACCTCGGCATCAAGCAGCCGATCGCGACCATCCTCGATGCCGCGGTGGACAAGAAGGCCGACGTCATCGGCATGTCCGGGCTGCTGGTCAAGTCGACCGTGGTGATGAAGGAGAACCTGCAGGAGCTCAACACCAAGGGCGTGGCCGAGCAGTTCCCGGTGCTGCTCGGTGGCGCGGCGCTCACCCGCGGTTACGTGGAGAACGACCTGACCGAGGTGTACGAGGGTGACGTGCACTACGCCCGCGACGCCTTCGAGGGCCTGCGGTTGATGGACGACATCATGACCCGCAAGCGCGGCGGCGGCCTCGACCCCGACAGTCCCGAGGCGATCGCGGCGCGGGAGAAGGCGGCCGAGCGCAAGGCCCGGCACGAGCGGTCCAAGCGCATCGCCGAGGAGCGCAAGGCGGTCGAGGTGCCGATCGAGGTGCCCGCGCGCTCCGACGTGGCCGCGGATGTGCCGGTGCCGACCCCGCCGTTCTGGGGCACCCGCGTGGTGAAAGGCCTGGCGCTGCACGAGTATTCGGGGCTGCTCGACGAGCGGGCGCTGTTCCTCGGTCAGTGGGGTCTGCGCGGCCAGCGCGGCGGCGACGGGCCGAGCTACGAGGAATTGGTGGAGACCGAGGGCAAGCCCCGGTTCCGCGCCTGGCTGGACCGGCTGAGCACCGAGAACGTGCTCCAGCACGCCGCCGTGGTGTACGGGTACTTCCCGGCGGTGTCCGAGGGTGACGACGTTGTCGTGCTCACCGAGCCGAATCCCGGTGCGCCGGAACGGTATCGGTTCACCTTCCCGCGTCAGCAGCGGGATCGCTTCCTGTGCATCGCCGACTTCATCCGCTCGCGCGAGCGGGCCGAGGAGACCGGTCAGGTGGACGTGCTGCCGTTCCAGCTGGTCACCATGGGTCAGCCGATCGCCGACTTCGCCAACGAACTCTTCGCGGCCGACAACTATCGCGACTATCTCGAGGTGCACGGCATCGGCGTGCAGCTCACCGAGGCGCTGGCCGAATACTGGCACCGCCGTATCCGTGAGGAACTGACCCTGGACGGTCACGCGGTCGCCGACTCCGACCCCGCCGACGTCCTGGAGTACTTCAAGCTCGGCTACCGCGGCGCCCGGTACTCGTTCGGTTACGGCGCCTGCCCCGACCTGGACGACCGTGCCAAACTGGTTGATCTCCTGGAGGCCGACCGCATCGGCGTCGTCCTCTCCGAGGAATTGCAGCTCCATCCGGAGCAGTCGACCGACGCGTTCGTCCTCCTGCACCCCGAGGCGAAGTACTTCAACGCCTGATTCACCCAGCGCACACCTTTTACGTAAGCCGTGCACCGTCTATAGCGGGTGTGCGGCTTATGTAATGGGTGCGCGGGCTTGGTCGACCCCAATTTCGACCAGTACGGATGACTGTTGTCGGGCGAAATCGGTTATGACCGTCGTGATCGGATAGTGATCGTGGTCACGGTGTCGCGGAACACTGTTCGCGTCCGGCGAGGGCCTTGGTTACCTGCTCGTATGCCATGATTTGGGCAAATCCCGACGCGCCGAGGGTATTTCGTGTCTCGGCGTGGCGCGGCGCTGACCTGGGGGATTGCTCAGGGAGTTTCGGTGAGGTGGATGTGTGTCGGGTGGGTATGCCATTGTCGGAGGCGTTGCAACTGCATCCGGAGCAGTCGGCGGGTGCGTCGCCATCGCTGCATACGGGTGCAAAGGACTTCGGCGCGTGGCATTTTCGGGATTTTCCCGACGGTACGCGCCAGTGCAGGACCAGCTCGGCGCGTAAGCAGGAAGGCACAACAGCATGACGGCGGACCGATTGATCGCGGGACGGTATCGACTCACGGATCCGATCGGCACAGGTGCCATGGGCGTTGTGTGGCGGGGGACCGATGTCCGCCTGCGGCGCACGGTCGCGGTGAAGCAGTTGATCCTCGCGCCCGGCCTGTCCAGGACCGCGGCGCTGGAGGCGAAGCTGCGCGCCATGCGCGAGGGCCGGATCGCGGCCCGGCTGCACCATCCGCACGCGATCACCGTCTTCGACGTCGCCGAGGAAGACGGCCAGCCCTGGTTGGTCATGGAATACATGGACGCGCCCAGCCTGGCGGCCAAGCTCTCCGGCAAGCGGACCCTGCCGCCGGTGGAGGTCGCGCGCGTCGGCGCGCAAGCCGCGGCCGCACTCGCCGCCGCCCATGAGGCGGGCATCATGCACCGCGATGTGAAACCGGCGAACCTGCTCGTCGGCGACGACGGCACCGTGAAGCTCACCGATTTCGGCATCTCGCGCGCGGTCGGCGACGTCACCGTCACCGCCACCGGCTTCCTCGCGGGCACCCCCGCCTATCTGGCCCCCGAGGTGGCGCGCGGCGAGAACCCGGAGCCCGCCTCCGACGTATTCGCCCTCGGCTCAACACTTTACGCCGCCGTCGAGGGGCAGCCGCCGTTCGGCGAGAGCGACAACCCGCTGGCGGTCCTGCACGCCGTCGCGCGCGGCCAGGTGCCGGAGCCGAAGCATGCCGGTGCGCTCGGCCCCGTGCTGATGCGGCTGCTCGCGCCGACGATCGACGCCCGCCCGACCATGCGGGAGGCGCAGCAGGCGCTCGAAGCCGTTGCGGAGGGCCGGGATCCGAAGATCGGCGCTCCGTCGCTCACCAAGGCCCTGCCCGCACCGGGCGCCGACGCGACGACCGTCATCCCGCACCCGGGCACCGACGGCGCGGGCAGTACCTCGAACGCGAACGACGCCACCTCGATCGTGGCGACCGCCGCGCTGACGAATTCCGCTGCCGCCGAATCCGTTTCCGCCCAACCCCCCATCCCGCCGCGCCCAGGCCTGGCCACCCTGCCCGGCGGCGCGCACAACGGACCCTCGCGCAACCGCTCCCTCGCCCTGGCGACGGCCGCGTTCGTCGTGGTGCTGGCCGTGATCGGCCTCATAGCCTTGCTCACCAATGATCGCAAGGGCGGCGACACCGCCGCCCCGCCCGCGACCGCCGCCCCGTCCTCGTCCGTCGAAAGCCCGCCGTCCCCCTCCAACGCGGCCGCCCCCGGCCCGCAGGAACCGACGACTCAGGCGTCCCCGCCGGCTTCGACCACCCAGCCGAGCCCGACGCCGACTCCGTCCTCGGCCCCGCCGTCGCCCACCCCGACCCCGGCTCCCACGACGGTGCCGCCGCCACCCCCGACCGTCACGGCGACTCCCTTCGGCGCGCCGCAGTCGGCCAACGTCGTCCAGTTCACACAGGGCTACTACAGCATGCTGCCGGGCAATACCTCCGGTGCCTGGGCGCAGCTGACACCGTCGTACCAGGCCCAGACCGGCGGCTACGCCGAGTACTCCCGCTGGTGGGGCACGGTCAGCTCGGTCAGCGTCGGCAAGGTCACGCAGAACGGCGACAATCGCGCGACGGTCTCGCTCACCTATCGCATGAAGAACGGTGAGGTCCGATCCGAGAGCCGGTGGATCCAGGTGGTATCGGACAATGGACGGATGTTGATCTCCGGTTCCGGTACGTGACCCCCCGACCAGCCGCCGTTCTGTGGGATATGGACGGCACGCTGCTCGACTCGGAGAAGCTCTGGGACGTGGCGGTTCGGGAGTTGGCTCGCGAGCACGGGCACGAGATGACCGACGAGTTGCGGCATGCGCTGATCGGGGCGTCCGGGCCGGATGCGCTGCGGATGATCTTCGAGGGGCTCGGCGTGCCGCCGACGGCGGCGGCGTTGCGGGCGGCGGGGGAGTTCCTGGAGTGGCGGGTGACCGAGTTGATGACCGGCCCCATTCCGTGGCGGCCGGGGGCCGAGGACGCGCTGGCGATGGTGCGGGACGCGGGGCTGGCCTCGGCGCTGGTCACCAATACCAAGCGGTCGCTCACCGAGTTCGGGTTGAACACGCTGGGGCGCGACTTCTTCGATGTATCGGTCTGCGGTGACGAGGTGGCCAACGGCAAGCCGGAGCCGGACGTGTACCTGCGGGCCGCGGAGCTGCTCGGCGTGGATCCGCGGGACTGTGTCGCCGTGGAGGATTCGCCGACCGGCACGCGCGCCGCGCAGGCCGCGGGCTGCGCGGTGATCGTGATTCCGTGCGAGATCGCGGTGCCCGACGGGCCGGGGCGCAGCTTCCGCGACACCCTGGTCGGGCTGACGATCGAGGACCTCGAACAGGCGCTGAAGCTGCGCGACTGAGCGGGCCGAGTTCGACACTCCCGACTGCGCTGCACCGAGAGTTACTGTGCCGCAATGGGAGTGCGCGCAGATAGATAGGTGTGACTGCCGTCACCGGCAATCTCGCCGAATCTCGGGCGTGTCGCCGGTCCGCTCTACCAGAATGTCGCCATGGCAGCGGTGGGTGTCCTGGACGAGATCGTTGATACCGCACGGTATCCCCTCGCGAATCCGGCGGATGCCGAGCGGCAGGCCGCGGTGCGGCGGGCCGGCGCGGACCTGGCCGCGATCGGCTGCACCGTGCTGCGCGGCTTCATCCGGCCGGAGCTGACCGAGACGCTGCGGGCGCAGGGCGAGGCGATGGCGCCGCACGCGTACTACGAGGTCGAGCGGGTGAACGCCTATAACATTCCGCTGGATACCGCACTGCCCGAAGATCATCCGGGACGGATCGTGCTCGAGCGCGGCAACGCGTTCGTGCCGCGCGACCGCATCCCCGGCGACGCGCTGATCCACCAGCTGTACATCGACACGCGATTCCAGCGTTTCGTCGCGGACTGCTTCGGCCTGGCCGAACTGCACGAATTCGCCGACCCGCTGGCCGGGCTGTGCCTGAACGTCGTCGCGCCGGGCATGTCGCATCCGTGGCACTTCGACACCAACGAATTCACCGTCAGCATGCTGACCCAGCCCGCGGAGTCGGGCGGAATCTTCGAGTACTGCCCCAACATTCGCACGCCGGTTGACGAGCATCTCGACGACGTTCGCGCCGTGCTCGACGGCACCGGCGAACGCCTCATCCAGCGGCTCGACCTGCGCCCCGGCGACCTGCAACTGTTCCAGGGCCGCTTCTCGCTGCACCGCGTGTCACCCGTCGCCGGTGCCACGCAACGGCATTCGGCGATCTTCGCCTACACCGACCGGCCCGGCGTGATCGGCACGGTGGAGCGCACCCGGCAACTCTTCGGCCGGGTGCTACCCGACCATCTGGCCGCCGCGGCCGACGTCGTCCGCGGTGACCGCTTGCTCGACTGAGCCGAACGGCCCGATTCATCCCAGTGATCGGGAGACACCGCTCGACCCCGAGAGGAACGACTGTGGCAGTGCCGTTACATACGACCGGGAAAGCCTCCTTCGACGATATCTACGACCGGCCCGATCCACGCGACTACTACGCCCGCATGTCCGATCTCGACTATCGCATCCCGGAACTGGCGAAACCCGTTTTCCAGCAGCAGATCCGGGAGTTCCGCGCCTCTGCCCGGGTGACCACGCCCACCGTGCTCGACCTCGGCTGCTCCTACGGCGTCAACGCGGCACTGTTGCGCTTCGACACCACCATGCGCGAGCTCGCCGAGCATTACCGCACCGCGACGGGCGATCGCGCGGCCCTCATCGCCCGCGACCGCGCGACGCTCGGCGCCGGGACCGGTCTCACCGATGTCCGCTTCCTCGGCATGGACGCCTCCGCGCCTGCCCTCGCCTACGCGCAGGAGAGTGGCCTGCTGCACGACACCGTGCACGCCGACCTCGAGTCCGGCGAACCGACCGACGAGCAGCGCGCGGTGCTCGCCTCCGCCGACCTCATCATCTCCACCGGCTGTATCGGCTACGTCACCGAGAAGACTCTGGCCCGCGTCGCCACCGCGCATCCGCGTCGGCGACCGTGGATGGCACACTTCGTGCTGCGCATGTTCGACTTCGCTCCGATCGCCGCGGAACTCGCCGCGCTCGGCTACCGGACCGAGCAGGCGCCCGGTCTGTTCCAGCAGCGCAGGTTCGCTTCCGCGACCGAGCAGACGCAGGTGTTGAACACCCTGTCCGCCAAGGGAATCGACACCGCCGACCGGGAAACCGACGGCTGGCTCTACGCCGGGCTCTACCTATCGCGACCGTTGCCCAAGCACCACGCCGACACCGAGGACCAGCATTGACCGAACGCACCTTCGCCGCCGACGACAGCCTGCCCAGGGTGCCCCTGCCCACGCTGGAGGACAGCTGCGGCCGCTTCCTGCAGTGGTGCGCGCCGCTGTTGACCGCGGACGAACTCGCCGCCACCGAGGCCGCCGTCGCCGACCTGCTGCGCCCCGACGGGCCAGGCCGCATGCTGCACGCGGCCCTCGCCGAGTACGACGCCACCCCGGGGGTGGGCAGCTGGCTGGACCTGTTCTGGCCGTCGCGATACCTGGGCAGGCGCGACCGCATCGCCCTGAACGCCAACTTCTTCTTCCTCTTCCGCGACGACACAACGCTGGCCACCTCCACGGCCGCGACCCAGGTGGATCGGGCAGCCGGAATCATCTCCGCCGCAGTCGATTACAAGCTCTCGCTGGACGCCGAGGCGATCCCGCCGGTGTTGCAGCGCGGGCAGGCGCTGTCGATGTGGCAGAACAAGTATCTGTTCTCCGAGACCCGCATCCCCGGCGAAACCCAGGACAGCGTCCGGGTGCCGTACAGCGAGGAGTGGCCGGGCCCGTCGGACGCCAAGCATGTAATGGTCTTCTTCCGGGGCAGCATCTTCCGGATGGACGTGATCGGACCGGACGGCGCGCCGCACTCGCTGGAGGATCTGGCCTGCGGGCTGCGCGAGGTGCTCAAGGCCGGTGCCCGTTCGACCCGAACCGACTCGGCCGTCGGACATCTCACCACCAAGGCGCGCGCCGAATGGGCGGCGAGCAGGCAGGCGTTGCTCGCCGAACCGGCCAACGCCACGGCGCTGGACACCATCGAGACCGCGCTGTTCTGCGTCTGCCTGGAGGATTTCGCGCCGCGCGACGAGCTGCACGCGTGTGATCAGCTGCTGCACGGCGACAGCGCCAACCGCTGGTTCGACAAGGCGGTGTCGTTCATCGTCTTCGAGGACGGCCAGGCCGGTATCAATGTCGAGCATTGCGGGCTGGACGGCACCACCATCCTGTCCTTCGTGGACGCCATGCTGGAGGTGCCCGCGCAGGAGCACGCCGCCCGATCCGGGGCGCAGGCGCAAGGGCTGCCCGCCGTAGAGCCGGTCGATTTCGTGCTGGACGCCGCGCAGCGCAACGACATCATCGCCGCCGGCGCCGACTTCGCGCGGTACGCGGCCGAAAATGCCACGCAGACGGTCTCTTTCGAGGACTTCGGCACCACGCGGGCCAAGCAGCTCGGCATCTCGCCGGATGCCTTCGCGCAGTTGAGTTATCAGCTCGCGCATCGGCGCAGCAAGGGAATCACCGGCGCGACATACGAATCCATCGCCACCCGGCAGTATCGCAACGGCCGCACCGAGGCCATGCGGGTGATCACCCCGGAGATGGTGGCGTTCGTTGATGCGATGGGCGACCCCGCGGTCGACCGTGCGACCCGGCTCGCCGCCGCGCGCACCGCGGCCGCCGCGCACGTCGCCCGCGCCAAGGAGTGCCAGGCGGGCGCCGCGCCCGAACAGCATCTGTGGGAACTGCAGTGGATCCAGCGCCGCCGCGGCGCCGAGCTCGGCGTCACCGAGCCGATTGCGCTCTACGACAGCCCCGGCTGGCTGATCATGCGCGACGACTACCTGAGCACCAGCTCGGCGCCGTCGGTCAATATCCGCTACTTCGGCTTCGGCTCGACCAGTCCCCGCTGCATCGGCGTCGCCTACGTCCTGCTGCCGGACCGCTGGAATCTCTACCTGGCCACCCCGACCACCGTCGCCGACGAGATGCACGCCTTCGCCGACCACCTCCGCACCGCGGTCGCCGACCTGGAGGCGCTGCTCGCGGAGAGTTGATCCGACGGAGCTTCGCATCCGGTCGGCGGGCCGGATGCGGAGCTCCGGCTGTCCGTGATCTCGCGGCTGCGCGCACCGGTGTCGGCTGCCCCCGATCGGCGGTCCAGGTCGCGCCGCCTCGGGGCACGCCGGAAGCTGGGATGGGCCGGAGCAACGGTCCCGCACACCGGTCTGAAACAATGGCTCATCGTGAAGAACTTCGAAACCCTGTTCGCCGAGCTGCAGGATCGTGCGGTCACCCGCCCCGAGGGGTCCGGAACCGTGGCCGCGCTGGACGCCGGCGTGCATAGCCAGGGTAAGAAGGTGCTCGAGGAGGCCGGCGAGGTGTGGCTGGCGGCCGAGCACGAGAGCGACGAGTCGCTCGCCGAGGAGATTTCGCAGCTGCTGTACTGGGTTCAGGTGCTGATGGTGGGTCGTGGATTGAAGCTGGAAGACGTGTACCGACATCTGTGACGGGTGCGTCTTACTCGTAGTTTCTCCTCCCGAAAGGACTTCCTGCCATGCTGCGCGTCGCAGTCCCCAATAAAGGCGCCCTGTCCGAAGCCGCCACCGCCATCCTGGTCGAGGCCGGCTACCGCAGGCGCACCGATCCGCGCGATCTGACCGTGCTCGACCCGGCGAACCAGGTCGAATTCTTCTTCCTGCGGCCCAAGGACATCGCCATCTACGTCGGGTCCGGTGAGCTCGACCTCGGCATCACCGGCCGCGACCTGGCGCTCGACTCGGGCGCGCCGGTCAGCGAGCGGATCGGCCTCGGCTTCGGCCGCTCCAGCTTCCGCTACGCCGCACCGGCCGGGCAGGCGTGGCAGGTCGAGGACCTCTACGACAAGCGCATCGCCACCTCCTACCCGAACCTGGTGCTCAACGATCTGCAGCGCCGCGGCATCGAGGCCGAGGTGATCCGCCTGGACGGCGCGGTGGAGATCTCGATCCAGCTCGGCGTCGCCGACGCCATCGCCGACGTGGTCGGCTCGGGGCGCACCCTGCGCCAGCACAACCTGGTGGCCTTCGGTGAGTCGCTGTGCGACTCGGAGGGCGTGCTGATCGAACGCAGCGGCTCCGACCAGCAGGAGCGAGCCCGCAACCAGCTCATCGCGCGCATCCAGGGCGTCGTGTTCGGCCAGCAGTACATCATGCTGGACTACGACTGCCCGAAGGAGCTGCTCGAGCAGGCGGTCAAGATCACGCCGGGGCTGGAGTCGCCGACGGTGTCCCCGCTGGCCGACGACAACTGGGTCGCGATCCGCGCCATGGTGCCGCGCAAGCAGGGCAACGAGGTGATGGACCAGCTGGCCGAACTCGGCGCGAAAGCCATCCTGGCCTTCGATATTCGCTCCTGCCGGGCCTTCTGAGTCGGATTATCGCCGACTGTTTTGTCTGGTATGCGTGAATAATTCACGCTGAACGCAACCGGTGTGCCAGGTGAGCGGGTGTTGCTACCGTGCGGCCTCTCGATGAGGAACGCAAGGAGCACACCCGTGGCACAGAGATCGCCCGAGCAACGTTCGGGAACCACATTCGCCTGGAACGAGGACTGGCTAGCGGCGATCGTCGGGCTGACGCTGATCGCTTTGGTTCTCCTCGGCGCGATTCCGGATTGGCTGGTGCCGTGATGCCGGGTCCTGAAGCGCGCGAGGACGATACGGCCGAAGGTAGTGTGGCGACCGAGTCGGTCACCGAAACCGGAACGAGCGCTGATACTTCCGGGCCCGTGAAGTCCGAAACAGCAGCATTACAAGCAGTTTCGAGGCCGACCGTCGGCGCGGTCGTGGCGGGCATCGCGGTCGTCGTCGTGCTGGGCGCACTGACCCGCTACTTCGACACGCACGTGCCGCAGTGGGCGGCCGACACACCGCTCGAGCGGGTGGCCAAATCGATCGAGTTCCCGGTGTACGCCATCGCGATCGGCCTGCTCGGCAATGTCATCCTCACCAAACTCGCGCTGCGCGACCGGCTTTCGGCCGGTTTCCGGACCGAGTTCTTCATCAAGACCGGCGTGGTGCTGCTCGGTGCCTCCATCAATCTGAAGATCCTGGTGACCGCGGCGGGACCGTCGATCCTGCAGACGCTGCTGCTGATCACGGCGGTGTTCGGGTTCACCTGGTGGCTGGGCGGCAGGCTCGGGCTCGACGACAAGCTGCGGGCGCTGCTGGCCTCGGCGGTGTCCATCTGCGGCGTCAGCGCGGCGATCGCGGCGGCCGGCGCGGTACAGGCCAAACGGGAGCAGATCGCCTACGCGGCGTCGCTGGTGATCATCTTCGCGCTACCGTCGATCTTCGTCTTGCCTTGGCTCGCCGAGGTTCTCGGACTGTCCGACGCGGTCGCGGGCGCCTGGATCGGCGGCAATATCGACACGACGGCGGCGGTCGCGGCCTCGGGTGCCATCGCGGGGGAGAAGGCGCTGCAGATCGCCACCATCGTGAAGACCACGCAGAACGCGCTGATCGGGATCGTCGCGATCGCGTTGACCGCGTACTTCACTCTGAGGGTGGAGCACACGGCCGGTGCGGTGCGGCCCTCGGCGCGGCAGTTCTGGGCGCGGTTCCCGAAGTTCGTGCTCGGTTTCATCGCGGCGTCGGTGATCGGGACGCTGTATCTACAGTCGGTCGACAAGAAGGTGGGTGCCGCACACATCGCCATCGTCAACGATCTGCGCACCTGGTTCCTGATCCTCGCCTTCGTCTCCATCGGGCTGGAGTTCTCGCTGCGCGGGCTGCGCGAGGCGGGCTGGCGGCCGATCGTCGTCTTCGGCTCCGCCGTCGTGGTGAACCTCGCTGTCGGCCTGGGCCTTTCGGTGCTGCTGTTCCGCGACTTCACCCTCTGAGTCGCAGCCGCACACAAAATCGCCTGCCGCACACAAAATCGCCCGCCGTGCACGAGAGCGCCCGCCGTGCACGAGAGCTCCCGCCGTGCACGAGAGCTCCCGCCGTGCACGAGATCACCTGGCGCGTACGAGATCACCTGGCGTGCACGGGATCGCCTGGCGTGCACGGGATCGTCTGGCGTGCACGGCGTTGCCCGGCGCGTGCGGGATCGTCTGGCGCGTAAGGCGTTGCCTGCCGCGCACGGAAGCGCCCACAGTTTCACGTGTGGGGCGGGAATCCCTGCGCGGCGGGCCGAGGCCGACAATGCGGCGGTCGCTACTCGGCGACGGCGTCCGCCAACGTCTCGTCCGGCGACTCGGTCGTCCCACCGGTGGGCCAACCCGGGTACGGCGGCGGCGTGCCACCGAACTCGGGGCAGAGCGGCTTGTAGTCGCAGTACGCGCAGAGCCACCCGCGGTTCGGCTGGAAATCCCCGGTGCGCCCGGCGTCCAGGATCGCCTCCCACAGCGCGGATAGCGTGCGTTCGAAGCGCAGCAGTTCTTCCTCGTCGGGCGCGTAGGTGAGGATCTGTTCGTCGGCCAGGTAGATCAGGCGCAGCTGGGTGGGCACGATGCCGCGGGTGCGCAGCACGACCAGGGCGTAGAACTTCAGCTGGAACAGCGCCCTGGTCTCCTGGGTCGGCCCGGGGGCGCGGCCGGTCTTGTAGTCGACCACCCGCAGCTGCCCGGTCGGCGCGACGTCGATCCGATCCACGAAGCCGCGCAACAGAACTCCGTCGTCGAGCTCGACCTCCACCCGCGCCTCCCTGGATTCCGGGTCGAAGCGGGTCGGATCCTCCAGCCGGTAGTAGGTCTGCACCAGCGTGCGCACCTCGCCGAGGAAGCCGTCCAGCTCGGCGTCGGTGATCAACTCGGTCACCTCGGGCCACTCGGCCGCCACCCGCGCCCAGCTGGGCACGATCAGGCTCTCGGCCCGGCTCGGCTGCCGCTGCGCCGCGGGCAGCCCGTACAGGTCCTCCAGCACCGCGTGCACCAGCGTGCCGCGCAGCGCGTTCCTGCTCGGCGGTTCGGGGATCCGGTCGATCGCCCGGAACCGGTACTTCAGCGGGCACTGTTTGAAATCCATTGCCCGCGAAGGCGACAGCGCGGGGCGCGACCGACTCGCCGCCGCACCGGGATCGGACGCCGCGGCGCCGTCGGTAGGGGGCGTGGACACGGGCGAGCTCATACCTGGCAGGCTATCCGGCGGCACCGACATGCAGGTGCGCGACTATTCACCAGCACGAACGGAGATTCATGACGGCCAGACGGACCGGTCCCTTCACCCTCGGTGACCGGGTACAGCTGACCGATGCCAAGGGACGCCTGTACACGGTGGTCTTGGAGGAGGGCAAGGAATTCCACACCCACCGCGGCGGCATCAAGCACGACAGCCTGATCGGCGCCGACGAGGGTTCGGTGGTGACCTCCACCAATGGCACCCCGTATCTGGCCTTGCGCCCGTTGCTGATCGACTACGTCTTATCGATGCCGCGCGGTGCCGCGGTCATCTACCCGAAGGATGCCGCGCAGATCGTGCACGAGGGCGACATGTTCCCCGGCGCGCGGGTGCTGGAGGCAGGCGCGGGCTCCGGCGCGCTGACGTGTTCGCTGTTGCGCGCCGTCGGGCCGCAGGGCGAGGTGATTTCCTACGAAATTCGCCAGGACCATGCTGACCATGCCATCCGCAATGTCGAAACCTTCTATGGCGAACGTCCGGCTAACTGGTCGCTGACGGTGGGCGATGTCGCCGACTTCGCGGGCGAGCCGGTGGATCGGGCGGTGCTCGACATGCTCGCGCCGTGGGATGCGCTGCCCGCCGTTGCCAAGGCGCTCGTGCCCGGTGGCGTGCTGATCATCTATGTTGCGACGGTGACGCAGCTGTCGAAAGTCGTGGAGGCGCTGCGCGAACAGGAATGCTGGACCGAACCCCGCTCCTGGGAGTCGATCGTGCGTGGCTGGCATGTGGTCGGCCTGGCGGTGCGCCCCGAACACCGGATGCAGGGCCATACGGCCTTCCTGGTGAGCGCACGCAAGCTTGCCGAGGGCACGGTGACCCCCAAGCCGCAGCGCAGGCCCTCCAAGGGCTGACAGCGCGACCGAGGGTGTCCGCACCTCACCCTCGGTCGGCCGCGGCGGGTCAGGCGGGTACGCAGGGCGCCTGCGCGAAGCCGAGCATCAGGCAGCCGCTCGCGTCCGAGAGCTTCCAGGTACCGCCGACGTTCTCCCAGGTGAGGGGCATCGGGGGCAGGGCGCCGTGCGGCGAGGTGATGGTCACCTGCGCGGTGGCGGTGTTGCCCTGTGTTGTGATATCTGCCACTGCGTAGGTCAGTGTGTAGCCTGCCAGGCCCTTGTTCATCTGATCGATGTTGGCCGTGCGCTTTTCGCCGTCGACGATGAGCTTGGTCTTCTCCGAGGTGGGTACCGCGGGATCGGACAATGTGACGAGCACCGCCTGCAGTGTCTCGGGACTCGGCGCCGCCGCGGTCCCGGTCGCCGCGGCACTGCTCGAGGTAATAGAGCTGGAGCTCGAGGCCACAACGCTGGAGGAAGACACTTTGGCATCGGATTTGTTGTCATCGGAACTACAGCCCGCCAGTCCGACGGTAACGGCGAGCGCGGCAGTAGCGGTAGCAACAGAAACGCGGAGAATCCTGGCGGGAAGGAGCATATTCAGCAACCTTTCGGCTCGGTCGGCGAGCGGGCTCACCGAGTGCGGGTTAGGGCAGGCTAACATGGTCGTCCGGCTGTCGATCGCAGCCCAGATGTGATCACGACGAAACCATGTCGGAAAGCGAGAACGGTTCGCGCCCGGTAGCGTTGATAGACCGGGACTGGGAGGAGCAGCACATGAGCCCCATCGAGAATTCGGATTCGGCGGCCTGGAGAGAGCTCGAGGCGGTACGCGCCGAAGCGGCTGCGCTCCGTAGGCAACTCGCCGATTCGCCGGATCGTGCACGGGAATTGGAAGCCCGCATCGATTCGCTGACGATTCGCAACACCAAGCTGATGGACACGCTCAAAGAGGCGCGCCAGCAGCTCATCGCCCTGCGTGAGGAAGTCGATCGGCTCGGCCAGCCGCCGAGTGGATACGGAATTCTGATCGGTGTCTATGACGATCAGACCGTAGACGTGTTCACCTCGGGCCGGAAGATGCGGTTGACGTGTTCACCGAACATCGAGACCTCGACCCTCGAATACGGTCAAACCGTCCGCCTCAACGAGGCGCTCACGGTGGTCGAGGCCGGCATCTACGACGCGGTCGGCGAGATCGGCACCCTGCGGGAGATCCTCGACGACGGCCGCCGCGCCCTCGTGGTCGGTCATGCCGACGAGGAGCGGGTGGTCTGGCTGGCGGGTCCGCTTGCCAAGGTCGCCGAGTACGACGACATGGAGGATCCCGACTCCCCGATTCGCAAACTGCGCCCCGGTGACTCCCTCCTGGTCGACACCAAGGCGGGCTTCGCGTTCGAGCGCATCCCCAAGGCCGAGGTCGAAGACCTTGTGCTGGAAGAGGTTCCGGACGTCGACTACACCGACATCGGTGGCCTCGGCAGGCAGATCGAGCAGATCCGCGACGCGGTGGAGCTGCCCTTCCTGCACAAGGATCTGTTCCGCGAGTACGCGCTGCGCCCACCCAAGGGTGTGCTGCTCTACGGTCCGCCCGGCTGCGGTAAGACGCTCATCGCCAAGGCGGTGGCGAACTCGCTGGCCAAGAAGATCGCCGAGGCGCGCGGTGAGGATGCCAAGGAAGCCAAGTCGTTCTTCCTGAACATCAAGGGTCCCGAGCTGCTCAACAAGTTCGTGGGCGAGACCGAGCGCCACATTCGGATCATCTTCCAGCGGGCGCGCGAGAAGGCGTCCGAGGGTACGCCGGTGATCGTGTTCTTCGACGAGATGGACTCCATCTTCCGCACCCGTGGTTCGGGCGTGTCCTCCGATGTGGAGACCACGGTCGTGCCGCAGCTGCTGTCGGAGATCGACGGTGTCGAGGGCCTCGAGAACGTCATCGTGATCGGTGCCTCCAACCGCGAGGACATGATCGACCCCGCGATCCTGCGGCCGGGCCGCCTGGACGTGAAGATCAAGATCGAGCGGCCGGATGCGGAATCGGCACAGGACATCTTCTCGAAGTACCTCACCGAGACACTGCCCCTGCACGCCGACGATCTCGCCGAGTTCGGCGGCGACAAGGCCCTGTGCGTCCGCGCGATGATCGAACGGGTCGTCGACCGGATGTACGCCGAGAGCGAGGACAACCGCTTCCTGGAGGTCACCTACGCCAACGGTGACAAGGAAGTCCTGTACTTCAAGGACTTCAACTCCGGCGCCATGATCCAGAACATCGTGGACCGCTCCAAGAAGTACGCCATCAAGTCCGTCCTCGACACCGGCAACCCCGGCCTGCGTATCCAGCATCTCTACGATTCGATCCAGGACGAGTTCTCCGAGAACGAGGACCTGCCCAACACCACGAATCCCGATGACTGGGCTCGCATCTCGGGTAAGAAGGGCGAGCGGATCGTCTACATCCGCACGTTGGTCACCGGTAAGAACGCCAGCGCGAGCAGGGCGATCGATACCGAGTCCAATACGGGTCAGTACCTGTAAGTTTCAGTGCCGAAGGCCGCGCTTCCGTTGGGAGCGCGGCCTTTTGGTTTGCCGGGGGTATCGGATCCGGTCGAGCACGCCCCTGATCGATGGTGGGCGCATCTCCGCTCCGTCGTGCGCTGGTCGTCGAGGATCCGACGAACGGGACATGGTCGTCGTCGAACCCGGTGTGCCGCCGCCACTATGCCCCGTCGATCATGGCGGAATCCGTTTGGCTCAGGCCGGGGTGTGGCGGATTTCGGTGTGGTGGGGGAACAGGGCGGCTGGAAGGCGGGATCGGGGGCAGACTCGGGGTATGAGTAGCGAGATCAACTTGTCGACCGTTGTCGAGACGACCGCGGGGGCGGTGCGTGGCGTTGTCGAGGGGGCGGTGACGGCTTATCGGGGTATTCCGTACGCACGGGCTGAGCGATTCGGGCGGCCGGAGCCGGTGGCGCCATGGACGCAGGTGCGGGACGCGACCGAATTCGGTCCGGCGGCACCGCAATTGGCGTCGCGGCTGGAGCGGGTGATGGGGTCCTTCGAGGTGGCGCATGCCGAGGATTGTCTGTCGTTGAATGTGTGGGCGCCGCCGGGGGAGGGGCATCCGGTGCTCGTTTTCCTGCACGGCGGCGGATTCTCCAGTGGGGCGGGCAGTCTCGGCTGGTACGACGGGGGCGAGGTGGCCGCGCTGGGGGACGTTGTCGTGGTGACGATCAACTATCGGCTGGGTGCGCTCGGGTTCCTGCGGTTGCCGGGGGTCAGTGACGGAAATCTGGGGCTGCGCGATCAAATCGCGGCGCTGACCTGGGTGCGCGACAATATCGCCGCTTTCGGCGGTGATCCGGCGCGGGTCACCGCTTCGGGCCAGTCGGCGGGTGCGATTTCGCTGGTGGCGATGCTGTCGGGGAAGCAGGCGGACGGGCTGTTCCAGCAGGCCATCTTGCAGAGCCCACCGCTCGGGATGCTGCCCGCGACGCCGGACGCGGCCGAGTGGGTCGGCGCGAAGTTCTTGCGGGAGTTGGGGATCGACGCCGAGCAGCTCGGCGAGGTGCCGGTGGCGGCGTTGCTTGCCGCGCAGTCGGCTGTGGCGAAAGGCGGCGAGGGGCAGGTGGTGCCGCCGTTCCAGTTGGTGGCGGATGAAGAGTTGGTGGCCGCCGATCTGGTGCGCGCGGTGGGCGAGCGGGACCTGCGGATGCTGCTCGGCACGACGCGAGATGAGGTGGCGGCGTTCTTCTCCGACGACTGGGACGCCGTCGCGACGGTCTCCGAGCAGATCTTCGGCGCGCCGACCCGGCAGTTGGGCGAGTCGCTCAACGCGGGTGGTGGTGCCGCCTGGTTGTTCGAGTTCGAGTGGCAGCCGGCGGACAGCCCGTTCCGTGCGTGCCACTGCCTCGAACTGCCGTTCTTGCTCGGTAGCGCGGCAGCTTGGCAGCACGCGCCGATGCTGCGAGGCGAGCGTCCGCAGTCGTTGGTCGACGAGATGCGCGGCAGTTGGCTCGCTTTCGTCCGGGACGGCGATCCGGGGTGGGAGCGCGTGGATATCCGGCACTTCGGCTGACCGAGTGCTGGGTTGATCGAGCGCCCGGCTGGCCGATCGTGCTAATATCTGGCCGTGCGGTCAGAAAATGGTCAAGTCGGCCAGCGAAAGTCGTTCATCGAGGAGGCGCGGCGGCGACAGATCATCGCGTCCGCGGTGGAGGTGATCTCCGAGGTCGGGTACGGCAATGCGTCGCTGGCGCGGATCGCCGAGCATGCCGGGATCTCCAAGGGGGTCATCTCCTACCACTTCGCCGGGAAAGACGATCTGATGACGCAGCTGGTCGTCCAGCTGTATCTGTCGGCGGGTGAGTACATCGGGCCGCAGGTCGCGGCGGCGACCGGGCCACGAAACATGTTGCTGGCCTACATCGCCTCGAATCTGGACTTCATCGAGGCGAACAAGAACTACGTCTCGGCCCTCACCGAGGTGGTGCTGAACCTGCGTGACGCGGACGGCAGGCCGAAGTTCGCCTCGGCCGACGGTGAGCAGAAGATCATCGAGCCGCTGATCGAGGTCATGCGGGAAGGCCAGCGCGCCGGGGAGTTCGGTGATTTCGATCCGGTGGCGATGGCGAAGTCCATCCGCGACGCGATCGACGGCGCGGCAGGGCGGGCGATCAAGGAGCCGGACTTCGACATGGGCGGGTTTTCGACCCATATGTGCCGGTTGTTCGATGTGGCGACACGAAAGGCGGGGGAAGATGACTGACACTGCGACAACCTCGGTGCGGCAACTGGATACGCTCGAGCAACGGCCGTTCGCGCTCGCCGGAGTAGGTGCCGTCGCATTCCTCTCGGCGATCGCTTTGCTGGCCTGCACCGGTCGGTACGGCTTCTTCGGCGACGAGCTGTACTTCATCTCCGCAGGTCGCAGGCTCTCCTTCGGGTACGCCGATCAGGGCCCGCTGGTGCCCGCGATCGCCCGACTGATGGACCTGCTCGCGCCGGGATCGCTGGTAGCGCAGCGTATTCCGGCGTTGCTGGTCACGGTGGCGGCGGTGGTCATCAGTGCGCAGATAGCCAGGGAGTTCGGCGGCGGCCAGCGCGCGCAGATCCTGACCGCCATCGCTTATGCGTCTTCGCCATTCCTGTTGGTGCAGGGAACCCAGTTGGCCACCAACACCATCGACACCGCGCTGTGGGTGTTGATCAGCTGGCTGCTCGTCCGCTGGGTGCGCACGCGGCGGGACGCACTGCTGCTGTGGGCTTCCCTGGCCACCGCCCTGGATATGCAGGTCAAATGGTTGATTCCGTTCTTCTGGGCCGCGGTCGCGATCGGCGTGCTGTGCTACGGCCCGCGTGATCTGCTCCGCCGCCCCGCGCTGTGGGCGGGTGCGGCCCTGGTGGTGCTTGTGACGTTGCCGAGCCTGATCTGGCAGGCCGGTCACGGCTGGCCACAGTTGCGGCTCGGCGCGGTGATCGCCGCCGAACAGGCCACCATCGGCGGCCGCTACACCTGGCTGCCGCTGGCGATCGCCTCCGCCGGGATCCTCGGCGGCCTGCTGCTGATCTACGGCATCGTGACGCTGTTCCGTTGGGAACCGTTGCGCCGGTATCGATTCCTCGCCCCGTTGCCGCTGCTGCTCGCCGTGGCCTTCATCGCCACCGACGGCAGACCGTACTACGCGGCGGGCTGCTACGCCGTGATCTTCGCCGCGGGCGCGGTCCGCTGGGCCGAGCGCACAAGCCGCCTGCGCACCATCGTCACGGTCGTGCTTGCCGTCGTATCCGTTGCCCTCGCAGTCTTTACGCTGCCGTGGCGACCCGAATCCGATTACACGCCGGCCGAGAACGAGGCCCAGGCCGGGCTGTCGATCGGCGTGTACGGCAAGTTCGGCTGGCCCGAACTCGCCGCTGCCACTGCGGCCGCCTACCGATCCCTGCCCGAAGCCGACCGCGCCCGCACGGTCATCATCACCGACTCCTACTGGCAGGCAAGCGCACTCGACGTCTTCCGCTCCGAATACGACCTCCCCGCCGCCTACAGCCCGAACCGCGGTTTCGGCTACTTCGGCACTCCACCCGACTCCGCCACCACCGTCCTCTGGGTGGGCGACAACGCCTCCGACATCCGCCCCCTCTTCGCCTCGGTAACCCCCATCGGCCGCGCCGACACCCCCCTCGGCTTCCCCGGCGCCACCCGCGACGTCACCATCTGGCGCTGCGACGGTCCCCGCCACCCCTGGTCCCAAACCTGGCCTGACCTACTCCGTTTGGACTGAGCGTCGGCGATGACGGCGCTGCGACAAGCTCCGGCTACCGGCGGTCGTCGGCGAGGAATTCGGTTCGCAGTCGCTGGATCAGGTCGCGGTAGTTTCTGCCGAAGGTAGCGGCGGTGTGCCGGACAGCTTCGAAGGCAGCTCGGGTGGGGTCGAGGTCCTCGATCGCGAAGATGTATGCGGTGATCGCCTTGTGCTGCGCTATCCGTTCGGGCTCGCCGTCGGGGCCGGGGATGATGGTCAGCGCGATGCGCGGGTCGGTATCGAGACGGTGCCAGGCGAGGGAGAGGTTGACCAGGTCCGGTGGTGGTGTGCGGCCGCTGTCGATGGCGTCCAACGCGTCGCGGAAATCGGCGTGCTCGGTGAGCCCGGCGCGTTCGAATGCGCAACGCGCACACCAGCGTACGAGTTCGCGTTGCCGCTGTGCGGAGAGGGCGTCGATCTCGTCCACCAGGTCCCGGTCGAGGTCGGCGACCGCGGCTGCGGATTCCCTGAGGTCGGCGTCGGTGCCGATGCGTCCGGTGGGTGGGCGCCCGCCCCACTGGTTGCGGCGGGCGTAGAGGGCGTGGGCTTCGGGACTGTTCGCGCCTACCTTGATCGGTCGCCCGTCGGAGCCGGTCGCATAGATATGGTCGTAGTCGATAACGGGAACCTGTTTGGCCGGCGGGTCATAGGCGGTGTCGGTTTTGCGCAGCGTGGTGACTGTCGCGACCGGATCACTGGTCGCGGTCACCGTGAGCAGATAGGTTTCGGTGGGCTCGGCCACCTCCAGATCCCAATGATCGTCTCGGCCGCGCGCATGCACCCGTATCCGGTATCGCCCAGCCGGGACGACGGTGAACTCCGCGCTCAGTTCACCGTCGAGGCTCATCACCCGCAGCTCGGTGCCGGTGTCGATGACGGTTTCCTCCACCGTGTCCCAGTCCTCCAGCCTCGGCACAAGGCCGGTGCGGTCGACGATGAGAGTGGCGGGACCGTAAGCGATTCCGGTGAGCACCGTGACGAACCCGGGGCCGGTCCAGATCAAACTTCCTCCGGCAGTCGTGTCGGTGGTGTCCGCGTCGGCTGCGGCCAGCAGGAACTGGTGGTGATCGACCCGAACGGCCCCGGTTTCGGTCATAGAACTAGCTCTCCTCGCGTGATCATGAACCCTTCACATAGAAGGCTTCGCCGTCGTGGACCCGGTTCTTCACATAGAACCAGCTCAGAATCCCACCACCCCGCAGATTGTCACGGCCCGGCATCATGCACATGCTGATTCCCGCAGCGTCGTAGAAGGACACGGGTATCGTCCTACGATTCACCCAGCCTGGCATGGTCTGTTCGCATGGGCTGTTGCTGTAGGTGCGAGCGGGCCCGTTGGCGCCGCCTCCCTGCTTGGTGGAGGCGAAGGGATATTCGTCGCATTGCTGTCCTGATGGTCGCGGCCCGGGAACCCGGTTGCAGGAGATGTTGCGGTTGTTCTGGATGGTGGCGGCGTCGGTGGTGCGGGTCAGGGGGGTCCCGTTGGGTTTGCCCGGAAGTCCGCTGGACTGGGCATAGCCGATGTGACCGGCATGCGCAGCCACGCCACGAGTGGTGAGGTCCAGGATCGGCTGGGCCGCTGGCACGACACAGCCGGCCTTGTCCCGGAAGCCGGTTACATGATCGCAGCGCACGACGGGAAACACCCCGGTCGGGGCGTTGTAGGTCGGAGGTTTAGCGCCGTCGTGTTTGAAGGTGAACACCCCATTGAGCGTGCTGTTGATGATCGCACCGGGGGTCAAGGCGACGGTGGCGGTGTAGTCCATGATGTAGTCCTGAGTAGTGACCACCTCGATATCGTGGAAGCCGTAATTCCCGCCGAGCGAACAACTTCCGCCGGACAGACAGAGGATTGCACCGTCATAGCGCGCCTGAGTCGCGGCGCCGAAGGCGTGCAGGATGTGGATGGCCGAGCGCCCCTGCCACGTCGGGCTGTTCCAAGCGGTACGTAACTCGTGTTCTTGCACATACTGGATCTCCCCGATCCGGCTGCCGTCGCGTTTGCTGTAAAGGTAGGCGACATCCCGTCGCCACATGCACTGATACTTGCGGTCGCCGGCCCACTGCCGTTCGGGCAAATCGTTGCAGTAGGGCTGCAGCGCCGTCTGCCAGGTGTCCCCGGTCCGCGCGGAGTTCCCTTCCTGCGCCCCTGCGCAGAAGCCCAGTTCGCCCTCCGGCGCGGCGGGGTCACCGGAGACGGCGCCGCAGTCGGGTAGGTGATTGCTCGCGCGTTCTGCGCTCGGCGGCGCGGACAGTGGGTCGGGTTGCGGTACATCCAAATGTGCCGGGCCGGTGACGCGGATACGCTCGTCATCCCCGCAGTCGTTGCAGTTGTTCTCGTCGATGTAGTCCTCTTGCCAGTCGACGTCCTCACCCTCGACCGCCGAGGTCGGCCAGCCGATCGTGCCGAACTGGAAATCCTGGTCGAACGCCTGCCCACGCTTGCGTTGATCAGAAACCGGATACCCGTATGGACCTCGTTCGTAGTTCGTCCAGGACCATTTCGTCAAAATGCCACCCGATACCGGATGTACCCCACCGCTGGGTGACCAGAAGATGACGCCGCGCTCGAACCGGTTGAATCGCCCGACTCCATCCGGAGTCCCGGTTTCATCACTGATGGGATAACCCAGATAGCCGCCCTCCCAGCCGGTCTCGCCCCACTTGTCACGGATCGCTCCCGCGACGTAGTAGGCCTCGTTGAGTTTCCAGTAGATGGTGCCGCCCTGGAAGTACTGGCGGCGGCCGATGTTGTCGGGGTTGACGATCTCGTCGGAGGTCGGGTAGCCGAGCACGCCGCCTTCCCAGCCGTTGCGTTGCCAGGCGGCGAAGAAGTGGTTGGCTACCGGGTGTGCGCCGCCGGCCGGCGACCAGTAGATGGGCCCGTTCTGGAAGGTGGAACGTTTGCCGACGCCGTCGGGGTTGGTCAGCTCGTTGGAGGTGGGGAACAGCAGGAAGCTGTTCGGTCCACCCAACTCGTTGTACTTGTCACGGATCGCGCCGCACACCTCGTACGGTGCCGGCCAGTACACCTGACATCCGTCTGGGGCCGACGCCGAACGCTGTGGCGGACGCGCCGCGACTGTGGCTTCCATCGTCTCGGCCCTGTCGGCCTGCTCCTTGGTGAATCCACCGGGGATGTCCTGGCAGTCCGAACGCATCCGGCCCGGCACCACACTCGACTGGGGACTTCGGGTCGGTTTCCACTTTTCGGGAGCCCGGGAGCGAGCACCCGGAGCGCACACGGGACCTGACGGCGCGGTGGTCGTCGCCGGCGGCGCGGTCGGTTGCGGGGGCGAAGACGACTGTGTAGCAGGGGTTGTCGGCGTTGGCGTCTTGCTGGACTGCGACGGCGGTGGGGCCGAACCGGTGGGTGCCACCGGCGGGGTGCTAGGTGCTGTTGTCACCGACGCCGGTGGCGGCACGCTCGTTGTCGGCTCTGCGGCCGCGATTTGAGCTCCGGCCGCGATCAACAGCGCTGTGATACCTATCAGGCCGGTCCGCAGTGAAACCCGACGCCAGGCACGTTGCCGCCTCGACGTCGACACCGATGAATGTTTCATCCTCGCCCCCCTGTATCCAATTGCCAGTTCATTGCTGACCTACGATCAGGGTGTCACGCGTTTCTGTTTCCGTCATCGGTGAGCGCAACTGGGGAACCCCAGTGGACCCTTCGAGTACAAGCTGCCGTTTGCGGTGGCACACCCCCAGCGCCCCAGCATGATTCGTCACTGTCTATTTTCGGCGGCATGGATACGTCGTTCGATGATCGGCCATCGAGGGCGTCATGGTCCCGAACTGGCCCGACCTACTCCGCTTGGACTGAACCGTCGGCGCGGGGGCGAAACCGCACGATCTCGCCGCTCGTGAACCAGGAAAACTGGTCGCGGCGGGTCGCTCGTTTCTGCGACCCTTCGATCATGGTCGACAAGGTGTTCACCGATACTCGGCTCGCCGCGCTGTATGACAGGTTCAGCCCGGAGGGCGCACGGGAGGACTTCCGGTTCTACCTGCCGCTGGTTATGGCCGCGTTCTCGGTCCTGGACGTGGGCTGCGGAACGGGAGCGCTCCTGCGCCGCGCCCGCGTGGAGGGTCATACCGGTCGGCTGTGCGGTGTGGATCCCGCGCCGGGCATGCTCGAAGTGGCGCGGACGCACGATGATATCGAGTGGGTGCTCGGGGACGCGAGCGCGCTGTGCGGCCGGGATGATCGATTCGATCTGGTGGTGATGACCGGGCATGCGTTCCAAGTGCTGCTGGGTGACGACGAACTCCGGTCCACGCTGGCCGTGCTCGCCGCGACACTGACCGATACCGGTCGCTTCGTCTTCGAAACGCGCAATCCGCTTGCGCGGGAATGGGAGTCGTGGCATCGGCGATACTCGGGTGCGGTGTCGGATGAGACGGGTGCGGTGGTGCGGTGCGTCTGTCACGTCACCGAACCGGTCGAGGGTGACCTCGTCTCGTTCACCCACACGTTCACCAGCGACGGATGGGCCTGGCCCGAGGTCAGCCACAGCACGCTCCGATTCCTCGACGCGCCCACTCTCGCTACCTTCCTGTCCGGCGCGGGGCTGGTCGTCGCCGAACAGTTCGGCGACTGGGATCGCAGCCCGCTGACGCCGACCAGCCCAGAGATCATCACCGTCGCCAGCCGCGCGTGAGGCTGCCGGGTGCGTCAGTTGACTTGTCAGCAAAGCCGACGCCGCACAGGCCTGGGAAATGCTGTGTGGCAACGATATTCACCCGGTCGGCGACGTTCCGTCGCGGAAACGCAATCGTAGGACGTTTGGTACTGGATCTTGATAGCATCGGCTCGACGGAGGCGTTCTCACTGTTGAGGGGCACGCGTCGAGTGTCCGGTCGGCGCCTCACGGGAGGTGTATCCGGGTGTCCGGTCACGGTATTGGCGTCGGGCGGTTGCTGACCGCGCTGGTGTGCGTAGGGGTTTTGGTCGGGGGGTGCACGTCGGGCTCGGACAGCGATGATCCGGCGACTACACAGACGGGGGCGCCGGGACAGGCGGGGGCCTGGCCGCCCAACACGGGGCGGGGAAAATGCGCCGTCGACAAGGAAACCGATGTGCCGGGGGCGATGCGGGACGGGACGATCTTGCGGGCGGATGTGTATCGCCCGCAGACCAGCGATCCGGTGCCGGTGATCCTGATGCGGACGCAGTACGGGAAATCCTATGCGCAAGTGAGCTCTTCGCGCTATCAGACGCCGGACTGGTTCGCCTCGCACTGCTATCTCGTGGTGATCCAAGACATTCGAGGCGTCGGGAAGTCGGACGGGACGTTCACCGAGTTCGACAACGACCTGCGCGACGGATACGACAGCGTCGAGTGGGCGGCCCAATTGCCCGGCACCAACGGCAAAGTGGGCATGTACGGGTCGTCCTACATCGGTGCGACGCAGTGGCTCGCCGCCGTCGAGACGCCGCCGCACCTGGCCGCCATCGTGCCCGCCAACACCTCCTCGGACTACTACGACGGCTGGACCTATGAGGGCGGGCAGTTCCGCCTCGGCTTCGTCGAACCGTGGGCGGTGAGCACGATCGGCCTGGCCGCCGCCGAGCAGCGCAAGGACACCGCCGCGATCGAGCAGATCCGCGCGGCCATGGACAACGCCACCCAGTGGATGAATTTCCGTCCGTACAAGGATTTTCCGCCGCTGCAACCGGGTAATCCGGCGGTCGCACCCTGGTATTTCGACTGGATCCGCAACTCGACCTACAACGACTACTGGAAGAAGTGGAGCATCCGCGAGCGCTACCAGAACGTGAAGGTGCCGGTGCTGAACATGGAGGGCTGGTACGACTCGTTCCTGGCCGGTGGCATCGAGAACTTCACCGGCATGGTCGACAAGGGTGGCACGCCGGAGGCGCGACAGAACCAGCGGCTGGTCATCGGCCCGTGGGACCACGTCGGGTGGGGGCGGCCGACGTCGAACATCGCGCCGCTGCTCGATCAGCTCGGACCGGTGGGCAACAGCCCGATCAACGAGCTGATGCTCGCCTGGTACGACCACTTCCTCAAGGGCGTGGACAACGGCGTCGCGGGCACGCCACGGGTCGACTACTACGTGATGGGCGCCAACCGGTGGAAGTCGGCACCGAGCTGGCCGCTGCCGCAAACCCAATGGAAGACTTACTATTTCAGCGGTGACGGCGAGAACGGTTCGTCCGGTCGCACCGGCAAACTGGTCGAGCAGGCGCCGACCGGACCGGCCGAAGGCGATCGCTACCTCTACGACCCGACCGATCCGGCGCCCAGTGTGGGCGGGCACTCCTGCTGCGGCGTCGGCAATACGCCGCAGGGGCCGTTCGATCAGGCCGCGGTGGAACAGCGGACCGACGTGCTCACCTACGACACCGCCCCGCTGGACACCGCCACCGAGATCACCGGGCCGATCACGGTGAAGCTCTGGGCCTCCTCGACCGCGCCCGACACCGATTTCGTTGCGCGCCTGGAGGTGCTCGGACCGGACGGCTCCTCGGTGAACCTCAACAACGGCATCATCCGCGCCGCCTTCCGTGACTCGCTCACCGACCCCACGCCGATCGTGCCGGGCAGGCCCTACGAGTTCACCATCAAGATCTGGCCGACCAGTTACCAATTCAAGGCAGGCGACCGGATCCGCCTCGCCATCTCCAGCAGCGACTACCCCCAGTACGCACCGAACCCGAACACCGGCGAACCCTTCGGCGAAAGCACCCGCACCGAACTGGCCACCCAGACCATCTACAAGGACCCCGAACACCCGTCGTCGGTGGTCCTCCCGATCATCCCGGCAGGCAACGACGGCGCGACCACCTTCCCGCTCACTCCGCACAAGTAGCGGCGAGGGACATGACAATGGCGGCGTCCGAAGACGCCGCCATTTGTCGATGGGTGCTACTTCTTGGCGATCTCGACCTTGTTGAGGACGACATCATCGCGCGGAGCGCCGTCGGGCCCGCCGTCTCGGGTGCCCAGCGCGGCGACGGACTGGAGCACGTCCAGGCCGCCGCTGATGCGCCCGAACGGGGTGTAGCTCGGGGGCAGCTGGCTGTCCCGGTAGACCAGGAAGAACTGGCTGCCATTGGTGTTCGGGCCTGCGTTCGCCATGGCTACGGTGCCCGCCGGGTACTTGGCGTCGGTCAGATTCTCGTCCGGGATCTGATAGCCGGGGCCGCCGGTGCCGGTGGCCGTCGGGTCACCGCATTGCAGCACGTAGATGCCCTGGGTGGTGATCCGGTGGCACTTGGTGTGGTTGAAGTACTGCTCGTTGGACAGGAACGCGAACGAGTTGACCGTCTGCGGTGCCGCCGGATCGAGGTCGATCTGGATTGTCCCGCAGGTGGTGTCGAGCGTCGCGGCGTAGCTGGCGCCGGGCTCGGTGGCCGGTCCGGGCGCCGGGTAGGTGCGCGCGGTCACGGCGCCTTCCGCGGGCGCATTGCACTGGGCGGGCTGCTGGGTGCGCACGCTCCAGGTATCGGCCGAGACGCCGCCGGATGCGAACGCCGCCAGCGCCGCGGCGACCGCCGCGACGCCGACCACCCGCAGCACCCCGCGCGGTACCCCGAACCGCCACTTGTTGCTTAAATGCCGCCCCTGCACTTCGCTGCTCACCGCTAGGAATCTCCTTCATTCGGATTGCGCACCGGACGATGCCGTGCCGAATCATTGCATCTCGCCGCCGATAGCGTGCCGGGACCGCCTCGATCGCTGCCGAATTCACACGCCCCTGGGGGCCTCGCATAACCAGCAGGTTCTTCGCAAACCCGATGCATGTCTATGGGCTATGTGAAGGACCTCCGGCGCGGCGGACGCGGCGGTAGGTGGGTGCCGCGGTGGTGGCTGCCGCGAGTTCGGTGGCGAGCCAATCCAGGTCGACGTCGGTGAGCGCTGAGACGGTGATCCGGAGGTGATCGGTGGGTGGGTGGTCGCCGACGGTGAACGGCCCGCCTGGCGCCGTCTTGATGCCCGCCGCGGCGAGCGAGATCATGGCGGCGTTCTCGTCGGCGACCGGCAGCCAGAGATTGATGCCGTCCCCACGCGCGACGGCGACGCCCCGGCGCGCCAGAGCGCGACGGAGTTCCGTTGAGCGCCTGCGATATTCGCTACGTGCGGCGGTGACGGCCTGAATCGCCGTCGGGTCGTCGAGCATGCTCAGCAGGACGCGCTGGAGCAGCCTGCTGGTCCAGCCCGCGCCGAGCATGCGGCGTTCGATGACCGGGTCGAGCAGGTCCGCGGGTCCGCCCGCGACGGCCAAACGCAGGTCCGCGCCATGCGATTTGGAGTACGAGCGAATATGGACGGTGCGCTGCGGAAGTCGGCTGCCGAGAGAACGCAGTGCGGCGGCGGCGATTCCGGCGGAGTGATCGTCCTCGATGACGAGAGTGCCCGCGTCCCGCAGCATCTCGGCGAGTTCGCGGAGGCGGGCGGCGGTGAGTGAGACGCCGGTGGGGTTCTGGGCGCGCGGTTGCAGGATCAGCGCGGTGGCGCCGTGCACCGTGACGGCGCGGGCGAGTTCATCGGGCAGCAAACCGGATTCGTCCATCCGGACGGGAACGGGCCGGGCGCCGAGACCGGCGAGCAGGTCGAGAAACGGTGGGAAGCACGGGTCTTCGACCGCTACCGCGTCGCCGAGCCGGACGTGCGCGGACAGCAACCGGTCCACTGCGTCCAACGCGCCGTCGAGGACGGCGAGCCGTTCCGCGCGAAACGGCCAGTCCGCCCGGACTTTCGCGGCGAGCTCGGGCAACACCGCCTCGCCGAGATAGTCGGCGGCGAGGTCGCCGGCGCCGTCTGTGGTGAGGTCGCGCAGCGCGGCGCCCAGATCGGGCAGCAGTTCCGGGTCGGGTGTGCCACGGGACAGATCTATCCGGAACCCACTCGACGAGGGCGGGTGCAGCCGTTGGTAGCGGCCGACGGCGGTGCCGGACCCGTTGCCTGCGGCGGCGCCGACGAAGGTGCCTGCCCGGCCGCGCGCGACGATCGCGCCTGCGGCGGCGAGCGCCCGCCACGCCTGATTCACCGTCGCGGGCGAGACCTTCAATTCGCGGGCGACCTCGCGGACGGTGGGCAGCCGCGAGCCCGGTGTCAACGTCCCCGAACGGATCAGCCTGCCGACCGCCGCCGCGATCCCCGCGGGCGTCCGGTCGGCCAGGTCCGCGATGAACCGCCCCGACCCGTTCGTGGAGGCCGTAACCTCGCCGATTCGCTCGCTCACACCGTCATTCTGCGTCGGGGGCGTTGCCGGAACTACGACCAGGCTCGAGGTTTACGGCTACGAAACTGTTTCCGCAATCTTGTAACACAACCGAATTGGTTCGGCGTGAAGTATAACAAAGCATGGGAATCGTTCGAGCGGCGCTCGTCCAGACGAACTGGACCGGCGACAAAGAGTCCATGATCAAAGCGCATGAGGATTACGCCCGCCAGGCGGCCGCGCAGGGCGCGAAGGTGATCTGCTTCCAGGAGTTGTTCTACGGCCCGTACTTCTGCCAACTGCAGGACGCGAAGTTCTACGAGTACGCGGAGTCGGTGCCGGGTCCGACGACGGAGCGATTCGCCGCGCTGGCAAGGGAATTGGGCATGGTGATGGTCCTGCCCGTGTACGAGCAGGAGCAGCCGGGCCTGCTCTACAACACCGCGGCGGTGATCGACGCCGACGGCAGTTATCTCGGCAAGTACCGAAAACACCACATTCCGCACGTCAACGGCTTCTGGGAGAAATTCTACTTCCGGCCGGGCAATCTGGGCTGGCCGGTTTTCGACACCGCGGTCGGCAAGGTCGGCGTCTACATCTGTTACGACCGGCATTTCCCGGAGGGCTGGCGCGCGCTCGGCCTGGCGGGCGCGGAGATCGTGTTCAACCCGTCCGCGACCTCGCGTGGCCTGTCGGGCTATCTGTGGAAGCTTGAACAGCCGGCCTCCGCGGTGGCCAACGAGTACTACATCGGCGCGATCAACCGGGTCGGCATCGAGGAGTACGGCGACGACGACTTCTACGGAACCAGCTACTTCGTCGACCCCGAGGGCAAGTTCGTCGGCGAGGTCGCCTCGGACACCGATCCCGAGCTGGTGATCCGCGACCTCGATCTGGATCTGATCAAAGTGGTCCGCGACCGATGGGCCTTCTACCGTGACCGCAGGCCGGACGCCTACGGCCCGCTGGTAGCACCCTGAGCGCGGGGCGGATCAGATGGCACTGACCTTCATCCACGGCGGCACGGTGGTCTCGGCCACCGGATCGCAACTGCTCGATGTGCTGGTGGACGGCGAGACCATCGTCGCCGTCCTGCAACCCGGCGCCACCGCCCTCGGGGCGGACCTGGCCGCGACCGCCGAGACCGTGCTCGACGCGACCGGGAAATATGTGATTCCCGGTGGGGTGGACGGGCATACGCACATGCAGATGCCGTTCGGCGGCACCGAGGCGTCCGACACCTTCGAGACCGGAACCCGCGCCGCCGCCTGGGGCGGCACCACGACCATCGTCGATTTCGTGGTGCAGACGCCGGGGGAGCGGCTGCAGGACACGCTCGGCGCGTGGCATCAGAAGGCGGCGGGCAAGTGCGCCGTCGACTACGGCTTCCATCAGATCATCGGTGAGGTCAACGACGAATCCCTGAAGGGGATGAGCGAATTGGTGTCCGAGGGCGTGACCAGCTTCAAGCTGTTCATGGCCTACCCGGGGGTCTTCTACTCCACCGACGGCCAGATCCTGCGCGCCATGCAGGCGGCGGGTGAACTGGGCGCACTGCTGATGATGCACGCGGAGAACGGGATCGCCATCGACGTGCTCGTCGAGCAGGCCATCGCCCGCGGCGACACCGCGCCGTACTTCCACGGCACCAGCCGCCCGTGGCAGATGGAAGAGGAGGCCACGCACCGCGCGATCATGTTGGCGCAGTTGACCGGTGCGCCGCTGTACGTGGTGCACGTATCGGCGAAGCAGGCGCTGGAACAGATCGCCACCGCGCGGGGCAACGGGCAGAACGTCTTCGGCGAGACCTGCCCGCAGTACCTGTACCTCTCGCTCGAAGAACAGCTGGGCGCGCCAGGTTTCGAGGGCGCCAAGTGGGTGTGCTCAACGCCGCTGCGGTCCAGGGCCGAGGGTCACCAGGACGAGCTGTGGCGCTATCTGCGCACCGGCGACGTCACCACGGTCAGCACCGATCACTGTCCCTTCTGCATGAAGGACCAGAAGGAGATGGGCGTAGGCGATTTCAGCAAGATCCCGAACGGGATCGGCGGCGTCGAGCACCGGATGGACCTGATGTTCCAGGGCGTCAAGAGCGGCAAGATCTCGCTGGAGCGCTGGGTCGAGGTGTGCTGCACCACGCCGGCCCGGATGTTCGGCATGTACCCGCGCAAGGGCGTGATCAGTCCGGGCGCGGACGCCGACCTGGTGATCTACGACCCCAACGGGCACACCAGCATCGGGCTCGGCAAGACCCACCACATGAACATGGACTACTCGGCCTACGAGGGCTTCGAGATCGACGGCCACGTCGACACCGTGCTCTCCCGCGGCCGGGTGATCATCGACGACGGCAGCTACCTGGGCAGCGCCGGGCACGGCCGGTTCGTCAAACGCGCACTGTCGCAGAACCTCATCTGACAGCACAGCTGTCTCCGACTTCGAAACGGAGAGTGCCGCATGGACATCGGTGTGGTGCTGCAATGCACACCCCCCGCCTCCCGGGTGGTCGAACTGGCCAGACAGGCCGAGACGCACGGGTTCTCGCACGTCTGGACGTTCGACTCGCACCTGCTGTGGCAGGAGCCCTACGTCATCTACAGCCAGATCCTCGCCGCCACCCGGAAGGTCGTGGTCGGCCCCATGGTGACCAACCCGGCCACCCGGGACTGGACGGTGACCGCGTCGACCTTCGCCACGCTGAACGACATGTTCGGCAACCGCACCGTCTGCGGCATCGGCCGCGGCGACTCGGCGGTGCGCACGCTCGGCGGCAAACCCACCACGTTGGCCACGCTGCGGGAGGCCATCGGGGTGATCCGGGAGCTCGGCAACGGGCGCAGCGCCCGGGTCGGGGACACGATCGTGCGGTTCCCGTGGGCGGGCGACTCCCGGCTCGAGGTCTGGATGGCCGGATACGGCCCGCGCGCACTGGATCTCACCGGCGAGGTCGCCGACGGGTTCATCCTGCAACTCGCCGACCCGGACATCACCGCGTGGACCATCGCGCGGGTGCGGGCCGCCGCCGAGCGGGCCGGTCGCGACCCCGGCGCGGTGAAAATCTGTGTCGCGGCACCGGCGTACGTCACCGACGGGTCGGACGCGGGTCTGGCGCACGCTCGCGAACAGTGCCGGTGGTTCGGCGGCATGGTCGGCAACCATGTGGCCGACATCGTGGCGAAATATGGTGCGGGCAGCGATGTTCCGGCCGCGCTGACCGAGTACATCGCGGGGAGGCAGGGCTACGACTACAACCAGCACGGGCGCGCGGGAAATACGCACGCGGAGTTCGTGCCGGACACCATCGTGGACCGCTTCTGCCTGCTCGGCACACCGGATGATCACCTGGCGCGGCTGCGAGAGCTGGAGAAACTCGGCGTCGACCAGTTCGCGGTGTACCTGCAGCACGACGCGAAAACCGCGACGTTGGAGGCGTACGGCGAGTCGGTGTTGCCGCGGCTCGCGCATCCGGTGACCGCCACGGAGGTGGTCTGATGGCCGTGGTACGTACCGGTGTGGCTGAGCTGGGTGCGGAGTACAGATGAGATTGCGTACGGCACGGGCCGTGTACGCGGTCGTCGTGCTGGTATTGGTGCTCGGCTGCTGGGAATTGGTGAAACTCGTTGTCCCCGAGAGCGGAGTGAGCATCGGGGACCAACGGATCCTGCCACGCACCGGGGACGGAGCGCTGCCGCACGTGTGGGCGGTCGTGACGGTGCTCGGCGAGCGGGACGGCAACGCGACGGTGGGCCTCACCTTGGTGCGGACCGCCGGATTCACCCTCGGGCTGGCGTTGCTCGCGCTGTTGATCGGCACCGTAATCGGTGTACTGCTCGCCGTGGTGATGCAGCGCTTCGCCTTCGTCGAACGTGGCCTGCTGCCGTACATCATTGTGTCGCAAACCGTTCCGCTGATCGCGCTTGCTCCGCTGGTCGCCGGGTGGGGCGGCAAGATCGTGATCGCGGGCGAGCCGTGGCGACCGTGGATGAGCATCGCGGTCATCGCCTCGTACCTGGCTTTCTTCCCGGTCGCGGTCGGCATGCTGCGCGGACTCCAGTCACCGTCGAAGGCGTCGGTCGAACTGCTGCACAGTTATTCGGCCAGCTGGTGGGAGACCCTGCTGCACTTACGACTTCCGGCCGCCGTCCCGCATCTGCTGCCCGCCCTGCGGTTGGCCGCCGCGGCCTCGGTGATCGGGGCCGTCGTCGCGGAGATCTCCACCGGTACCGCGGGTGGCATCGGCCGCCAGATCATCGTCTTCTCCCAGCAGGCCACCGGCGACGCCTCCCGCCTCTACGCGGCGGTCCTGGCCGCCGCTCTGCTCGGTGTCGTCGTCACCGCGGTTGTCGGTATGGCCGAGCTGGCGCTGCGTCGCTACAGCAGGCCGGTCGGGGCCACTCGGCCCCCAGGAGCCGACCGGTGAGTGCCCGTTCGCGCGCTGATGGGGCTCGAGCCATCGCCGAATGCGCCGCGATGTGCGGCGCACCGCCCATGCGGAGCGGCGACCCCAAATCCGCGCTCAGTTACTACCGCCGCCACCACCGCGGCAGCTCATCAGGAGGTACCCGTTGACCCTCAAAGGACGACCAGTCGTCGCCACGACCGAAAAGGGGATTTCAAGTGACGGGCAGTCAGGCGCCGCCGGGCAGGAGAGCGTGACCGGGGAGGCCCGCGCGACTGGGCAAGCCAGGGCCGGAGACACCCGCACCGACAGCACAGCGACCGCCGAACAGATTGCGGCTGTCCAACTGACCGGCGTCGACAAGGTCTACACCGCGGGCTCGGTCACCGCCCTCTCGGACGTATCTCTCACCGTCGCACCGCGCGAATTCGTCTCCTTGATCGGCCCGTCCGGCTGCGGCAAGTCCACCCTGCTTCGCATTATCGCGGATCTGGAGCAGCCGACCGCGGGCACGGTGACCGTGCACGGTAAAACCGCGCGGCAGGCCAGGATCGACCAGGACTACGGGATCGCGTTCCAGCAGTCCGGCCTGCTGGATTGGCGCACCGTGCAGGCCAACGTCGAGCTGCCGCTCGAACTGCACAAGGTGCCCAAGAGCGAACGGCGCTCGCGCAGTGCGGAATTGCTGGAGATGGCGGGGCTGGCCGATTTCGCCAAGCGCTATCCGGCCGAGCTGTCCGGCGGCATGCAGCAGCGGGTGGCGATCGTCCGGGCGCTGGCCCCGAAACCCTCGCTGCTGCTGATGGACGAACCGTTCGGCGCGCTCGACGAGATGACTCGCGAGCGGATGCAGGGCGAGTTGCTGCGGATCGCGGGCGAGACCGAGGCGGCGGTGGTGTTCGTGACCCACTCGATTCCGGAGGCGGTGTTCCTGTCCGACCGGGTCGTGGTGATGTCGCCGCGCCCCGGCCGCATCACCGAGATCGTGCCGACGGGCGACTGGGGTCGGCGCGACGCGGCCGAGGCGGGCGACGAAGTGCGTTCCAGCCCGGCCTTCTTCGCGGCGGTGGCCGCCGTGCGCGCGGCGCTGCGCGACGGGGACGGTGCCGCGGCGGCAGGGCGGGAGCTGCGATGACCTCGCCGCGGAAGCCGGTGCTGCCGTGGCGAACGGTGCTGCCGCCGTTGCTGTTCGGCGTGGGTGGTCTGGCGCTGTGGCAGGTGCTGACCGTCGCCGCCGGTGTCCCGTCGTTCCTGCTGCCCGCGCCGACGGCCATCGCGAGCGAGTTCGCCGAGAACTTCGATCGCATCGCCGACGCCGCGACCGCGACCGGAACCAACGCCCTGATCGGCCTGCTTGTCGGTGCGGTGCTCGGCATCGTCGCCGCGATGCTCGCCGTCCGGTTCCATCTGGTCGACGGCCTGCTCAGCCCGCTCGCCGCCGGCGCGGCGGCGGTGCCGATCGTCGCCCTCGCGCCCTTGCTGAACTCGATGTACTCGACCACCACGGACACCCCGCGCCGCATGGTCGTCACCATCGTCGTGTTCTTCCCGATGTTCGTGAGCACGGCCAGGGGCCTGCGCCAGGTGCCGCAGGTCCATACGGATCTGATGACGTCGTACGCGGCGGGCGGCTGGCAGATCACCCGCACCGTCCGGTTGCCCGCGGCACTGCCGTACCTGTTCACCGGTCTGCGCATCGCGGCCCCCGGTGCGGTGATCGCGGCCGTCATCGCCGAATACTTCGGCGGCCTGCAGAACGGGCTCGGCAGTCGCATCACCTCCGCAGCGGCGAATACCGCTTACCCCAGGGCGTGGGCGTACGTGGCGGGCGCTGTGCTCGTCGGTCTGCTCTTCCTGGCCGCTGTCCTACTTCTCGAACTGCTCACCCGTAGACCACGCACCACCCTCTGGAGATCTAGATGACGAAGTCCCCCAAGCGATTCCGGATCGGCCTTGCGCTCGCCGCGCTGGTCGCGACCGCGCTGACCGGTTGTAGCACCACCGACGGCGGCTCCACCTCCACAGCCGACGGCCTCACCAAGGTGCGCCTGCAACTGCAGTGGTTCAAGCAGGGGCAGTTCGCGGGCTACCTGGCCGCGGTCGATCAGGGCTTCTACAAGGAGCAGGGCTTATCGGTCGAAATCCTGGACGGCGGAACGGATATCGTCCCGCAGACGGTGCTGGCGCAGGGGCAGGCCGACTACGCCATCGCCTGGGTGCCCAAGGCGCTGGCCTCGCGTGAGGCGGGCGCGGGCATCACCGATGTCGCGCAGATCTTCCAGCGTTCCGGCACCAAGCAGGTGTCGTTCAAGTCCGACAACATCACCGGTCCGGCCGCGCTGCGCGGCAAGACCGTCGGAAACTGGGGCTACGGTAACGAATTCGAGCTGTTCGCGGGCATGACCAAGGCGGGCATCGATCCCGCCAGGGACGTCAAGCTGGTGCAGCAGCAGTTCGACATGAACGCCTTCCTGGCCAAGGACATCGCCGCCGCCCAGGCCATGTCCTACAACGAGTACGCACAGCTGCTGGAGACCAAGAACCCGGCCACCGGAAAGCTCTACACCGCAGACGATTTCGCCACCATCGACTGGAACGACGAAGGCGTCGCCATGTTGCAGGACGCGATCTGGGCCAACTCGGAGAAGCTGAAGGACACCCAATATCAGGAGCAGACCGTGAAATTCATCGCGGCCTCACTGAAAGGCTGGGTGTTCTGCCGCGACAACCTGGACAAATGCCGGGACATCACCGTTGCCGCGGGCTCCACGCTCGGCGCGAGCCATCAGCAGTGGCAGATCAACGAGGTGAACAAGCTGATCTGGCCCTCACCCGCCGGGATCGGCATGGTCGACCCGGCCGCCTGGGCGCGGACCGTGCAGATCGCCAAGAACACCAAGAACCAAGAGGGCGTCACCGTCCTGAAGAAAGACCCAGACGCGAGCGCTTACACGAGCGAATACGTCACGAAGGCACTGGAATTGCTGAAGTCCGGTGGAACCGAGGTGACCGGAGCGGGCTTCGCCCCGAGCCAGGTCACGCTGACCGAAGGGGGTAAGTGAGTTGACCGATCACGTCTTCTATCCGTGGGCCGCGCAGGCCGAGCTGAACCCGGCGACGATCGTCGGCGCGTCCGGCTCGCACTTCTGGGACGACAGCGGCAACCGGTACCTCGACTTCTCCTCGCAGCTGGTGAATGTCAATCTCGGACACCAGCATCCGGACATGATCGCCGCGATCATCGCCCAGGCCGAGCAGCTGGCCACCATCTCGCCGACCGTCGGCAACGAGGCCCGCAGCGAACTGGCCAGGCTGATCGTCGAGCGCGCGCCCGGCGAGCTGAACCGCATCCTGTTCACCACCGGCGGCGCGGAGGCGGTGGAGCACGCGGTGCGGCTGGCGCGCAGCTTCACCGGCCGCACCAAAATGCTGGCCGCTTACCGTTCCTATCACGGCGGCACCGGTGTGGCGATCGGGCTCAGCGGTGAACCGCGCCGCTGGGCCGCCGAGCCGACCAACGTCGACGTGGTGCGCTTCTTCGGCGCGTACCCGTATCGATCCCCCTGGGGCACAAGCACTCCCGAGGAGGAGACGGCGGCGGCGCTGACCCACCTGCGGCAGGTGATCGAGCTGGAGGGCCCGCAGAACATCGCGGGCCTGATCCTGGAGACGGTCGTCGGGACCAACGGTGTGCTGATCCCGCCGCCGGGCTATCTCGCGGGCGTGCGCGCGCTCTGCGACGAGTTCGGCATCGTCTACATCGCCGACGAGGTGATGGTCGGCTTCGGCCGGGTCGGGCAGTGGTTCGCGGTGCAGGCCTTCGACGTCGCACCGGATCTCATCGCCTTCGCCAAGGGCGTGAACTCGGGTTACGTGCCGCTCGGCGGCGTGCTCATCGCCGAACGGATCGCGCAGCGCTACGACCACACCGTCTATCCCGGCGGCCTCACCTATGCCGGGCACCCACTGGCCTGCGCGGCGGGTGTCGCCTCGATCGGCATCTACGAGCGCGACGGCATTCTCGACCACGTGCGGTCGGTGGGCGCCGACGTGCTCGGAAAAGGCTTGCAGGAGTTGGCCGCCCGGCATCCGAGCGTCGGGGAGGTGCGCGGGCTCGGGTTCTTCTGGGCGCTCGAGCTGGTGCGCGATCCGGAGGCCAGGACACCGCTGGTCCCGTTCGCCGCCGCCGGTGCCGCCGCCGAGCCGATGGCGAAGGTGACCGCCGCCGCGAAGGCCCGCGGTCTGTGGCCGTTCAGCGTGGGCAACCGTTTCCAGATCGCGCCGCCGCTCACCACGTCGGCGGACGACCTGCGCGTCGGCCTGGAGATCGTCGACGAGGTACTGGAGGTCGCCGACGGCTACGTGAGCTGATCCGACGCAGCAGGGTGGCGTGAGCGTGCTGCCGCCACCCTGCTGCTACGGATCGATCACCCTACGTCGTCGGGCTGCGCTTCCCGGAACACGGCCAAAGCGGCCGGCTGGCTGGTGAAGTCGAGCCTCTCGGCCTGGTGCGCGACCTCGCCGTCGGTGGCCAGCGAGACCGGAGCGCCCTCGACCTGAACGTTCAGGCGGCCGACGCGCCGATGCACGTAGGTGTCCGAGCGATTCAGGGTGCCGGTGAAGGTGGCGAAGATCAGGCGCAGCCGCGAAAAGCGAAGGTCCGCACGCAGATACCGGATATCGAGGGTGCCGTCGCTCAGTCGGGGACGCGACATGGGGATCTGGTCCGCCGGGTCGTAGGCCCCGTTGCCGACGAACAGCATCCAGAGGTCGTTGTGTTCACCGTCGACGATCGCGCGCAGTGGCTCGGCTCGGAACAGCACGCACAGCATGGCGATCCCGGCCGCGGGCCACTTGCCGATGCGTCGTTCCCAGCGCTCCCGCAGCCGGACGAAGTCGGGGTAGCCGCCGAGGCTCGCGGTGTTGACGAAGGTGCGCTTCTCCCCGTCGTCCAACGTCACCTGGGCGGTGTCGACGAGCATGAGCTGACCCGCGTCGAGCGCGGCGAAGGTCGTCGCGGGCTCCTCGACGCCGATATCGCGCGCGAAGTGGTTGAGCGTGCCGCCTGCGAAGACCGCCAGCGGAAGACTGTGTCGCACAGCGGCTTCGGCCACGGCCGACACCGTGCCGTCGCCGCCGAGCACGCCGAGCGCCGCGATGTCGTCGCGCCGGACCCGCTGATCGATCTCGGCGTCGAGGTCGATGTCACCGTTCAGTTCGAGCAGCTGCGCCGCGGGCAACCGGTTGCGAAGCAGCGCAACCTGTTCGGCGCCGTCGCCGGGGCCCGACGAGGGGTTGACCACCAGCAGCATGCCGCGCCCCTCGGGTAGCGGTTCGGTCCGCTTGGCCGGACCGAGGGCGGCGGGCTCGTCGTCGCGCACCGCCCACCACCGCCGGGTGCCCAGCGCGACGCCGGAGCCGAGCGCGGCACCGACCACCACGTCCGAGGGCCAGTGCACGCCGATGTGCACCCGGGAATAGGCCACCGCGACGGCCAGGGGCGCGAGCACCGCGGCCGTCCCCGGCGACTCGAGCGCCACCGCGGTCGTGAACGCCGCCGCGGAGGCCGCGTGGCCGGACGGGAACGAGGAGGAGACCGGCGGCTTGACCAACCGCCGCAGCAGCGGCACCGCCTGCACCGGCGGCCTGCGCCGCGGGAACAGCGGCTTGGCGACGCCGTTGGCCAGCCCGCTCGCCATGCCCACCGCGGCCAGGCCGCGCACCGCACCGCGGCGCTGGGACCGCCCGCCCGCCACGAAGAGTCCGGCGGCGATGGCCATCCAGAGGCGACTGTGGTTGGCGCTCATACTGAGTGACCGCAGCGCCTGATCGGCGGGCGAGGCGCGCCAGTGCGCGGTGCGCTGCACCAGGCGGCGATCCAGGGTGTTGATCGAGTTCATTCGTTTACGCATCGAGTCGAGCTTATCCAGGTAGCGGGCGCTCAAACGGTGTCTCGACGGTGATGTCGGCGTGGCTCGGTACCCTGCCTGCATGACATCTGGGCAGACCGAGATCTGGCACAACCCGCGGTGCACCAAGAGCCGCAACGCCACCGCGTACCTGGACGAGGCGGGCGTCGAATACTCGGTGCGGCGCTACCTCGACGAGCCGCCGACGGTCGACGAGCTGCGCGCCGTGCTGCGCAGGCTCGGCGCCGAGCCGTGGGACATCACCCGCACCGGCGAGCAGATCGCCAAGGATCTCGGCATGTCCGGATGGGGTCGCACCCCCGCCGACCGGGACCGATGGATCGCGGCGCTGGCCGAGCACCCGAAGCTGATTCAGCGGCCCATCGTGCTCACCGCGGACGGCGGCGCGGTGGTCGCCCGCGACGATGCGGCCTTGCGCGACCTGGGGAAGTGAGCGGGCAGGCACATGGTGCCGAGTAACCCCGGCAAATGGTGTCCCTGCCACCGCGAATCAGGCGGTAGGGTCGGCGAATATGAAGGTACAACTGCGCCATAACCCCGCATCGGCCATCGCGCGGTGCTTCCTCGCGGGCGGCGAGCCGATGCGGGTCGAGAGCGGCGCCATGGTCGCGCACTCGGCGGGAGTCACGTTGGCGGCCAAGGCCGAAGGCGGCATCCTGGCCGGGCTCAAGCGCTCGGTGCTCGCCGGGGAATCGTTCTTCGTCTCGACGTTCACCGCGCCGCAGCAGGGCGGCTGGGTGGACGTGGCGCCCGCCCTGCCCGGCGACATGCTGAATTTGCAGATCACCCAGGACCGCCCGTTCTTCATCAGCCGCGGCGGCTGGATCGCGAATTCCCATGGGGTGCAAGTGGAAGGCAAGTGGGGCGGCTTCGCCAACCTGTTCGGCGGCGAGGGCGGGTTCGGCCTGCGCGCACACGGCGAGGGCGAGGTCGTCGTCGGTGTGTTCGGCGCCATCGACGTCATCGATCTGCAGCCGGGCGAGCCGATCACCATCGACACCGGGCATGTGGTCGCCTACGACCTGGCGATGAACTTCACCATCCGGCGGGCGGTGGTCGGGCGGTCCATCCAGTCGCTGAAGTCCGGTGAGGGCTTCGTCTTCGATTTCGTGGGCCCGGGGCGGGTGCTGCTGCAGACGCGGAATCCTGGCGCTTTCGCTGCGTGGGCTAGTTCGGTAGCCTCCTCCGGGTAATCCGGCGCGGCGATCATCGGTGTTCCCCCGGTGTTCTGGCATCGGCCATGTCGGTCGTCGAAGCTCCGGTGCTTCATCGGTATAGCCAAACAAACGGAGAATTTATGGAACTGCTCGAAGTTGTCGCCAACCTGTTCGCCGCCTTCCTGTCGCTGGGTAGCGGCAGCGCGTCCTGACCTCGCTCAGATGAGCAGATCGCCGACGAGTACCCGGGTGTCCGGCACGAACGGCCAGTCCGGGTCGGCCAGGTGGGCGCGCAGTTCCGCGTCGGTCCACCACCAGCCGTCGGCGATCTCCTCGGGCTGGTGGCGGATCGGTCCGTCGTAGCGCACTTCGTAGGCAAAAAGGTGGCAGCGCATAGGTTTTCCCTGCCACTCGCCATCCCAGGCCACCCGCGCCAGCGGCCGCGGTTCGGTCCCGGACAGTATGATGCCGAGTTCTTCGGCGAGTTCCCGGACCGCGGTCTCCTCCGGGGTCTCACCCGGCCCGATCACCCCGCCTGCCAAACAATCGTGCATGCCCGCGAACACCATCTTGGTGTCGGTGCGGCGATGCACGTAGATCCGCTCGCCGTCGCCGGAACGAACCAGCACACCGGCGCTCGCATGCCAGATTCCCGCGCGGTAGACCTCGGCCCGATCGGCCGCGCCGGTCACCCGCCCCGCCGCGTCGTAGACGGCGATCATCTCGGACTTCTGCTGGACGCGTTCCGGCTGCGCTGACACCGCTCGAGAGTAACGTGAGGTCGCACGCCGACTCGAGAGAGGACCGCGCCGATGGTGCTACCCCGCGCACTGGCGAAGTTCAACCGGCATGCGACCAATCGCGCGGCGAGCCTTGTCGCCGACCGCGTCCCCGGCTTCGCCCTGGTGCAACACAAAGGCCGCAAGTCCGGGCGCGACTACCGGACTCCGGTCTCGGTGTTCGAGCGCGACGGCGTCTACCGCATAGCCCTGACCTATGGCCGCGACACCGACTGGGTCAAAAACATCACCGCCGCAGGCGCTTTCACGTTGCACACGCGCGGCCGGGCGATCGAGCTGATCGACCCGGCCGTGCGGCACGACCCCTCGGTGCGGTGGGCACCTCCGGTGGTCCGTCAATGGGTCAAGGCACTGTCGGCCGAGTACTACCTGGAAGCCAGGCCCGTCCGCGGATAGCCCGAGCAGTCGTCCTGATCCCGTACGGTTCCGAGGGCGGATCGCGCAACTCGTTCCCGAGGCAGACCGCGCAACGACGGCAAGCGCTCGACGCGGTGTGACCGGGGGCGAGTGCGTCGGTGCACCCACCCCCGGTGCTCATCGGTGCCGGATGGGTTTGGCACCTGGTTTCGGAGCCGACTGCGCGCGGACGGCCGCAGTCCGCGCGGCCTCGGCGGCGGCCTCCGCGTCGAGCCGGCGATAGACGAGATGCTGCTGGGCGAGGGTGCACGCGTTGTTGGTGACGAAGTACAGCAGGATCGCCACCGGCACCAGCGCCCCGCCGATCAGGGCGAACGCGGGGAAGGCCCACAGGGTGAGCGGGCGCATCATGGGGAGTGCGACGGTGGTGTCCTGCCGGGACAGCGACGCGCGTGCGGTGAAATGCGTTGCGACAGCGGCGATCAGCATCAGCGGGACGGCGACGACGGCCACCGTTGCCAGGAGATCGCCGGTGCCGGCCAGGATGGCCGACAGCGGGGCGCCGAAAATCTTCGCCTGCAGGAACGACTGCACATCGGTGGCGCTGAAAACGTAATTGGGCGTCGCGGCGTTCTGCTCCGGCGTCATCGGGGTTGCGATGGCCTGAAAGGGCAGATGCGCGAGGGCCCCGGTGCGGTCGAACGAACGCAGCACATGAAACAGGCCGAGGAATGCCAAAAGCTGACCGATGAGCGGAATCAGTGTCGCGAAGCTATTGATGCCATTGTCTTTATAGAGTTTCTGTACCTCTAGAGCCTGTTGCCTGCGATCGCTCGCGTATTTTTGTTTCAAAGCGGCAACCTTGGGCTGCAATTTTTTGACAATGGCTTGGCTGCGCGCCTGTTTGAGAAATGGCACAAAAAGGACGGCGCGCAGGGTGAGCACCAGGAAAATCACCGAAAGCACCCAGGCGAGTGCGCTCGCCGGACCGAAAGCCGCGGCGAAGACGTAGTGCCAGAGCCACAGAATGGCGGACACAGGGTAGTAGACGAAGTCGAGCATGAGAGCACCTGACTGTGGGCGTGCGTAGGCGCACGAGAACGGAAGGGGTCGACGACAACGCCGACGCCCACCCCGCACCCGGTGCGGAGTGAACGTCAGGCGGTCGCGCACCCTGGCGCTCGTGGGCGCGGACGCCCTGGGGTGTCAGGATTGCTCTGGCGCAGGAAAGAGCCGCGTCGGCGGCGTTGCGCGGACGGCGGCGGGCCGGAACCGACCAGCGGGAGCGGCAGTCGAGCCTGCGGATGCACCGCGGCGAGCGCGACGAACAGCGAGGCGGCGACGAGGCCGACGGCGGCCACCGAACCCGGCTCACCCGCCGGAATCACGAAGAGCAGCAACGCGGGCAGAACGCATGCGAAAACCGCATACGCCGTCAGCCTGGCCCGCGAGATCATGCTCCGAGCATACTGCCCGTCAAAGGCTGATGTCCCAGTCGATGTCGGGACTCATCATCGACGGCGGCAGCCCGAAGGTGCGTCGGCAGGTGCGGGTGAGGTGGGCGCTGTCGGTGAACCCGGCCGACGCGGACGCCGTCGTCATGTCGGCACCGGCCATCACGCCGTTCATCGCGATGTAGAGCCGCAGCCAGAGGATGTAGCGCCGCAACGGAATACCGACCTGCTCGGTGAACAGATGGGTGAGCCGCGTCGCCGAGATCCCCAGCTGCCTGGCCACGTCGGAGCCGCGGACCGAGCCGTCCTTGACCATGTCGGGCAGCAGCTGCAACGCCGCGGTCACCACGCCGTGCCGATCGTCGCGCTCGGCTGCCTTGTTGTCGCGCAGCAGATCCGTGAGGATGTCCGACACGTGCTCGGCCAGCCTGCCCTGCCCCGGATCCACGTTGAGGCTCTGCACCCAACCGTGCAGATGCGCTCGCCGATCGGCGGCCGAACCGGCCACGGTCTCCGGATCGAGGTAGACGGCGAGACCGTGCGCGGCCCCGCCGCAGACCCGGTGCGGCGAGTCGGTCGGCACGATGAGGTGGCTGCCTTCGCGCCGCACCCCGCTGCCGTCCACGACCATGACGGGGGTACACGAGGCCATGATCTGCACGGCGTGATGGGCGTGCAGTTCGGTCGGTAGGACCTCGCCTTCGAAAGCCAGGATGCCGGGTCGTAGTAGCGCGGTGCCCCGCCACTGCGCTTCGGCGTCCGGTGACGTCGTTGATTCGTTGCTGACCAGAGCCTTCATCGTCGGACGCTCCCGGCTTTCACGAGATTTCTCTCGCTGGATCCTGTGCTGAGACTATCGGGTTCGGCTACCCGGCAGTCGTGCTTTGTCGATGGTGGCGGCCCGAACGAGGCCGCGATCCCGCGACTCGACGCCCCCGTTGCCGGGGTCGCCGAGCCTGCGGGTCTAGCGGGGTGGACGCGGTGCGAGTAGCGATCGGTCATACCCGAACCGAGATCGCCGCGGACAGGTTCGCGGCGACCTTGTCGAGAAACTCACCGATCAACGGTGCCGCCGTGGGCGTCGCGGGGAAGCGGGTGCGCAGGGCGAGCCCGTCATCGGTGCGGGTGAACCACAGCTGCACGTCGTCCAGCGGTGCGCTGCGGCTGAGTTGTGCCGGATTGCGCGGCACCGTGCGGGTCGTGTCGCTGCGCGAACCGCCGGGTAGGCGCCGGTAGTCGGTGTAGGAGACGCTGAACAGATCCTGCCTGGTCCGGCGCAGGTCACTGCCCATTTCGGCGAGCACGCGGTTGGCGGGCACCTGCGCCAACCGCTGCCCAGACCGGATCGCATCGTCGGCGGCCTGCGCGGTGGCGCAGAAGTCGTGCGCCACCGGCACATGCGCGGGTGCGTTCGACACCAGCCAGCCGAAGGTGTTGTGGTGTCGTGGTTCGCGCCGGGTGTGCACGGGGAACACCAGGTCGATGCCGGTGCGGCCGCCGAGTTCGGCGGCCGCCATGGCCACCCCCGCGAGTAGCGCCGCGAACATCGAATACCCGTCGGCGCGCGACTTGCGGTGCAGCGCGTCGGTGGCCATGGCACCGAGCAGCAGCCGGACATCGCTGCCGAACGGCGCCACCGACCCGACGGGCAGGCCGAGATCCAGCGGGAAGTGCGGCAGGTCGTTGCCCGCCGCGTGCAGGAAGTCCCGCCACGAGCGGATCAATGGCGCGGTGGCCGCCGCCGGAATGGCGGCTTCCCTGGTCGAATAGGACAGGAAACTGCCCGGCTCGGGCAGCCGGTCGGCGGCCGCCGCGGCACCGTCGGGGCCGTCCTCGCAGGCGGCCCGGTACAGCTCGTCCAACTCCGCCACCGCGATGGTGATCGACCAGGCGTCGCACACCGCGTGGTCGAATCCGCAGACGATGGTGGAGGTTTCGGACCTGCTGACGGCACCTAGGAAGTACGGCGCGAAGGTGAACGGCGAGCATGCCTGATCGAGCCTGCCGCCGAGGACGGTGCGCAGGTCCTCGGTGGTCGCGGTCTCGACGGCGGGCTGGGGGACGAGCCGGATGTCGCTGTCCACCACCACGTGCACCGAGGCGGGCTTGCCCTCCGCAGGGCGTTCGAAGCTGCAGTGCAGGGCGTCGTGGCGCGGTAGCCACGCCGAAAACGCCGTCTGCAAAGCGGATTCGTCGATCGGGCCAGCCACGTCGAAGGTCGCGGCGAGCCAGGTGGTCGGCCCGCCCGAGGCCAGGTGGATCGCCTGGTTGGCCGATGGTGGTGTCGCGTCGGGGGTCGGGCCGGGCTCGGCGACCGCGGTCCATTCGAGCAGGGTGCCCGGTGGTGCATTCAGTTGGTCGAGAAAAAGCAACTGCATCATGACCTCGCGAGAGCTGGTGCGGTGACCGCGAAATCGCCGGTCGCGGCGATGGCGCGCAAGGTGGTGCGGATCTGCTCCAGATACTCGGCGGCCGACTTGTGCGCGACCGGCGTGTCCGGATACATCATCGTGACGTGCAGCCGCTCCAGCTCCCTGTTGAACCAGATCGGCGAGGTCTGCCCGATCTTGCTGCGCGAGCCGAGACCGTTGATGCCGGAGACGCCGGGCAGTGCGGCCTCCAGCGCCGGACCGGACACCGCGCGCATGTCCAGGTAGGACACCCACGGCCAGTCCGTCGTGGCAGGCAGCGGCGCTCCGGTGAGTTCGGCCGCCCGCTCGAGCGCGGCATGGATCGGGACGTTCGACAGCGGCTTGGTCCAGTCCAGTGCGACACCGGCGCGACCGATCAGCTCGGTGAACCGCTGCGCCCCGTCGAGATCGAACGCGATCGGCATCAGGTTGATGAACCACCCCTGCGCGAGCTGGTACTGCGGCTCGTTTCGGGTGCCGACCACGTTCATGCCCAGATAGCTTGTCCGGCCCGCGAATTCGAGCTCGGCCAGCGCGACCGCGGCGTACAGGCCCGCGGAGAACGAACCGCCCGCGTTCTTGCACGCCGCGGCGAACGCGTCGATCTCGGCCGCGTCGAGCATGTCGACCTTGGTGCCGAAACTGTCGGCCACCTCGCCGGGCGCGAGGCCGAGCTCGATCGGCAGCGGGCGGACCTGATGGGCCTTCTCGGCAAGCAACCCTGCCAGCTGCTCCAACTCCGGCGGCCGCGCGGCGACGGCGGCGCGCTCGGTCCTGGCGAACTCGACGTAGCTGCCGACCGGCGGCAGCACCGGCTCCTGGCCGGTACTGAAAGCCGTGTAGAGCGCGTGGAATTCGTAGGTCGACGTGAGCACCGACATGCCGTCGGTGAACGCGTGGTCGGCGCTGTAGACGATGGTGAATCCGTCCGCACCGTGGTCGATCGCGCAGCAGACGATCGCGGGCCAGCGCGTCGGATCGGCGTTGGCCTTGAACTTCGCCACCAGGGTGTCGCGGAGCTCGCCGCTGTCGGTGAAGGTGGCCAGGGTATGGGTCTCCAGATCGACCGCCGCCGGGTCGAGCAGGTATCTGGTCAGCGCGAATCCGCCGTCGGACTCGTTGATCCGGAACCACGAACGCAAGGTCTCGTGGCGCTGCAGGAACGCGATGTAGGTCCGGCGCAGCGCCTCCGCGTCGAGCGGTCGCGCGATCGAGAAGCAGAACGAGAGCTCGGAAGCGAGCGGGTCGTTGGTCTGCCTGCGCGCCGACCAGCGGCGGATGTGCGATTCCTGCAGGTACGTCGCGGGAATGTCGGAGGGCGCGGTGGTTTCGGTGGCGGCCTGGCTCGCCGCCGTTGTGGTGAACTCGAGTAGCACGCCGGGTTTCGGCTGCCAGTGTTCGGTGAGGGTCATCTCTACCATGACAGCGGCGCTCCTTCGATCGGACGGATTCGGGCGTCCCCGTAGCGGGTGAACTCGGCGAGCAGATCGCGCATCCGCAGCACATGCCGATGGATGTCGCGGGTCGCCTTGGTGGTGCCGGGGTAGCGCATGTTGAGCGTCACGCCCTGCTGCGTGCGGACGAACCAGAAGAAGAACTCGTCGGCCGAGACGTTGCGACTGCGCAGCCAGCGGGTGTTGGTATCGACCCAGGTGGGGGCCGACTGGGCGCCGCGTACGTCCATGTAGGACACCATGAACGAGATGCGCGGCCGGGTGCCGAGCAGTTCGCAGACCCGGCCGAACGGCACCGTCGCCGCGCCACGGGTGCGCCGCAGTTCTTCGCCCGCGGGCTGGATGAGCTCGGCGAGGTTGCGCGCCGGACCGCAGTCCAGTTGGAACGGCGCGAGCCCGACGAACCAGCCGAGCGTGTCCGCCCACTGCGCCTCGGTGCGCGTGTGCAGCGGGATCACCGTGCGGAAATCCCGTCCGGCGCCGAGCTCGGTGGTGGTCACCGCGAACGCGGCGAGCAGGGCCGCGAACAGCCCCTGGCCCTGTTCCCTGGCGACCGAGGCCGCCGCGTCGGCCGCGTCGGCGTCGAGCACCTCGACCGACAGATTGCGCTGCGGCACCCGACGCGACGAGGCCTGCGCGGGGCCGGTGAACTCGATCGGAGCCGCGGCCACCTTGCTCAACGTGCCGCAGGGCAGGGTGTTCTCGGTGTTCTCCGGGAAGAACGTCCGCCAGGTCTGCACGGCCGGGTGGTCGGCGGTGGCCGCCGTGGCGCGGACGCGTTCGTCATGGCAGAAGTCGACGTAGCTGCCGGTATCGCAGAGCTGCGCGGACTTGCCAGCGCGGACCGCGTTGTAGAGCGCGTGCAGCTCGCCGCCGGTGGAGACGGTGGAGTAGCCGTCCATGATCGAGTGATCGGCGGCGAACACGACGGTGAAGCTGTCGCGGCCCGCGATGGTCACGGCGACGTAGGAGGGCCAGCGCAGCGGCGAGGTTCCGTCGTCGAGTAGCCCGTGTACCAGGCGATATGTCGCCATCGTCGAGGTCGGCGCACCCGCGTCGACCGGTTGGACCCGGATGTCACCGGGCGGCAAGGTGTACCTGGCCGGCTGGCCGCCCTCGATGGCGACGTGCGAGCGCAGACCCTCGTGCCGGTCGATCCAGGCATCGAAGGCGGTACGCCAGGCCTGCGGGTCGAGCGGCCCGTCGATCCGGTACGCGTGCCCGAGCCAGTAGTGGCGGCGATCTCGTATTCGACTGTGTTCCACCGCATCTCGAAGATGATGTTCGTGATTGTAGGAAACGGCGCGAGTATCTCGCGGCCAGTCGGCCCAGTGTGACGTGGCTGTCGGGAGCCACTCGATCACACGGCCGCTAGGCAACGGATAATCGGCCAGTTCGATGAATTCCATGACACACCTTCAGCTGCCCATCGGCCGTTCCCCGTGCGCGGTAAGGGAATTGCCGATCCGAATAGTGACAAGAATTTCGGCCTGCATCCGAGAACTTTGTCCGTACGGTTCCGGGACGTCATCGTCGGACCGGAACGAGACAAACTGTAGAAGAAATTCTTGGTGAATGCGCGGGTGAGCCTGATCACCGATATTTGCCCCCATATCGCGGACAACGGCGTTGCGGGCGACGCAATAGGGGAGTGCAACGCCGCTGCCAGCGACAATGTTAAACACTCAATGTTCAGGTAGCTGAGAGATTGCCGGGCAATGTGTCTCAATGCACCTGGAATTCATCCCAGGTTTGCATGATCTTTACAGGTACCAACCGCGAAGGCGGGCTAAACGTAACCTGGGTCACGCCTGGTTCGTCCGTTTTCGGCCCGCCTTCCGCGCCTGTCTCAGCCGCCGAACGCCGACTCGGGTGCCAGGGGTACGACCAGGCTGGACGGCCGGGCCGCGTCCCGATGGAGCTGCTGGGACGAACCGAGCAAACGCGGCACATCGGTCGGAATGGGCATGGTCGACGGGAAGGTGCCGCTGGTGATCCGCAGCCGCAGGGCATGGCCGGGTGCCAATCGGTAGAAGGTGGGGCGGATCTTGATCTCCAGCTTGGTCACCTCGCCGGGGGTCAGTAGCTGTTCGGCGTCCTTGCGGACCACGTGTTCCGGTGCGTAGATCGTGCCATCGGTTGCGCGCCAAGTCTTTTCATCGTTCAGCGTACGCTGGCTGGCCAACTGGGAGCCGCCGGTGATGTTGACCGCCGAGCCGTCCGGCGCGACGTCGTCGAGCCACACCTGGAACGCGGCGTCGGTGCTGGTCGAGGACGCGTACAGGGTGACGCTGCTCGGGCCGGCCAGCACGGTCGGCTCGGTCACCGGGTCCATCGTGTAGCGGCGACCGGCGACCGGTTCCTGCACCCACTCCGTGCAGGGGTTGTAGGCGTTGAACAGGCGGAACAGGAAGTCGAACAGGCCTGCGCTGTACTGGCCGAGGCTCTGCCGGTTACAGATAGAGTCGATGCCGGTGTAGTCGAGGCGATCCGACGCGTCCTCGACCGTGGGTGGTTGCGCGACGAGGCGATCGCCGTCGAAATACCGCTGTTGAATGGCGGCCTGCTCGAACGGATAACGCGCGGCGCTGACCGCCGTATTGTTCGGGTCGATCACATGAAGTGTTTTGTCTGTTTTGTCTATTCCATTCGGAATGTCCTTCAACCACCGGTCGAACCAGGCGACGGTGATCATGTCGGTGTCCAGCCGGGAGCCGGGCCCGAAGCCGAGGCCGACGTGGTACCACGGGCCCATCAGCAGCTGGAATCGTCCGTCGGGCGTCTGATCCGGTGCCATCGGCGCGAACTGGTCGCGGCCCGCAGCCAGGTTCTGCAGCTGGGAGTAGTTGCGCCACGGGCCTTCCTGGTACAGGTCCCACAGGCCGCCGACCTGGTACATGGCGATGCCGTTCTCGACGACCTTGTTCAGGTCGGTCTCGAAGCGGCGGTCCTGCCACCACTGACCGTCGTAGGCCAGCGGGCCGCCGCCGTACGCCTCGAGCAGCAGCTTGATCGTGCTGTCCGCGGAGACGACCGCCTGGAGATGGTCGACGAGAGTCTTGATGAACATCTGCGGTGAAACCACCGCGGTCATGAATGGGCCGATCAGGCTCAGGTACGGCACAAGCACCGAGATGGCGGTGAGCAGGATCGGGCTCATCATGCCGTCGTGGCCGAGCACCTCGTTGAAGATGTTGTTCGGCATGGCCATCGGCACGATCGCCTTCAACGGCGAACCTGGCGAGACGGATTCGGCCGTGCGCAGTGCGGACAGCGCCGGGAACGAGTACCCGAACATGCCGACCTTGCCGTTGGAGCCGGGCAGCTTCGCGGCCCAATCGACCAGTTGGGCGCCGTCGAGGCCGTCCTGCTGGGACGCGGGGTTCCACGCGCCGGTTGAGCCGCCGGTGCCGCGCACGTCGGCGATCACCTCGATGTAGCCGCGCCGCACCAGCATGTCCTGAGCGCTGGTGGCCTGGTTGATGATTCGGCGCGCGTCCTTCAGCTGATCGGGCAGCGGGATGTGCAGCGTGTCGATCACGCTGGTCACCGCGGCGGCGAGCGCGCTGGACACCGCGCCGTAGGTGGTGAAGTTGACGACCACCGGGAACTCGCCCGCCGCGCGCTGCCCGGTGGCGGGGTCGGTGGGGTAGCGCACCTCGGTCTGCAACTGGGTGCCGTCCGCGAGCGGAACGATGTGTCCCAGTTCGTACGCGATGCCGTAACGCTCGGGCGTCGGCTGATAGTCGGCGGGCAGGCCGAAGTTCGCTGGCGCGTTCGGGACCGGGCCCGCGGTGGGCACCGCGTTCGCGGCGGGCGCGAGCTGGATGATCAGGCCGACGGCGGTGATGGCGGCGACCGGCACGGAGCGGCGGAAGGCCCGCGCCCGGAATGCAATTCTCAACTACCTGAACCTTTGCTGGCGGTGGTGGAAGCCGGGCGGCCAGCTACCCGTCCGCGGGCCGGTACCGCGGTTCGAGCGCCGAGTCGGGCCGACCGATCCCGGATTGTGTCCGGAGGTGCGGTGGCTACGCCTGACCTCATCGTCGTCCTTCAGCACAATGCATAGAGGGGGTGTCGCAACACTGGCAATTCGCAAGAGGAAACGACGAGTCTTTGGGAAAGTGCCTAAATTTGTGATGCTGTAGTGGGTCCGGGGGCCGACGTGACCGGGTATGGCACGACGCGAGCGGGATTCGTCCGCGATGTGGCCGTTTGCGGTGCGTCGCCGGGATAGTGGGCGATGTCGGAGATTGCGGCGTCATGTCGGGGATTGCGGCGTACTGCGACGATTGTTGTGTCGCCGCGCGGATTGCGGTGCCGCGCCGAAGATTACGCGCGATGGCCGCGCAACCGGCGCTGTGTAGCCGTTTCGCAGGGGTGCTCGAGGAATTGGGTCGCGCTGTTCGGTGTGGACGTAGCGAATTATGGTGCGAATGAGGCGGATTCGAGTCGGCGAGCCAACCGCGCGGCGGACAGTGTCATGGCGTCGGCGGGGCGGTGCGGGTCGAGGCCGGTCAGTTCGTGTACCCGAGAAAGCCGGTAGGTCACCGTATTTCGGTGCACATTGAGCTGCCTGGCCGTCGCCAGCTGGTTGAAACCGCTGTCGACGAATACCTCGAGTGTTTCGGCGAGCATGGGCTGCGGGTCGAGCGGTGCGAGTACCGACGCGAGTCCGGGGCGGGCCGCGTCGCTCACCGCGACCGTGTATTCGAACTGTAAATCCTGTCTGCGGCACAGGATTTCGCGCCGGGTGAGGCAGCGGCCGAGCTCGGCGAGTACCCGCGCCTCCGCGTACATCGGCGGGATCGCGTCCTTGGTGCGGGCCGCGCCGACCCCCACCCAGTACGGCGGCGGTTCGGCCGGTTCCTGCGCGGGCAGCCGCGCGGTGAGCCCGGAGACGGTGGCCGAGCCGTCATCACCCGCCTGCAAGGGGATCAGTGCGGTCCAACCGCCCGCGTCCAGCCGCAGGAAGACCCCGGGAATCGCCTCGACCCGGTGCCGCAGCGCCGACGCGGGCCCGCCGCGGGTGCCGCACAGGCGGAACACCGCGACGAGGAACGCGTCGGCCACCGGGATCACCGGATCGTTCGCCCACTCGACCGGGTCACGGCCGGTGAGCAGCGCGTCGGCGATGCCGCGCCTGCGTTCCAGCAGCTCCCAGCGCGGGTCGTGCACGCGCTGAGTGGCCGCGGTGGCGATCCGGGAGGTGACCAGCGTGACGTACTGCAGCAGCGCGAGCGAGGCATCGAAGAGCAGCTCGCGCTCGGCCGGGCTGGCCGAGGCGCGCAACCGCTCCCAGATGAACGCCGCGCCGAACCGGTAACGCTCCAGTACCTCGGGCAGCGGGGTGCCGTCGCGCAGCCGGTCCATCGCGAGCTCGACGAGTTCCCTGGTGTCCTCCTCCGTCGGCTCCTCGCCGCGGCGCAGGTACTCGAAGAACAGGTCCACGTTGAGCTTGGTCCCCCGGGCGAAGTCGGTCTCCACCATGGATTGCGGCAGCCGTTGGTACGGCGGCAGCGCGGCGTAGAACGCTTCGAGAGTCGACGTGGTCCGCCGATGAAGATCGTCGAACACCCGAGTCCGCGATGGCATCATGCTGGTTCTTCTTCCCGGACTTAAGTCGAGTACAAGGCCTCGATGGTATCTGTGTAGCCGCTGGAAATGGGCTTGCGCTTGAGTTTGCCAGTAGCGGTCAGGTAGTCGCTGCCGTTCTCCCAGACCTCGGGGAGCACGATGTACTTCCTGATCTGCTCCACCCTGGACAGTTTGCTGTTCGCCGCGGCGATGCCCTCGTCGATCGCGGTCAGGATCTGCGGGTCCTTCGCGAGCTCGGCGACGGTGCTGCCCGCCAGGTTGTGCCGCTGCGCGTAGGCGGCGGCCAGGTCGGGGTCGAGCATCAGCAGCGCGGTGTTGAACGGCCGCTGCTCGCCGATCACCACCACCGTGCCGATCAGCGAACAGTTGTCGGTGACCGTGTTCTCGATGTTGGCCGGCGACATGTTCTTGCCGGACGCGTTGATGATCAGCTCTTTTTTGCGGTCGATGATCGAGAGGTAGCCGTCGCTGTCGATGCTGCCGATGTCGCCGGTGTGCAGCCAGCCGTCGCTGTCGATCGTCTCCGCGGTCTTGGCCGGGTCGCCGCGGTAGCCGCGCATGACCATCTTGCCGCGCACCAGCACCTCGCCGTCGTCGGCGAGCTTGACCTCGGCGCCGGGCAGCGGGGTGCCGACCGTGCCGATCTTGACCCGCTCGGGCGGGTTGAGCGTGGCGCCCGCGGTGCACTCGCTCATGCCGTAGCCCTCGCATAGTGGGATGCCGAGCCCGAGGAAGAACTCGTGTACCTCCGGCGGGATGGCGTTCGAGCCGGTGACCGCGATGCGGACCTGATCGAGGCCGAGTCCGACGCGGATGGAGCTGAGCACCAGGCGATCGGCGAGCGCGTACTGAAGCTTGTCCAGGGCGCCGAGGGGGCGGGCGTCGGAGGTGGCGCGGGCCTTCTTGCGGCCGACGTCGACCGCCCAATGGATCAGGCGGCGCTTGACCGGCGACTCGGTGGCAAACCGTTCCTCCAGTGCGCCTTTGACTTTCACCCACACCCGGGGGACACCGAGGAACACGCTCGGGTGCACCTCGGCCAAAGCCGTTGCCACCTGCTTGAAGTCGGGAACGGTGGTGATCTGGCAGCCCTCGAGCAGCGTCAGGTAATGCGCGAACCAGCGGTTGGCGGCGTGTGCGTCGGGCAGGTAGGAGATCACCCGGTCCTCGGGGCCGCCACCGCCGAATGTCTCCAGGACACGGGCGTTTTCGATGAAGTTGGTGTGCGTGAGCTCCACACCCTTCGGCGGGCCGGTGGTGCCGGAGGTGTAGACGACGGTGAGCAGATCGTCGGGCCGCACGCTGCGCCAGGCGGCCTCGAAATCGAAGCCCTCGGCGGTGCGCTGCTCCAGGTCGGACAGCGCGAGCGTGCCGTCGGGCGCCTCGTCCACGCAGATCACGTGCTCGACGTGGATGCCTTCGGCGGCCGCCTTGGCGACCGCCTCCAGGATCTTGGGGGCGAACTGGCGCTCGCAGACGACGGCCTTGTTGCGGGCGTTGCCGAACTGGTAGACGAGCAGGTCGACCGGGTTGGTGTTGTACACCGAGAACGGTGTCGCGCCTGCGTGCAGGATGGCGGTGTCGCAGAGGTGGAACTCGGGGCGGTTGGTCAGCATGATCGCGACCGTGTCGCCGGATCCGATGCCGAGCGCGGCGAGTCCCGTGGCGATGGCTCGCACCCGTTCGCCGTACTCGCGCCAGGTGATGGAGACGGCACCGCCGAGGGTGCGCAGCGCGACCGCGTCCGGGTACTTCGCGACGTTTGACTGGAACGCCGCACACAGCGTGTCCGGGCGGGCGGCCGCCGGGACTGTCGATGAAACCAAGAACCTAACCTCTGCTAGCGAAGGGCTGAGGTCATCCCGAATCGTCTGGTGGACGCGGATGACCTCATCGTCATCTATCAGCAGAACGCATGAGCGAGTGTGCGCGCTAGCGACAAACGCGCAGAGTGTGACGCACGAGATTGTGCACTCGACCAAATTTCGGCTCTGGCGTCTCTGCCACACCGAGTTGAGCCACCCCCGGTGGCGAAGTGCGCAAGATCGGCGGAGCCGGGTGCTCTCGGGCAACGGCCATTCGACCCGCCTCGATGGCAGGGTCAGCCGCAGATCGGCCAGGAGCCCGGATGGTCCAGGGGAAGGTTCGGCGCCGCCAGGGCGGCCTCCGTGGTGGGTGCGAAGCAGTTGTCTCCGGCGCTGCCGAGGCGGCCGCCGCCGAAGTCGACCACCGAGCCCGGACCGAGGGTGCTGTTGCGCTGGCTCAGCACGATGTCGCCACTGAAACGAGACCGTTCCACCTTGCCGGTCAGCTCGGCCAGATCACCGACGGTGTGCACCTGCAGGTCGGCCACCGCGGCCTCGGTGACGGTGGTGTCGGCGATGTCGAAACGCATGGTCGCCGTCGCGGGGGCCGGACCGCTGGGGGAGTAGGCGTAGATGCCGATGCCGTCGGCGCTGCACTGGCTGAGGTGGGCGTTGCGCAGCGTCAGCGCGGTGGTGTTGTCCCGGCCGAAGCTGGCCGAGAACAGGCAGCTGCCGAGATTGCCCGGCACGTACGGGTTCAGCAGGGCGGCGACGAAGCTGGAGCGCGACGCGGTGAGGCCGTCGATGGTCATCACGTGGCGGGCACCCTCGGCGCTCAGGTTCAGGTTCTCCACGATATCGCCAGGGACGTCGATGAATTCGCTATTGGTGAGAGTCACTTCGCTGTCGGGGGTGCCGTTGCTGGTGACGAACTCGATCCCGTTGGCGGAGAAATGGCCGCCACCGTGACGATAACTGTTGCGGTCGATGGTGATTCGCATACGGGCCCGCTCCGCCGCGTTGACGAAAATGCCCTCGCTGTCGGCGGCGGCGTTGAGTGGGTCGTTGGCGGGCACCGCGATATTGCGCTGGGTGTTGCCGCGCAGCGTGGCGGTCAGGGCGGAGGTTCCGGTGCTCTGCAGGCCGACGGCGAGGACGGAGAGTTTGGCGAGACCCTGATTGATGTTCTCGGTCAGGTTGTCGGTGATGGCGGCGGTGACCTGCGCGGTGCCGGTAGTGCGCACGTCGATGCCGTCGCCGCAGGCGGTGTCGCGCACGATGTTTCGGTCGATGGTCAGGGCGCTGGTGCCTGCCTCGGCGTCGATCATGATCCCGGCCCAGCCGTTGTTCAACGCGACCACGTTCGGCGCGACGGGCAGCGGTGTGCCGAACGGAACGCCGAGCATCGGCGGGAAGGGCTGCACCAGGAACCCGTCGTGGCAGGCGCGATTGGTGGCGGCGATGGTGTTGCCCGCGACGACCGCGGTGCCGACATCGCGGCCGTAGATGCCGCCGCGCTGGGCGCCGGTGATGGTGAGGTCGCGGACTTCGGTGTTCGGGGCCAGGCGGACCGCGTCACCGTCGTTCGCGGTGGTCGTGTTGGTGACGGCCGCAACGCCGCCGGGACCCTGACGGCCGAGTAGCCGCTGGCCCGGCCGGAGCGCGATCCCGCCATCGAGCGGTGGGGTGCCGAGTGGCGCGGCAAGAACGACGATCGTGTCGCCGTCACCCGCGGCCTGCTGGACCGCCTGCAAGGTAGTGAAAGGCATTGCCTCCGTGCCGTTCCCGCCTGCCGAACCCGTCGCGCTCACGTACCAAATCCGGCCCGGATCGGCGGACGCGTGCATCGGTGCCGTGGTGAGGGTGAGCGCGCAGCACAGCACGCTCGCCGCGGCGAGCTGCGGCGGAGACAGTTTCATCGGGGCCTTCCGGATCGACCTGACGGTGCCTTGCACCGTCGTGTGGTCCAGCCCACCCCATCACCCGACCGGGTGGTATCGGCAGAATGCCGAACCTGACGGTCGTTCTTTGTGCCGCTGCCCGGTGCCGACTCGCGGGTCCGGCCGAATCATGGCGTGCCCGAGCGAATCACCTCCGGCGCCGAGTGTGGCGTCGTATGGTGGATTCGGCGAGCCGGACCTGCCGCGACCTGTCGAGCGCGAGGGAATGGGCCCGCCTCGCCGATCCGCGGATGCCGCGCGTGCGAGGAGTGAGTCGTGATGAAGCCGACTACCGAGGGAGTGCTCGAGTACATCTGCGCGGAGGAAGTCGCCTATGTCGACATCCGATTCTGCGATGTACCCGGTGTGCAGCAGCACTTCTCGATCCCGGCCGTCGCCTTCGGCGAGGACCTGGTGGAGCACGGAATCGCGTTCGACGGCTCGTCGGTGCGCGGCTTCCAGTCGATCCACGAGTCCGACATGTTGCTGATCCCGGATCTGCGGACCGCGCGCCTGGATCCGTTCCGCGCGGCGAAAACGTTGAACATGAACTGCTTCGTGCATGACCCGCACACCCGCGAGGCCTACAGTCGCGACCCGCGCAATGTCGCGCGCAAGGCCGAGGAGTACCTGCGCAGCACCGGGATCGCCGACACGGCGTACTTCGGCCCGGAGGCCGAGTTCTACATCTTCGACGCGGTCCGCTACGACACGACCATGAACGGCGCCTTCTACGAGGTGGATTCGGGGTCGGCGAGCTGGAACACCGGCATGAAGTACAACCCCGACGGCACGCTCAACCGCGGCTACAAGGTGCGCCCCAAGGGCGGCTACTTCCCCGTGGCGCCCTACGACGCCGAGGTCGATCTGCGCGACCGCATGTGCGGCAATCTGCAGAACGCGGGCTTCGAGTTGGAGAAGGGGCACCACGAGGTCGGCACCGCGGGCCAAGCCGAGATCAACTACAAGTTCAACACGTTGCTCGCCGCCGCCGACGATCTGCAGCTGTACAAGTACATCATCAAGAACACCGCGTGGGCCGAGGGCAAGACCGTCACCTTCATGCCCAAGCCGCTCTTCGGCGACAACGGTTCGGGCATGCACGTCCACCAATCCCTCTGGCAGAACGGCGATCCGCTGTTCTACGACGAGGTGGGCTACGCCGGGCTCTCCGACCTGGCACGGCACTACATCGGCGGACTGCTGCGGCACGCGCCCTCACTGCTGGCCTTCACCAACCCCACCGTGAACTCCTACAAGCGGCTCGTCCCCGGCTACGAGGCTCCGGTCAACCTCGTCTACAGCCAGCGCAATCGTTCTGCGGCCGTGCGCATTCCGGTCACCGGAGCCAGTCCGAAGGCCAAGCGGCTCGAGTTCCGCTGCCCCGACTCCTCCGGCAACCCCTACCTCTCCTTCGCCGCCATGCTGATGGCCGGCCTCGACGGCATCCGCCGCAAGATCGAGCCCGCCGCCCCCATCGACAAGGACCTCTACGAACTGAGCCCCGAGGAATCCGCCGAGGTCACCCAGACCCCACCCAGCCTCGCCAGCGTCATCGACCGCCTCGAGGCCGACCACGACTACCTCACCGAAGGCAACGTCTTCACCGACGACCTCCTCGAAACCTGGATCCGCCTCAAGCGCGACACCGAAATAGCCGAAATCAACGTCCGCCCCCACCCATTCGAGTTCGAGCTGTACTTCGACGTGTGAGGGCGAATTCCAGCCGCACGACGAGTCGTCGCGCTGATACGCGTGCGGCTGTGTGTGCGTCGGTCAGTCGACGTCGACGCCCCGCCAGAAGGCGACGTAGTCCTTGATCTCCGCGGCCTTTGGCTTGGGTTCGGGGTAGTACCAGGCGGCGTCCTCGTTGGTTTCGCCGTCGACGACGAGGGTGTAGTAGCTGGCGGTGCCCTTCCACGGGCAGAACGTGTGGGTATCGGAGGGCTGGAAGAACTCGGTGTGCACGGAGTCCGGTGGGAAGTAGTGGTTGCCTTCGACGATGATCGTGTCGTCGCTGCTCGCGAGCACACGACCCTGCCAGGTTGCCGTTGCCATGCTTCGATTCTGCCCGAATCCCGGGGTCGAATGGTGGCCTGTGCCTCAGCAGGCGGTCGAGTCGCTGCGTCGAGCCGATCGCAGAGATGGGTACCCGCACCAATGGGCCGTGCGGCGGGAAATCGACCCGATCAGTGGATTTCGGCGGGCTCGAGCGCGAACGGCGGGTCGCCGACGCCGACGATGCGCAGGTTGCCCCACGGGTCGCGCTCCTGTAGTCGCCCCGCGGTGGGGAAGCGGCCGGGGAGGGTCAGGAGCACCTCGGCGCGGCCGGGATCGGGGAGGTCGGCGCCGTCGGTGGCGCGGATGCGGCCGTACCAGTGGTATCGGCCGTCGATGGGGTCGGCGTGCCCGCTGAGCGTCACCGTCACCGGCAGTAGCGAACCGGGGGAGTCGAGCATGGCGGGGCCGGAATACTCGTGTGCCGGTTCGCGATCCGCGGCCACGGTGAGGTCGTAGTGGCCGGGGTTCGGGTGGCGCATGGTGCGCCAGTAGGACACGCTGGAGCCCGGCCATGCGGCACGGTTGACGCCGTGCTCGTCCAGATACCAGCTCTGGCAGCCGCCCGAATTCCACACGGTCCCGGCCAGTTTCGCCTGGGTGCGGCGGTTGAACTCGTGTTGGGTCGCCGCCCGCACCTCCATCCGGGTGGTGGAGGTCTTGCGCTGCAACTCGATGCACTGCCGGATGTAGCGGGCCTGCGCCTCGATCATGAACACGATCGACTGGTGCCCGCCGCCGGAGTTCGGGCCGACGATGAGGAACAGGTTGGGGAACCCGTTGACCGCAACACCGAGGAACCCCTCCACCCCGTTGCGCCAAGCATGTTGCAGGGTAAGGCCGTTGGCGCCGACGATGTGCTGGTCGGCGAATCGGTCGGAGATCTTGAAGCCGGTGCCGTAGATGATCGCGTCGAAGGGCTTCTCGGCACCGTCGACGGTGGTTACGCCGGATTCGGTGATGCTCGCGATCGGCGTGGTTTCCAGCTCGACGTTGTCGCGCTGCAACGCGGGGTAGAAGTTGTTGGACACCAGGATTCGCTTACAGCCCAGCCGGTAGTCCGGGGTGAGCCGCGCGCGCAGCTCCGGATCGCGGACCTGGCGGTGCAGGTGACCGCGCGCGACCGTCTCCACCCGGCGCATCAGCTCAGGGTTCATGAACGCGGGAATCAGCGACTCGTAACCCCAGTAGATCGCCCAGCGGTAGAGCCGTTGCGCGCCGGGCAGATACCGGAACATCCGGTGCTCCACCGGCGAGAGCGGGCGGTCCGGCTTCGGCACGATCCAGTGCGGCGTGCGCTGGAACACCGTCACGTGCCCAGCTTCTTTGGCGATCTGCGGCACGAATTGCACCGCGCTGGCACCGGTGCCGATCACCGCGACCCGCTTGCCGCCGAGGTCGAAGCCGTGATCCCACTCGGCCGAGTGGAAACTCTTGCCGCGGAAGGTATCCCGGCCGGGAAAGTCCGGCACCGACGGCTCGTGCAGCGGGCCTGGCGCCATCACGACCATCCGTGGGCGGAAGTGCCGTCCGTCCGCGAGGCCGACGTCCCAGCGATCGGCCGTGTCGTCGAAGTCGAGCGTCACCACCTCGGCGTGCAGGCGAAGGTGCCTGCGCAGGTCGTACTTGTCCACGGTGCGGCGCAGATAGTCCAGGATCTCCGGCTGACGGGCGAACATCCGCGTCCACCGCTTGTTCGGCTCGAAGGAGTACGAATACATCAGCGACATCACATCGCAGCCCGCGCCGGGATAGGTGTTCTCCCGCCAGGTGCCGCCGATCTCGCCGGCCTTCTCCAGCACGACGAAATCGTCGATGCCCGCCTCGCGCAACTCGATGGCCATGCCGATTCCGCCGAAACCGGCACCGACAATGACTATTTCGGGGTTCTCGATCATGCGAGCAGCCCCTGCCGCCGCCAGATCCACTCGCCGACCGGGCCGATGAGGCCCTGCTTCTGCAGGAAGACACCGAGATTCGCGGCGCCGATGCCGAGCGCCTTCTTGGCGTCCGGGTTCTTGGTGGCGATCCGCCGGGCCGCGCGCCCGTCCAAACCCGCGCGGGTGTACATGTGCCGGTTGGTCAGCAGGTAGACGAACAGCGGTGCGGCGATCGCGACACACAGCCTGGTGTAGGCGAGTTCGGCGCGCGACATGGTGGGCACCATGCGGGCCAGTGCGTCCCTGGCGAAGCCGATGTGGCGCGCCTCCTCGGTGACGTGGATGCGCATCGCGCGCGACACCAAGGGCTGCAACTGCGGATCGTCGAGCGTGCGCCGCTGGATGGCGTCGAAGATCTCCTCGCCGACCAGCGCGCCGACCCAGGTCATCGAACCGCGCAGGAACAGCGGAAGCACGCCGATCACCAGCCTGCCCGCGCGCCGCGGCCAGTACGGGCGGGCCTCGATGCGGTCGATGAGCTTGCCGAACATCATCATGTGCCTGCACTCGTCACCCATCTCGACGAGCGTGTAATGCGAATGCCTGCTGGTCGGGTCGTCGGCGAGCAACTCGCGTAACAGCAACCGGTTGAGCAGGTTCTCGAACCAGATACCGACCGAGAGCACGTTCGCCAGTTCCTGGCGGGACAGTTCGCGCTGTTGCTGCGGCGTCATCGACTCCCACAGCTCGGTGCCGTACAGCGAGACGACCGCCGCTGGGAGGAAGAGTTTGTCCGGATCGAGCGGCGCGTCCCAGTCCATGTCGACCACCGGGTCGTAGGACTTCTTGACCGATCCGGTCAGCAGGCGCTGCGCGAAGGATTCTTGGGGGATCAGTGCGGCCTCGTTGCCCATGACTGCTCTCCAACATGTCGACTAACCGATACAAGCTGTCACACTCAGATTAGTGAGACACTCTGTCGCAGTCAACCGTCGTGCGGGTATCGTGATTCTGTGACCACGACCAGCGGAAACCTCGAGCCTCCCGTCTCCGACGGACGCGCGACCCGCTGGAACGGTCATAAGGCCCAGCGCCGCGCCGACGTGATCGACGCCGCCATCACCGTCATCGAGGAGCACGGCGTCGAGGTGTCGGTGCAGCAGATCGCCGACCGCCTCAACCTGCCCCGCCCCGTCGTCTACCGGCACTTCGACGGACGCACCGATCTGGACGAGCAGATCCGCCGCCAGATCCTGGAATCGCTGCTGGCGCAGATCATGCCGAAGCTGCACCCCGACGGGACCGTGCGCGATGCGGTGCGCGGCGCCGTCGGCACCTACGTCCGCTGGGTGGAACGCCACCCGAACCTGCACCGCTTCATCGGCGGCGCGGCGCCGCAAGGTGATTCGTCGCTGGCCGGCGCCAAGGACCGGATCGGCGGCCGGCTGGCCGACCTGTTCGCCCTCTGGCTGTCCCGCTTCGGCATCGACCCCGGACGCGCACGTCCGATGGCGTTCGGCATCATCGGTTTCGTCGACGGCGTGGTGAACAGCTGGCGCGCCGACCCGAACAGCACCCTCGCCTCCGATCAGGTCGAGGGCATCCTCACCGAATCGGTGCTCGCGCTCTTCGAGGGCAACGCCCGCAGCCTCGGCGTGCCACTCGAGCGTGACGTCGTCGTCGGCGATCTGCTGGCCCGCCCGGAAGCCTTGCGCGCCGAGTAATTTCCGGCCCGGCGATCAGGGCCGATGCAGTTCGACTGCGAGGGCGATCAATTCGGCCACGTAGTCGCCGTCGGTGCGGGCCAGTTCCAGCGCTGCAGCGAGCGGCACGGCGCGGACCTCGCGGATTTGTTCGGCACCGTCGGGGTTGGTCGGCGCCGAGTCGAGGACGACATCGGCGGCGCACCAGAGCCAGGCCTTGTGCGGATGCGGCTGCCAATCGCGATAGGGGGCAGCCCGATTGCTGGTGGCGTAGTGGGCACCGAGCCAGCGGACCGGGCCGGTAGGGTATGCGCCCGCTTCTTCGCGGAGCTCGCGGCGAACGCATTCCTCGATGGATTCGTGCTGCTCGCGCGTGCCGCCGGGAAGTAGCCACACGTCGCGGTCGTCGCGGCACAGCACGATATCGTCGCCGACGAAGCAGACGACATGGACGTTGGTGACCAGTTCGTCGGGTGGTGCTTCGGTGGCGAACCGGACGTCCAGATCGCCCCACGCCCAGTGGGTCGGGGTGTGCAGCAACGGATAACGGTCGGCCAAGCTCACGACACGAAACTAGCGGTAGGCGAGGATACCTACGAGGGGGACTGCGTTGACTACGCTCATGCCGGTGTCCGAACCTGTGCCCCTGACGAGGCTGCTCGACGACGCGGGATTACTGTCGCTCGAGCATCGCCTACACGTCGAGGAACTGCTCGGCCCGCACCGGTGGCAGGCCGATATGGAGGAGCGGCGGCTCGAATTCATCGGCGAAGACCAGACATTCGTGTGCACGAACTTTCACCTGCTCGGCACCACCGACGCCGAGACGTGGCTGTGGGCGTGGGCTAATCCGTGGGGTTTCGCGCGGCCACTCATCGCGGTCGCGCGCATGGTGCGCGAGTTCGGTGTCCGCTACGGCGTCGCCGAATTGTGCGCCGCGGAAATGCCGGTCGCGCTCGGCCGCGCCACACCGGAGCCGCACCAGGTGGCGACCCTGCTGCTGGACGCCGCGAAAGTGATTTCCGGGCATTGGAGTTCGTACTGCGGGGTTACCGACGGCACCTGCGTTGCGTTTCTGGTGGAGCATCCGGCGTTCGAGTTACCGCCGCCCAGCGCGGCGGGCATGGCGCGCGTACTCGCCCACGGCATCAACGCATTGCCGCTGGTCGACCATCGTCGGGCCACGCAGAGCTACCTGAGCAGGCGGGGGATGGTCACCGGATTTCTCGAGGATTATCGGTTACTCGAATTCAGCGGCGCCGGTGTGGCGGGGACCATCGAATTCGACGACGCCGGGCTCGTCACGAACCTCGACGTCGGGGTGGTCGTGGACCACATCGAGCTGCCGTCGGCGCCGAAAGCCCAGTCCGCCAACTCATTGTGACGACGCAAGGGCGTCCGGCCCGCGTGGCGCCGCAGGCCGGACGTCTCCCCTCCCGATTCGGTCAGGCTTTTCCGGCGGTCAGCAACTGGAAACTGTGGTGCCAAGCCCACTCGACCGGCCCGCGCTCGAACCGGCGCAACCACAGGTGCGCACCGGTCACGATGATCAGCGAGACCAGCAGGTAGATGCCCACCGTGAAGGGCACCCGCGCGTCGGCCGAGACGCGGGCCGCGAGGCCGAAACCCCAGCCGTAGCACAGGATCGACGCCACCAGGTTCTGCAAGATGTAGCAGCTGAGCGCGGTACGGCCCACCTCGGTGAGCCGCCTACCCACGAATCCGACGTGTGGCCTGCGCAGATAGAAGTGCGCGACCAGCGCGAGGATGCCGAGCGAGACGAAAGGCGCGGTGCCGTAGCGGGTGAACAGGAACAGGTCACCGCCGCCCGCGACGCCGGCGACCAGGTCGAGCGGCGCCGCGACACCGAAGCCGATGATCATCAACCGTTTACGCAGCGTCGCGCCCTCCGGCCGGAACACTCCGGCCCGGAACAGCCGGGCGCCCACCAGGAACAGCGCGATCGACATGGCGAACACGAACACCGTCTCCACCCGGAACTCGCCCGCGTGCTGCACCCGGAACACCACCAGGTCCCAGAACGACCCGTCGGCATAGGGATTCGGGTCCAACGGTGCGCGTGGCTCGGAGCTCTGCTCCGGCGCGAACGCTATCGCCAGCGCGATCAACGTGAGCATGCCGACGTGGATGCTCGCCGCGATGATCAGCCAACGCCGTTGCGCGCGTTCACTTGTCGCGAGGACGTAGGCGACGACCAAACCGGTGAGCGCGTACCCCATCAAGACGTCGAATTCCGCGATGAACAGGAAGTTCAGCAGGCCGTCCAGGAACAGCAGCCCGGCGCGCACCGGATACTTGCCCGGCCAGCGCCGCCCGCCGCGCTGCGCCGAAGCCTGCTGAATCGCGAGCCCGATGCCGAACATGATGGTGAGCAGCCCGAGGAACTTGCCCTGCGCCAGTTGTTGCAGCACCCGTTCGGCCCAGATCCAGCCGCTCGCGGGTTCAGTCAACTGATCGACGTAGCCGATGAGACCTTCGGGGTTGGTCATGATCCAGATGTTGGTGCCGAGGGTGCCGAGAATCGCGATACCGCGCAGCACGTCCAAGGCGACCAAGCGCGAGCGCCCGGCCGGTGCCTGCGCGGCTGCCGCGCGGTGGCGTCCCGCATCGGCGTGCGGTGTGGCGAGAGATTCGGTCATGCACCGACTATCGCGCTGACCTGGGCCCGCGAGAATCCTCCGGAAGTACGACGCGCGGTATGAGATCGACCTCCGCCGCCGTCGTCCCCGGCTCGGCGCAGGCTGCCGACGGACTTCGCCGGGCGGTGCCCGTTAGGCTCGACCTATGCAGCGCATCATCGGAATCGAGGTCGAGTACGGCATTTCGACCCCAACCGAGCCGTCGGCCAACCCGATCCTCACCTCAACGCAGGCCGTCCTCGCCTACGCCGCCGCCGAGGGTGTGCCGCGTGCGAAACGCACCCGCTGGGACTACGAGGTGGAGTCGCCGCTGCGCGACGCGCGCGGCTTCGACCTGAGCCGGATGAACGGACCGGCGCCCGTGATCGACGCCGACGAGGTCGGCGCGGCGAACATGATTCTCACCAACGGCGCCCGGCTCTACGTCGACCACGCCCACCCCGAGTACTCCGCACCCGAGGTCACCGATCCGCTGGACGCGGTCATCTGGGACAAGGCGGGCGAGCGCGTGATGGAGGCCGCCGCACGGCACGCGTCGAGCGTGCCCGGCGCCCCGCGCCTGCAGCTGTACAAGAACAACGTCGACGGCAAGGGCGCCTCCTACGGCACCCACGAGAACTACCTGATGAGCCGCGACACCCCCTTCAACCAGATCATCCTCGGCCTGACCCCGTTCTTCGTGTCCCGTCAGGTGATCACCGGCTCCGGCCGGGTCGGCATCGGGCAGTCCGGCGACACCGCGGGCTTCCAGCTGTCCCAGCGCGCGGACTACATCGAGGTCGAGGTCGGCCTGGAGACCACCCTCAAGCGCGGCATCATCAACACCCGCGACGAGCCGCACGCCGACGCGGACAAGTACCGCAGGCTGCACGTCATCATCGGCGACGCCAACCTGGCCGAGATGTCCACCTACCTCAAGGTCGGCACCACCGCGCTGGTGCTCGACCTGATCGAGGCGGGCGAGGACCTGACCGATCTGCAGCTGGCCCGCCCGGTCACCGCCGTGCACACGATCAGCCACGACCCGACGCTGCGCGCCACCGTCGCGCTCGCCGACGGCCGTGAGCTCACCGGGCTCGCGCTGCAGCGGGTGTACCTGGACCGCGTGATCAAGTTCGTGGATCGCACCGGCAACGACGACAAGCGCGTGCAGGACATCATCGACAACTGGGCCATGGTGCTCGATCTGCTCGAGCGCGACCCGATGGAGTGCGCGAGCCTGCTCGACTGGCCCGCCAAGCTGCGCCTGCTCGAGGGCATGCGCCAGCGTGAGGGACTGGGCTGGGCGGCCCCGAAGCTGCACCTGATGGATCTGCAGTACTCCGACGTGCGCCTGGACAAGGGCCTGTACAACCGCCTGGTTGCCCGCGGTTCGATGAAACGGCTGGTCACCGAGCAGCAGGTGATGGACGCGATGACCAACCCGCCCACCGACACTCGCGCCTACTTCCGCGGCGAGTGCCTGCGCCGGTTCGGCGCCGACATCGCCGCGGCGAGCTGGGATTCGGTGATCTTCGACCTCGGCGGCGATTCGCTGGTCCGCATCCCGACCCTGGAGCCGCGCCGCGGCACAAAGGCGCACGTCGGCAAGCTGCTCGACGGGGTGAGCTCGGCCGCCGATCTTGTGGAACAGCTCACAACCTGATCACGGGACCGCTACCGACTCGACGTACATCGGGACGGAATACGACATCGTGTCGGTTCGGCTGGGTAGTGTTGAAGGACGAGCACGGACATTTGCTCATGATCGGAGCCGTGCTCGACATCGAGCTCCGATCATGATGAGGACAGAGGAGGTCGGCTGCCATGGCACAAGAGCAGACCAAGCGCGCCGGGGGCGGCGACGAGGATGATGGCCCAGAGGGTGCGGACGCCGCCGGTCAGGAGCGCCGCGAAAAGCTGGCGGAGGAGACCGACGACCTGCTCGACGAGATCGATGATGTGCTCGAGGAGAACGCCGAAGACTTCGTCCGTGCGTACGTTCAGAAAGGCGGCCAGTGACAGTAGGTGACCCCTCGCGTCTCCACCTGGGGTACGCCCTCTCGTCCTTCTCCGAATACCTCCGCATGCACGCACCGGACATGTTGCCAGGCAACAAGTTCGGGATGGTCGATGGCGCGATGACGAGCGCCACCGGTGCCAAGGACATCGCGCCGCACGGCACCACCATCGTCGCGATCAGTTACCGCGGCGGCGTGCTCATCGCCGGTGACCGGCGGGCCACCCAGGGAAACCTGTTGGCCAGCAGGGACATCGAGAAGGTCTACATCACCGACAGCTACTCCGCGGCGGGCATCGCAGGCACCGCGGGCATGGCCGTCGAGATGGTGCGGATCTTCGCGGTGGAGCTGGAGCATTACGAGAAGCTCGAGGGCGTATCCCTGACCTTCGACGGCAAGTCCAACAAGCTGTCGAAGATGGTGCGCGAGAACTTGCCCGCCGCCCTGCAGGGGCTGGCGGTGGTTCCGATTTTGGTCGGGTACGACGTCAATGCCACCGACCCGGACCGGGTCGGCCGCATCGTCTCGTACGACGTGGTGGGTGGACGTAGCGAGGAGCGGTTCGGTTACGCCGCGGTGGGATCGGGTTCGGTCTTCGCCAAGGGGTCGCTGAAGAAGCTGTACGCCAAGGGAATTGATCAGGAGCGCGCCTTGCGCATCGCCGTCGAGGCGCTGTTCGACGCGGCCGACGACGACACCGCGACGGGCGGTCCCGATCTGATGCGCGGGATCTATCCGACGGCGATCGTCATCGATGAGGAAGGTGCGGTCGAGGTGACCGAGGACCGCCTCGAAGCGATCGCTCGCGGGATCGTGGCCGATCGCGAGGCTGCCGAAGAAGGGGGTGTTCGCGCATGACACTGCCGTACTACGCGTCGGCCGAGCAGATCATGCGCGACAAGACCGAGCTCGCGCGCAAGGGCATCGGTCGGGGTCGCAGTGTCGTGGTCCTGGTGTACGACAAGGGTGTGCTGTTCGTCGCGGAGAACCCGTCCGCGACGCTGCACAAGGTGAGTGAGCTCTACGACCGGGTCGGGTTCGCCGCGGTCGGCAAATACAACGAGTTCGAGAATCTGCGCCGCAGCGGAATCCTGCAGGCCGACATTCGCGGTTACCAGTACGACCGCCGCGACGTGACCGGCCGCGCACTGGCCAACGCCTACGCCCAGGTGCTCGGGTCGATCTTCACCGATCAGCTCAAGCCCTACGAGGTGGAGATCTGCGTGGCGGAGGTGGGCTATCCGGAGCAGTCGCCGATGACGGTGCTGTATCGGATCACCTTCGACGGGTCGATCGTGGACGAGCGCGAATACGTGGTGATGGGCGGCACGACCGAGCCGATCCTGACCGCGTTGAAGGCGTCCTACAAGCCGGGTCTCGACCTGGGTGCCGCGATCAAGGTCGCGGTCGAGGCGCTGCAGGCGGGCGTCCCCGAGGGTGCGGAGAAGGAGAAGCGGGTGCTCGGCGTCAGTTCGCTCGAGGTCGCCACGCTGGAGCAGGCGCGACCGCGACGGGCCTTCCGGCGGGTCACCAACTCCACGCTCGAGCAGTTGCTGAACCCGGCCAAGAAGGGCAAGGCCAAGGCGGAACCGGCGGAGACTCCCGAAGCCGAGTAACGCCGTTCAGAAGTTTGGGCCCGTGCGGTGCCGTCCCAGTGGCGGCTATCGCACGGGCCCGCTTTCTTTTCTGCGAGGCATGGCGGCATCGTCCTGGTAGCCATGGCTCGTTCCGGCTATGCGGCGCAGCGTGTTTCGTCGGCGGCGCGGAAGGCGGGGGTGAAGGCGTCCTCGCGAACCAGGGCGATGGCCGCGTCGACGTCGGGGCTGAGATAGCGGTCGTCATGGAGCATCGGGATGCGCTGACGAACTACGGCGTGCACCGCCTCGGTACCCGAACCGAGGCGCAACTCGCCCATCCGGTCGCGCATCAAATCGACCGCCTGCGCGCCCATCAGGATCTGCACGCCGAGCACGATATCCAGCCGATCCAGGTTGTCCGCGAGGTTGCGCATCGACGCCATCGCCATCGTGTTGAGATCCTCCTGACCACCCTTCACCGGCCTGGACATGGTGCTCGCGGGATGAGCTCTGACCTGGATCTCCGGAATCAAGGCGGCGGCAACGGTCTGCGCCTGCACCATGCCGGAGTTCAGCCCGATCTCCCCGCCCGCGAGATTCGCGGGCACCCCGTAGCTCCATTTCGGTTCCAGCAGCCGGCCGGACAACCCCTCGGACAGGATCGCCAGGTTCGCGATCTGCGCGTTCAACGCGTCGATCTGGGCGCCGATCCTGGTCACCGCCCAGTTGCCGCCCATCACGAATTCGTATCCGCCACCGTCCTTTTCGAAGATCAGCGGGTTGGAGGTGGAGGCGTTCGCCTCGCGCAGGGCCGTGTCGCGCGCCGTCTCCAGGCTGTGCCGCAGTCCGCCGATCACGTGCGGGGTCGAGCGGACCGAGGTGGCGTCCTGGATGCGCGGATGCGCGTCGCCGGAACGTTCGCGTCCTCGGTCGGTCATCCATTCGGTGCCGCACACCATCGAGCGAATGTCGCCTGCTCCGTCGATATCGTGATCGAGGTTGCGCTCGTTGTGCGTGCGCTCGTCGAAGGCGCCCTGCTCGGCCCTGGTCGCCTCCAGGAACAGCGCGAAGGCGGCGGCGAAGCCGTGCAGGTCGTGCTCGGCGCGGTCGATCGCCTCCACGAAACGGGCCGTGACCACGCTGCCGCCGCTGATCAGCGGCAGCGCCTCGCCGGACTCCAGGGTGAACTGCTCCGGCAGGCCCGCCGCGCGAAACGCCATGCTCGCCGCCGTCCGGGTGCCGCGGAACAGGACCGGATTGTGTTCGCCGATCATGCTCAACCCGGCCGCCGCCATCGGTTGCAGATCGCCGGTGCCCAGCGAACCGATCTCCGGCATCATCGGCAGCACGCCCGCCTCGACCATCGACAGCATCCGGTCCACCACCTCCGGGCGCACCCCCATCGCGGCCCTGGCCATCGAGTTGGCGCGCAGTACCAGGGCCAGCCGCACCACACCCGGCGCCAGCATGGGCCCGACGCCCGCGGCGTGCGAGCGCAGCATGCGCCGCTGGAATTCGCGCTGCTGGTCCGGTTCGAGCGGGCGGTCCTTCAGCGGGCCGAGCGCCTGATTCCAGCCGTACACCCGCTGACCGGCCTCGATGGAATCCAGGGCGCCCTGCCGGGTGGTGTTCATGCGCTGCCGGGCCGAGTCGGCCAGCCGAATGGTGAGGTTGTCCTCGCGTAGCAGCCGGAGCATGGTCGGCCAGTCGAGGTGCCCGCCGTCCACCGCGATCAGCGTGCTCGGCGGGGCGTCGTCGAATTCGGCGGCCACCACACCCTGTGAAACGACGGCGCACATTACCGCGACCGCCGCCACCCTGATCCATTTCCGCATTCGGCCTACCTTCGTCGTCGATATCGGGACAAACGAACTTCGCTGAAGCGGTAGCCATGATGCTGCGAGCCGGTGCCTACCGAGGTCGGGACACACGGGGGAGTATCGAATGGGATCTGCGGCGACAGCGCGGTGGCTCGGGGATTGCGAAAAGGGTGTCCAGGGTGGTGCGGGGCGCCGAATCAGGGCAAACCGGACCGAATCGTTGTGAAGACGTATGCGATCGTGTTGTCCGCAGCCCCACGCGGGCGCATGACATGGCTGTAATGTCGATAGTGTGCAGCGACGAATCATGGGGATCGAGACCGAGTTCGGTGTGACATGCACCTTCCACGGTCACCGTCGGCTGTCCCCCGACGAGGTAGCCCGGTACCTGTTCCGCCGGGTGGTGTCCTGGGGCCGCAGCTCGAACGTGTTCCTCCGCAACGGTGCTCGGCTCTACCTCGATGTCGGTTCCCATCCGGAGTACGCGACTGCCGAATGCGACAGCCTGCACCAATTGGTGACCCACGACCGAGCGGGCGAGCGGGTCCTCGAAGAATTGCTGATCGATGCCGAGCAGCGGCTTGCCGAAGAAGGCATCGGCGGTGATATCTATCTGTTCAAGAACAACACCGATTCCGCGGGCAACTCCTACGGCTGCCACGAGAACTTCCTCGTGGTGCGTGCGGGCGAGTTCTCCAGGATCTCCGACGTGCTGTTGCCCTTCCTGGTGACCCGTCAGCTGATCTGCGGCGCCGGCAAGATCTTGCAGACGCCGAAGGCGGCCACGTTCTGCCTGTCCCAGCGTGCCGAGCACATCTGGGAGGGCGTCTCGTCGGCGACCACCCGTTCGCGGCCGATCATCAACACCCGCGACGAGCCGCACGCGGACGCGGAGAAGTACCGGCGCCTGCACGTCATCGTCGGCGACTCGAACATGGCCGAGCCGACCACCATGCTCAAGGTCGGCACGGCCGCGCTGGTGCTGGAGATGATCGAGGCGGGCGTCTCCTTCCGAGATTTCGCCCTTGACAATCCGATTCGCGCCATTCGCGAGGTCAGCCACGACCTGACCGGTCGCCGCCCGGTTCGGCTCGCCGGCGGGCGGCAGGCCAGCGCCCTGGACATCCAGCGCGAGTACTACGCCCGCGCGGTCGAGCACCTGCGCAACCGGGACCGTGACCCGCAGATCGACCAGGTCGTCGACCTGTGGGGCCGCACCCTCGACGCCGTCGAGGCGCAGGACTTCGCCAAGGTGGACACCGAGATCGACTGGGTGATCAAGCGCAAGCTGTTCCAGCGCTACCAGGATCGCTACAGCATGGAGCTGTCCGACCCGAAGATCGCCCAGCTCGACCTCGCCTACCACGACATCAAGCGCGGCCGCGGCGTCTTCGACCTGCTGCAGCGCAAGGGGCTGGCCAAGCGGATCACCGAGGACGAGGCCGTGGACGCTGCGGTCGACACCCCGCCGCAAACCACCAGGGCCAAACTGCGCGGCGACTTCATCACCGCAGCCCAGGAAGCCGGCCGCGACTTCACCGTCGACTGGGTCCACCTGAAGCTGAACGACCAGGCCCAGCGCACGGTCCTGTGCAAGGACCCGTTCCGCTCGGTGGACGAACGCGTGGACCGCCTCATCGCCTCCATGTAGTGACGGGGCGACCGGACCCGAGCAATCGGGTATCGGTCGCCGTCGGACTTTTTCGGCGAATCCCTACCTGGGTGGATGTCGGTTGCCGTGACTGTGCCTACCGTGGGGGTATGGCGGACACGGAACTTCTCAATGAGCTGCTCGAGGTGGAGCGGCGGGGCTGGGACTCGCTGTGTGATGGCACCGGGGCCGACTTCTACGGGCTGCTGATGACCGGGGATGCGGTGATGGTGCTCGCGCACGGGACGGTGTTGGGGCGGGCGGAAGTTATTGCCGCGCTGAATGATTCACCGCCGTGGCGGACATACGAAATTCTCGGGCCGCGGGTGGTCGACGGTGGAGTGGACAGCAAGGTGCTGGTGTACACCGGCGTCGCGTATCGCGAGGGCGATGCACCCGCCTTCCGCGCGCTGATGTCGAGTGTCTATCTGCGCGCGGGCGGCGAGTGGAAGTTGGTGCTGTATCAGCAGACGCCGATTCCGGACTAATCCTCGGCGAGGTAGCGCTCGACCGACTCGACCTTCGAGGTCATCCCGTCGGTGACGCCGGGCCGGATGTCGGCCTTCAACACCAGACTGCAGCGCGGGGCGGCGGCGAGCACGGCGTCGGTGGCCTGCTTCACCACGCCCATCACCTCGTCCCATTCGCCCTCGACGGTGGTGAACATGGCATCGGTCCGGTTCGGCAGCCCGCTGGCGCGCACGACCCGCACGGCCTCGGCCACGGCACGCCCGACATCGACGCCGGTGCCGAGCGGGGTCACAGAGAAAGCGATGATCATGCCCTCGATTCTCCCCGCGCGGCGACCTGTGATCGAGGGAATCGCGCGCCGACGCGCACGCGCGGTGCGGGGCAGATTACCCTCTATCGGGTGGCGATATCGAAGGTCGAGCGGCTGATGAATTTGGTCATCGCGCTGCTGTCGACCCGGCAGTTCCTGACCGCGGAGCGGATCCGGGACAGCGTCGCCGGTTACGAGGAGTCCGCCAGCGACGAGGCGTTCAGCCGAATGTTCGAGCGGGACAAGAACGAGCTGCGTGACCTCGGCATACCCCTGGAGATCGGACCGGTCGGCCGGTACACGTCGGTGGAGGGCTACCGGATCAACCGGGACGCCTACGAGCTGCCCGAGATCGACCTGTCCGACGAGGAGGCCGCCGCCGTCGCGGTCGCCGTGCAGATGTGGGAATCGCCCGAACTGGCCGCCGCGGCGGACGGAGCGCTGCTCAAACTGCGTGCCGCCGGTATCCACGTGGAGACCGACGCCGCGGTGGCCTCGGTGCCCGCCGTACCCGCGCGGACCCGCGGCTCGGAACCGGTGCTCGGCAAACTGCTCGCCGCGATCGACGCGGGCCAAGCCGTGCGCTTCGAGCATCGTGGCGCGATCAACGCGCCCTATCTGATGCGCGACGTGGAGCCGTGGGGTGTGGTGACCCGGCACGGTCGCTGGTATCTCGTCGGCCACGACCGGCAGCGCGACGCGGTCCGCAGCTTCCGGTTGTCCAGGATCGGCGACGACGTCACCGCCTACGGGCCGGAGAACGCCGTGCGCAAACCGGACGGTATCGACCTGCGCACCATCGTCGACCGCGTCACCAGCTCGGCGCCGGTCAGTTTCACGGCGACGGTGTGGGTGGCCGAGGGGCGCGGGCGCGAACTCCGCCGGATCGGCCAGGTGACCGGCGAACGCACCATCGGCGGTCGCGTCGGCACGGTGGTCGAGCTACCGGTCCGGTCGCGCGACTGGATTGCCCGCCTGATCACCGGCCTTGGCCCGGACGCGGTCGTGCTCGCGCCGGAGGACCTGCGCACCGATGTGGTCGCGCGGTTGCGTTCGGTTTTCGATCGCACGGAGGTCAGAGCGTGAGGGAGCGTCAGCGAGCGAACCAAGGACACAGCGCGTTTGAACGCACGACGGAGCCGAGCGTTAGCGAGGTGGAGTCGTGAGGGAGCGTCAGCGAGCGAACCAAGGACACAGCGCGTTTGAACGCACGACGGAGCCGAGCGTTAGCGAGGTGGAGTCGTGAGTTCTTCTCGACTTTCGGTTCGACTTTCGCGACTGCTGAACATGATCCCGTACTTCATCGCGCACCCCGGTATCAGCGCGGCGGAGGCGGCGGCGGATCTGGGCGTGACCACCAAGCAGCTGATGAGCGATCTCAACCAGCTGTGGATGTGCGGCCTGCCCGGTTACGGCCCCGGTGACCTGATCGATCTGTCGTTCTCCGAGGAGAGCATCGAGGTCACCTTCTCCGCGGGCATCGATCGCCCGCTGCGGCTCACCTCGACCGAGGCGACCGCGCTGCTGGTGGCGCTGCGCTCGATCGTGGACATGCCGGGCATGGTCGACCCGACCGCGGCGCACGCCGCCATCGCCAAGATCGAATCGGCGATCGCAGGCGGTTCGGGCACCGAGCCGGACGACGTCCGCACCCCGCCGACCGAGGCACCCGCCGTCGCCACCGTGCGGTCGGCGCTGGCCAGACAGCGTGCGTTGCGGTTGGTCTACTACTCGGCCAGCCGCGATGTCGTCACCGAACGCGTCGTCGATCCGATCCGGATCGTCCTCGTCGACAACAACAGTTATCTGCAAGCCTGGTGCAGGCAGGCCGAGGGCGTCCGCCTGTTCCGGTTCGACCGGATCGAGGACGCCACCGAACTGGACGAGCCGGCCAGGCCGCCGAGCCACGCCACCGAGGAGTCCGCCGCGCTCGACCTGTTCCAGGACGATCCCGCGGTTCCGTTGGCGCGCTTGCGTATTCACGGCGACTACGCCTGGGTGCTCGATCAGTACCCCATGCATCGGCTCGCCGTGCACCCCGACGGCAGCCTGGAGGCGACCATGCGGTTCGCCACGCTGGACTGGATGGCGCGTCTGCTGCTCGGCTTCGGGGCGAGCGTCACCGTGCTCGGGCCGCCGGAATTGGTCGCGGCGGTGCGTGAACGCTCGAATGCCGCGCTGGCCGCCTACGCGGCCGCCGGATTCGAGGAGCTGGCATGAGCACCGGCGCGGCGAGCCGGGTGATGGTGATCGGTGCGGGCAGCATCGGCATCTTCGTCGGCGGCAAACTGGCCGTGGCGGGCGCCGATGTCACGTTCGTCGGCCGGCCCCGGCTGCTCGACGAGATCACCGCGTCCGGTGTCCGGCTCACCGACCTCGACGGCGGCGACGACACCCTGACTCCCGATCGTTTCCGGGTGGCCACCGAGCCGGACGACATCGGCTCGGCCGACCTGGTGCTGGTCACCGTGAAATCGGCGGCGACCGCGGATGCGGTGCGCGAGCTCACCGGCAAGATCCGGCCGGGCACGGTGGTGCTGAGCCTGCAGAACGGCATCGGCAACGACACGGTGATCAGGGAGATCCTGCCCAACTGCGTGGTGCTGGCCGGCATGGTGCTGTTCAACGTGGTGCACCACCCGGGCGGCCGCTTCCATCGCGGCACCGAGGGCGGACTCGCCGTGCAGGACGATCCGGCGCTGGCACAGTTCCTCGACGTTTTCCAGCAGGCCGGGCTGGCGTTGCGCCGCTACCCCGAGCTGCGCTCGGTGCAGTGGGCGAAACTGCTGTTGAATCTGAACAATCCGATCAACGCGCTGTCCGGTCGGCCGCTGCGCGAGCAACTCGGCGACCGGAATTATCGGCGCTGCTTGGCGCTGACCCAGCGGGAAGCGCTCACGGTGATGAACAGGGCGCGAATTGCGCCCGCCCGGCTGACACCCGTGCCGCCGGCGCTGATGGCCAGGCTGCTGACCGTCCCCGACGGCGTTTTCCGGCGCGTGTTCGGCCGGGTGCTGGCCATCGATCCGATGGCGCGCTCGTCCATGGCGGACGACCTCGAGCTCGGCCGCAAAACCGAAATATCCTGGCTCTGTGGCGAAATCGTCGATCTGGGCACGATGGTCGGGCTGCCGACGCCGGTGAATCAGCGGCTGATCGAGTTGGTCGTGGCCGCCGAGCAGGGCGACCGGCGCACCTGGACCGGCGCGGAACTGCTCGAACAACTACGGGCCGCGCAGGCGAGCGCCCGTTGACACAGCGCGCCCAGCTCGGGTGAACACCGGGCAAACAGGGCATCGTGACTTCGCACTCCCCAGTGCGCCGAGCGGCCGGACGGTGCGTTCGCGCACGTCACCCTCCGGTAGCATCAGAACCATCACCAGTCTTGGGAGGTAAAAAATCATGGGCAGTCTGAGCATCTGGCACTGGCTGATCATTGCGGTCGTTTTCGTGATGTTCTTCGGTGCCAAGCGGATGCCCGACGCGGCCCGCAGCCTGGGTCGGTCGTTGCGCATCTTCAAGAGCGAGGTCAGCCAGATGCAGAACGAGGGCAAGGACTCCTCCGACGCGCAGGCGCCGGCGCAGCAGCCGCCCGTTCAGCAACTGCCGCCCGCGCAGCAGGTCACCCCGTCGGTCACCCCGCAGCCCCAGGCCGAGCCGAAGAAGCTCTGAGCGGGCTGTTCGCCCCGGAGTGAGTAGCGACTCATTCCGGGATCCGTGCGCTGTTGCCGAGCTTCTCAACCCAGGGGCCATCACCCACCATGCGAATCCCGTTCGATCCCCGGCACAGCAAGCGCCGGACCAATCCCGACGGCACCATGTCGTTGGTCGAGCATTTGCAGGAACTGCGCTACCGATTGCTGGTCTCGATCGCCGCGGTCATCCTCACCACCGTGCTGGGGTTCATCTGGTACGAGTACGGGTTCCTCGGCATCAAGAGCCTCGGCGATATTCTTCGCGGCCCCTACTGTGCGCTGCCGGATTCGTCGCGCGCCGCGATCAGCCCGGACGGTAGCTGCAAGCTGCTGGCCACCGCGCCGTTCGAGCAGTTCACCCTGCGCTTGAAGGTCGGTATGACCGCGGGCGTCGTGCTCGCCGCGCCGATCTGGCTCTACCAGTTGTGGGCGTTCATCACGCCGGGTCTGTACGCCAAGGAACGCAAGTACGCGGTCGGCTTCGTCTCGGCGGGCAGCGTGCTGTTCGCGACCGGCGCCGCACTGGCCTACCTCGTGGTCGCCCACGCGTTGAGCTTCCTGCTGACGATCGGCAACAACGTCCAGATCACCGCGCTGAGCGGTTCGCAGTACTTCGGCTTCATCATCCAGCTGCTGGTGATCTTCGGCGTCAGCTTCGAAACCCCGCTGCTGATCATCGGTTTGAACCTCATCGGGGTGCTCACCTACGCGCGGCTCAAGGCGTGGCGGCGCGGAATCACCTTCGGGCTCTTCGTTTTCGCGGCCATCGTCACCCCGCAGGACCCGTTCTCCATGCTCGCGCTCGCGCTCGCGCTGACGGTGCTGTTCGAGGTCGCCATTCAGTTCTCCCGCTTGAACGACATTCGCAAGGCGCGCAAGGAGGCCGACAACCTGGCCGCGCTGGCCGACGAAGAGGCGTCCACGCTGCCCAGCCCCGACCCGATCGACCCGGCCGACTCGATCATGACACCCCCGGATAAAACCGGGCGCTCGATGTCGGACTACTCCGATACCCTCTGACGGTGACACATCACCGGTCGCATACAGGCGAGCTAGCGAAGTTTTCCACCGAGCTGAAGTTCAGCCTGGATCCTTTCCAGCGCACCGCCTGCGCGGCACTCGAAGAGGGGCACAGCGTCCTGGTCTGCGCGCCGACCGGTGCGGGTAAAACCGTCGTCGGCGAGTTCGCCGTGCATCTGGCGCTCGCCGCGGGCGGAAAGTGCTTCTACACCACGCCGATCAAGGCCCTGTCGAACCAGAAGTTCGCCGATCTCACCGAGCGGTACGGCCGCGACAGCGTCGGCCTGCTCACCGGCGACCAGTCGATCAACCCCGGCGCACCCGTGGTGGTGATGACCACCGAGGTGCTGCGCAACATGCTCTACGCGTCCTCGGATGCGTTGCGCGGGCTGTCGTTCGTGGTGATGGACGAGGTGCACTACCTGGCCGACCGGTTCCGTGGCGCGGTGTGGGAGGAAGTGATCCTGCATCTGCCGCCGGATGTGCGGCTGGTCAGCCTGTCGGCCACGGTCTCCAACGCCGAGGAGTTCGGCGCCTGGATGGAGACCGTGCGCGGCGACACCGCGGTGGTGGTCGACGAGACCAGGCCGGTGCCGCTGTGGCAGCACGTCATGGTCGGGCGACGGATGTTCGACCTGTTCGACACCGACTCCACCGACCAGAAGGTGCTGGTCGACGGCGATCTGGTCCGGTTCATCAAGCAGCGCGAGGCGGCCGATCGGGCCAACAGCTGGCATGGTCCGCGCAACGGGCGCGGCGGCCCGCGGCGTGACTTCCGGCCGTTGCCGCGGCCGGAGGTGCTCGCGAAGCTGGACGAAGAGGGCCTGCTGCCCGCGATCACCTTCATCTTCAGCCGCGCGGGTTGCGATGGCGCGCTGGCTCAGTGCCTGCGCTCCCGTTTGGACCTGAGCCGCGAGGAAGATCGCGAACAGATCGACGACATCATCGAGAAGCACACCGGTGACCTGCCGAAGGCGGACCTGGAGGTGCTCGGGTACTGGGAGTGGCGCGAGGCGCTGCACCGCGGGCTGGCCGCGCACCACGCGGGGATGCTGCCCGCGTTCCGGCATACCGTCGAGGAACTGTTCGTCAAAGGTCTGGTGCGGGCCGTATTCGCCACCGAGACACTGGCTCTCGGCATCAACATGCCCGCGCGCACGGTGGTGCTGGAGCGGTTGGTCAAGTACAACGGCGAGTCGCACGCCGAACTCACCCCCGGTGAATACACGCAGTTGACCGGTCGCGCCGGGCGGCGCGGCATCGACGTCGAAGGCCACGCGGTGGTGCTGTGGCAGCCGGAGGTCGATACGAGTGCGGTCGCCGGTCTGGCCTCCACCAGGACCTATCCGCTGCGCAGTTCGTTCAAGCCCGGCTACAACATGTCGATCAACCTGATCGACCGGATGGGCGCCGCCGAGGCGCGCACGCTGCTGGAGCGTTCGTTCGCGCAGTTCCAGGCCGACCGTTCGGTGGTCGGACTGGTGCGCGGTATCGAACGCAACGAGTCCACGCTGCGCAAGCTGCGCGATCAGCTCGGCGGCGCCGATGGTGACTTCCTGGAATACATTTCGCTGCGGGAACGGATCAAGCAGCGGGAGCGCCAGCTCGAACAGCAGGGGCGTTCCGACCGGCGTGGTGTCGCGGTCGCGGCGCTGACGGCGTTGCGCCGCGGTGACGTGGTGGCGATCCCGTCCGGGCGGCGGGCCGGGCTCGCGGTCATCCTGGAACCCGACGCGACGCCGGGTGACCCGCGTCCGCTGGTGCTCACCGAGGACAAGTGGGCCGGACGGGTGTCGGTGGCCGACTTCCCGGTGCCCGCAGAGGCCTTGGGGCACATGCGGTTGCCGCGCCGGGTCGATCACCGGACCGCGCAGGCCCGTCGCGATCTGGCGTCGGCGCTGCGCAGCACCGGGATCTCCGCGCCGGGCCGGCCGCGTCGCGGCAAACGCGCGTCGGCGGCCGACGACCGGGAATTGTCGACTCTGCGGCGCACTCTGCGCGCCCATCCGGCGCACACCCGCGCGGATCGGGAGCAGATGTCGCGCATCGGCGAGCGCTACAACAAGCTGGCCAGGGAAACCGAGACCATGCGCCAGAAGGTTGCCGCAACGACCAACTCGCTGGCCCGCACCTTCGATCGGATCCTCGGATTGCTGGAAGAACGCGGGTTCGTGCACGAATCCGAGGTGACCGCGGACGGTCGCAGGCTGGCCAGGATCTACTCCGAAAGCGACCTGCTGGTCGCCGAATGCCTGCGGCAGGGGCTGTGGCGCGGGCTCGGCCCGGCCGAATTGGCCGGCGTGGTGTCCATTCTGGTGTTCGAATCCCGCCAGGACGGTGGATATCTCGGTGTGACCGGGCCGACGGCACCGATCCGGCGGGCGATCGGCGAGACCATCCGCGTGTGGTCCGAACTGCGCTCCGACGAGGCGAGGCACAAGCTGCCGCCGACCAGGGAGCCGGACCTCGGCTTCGTCACCGGCGTGCACAAGTGGGCGCGCGGCGACGGGTTGGCCGAGTCGTTGCTCGCCAGCGGTGATCAGGCCACGCCGCTGTCCGCGGGCGATTTCGTGCGCTGGTGCAGGCAGGTGATCGACCTGCTCGACCAGATCCACAACACCGCCGACGACGAGGAGGTCGCCGCGACCGCCGCGAAGGCGGTGCGCGCGATCCGGCGGGGTGTCGTCGCGGTGGACGCCGCGTAGCGGATTCGATTGTGATTTGATTTCTTTCGCGTACCGACCGTGGCGGAGGACTAGAGATATCGGACCGTTCTCACGCGGGGGGCTACCGTGTGTACAACGATGCGAGTGGAGGCAACCAGATGAGCGGCCCGTTTGGACCCAGCGAACCCGGGGAGGGGCGCAACAACGACCCCACCCAGCAGTGGGGTGGACAGCAGGCACCCGGCGGGGCAGGACCCACCCACCAGTGGGGCGGCCAGCCGCAGACTCCGGCCTCGGCCCAGCCGACCCAGCAGTGGGGCGGTGACCAGTCGCCGCCGCAGCAGCCGTGGGGTCAGCCGCCGCAGCAGCCCGGACAGCAGCAGTGGGGGCAGCAGCCGAACCCGCAGTGGGGTCAGCCCGGCCAGCAGAGTCAGCCGTGGGGCCAGACCCAGCCGCAGGACTGGCAGCAGGGCCAGCCGCAGTGGGGTGGCCAGCAGCAGCCGCAGCCGCAGTGGGGTGGCCAGCAGCAGCCCCCGCCGCAGAGCAAAGGAAAAGGCCTGGTCATCGGCCTGGTCGTGCTCGGTGTCGTGGTCATCGGCGCCATCGTCGCACTCGTCCTCGTGCTGACCTCCAAGGACAAGCTGGACCAAGCCGCCGTCCAGGACGGCGTCAAGAAGGTGCTGACCGACTCCTACGGCATCCAGGACGTCAGCGACGTCTCCTGCCCGTCCGGCCAGGAAGTCAAGGTCGACGCCACCTTCGACTGCAACCTGAAGGTCAGCGGCGAGGGCAAGAAGGTGACCATCAAGATCACCAAGGAAGACGGAACCTACGAGGTCGGCCGCCCGAACTAGGTCTCGCCCGCAAGTAGCCTCCCGGTCGGCCCACTTCGGTGGGCCGACCGTTGGCGTTTTCCTGTCGGCCCGTTGGGGATTCGAGAGTTAGGCGGTGCGGGCCGCCAGGGCCTTGATGAGGCGGGTGACCGGGCTCTCGGCGTTGTAGGCGGTGGCCAGTTCGCGGAGGCGGTCGAGGTCGGCGGGGGCGGCGGGGAGGGTGTCGGGGCGGGAGAGTTCGACGTCGGCGTCGCAGACCACTCGGACGACGGGGGCCGCTGCTTTCAAATACTCTTCTGCCGCACGGAGTTTGGCGCGGATGCCCTGGGCGAGGTCGGCTTCGGGGTCTTCGACGGCCGCGACCAAGGCCTCCAGCGAGCCGAAGCGGGTGATCAGCATCGACGCGGACTTCTCGCCGATGCCCGCTACGCCGGGCAGGCCGTCCGAGGCGTCGCCGCGCAGGGTGGCGAGGTCGGCGTAGGCGCGGCCCGCGTTCTCCAGCGGCACACCGTATTTGGCGGAAACCTCGGCCGGGCCGTACAGCTCGGCCTTGGCCAGGCCGCGCCCCGCGTAGAGCACCCGCACGGGTGGCAGCGGGGTATCCCGGACGAGTTGCAGCAGATCTCGGTCGCCGCTGACGACCACGACCTCGTCGGTGGTCTCGCGGGTGGCGAGCGTGCCGAGCACGTCGTCGGCCTCCAGCCCGTCGGCGCCGCCGGTCGCGATGCCTGCCGCTTCGAGCACCTCGAGGATCATGTCGACCTGCGGGGTGAGCGTGTCCGGGACTACTTCGGCGCCGGGGCCCGCGTCGGCGGAGGTGTCGAGCCGGTGCGCCTTGTAGGACGGCACCAGGTCGACGCGGAACGTCGGACGCCAGTTCAGGTCGAGACACACCACCAGACGGCTCGGCGCATGCTTGGTGATCAGCGACGCGACCATGTCGGTGAACCCACGCAACGCGTTGACCGACCGCCCGTCCGGCGCGGTGATCTTCTCGGGGATCGCGTGAAAGGCACGGAACCACAGGCTGGCACCGTCAAGGAGCAGCAGCGGTCCACCGGAAGTCGCAGCAGAAGTCACGCGCTGAGGCTACCTCGCAGGCCCGACAAACCCGGACGATCCAGCAGCGACGGGCAACAGCAGTGTCGGCGAGCGGTCATCCGATGCGCACGGGGGCGGTGGAGCGGGGAGTTCGGGTTCGCGGGGGCGGGCGCGGCGGGTAACGTCGGATGAATGAGCTCGCATACGGATTCCAGGTTCGCGGCGGACATTTACGGTGAGCGGTTGGAGCGGGCGGTCGAGCTGATGCGGGCCGCTCATCTGGACGCCTTGTTGATCACTCCCGGCCCGGATCTGCGGTATCTGATCGGGTCCGCAGCCGAATCGTTCGAACGCTTGACCTGCCTGGTCATCCCCGCCGACGGCGCAACCCCTTCGGTGGTCATCCCGAAGCTGGAACTGGCCTCGCTGGAAGGTTCCGCGGCAGGCGAACTGGGCCTGCGGGTGCTGGACTGGGTCGATGGGACCGATCCGTACGGACTGGTGAAGTCGGCGCTGCACGTCGGCTCCCGGGTCGCCGTCGCCGACGCCATGCCCGCACTGCACCTCATCCCGCTGGCCGCGTCGTTCACCGGCCTGCCCGCCTCCGCCACCCCGGTGCTGCGCGAACTGCGCATGGTCAAGGATGCCGCCGAGATCGACGCGCTGCGCCGGGCAGGCGCGGCCATCGACCGGGTGCACGCGCGGATGGGCGAATTCCTTCAGGTCGGCCGCACCGAAGCCGAGGTCGGCGCCGATATCTCCGCCGCCATCATCGAGGAGGGGCATACCGAGGCCGCGTTCGTCATCGTCGGCAGCGGCCCGCACGGCGCGGACCCGCACCACGGGGTCTCCGAGCGCCGCATCGAGACCGGCGACGTGGTGGTCATCGACATCGGCGGCCCGGTCGACCCCGGCTACTACTCCGACTCCACCCGCACCTACGTGCTCGGCGAGCCGGACCCCAAGATCGCCGCCCGCTTCGCCGCGCTGGAACGCGCGCAAGCCGCCGCCGTCGCCGCCGTCCGCCCCGGCGTCACCGCCGAATCCGTCGACGCCGCCGCGCGAAACCCGTTGGTCGAAGCCGGTTTCGGCGACGCCTTCGTGCACCGCACCGGTCACGGTATCGGCCTCTCGGTGCACGAGGAGCCCTACATCGTCGAAGGCAACGACCTCGTCCTCCAGCAGGGCATGGCCTTCAGCATCGAGCCCGGCATCTACTTCCGTGGCGACTGGGGCGCCCGCATCGAAGACATCGTCGTGGTCACCGCTGACGGCTGCGAGTCGATGAACCAGCGGCCGCACGGATTGACGGTCCTGTAGCCGACGGGTAGCGCTCGGGCGGGCCGATTCGCTGCCCGCCCGGCGGCGCTACTACTGCGGTTGGGCGCTGATCAGGGTGGAGCTGGACAGCACGCGCTCGACCTGGATCGCGATGACCACGCGGGTCGGGTTTACCCGGGGGACTCGGTAGCGGCCTGCGTAGCGTCGCTCCGCGTCGGCGACGGCGGCCGGCTCGTCGAGCACCGTCGCCGGGCCTTCGAGCGTGAGCCAGCGTCGGCCCTCGACCTGGCTCACCGCCGCGTACCCGCCCCGCCGCACGTTTCGCACCTTCGCCGAGGCGCCATCGGTGATCACCCTGGCGATCCTGGCCTCCGGATCCCAGGTGAAGCCCACCGCCACGACATGCGGTGTCCCGTTGGCCCGCAACGTGGTCAATGTCGCCAGATGCCGCTCGGTGACGAATTCGAGCGCGGCGGGCGAGAGTTCTGCGGTCTGCGTGGGCATAACCAGACCGTAGCGGTGTCGCCTTGTCGTCCCGCACAGGGGATATAGCTCGGTATGTCCCGTTGCGCGGGTGGGTGGGGACGCAATGACAGACTGTGCGCATGGGAATGCGAGGGATTGCCGAGGGGACGGTGCTGCTGCTCGGCGGGCGCAGCGAGATCGGGCTCGAGGTGGCACGGCGACTGGCACCGGGGCAGGTGGTGATCCTCGCGGCGCGGCGCAGCGACGACCTGGCGGAGCAGATCGCGGCGCTGACCGACGCCGGCGCGGCGGCCGTGCACTGCGTGGAATTCGACGCCGACGACACGGCGAACCATCCGGCCTTCCTGGAGAAGCTCGCGGCCGAGTACGGGCAGATCGGGGTGGCGGTGGTCGCGTTCGGTGTGCTCGGCGATCAGGCCCGAGCGGAACGGGATCCGGCGCATGCGATCGCCGTGGTGCACACCGACTACGTCGCCCAGGTCAGCGTGCTCACCACGCTCGCGAATCTGCTTCGCGCGCAAGGGGAAGGGCAGCTCGTCGTGTTCAGCTCGGTGGCCGGTGTGCGGGTCCGCCGCGCCAACTACGTGTACGGATCGGCCAAGGCTGGACTCGACGGCTTCGCCAGCGGACTCGCCGATGCCTTGCACGGCACCGGCGTTCACCTGTTGCTGGTGCGCACCGGCTTCGTCATCGGACGGATGACCGAGGGCATGGAACCGGCGCCTTTCTCCAGCACTCCGGACCAGGTGGCCGCCGCCGTGGTCAAGGGACTGCACAAGCGCACCGGCGTCGTCTGGACGCCCCTGATCCTGCGTCCTGTCTTCTTCGCGATGCGCCTGCTGCCCCAAGCGATCTGGCGCCGGATGCCGCGGTGAGCGGGCGTCGATGACCGCGAACTGGACCGGCCCACCGGTCGTCGTGGCGGGGATCGGTGCCGACGGCTGGGACGGGCTGGGGCGTCCGGCGCGCGAGGCGATAGCGACCGCCGAGGTGCTCTTCGGTTCGTCGCGCCAGCTTTCTCTTGTGCCGGAAGAGGATTCGACGGGGGAGCGGGTTGAGTGGCCGTCGCCTTTGCTGCCCGCACTGCCCGGCCTGTTCGAGCGGTACGCCGGCGCCCGGATCTGCGTACTGGCCAGCGGCGATCCGATGTTCTACGGGATCGGGGTGACGTTGGCGCGGTTACTGGGGGCGAACGCGCTTCGGGTGCTGCCGCAGCCGTCGTCCGCGTCGTTGGCGTGTGCCCGGCTCGGGTGGGGGTTGGCCGAGACGCCCGTGGTCAGCGTGGTCGGCCGTGCGCTCGAGACGGTGCTGCCCGAGCTGGTGAACGGGCGGCGAGTGCTGGTACTCAGCGCCGACGCGGAGACGCCGGCGCGGCTTGCCGAGCTATTGGGGCGCAACGGTTTCGGTGATTCCACGCTGACGGTGCTCGAGCAGCTGGGCGGCCCGGCCGAGCGGGTCGAGACCGGTGTCGCGAAACAGTGGCAACGGTCCGCCGGGGATCCACTGAACATCGTCGCCATCGAATGCGTCGCCGACCCCGCGCATATTCGAGCGACGCGACTGCCCGGCCTACCGGACGAACTGTTCAGCGGCGATGGGCAACTCACCAAGAACGAGGTGCGGGCCCTGACGCTGACCGCGCTGGCGCCCGCCCCCGGCGAACTGCTGTGGGACATCGGCGGTGGCTCGGGCAGCATCGCGATCGAATGGTGCCGCACGCATCCCACGTGCCGCGCAGTCACTTTCGAGCGGCTCGAGCACCGGCGACGGCAGATCGCCGATAACGCTGCGGCTCTCGGCGTACCGTATATCGACGTACGCGGTGAAGTACTCGAGGAATTGCGCCACCGCGCCGAATCCACCGCGCCGGACGCCATTTTCATCGGCGGCGGACTCACCCAGCATGGCCTGTTCGAGACATGCTGGTCGCAGCTGCGACAGGGCGGCAGGCTCGTCGTGAACGCGGTGACCGCGGAGTCGGAGTCGATGCTGCTCAGCTGGGTGTCCAGGCACGGCGGCGCATTGCGGAAGTTTCAGATCTACCGCGCGGAGTCACTGGGATCGTTCACGACTTGGCGCCCGCAGCTCCCGGTAACGCAGTGGTTCGTTGTGAAATCGCACAATGCGGAGCCGTGAAATGAGGTCCGCGGCGGAAACGAGTTCTGGTCGGCGGGTAGGGTCGGGGCCGAGATCCGATCATGATCGGAAATCCGGTTCCTGATGGGGAGATAGATGAAATACAAGAAGTTTGCCGCCACCGCGCTTTTGGCCATCGCCGCCACCGGCATCACCGCGGGCACCGCGTATGCCGCGCCGGTACCGCCCGCGGTGCAGGATCAGACCACCGCCGCGCAGCCCGTCAAGGGCACCGACCAGGGTGTCAGCTACGCGCTGCAGCTGGCCGACGCGGGCAAGTCCGTCGTCACCAGCGTCACCGGCGGTGCGTTCAGCCTGGCCGCCGACAAGCAGTCGGTGACCCTGACCAACGCCGCGGGCGAGGCCGTCACCACCATTCCGCTCACCGCGACCGCCAAGGGCGAGCAGGTGGAGATCGCCGCGGCCATCGCCGACGACGCCAAGCAGCTCACGCTGACTCCGAAGGTCGCGCCGTCCGCGAACGCGCCGGTCGCCGCCGAGTTCATCGGCGCGCAGGAGTGGTTCTTCGCCGAACTGCAGCGTGCGTCGCTCGGTGCCGCCGTTGGCGGGTTGATCGGTGCCGCTATCGGTTTCCTGTTCTTCGGTGTCGGGATCCTGCCCGGTGCCGTGCTCGGCGCGCTCATCGGTCTTGCCGTTGCGGGCGGACCTTCGCTGCTGAACGCGGGCATCGCCTACTTCAGCGGCCAGCCCTGAAAACCCTTATTTTAGGCGGCACCCGGGAAGCCAGGGAGATCGCCGACATCGCTTCCGGCGAGCGAGGATTCGATATCGTCTCCTCGCTCGCCGGTCGCGTTCGTGACCCGCTGTTGCCGGTCGGCGCAGTGCGCGTCGGTGGGTTCGGCGGGGTCGACGGCCTGCGGGAATGGTTGTCGGCCAACGAGATCGACACCGTGGTCGATGCCACGCATCCGTTCGCGGATCTGATCAGTGCGCATGCCGCTGCGGCAGCAACCGATCTCGGGCTGCCACTTGTGCATCTGCGGCGACCCGGCTGGACCGCACAGCATGGCGACAGGTGGCTTCGGGTGCCGGATCTCGCCGCTGCGGCGAAGACCGTCGGCGAGCTGGGCGAACGCGTCTTCCTGACCATCGGCCGTCAGGGTGTCGGCGCCTTTGCCGGACTGACCGAGCCCTGGTTTCTGATCCGCGCTATCGATCCACCCGAAGGCGCGCTCCCGCCGCGGCACGAACTACTGCTCGCCCGTGGTCCTTTCACGGTCGAGGACGAATCCCGGTTGCTGGCGGATCGGCGCATCGATGTGCTCGTTACCAAGGACAGTGGCGGCGATCAGACGGATGCGAAGCTGGCTGCCGCCCGTGCGGCGGGGTTGCCGGTGGTGATGATCGATCGACCTGCGCTGCCCGCAGGCGCGGTGGTCATGGAAAACGTTGCCCAAGTATGGGATTGGCTCCGGTCAGCGGCCCAGTAGTTGGGGCAGGCGATCGAACCAATCGAGCACCGCGCGTTCGTATCCGATGCCGAAATCCAGCGTGGCACGGGCATAGGGCGGCAGATCGGTCGGGTCCTCGCCGAGATACTTGGTGAGCCGCGTCTGGTGAATCTCCCTGTTGGCGGCGATTATTCGGTCCAGGTGCGCGCGGTCGAGATGGTGACCGAAGGACAGCGTGAGCAACAGTGGGAAGCGGATGTTTTCGCCGCCGGGGTCGCGAGCGATCCACTCCAGGAAGGCTTCCCGGCCCGCGTCGGTGATGACGTAGGGAGTGCGGTCTCGTGCGCCCGGTGCGCCCTTCTCCACCAGACCCGCCGTGTCCATCGCGGCCAGTTCCCGGTAGACCTGGCTCTGCGTGATCGTCCAGAAGTCACCGATGCGGTCCTGGGCCTTGGCCACCAGATCCCAGCCCGACATGGGTCCTTCGTGCAGAAATCCGAGCAGCGACGCGGCCGTGGAGTTCAACGGCTTGCGGCTGGTCGCGGTCTTCGTCAACCGACTGCTCCCTTCGCTCTCAACCTTCCATAATGGAATGTTATACGAACGTGCGCCGGACCGGCGGTGTCACCTATTTGCCGGCCAGCTGATCGAGCCTGGCGAGCACCAGCGCCATACCCTCCTCCAGCCGCGCCTGGCCGAGGCGCAGTTCGACGAGGTCTTCCTCGATCTTCTCGGCGCGACCCTCGATCCGGTCGATACCGTCGAGCGCCTTTCGGGTGAGAGCCGCGAGCTCGCTGAGGACGTCGCCCTGCTCGTCGAGTGCTTGTTCGCTCGCGGTGGCTCGGGCCTCCAGGGCTCGGGCGCGCAGCGTCAGCTCCGACAGTGTCGCGGCCAAGATCCCTCCATTCGTCGGTGCGTCAGCAGATCTTACGCGTCGGGGGCGGCCGCGTCGCCGCTGCGGGCGTAGCGTCGCGAGGTGTAAACGCGGACCCCCTGGTCGGTTTCTTGGGCCGTGGTGGTCGACGCGCCGATGATCAACAGGGTGCGCATGTCGACCTCGGCCGGGTCGAGATCGCCGAGCGACACCACCCGTACCGACTCCGTCGGTCCGCCCACATCGCGGCCGAGCACCACGGGCGTGTCCGGCTTGCGGTGTTCCAGCAGCAGGTCGCGCATGGCGCCGACCTGCCAGGTGCGCTGCGATGAGGCCGGGTTGTACACCGCGATCGCCATGTCGGCGGCGGCGACCGCGGAAAGCCGTTGGGCGACAACCTCCCACGGCTTGAGGCGATCGGAGAGCGAGATCATCGCGTAGTCGTGCCCGAGCGGCGCGCCGACCCGGCTGGCCACCGCGTTGGCGGCGGTGAGTCCGGGGAGCACCCGGACCGGTACATCCCGCCACTGGGGATCTGCGGCTTCCTCCAGTACCGCGGCGGCCATCGCGAACACGCCCGGGTCGCCCGACGACACCACCGCGACGCGCGCACCCCGCCGGGCCAAATCCAGCGCCATGGCGGCGCGCTCCGACTCGACGCGGTTGTCGCTGGCGTGCCTGCGCTGGCCGGGGCGTACCGGGACTCGGTTCAGGTAGGTGGTGTAGCCGACGAGATCCGTTGCGTCGGCGAGGGCTTCGTGCACCTCGGTGGTCGTCCACTCGGCGGCACCGGGCCCCAGGCCGACGACAACGACCTGGCCGGGCCGGTCGGCGATGCCTTCGTCGGCCTGCCCAGCGGATACAAAAGAGTGCGTATCCGGTGATTCGTGCCGTGCCGCAGCAGGTTTCGCGTGGGGGAGCGGCGTGGTCGGTGTCGGGCCCGGCACCAGCGTGATGGAGAAGTAGGGCACGTCCGCGTCGGCCACCTCGGCGGCGCGGAGCACTCGCTGACGGGTGCTGCTGGCACGTTCGACGTAGTAGGCGTCGGCGAGCCGACCGGAGTCCGAAAGAGCCTGGCGCACAGTGGGGTAGGTGCGGCCGAGTTTCATGATGGCGGCGGCCTCGGTATCACGGAGGCGTCGGGTGAGCTCCTCGACGGGCATGGTGCCGGGCAGCACGGTCAGCACCTGCTCGCCCTCGACCAGCGGGGTGCCCAGCGCCGCCGACGCGGCACTCACCGAGGTGATGCCCGGGATGACCTCCGCCTCGAACCGATCGGCCAGCCGCCGGTGCATATGCATGTAGGAGCTGTAGAACAGCGGGTCGCCCGCGGCGAGCAACGCGACCGACCGGCCCGCCGCCAAATGCCCAGCGAGCAGCTGTGCGGCCTGCTCATAGAACTCATCGATCGCACCCTGATATCCACCGGGATGATCGGTGGTCTCGGTGGTCACCGGATAGACGAGATGCTCCTCGAGCTGCCCCGCTCGCATATACGGCGCGGCAATACCTCTGGAGATGCTGCGCCCGTGGCGTGCGCTGTGGAACGCGATCACATCGGCCTCGGCGATCACCCGCGCCGCCTTCACCGTGACGAGCTCGGGATCGCCGGGGCCGAGTCCGACACCCCACAACTTGCCTGGCGCGGTAGGCGATTCAGCTCCGGCGGTAGTGTGCGCCGCAGCGCCGGTGTCGCGTTGCTGGGCAGCGGTCCGCGCTTTGTGTTCGGCACCAGCCCCCATGTCGTCCGTCATTCCTGTTCGCTCGCAATCGCATTCAACGCGGATGCGGTGATGGCACTGCCACCGCGTCGACCGCGGACGGTGAGATATTCGACGCCGCCGAACTCGATCAGCGCCTCCTTGGATTCGGCGGCGCCGATGAAGCCGACGGGAATGCCGATGACGGCGGCGGGCCTCGGCGCGCCCGCGTCGAGCAGGTCGAGCAGGTGGAACAGGGCGGTCGGCGCGTTTCCGATGGCGACGACCGCGCCGTCGAGGTGCTCACGCCACAGCTCCAGCGCGGCGGCGGAGCGCGTATTACCCATGCGCGCAGCGAGTTCCGGCACCCGCGGGTCGGTGAGCGTGCAGATCACCGCGTTGTCGGCGGGCAGCCGCTTGCGCGTCACGCCGGAGGCGACCATGTTCGCATCACACAGAATCGGTGCCCCCGCCCGCAGCGCGGCTCGGGCCGCGGCCACCACGCCTGGCGAGAACGCCACATCCCCGGCCAGATCCACCTGACCGCACCCGTGGATCATGCGCACCACCACCTGCGCCAGCTCCGGTGGGAACCGATCGAGGTCCGCCTCCGCGCGGATCATCGCGAACGACCGCCGATAGATCTCGGCCCCGTCGGTGAGGTAGCTGGCACGCAAGTCGGACATGGCGTCCACCCTAAGAGGTGGCTTCCCGGCCAGGTCGGCGCGGGTAGTCAGGTGCGGGGACGTTCGAGAATGCGGGACATCACGATGGAGCTGCGGGTGCGCCCGACGCGGGCGTTCTCCCGGATGCGTTCGACGGTCACCTCGATCTCGGCCATGTCGGTGGCCATCACGTGGACCAGCGCGTCGGCCTCACCGGCGATGGTCCACACGCCGACGACCTGCGGAATGGGTTCGAGGCTGCGGCGCAGCTCGGCCGGGGAGATGTTGTCGCGGTAGTACACCTCGACGTAGGCCTCGGTCTTCCAGCCCATCGCGGCCGGGTTCACCAACGCCGTGAAACCGGTGATCTGTTTGGTCGCGACCATCTTGTCGACGCGCCGCTTCACCGCGGGCGCGGTCAGGCCGACCGCGCTGCCGATTTCCTGGAACGAGGCGCGGGCCTGTCTGAGCAGGTGCTCCAATATCCGCCGATCGATGTCGTCCACGTCACAGCCCTCTCGGTATTGCGCAATTATTCGATGTTCTAGGGCCGAAATGCGCAACGATTCGATGTTCCTGGCGCAATAGTAGGCGAATTACGGTCGTGTGAGCCGCAAGATCGCGCCGACTCCGGGAGACACGTTGACCTCTGTTGCCACCCTCCGTGCCGAGACCACCGTTCGTAAGCCGTCGCCGCGACGGTTCGTCATGTGCCGTCCCGACTACTTCGACGTCACCTACTGCATCAATCCCTGGATGGACCCCGAGGCCCCGGTCGACCGCGCCCTCGCCCTGCTCCAATGGGAGACCCTGCGCGCCACCTACGAGGAGTACGGCCACAAGGTCGACGTGGTTCCCGGCGTGCCCGGCCTGCCCGACATGGTGTTCGCGGCCAACGGCGGCCTCGTGGTCGGCGATCGGGCGATGTCGGCCCGGTTCACCCACGTCCAGCGGGCCGCCGAGGGCCCCGCGTACCACAACTGGTTCGCCAAGCACGGCCTCGCCGGACTGGTCGACGCCAAGGAGATCAACGAGGGCGAGGGCGATTTCCTGCTGGTCGGTGACCGCATGCTCGCCGGCATGGGCTTCCGCAGCTCGCTCGCGGCGCATCGGGAAGTGGCACAGCACTTTTCGCGGCCCGTGCTCTCGCTCGAGCTGGTCGATCCGCGCTTCTACCACCTCGACACCGTGCTGCTGCCGCTCGATGACAACACCATCGCCTACTTCCCGCCCGCCTTCAGCGCGGAAAGCCAGGCGGTGCTCGCCGAGCTGTTCCCCGACGCCATCGTCGCCACCGACGCGGACGCCGAAGTCCTCGGGTTGAACGGTGTCTCCGACGGATTGAACGTTTTCCTCAGCGACAAGGCCGTCGCGCTCAGCGAAGCGCTGCGCGCCCGCGGTTACCACCCGATCGGCATCGACATGTCGGAGCTGCTCAAGGCCGGCGGCAGCGTCAAGTGCTGCACGTTGGAGATTCACGAGTAGACGGCCGCTTCGGGATCAACGGCGCTGGTGCTTCAGGCGATACCGCCGGCGCCGTTGATCAGGAAGTTCGATTCCTGTCGGGATAGCAGCGCCCCGGGCATCGAGCGGTCAGTCGATTCGGTAGCCGGTGTCGGTGGCGACGATGTCGGTGACCGTGCCGCGTGGGCGGCCACAGCGCCGGTCGCAGCCGGACCAGTGCTGACGGCCCGCGACAGTTACCTTGTCGGCATCGACTACCGGCAGGTCTTGGTGCACAGGCTGATTCGACTCCGCCGGTAGCACCCGATCGGACTCGACCGCGGCCGTCACATCGGCCCGGACGTCGGTGCGTGACTTCGCACACCCTGGCCGGCCCGCGCAGGCGCTGACCTGGAGCCAGGGGGAGTTGGCGTCGAAGATGAGGTCCATCGGGGCCAGGACGCGGACCACTTGCTCGGCGGCCCATTCCGTCAAGTCGGTGATGACGAGGCTGCGCCACGGAGTGACGAACACGGGATGCTCGACGGCGGCGATGAATTCGGCGGTACGGGCGGGCAGCGAACCGAGACGGACACCGGCGCCGAGGCTGACCGATCCGTCGTCCTGGTCCAGCCAGCCGATCGGAACATCCTGAGCCGCACCGAGTTCTACTCGATCGGTGCCGCGCTCGAGGGCGAGTAGGTCGGCTACCCGCTCGGCACCGTTGTCGATCTCGTATAGCCGCCACCGCCCCGCCTCACCGCCGCGCAGGTCGAGAAACCCGTGGGCGGCGGCGAGCATGACATCCACCGCGTCGGCGGCCGAGATCCGGATGCCGGTGTCGCGTCCCGCCAGCAGCAGCGCGAATTCCGCACTGCCCGTGGCGTGTACGCCGATATCGCCACCCAGCACGCTGACATCGCCACGCCCGTCGTCCAGCGTGAACAGCACGCGCCCAGGGAGTTCGGCGAGCCGCGGCGCGGCAAGCAGCCCGGCGTCGAGCGCCGGAACCAGTGCGTGCACATCCGCGATACCACCGATCCGGCCGGACAGCGGCGAAGCGAGAATATTGCGCACCCGCTCATGCGTCCGGCTCGGCAACAACCCCGCCGCCGCCAGCCGCCCGGTCAGCTCTCCCGCATCCCGCACCCGCCGCAACTGCACATTCCCCCGCGACGTCAGCTCGATATTCCCATCCCCCAGCTCCCGCGCCGCCTCCGCCAACACCTGCAACTGCCCCGCCTCCACCCGCCCACCGGGCAGCCTCACCCGCGCCAACGGCCCATCGGCCGCCTCATGCAGCCGCAGCACACCGGGACATGAATCCGGAACACCTCGAGTCATAGTCCACCCAGCGTACGTACCCGCGCCGCCCGGCCTACCAGGGAGGAGACGTCCCCCCCTGCTCCACCGAGCCGCAGTACCGTGCCCAGCCTCGGCTCGCCGCGCCCGCCTAGCCGTGCCGCGCCCGCCTAGCCGTGCCCGCCCAGCCTCGCCGCGCCGTCCGCTCAGCCTCGCCGCGTCCGCTCAGCCTCGCGACGCCCGCCCGTCTTGCTACGCCTCACCGCGTGCCCGCCTCGTCCAGCCCAGCCCAGCCCAGCCCAGCCCAGCCCAGCCCGGCCTCGCGTTGCCCGCTTGGCCACGCTGTCGCCCGTCCTGCCTCGCGTTGCCCGCTTGGTCACGCCTCCGCCCGCCCTGCCTTGGCTGTCCGCGAGTGTCCGTCCGGCTGGTTGGCCCAGCTGGATCGTCCCGGCCCGGTCTCGCCTTGACTTGCCCGCCTGGCCTCGCCCGGCCCCGTGGGCGGATCGCCCAGGTCGAGACGCCGGACCGCCGCAGTGGTGCCGAGCTCGCGCATCTTCGCCGCGGTACGTTCGGCGCCACTGCGCCCGCACATCCTCGCCTCGCCTGCCTGCCCGGCCTCGCGTTGCCCCCTCGCCCCGCCTCGCGCCCTGCCTTAGCCGGCCGCGAGCGTCCTGACCGTCCGGCTGGTTGGCCCAGCTGGACGGTCACGGCCTGGTCTGATCCGCCGTCTCGATGGGCTGGATCTTTCTACTTCCAGAGCTGCCGGGTTGCGCACCGGCGTCTGGCTCTCGCGCACGCCACGGCCGCGCCGCGACGTCACGGCTGACGGTCATCGCGCAATTGATCCCAGGGATCGCTAGGGTGGGGCATATGTCCGAAATCTCTACCCTTGCAGACCGACTCGCGATCGTCGACGTGGTCACCCGGTTGTTCGTCTACACCGATCAGGGACGGTGGGATGATCTTGCCACTGTCGTCTTCGCGCCGAAGGTGGACTTCGATGGGGGTTTCGGCGGCCCGGTCGGTGAGCGCGCGGCGACGGACATCGTCGAGGACTGGCGGGTGGGGCTGGCCGACCTGGACGCGGTCCATCATCAGTCCGGTAATCATTTGATCGAGCTGGCGGGCGATTCGGCGACCGTGCATGCCGATGCGATCGCGGTGCACGTGAAGAACTCCGCGACCAACGGCAAGACCCGTACCTTCGTGGGCAGCTACGCCCTCGGCGCCGAACGGACCCCGGATGGCTGGCGAGTCAACCGATTCCACTACCACCTCAAAGTCGTCGACGGAAACGCCGATCTGACCTAGCCGAAGCAGCGGGTATCGCTCACAGGTGATTGGTGGCCATCGGCGCGCCACGCCGGCCGAGTGCGCGCATCGTGGACGACTTCCTCGCCGCCCGCGCGGCGAGCTGACGGCGACCGCCGAGCCGAACCCAGCGCTAGGGCAGGTAGCATCTGCCGTGCTCGGCGGGTGACGAGGAAACCGGTGGAAATCCGGTGCGGTCGCGCCACTGTGAATAGCCAGACCCTCTGGGCTCACCCACCCCGCCGGCCCCGCTGGCCGCCGACCCCGGCGGCGAGCAGCAACCGATGGGCGCGTAACCCGAGGAAGGCCGTCACCTGTGATTCTGCTGCTGTCCACGTCCGACACCGATCTGCTGAGCGCCCGCGCGAGCGGCGCCGAGTACCGGTGGGGCAACCCCGCTCGGCTGCTGGTCGAGGACCTGCCCGCGCTGCTCGACGGCGCCGATCTGGTCATCGTGCGCATCCTCGGCGGTAAGCGCGCCTGGGAGGACGGCCTCGACGCGATCCGGGCCAGCGGCGTGCCGATGGTGGCGCTCGGCGGCGAGATCGCGCCGGACGCCGAGTTGATGGAGTGCTCGACCGTGCCGGGCGGTGTCGCCGCCGACGCGCACAACTACCTGGCCGCGGGCGGGTCGGAGAACCTGCGGCAGCTGCACAACTTCCTGTCCGACACGGTGCTGCTCACCGGCCACGGCTTCGAGCCGCCGGTACAGCTGCCCAGCTGGGGTGTGCTGGAACGGGATTCGACCGCGGACGCCGGTGCCGAGCAGCCCACGGTAGCGGTGATCTATTACCGCGCACAGCATCTCGCCGGAAACACCGGTTATATCGACGCACTCTGCCGGGCCATCGAAGACGCGGGCGCCCGCGCGCTGCCGCTGTACTGTGCCTCGCTGCGCACCGCCGAGCCCGAACTGCTCGCGACACTGCGACAGGCAGACACCCTGGTGGTCACCGTGCTCGCCGCCGGTGGCACGAAACCCGCCACCGCGTCGGCCGGTGGCGAGGACGAGGCCTGGGACGTCGGCGCGCTCGCCGACCTGGATGTGCCGATCCTGCAAGGCTTGTGCCTGACCAGCGGCCGGGCCCAGTGGGCGGCCAACGACGACGGGCTCTCGCCGCTGGACGTCGCCACCCAGGTCGCCGTCCCCGAGTTCGATGGCCGGATCATCACGGTTCCGTTCTCCTTCAAGGAGTTCGACGCCGACGGCCTGTCCACCTACGTGCCGGACGCCGAACGCGCGGCCAGGGTCGCGGGCATCGCGGTGCGTTACGCGCGGCTGCGGCACATCCCGGCCGAGCGCAAGCGCGTCGCGCTGATGCTGTCCGCCTACCCGACCAAGCACGCCCGCATCGGCAACGCGGTCGGCCTCGACACACCCGCGAGCGCGATTCGCCTGCTCACCGAGATGCGCAGCGCCGGATACGATCTCGGCGAGCCGGGCGCGGTTCCCGGCCTCGACGAGCAAGACGGCGACACGCTCATCCACGCCCTGATCGCGGCGGGTGGCCAGGATCCGGACTGGCTCACCGCGGAACAGCTGGAGGGCAACCCGATTCGGATCGGCGCGGCCGCGTACACCGCGTGGTTCGACACGCTCCCGGCAGACCTGCGCGAGGCCATCGTCGAGGCGTGGGGCCCGCCGCCCGGCGAGCTGTACGTCGACCGCTCCGCCGACCCGAACGGTGAGATCGTCATCGCCGCCTTGCGTTTCGGCAATGTCGTGCTGATGGTGCAGCCGCCCCGCGGCTTCGGTGAGAACCCGGTCGCCATCTACCACGACCCCGACCTGCCGCCTAGTCACCACTATCTCGCCGCGTACCGATGGCTCAGCTCCGCCGAGGGTTTCGGCGCCGATGCGATGGTGCACCTCGGCAAGCACGGCAACCTGGAGTGGCTGCCCGGCAAGACCCTCGGCATGTCCGCCTCCTGCGGCACCGACGCCGCCCTCGGCGACCTGCCGCTGATCTACCCGTTCCTCGTCAACGATCCGGGTGAAGGCACCCAGGCCAAGCGGCGCGCGCACGCGACCCTGGTCGATCATCTGATCCCGCCGATGGCGCGCGCCGAAAGCTACGGCGATATCTCGCGTTTGGAGCAGCTGCTCGACGAGCACGCCAATATCTCTACCCTCGACCCGGCCAAACTACCCGCCATCCGCCAGCAGATCTGGACGTTGATGCGCGCGGCCAAGATGGACCACGATCTCGGCCTCGCCGAACGCCCCGACGAGGACGTCTTCGACGACATGCTGCTGCACGTCGACGGCTGGCTGTGCGAGATCAAGGACGTGCAGATCCGCGACGGCCTGCACATCCTCGGCCAGGCGCCCGCGGGGGAGAGCGAGGTCGACCTGGTGCTGGCGATGCTGCGTGCCCGCCAGCTCTGGGGCGGGGAGCGGAACGTGCCCGGGCTGCGGGAAGCTCTGGGGCTGGACGAATCCGGCACCGAGGCGCGGGGCCGGGTCGACGTGGTGGAGGAGCAGGCGCGCGGCTTGGTCGCCGCGTTGCAGGCCGCCGACTGGTCCGCGGACGCGGTCGACAGGCTGGTCGACCAGTTCGCCGCCTCGCTCGCCGCGACCGAGTCGCACCCGGTACCGGCCGCCGACACCCAGCTCACCGCTGTGCGTTCCGTGCTCCGCTTCGCCGCGACCGAAGTCGTTCCGCGCCTGCGGCAAACCGGCGTCGAGATCGATCGCGTCCTGCACGCCCTCAACGGCGGCTTCATTCCGGCGGGCCCCAGCGGTTCACCGCTGCGCGGCCTGATCAACGTGCTGCCGACCGGCCGCAACTTCTACTCCGTCGACCCGAAGGCCGTCCCGTCCCGGCTGGCCTGGGAAACCGGTCAGGCTATGGCGGATTCGCTGCTGGCGCGGTACCTGGCCGATCACGGCGAGTACCCGCGTTCGGTGGGCCTGTCGGTGTGGGGCACCTCGGCCATGCGCACCTCCGGCGACGATATCGCCGAAGTCCTTGCCCTGCTCGGTGTCCGGCCCGTGTGGGACGAGGCGAGCCGCCGCGTCACCACCCTCGAGGTGATCTCGCTCGACGAATTGTCGCGTCCCCGTGTCGATGTGACGGTGCGCATCAGTGGCTTCTTCCGAGATGCCTTCCCGCATGTGCTCGCGCTGCTCGACGACGCGGTGCGGATGGTCGCCGAACTCGACGAGCCGACGGAGTCGAATTACGTTCGCGCGCATGCCGAAGCCGACCTGGCCGAGCACGGTGATGCCCGCCGCGCCACCACCCGGATCTTCGGTTCCAAGCCCGGCACCTACGGCGCCGGCCTGCTGCAACTGATCGATTCGAAGAGCTGGCGCACCGACGACGACCTCGCGCAGGTGTACACCACCTGGGGTGGCTACGCCTACGGTCGCGATCTCGACGGCGCGCCCGCCGCCGACGACATGCGCACCGCGTACCGCCGAATCGCGGTGGCGGCCAAGAACACCGACACCCGCGAGCACGACATCGCGGACTCGGACGACTACTTCCAGTTCCACGGCGGCATGGTCGCCACCGTGCGCGCGCTCACCGGCAAGAACCCCGAGGCCTACATCGGCGACAGCACCCGACCGGACGCGGTGCGCACCCGCACGCTCTCCGAGGAGACCTCGCGGGTGTTCCGGGCCCGCGTGGTGAACCCGCGCTGGCTCGAGGCGATGCGCAGGCACGGTTACAAGGGCGCGTTCGAGATGGCGGCGACCGTCGACTACCTGTTCGGCTACGACGCCACCACGAACGTCGTCGCCGACTGGATGTACGAGAAGCTCGCCGAGAGCTACGTTTTCGATGACGTGAACCGCAAGTTCATGGAGCAGTCCAACCCATGGGCGCTGCACGGCATTGCCGAGCGGCTGCTGGAAGCCGCCGAGCGGGACTTGTGGGAGCACCCCGAGCAGGCCACACTTGATCGACTGCGCCAGGTCTACTTGGAGACCGAAGGGGAATTGGAATAGCGCGAAAATCAACCCCCCAATTTCATGGGGAAGCGCGAAATGTGTGATCTTGCAAGGTAATTCAATCTGCCCGTTTCTCTCGACAATCCCGTTGTCGAGAGAGCATGATCGATGGTGTTCCACGGCCGTTTCCGGGAAACGCCAATCGAATCGGCTAGATGATTGGAAAGCCTTATGAATATCAGGAAAATGCTCGCTACCGCCGCGCTCACCGTGGCCGCGACCGGTGTCGCCGCGGCGACCGCACACGGTGAAGTGCAAGTGGCCGATGCGATCAGCGGTGTCGATCGGGGCGTCGCCTACACGGCCGCCGTCGCGCCGGACCGCTCGAACGCGACGGTCACCCTCGCCTCCGGCAAGTTCGTGCTGACGCCCGATCAGGGCATCTCCGTGCTGGCACCGGACGGATCGGTGATCGCAAGCGTGCCGACGACTTTGCAGTCGGTGGCGGGTCAGCAAGTGCGGGTCGCTCCGCAAGTCGACGCCGCCGCAACCACTTTGACGTTGACACCGGTCGGGGCCGCGGTCCCGGAGGCGGGGGCGCCGCAGTTCATCGGTGATGCGGGCACCACCGTCGCCGGTGTATTGATCGGGTGCGCCATCGGCTTCTTGATCGGCCTGATCTTCGCGATTATCGGTGCCATCCCCGGCTGCATCATCGGTGGAATCATCGGTGGCATCGCGGGCGCCAACCAGCCCTGACAGGAAATCGAGAACAGTGGCAGCCCAGCCTGTTCGGTGTTTATGCCGGTCCGGCTGGGCTCGCCCGTTTATCGCTAATTCCGGTACGTAATCGTTTAGCGGTGACCGGCCGCCCTGCGGAATCGCTCGGCGGTCGCCAGCAGCTGCTCCGCGAGCTCGGCGCCCTCGAGTATCTCGAAATCCACGTCGACGGAACCGAGATAGAACGCGAGCATCCGCGGTGAATCCGAACCCGCCCGCACCACACAGTGCTCCGGCCCGTCCGCCTCGACCGACACGGCGGGCGGCAGTTGGGCCCGCATTCGCTCGGCCGGCGCGGCCATGCGCACCGTCGCGCGGTAACGCCAGGTCGCCGCGCCGACACCGCGCCGCACCCGCTCGGCGATGTCTGCCTCGGACACCTCGCGCGGAGTGAACCGCGGGCCGTTCGGTGTCTTCGGCACTATGCGATCGACCCGGAAGGTGCGCCAGTCGTCCCGGTCCGGATCCCACGCGACCAGATACCAGCGCCCGCGCCAGTGCACCAGCCGGTGCGGCTCGACGTCGCGACGCGACGGCGCGCCGGAATGCGCCGCGTAGTCGAAGCGCAACCGCTCGCTCGCCCGGATCGCGCCCGCCACCGCGGTGAGCACCTCGGCGTCGACCGTGCTCCGGCCGATGTCCGGCGCGTGCACGGTGGCCGAGGTCAGCGCCGCCACTCGGGCGCGTAGCCGCGCGGGCAGCACCTGCTGTAGCTTCGCCAGCGCCCGCACGGAGGTCTCCTCGATGCCGGTGACCGCCCCGTTGGCCGCGGTGGCCAAGCCGACCGCGACCGCCACCGCCTCCTCGTCGTCGAGCAGCAGCGGCGGCAGCGCGGAACCCGCGCCCAGTCGGTAGCCGCCCGCGACACCCGGCGTGGCGTGCACCGGATAGCCGAGGGTCCGCAGTCGCTCGATGTCGGTGCGCACCGTGCGCGTGGACACCCCGAGTCGCTCGGCGAGCACCGGCCCGGTCCAATCCCGGTGCAGTTGTAGCAGCGACAGCAGGCGAAGTAGCCGCGCGGAGGTCTCCAACATGGGTCGATCATCGCAGGAATCGCGGAAGGTTATCTTCCGCGATCGAGCGAACGACTCCGGATCCAGCGGCGTCCGCTCAGCCGATCACCGCGTTCATGATGGTGCCCGCACTCGTGGCGACAACGCCGCCGATCATGCCGCCCGCGATCATCTTGGGCGAGTCGAGCGGACCGCCCTGCCATTTCTCCCAGGCGAATCGTCCACCCGCGAAGGTGATCCCGCAGACCCCGGACAGCAGCACCAGCCAGGTGAGGTAGCGGACCATCTGCAAAATCTTGTCCGAGACCGGCGGCGGTTCCGGGGTCGGATTGCCGATCTGCGCGAGGAGGGCGTCGTGCACAGCGATGATGACCATGGATACGCTCGCTTCGGGGTCGGCGTGGCACCTACCTTGGCGCCACGGGCGCGTTGTCTGGGTGATAGCCATGCTTGTACCGGACAGTATGTGCGGCGCTGACGATTTCGTGGAGCATACGGAAGAACCTGTCCGAAATGTCCGATCAGTGATGCGGGTGTACTGCCGCGGATCGGGGTATGTCCGGCGCGCCGGGCTCGAAAAGGCGCGCGAGCAGGAAGGGAACCGCTCCCATTTCGAAATCTTGCGGAACATTGGGCACGGGACGCACATTCACCTCGAAGGCCATGCTGCCGTTCTCGTGGGTCGGATCTACTCCGTCGAGCGGTAGCCCGGACGATGCTGTCGTCTCGGATGGCGAGCTCGCCCAGGTGCCAGGGAGTGCATTGCGGGGGAGCGCAGCGAGAGACCGCCCTGTGCCTCGTTGCACGGAGGGGTAGTGCTGCTGGCGAAGGCCGCTGGGAACGGGGCGAATCGCTGCCGACCAATCGGCGGTATCTCATAGACGTCGAGCGCGCCGGGGCCAGATCTCGATGTGTGTGGACGGTGCCGTCGGTATTGGATGGTGCGGCTCGTCGGTCCGGCGATCCGGAGGTGCAACGGCCCGGCGGCCCGGCGACTGCGCGGAAATCAGGAACGCGGTGTGCGCGCGACGCGGAAACCTACGTCGTCCAAGCGCACAGATGGATGGCTGCGACGGCGCACGGAGGCCCGGCAGCTCCAGTGTTCGTCGAACCAACCGCCGCCGCGCAGCACCCGGTAGGAGCCGTAGATCTCCGCGTCGTAGATGTCCCAGCACCAGTCCCAGGCATTGCCGAGCATGTCGTACAGGCCCCACGCGTTGGGCCGCTTACCGCCGACGTCGTGCATGTGCTCGGCTGAATTGCCTCGGTACCAGGCGATTTCGTCGAGTTCGCCGTAGCGCGGGCCGGTGCTGCCCGCGCGGCACGCGTGCTCCCATTCGGCCTCGGTCGGCAGTCGATAGCCGTCGGCGTCGATGTCCCAGTCGACGTTCTCGGCATCGATCCGGTACGCGGGTGTCAGCCCGTCCTGGATCGACCGTGCGTTGCAGTACCGCAGCGCGTCCCACCACGAGACGCTGTCCACCGGCCGTCGGTCGCCGCTACTCGATCGCTGCCCGGTGACCTGCTCGTACTCCGCCTGGGTGACCGGGACCGCCGCCAGCTGGAACGGCGCGACCTCGACCGGCCAGCTGCGCTGGGTTCGCCGATCCGACAGCGTCACCGTGCCCGCCGGAATAGCGACCAGCACAGTCAGGCTCGCGTCTCGGACAGCGGCTCGTCCAGTTCCAGGTCGGGTCGGGCCGGGTCGGGGAACACGAATTTGCGCATGGCCCACCAGCGGAAGACCGTGGCGAGCAGGGTGCCGATGATGGTCGCGCTGACGAAGTCGGCGATGTTCTCCACCAGGATCGAGACGTGCGGCGTGCGGAGCTGGAAGAGGTAGCTCGACACCGCCAACGGCAGCTGGTTGATCACCATGCCGACGCTGGCCACCAGGAAGAACAGGGTAGCTTCGTGCCGGCGCGCATGTCCGCCGCGCGCGGTGAACGCCCACTCGCTGTTCAACACGTAGGAGACCACGGTCGCGATCAGCACGGCGACCACGTTCGCGGTGACCGGCTTGCCTTCCAGCACAGTCCATTTCAAGCCGAAGAAGAGCACCGAAGTGGTGACGAAGGCGATCGCACCGACGGTCAGGAACTTCAGCAACTCGGCGTTGCGGACGAACGTGGACAGCATCCGGCTCGGTACCCGAGCGGCGACGATCTGGGCCAGGAACATCGGGTCAGGTTATCCGAGCGGGCTTTCGGTACCGGCGGGCGGACCATGGCCGCAGGGCGACTCCCCGGCGAATTCTCGAGGGGCAGCGGGTAACGGCCAGCGGAACAGTTCGAGCACGATTACCGGGCGGCGTTGCTATTTCGTTATCTGCGAACGACTTTCGTGCGGTGATTCGGGTGCAAGCACGGCGCCATCCTGCTCGTACACCTGCACGGGCACGCATCCGCACCGGTCACGGACTCGCTCGGTGCGCCGAATGCCCGCAAGTATGAGAGCCTCATGTATCGAGGCCGGGGCCCAGAGGAAATCACTCGGACACCGGTCGGCACGACCGCAGGGGCCTCAGCGATGTGCTGAGGCCCCCGCAGTGCGTTTCGGGCCGACGCGCGGTGACCCTATCGACTTGGGTGAGGTGAGAACGCGAGCTCAGGCGAGGCGAACGTCGAGAACGAGCACGACTGATGTCGCGATCGAGAACGCGAGGAAGACCATGGCGCCCATCATGTTTCGGTCGCCGGTGCGGATGTGGACGAGGATCGCGCCGGCGAAGTAGAGCACCAGCCCGATCGCGGCGGCGATCGCGAAGGGCGGGAACCGGATTCCCCCGACGAGACCGATCGTCGCGGCGATCTGCAGGCTCCCGAGGGCGGTGAGCTGGGCGGTGGTGAGGTGAACCGCTTCGGCGAATTGGCGTATCCACGCGGGGCGGACGAACTTCATCACGCCGGACTGCAGCATCGCCACGGCGAGCAGGACGGACAAGATCAAGGCTGTGATGTGCATGATGGCAACGCTAGAAATCCGATAGGTACCTTTTGGTAACCTTCGGGTCGTGCGTCCCCCCGCCGGAATCATGTTCATGACCGACTGTCCCGCGCGCACAGCGATGGAGGTCATCGCGAACAAGTGGTCGGTAGTCACCCTGTACGCGCTGGCAGACGGCCCCAAGCGGCACAGTGAACTCGTGGCCTTGTCCGGCGGTATCTCCCACAAGGTGCTGACTCAGACCCTGCGCCGCCTGCAGAGCAACGGCCTCGTCGATCGACGGCGCTACGCCGAAGCGCCCCCGCGGGTGGAGTACAGCCTGACTCCGCTCGGCGAGACGCTCCGAGAGCCGATAGCGATGTTGACGCGGTGGGCACAGGTGCACGGAGAAGCGCTCGTCGACTTCCAGGAGTCAACAGCCGCGACCGAAACCCGATAGGTCCCATATACCGCCCGCACCTTTGCTGATCGCGAACCTGAGGAACCGACTTCCGGGCCATGAGTTGGTCACGGACCTCGACGCACCGATCAGCTGAGTAGGTGGGCGAGCAGACGGGCGGGAGCGTCTTCTTGTAGCAGGTGCCCGGCGTCCTCGATCCAATGCAGCGGCGCCTGCGGGATGTGCTCGTGCAGCCAGTGGCCGTACTCCGGGGGCAGGATCCGGTCTTGCCGGCCCCACAGCAGCCGGACCGGAATGTCGATGCCGGGCAGCAGCGCCTCGAACGGTTCGGTGTCCGACTGGGTCAGCTGACGGTATTGGCGATAGTAGGCGGCCTGCCCCGCCGGACCGAGCCAGGGTTGCAGGAAGGACTCCAGGACCCCTGGCCGGAACCCGGCGTGGGTGGCGTTGCGCAGATGCGCGGTAACCAGGGCCTCATGGGCATATCCGGGCAACCGCTCGAACACCTCGTGGTGGGTACGCATCAGCGCGAACAATCCCCGCTCCCACTGCCCGCCGCTGACGCAGTCGAACAGGGTCAGATCGCGGTAGCGTGCGCCCTCGAGCAGTAGCGCACGCAACACCACCGCGCCGCCGATATCGTTGGCCACCACGGTCGGGGCCGACTCGGCGGTGTCGAGTTCCCAGTAGCGCAGCAGCCCGGCGAACCGGCGTGCCTGCGCGGCCAGGGTCAGGTCTTGGCCGTCGGCCTGCTCGGAACATCCGTAGCCGAGCAGATCGAACGCGTACACGGTGTAACGCTCGGCCAGAGCTGGAGCGATCTCCCGCCACAGGAACGAGGAGTAGGGCGTGCCGTGGACCAGCACTATCGACCGCTGCCCGGCTCCGAGTCGGGCCCAGCGCACCGCGCCCCCGTCGACCTGCACCGATTCCGGCAGTTCCCAGGTCACGACTGCCACCTTTCCTCGCTCGGTATCCGAGTTCGATCACTTTCTGTTCCGGCGCCACCCTGTTCACGCTGTTTCCGCGCTTCTCTCGCCGCAGCTCGAGTCACGTGGGAGGCAGTACTCTATGCGTGCAACGTCGCATAGCGGTGAGTTCGATCGCGTCGTCGACGCCCATTATGGCCCGTGCGGTCCAGAACTAGTACCGTAGAGGTATGCCCCGCCCTCGTGAGTTCGACGAAGATCGCGTGGTCCTCGCCATCCGCGACGAGTTCTGGGACAAGGGCTACGCGGCGACGTCGATGGACGACCTGCTGCGCGTGAGCGGGCTGGGCAAAGGCAGCCTTTATGGCGCGTTCGGGGACAAACGCAGCCTGTTCCTGCGGGTGTTGCGCGCCTACGACGACGCGAACCTGCTGATGCTGCGCGAGCGCCTGGCGTCCGCGGCGCGGGGGATCGACCTGGTCCGTGAGTTCGTGCTCGGCTCGACCGGCGACCCGACCGGAGCAACTGCGCGTCGGGGCTGCCTGCTGGCCAATAGCAACGCCGAGCTCGCCACCAGCACGCCTGATGTGGCTGCGGAGGCCCGCCGTAGCTACGACGCGATCACCACCATCCTCGCCGCCGCGCTGGAGCGCGCCCAGCGCGAAGGCGACATCGACCCCGGCGTCGACCCCGCCGAGACCGCCCGCGCGGTCCTTGTCGCCCAACTCGGCGTCATCGCGCTCGGGCGCACCGGGATGGACATCGACGTGCTCACCACGGTGGCCCGGTCCACCCTGGCGCGGTTGCTGCCCAACCCGCCGCAGTAGCAACAACTCACCGACCGACCTCGGGGGTCCATCCCTGCCGTCGAAAGAATCTTGACTATCCGGTCCATAACCGGGAAGGTTATGGACCGGATAGTCCATAACATGGAGGGAGGGCGGCATGGCCGTCTTGGCAGACAAGGTCGCCGTGGTCACGGGAGCCAGCAGCGGCATTGGGTTCGCGACCGCACGCGCGTTCCGCGACGAGGGTGCCAAGGTGTTCATCACCGGTCGCCGCAAGGACGCGCTCGACGCCGCGGTCGCCGAGCTCGGACCCGACGTGACCGGCGTGGTCTGTGATGCTTCGGTGCCCTCGCAGCTCGACGCGTTCTACGGGGCCGTGCACGATCGGGCCGGGCGCATCGATGTGCTGGTCGCGAACGCCGGCGTCGGCACCGCGGCTCCGTTCGGCGAGGTGACCGAGGATCTGATCGACTCTGTATTCGCCACCAACGTCAAGGGAACGATCTTCACCCTGCAGCAAGCGCTGCCATTCCTCAGCACAAACGCCTCGGTGATCCTGACGGGTTCAACCGCCGCGACACGGCCCAACCAGGGACTCGAGGTCTACGCGGCGTCGAAGGCCGCGGTCCGCACCCTCGCCCGCGGTTGGGCACTCAGCTCGCGCGCGCACGGGTTCCGGGTCAACGTCGTGTCCCCAGGCGGTACACGTACCCCCGGCCTGCTCGAGCTGATCACGCCCGAGATGCTCGAGCAGGCCGAAGGTGCCGTCCCTCTTGGCCGGCTCGCCGAGCCTGAAGAGATCGCCGCTGTCACGACGTTCCTCGCCTCGGACGCGTCGAGTTACGTCAACGGTGCCGAGTTCTTCGCCGACGGGATACGCGCAGGTGTGAATGCGCCCGTAACCGCCGCACACCACGCGCCGAGCCGGGCAGCGTTGAGGCCCAGGCTGCACGAATATTTGCGTTTCGAACCCGCGCCCCGCCTCATCAAGCGGGGGTGCTGTCGTGTCGCCGTCGGCAGGCGTCGAACTGCCAGCGCCTGGCTGTGAAAGTTCAGGTCCGCGCATAACAGGAGTTGGCCGGGCTGAGGAGTCCCGGTTCCGCTGATCGACCTCACGTGTACTGGACGTCGCGGGCTTCGGGCATTTGCGACTAACTGGCCCGTCTCGGACGATGGACCAGCCGAACGCACTCGATTCGGCAGTTGCGGATGTTCTAAGGGCGTCGGTGACCGACCGGTCCGAGTCGGCCGCTGTCTGCGCGCTCCGCGGCAATGACAGGGCGTCGGGAGCTTCGGTTCGGCCAGTGCCGAAACTAATCGCGAACAGATGACAGTTCAACGAGATCGGGGAGGGCGGACAACGCCGATAGGCTGGCGTTGAGTTCGGCTACCGGAGGCCGCACACGGATTGCACCAGTTAGGCCGATTGTTGACGGAACAGACGACTGACGAGACGACTCCGAAGCCGAGTGGACAAGGGAGCGCGACGGATAGGGTGCCGCGCCGATGGCGGATCGTCTGGCTGCTCACGGTCGCCGCGCTGTTGATGGCGGCCCTCGCGGCAGTACCCGCGCTCTACCTGTCGGAGCGCTTCTATCGGTTTCAGGAGATCCCCCTATGGGCTCCGCCTTTGTGCTGGATCGCGACGGCGGCGCTGCTTGTCCTCGTACCGAAGCTGGGTTGGCGGCGCACGCGAGCCTGGCTGGTGCCCGCCGCCGTCCTGGCGCTAGCGGTGTTACCCGTCCTCCCACTGATGATGTTGTCGGCAATCGCTTCGGGTGACAGCAAGGTCGTGGCCGTCGAGGTGAGCTCGGACGGTCGCCACGATGCCGTCACGCAGTATGTGGACTTCGGGATCGATACCCTGTGCGCCGTCAGGCTGCGGGAGCGTCGCGGCCTCTTCAGCAGACAGACCGATGTGTGGCCGGCGCGTGAAGGTCGCGGTCAGCAATGTCCGACGCAGGTGTCCTTCACAGGAAACAACACGATCAGCATCATCGATGCGCGCGGCCTGGAAATGACGACACACTTCGACGCCGACCGGATGCAGGTAGCACAGCTCTTGCCGCCGCCGTGACTGATGCGAGACCCGATCGGGCCGAGGTCAGTGTCCTGAATTCGGCTGAGCGCCAGCAGCTCTCAGTGCTTGTCGCGATACTCGCAGTCAACGTCGGCTCATCCCCGACCCGGGCACCGCGCTCGCCGAGACGATCCGCGTGCTACGACCGGGCGGCTGTCGCGCGGTGGTGGCGCCCACCGTGCGCAGCGGCCCGCTCGCACTGATCGGCCGCTGCGCACCCGGTGCAGGCGGCGCGCATTTGTTCACCGAGACCGAGATCGCCGATAGCGTCGAGAGTTTCGGACTCAGCGGCGTAGCCACGCGCCGCCTCGGGGCGATCCACTGGACCTAGCCGATGCCGTCCTGCACCGGATAGTGGATGACGACCACACCGCCGGTGGCGTAGTTGACGACATCGGCGGCCGCCCGCTGGCCTTGCGGCGACGACCGTGCCGCGGACTCGGCGGCGGCGTCCGCGAAGTCGGCTTCGAAGACCGCGAAATACGGCGCTTCTCCGTCGGTGGCCGCCACGTCGAAGCTGTAGCGCCAGGCAAGCAGGCCGGGCATCTGTATGGCCAGTGGAAGGTGGGTGGTCACGTAGTAGTCGCGGAAGTGGTCGGGATCGGCGGGCTGGGGATACAGAACCAATAACTTATGCATGGCTGCCTCCGGCAGCGCTAGGTGCGGCACATGGGGATTCGGTCGGTTGAATCGTCATATGCGCAGGTTAGGGCTGGATGTGCGGTCGAGGGAAAGACCGATACGGGATAGACTCAGAACGGATCGTTATCAATCGAGGGGGAGGGCAGGTGGCGCCGGATACGCTGAGTCTGCGGTACTTTCTGGTGCTGGCACAGGAGTTGAACTTCACCCGCGCGGCCGCACGGATCGGTATCGCGCAGCCCGCACTCAGTGCCCGGATGCGCCGATTGGAGGCGGAACTCGGCACGGCCCTGCTGGTCCGCAACACGCGTAACGTCGTATTGACCACGGCCGGTGCGGCTTTGGCGGAGTCCGCGCCGCCCGCGCTGGCGGCGCTGGATCGGGCATGGGACACCGCCCGGAGCGCGGCGGCCGGTGAACTGGGCACGCTGCGCATCGGATACAGCCTCAGCACCGGGGCCGAGACGGTACCGGCCGTGGTGGACAGGCTCATTCGCAGCAGTCCGGGACTCGAGGTCGGCGCGGTCCCCATGGCGACACCGGAGATAAACCCCGCGGTCGCTGACGGTCGCATCGATGCGGGGATCACGCGCGGCGAACAACCGGGTCGTGGCGTGCGCCGGTTCCTGCTGCGACGAATGCGCGTCGGGGTCCAATTGGCACAGCATCATCCGCTGGCCGAGCACCCGGAGATCACGGTCGCCGATGCGGCCGCGTATCCGCTGCGACTTCCCGACCGTACGGCCAACCCCGTGATCCACGATCAGCTGTCCGACCTGTTCCGCGACATCCGGCCGTACCCCCGATTCAACACGCCCCCAGTATCTTTCGACATGTCCCAGCGCGACCTACGCGACGGACTCACCCTCGCCCCGGCCGGTGAAGCCGCGCTCGCGACACAATCGGCCGGTCTCACCTGGCGGCCGCTGCATGGCGCACCCAGCCTGACGATCCATCTGGTCCTCCCACGCGAGCAGTCACCACTACACCGCCGCATCCGTGCCGCCGCCAAAACCCTGGCGTACGAACTGCACTGGCTGCCGGACTGACTGACGCGCAGCAGGTCACGCGAGACGAACGTCGTCGGCGCGGCTCGTCAGCACATCGTGGCCGGTACGCGGCAGCCGAATACCGCCGTTTGTTGCGGAACCGTGCGCCAGGTACCTGGCTGCTACCAGCCGGGCAGAGCTGTGGAATCGAATCCAGAAAAATTTGAACGAGAACTCGGATTGCGGAAGCAAGTCTTCCGCAATGCCCGCGAGAGTTGTTCCCATGACGAACACAGACATCCGCCCCTTCCGTATCGACATCCCGCAGACCGACCTCGATGAGCTGCGCGACCGGCTGGCGCACGCTCGGATTCCGCATCCGGTGCCGGGGACCGAGAACGATTGGCGCCGCGGCATCGCGCCCGCCTACCTCGCGGAGTTGGCGCAGTATTGGCGCGACGGCTTCGACTGGCGGGCGCAGGAGGCGAAGCTGAACGCGCATGACCAGTTCACGACCGAGATCGACGGGCAGACAATTCATTTCATTCACGTGCGATCAGCGGAGGCGGGAGCGGTGCCGCTGCTGCTCACGCACGGATACCCGGGATCGGTGGTCGAGTTCCTCGATCTGATCGGGCCGTTGACGGATCCGGTTGCGCACGGCGGTGATTCGGCGGATGCATTCCACGTGGTGATTCCGTCGCTGCCGGGGTTCGGCTTCTCGACGCCGCTGGCCGCGACCGGGTGGGAGTTGGCGCGGACCACGGAAGCGTTCGCGGAGTTGATGACTCGGCTCGGATACGAGAAATTCGTCGCCCAGGGTGGGGATGTGGGTGCCGGGGTGACCGGGCGGCTGGCCGCGCTCTACCCGGAGCGGGTGATTGCCACACACGTCAACAGCGATCAGGGTTCGCTCGGGTTGGTCGGCGAGCAGCTGCCGATCCCGGACGGCCTGACCGACGAGGAACTGACGGCCATCCAAGGCGCTCAGGCGCAGTGGGCGGAGCAGAAGGGCTACCTGGTGCTGCAATCGACCCAGCCCAATGCCATCGCCGCCGCATTGACCGACTCGCCGATCGCGCAATTGGCGTGGATCGCCGAGAAATTCCAGGTATGGACCGATCCGGCGCGCCCCGCAGGCGAAGCGGTCGACCGGGATGTCCTGCTGACCAACATCAGCATCTACTGGTTCACCCGAAGCGGTGCATCGGCCGCCCAGTTCCTGTGGGAGACAGCGCATTCCGGCATGGGCTGGGTGATGCCGTCCGGCGTCCCGCAGGGGATGGCGGTATTCAACACGAGCCCCCTGATGCGCCGAGTCATGAACCCGTACGGCACCATCGAGCACTTCACCGAGTACGCCGAGGGCGGACATTTCGCGGCGTTGGAACAGCCGAAGCTGTTCCTCGAAGATGTGCGGACGTTCTTCCGCAAGCATCGAGGGTGAATCGCGCGGGTGGGGTGCGCGGACCGGCGCACTCCACCGTCGAACGGCGTCAGCCCGCCGCGGCGGGTGGCCGAAAGGGCGATAAGGCTGCTCGGGCGGTGGTGGTTGTGTTGGGCTGCTGGCGCACCGATACGTCGCCGCGCGTACGCCGGAATTGTGTCTGTGAGCGGATGCCGGGCGGGGCGCGGCGGCCTACCGTATGCGCTATGACATGGAATGAGCTGGGGGCGAGCAGGTTCGCGCTGCTGACCACCTATAAGAAGGACGGCACGCCGGTGGGGACGCCGGTGTGGGTGGCGCCGGACGGTGACCGGATCGTCGTATGGACCAACTCGAAGACGTGGAAGGTCAAGCGCATCAGGCGCAATGCCGAGGTGACGTTGCAGCGGTCCGATGGCCGTGGTCGTCCGAAAGGCGACGAGATATTCCCGGGGACCGCGACGATCTTGGACGCCGAGGGCACGCAACGCGTGCGTGACCTGGTCTCCCGCAAGTACGGCGTCATCGGCACGGTGGCCATCAAGTCGCACAAGCTGTTCCGCGGCGCCGAGGGCTCCGTTGGTCTCGCCATCACCCAGCGGCCCGTCGCCGACGAGTAGTGCTCGACCCGTCACCGTGGCGCGATCGTCGTTACCGTGCCCCGTCGATCATGAAGCCCGCCCGGAGGCGGGACATGGTTCAGGCGGACTCGGCTAGTCCCGCGGCGCGCCAGGTATCGGCCAGGTCTTGGAGGGGGAGATCGAGGACGAGGCTCAAAGCGACGACGGTGCCGAAAGCGGGGGAGGGGAGGCGACCCGTCTCGATCTTGCGGAGGGTTTCCGGTGAAATGCCTGCCGCGCGGGCGACTTCGGTGAGATCGCGCTCGGCGCGGGCTGCGCGCAGGGCGATGCCGAGGCGGCGTCCGGCGTCGATTTGAGCCGGTGTCAACGGAAGGCGGACCATGTGGACAGGGTAGGGGCGGTATTTAAATACCGCAAGTTTCAAATCAACATGTTCCTACGTAGATATGCGCATCTATCAATGTTGCCTCAGCGGGTGGGGTGCGTCAGTTCGAGAGGGTCAACAACGGCCAGGACGGAGGGGTTGGTATTAAAATACCGTCTAGGTTAGGGTGGTATTAAAATACCAAGATTAGGGGTTTGTCGATGGTGGAGTTGAAGACGCCAGGTGAGATCGAACGCATGTTGGTGACCGGCCAGTTCGTGGCCGAGGTGCTGGGGGAGTTGCGGGAGCGCGCCCGCGTCGGCGTGAACCTGCTGGAGCTGGAAGCCCATGTGCGCGAGAAGATTCGGCAGCGCGGCGCGCAGTCCTGCTACTGGGACTACGCGCCGTCCTTCGGCCGCGGCCCGTTCCGCAACACCGTCTGTCTCTCGGTCAACGATGCTGTGCTGCACGGACTCCCGTTCGACTACGCGCTGCGCGACGGCGACGTGCTGACCATGGATCTCGCCGTCGGCATCGACGGCTGGGTGGCGGACGCGGCGACCACCATCGTGGTCGGCACGCCCGCCCCGGAAGACCTCCGCCTGATCCGCGCAACGGAGGAGGCCCTCGCCGCCGCGATCGCCGTCGCGCTGCCGGGCAACCGTATCGGCGACATCTCCGCCGCGATCTCCGCCGTGGCACGCGACTACGGCTACCCGGTCAACACCGAGTTCGGCGGCCACGGCCTCGGCCGCACCATGCATGAGGACCCGCACATCCCCAACTCCGGCAAGCCGGGTCGCGGCTACCGTCTGCGCCCCGGCCTCACTATCGCCATCGAACCCTGGTTCGCCCGCACCACCGACCGCATCGTCACCGACCCCGACGGCTGGACCCTGCGCTCCGCCGACGGCTCCCGCACCGCCCACTCCGAACACACCATCGCAATCACCGAAAGCGGTCCGGAGGTACTTACTTCGGCGAGGTGACGATGGAGGCCCGCGGTGGTCGGCAGGGTATGTGCCGACCACCGGTCGACGCGATTACTCGGCGTCGGCCAACCACTGCTCCAAGTCGGCCGCGATCTGGAGATGCTCCGCGATTTCAGCACGCTCCGCGTCGGACAACTCCAGTCCCGCTATCTCGCTACGCAATTCGGTCGCCCGCTCCGGATTGCCCATCGCCACCGCCAGTTCGGTGAGTTCGGCCAACGCGTGCGCCTTGTCGAGCACCGAAGCGGTGGCGGCGAAGCGGCGCAGTCCGGATTCGAGTGTCTTGCGGGCCGCCTCGTCGTCTTCCTTGGAGAACCGCAGGATCCGCGCGTTGTCCAGAACTCGTTGCAGCCCTTGTAGTTCCCGTGATCCGCCGTACTCGAAGTCGGGTTCGTCGCGTTGCAGATAGGTGACGCTGTTGCCGCCCGGGTCGGTGACGGTGAAGCGCGTCTGGCCGGCCCGGAACCGGCTGATGCGCGGCACGCCCTTGACCGGAATGCGGCCGAGGTGCGCACGCAGCGCGGCACTGAACTGCTTGTGCAGGGGCGCTACCTCGTCGACCCTGACCAGGCAGCCCGCATCGATGTCCGCCACACTGCGCGTGTCCCTGGCGTCGCAGTAGAAGTCCAGTCCGTAGCCATTGCGCTCCACCGAGCCGTAGGCGTAGGGCTTGGTCTGCTCGTAGGTCACCTTGTATCCCAGGACTTGATAGAACGCGAGCGTCTCGGCCAAGTTGCCGCCCCACATCACCGGTACTGCCGTGTCGCCCATGAAAGCCTCCCACTACCTGCGGTAATCAATTTTGACTACTCAAGGTTAGGGTCGTCGCGAGCCGGAAGTCAACTTTGACTACTGTAGAAAATTGCTATCTGAAGGAGGTCGCCGATGTCGGCTGTGCGCCTGTTGGTGCTGGGGGTGATGCGCCTGCGTCAGCCCACCTACGGCTACGCCGTGCGGCGCGAATTGCTGTCTTGGCGCGCGGAAACGTGGACGAACGTGAAGCCGGGCTCGATCTATCACGCGCTGAAACAGCTGACCCAGGAGGGAAAGCTGAGCGCCTATGGCACCGAGGGCAGCAACCAGGGCCCTGGCCGCACGCTGTTCCAGCTGACCGACGAGGGCGAAGCGGAGTTCCGCAAGCTGATGGACGAGGCGTTGATCAGCATCGATATGGAGGAACTCGGCGCGGGCATCGCGTTCATGGACGCGCTGCCCCGCGCGCACGTCATCGAGAAGCTGCGCGAACAGCGCCGCCGCAGCGAGGAGGTCCGCACCGGCCTGCTCGAGATGATCCCCGACTTCCCAGCCCGCGGCGAGCCGCCGCACGCGACGGACCTACTCGAACTGTGGAGCAGCGTCTTCGGCAACCTCGCGGGCTGGACCGACGGTGTACTGGCCCGCCTGGAATCGGGCGAGTACCGAATGTCGGAATAGACCGCCTACGCTGCGTGCATGACCAACACGCTCGGGGCCGTCGGCGCATCCGATTACGTTCTGCTGACCACGTTCCGCAAGGACGGCTCGCCCGTCGGCACGCCGGTGTGGGCGGTCGCCGACGGCGACAAGCTCTACGTCTGGACGGTCACCGACAGCTGGAAGGTCAAGCGCCTGCGCCGCAACCCCGATGTCACCGTGCAGCCGTGCAGCGTGCGCGGCAAGCCGCACGGCGCGGTGGTCGCGGGCACCGGGCGCATCCTCGACCAGGACGGCACCGATCGCGTGCGCAAGTTGCTCATGCGCAAGTACTGGATGATGGGTCCGATCACCATCCTCGGCAGCACTCTGCGCCGCGGCAAGAAGGGCACCGTCGCCGTCGAGATCACCTTCCCCGGTTGATCGTCAGGTCGCCTGGCTCACCGAGGACATGTGGAAGTCGGGAATCCGCAAGGGCGGCATGGCCGTTCGGGTGAACCAGTCCTTCCACTCGCGTGGCAGCGTGACCTCGGTGGCGCCCGCCTCGGTAACCCGGCGCAGCAGATCCAGCGGACTCTCGTTGAACCGGAAGTTGTTGACCGCGGCGGTCACCGCACCGTTCTCGACGAGGTAGACGCCGTCGCGGGTCAGCCCGGTGAGCAGCAGGCTGGCCGGGTCGACCTCGCGGATGTACCAGAGCGTGGTGAGCAGCAAGCCGCGCTCGGTGCGGGCGATCATCTCGTCGAGCGTGGTGCCGGAGCCGCCGGTGAGCAGCAGGTTGTCGCCGGGAACCGTAGGGGCGGTACCGAATTCGGCAGCGGCGGCGCGCGGGTAGACCAGCGACTCGATGACGCCCTCGCGCACCCAGTCGACCCGGTCGGCGGACAGCCCGTTGTCGAATACCGACACCGCTTGGGAGGACGACGATGTCGCGACGAACGGGCAGTACTCGAGTCCGGGGGCTTTCGGGTCGGAGTACAGCGTCAGCGGAATGTCGGTGAGCCGCTCGCCGATTCGGGTGCCGCCGGCCCGGGAGAACGCGGTGTGGCCTTCGTGCGCGCCGCGACCCTCCATCTCCCAGTTCATATAGATCATCAGGTCGGCGACGGCCGAGGGCGGCAGCAAGGTCTCGTAGCGGCCCGCGGGCAGTTCGACCTTGCGCTTGGCCCAGTCCAGTCGCCGGGACAGTTCGGTGAGCAGGCCCGGCACGTCGACATCGGTGAAGTCCGGGGTGCCGACGCCGACCCACGCGCTGGCGAGATCGTTTCCCGTGCCGCGCTTTCCGTTGATCTCCACCGAACCGGTCGGCTGCACGAAACGACGCCGGAGACCGGTCGAGGAACCGAGCCAGATCGTCTGCACGGTGTGGTGGGCGAAACCGTAGAGGCGGTCGCCGCCGTCGAAGCCGGTGGACAGGTCGCGGGCGAGATCGGTGAACACCTCGATGTCGGTGCTGCCGGGGGCGGCGGCCCAGTCGTCGGCGGGGACGTCCGAGTCCAGCAGCGGCATCGCGTCGCGGGCGGGTTCGGCGGTGCGTGCCGCCGCCTCGCTCTTGCGTACCACCGCTTCGATCTCGGCCGGGTCGACGCTGGTCGAGCCGATGGTGCCGACGCGGGCCGCGCCTGCCTCGTCGCGGAAGATCGAGACAACGGACCACCCACGCGAAACCGAGGATCCGTTGGTGGTCATCGAGTTTCCGGCCCAGCGCAGCGACGCGTCGTGCGCGTCGGTGACGAGTACGATCGCCTCGTCGGCCTGGGACAGGGCGAGCGCGCGTTCGACGACCTCGCCCGCCGGGATAAGGGTGGTCTGCGCGGTCATTGTCCCGCCTCCGTCCGGGTATTGAGAATGTTGATGCCGCGCACCAGCACCGACGGGCAGCCGTGGCTCACCGCCGCGACCTGGCCGGGTTGGGCCTTACCGCAGTTGGCCGCGCCGCCGAGCTGCCAGGTGGACGGTCCGCCGACGGCTTCCATGGCACCCCAGAAGTCGGTGGTGGTGGCCTGGTAGGCGACGTCGCGCAGCTGACCGTCCAGCTTGCCGTCGCGGATGCGGAAGAAGCGCTGGCCGGTGAACTGGAAGTTGTAGCGCTGCATGTCGATCGACCAGGACTTGTCGCCGACGATGTAGATGCCGTTGTCGACCCGGGAGATGAGTTCGGCGGTGCTGGTGTCGCGTTCGGGGTCGGGTTGCAGCGAGACGTTCGCCATCCGCTGGATCGGCACGTGGTGCGCGGAGTCGGCGTAGGAGCAGCCGTTGGAGCGGTCCAGGCCGAGGCGCGGTGCGAAGACGCGGTCCAGCTGGTAGCCGACCAGGATGCCGTCGCGCACCAGGTCCCAGCGCTGCGCGGCGACACCCTCGTCGTCGTAGCCGATGCTGGCCAGGCCGTTCGCCTCGGTGCGGTCGCCGGTGACGTGCATGATCGGCGTGCCGTATCGGAGCTTGCCGAGCTGGTCCGGCGTCGCGAACGAGGTGCCCGCGTAGGCGGCTTCGTAGCCGATGGCCCGGTCGTATTCGGTGGCGTGGCCGATGGATTCGTGAATGGTCAGCCACAGGTTGGTCGGGTCGATCACGAGATCGGTGGGGCCGGGGGTGACCGTCGGCGCCTTCACCTTCTCGGCGAGCCACTGCGGGATGTGCGCGAGTTCGTCCGCCCAGTCCCAGGTGCCGTCGGCGCCGGTGACGTACTCCCAGCCGCGGCCCACCGGTGCGGCCAGCGTGCGCATGGTCTCGAACACGCCCGCCGAGGAGTCGACGGTGGTCGCCTCCAACTGCGGGTGCAGCCGGACCCGTTGCTGGGTGATGGACGAGCCCGCGGTGTCGGCGTAGAAGGTCTGCTCCTTCACCTGCAGCACCGACGCGGTGACGTGGTCGACGCCGTCCGCGCTGGACAGTCGGCCCGAATAGTCTTGCAGCAGATCGACCTTCTCGGCCGTCGGCACCGTGAACGGGTCCAGGTCGTAGGCCGATACCCAGCGCACGTTGTCGTAGATCGGCTCGTCGGCCAGCTCGACGCGCTCGCGGTTGAGCGCGCGCAATGTCGTCGCGACCGTGACCGCGCGGCGGGCCACCTCCACCGCCGTCGCGGGGGTCAGCGCGGCATGCGAGGCGAAGCCCCACGTACCGTCGACGATCACCCGGACCGCCAAGCCGAGCTCGGCGTTGTCGATGATCGACTCGACCCGCCCGTCGCGCAGCCGGATCGACTGGGTGACCAGCCGGTGCACCCGCAGGTCGGCATGGTGGGCGCCGGCCGCCTTCGCCGCGGTCAACGCGGCCTCGGCGAGCGCGGCCAGTGGGAGGTCGAGGAACTCGGCGTCCACATCCTTGGAAGTCGCGATGCTCACCCGGTCCAACCTAGTCGGTTCCCTCCGAGAGGGCTTGCGCCTGCGGGGATTACACGCCGTGCGAGTTTGCAGCGCGTGCAAACCGGCACGTGATGCATGGTGGCGCGGCGTGCAAGAACGGAGGGTTGGCGCCGGGAACGGCACGCGCGAAACCAGCGCCTACCGCGCCTGCCTCGCGAAATGCCGTACTGTGCCCGCGTGCCGCCATCCGCCCTTCGTGACCGTAAACGCGAACGTACCCGCCGAGCGCTGCTCGAGGCAGCCGTACAGCTGTTCGAGACGAGAGGCTATGAAGAAACCACGGTGGCCGACATCGCCGCGGTAGCCGATGTCGGGACCCGCACCTTCTTCAACTACTTCGCCAGCAAGGAAGAGCTACTTTTCCCGGAGACGGACGAGCGGGTGCGGGCCGCGGTGGCCGCGATCGGCAGCAGGCGGCCGGGGGAGCGACCGGTCGAGGTGTTGCTGCGTGCGCTGCGCGCGGCCGGTGACAATCCCGGCGAGCATCTCGTCGACGATCTCAACGCCCGGATCGCCGCGCTGCGCGCGCAGGTGTCGCGCACGGTGCCCTCGGTGAGCGGGCGGGCCGCGCACGCGCAGCTGGTCGCCCAGCGCGAGATCGCCCGTCAGCTACACATCGCGTTCCCTGGCGAGCTGGACGAGGTCGGCGCCGCCGCGCTGGTCGGCGCGGTCGTCGGTGCCGTGTCGGGCGCGCTCACCGTGCTGTTCCAGCAGCCGTTGAACGGCGCGGAGGACGGCGAGCGGCTGCACCGGCGCATCCACGAGACGACCTCGCGGGTGCTCAAGCCTTGGCTCGCCTCCCAGGTCGAGACCCGGAGCTGATCGGCGGGCCCAACAGGTCGAAACCCGCGATCGCTCAGCCGAACTGCTGCCAGCCCAATCGGATCACCATTCCGACGACCACGACGAGCAGTACGACGCGGACGAACTTCGCGCCGTTGCGCAACGCCATGTGCGAGCCGACGATCGCGCCCGCCACATTGCCGACGGCCATGGCCGCGCCGAGCGCCCACAGGATGTTGCCGGTGGCGCCGAAGAAGATCAGCGCGCCGACGTTGGAACCGCAGTTGATCACCTTCGCCATCGCGGCGGCCCGGACGAACTCGGTGCCGAGCAGGGTGGCGAAGGTGATGATGAGGAAGGTGCCGGTGCCGGGGCCGAGCAGGCCGTCGTAGAGGCCGACCAGGCCGGCGGCCAGCGCGATGGTGAGGATGAACTTGCGACGCGTCGGCGGGTGCGTGGCGAGGGTGACGCCGATCGACGGGCGCAGCGTGACGAACACGGCGACGGCGACGAGCACCGCCATCACGATGGGGATGAACAGCTCACGGTCGATCAGCGACACCGCGGCGGCGCCGATCGCCGCGGTGACCGCGGCGATGACGGCCGCGGGCAGCAGCACCCGCCAGCGCAGCGGCACTTTCCTGGCGAACGTCACCACCGAGGCACCGGTGCCCGCGACCGCCGCCAGCTTGTTGGTGCCGAGCGCGGTCTGCGGTGTGATGGTCGGCGCGACCAGGAACAGCGTCGGCAGGATGATCAATCCGCCGCCACCGACCACCGCGTCCACCCAGCCCGCGGCCGTCGCCGCGGTCAAAAGAACTGCCCAATCACCGATCTGCACGTCCGCGAGCCAACCAGATCGGATATCCAAGACCAGTGAGCAGTCCAGTGCGCGGCCGGTGTGGCGGCGGACCCGGATCGGCCGTATCGCTCGAGGTGAGGTTCCGGCCGGACTCGAGCGGCAAGCCCGGTTCGCGTCGGGTCGCGCGGGGCGGGTGCCAGGCGAAACCGCTCGGTCGACCTAGGCTGAGGGCGTGCGCCGGTTCAGTCTGTGGCTTCGTGGGAAGCCCATCGTTGCGGATTCGATGCTGGCGATTGTCCTGTTGGTGCTCGAGATCCTGGGGGCCGCTAATGCGGAGCACAAGGTCGCCTCGCTCGCCATCGGGTTGTTCTTGCCGATTCCGGTGGTGTTCCGGCGGGTGTACCCGCGGGCGATGGCGGTGGCGTCGTTGCTGCTGTCGTTCACCGCGAGCGCCGTGCAGTACGTGGTGGGCGACGAAAAGGTCGAGCACATCACGTTGTTCAGCCTCGGCATCATGCTGTACACGCTGGTCGCCTATGTCGGGCGGCGAGAGGGTCTGTGGTTTGCGGCGGGTCTGGTCGCGGACACGGTGCTGTCGTACTCGGCCGACATTCTCAAGCCTGCCAGCGACGTCATCTTCACGATCATGTTCTTCGCGCTGTGCTGGACGCTGGCCGAGTTCATCGGGGCCAGGCACGCCTACGACACCGAGGTCGCGGCGCGGCTGGCGGTCGCCGACTACGACAAGGAGCGTCGCGCGCACGACGCCGTCTCCGCCGAACGCACCCGGATCGCGCGGGAACTGCACGATGTGGTCGCACACGCGGTGAGCGTGATCATCGTGCAGGCGGACGGGGCGCGCTACGCGTTGCGCCGCGATCCCGACGCGGCCGAGCAGGCGCTCAGCACCATCGCGAGCACCGGGCGGGAGGCGCTGCGCGAATTACGCAGAACCGTCGCGCTTTTGCGCACCGAACACGCCCCCGACCAGCTGCCGCAGCACGGGACCGCGGGGCTGGCGCGCGTGGTCGAGATGATGCGCGGCACCGGCCTGGCCGTGGAACTCGAGCTGACCGGTGAACTCGACGACATCGCACCCGAGGTGAGCCTCGGCGTCCATCGCATCGTGCAGGAGTCACTCACCAACACACTGCGGCACGCGGGCCCGCACCCCAAGGCCTGGGTGCAGATTCGCCGCCGCGACACCGATGTGACCATCGACATCAGCGACACCGGCGGTGTCCCGCTCGACGAGCCGTCCATCAGGATCAAAGGCGGCGGCATGGGGTTGGTCGGCATGCGCGAACGCATCGCGGTGCTCGGCGGCACCCTGGAAACCGGCCGCGCCGCCGACGGTGCCTGGCGGGTGCATGCGACCATTCCGCTCGAACCCGGCCTTCCGGAGTAGTTGCGCCACGAAACGGCGCGCGGCGGTGGGCACGTTAGATTGGGGGGCGTGCCGATCACCGTTCTCGTTGTGGATGACCAGGAACTCATGCGTATGGGGCTGAAGATGGTGCTCGGTGCGCACCCCGACATCGAGGTGATCGGGGAGGCGGCCAACGGCGCGGCCGCGGTGAGCCGGGCGGCGGAGCTGCGCCCCGATGTGGTGTTGATGGACGTGCGGATGCCCGTGGTGGACGGGGTGACCGCGACCGCGCGGATCGTCGACGCGGGCCACGGCTGCCGGGTGCTGGTGATGACCACCTTCGATCTCGACGAACACGCTCTCGGCGCGTTGCGCGCGGGCGCCAGCGGGTTCCTGTTGAAAGACACGCCGCCGGAGGACCTCATCTCCGCCATCCGCAGTGTCGCCGCGGGTGACGCGGTGGTGTCGCCGAAAGTGACCAAGCGCCTGCTGGATCGGCTCATCGCCGAGGACCCGGCGCGCATGCGCGACCCCGGTGTCCTGGAGGTGCTCACCGCGCGGGAACGCGAGGTGCTCGAGCAGATCGCCGCGGGCCGCTCGAATGCCGAAATCGCCGAGCAACTTTTTCTCTCCGAGGCCACCGTGAAAACTCATGTGGGCCGGGTGCTTACGAAACTCGGTCTGCGCGACCGCGTTCAGGCCGTGGTGCTGGCTTATGAGACCGGATTGGTCCGCCCCGGCGGCTGACGCGGTCAACTCCGTAGCAAAACGCACGATGCCCCGACCATTTCGGGCTGTCTCCTGAGGTATCCGAGTGCTGGACTGAACAGTACGAACTTCAGGGGGAAATCATGGATTCTATTTTCTATTGGAATGCCGTCGCGCTGGAAGCGAATCGCATCAGCCACAGCAATGGCGCGGGCGAACAGACCGGCCCGCCGCTCAGTGCGCGGGCGTTGGGCATCGCGCACCTGGCGATGTACGACGGCTACATCGGTGTGCTCGGCGACAGCGCGCAATACCCGCCGTACCTCCCCGATCTGCCGCCCGCGCCGCCCGGTGCGAATGCCGACGCGGCGGTGGCCGGTGGCGCGCATGCCACGCTGACGTCGTTGTTCCCGAGTCAGCGGACGGCGCTCGATCAGGCGCTGGACGACGCGGGACTCAGCGGGCCAGGCGTCTCCGAAGGACTGGCGTTCGGCAGGCTCGTCGCCGAACGGATCCTGGCCGACCGCGCCGACGACCCCGATGCGAGCGGCACCGGATATCAGCCCTCGCCCGAGCGCTTCCACCACAGGGTGGACCCGTTCAATCCTGGTCAGGGCTTCCACGGTCCGTTCTATGGCGCACGATCCAAGCTGTTCTCCGCCACCGAACGGCATCGGAACGCGCCGCCACCCGACGGCGACGGCGCGGAGTACCTCGAGACGCAACGGATCGTCCGGGTCACCGGGATCGCCCCCGACCTGCTGGGCACGCTGCCCTCGTTCCTCATCGAGGGCCTCCCGCCGGACCGTCGGCGCCGCACCGAGGAACGGACGCTGATCGGCCTCTTCTGGGCCTACGACGGAGCGAACGGCATCGGCACACCGCCGCGTCTCTACAACCAGATCGTGCGCACCGTCGCCGCAGCCCGGAACAATTCGACGCAGGAGAACGCGCGATTGTTCGCGCTGATCAATGTCGCCATGGCCGACGCGGGAATCCTTTCCTGGGAGCAGAAATACCTGCACGACCTGTGGCGTCCGGTGGTCGGTATTCGGGAACACGCGCCGGCGATGGGGCCGGGTGCGGTCGAAGGCGACAACGGCATCGGGACCGATACCCAGCTGGATTGGTTGCCGATGGGCGCACCGGCGTCGAATTCGACCAATAGGAATTTCACACCGAATTTCCCCGCGTATCCCTCCGGGCACGCGACATTCGGCGCGGCCGCCCTGCACATCACCCGGCGGTTCTACGGCATCGCCGAGGACGACCGGAATCCGGACGATCTCGCCGCCGGGCTCACGTTCGTGTCCGACGAATTGAACGGCGTCACCGCCGACAACACCGGCACCGTGCGCCCACGTCACGTCCGCAGCTTCCCCGAGGGGCTCTGGCAGATGATCGTGGAGAACGGGCGCAGCCGGGTGTGGCTCGGCGTGCACTGGGAATTCGACTTCGCGCCGCGGCTGTTCGGCATCGGTGGGCTGGCCCTCGGACTCGACATCGCCAACGACATCTTCGACACGGGGATGGGCAAGTCGACGGTCGGCCCGGGGTGACCCGGACCGGATCTCAGCGGGCTCTCAGGCGGATTCGGGAGAAAAATGGCGCCGCCGGACGTTGCATCCAGTAGATCGTCCGAAAGGATCGCCATGCCCGTCCTGGTATTCGTGCTCTACGTGGTCACCGAGATCGCCGCGCTGGTCGCCGTCGGCCAGTGGCTCGGCGTGCTTCCCGCCATCCTGCTGCTGATCGCCGGTTCGACGGCGGGCATGCTGCTCGTCGGCGCGCAGGGACGGCGGGTGTTCGAACAGTTCCGCCGGGCCGGGCGTGGTGAGATCGCGCCGGGCACCGCGGTCGCCGACGGCGCGCTCGTCGCGGCGGGCGGGGTGCTGATGTTCGTGCCCGGACTGGTCACCTCGCTGTTCGGCTTGCTGCTGCTGTTGCCGCCGACCCGGATGCTGGTGCGTCCGCTGCTCACCGCGTTCGCCGCGCGCCGGTTCGGCAAGCTGGCGGCCGCGGCTCCGTACCGCGGCGTGGTGATCGACGGTGATCAGGTGGTCGAGGGTGTCGTGGTGCAGCAGTGGTACGACGACGGGCAAGGCAACGCGCACCGCGCGATTACCAAGTCCTAGTCTCCCTATTACCAACGGGTAGTAAAGGCACGCCAGCGCGCTAGGGATCCGCGCGAAACAGGGCTATGGTGGCGCGATGGCCACCGAGCAACTCACCATCACGGTGAGCGAGGAGCTAGCCGCAGCGGTCAAGAAAGCTGCGGCTGCTGCCGGACAGTCGATCTCCGGATTCACCGCCGCCGCGCTGCGGCTGGAACTGATCGCCATCGAAGCGGGGTGTCGACCCGGCCCGAATCCCGGGTCGTCGCGCTTCGCCGAGGTGATGACGGTGCTGGCGTGCCCCGAGGACACGGTGCCGCACCCCGTACTGAACGGCTGACCGGAACGCCTGAAACAGGCATACGGCAGACTGGTGCCTCGTGCATACCCAGTTGCTGATCGGCGGCCGCTTCTACAGCTCCAGTTCCCCGGACGCGACCGCGATGGCGGTCACCGACGGAACCGTGGTCTGGCTGGGCGCCGAGCAACCGGGCCGCGCACTGCACCCGGACGCGGAGGTCATCGACCTGGACGGCGCGTTCGTGGCGCCTGCCTTCGTCGATCCGCATGTGCACGTCACCGCGCTGGGACTGAAGCTCACCGGACTCGACCTGTCCGCGGCCCGCTCCCTCGAGCACTGCCTGACGCTGCTGCGCGACTTCGCCGCCGCGCACCCCACCGGTGCGATCCTCGGCGACGGCTGGGACGAAACCACCTGGCCGGAGGGGCGACCGCCCACCATCGCGGAGATCGATGCGGCCGCGGGCGCACGACCCGTGTACCTGTCCAGAGTGGACGCGCACTCGGCCGTGGTGTCCTCCGCCTTGCTCGACACCTTGCCGCAGGTCACCGCAGCCGACGGCTTCACCCGCGGCGAGCCGGTGCGGGCTACCGCCCACCACCTCGTGCGCACCGCGGTACTGGCCGAACTCGATCGGGCACAACGAGATCGGGCCAGAACCGCAGCACTGGACCATGCGGCCGCGCACGGCATCGTCGCGGTGCACGAATGCGGGGGACCGGACATCGCGGGCCGCACCGACATTCGCGAACTGCTCGACTTCCAGCACGGTGTGGAAGTGCGGGCGTACTGGGGTGAAGCTGTCGCCGGCGCGGACGAGGCGCGCGCTCTGGTCGCCGAACTCGGTGTGCACGCCCTCGGCGGAGATCTGTTCGTAGACGGTTCTTTCGGATCCCACACCGCCCGGCTGCGTGACCCCTACGCCGACGACCCGGGCACCGGCCGCGCCTACCTCGACGCCGACACCATCACCGCCCACCTGCGCGCCTGCACCGAGGCGGGCATCCAAGCCGGGTTCCACGTGATCGGCGACGCCGCCATGGACGCGATCATCACCGGATTCGACCGTGTGGTCAGCGAATTCGGCGGCCCCGCCGTCGCTGCCCGCGGCCACCGCGTCGAGCACGCCGAACTTCTCGACGCCGACCAGATCGCCAAGCTCGCCTCCTGGGGCGTAATCGCCAGCGTGCAGCCAGGATTCGACGCGGCCTGGGGCGGCACCGACGGCATGTACGCCGCCCGCCTCGGTGTCGAACGCGCCGCCACTCTGAATCCGTTCGCCGCCATGGCCGCCGCGGGCATCTCCCTGGCCATCGGCTCGGACGCCCCTGTCACCGCCCTGGATCCCTGGTCCGCCATCCGCGCCGCGGTCAACCACCGCACCCCCGGCCACGCGCTGTCCCCCCGCGCCGCCTTCGCCGCCGCCACCAGGGGAGCCTGGCGCGCGGGCGGCGTCCGCGACGGCATCGCAGGCACCCTCGTCCCCGGCGCGCCCGCCTCCTACGCGGTATGGGACGCCGACGAACTCGTCGTCGCGGCCGCCGCCGACACCGTCCAACGCTGGTCCACCGATCCCAGATCCCGCGTCCCCGGCCTGCCCTCGCTGGCACCGGACGCGCCGCTGCCGAACTGCCTGCGCACCGTGCACCGCGGAGTCGTCATCCATGAGGCGTGAACGCGCCGTGCCGGTTTCGCCGCCGTGGTGTCGGGCGATTGCCGGGTGCGGGTCCTGCACGAGGCGTGAACGCACCGCGAAGGTTTCGGCGCCGTGGCCTTGTGCCGTCGCCCCGTGGAGTTATGGCATCAAGCGTGAACGCGATGCGATGATGTCCGTGCCGCAGCGTGGGACCCCCACGTCTCGTGGGTCTGGGACGAACCGTGAACTCGCAGCGCTGATCTTGCGGCGGTCGGTGGGAACGACCCCCTCCCGCATGCCCAGGACACCAGACCATCGAGCTGACGCCGCGGGGCTGTCCTCCGGTGCTCCGCGGCGAAAGGTAACCACCCGTGGTGCGTGAACGACTATCGGCCGCGCTGGACCGGTACCCCGTGCTGTGGCGGTCGGTGGCGGCGCTGCTGGCCGGACTGTTGCTGTTCGGCAGCTTTCCGCCCCGACCGTGGTGGTTCCTTGCGCCGCTCGGCATTACGGTGCTCACGTTGACCGTGCGGGGCAGCGGGCGGCTGCGCGGTGGGTTCGGCTACGGGCTGCTGGCCGGCCTCGCGTTCTTCGTACCGCTGTTGCCGTGGACCGGGATCTACGTCGGACCGCTGCCGTGGCTGGCGCTTTCGGCGGTATGCGCGGTGTACATCGGGTTGTTCGGGCTGACGGCGCGGCTTGTGGGCAGCCTGCCGGGCTGGCCGCTGTGGGTGGCGCTGGCGTGGGCGACCGCGGAGTGGGCTCGGTCGAGCTTCCCGTTCGGCGGGTTCCCGTGGGGCCGTTTGGCATTCGGGCAGGCCGACGGATGGTTCCTGTCGCTCGCCTCGCTCGGTGGCGCACCGCTGGTCAGCTTCGCGGTAGCCCTCACCGGAACCAGCGCCGCGGCCTTGATCCTGCGACTGCGACCATCTCGACTTGTCCACCCGCCCACCGAAGTCGGCCAGGGCAGCCGCACACTTTCCGATCTCCCGCACACCGAATCGCATGCGATTCCGGCTTCGGGAAGTCAAAAGGTGTGCGGCGCTACTGCTTCGCGGGCCGGTTTGGTGGCTGCGGTGGTGGGTTTGGTTGTCATGCCTGTGCTGGGGCTGGTGGTTCACGGGGTGCTACCCGACCCGGATCGCGGCGATCGCACCATCACGGTGGCTGCGATCCAGGGCAGCGTCCCGCGCCTGGGACTTGACTTCAACGCACAACGCCGCGCCGTCCTGGACAACCACGTCCGCCGCACGAAAGAACTGGCGCGCGCGGTCGAGGCGGGGCAGGCGAAGCGGCCGGATGTGGTGATCTGGCCGGAGAACTCCTCCGATATCGATCCGCTGCGCAATGCCGACGCCGCGACACTGATCACCGAGGCGTCCGAGCAGATCGGCGCGCCGATCCTGGTCGGCGCGGTGCTGGTGAACGGCGATCGCACCACGACCAACTCGGTGATCGTGTGGAACGGGGTGGCGGGCCCGGGGGAGCGGCACGACAAGAAGATCATCCAGCCGTTCGGCGAGTACCTGCCGATGCGCTCGTTCTTCCGCCTGTTCTCCGAATATGCCGACCGCGCCGGATATTTCGTGCCGGGCCACGGCGACGGCGTTGTGCACGCCGCTGGCATCGATATCGGCGTCGCGACCTGCTACGAGGTCGCCTTCGACCGCGCCTTCGAGGACGCGATGCGCGCGGGCGCCCAGTTGCTCACGGTGCCGACGAACAACGCGACCTTCGGCGACAGTGAGATGACCTACCAGCAGCTGGCCATGTCGCGCATTCGCGCCGTGGAGCACGGCCGCGCCCTTGTTGTCGCGGCAACCTCGGGGGTCAGCGCGATCATCGCCGCGGACGGCAGTGTGCGGCAGGAGACCGCGCAGTTCGTGCCCGCCGCCTTGGTCGCCGATCTACCGTTGCGAACCAGCAACACACTCGCGACTCGCGTCGGTCCCGCACCGGAGGTCGTCTTCGTCGCGCTGACCGCCGCCGCCCTCGTGGCCGCGGTGGTCCGTCGGCGGCGGGCGCGCACGGCGGCTGCCGGACGGAACGAGATCGGACAACCCGTCTCCTGACCGACCCGAATGCAGACCGAACACTCGGTATTTTCTGTGGTAGCTGTAGCCATATTGTGATGTAGCGCATGATTCGCCGAAACCGGTGGGGTACGCGGCCGTTTTCTTGTCGCGTCACGTATCTTCCTGGCCTTTTTCCGAGCCGCATGCCCCAATCGCCCGGTTCGCGAGGATGTAGCTAGTCAAAGTCACGGTGTGCCAACGGCGTTGGATGTGAAACAAATCCAACACGGCGGCAATCCGCCCGTTCCGACGCTCCGAATCATCTGTCGTGGATCCCGTCCATGATCGGCGCCTGCGCGCCTGCCGTGCGGCGGTTGCTCGGGGAGTTGCGTCAACAGAGGCAGAACGGAGTGATTGATGAGTTCATTGGCCACGGACCGCGTCGACCAATGTTCATCCGGCGAATTTTCGGCACAACCGTTCGCTTTGTCGCCGGCGCAAACGGCGCTCTGGTACGCGCAGCGAATCCGCCCGGATGTGCCGTTGACCATCGCCCAGTATGTGGAGATCCACGGTGACCTGGATGTCGGGCGGCTGCTCTACGCGGTCGAGCGCTTCGGTGCCGAGACCCAGGTGGGCCAGGTGCGGCTGCTGGAGATCGATGGCATCCCGCATCAGCGCATCGATACCACCCGGCGTCCGGGCTGGGCCCGGCTCGACCTGCGGGCCGAGGCCGATCCGAAGGCGGCGGCGCTGCGCTGGATGAACGAGCACGCCAGCTCGCCGATCGATCTGGAGCACGATCCGCTCACCACGAATGTGGTGCTGCGGACCGGAGATTCGGACTACATCTGGTACGCGCGTGCCCATCACATCGTGATCGACGGCTACGGCGCGATGAACGCGCTCACCCGCACCGCCGAGATCTACACCGCGGTGGAGAACCACACCGAGCCGGTGGCGTCGCGGGCCACCCCGCTGGTCGAGATGTACGCCGACGAGCTGCGCTACCGGGACTCCAGCCGGTTCCGCGCCGACCGGGACTACTGGCTCGAGCAGCTGGCGGGCGCGGGCGAGCCGATGAGCCTCAGCGGCGCCACCGTCACCGCCGCGGCGCACGACGCGGGCAGGCGCACCGCCACCGGTGTGCTCGACGACCGGTGCCAGTCCGCGATGGACGAGGCGACCGCCGCCTTCGGCACCGCCAACTCGGCGCTGTTCGTCGCCGCCCTGGCCGCGTATGTGCGGTCGGTGACCGGCAATCCGGATGTGGTGCTGAGCCTGCCGGTATCCGCGCGCACCACCGTGTCGCTGCGGCGCTCGGCCGGCGTGGTGTCCAATGTGGTGCCGATCCGGGTGAAGTTCACCGCCGACACCACCGTCGCCGAGGTGGCGAAGGCCTGCGAACTGCAGATCACCGGCGCGTTGAGACATCAGCGCTACCGTCACGACGACATCCGCCGCGACTGCGGTTACTCCCGCGACGCGCGCGGCTTCTTCGGCCCGATGGTCAACATCATGTTGTTCCACAACGAGCTGAAGTTCGGCAGCCTGGTCGGCTCGCTGAACGTGCTGGCCACCGGCCCGGTCGAGGACCTGTCGATCAACCTGTACAACGGTGTCGGCAACCGCATCCACGTCGACTTCGAGGCCAACGCGCGGCTCTACAGCGAGACCGAGGTGGCCACCCACCACGACCGCTACCTCGATTTCCTCACCCGCTTCCTGACCGCCGCGCCGGACACCCGCGCGGAGACGCTCACCGCGATCACCGCGGCCGAACGCAGCCGGGTCCTCTACGACTGGAACGCGACCGAGACCCCGCCGCACCTCGGCACGCTCGCGAGCCTGTTCGCCGAACGGGCCGCGCGCTGCCCCGACGCCGTCGCCCTCGAATTCGGCGACGAGTCGGTGACATACGCCGAACTCGACGATCGCGCCAACCGGCTGGCCCGGCTGCTCATCACCCGCGGCGCGGGCCCCGAGACGGTGGTCGCGCTGTGCCTGCGGCGCAGCATCGAGCTCGTCGTCGGCGTGTACGCGATCGTCAAGGCGGGCGCGGCCTACCTGCCGCTGGACCCCGAGCACCCGGCCGAGCGCGTCGAGCAGATCGTGCGGCAGGCCGCACCCGTCTGCGTGCTCACCGCGGACCGGGACGCGCTGACCCTGTCCGTAAGCAGCCTCGCCATCGACGCGGTCGACCTGTCGTGCTTCGACGGTGCCCCGATCACCGACGCGGACCGCGTCGCCGCTCTGCGGGCCGACCACCTGGCCTACGTCATCTTCACCTCAGGGTCGACCGGAAAACCCAAGGGCGTCGGCGTGACCCACGCGGCGATCGTCAACCGGCTGCGCTGGATGCAGCACGAGTACCCGCTCGACCACACCGACGCGGTATTGCAGAAGACCCCGGCCACTTTCGACGTCTCGGTGTGGGAGTTCTTCTGGCCCTTGCAGATCGGCGCGCGGCTCGTCGTCGCCGAGCACGACGGGCACCGGGACCCCGGCTACCTGGCCCGGCTCATCACCGAAAAGCGCATCACTACAGCGCATTTCGTGCCGTCCATGCTGTCGGTGTTCGTCACCGACACCGATGTGCGCGGCTGCACGGCGCTGCGTCAGGTGTTCTGTAGCGGCGAGGCCCTGCCCGCCGCGACGGTCCGCGACTTCTACGCCGCACTGCGCTCACCCATCGTTGCTTCGCAGCACGCTGCAGCCACTCCCAAGCACCACCCCGCGCTGCACAACCTCTACGGCCCGACCGAAGCCGCGGTCGACGTCACCTACTGGCCCTGCCCGGCCGACCCGGCGAGCGTGCCGATCGGCTCGCCGGTCTGGAACACCCAGACCTACGTACTGGACGCCAGGCTGCGGCCGGTGCCACCCGGCGTCGTCGGCGAGCTGTACCTGGCCGGCGTGCAACTGGCCCGCGGCTACCTCGGCCAGCCACGACTCACCGCCGACCGCTTCGTGGCCAATCCGTTCACCCCGGGTGCCCGGATGTATCGCACCGGCGACCTGGCCCGCTGGCAGCTCTCGGCCGAGCGCCCCGGCGTGCTGGAGTACATGGGCCGCAGCGACTTCCAGGTGAAGATCCGCGGCCTGCGCATCGAGCTCGGCGAGATCGAGGCGGCACTGCTCGCCGACGACCGGGTGGCCAGGGCGGTCTGCGTGGCACATACCGGGCGCAACGGCGACGAACTCGTCGCCTATGTCGTCGCGACCCCGGACGCCGAGGAGTACCGGCCGCCGACCCCGGCCGCCAGCGCCCCGCATCCGGTGTCCCGGATCGACACGGCCGCGCTGCTGACCGCGCTGCGCCGCACCCTGCCCGCGTACATGGTGCCGTCCGCGCTGATGGAGCTCGACGAGCTGCCGCTCAGCGCCAACGGCAAGATCGACCGCAAAGCGCTGCCCGCCCCGGTGCTCGGATCGCGCTCGGCGAGCAGGTCCACCGCCGAGCCACGCACCGAGGTGGAGCGGGTACTCGCCGGCATCTTCGCCGAGGTGCTCGGCACCGACGACTTCGGCGTCGAGGACAGTTTCTTCGACCTCGGCGGCAACTCGCTGATCGCCGCCCGCGCGGTGGCACGGATCAACGCCGCCCTCGGCACCGGACTCACCATCCGCGACCTGTTCGAGGCCTCGACCATCGCCGCGCTCACCGAGTGCTTCGCCACGCACACCACCGACGTCGCCTCGCCGAAACTGGTTGCCGGCGAACGGCCGGACCGGATTCCGCTGTCGCTCGCTCAGCAGCGACTGTGGATCCTGAACCGGTTCGCCGAACACGCCGCGGCATACAACATGCCGCTGGCCGTCCGGATCGAGGGCGCCCTCGACGTCGACGCGCTGCGCGCCGCGCTGATCGACGTGATCGAGCGGCACGAGAGCCTGCGCACCACCTTCCCGGAGGCGGCGGACGGACCGTGCCAGCTGATCCATCCGGCCGCCGAGATCCCGCTCACCCTCGACCCGATCGACGCCACCGGCGCCGACGTCGCGGCGCTGGCCACCGAGTTCGCCGGCTACGGCTTCGATCTGCGCATCCAGGCGCCGATCCGGGTGGCGCTCTACACCACCGGGCCGGACCAGTGGGTGTTTCTGCTTGTGCTGCACCACATCTGCGGCGACGGCTGGTCGATCGCGCCGCTGGCCCGGGATCTGATGACCGCGGTCTCGGCCCGCACCGAGGGCGCCGCGCCGCGGTGGGCACCGCTGCCCGTGCAGTACGCCGACTTCGCGCTGTGGCAGCGCGAACTGCTCGGCAACGAGGCCGATCCGGCCAGTGCGCTCAGTGCCCAACTGACCCACTGGCGTTCGGCCCTGGCCGGACTGCCCGACCAGCTCGACCTGCCACTGGACCGCCCGCGCCCGCTCCGCCGCGCCACCACCGGCGCCAGGGTCGAGTTCACCATCGCCCCGGAAATCCGGCGTGCCGCAGGCGAACTCGCGGCCTCGCGCGGCGTGAGCATGTTCATGGTGTTGCACGCCGCGCTGGCGACGCTGCTCGCGCGGCTGTGCGCTAGCACCGACATCGCCATCGGCACACCGATCGCGGGCCGCTCCGATCCGGCGCTCGACGAGCTGGTCGGCATGTTCGTCAACACGCTGGTGCTGCGCACCGAGGTGGACCCCGCCGCGGGCTTCGACCGCATGCTCGACGTGGTGCGCGAGGCCGACCTCAACGCCTTCGCCAACGCCGACGTGCCGTTCGAGCGGCTGGTCGAGGTCGTCAACCCGGAGCGCTCCGCCGCCAGGCACCCGCTGTTCCAGGTGATGCTGTCCTACGACCGCGCACCGGACCTGCGCGTCGAGCTGTCCGGCCTGCGCGCCGAGGTGCTGCCCATCGTCTCCGACATCGCCAAGTTCGACCTGCAACTGGTGGTGCACGACGACATCTCCGACGGGCCGCTCACCGCCGAATTCGGCTATGCCACCGATATTTTCGACAAGTCGACGGTCGAGTCCTTCGCCCGCCGCTTCGTCGCCGTGCTCAACGCGGTGGTCGCGGCGCCGAGCCTGCCGATCGGTGACCTGACCATCCTGGACCGGCGCGAACTCGCCAACCTGGTGCCGATCGCGGGCTCGCCCGCCGAGCCGTTCAGCACGCTCGCCCAGCTGCTCACCGACACCGCCGAGCGGCTGCCCGACGCGGTGGCGGTGCGCTACCTCGGCACCGACACCACCTACCGCGAGCTCGACGAGGCGTCGAACACGCTGGCGCGCGCCCTGATCGAGCACGGCGCCGGGCCCGAGGTGGTCGTCGCGATCGCGCTGCCGCGCGGCGTGGACGCCATCACCGCGGTGTGGGCCGTCGCGAAAACCGGTGCGGCCTATGTGCCGATCGATCCGGGCTACCCCGGCGAGCGGATCGCGCACATGATCAGCGACTCCGGCGCCATGCTCGGCCTGACCGACGCGAAATGCCTTGCGGCCATGCCCGAATGGCCCGCGCCGCGCGGTAAGCACCGCAAGCACTCGGTCGACTGGCTGGTGCTCGGCTCCGCGGAGCTGGCCGAGGAATCCCTGAACTACACCAGCGCGCCGATCACCGACGCCGATCGGCACCTCCCGCTGTGCACGGTGCATCCGGCCTACCTGATCTACACCTCGGGCTCGACCGGCACGCCGAAGGCGGTGGTGATCACCCACGCCGGGCTCGCCTCGCTGGCGCACGAGCAGAGGCATCTGTTCGGCGTCTCGGATTCGGCACGGACACTGCACTTCTCCTCGCCGAGCTTCGACGCGTCGGTGCTGGAGCTGCTGCTCGGGTTCGCCGCGGGCGCGACCATCGTCGTCGCCCCGGCCGACCTGTACGGCGGCAGCGAGCTCGCCGCGTTCCTGCGAGCGGAGCGGGTCACCCACGCCTTCATCACCCCCGCCGCGCTGGCCACCGTGCCCACCGAGGGGCTCGACGAGCTCGAGGCGGTCATCGTCGGCGGTGAGGCCTGCGCCGAGGAACTGGTGCAGACGTGGTCGGTCGAGCACCGCATGCACAACATGTACGGGCCGTCCGAGGCGACCGTCGCGGCCACCGCGACCGGGCCGCTGGTGCCGGGCCGTCCGGTGCCGCTGGGTAGGCCGATCCGCGGCATGCGGTTGTTCGTGCTGGACGGCCGCCTGCACCCGGTGCCACCGGGGACGCCGGGCGAGCTGTACCTGTCCGGCCCCGGCCTGGCGCGCGGCTACCACGGCCGCTACAGCCTGACCGCGCAGCGCTTCCCGGCCAACCCGCACGGCAGGCGGGGCGAGCGCATGTACCGCACCGGTGACCTGGTGGTCGTCGAGCCGGGTGGGCAGCTGCGCTTCCTCGGTCGCGCCGACGACCAGATCAAGATCCGCGGCTTCCGCATCGAGCTGCGCGAGATCGACCATGTGCTGCGCGCCCGTCCAGGGGTGAGCTTCGCGCTCACCGTGGTGCACACCGACGAGCAGGGTCAGCCGCGGCTCGCGTCGTACGTGACCGCGGACGAGCCGGTGACGGCGGCGGAGGTGATCGAGACCGCGCGCCAGCGGTTGCCCGGATACATGGTGCCCGCCTCGGTCACCGTGCTGGACGAGCTGCCGGTCACCCCGGCGGGCAAGCTGGACCGAAAAGCGCTCCCCGAACCCGTTTTCGCCGCGCTCGGCTCGTCCCGCGCGCCGAGCACGGAGTTGGAGTTGCGCGTCGCGGCGGTGTTCGGTGACATTCTCGGCCGCCCGGTCACCGGCGCGGAGGACAGTTTCTTCGATGTCGGCGGCAACTCGCTGCTGGCCACCCGACTGGCCGCGGCACTGCACGCGGAGTTCGACGTCGACCTGCCGGTGCGGGCGATCTTCGAGGCGCCGACCGTCGCCGGTGTCGCCGAGCGGCTCACGGAAGCGCCCCGGACGCAGCGGTTGGCGCTGGCTGTGCAGACCACGCGTCCGGGACGCATCCCATTGTCGCTGCCGCAGCAGCGACTGTGGTTCCTCAATCGATATTCTCCCGAATCGAGCGCATATAACATCGCTTTCGTTATCCGAATCTCCGGTGATCTGGATGTGCCCGCGCTGCGTGCGGCGCTCACCGACCTGGTGGAGCGGCACGAGGTGCTGCGCACGGTGTTCCCGGAAGACAACGGTGGGGCACACCAGTCGGTGCTGCCGACCGCTCGCGCGCTGCCGACGGTCGAGCCGATCGACACCGACGACGCGGGCGCGGTGGCCGCGTTGCGCACCCTCGCGCACACCGGCTTCGATCTGATCCGCGACACCCCGCTGCGAACGACGTTGCTGCGCACCGGCGCCGAGCGTTACCTGCTCGGCATCGTGGTGCATCACATCGCCGCCGACGGCTGGTCGCTCGGCCCACTGACCAGGGATTTGGCGGCCGCCTACGTTGCCAGGCACGAGGGCTCCGCGCCGGGGTGGGCGCCACTTCCGGTGCAGTACGCGGACTTCGGGCTGTGGCAGCGCGCCTGCCTCGGCGACGAGAACGATCCGGGCAGCCTCGCGGGCAACCAGCTCGAATACTGGCGGACCGCGCTCGCCGAGCTGCCCGCCGAACTGCCGCTGCCCTACGACCGCCCGCGGCCCGCGGAGCCGACCCAGCAGGCGGGTGCGGTGAAATTCACCGTGCCGGAACCGGTTCAGCGCGCCCTCGCCGAACTGGGCAGGGATCAGGGCGTCAGCATGTTCATGGTGCTGCGCTCGGCGCTCGCGGTGCTGCTTCGCGCGGTGACCGGCGGCCGTGACATCGTGATCGGCACCCCGGTCGCCGGGCGCACCGACACCAAACTCGACGAGTTGGTCGGCATGTTCGTGAACACGCTGGTATTGCGCTCCGACGTCGACCCGGATCGCACCTTCGCGGGCCTGCTGCGCGCCGATCGGGACACCGAGCTGGCCGCGATGGCGCACGCCGACATTCCGTTCGAGCGCATCGTGGAGGAGTTGGGCGGCGAGGCACGCAGTTCCGGGCGGCACCCGCTGTTCCAGGTGGCACTGAGCGTGCAGGACGGACCCGTCCCGACGCTGGAGTTGCCCGGTCTGGCATTGCGCGCCGAGGAACTCGACATCGCGCTGGCCAAGTTCGACCTGGAGCTGCGGGTCGCCCACATCGGCTGCGACGCGGGGCCGGGCGAACCCGGTCAGGCCTTCGAATTCGTCTACGCCGCAGAGCTGTTCGACGAAGCGACGATCCACACGCTGGCCGACCGATTCCTGCGGGTGCTCGCGGCGGTCACCGCCGACCCGCGAGTGCTGGTGCGCGACATCGACACGCGCACCGAGCGCGAACGGCGCCTGTTCGCCCCGGCCACCGGCGGCGCGACCATGCCCCAGTGCACGCTGCCCGCGTACTTCACGGCCACCGCGCACATGCACCCGCACCGCACCGCCCTGCGTTCGGGCACCACCACGCTGACCTACGCCGAGGTGGACCGCCGCTCGAACCGGTTGGCGCGCGCCCTCATCGCGCGCGACATCGGCTCGGGCGATCGGGTCGCGCTCGGGCTCACCCGCTCGATCGAGTCGGTGCTCACGGTGCTCGCGGTGGTCAAGACCGGTGCCGCGTTCGTGCCGGTCGACCCCACCTACCCGACGGACCGGATCCGGCACATGCTCACCGACGCGGGCTGCTGGGTCGGTGTCACCGTCGCCGCACACGCCGAGCAGCTGCGGGCGGCCGCGGCGGACGGCCCGGTGACCGACTGGGTGCTGCTGGACGATCCCGATTTCGCCGCGGAACTGGACGGTCACGACGACGCGCTGGTCGACGACCTCGACCGGTTGTGCACCATCGAGGTGGACGATCTGGCCTACCTGATCTACACCTCCGGTTCTACCGGAAAGCCCAAGGGCGTCGCGGTCACCCACGCCGGGCTGTCCAATTTCGCGGACGAGCTGCGCGACCGGATGCGGGTCGATCGCGAGTCGCGCACGCTGCACTTCGCCTCGCCCAGCTTCGACGCGGCGGTGCTGGAGCTGCTGCTGGCCATCGGATCCGGTGCCGGCATGGTGATCTGTCCGCCGGATATCTACGGCGGCGACGAACTCGGCGCGTTGCTGGAGCGGGAGCGGATCACCCACGCTTTCATCACTCCGGCCGCGTTGTCCACCGTCGATCACGACCGATGGCCGCTGCCGCACCTGCGCTCGCTGATGGTCGGCGGCGAAGCGTGTGCACCCGACCTGGTGGCGCGGTGGGCGCCGAATCGGCACCTGCACAACGTGTATGGGCCGACCGAGACGACGATCGTCATCACCATTTCCGAGCCGCTGGCGGTGGATCGGCCCATCACCATCGGTACGCCGGTGCGCGGGGCTCTCGCGCTGGTCCTCGACGAGCGGCTGCGCCCGGTGCCGGTGGGCGTGCCCGGCGAGCTCTACCTCGCCGGTTATGGCGTGGCCCGCGGCTATTACGACCGATTCGGGCTTACCGCAGCTCGTTTCGTCGCCGCCCCGTTCGGTCCGGCCGGCGCGCGGATGTACCGCACCGGTGACGTGGTGCGCTGGAACAACGCGGGCGAGCTGTGCTACCTCGGCCGCAGCGACCATCAGGTGAAGGTGCGCGGTTTCCGGATCGAGCTCGGCGAGATCACCGCCGCGCTCGGTGAGCATCCCGGCGTGCGGTTCGCGCACACCGAGGTGCGGCAGATCGCGGGCGTGGATCGGATCGTGTCGTTCGTGCAGCCCTCCGACGAGCACGCAGGTGTGGATGTGGAGGCGGTGCGCGCCCATGTGGGCGCGCTGTTGCCGTCGCACATGGTGCCCGCGAGTATCACTGTGCTGGACAAGATCCCGTTGACGCCGGTGGGCAAGCTCGATACCGCCGCGCTGCCCGAGCCGAGGCTCGTCGCGGACGCCGTGGGGCGTGCGCCGGAGACGGCGTCGGAGCTGCTGGTCGCCGAGGTGATGGCGGAGCTGGTCGGCGTCGAGGCGGTGCGGGCCGACGACAGCTTCTTCGACATCGGCGGAAACTCGCTGCTGGCAACGCAACTTGTCGCCCGGCTGGCCGCGGCGACGAATATCAGGCTCGAGGTGCGCACGGTGTTCGCGGCGCCACGGGTGGCGGAGCTGGCGGCACTGCTCGACTCCGGCCCCGGCGGAGCGCAGGCGCACCCGGCCCTGGTGCGTCGCCATCGTCCCGAACGGATTCCGCTGTCGGCCGCGCAGCGTCGGCTGTGGTTCCTGAACCGGTTCAACGGATCCGGCGAGGCGGCCGAGCAGACGGCGGGCGCGTACAACGTGCCGGTCGTGCTCAGGATGAACGGCAAGCTCGACGTGGACGCGCTGGTGATGGCGCTGCACGCGGTGCAGGCCAGGCACGAGACGCTGCGCACCGTGTTCCCCGAGACCAACGGCGAACCGGCCCAGCAGGTGCTCGACCTGGCCGCCGCCGCGATCACGCTGTTCGTCGCGACGGTCACCCCGGGCGAGGTCGACGACGCGGTACGGCGCTTCGCCGCACCGGGATTCGATCTGGCGGGCATGGTGCCGCTGCGGGCCGCGTTGATCTCGGTCTCGCCGCACGGTGACACGGGCGTGCAGAATCCGGCCGAGGTGTCCGACGAGCACGTGCTCGTGCTGGTGGTGCACCACATCGCGATGGACGGCTGGTCGCTCGAGCCGCTGGCGCTCGACGTGGCGACCGCCTACCGGGCGGCCTGCGCGGGCCGCACGCCCGAGTGGACCGACCTCGCGGTGCAGTACGCGGATTACACACTGTGGCAACAGGATGCGCTCGGCGCCGAGCACGACCCCGGCTCGGTGCTGAGCCGCCAGCTCGACTACTGGCGGCGCACCCTGGACGGCAGCCCCGAGCTGCTCACCGTGCCCGCGGACCGGCGGCGCCCACCCGTGCCGTCCTACCGCGGCGGGCTGGTCGAGTGCGCGATCGACGCCGATCTGCATCGGGCCTTGCGGACCGTGGCGACCAGCAACAACGTCAGCATGTTCATGGTGCTGCACGCCGCGCTCGCGGTGCTGCTGCACCGGATGACGGCGGGCGACGACATCACCGTCGGCACACCCATCGCCGGGCGCGGCCACCCCGCGCTGGACCGGCTGATCGGCATGTTCGTCAATACGCTGGTGCTGCGCACCCGGATCGATCCGGACGCCAGGTTCACCGATCTGCTGCACACCGTCCGCGACACCGATCTCGACGCGTTCGCGCACGCCGACGTGCCGTTCGAGCGGCTGGTCGAGGTGCTGAATCCGGCCAGGTCCCAGGCGCATCACCCGCTGTTCCAGGTGATGCTCTCGGTGCAGAACCAGCCCGTGCGCGGGCTCGACCTGCCCGATCTGCGGATCGAGGTGGCCGATGTGGACACCGGTGTCGCGAAGTTCGACCTGCAGTTCACCCTCACCGAAACGCAGACGCCGGAACGGGATCCGGCGGGCATCACGCTGTCGGTGAACTACGCGAGCGATCTGTTCGACGAGCAGACCGCGCTGCGGCTCGGCAAGCGGCTCACCAGGCTGCTCGCCGCCGTCGCCGCGAATCCGACTACCGCCGTCGGTGATCTGGAGCTGCTCGATCCCGCCGAATGGTCCGGGCTCGCCCCGGTGCGCGGGGCGGAGCCGGACCGTCCGATCACCTTCCCCGAGGTGTTCGCGGCGGCGGCGAATGTCGACCGCAAGGCGATCGCGTTGCGTGCCGAGGACACTCAGGTGAGCTACGACGCCCTCGACCGGTGGACGAACCGGTTGGCGCGGGTGCTCATCCGGCAGGGCGTCGGCCCCGAAACGCTGGTGGCGCTGGGTATTCCACGGTCGGTCGAGTCGGTGGCCACAGTGCTCGCGGTGGCCAAGGCCGGCGCCGCGTTCGTGCCCGTCGACCCGCTGTACCCGGCGCACCGGATCGAGCACATGCTGTCGGATTCCGGTGCGGCACTGGGTATCACCCTCGGCGGCTACCGCGACGAGCTGCCCGGCGGTGTGGCGTGGATCGTGCTGGACGACGCGCACTTCCGCGGCGTCGTGCTCGACACCTCGGACGCGCCGATCACCGCGGCGGAACGCACCGCGCCGCTGCGGATGGACAATCCGGCGTACGTGATCTACACCTCCGGCTCCACCGGCACGCCGAAGGGCGTGGTGGTCACCCACGGTGGTCTGTCCAATTTCGCCGCCGAGACCGCGCAGCGGTTCGAGGTCCAACCCGGTTGTCGCGTACTGCATTTCGCGACGCCGAGCTTCGACGCGGCGATGCTGGATCTGCTGTTCGCGCTCGGCGGCGCGGCCACGCTGGTGATCACACCGCCCGGTGTGGTCGGCGGGGAAGACCTGGCCAGGGTGTTCATCGAGGAAGCGATCACCCACGCGTTCATCACCACCTCGGCGCTGGGCACGGTGGACCCGACCGGGGTCACCGAGTTGCGGCACGTGCTGGTCGGCGGCGAGGCGCTGCCGCCGGACCTGGTGACCCGGTGGGCGCCGAACCGCAACCTGTACAACGTGTACGGGCCCACCGAGACGACCATCGTCACGGTGATCGGGCAGCCGTTGACGCCGGGCGGTCCGATCACCATCGGCGGTCCGATCCGCGGGGTCAACGCGACCATCCTGGACCCGCGGCTGCACCCCGCGCCGGTCGGCGTCACCGGTGAGCTGCATCTGGCCGGTGCCGCGCTGGCGCGTGGCTACCTGAATCGGCCGGGGCTCACGGCCCAACGGTTCGTCGCGAATCCGTACGGCAAGCCGGGGGAGCGGATGTATCGGACCGGCGATCTCGTGCGCTGGTGCGCCGGGCAGACCTCGCTGTCGGCGGGGCGCAGCACGGGCTCAGGCCGGGAGATCGAGTACGTCGGCCGCACCGATCACCAGGTCAAGATTCGCGGGTTCCGGATCGAACTCGGCGAGATCGACGCGGCGCTGGCTCGGCACGGTGCGGTGGAGTTCGCCACCACCATCGGGCATCGCACGCAGGCGGGCACCACCGCGCTGGTGTCGTATGTCAAGGCGCGCAACGGTGTCGAGGTGACGGCGGCCGAGCTCACCGAGCACGTCGCGGGGCTGGTGCCGAATTACATGGTGCCGCAGTCGATCATGCTGCTCGGCGAGGTGCCGCTCAACCCGGTCGGCAAACTGGACCGAAAAGCGTTGCCGGAACCGGTGTTCACCGCCACCGAGGGGTATCGGGCACCGGCAACGCCGACGGAGGTCGCGCTGTGCGCGGCGTTCGCGGCGGTGCTCGGGTTGGAAGTGGTCGGCGCCGACGACGGGTTCTTCGAGCTCGGCGGCAACTCGCTGCTCGCCACCAAAGTTGTCGCGCAGGTGCGGGCGAACGGTCTGGATCTGCCGGTGCAGCTGATGTTCGGCGAGGCGACACCGGCGGCCATCGCCGAACGTCTCGACGGTTCGGGCGCGGGTATCGCGGCGGCGCTCGGGCCGGTGCTGCCGATTCGGCCCACCGGTGCCGCGGCACCGCTGTTCTGCATCCACCCCGCGATCGGGCTGGCCTGGTGCTACTCGGGGTTGCTCGCGCACCTCGGGCCGGACCGTCCGGTGTACGGGTTGCAGGCGCCGCACGTCGCGGGCGAGGACGGGTTCGCCTCGATCACCGAGGCCGCCGGACAGTATGTGGCGCATATCAAGTCGATCCAGCCGACCGGGCCGTACCACCTGCTCGGTTGGTCGCTCGGCGGCCTCATCGCGCACGAGGTGGCGGTGCGGTTGCAGGAGTCCGGCGACCAGGTCGCGCTGCTGTCGATGATGGACAGCTACCGGCTCTCCGACGCCTGGCTCGAACACGCGATCCCCAGCGTGGCCGAGATCATCGAGGAGTTCGGCAGCGATCAGCTCGACACCCCGATCGATCCGGCGATGAACCTGCGCGACGCGGCGGAGCTGCTGCGGGCGCGGCCGGGACCGTTCGCGGCGCTCACCGTCGAACACCTGGAACGGCTCTACGCCGGATACACCAACGGCACGCTGCTCGCGCACGGTTTCCGGCCGCGCGTCTTCGACGGCGATCTGTTGTTCTTCACCGCCGCCGCGGACGAGATCAACCGGGCCGACCCGGAGCGCCGCGCGATCGCCTGGCAGCCGTTCGTCACCGGCGACATCCACGACCACGAACTCCCGTGCAGGCACTCCGCGATGACCGCACCCGAATCGCTCGCCGCGATCGGCCCGGTGCTGCGGCGCAGGCTGGACGGCGAGCCCGAGCACCCGTCCGCCAACGGGTCGCATCCGGTCAACGGGGACGCGAAACGGAGCAAGAACGGCTCACGATCCGAGAAACCTGCCATCGGGATCCGAAAGAAGGAGAAGCAAAGGTGAGTAGACCGGACTGGATGGCGGGGGAGTCGCTGGTGGAGGGGGAGTCGTGAGTCTGGCAGTCGAAGTCCTCGGGCTGGTCAAGAGCTACGGCAAGATCCGGGTGCTGGACAACATCGACCTGCAGATTCCGGCGGGCACGGTGATGGGCCTGCTCGGGCCGAACGGCGCGGGTAAGACGACGACGGTCCGCATCGTCACCACCCTGCTGCGCCCCGACCACGGGTCGGTGCGGGTGGCCGGGGTGGACGTGCTGCGCAATCCGGGTGCGGCGCGGCGGCGGATCGGGTTGTCCGGCCAGTACGCCGCGGTCGATGCGAATCTGTCCGGGTACGAGAACCTGCGCATGGTGGCGCGGCTCTACGGCATGTCGCACAGCGCGGCCACCAGCCGTGCCGAGGAGCTGTTGAGCGCGTTCGGGTTGGACCACGCCGCGCACCGCCGGGCAGGCACCTACTCCGGCGGTATGGCGCGGCGACTCGACCTGGCCGGTGCGCTCGTCGCCCGGCCCGCGGTGGTGGTACTCGACGAGCCGACCACCGGACTCGATCCGCGCGGCAGGCTCGACATGTGGCGCGTCATCGGCGATCTCGTCGACGACGGCACCACCGTGCTGCTCACCACCCAGTATCTGGAGGAAGCAGATCTGCTCGCGGACCGGATCACCGTGATCGACCGCGGACGGGTGATCGCGCGCGGCTCCGCGGACGAGCTGAAGATGTCCATCGGCGGCGACCGGCTCACCGTCACCCTCGCCTCCGGGCAGGACGTCAAACCCGCCTTGACCGTGCTCGCGCAGGTCGGCATCGGCGAGCCGAGCCACGAGGAGGGCACCGACGAGGCGTCGATCGTGGTCGGCGACGGCTCGCGCACCATGGTCGAGGCGCTGCGCAGGCTCGACGACGCGGGCGTGTGCGTGGTGGACGCCACCGTGCACCGCCCCAGCCTGGACGACGTATTCCTTTCTCTCACCGGCACGCCGGCCCGCGACGGGGCCGACCGCCAGCCAGAAACCGATGACGTACAAGAGGAGATTCTGTCGTGACTGCGGTGGTCGATACCCCGAAAATGTCAGCGGTACAGCTCGATTCGGGGCCGCGGCTGCGGATTTTCCGGGACAGCGCGATCGTCGCCTACCGCAATCTGCTGACCATCCTGCGAGTGCCGACGTTGCTGGTGACCGCGACGATTCAGCCGCTGATGTTCGTGTTCCTGTTCGCCTATATCTTCGGGGCTTCGCTGGGCGGCAGTCAGTACCGCGAGTTCCTGCTCGCCGGAATCTTCACCCAGACAGTCGCTTTCAACGCGGCATTCACCACCGTCGGGCTGGCCGGTGATCTGCAGAAAGGCATCATCGATCGGATGCGGACGCTGCCGATGTCGCGGCTGGCCGTGCTGATGGGGCGCACGCTGTCCGACCTGGTCGTCAATGTGCTCAGCGTCGCGGTGATGGTCGGTTGCGGGTACGTGGTCGGCTGGCGGATCAACGGCGGAATCGCCGACGCCGCACTGGCTTTCGGAGTGATCCTGCTGTTCGCCTTCGCCATGTCCTGGGTGGGCGCGCTCACCGGTCTGCTGTCACCCACGGTCGAAGTCGCGCAGAGCGCGGGCCTGATCTGGTTGTTCCCCCTGTCGTTCATCTCCTCGGCCTTCATCTCCGCCGAAACCCTCCCCGGCCCGCTGCGCACCATCGCGGAGTGGAACCCGATCACCGCGGTCTCGGCAGCGGGCCGCAAACTCTTCGACAACGACGCACCCCCCACCTTCGCCCCCGCCACCGGCTGGGCCGCGGATCATTGCGTCGGCTACGCCATAGGCTGTTCCGTCGCCATCCTCGCGGTCGCGGTGCCGCTGGCATTGCTCCGGTATCGGAAGGTGGCCAGTCGCTGAGCCGGAAAGGTGGTCGGCCGCTGAGTCCCGGAGGTGGCCGGCCGCTCAGCTCGGGGGCGGCCAGTCAATGAGTCGGCGGGTTGTCGACGGCTAGGGTCGGATCGCTCGGTAGATCGTTTCCCGCGCCTCCGCGCCCTCGGGGGTCGGACTGGTCGCCCAGATATGAATCATCTGCGGGGCCTCGCGGTAGTCGAGGTGGGTGCCGGTGAAAGTGGGTGCCATGGCCGCGTAGTTGCGGGCTTGGCAGTTCAGGATGTCGTAGGTGCCGCTGAGTACGAGCAGGCGGCCGAGGTAATCGTTGTTGCCCAGGATCGGGCTTACCCGAGGGTCGGTCACAGGCAGGTCGCCGCAGTACAGGCTGCCGAAGTAGCGGCACCCCGCCGGGCTGAGGAACGGGTCGAGCTCGTCGAGCTCGGCCATCTCCGGCTCCAGGTATCGGTTGTCGAGCACCGGCACGATCAGCACGGTCACATGCGGATTCGGCACACCCCGATCGCGCAGGATCTGCGCCGCCGCCAGCGTGATGGTCCCGCCGACGGAATTCCCGACCAGACTCACCTGCTCGGGACCTTCGTCGGCGATCACCTTCGCGGCGAGGTCGGCGACCATGTCCGGCACGACCTCGCTGGTGCCCTCAGGTGCCAACGGATACAGCGGAATGATCAGGCGCGCCGCGGTTTCGGTGATCAACTCCGCGCACATGTCCCAGCTAGCCTCGGACATTCGCAGCACGAAACCGCCACCGTGGGTGTACACAACGGTCCGTTCCGGCGTCCGATCCCGCTCCGTCGCTGTGTAAATCACCCACTCGCTGCTGATCGAATCCTCGTCAGGCCAATACGAAACGGAGGGTGGTACGTGAAAGGCCGCCTTCATCTTTCGATGTAGGCGGCCTTTTCGGTTAACGGCCTTCCGGCCTGGGAAGCGGAGCCTCCAGGCCCGGCGGCGACCCCGGGAATCAGACCCGGCGGCGGGTCTTCAGGAGATCGAGGCGCTCCTTGAGCAGCTCCTCGAGCTCTTCCTTGCTGCGGCGTTCCAGCAGCATGTCCCAGTGGGTGCGCGGGGGCTTGACCTTCTTGGTCTCGACGGTGGTGCCTTCGATCAGCATGCCTTCCTGACCGTTGCGGCACAGCCAGGTCGGGGGGATTTCGGCGTCGTCGGCGAACGGGACGTCGAATTCCTCGCCGTTGTCGGTGCGGTATCGGGCGATCCGACGCGGAGCCAGGTCGTGGTCGCGATCGGTCTCGTAGCTCACCGCTCCGAGCCGACTGCCCCGGAGTACGCGATCTGCCATGGTGTGCCTCTCCCTGTGTGCTCGAGTCTTGTTGCTGCGACCGTACGAGCGTCTGGTGCTCGCTGGACCTTATGTGCAACGAACGGGCCTGCGCCGATAGTTCCCGACGGGCCACGGAACCGTTCCATTGTAGTGCCATCGGCGTGCCGACCTCGCCACGCCCGCCATCCGGCGGTTCAAGGGGGTCGTTGAGCGGCTGAGGGCGGTCGACGCATTAAGGTTCTGCGTCATGTCGAGCCGCTTGTTGTCCTGCCTGACTTGCCGCTAGGGGGTGTGTTCCATCTCTGATCGTCGTCACTCTCGCCAACTGTCCTGCCTGTGGTGTGGGCGAGAGATCGTGGAGTCGGAGGCCGGGCGTCGCCGCCGGTACTGCCGCCAATCCTGTCGTCAACGTGCCTACGAACACCGCAACAGCCTCAAAGGCACCGGTATCCCCGACGACTCCGTCGTCCTGAGCGCCCAAGAGGCCGCCGACCTGGCCGACCGCTGGTTCGCCGCCCGCTGCGCCGCCGAAGACGTAGCCATAGCCATCGAAGAAAACGCCACCCCCGAAGAACTCGCCACCCTAGGCAAAACCCTCCTCGAACTAACCCGCGACGCCGAACGCCTCCGTTAGCCGCACCCGCTTGGCCACATCCCCCCTCGGCCGCAACCCCGCGACCGCAGTCAGGATGAGCACGACCTCACGGACTCGGCTACTGCGGCCGCGATCTCCGCCGGGCACGGCCATCACGGGTTCGGTCACTGCGGGGACGAGCAGCGCGGCCGCAGCCGGTGCGGGATCGCCCAGCACGGCCGCAATCTCCGCAGGCGCGATCTCCGCGTGCACGGCCAGCACGGCCGCGATCGCCGGGAGCGCGGTTTCCGCGGGCGCGGCCGTCACGGGTACGGCCACCGCGGGCGCGGCCGTCACGGGTACGGCCGTCACGGGCACGGCTACCACGGCTGCGATCTCCGCGGGTACGGCCATCGCGGGCGTAACCGCGACCACACAGCAACAGCTGCGGCGGTGCCCGTGCCCACCTGCTGACGTGACGTAAGTTCCGCGCTCTTGACTGCGGTTGCAGCATGTGTCAAGAGCGCGGAACTTACGTCACGTGGGGATGGCTCGCGGGTGGGTGTGGGCTCGCCGGTATACGGCTCCCAGGAGCACAGCTACGCCAACTGTGAGGGCGGCGATGGAAGCGAGGGTGGTTCCGTCGGGGTGGATGAGCGACTGGGCGCGCATTGCCTGGGTGAACACGATGGCGAGCAGACCGGTGTAACCGAGGGCCAGGACGCCGACTACTGCTGCTCTGGTGCGTTCGGGGCGCAGCCAGGGGTAGCGGGGGGCCAGCCAGGCCAGCACGATAACGGCGAGCAGCAGGATCTGGATGCCGTGTAGGCCGACGAAGTGCGGGACGCGTAGGTCGCCGCCGATGGTGCTCCAGTTGGTGATCGGCATGCCGGGTGCGGCGTCGCGGGGAGAGAGGTCGCGGTTGGCGGGGTCGACGACGGTGTGGCCGGCGATCAGTTCGACCACGTTGCCGTTGGTGTCACGCACCAGCTGCTTGCCGGTGTATCCCATCAGGTAGCCCATGGCCATTCCGGTGACGGCTAGGGCGAGCCCGAAGTGGATCGCGCGGGCCGTCGGCCGGTCCACCAGGCGCTGCCAGGACAGGATGACCACGATGATCAGGTTCGCCAGGAACAGGCCCGGCACGCCGGACATGAAGATGCGCTGGCCGATCTCGTTGACGGGGTCGGCGTCGAAGTTGTTGAAATGACTGAACGTTCCGCGGGCCGCCTGCACGGCGATGAAGCCGACATCGAGGGCGCCGGCCACCGCGAACGTGGTGCCCAGCCACCAGGTCGCGCGACTTCCTTTGTGCGGCAACGACAGCAACCATGCCAGCGTGAGTCCGTAGAGGGCGAAGGCGAAACCGAACTTCAACGGCTTCAACCAGACCGACTCGCCGAGCAGCATGCGATCGTCGACGAGCAACCCCACCAGTGAGGTGACGGTCAGCGCGGCCATGACCAGCGCCATCCAGGTCAGCGGGCGATGCAGGCGGGCATCGGAACCGGTGCGGCGGCGATGCCGCGCGTGCGCCGCCCGCTCGGCGACCACGACGGAGTGTGATGGGGGCATGCACCGAAGGTAGGAATCGGCACCCTCGGAAGACGTCCCGCCGCAGCACTATTCGCATCTAGTACCGGGGTACTGAAATGGGTGACAACCCCGGTGCTGTGGGATGAGCGGTGCCCGCGCGAGCTCAGACGGCGGGCAGGCTGGCGTCGGGGAACGAGTGGTGCTCGTGCGCCACGATCCACCGCTCGTTCTCCTTGCGCAGGCCGAGGGTGAGGCGCAGCCGTCGGCCGGGGTCCTTGGCGAAGTCCTCGGCCGTGCCGCACAGCAGCAGGGCGTGAGCGAACGCGACGTCGGTGCCGGCCGTGACATCCAGCGAGACGATCTCGAACGTCGCCCCCTGCGCCTGCCATTCGAAGAACCCCGGCCAAGCCGCCTGGTAGGCGTCGATGCCGCGCAGACCTTCGTCCGGCGGCGGCACATCGAACATGACGATGTCGGGTGCGTGATCGGCGAGAACGGCGGCCAGGTCGCCCGCGTGCACGGCGGCAGCCCACCGCTCGATCAGAACCCGGATCGTCTTCTCGTCGTCCGACATCGTTCATCGTCCCTTCATATGGCGCCTCACCAGTACGTTCGGCATGCTGTGAGCCTGCCGAAAAGACGCATGGGGCGCAATGGATTCCGCGTCTTATGTGAGATATCCCGACCTCGGCGGGCCGGTTTCCGCTGCTAGCGGACGGTAACCGGGGCGAGCGTGGAGCGTCTGCGCCCGTATCCGAGGTAGACGGCGACGCCGACCAGCACCCAGATCGCGAAGCGCACCCAGGTCAGCCCGTCCAGCGTGGTTGCCAGCAACACGCATCCGACGAGCGCGAGCACCGGAACCACCGGCACGAACGGCGTGCGGAACGGCCGCTCCCGCTCGGGCTCGGCCTTGCGCAGCACCAGCACGCCGATGCACACCACCGCGAACGCGGACAGCGCCCCGATATTCACCAGCTCCACCACGATATCGATGGGCAGCAGCCCGGCGATCGCCGCACAGACCGCGCCGAGCAGCAGGGTCAGTCGCACGGGCGTGGACCGCTTGCCGGTCTGGGCGAGCCCGAAGGGCAGCAACCGATCTCGGCACATCGCGAAACCCAGCCGCACCTGCGCGTACACGATCATCAGTAGGCCCTTGGTCAACGCGATGATCGAGGCGATCACGATGACATTGCCGATCCAGCCGATCTTCAACCCGTCGAACGCGGTGGCGATCGGCGCCCCGTTGTTCAGCGTCGCGAACGGCGCCATACCGGTGAGCACGGCACTGACCAGGGCGTAGAGCACGGTCGCGATGAGCACCGTGCCGATGATGGCGAACGGGATATCCCGGCGCGGGTTGCGCGCCTCCTCGGCCGAGGCGGCGACGACGTCGAAGCCGAGGAACGCGAAGAACGCGATCGCCGCACCCCCGATGATGCCGCTGACGCCGAACGGCGCGAACGGTGTCCAGTTCTGCACGTCGATGTGTGGCGCGCCGACCGCGACCACCAGCACCAGCACGCCGATCGTCACGCCGACCAGCACCTTGGTGATCCGTGCGGTCAGCGACACCTCGCCGACCAGCACCGCGACGATCGCCGCGATGATCAGCATCGCGGGCAGGTTCACGATGCCGCCCTCGGTCGGCCCGGCCGCGATGGCCTTCGGAACGGTGATGCCGAACAGCGAATCCAGCGCCGACACCGTGGTCCCGGACCAGCCGATCGCCACCGCGGCACCCGCGATCACGAACTCCAGCAACAGATTCCAACCGACCAGGAACGCGGGGCCCTCGCCGAGGGTGGCGTAGGTGTAGGTGTAGGCACTGCCGGAGACCGGTACCATCGCCGCCAGCTCGCTGTAGCAGAGCGCGACCAGCACGCACACGGTGCCCGCCAGCACGAACGACAGCACGATCGAGGGCCCGGCCTTCTCCGCGGCGGCCACACCGGTGATCACGAAGATGCCCGCGCCGACGATGGTGCCGACACCCATCGCCGTGAGGTCGATGCGGCCGAGCCTGCGCGCCAGCGTGGGCGCTCCCTCGGACATCGCGGTGTCGGGCAAACGACGGCGCCATCGCTGAGCGGCTGGGGTGGTCATGACTCCCTTACGAACTCGTCCAGAGGTCCCGCCTGAGCGCCGAACCGACAGACCATTCTCGTAGGAGTGCGTGCGTCGCCGTCAACTGGGGGTCTGCTACCTGCGCAAACGCGCACCGCGCCGCATGTGAACGGTGCGCGGGACCCCAGCGACAAGACGGGGACGCGTCAGCTGCTGGACGACGCGGCGAACGGCGTCGCAACCGGCGCGGCGGCCGGCCGAGACGGGTGCGTCCACAGCCCTTTGCGCTCGAGAATCGGCAGCACCCCCTCACCGAACCAGTACGCCTCCTCCAGGTGCGGGTACCCGGACAGGATGAAGTGGCTGATGCCCAGCTTCGAGTACTCGACGAGCCGCTCGGCGACCTCGGCGTGCGAGCCGACCAGCGCCGTGCCCGCGCCGCCGCGCACCAACCCGACCCCGGCCCATAGGTTGGGTGCGATCTCCAGCCGATCGGTGGCACCACCGTGCAACGCGGACATGCGACGCTGCCCCTCCGACTCGCTGCGCGCCAGGCTCGCCTGCACCCGCTCGATATCGGCCGGATCGATGCCGTTCAGCAGCCGATCCGCCTCGGCCCACGCCTCTTCCGAGGTGTCGCGGCTGATCACGTGGATGCGCAGACCGTAGTCGAGGATGCGCCCCTGATCCACGGCCAGGCGCCGGATCCACTCCAGCTTCCTGCTCACCGCGAGCAGCGGTTCACCCCAGGTGAGGTAGGTGTCGGCGTAGCGGGCCGCGACCGGACCGGCCGGCGCGGAGGAGCCACCGAAGAAGACGGGCGGAATGGGGTCGGGCCGGTTGCTCAGCAACGCGTCGCGGACGTGAATGTGCTTGCCTTCGAAGGTGATCGGCTCGTGCGAGCGCCACAGCTCGCGCACCACGTGCAGGAATTCGCCGGTGCGGGCGTAGCGCTGCTCCTTGTCCAGGAAGTCGCCGTAGGCCTGCTGTTCGTGCGGCTCGCCGCCGGTCACCACGTTCAGCAGCAGCCTGCCCTGCGAATGCCGCTGGAAGGTGCCCGCCATCTGCGCGGCCAGCGTCGGGCTGACCAGGCCGGGGCGCAGGGCGACCAGGAACTTCAGCGTCTCGGTGGTGTCCACCATCATCGCCGTGGTGAGCCAGGCGTCCTCGCACCAGGCGCCGGTCGGGGTGAGGACGGCCTCGAAGCCGTTGTCCTCGGCGGCGGCGCCGATCTGGTTCAGGTAGCGCAGCGTCGCGGGGCGGTCACCGGACATGAAGGTGCCGTGCCCGCCGGCGACCAGGCCGCGCGAGTCACCGTAGGTGGGTAGGAACCAATGGAACGACAAGGTCATGGAGCCAACTCCTCAGGAAGCGGGGAACAGGTCGTTGAAGCGGGTGTCGGTGTAGTCGGCGATGTTCACCTTGCGCGGGATCAGCCCGGCGTCGGCGAACGCGTCGGCGACGCCTTGCTCGGCGGCGATGGCGGCGGCGTCGAGCGGATGGTCGTGGTACGGGCCACGTTTCACGACGGTGAGCACGATGTCGTAGGGCAGGCCGGTGAGTTCGGCGTAGGTCTTCGCCCACTGCTCGGGGTGCGTGTTGACCCAGGCGTGCGCTCGCGCGATGCGGGCGAGCAGGTCGCGCAGCGCGGCGGCGGTCGCCTTGCTGCCCAGTGCTTTGTCACCGGCGACGTAGAAGGCGTCGCCGGTCACGTAACCGTTGCCGCTCACCAGGATTCGCGCATTGGCCTGCTGCTCGGCCTGGGCGGTGTACGGATCCCAGATGGCCCACGCGTCCACCCGTCCGGTGGTCAACGCGGCCAGCGCGTCCGGCGGCTGTAGATACTGCGGCTCGATCTGGTCCCACTTGATGCCCGCCTTGCTCAGCACCGCGAGCAGGTGGGCATGCGCCGAGCTGCCCTTGGTGACTGCAATCTTCTTGCCGCGCAATTCTTCTGGACTGCGCAGTGGCGAATCCTTGGGCACCACGATGCCCTGACCGTCCTTGCCCGCCTGGTAGGCGCTGACGATCTTGATCGCCGATGTGGCCGCCGCGGCGAAGATCGGCGGGGCATTGCCGACGCCGCCGATATCGACCGCGCCGGAGTTGATCGCCTCCAGCATCGGCGGGCCCGCCTGGTACTGCGACCAGGTGATCTTGTAGGGCGTCTGGTCCAACTCGCCTGCCGCGGTGAGCAAGGCCTGCAACCCCGTGCCCTTCTGATCGCCCGCCCGCACCGTCACCTGGGACAGGTCGACCGAACCGTCCGGGCGCAGGGCCGCGTCGTCGGACTTGTCGGACCCGCAGGCCGTGCCGACCGTGACGACCAGTGCGAGAGTCGTTGCGAGCAGCAGCCTTCTGGCTTTCATTCGGTTCCTTCCGGTGCCACGCCGAGTTCGGCGAGCAGGGTTTCGCGCAGGGAGAGCAGGAGCGGATGGTCGCTGCGGCGCGGCCGCGGCAGGTCGATGCGCGACTCATGGGCGATGCGCCCGTCGCCGAGCACCAGCACCCGGTCGGCCAGGCGCAGCGCCTCGTCCACGTCGTGGGTGACCAGCAGGACGCCGGGGCGGCGGCGCTGCCACAGGTCGATGACCAGGCGGTGGATGGTGATCCGGGTCAGCGCGTCGAGGGCGCTGAAGGGCTCGTCGAGCAGCAGCAGGTCCGGCTCGCGGACCAGGGCGCGGGCCAGGCTGGCGCGTTGCGCCTCGCCGCCGGACAGGGTCAGCGGCCAGGCATTGGCGCGCTCGGCCAGGCCGACCTCAGCCAGTGCGGCGCGGGCCGCGGCCTTGGGGTCGGGGTGTCGTAAACCGAGAAACACGTTGGCCAGCACCCGTTTCCACGGCACCAGTCGCGGTTCCTGGAAGGCGACGGCGATGGTGCCGTGCGTGGTCAGCTCGCCGCGAACGCCTCGATCGAGACCGGCCAGTGCGCGCAGCAGCGTGGACTTTCCCGAGCCGCTGCGACCGAGCAGAGCGACGAATTCGCCTGGGGCGATGTCGAGATCGAGGCTGTCGAGCACGCGGCGGCCGTCGAATTCGCGCACGAGCCCGCGCACCCTGGCCACCGGAGGATCCGATACCACCGGCTCGGCGGCGATCACTGCCCCAAGAACCCGCGTCGCCATGCCAGCGCCTTCCGCTCGATCAGTCGGACGAACGCGTCGGTCAGCAGACCGAGCACGCAGTACACCAGCAGGCCGACCACGATGACGTCGGTGCGCAGGAATTCGCGGGCGTCGTTGATCAGGAAGCCGAGTCCCGCATCGGCATTGACCTGTTCGGCGACGATCAGTGCCAGCCACGCGATACCCAGCGACTGGCGCAACCCGACGAGCGTCTGCGGTAGCGCGCCCGGCAGCACGATGTGCCCGAGCAGCGCGAGCCTGCCGAGTTGCTGTACCTCGGCGAGCTCGGCCAGTTTGCCGTCCACCCCGCGGATACCGGCGAAGGTGTTGAGGTACAACGGAATCGCCGCGCCGAACGCGACGAGCACCACCTTCGGCAGTTCACCGATGCCGAACCACAGGATCAGCAACGGGATCAGGCCGTAGAACGGCACCGTGCGCAGCATCTGCATCGGCGGATCGACCACGTACTCGCCGACCGTGCTCAGGCCGGCCAGCACGGCCAGGCCGATCCCCAGCACGGCGCCGATCACGAACCCGGTCGCCGCGCGGCCGAGCGATACCGTGATCGCCTCCGGCAACGTCCCGTCCCGCAGCAGTTCCCAGGTAGTCGCCGCGATGGTGACCGGCGAGGCGAGCAACCGCTCCGGCAGCACACCGGTGGCGCTGGCAACCTGCCACGCGACCACGAGGACCAGCGGGCTGACGACCCGCAGCCAGGTCTTGCGTGGCCGCCATCGAGCCGCCGACCGAACCCGAATCGGTGTCGGCTCCAAGACAATTGATGACACGCGACACCTCGGGTAGGGGACAGGGACGCGGACCGCCACTGAGCGCGCCGCAGTTATCCATGCTGTGCGCGCGGCGGGTCGGAGTCACCGGTTGAAACCATCCCGGTTTTAATTGGGCCGCCCGGGGTCAGCGTGTTTCCAGCAATCGCTACTAGACGTAACCTCAAATAACACGTAACCTCGACGATGAGCTCTCGATCGAAGGTGATCGAGGCGTGACCAGACGAAACGAGATCCTCAATGACGCGGCATGTCGACGTACTGATCATCGGCGCGGGCCTCTCCGGCATCGGCATGGCCTGCCACCTCACCCGTGAGCAGACCGGACGCAGCTACGCCATCCTGGAGCGCCGCACCGCCATCGGCGGCACCTGGGACCTGTTCCGGTACCCGGGCATCCGTTCCGACTCGGACATGTTCACCTTCGGCTACGGCTTCCGTCCGTGGATCGGCACCAAGGTGCTCGCCGACGGGCCGCACATCCGCCAGTACGTCGAGGACACCGCCGTCGAATACGGCGTCAAAGAGCACATCCACTTCGGGCGGAAGGTGACCACCGCCCGCTGGTCCAGCGCGGCCGGTATCTGGACGGTCGAGGCGCTCGACGAGCAGACCGGCGAGGTCGAGACCTTCACCAGCAACTTCCTGGTCGGTTGCACCGGCTACTACGACTACGACAACGGTTACCGGCCCGAATTCCCCGGCGAGGCGGACTTCGGCGGGCAGATCGTGCACCCGCAGCACTGGCCCGAGGATCTCGACTACCGCGGCAAGCGCGTCGTCGTCATCGGCAGCGGCGCCACCGCGATCACCCTCGTCCCCGCGATGAGCGGCGACGCCGCGCACGTCACCATGCTGCAGCGGTCACCGACCTACATCACCGCGCTGCCCGCCGACGACCCCGTCGCCGTCGGCATGAAGCTGGCCAAGGTGCCCGCCAAGATCGCCTACCGGGCGGGCCGGGCGCGCAATATCGCGTTGCAGCGCGCCAGTTTTCAGCTGTCCAGGACCAACCCCGCCGCATCCCGCAAGCTGCTGCTGGCCGCGGTGCGGCTGCAACTCGGTCCGAACATCGACATGCGGCACTTCACGCCGTCCTACAACCCGTGGGACCAGCGGCTGTGCGTCGTGCCCAGCGGTGACCTGTTCAAGGTGCTGCGCAGCGGTAAGGCGTCCATCGTCACCGACCGCATCGAGACCTTCACCGAGACCGGCATCCGGCTCGCCTCCGGCGAGGAACTGCCCGCCGACATCGTGATCAGCGCGACCGGCCTGCGCGTGCAGATGCTCGGCGGCACCACCCTCGAGGTCGACGGCGAACCCGTCGTCACCCGCGACCGCGTCGTCTACAAGGGCGCCCTGCTCGACGGCGTGCCCAACGCGCTCATGGTCCTCGGCTACACCAACGCGTCCTGGACGCTGAAGGCCGACCTCGCCGCCGAATACTTCTGCCGCGTCCTCAACCACATGAAGATGCACGGCTACACGCGCATGGTCGCGGTCGCCGAAGAAGGCGACCGCTCGACCGACTCGGTCATGGGCGGTGCCCTGACCTCCGGCTACATCCAGCGCGGTGACGCCGTCATGCCGCGCCAAGGTGTCCGCGGCCCCTGGCAGGTCATCAACAACTACTTCCGCGACCGCAAAATGCTCCGCAAGGGCCCGATCGAGGACGGAGTCCTCACCTTCACCCGCGCCGCGAGCTCCGCCGGGGACGCGTCCGAGGAACGCCCCCTGGAAGCCACCCGCACCGCCTGAACGCACGTGTGATGCGCTAGCGGCCCGCGCTGGTCGACGGATCCGGCGCCAACGCGTCTCCGATGTCGTTGTGTGCGCCGCCGCTAGGTGCCATTCAGGCCGTCGAGCGTGCGATAAACGTGTTCCTGCACTGAGTATCGAAGTGACGGCTCGCCGGCCGGAAAAATCTTCCGAAATCGGGGAACCGATCCGCCGCGTCGGCCGTCAAACCCTGTGACAAAACAAGTTTCGGACCGGGGAGTGTCCGGAGCTGCGCTGTAGCTGTTCACAGCTCAGAACACAGGGGGTACAAGTCATGAACCTTTTGCACACGGCTGTTCCGGCCGACCGGGGGAGCCGTCTCGGCCGCTCCACCGGATTCGGCGAAGACCACGCTCACCATCGCGAAAAGGCGTATGCGACAGCAGCTTTTCCGACCGACCGCGGTGGTGACGTGATCCGGTCGGGCGCGTCGAGGCCCGGATTCGTTCGCACACTGCTCTTTGCCGTGGTTTCGATGATCCTGACGGTCGCGAGTGTCCAGGGTGCCGGCGCTGCGCAGGCGGACTACCAGCCGTGCACCAACTACCGAGTCACGACGAACTGGGGCAGGGTCGAAGTGGACACCAGGCCGGCCGGAACCGATTACATCGGCAACATCGCATGGGCCATGTTCATCAACGACATCGCCCACGTACCAGGCCGATACGACTACCAGATACTGATCAACGGCACGCCGCTGCGGACCGAGACGATCCATAAGGACGACAACCTGCACTTCACGATCCCCCGGTACCAAGGCGGACGCTACGTGTACGAGTCCGGAGACGAAATCCAGGTGATCGCTTCGCACGCTGCCGGAAAATACCTGTACGTGACCCCCATCAACCGTTGCACCGTCCCCTATTCGGGAGGATAGCCATATGGATCAGGAAACTGCGCGGCTCGGGGCCGACCTGCTGGCGGCTGACGTCGAGGCGGCTCTCGGCTTCGAGGTGCACATCGATGAAACGGTCCCCGAGCACCTTCGCCGGCAACCTTCCACGCCGGGGTGGTGGATCGAGTTCGCCATCCCAGCGTTGAACGTGCTGGTCGGCTGTACCCCGAGCGAGTCGACCCCCGGCGGTGTGGCATGTGAACTCGCGCAGCGCATCCACGACGATGTCTTGGCCCGCAGCGGGAAGATCTGGCCCGCAGACGGTGCGGTGGGGGATCAGCCGCTGCTGCCCACCGGCGACGGGTGGCAGGGGCCGGGTGGCTCGGTGCCGTACGGGCAGGTCAAGGAGGCGAAGGAGCCCGATCCGAGCCTCGACGGCGTGGTCCGATGGTGGCTGCCGCACAGCTACGACGGCCTGATCGCCAGCCGCTCCGGTGACGACGTCTGGTTCTCGCGCTGGCAGTACCAGGGCGACGACCAACGCGTCACGCCGGGAATGCCGGTGACCTGGCTGATCGGCGAAGGCCGACACGGAAAGTACCGCAAGGCAAGCGAAGTCCGGCCGGTTCAGCCGTAGTCGATAGGACCGCTCGCCGACCGACAAGTCAGCTGTCGTCGGTCACTTCATCGTTCCGGAGATACACGCGCCGCCGAGCGGGTCAGGACTGAGGTTGCACCTCGGGCATGTCCCGCTCGGTCCCGCGGTGGGCTGGGGGAGACTGTCGGGATGCGCGTGGTGGTGGTTAATCGGGGGGAGGTGGCGGTTCGGGTTGTGCGGGCCGCTCGGGAGCGGGGGTATGCGACCGTGGCGGTGGGTACCGCTGCGGAGCGGGATGCGCTGGCCGTGCGGTTGGCGGATGAGGTGGTGTGGCTGCCGGGGGAGGGTGCGGGGGCGTATCTGGATGTAGCGGCTGTGGTGGCGGCCGTTCAGGCGGGTGGTGCCGGGGCGTTGGTGCATCCGGGGTACGGGTTTCTCAGTGAGAGTGCGGAGTTGGCGGCTGCTTGTGCAGCGGCCGGGCTGGTTTTCGTGGGGCCGGGACCAGAGGTGTTGCGGACGTTCGGCGACAAGGTTGCGGCACGGGAGGCGGCGGCGCGGGTCGGGGTGCGGGTGTTGGCGGCGACCTCGGCGGGAGTGGGGATGGCGGAGATCGCGGAGTTGCTGGCCGCGCATCCGGACGGGGTGATGGTGAAGGCGGCCGCGGGCGGTGGTGGGCGCGGCATGCGGGTGGTGCGGGATCCGGAAGTGCTGGGGGAGGTGTATGAGCGGTGCCGGGCAGAGGCGTTGGCGGGATTCGGGGACGACGCGGTGTACGGGGAAGCGTTGGTGGCCGATGCGCGGCATGTCGAGGTGCAGGTGGTGGCCGACGGCGTGCGGGCGGTGGCCGTCGGGGATCGGGATTGCAGTGTGCAGCGGCGGCAGCAGAAGTTGATCGAGGTGGCGCCCGCGCCGAACCTTGCTGGGGCGCTGCGGGAGCGGCTGCACGGCGATGCGGTGCGGTTGGCCGAGTCGGTGGGGTGCCGCGGGGTGATCACCGTCGAGTTCCTGGTGCGTGGTGACGATGCGTGGTTCCTCGAGGTGAATCCGCGACTGCAAGTGGAGCACACGGTCACCGAGGAGGTGCTGGGTGTGGACCTCGTGGCGTGGCAGCTGGATCTGGCGCAGGGGTGCAGTCTGGATGATCTCGCGGTGCCCGTCGACGGTCCGCGTGGCTACGCCGTGCAAGCGCGGGTGAATGCCGAAATCCTCACCGCGGGTGGCGATGTGCTGCCGAGCACCGGCACCGTGACACAGTTCGCCCCGCCTACCGGGGTAGGTGTTCGAGTCGACACTGCCGCCTACCCCGGTATGCGGCAAGGGGCGCAGTTCGATTCGTTGCTGGCGAAGGTGATCGCGCGCGGTCCGTCGTACTCTGCCGCACTGCGCCGCTGCTCGGACGCGTTGGCCGAAACCGTCGTCGTCGGGGTCGATACGAACGTCGCGCTGCTACGAGCGGCGTTGGACGAGCTCTGCGCCGGAGCCACCGTGTCCACGGCGTGGTTCGAAGATATTTTGAACGAACTCTCCGCTAGGGCAGGCGATTACGCGCCTGCGGTACATATCGAGCCGGGCGTCGCCCCGGTCGTCGCGGACTCTGTTGTCCTGCAAGACGACGAACAGGCATTGCGCTCACCCATGGGCGGCACCGTTGTCAGCTTGGTCGAGCCCGGCACCGTCGTCGCGGCCGGCGCCGAGATCGCCGTGCTGGAAGCCATGAAGATGCAGCACGTGCTGCGCGCCGAACAACCGCTGCGCGTCCGACGGCACGTCGCCGCACCGGGTACGACGGTGGATCCGCATGCGCCCCTGCTGGTCTGGACCGAGGCCGACCACGACGGGACCGTCGCCGATATCGCCGCGGTCGACCTCGACACGATTCGCCCGGACCTGGCCGAGGTGCGCGAGCGGCACCGCGGCACCCTCGACGAGTCCCGCCCCGACGCGGTCGCCAAACGCCACCGGCTCGGCAGACGAACCGCTCGCGAGAACATCACCGACCTGGTCGACGAGGGCAGCTTCGTCGAGTACGGCGCGCTGGCGGTCGCCGCGCAACGCCTGCGCCGCAGCCAGGAAGACCTGATCGCGAACACCCCCGCCGACGGCCTGATCGGTGGCGTCGCGACCATCAACGCCGACCGGTACGGTGCCGACCGCACCCGGGTGGTCGTCATGTCCTACGACTACACCGTGCTGGCGGGCACCCAGGGCATGCGCAACCACACCAAGACCGACCGCATGCTCGAACTGGCTCGCGCGCAACACCTTCCGGTGGTCTTCTACACCGAAGGCGGTGGCGGCCGCCCCGGCGACACCGACTACGGCGGCATCTCGGGCCTCGACGTCACCACCTTCCGTGCCATGGGCGCCCTGTCCGGCCGGGTCCCGTTGGTCGGCATCGTGTCCGGCCGCTGCTTCGCGGGCAACGCCGCACTGCTCGGCATGTGTGACGTGGTGATCGCCACCCCCGACGCGAACATCGGCATGGGCGGGCCGGCCATGATCGAAGGCGGCGGCCTGGGCGTCTACGCGCCGGAGGACATCGGCCCGATCGAGGTCCAGCGCCGCAACGGGGTCGTGCACATCGTCGCCGCCGATGAAACCGAAGCCGTGCGCATCGCCAAGCAGTACCTCACGTATTTCCAAGGGCCGGTCGATGATTGGGTCGCTCCGGACCCGCGCCTGCCTCGCCACGTGGTCCCGGAGAACCGATTACACGCCTTCGACATCCGCGCGGCCATCGAAGCCATCGCCGACCTCGACTCCATCCTCGAACTGCGCCGCGACTGGGCCGTCGGCATCATCACCGCCCTGATCCGCGTCGAGGGCCGCCCCTACGGCTTGATCGCCAACAACTGCCACCACCTCGGCGGTGCCATCGACGCCCCCGCCGCCGACAAACTCAGCAGCTTCCTGCGCCTGTGCGACGCCAACGGCCTCCCGATCGTCTCCCTCTGCGACACACCGGGTTTCATGGTCGGCCCGGAAGCCGAGAAAGACGCCACCGTCACCAAATTCAGCCGCCTGTTCATCGACGCGGCGGCGCTGTCGGTCCCGTGGGGCACCGTCATCCTGCGCAAGGGCTACGGCCTCGGCGCCCAAGCCATGGCCGCGGGCTCCTTCCGCGCCCCCCGCTTCGTAGTCGCCTGGCCCACCGGTGAAATCGGCGGCATGGGCCTGGAAGGCGCCGTCCGCCTCGGCTTCGCCAAAGAACTCGCCGCCATCGAAGACCCGATCAAACGCCAGGAAGCCTTCGACAACCTGGTCGACCTCGCCTACGCCAACGGCAAAGCACTGACCGCCGCCACCGTCCTCGAACTCGACGACGTCATCGACCCCGCCGACACCCGCCGCTGGATTCGCACCCTGCGCTAGCACCCCCTCAACGGGCCAGGGTGGTTTCGAGGGCTTCGACCAGGTTGTGGGCGCGCGGGTCGAGGGCGCCTTCGACGATGTGGTTGGTGACGTAGGCGAAGGAAAGGGTGCGTTCTGGGTCGGCGTAGCCGAGGGAGCCGCCGCGGCCGGGGTGGCCGAACGAGTTCGGTCCGCCCAGGGTGAGGTCGGCGATCGGAAGCATGAATCCGCTGGCGTAGCGGTCCGGCAGCATGAGTACCCGATCGATGCCGCTGGTTTGCTCGCGGGTGGCGGAATCGAGGGTTTGCGCCGTCAGCAGGCGCCGGCCGCCGACCTCGCCGACCAGCGTGGCGTACAGCCGAGCCAGCCCGCGCGCGGTGCCGATGCCGTTGCTCGCGGGAATTTCCGCGGCCTGCACAGCGGGGGAGTTGAAGTCGATGTCGGGCGGGTCGGTGATCTGAAAGGCCCGGTTCGCCAGCGATTCCGGGTCGCGCAGCGCCGCGACCATGGACCGGAACCGCTCCGGCACGAGGTCGTCCGGCAACGCCGTGAGGTCCGGTTTCGGCGCGAACACCAACCGGCTGACCCGATGTTGTTCGGCAGCAGGCAATCCGATGAAGAAATCGATATCGAAGGGTCCCGCGATGTCCTCGGCGAGGAACTGCCCGACGGTGCGCCCGGTGATCCGGCGGATCACCTCGCCGACGAGCCAGCCGAAGGTACGGCCGTGGTAGCCGTGGTCGGTGCCCGGCACCCAATTCGGCGCTTGCGCGGCTAGCGCGTCCACCATCGGCGTCCACGCCAGCGCGTCGGCGAGCGGCACCGGCTTGTCGATCGCGGCGAGACCCGCCTGATGCGTCAGCAACCAGCGCACTGGAATCTCACCCTTGCCCACCGCCCCGAACTCTGGCCAATACCGGGCCACCGGTGCGTCCAGGTCGAGCTGACCGCGCTGCACCAGCAGATGGGCCGCGGCCGCCACCACCCCTTTGGTCGCCGAGTAGACCAGTTGCAGCGTGTCGCGCTCCCATGGCCTGCCGCTCTCGGGATCGGCCACCCCACCCCACAGGTCCACCACCGGTTCTCCGTGCCGATACACGCACACAGCCGCGCCGATCCCGCCCCCATCAGCGAAGTTCGCCGCGAACGCGTCCCGAACCGCCGCATACCCGGGAGCAACAGATCCGTCGATGTGCATGCAGCCCAGCATGTCACGGCCACCGGGCGCCCGGTGGCCGGTGGCCGGTGCGCTGAGCGCCGTATCGCGGTTGTGCCGGTGACCGAGCGTGTGATGGTGGCGGCCTCCGGTCGGCGGCCGCGTCCCACGGTGCCACGGCCCTGGTCGATGCTGGCCGTTCGGGTCGCCGCGCTGCCCAGCCCGAGCAATACGCAGTGCGGTGTCGAGCACGAGGACGTCGGCGCGGTGGTCGCGGCTGAACGCGTCGTCGGATACTCGCCCCATCGAGCCTGGCGGGCAATGTGGATGGGCATCATCGTTTGCCCCGAAGGTGGTCGAGGCGGCGGCCTACCGCGGGACCGGTCTCGGTCAGCACCCCGCGATCATCGCGCCGTGTGCGCAGCCGACCGTGGGCGAAACCTGTCGGTGCCGGACGGAATACTCGACCTTCGTCTCACCCCGAACCAGCACCGGAGGAACCCACATGCCGCACGAGCTCGAAGACCTGCCCTACGCGCGTCACCTCGCGGCGTGGGAGGGCGACCTCGAGCCGGAAGGGGACTACGACTGCGTGCATCTGGACGGCGGCGAGTTCGATGATGTCGAAGTCCAGAACGCCCGCTTCGGTGAGTCGGCTTTCACGTCGGTGGCGTTCACCCGGGGCAGCATGCGGCACACCAGGTTCGCCGATGTGTGGTTGCGCAACGTGCGCTGGGTGGGTACGGAGCTGGCCGATACCGGCTGGCTGGACGGTGAGGTGCTCGCCGGCGCCATGTCCGGCGTCGATCTGGCGGGTTCGAGCCTGCGCCGAGTGCGTTTCGAGGGCTGCAAATTCGACTCGGTCAATTTCCGGAGCGCGAAATTGCGCGACGTGTCGTTCGTCGAATGTGTGCTGCGTGACTGCGATTTCGGTGACGCGGAGCTCACCAACGTCACGTTCCCCGGCTCCACACTGGAAAGCCTCGTCGTGAATCGCGCCAAGCTGACCAAGGTCGACCTGCGCGGCGCCCGCGCGCTCGACATCACCGACGGTCTCGACGCTCTCCGCGGCGCAATCATCGACAACGGCCAGTTGATGGAGCTGGCCCCCGCCTTCGCCCGGCACTTGGGCATCGTGGTGCGAGACTCCTGAACCGCCGATATCGGCAGCCAGTCGGCCACGGGGAAAACGTTGTTTACGCGCCCGCCGCGGCACGGGCGACCGTCGCGGCCACACCGTCCAGCACCACTTCGAGCCCGAACTCGAAATCATCCCGGCTCGGGTCGGGTGTCGAGGGTGGCGGCGCCGATTCGAACAGTCCGGAGCCGAAGAGCTCGGCCGCGTCCGGGTAGCGTTCCGGATCGACCAGCCGGGCCATGTACCGAGCGTAGTGGCGGTTGGTCTGCGCTTCGTCGAGACCGGTTGTGCGCCTGCCTTGTTCGAGCTGCTGCGCCAGCAGATCGGCCTGCCGCACGTATCCGCTGACCACCATCACCACCCCGACCTTCGCCCCGGCGTCCAGCCCGGTGGGCCGCAGCGCGCGTAGGCCCGCATCCATCCAGCCGATGGCACCCGGCCCGCTGGGCGGTCCCGAAATCGGCAGCTGGGTGAGCCAGGGGCGCCGCCGGTGCACCGACCACAGGGCAACGGCCCACTCGCGCAAGGCGGTCCGCCAATCATCCTGCGGCGCAGAAAGATCCGGGGGAGAGCCGGTCGCGGCGTCGGCCATCAGGACGAACAGCTCCTCCTTCGACCCGATATGCCGATAGAGCGACATCGGTGTGACGCCGAGCCGCTCGGCGATTTTCGGCAGCGTCGCCCCCGGCAACCCGTCCCGGTCCGCCAGCTCCACCGCGGTGCGCACCACCCGGTCGACATCGAGCCCGGCCGGCCTGCCGAGTCTCGGCCCGGTGGGCAGTCGCCAGAGGCGGACCAACTCGTCCGGCGGGGTGTCGTCGACCATGGTGTGTTTCGCCTCCTCAGTGCTTGTGCTCGAACGGCGGAAACATTAGCATGCGCCTTATAGTATAAGAGATATACTAATGAGGGAAGTGATCGCCATGAACAGCACCGTTATCCAGCGCACCACCGGCACGGCGGGCCTGATCGCCACGCTCCTGACGCTGGTCGAACTGCCGCTCTACTTCGTCTACGGCGGCCCGCCACCGGACTGGAACATCTTCACCCGCAGCATGTTCGGACTCGTCGGCAACGTCCTGCTCGTCGTGTTCATGGTCGGTCTCCCGCACCTGCTGAAGGCGCACGGCCCGGCCTACGCCTGGCTCGGCTCGCTCAGCGCGGTCGCCGGTCTCGTGTGGCTCACGGTCACCTCGATCTCCACCTGCCTCGAAGTCGGCGCCGCCATCGCCGCACCCGACCCCATCGATCCGACCATCGCCGTCACCGGCACCTACCTGCTCTACGGTTCCCTGTCGAAGCTGCTGATCGCCTTGTTCCTGATCGCCTTCGGCGCCGCCATCGCGGGCACCGCGCTGCTGCCACGTTGGACGGTGCGGTCGGCCTTCGGCTTGGCCGCGATCCACCTGGCCTTCGTGCCCTCGATGTACTTCGGGAACAACCCCGCCGATTTCTACGCGGCCAACGGCTGGGGCACCACGGCGACCACGGGCGGCCTGACCATCCTCTGGCTGCTCGCGGTGAGCGTCGCGCTCCTACGCGCACCGGCCATCCGGACGGTCTGAACATCCACTGCCGGTTCGAATCGACAGCGTCGCAAGAAGATCGAACGACTACCGCGGCATTTTCGCGGCTCAGACCAGGCCGCCGGTTACTCTTCGATGGAAGCGGCAACGGCTAGGGAGGGTCCACGGCAATGGCGGCAACACAGGAGGGTGACCCCTCGTTCAGCGCGATCGACAGGATGGACGCAGCGATCTCCGCGGGACTGCGACAGCAGGGGACGGGCTGTCTCGGTGAACAGGCCCGCGCGGATACCGTCTTCGGTGAACCCGTCACTGCCGAGGGCATTACCGTCATCCCCGTCGCGCGCGCACGCTTCGGATTCGGTCGCACCGGATCCAGCGACGGAGTCGAAGGCGGAGGTGTAGACGTACGCCCCATGGGCTACATCGAGATCCGCAACGGCACGGCCTGCTACCGCCGGATCGGCAACCGTTGGAGCCGAGTCGGCACGCCACTGATCGCTCTCGCCTCGGGATTCGCCGTTTCCGGAGTCATTCGCGCCCTGCGTAAGTCGTCGAGGCTCGGTATCGGCTACGAGCAGTCGTGACGGCAGACGTACGGGCCGCCCGGTGCGAGCGTCAGTCCGGCCTCAACAAACCCTCGAGGACTCGGCGTAAGACGAGTTCGAACATGTCGCCCGGTGGATCCGCGTCCCGGTCCGATGTCGCCAGCGCCGCGGCGAGAAACTGGTGGTCGCCTTGCTCGGCCATCTTGTGCAGATAAGCCGCCTGGGCGATGCGACGCGACCGATCTGCGGTCCTGTCACCGACCTCGGCGCGCGCGAACTGTTGGACGAGCGCGTTCAGCACCGCGATTGCCTGCAATTTCACCGGTCCTGGCATGTCGAGGTCCGCCATGGCCCGCAGCGCGTACTCGAGGTAGGCGATCCCGTGTGGTCCGACCCGCAGCGGCTCGACGGGGATGTCGAGTAGCCAGGGATAGCTGACGTGGACGGTCTTGGCGCGGACCGCCAAGGCGACGAGGTCGTCGATCATCGCGCCACTCGGCGCTACGTCCAGGTCGATCTGTCCGGCAGCGAAATCGACCATGAGGTCGAGTACCTCGTCGCGACCCGACACGTAGCGGTACAGCGCCGACTGGCTCACCCCGAGTTGCTGGGCGATCCGGCGGGTGGAGACAGCGGCCAAGCCACCCTGGCCGGCCAGTTCGATCGCGGCGGCGGTGAGGTCGTCGCGGCTGTGCGACGGGGCAGGCCCGCGACGATGGGCGCACAACGGAGCGGTACGTCTCGCGTTCGATCAGTTCGCGCCGCACGCGGGTGGAGACCCACTGCTCATCGCCACCGGGCTCGGCGCAAACCGGCACTGGGTTCCAGACGGGTTCTGTGCGCAGTTGGCCGAATTCGGTTTCGCCGTAGCGCGATACGACCAGCGCGACGGCGGTGAATCGACCCATCTGCCACCGACGGCGGTGCGCAACCCGATCACCGCGCTGCTGGCCCGGCGGGGTGCCGCCTACACCGCTGAGCAAATGGCAGACGATGCCGCCGCGGTGCTCGACGAATTGGGCTGGAGCTCGGCGCATCTGCTCGGCGTCTCGCTGGGCGGGGCGGTCGCCCAGCGGGTCGCCCTCCGACACCCCACCCGCGTTCGCACCCTCGCATCGGTCGCTGCTGTCCCGGGGGACGTCACCGGACTGCGCACGCTCCGCTACATCCGGCTGGGCACGCTCGCGAAATTCGCCCGGGTCAAGTTTCCGGATACCCCAGCGGGCGCCGTGGAGGCGGGTGTTGTGGTCGCGAAACTACTCGCCTCGCCCCGCCACGAGTTCGATGAGGGGACCGTGCGCGCACGATTAAAAGACAACCCGGACAGTGGAATTCACGACCAGGAGGCGCAGAGCCGGCAGATCGGGGCCCAATGGAGCGGCCCGGCGATCACCGAGATCGCTCGGCCGACCCTGGTCGTGCACGGAGAAGACGATCCGCTGATCAAAACCAATGCCGCTCGTGCCATCGCGTCCCGGATTCCCGGCTCTCGACTGCTCCTACTTCCGCGAGTCGGACATGATCTACCCGAACACGCGTGGAAACCGCTCGCTGCCGCAGTCCGCGAACTCGCCGACGCCTGATCGACCCGCACACCGGCGCCATCGCGGTTCAGCGCGGCACCGGTCCACCAAAGCCTGCTCGGTGCAGCGGAAGTGGCGTGGTGTTCCCATGGGACATCGGAGGTCTCGCGTACCTCGATCAGTTTGTCGTTTTGCCCATCCGAGCGGCTCGGCATTGATAGATTTCGCCGAGTCGTCGGGGTATGGCGAATTCGATGAGGAATGCGAGTACATGTTCGACCGGGATTTTCGCCGCAGCATCGACGGTGTTCGGGTGCTGATCGGGCTCGCCGAGGAACGCGGAATGTCCGGTGCGGACTGGCTGTCCGGCGCGCGGCTCTCGCCCGCCGATACCGAGTGCACAGCGCAGCAGGAACTGCTCGCGGTGCGTGCGCTGCTGGCCCGCTGCGGCGCCGAACCGGGACTCGGCGCCGAAGCCGGTGGCCGGGCCGACATTCCGCCGTACAGCCCGTGGGGGCTGGCACTGCTCAGCGGCCGGACGTTGCGCGACGCCGTCGACGTCGCGGCCCGCTACCTCGACCGGACCTCGGTGTCCGGCAGGCTCACCATCGAGGAAACGGCCGGCTCGCTCCGCCTGCGATTCGACGATTCCGAAACCACACCGGCCGTGCGGGTTTTTCTGGCCGAGCGAATCCTGGCCGGTGTCAAGACAATCGGCAGCGTCGCAAGCGGCACCGAAATTGCGCCGATCCGAGTCGAATTCCGGCACCGCGCGCCGACGGACAACAGCAGGTATCGCGAGATCTTCGCCGTGGCCCCCATTTTCGGCGCGGAAACGAATGCGATGTCATTCGACGGGCGCGCCCTCGACCAGGCCGTACCGGCCACCGACGAGCGGGCGCGCAACATCTGCGCGCAATTCTGCCGTGACCTGCTGGATCGCCATTGCCTGCGCACCGGTGTCGCGGGCACCGTGCGCGAGCTGCTGGTTCGCAACCCCGGCGATATTCCCGATCAGATCGCGGTCGCCAACGAATTGTTCATGAGCCCGCGCACCTTGTCGCGGCGGCTCAACGAGGAGCAGACCTCGTTCCGCGCCTTGCTCGACGAGGTCAGGCAGTTGCTGTCGGAGCAACTGCTCGGGCACACCGATCTGACCACCGAGCAGGTCGCCGCCCGCCTCGGTTACGCGGAGGCCGCGTCGTTCATCCGCGCGTTCCGGCGCTGGAAAGGGTGTCCGCCGCAGGAGTTCCGGCTGCACGGCGGTCCACCGGCCCGCGCACCCGTCCCGGTCGGCGTCCGCTAGGCGCTCGGCACAGTGCCCGGGCCGGACTTCGACTCGGGGCCTAGCCCGTTCGCGCAGAGTTCCAAGTGGAACGACCGAAGTCGCACGGTGTGTTGGGTGCGGCGGACGCGCTGGATGCTGCAAGTATGCTGGCATGTCGATCAGCGCTCCCGTTGCGCCGAGTGTCCCGAAGACGATCCGCCAGGCCACGGTATTGGCCGTCTGCTGCACCGCCGTCGTGATGGCGAATGTGGACACCACCGCGGTCAATGTCGCGCTACCCGCGATCGGTCGCGGGCTGGACGGTTCGCTGGCGGGTGCGCAGTGGGTGGTCGCCGCCTACACGTTGACCATGGCCTGCTTGCTGACGCTGTCCGGCTCGCTGGCCGACCGGATCGGCAGGAGGACGATCTTCCAACTCGGCCTCGCGATATTCGCTATGGGTTCGCTGGCATGCAGCCTCGCCCCCTCGATGGGCTGGCTCGTCGCGTTCCGGGTGCTGCAGGCGGTCGGCGGGTCGATGCTGACTCCGGTAGCGATGGCGATCATTTCGGCCGTGTTCACCGAACCGGGGCAGCGGGTCAGGGCGATCGGGATCTGGAGCGGATCGATCGGGATCGGCATGGCGGCAGGCCCGGTGATCGGCGGCTTGCTGGTGGAGACGATCGGCTGGGAGGCGGTGTTCTGGATCAACGTGCCGATCGCGGCGACGGCGCTGGCGCTGACCTTCCTGGTGGTCCCGCAGTCGAAGTCGGAGCGGCCGCGCGCGCTCGATCCGATCGGGCAGCTGCTGGTGATCGGCGTGCTCGGGCTGCTGGTCTTCGCGATTATCGAAGGGCCACACCGCGGTTGGCTCGCGCCGGTGACGCTGGGCAGCTTCGCGGGCTCGGCGGTGTGCCTCGCCGCGCTGCTGCGGTACGCGCCGCGTCATCCGCACCCGCTGATCGATCTGCGGGTGTTCCGTTCGATCCCGTTCACCGGCGCGTTCGTGATCGCGATCCTCGCCTTCGCCGCGATGGGTGGCTTCCTCTTCTTGAATACGTTCTATCTCCAGGAGATTCGGCACGACTCGCCACTGGTGGCCGGGCTGGCCCTGGTGCCGATGGCGGCCGCCATGTTCGTCTTCGGGCCGATGTCCGGCCGGATCGTGGCGAGCCGGGGCGCCCGCAGCGCGCTGAGCACGGGCGCGGTGGTGGCGACCGCCGCCGCGGCGGTACTGACGCTGACCTTCGACGGCAGCGCAAACCTGTTGCTGCTCATCGGTTACGCGATGTTCGGCGCGGGCATCGGCCTGATCTACACGCCCATCACGGCGACCGCGGTGGCGGGTCTGCCGCCCGCGCAGGTCGGTGTCGCGGCCAGCATGGCCAGCACCTCACGCCAGATCGGGCAGTCGCTCGGCGTCGCCGTGATCGGTTCGCTGATCGCCAGCCATCCCGGCGCGCTCACCTCGGCAGCGGACTTCCGGCTGCCCGCTCATCTCGGCTGGCTCACCATCACCGGTCTGTGCGCAGCGGCCCTGGTGGCCGCCCGAATCAGCACCGCGCCCAAGGCGGTTCGCGCCCGCTTCTGAAACCCCGATTGTCCACTACCCGGGCAATCGGTCGGCACACCCAATCCTGCTCCCGTACTATCGCGATCGGATACACCGGCCGGGGAGATGTAAGGAGGACGGTGTGGGACCTCGCATCCGCAACGGGACCCTGTGGTTGCGACGCTTCGCCGGAACGACGCCGGGGGTGGTCGCGGTTGTTGTCGTCGTCTCCGTTGTGCTGTGCCTGCTCGCCGGTTTCGCGTCCGCCAGCCAGCTGAGCGGCAAGAGCGAGCGCCGCGACATCGCGCTCGAACGCACCGAGCCGCTCGCGTTCGCCGCCCAGCGGCTCTACGTGGCGCTGTCGGCCGCCGACGCCTCGGCGGCCACCGCCTTCCTGGCCCCCGGCGTCGAGGGACCCGCGCTGCGCAAGCAGTATCAGCAGTCGCTGGCCGATGCCGCCGCCGCGCTGTCGGAGGCCACCGCAGGCGTCTCCGACGAGGAGACCAGGCAGATCGTGGCCCGCATCGCCGCCGACCTGCCCGCCTACACCGGCCTGGTCGAGACGGCGCGGGCGAACAACCGGCAAGGCTTCCCGGTGGGCTCGTCCTATCTGCGCGCGGCGTCGGAGGTGATGCAGAAGTCGCTGCTACCCAACGCCGAACGGCTCACCGCCAGCCGGTTCGCCGCGGTGCACGAGGACCAGCGGGCCATCGCCGCGTGGCCGTGGGTGAGCATCGTGCTGATCGCGCTGGTGCTGCTCAGCTGCGCGGCGGGGTCGTGGATCCTGTTGCAGCGCACCAACCGGGTCGCCAACCTCGGCGTGCTGGCCGCGGCGGGCGCGGCGGCGCTGGCGCTGCTGTGGATGATCGCCGCGACGGGCGTGGCGTCCAACGCGATGGAGACCGGCGCGCAGGACCGCTTCGAATCGCTGGCGAAGGCGCGCATCTCGGCCCAGCAGGCGCGCACCGAGGAGACGCTGCAATTGATCACCCGCGGCGACATCGCGGCGAACGAAGAGAGCTACAACAGGTACGCCGCCGAGTTGCGCGATCGGATCGGCGCGGTCGTCGGCGCGGACTCCGTTGCGGCGCAGGAGCTCACCAAATGGACCGCCGGGCACCGTGCGCAGGTCGCCGCGTACCAGGCGGCGAACTACCCGGCGGCGCTCGAGCAGGCGATCGGCACCGGCCCCGCCTCGTCGGCCACCCAGTTCGCCGCGCTGGACCGCTCACTCAACGACAACCTGACGCAGGCCCGCCGCGACCTGCGTGACGGGCTGCGGACCGCGGGCACCGCGCTGCTGCTCAGTCCGCTCGGCACACTCGCGCTGCTGGTGCTGGCCGCGGCCGCCGTGGTGGCCGGCGTGTGGCCGCGGCTGAAGGAGTTCCTGTGAGAACACGGTTGGTGCTCGCCGCGCTGCTGGCCGGGGCGAGCGTGCTGATGACGGGCTGCGGATCGGGCGAGCTGCCCGCACCGAGCACGCTCGACGCGGTGGATCCCTTGCCCGCGGGCGCCGCGGAGATCACCGCCCCGCCGCAGGCCGAGGGCGACGGCGGCTGCGACACCGAGGCGACCCTGCGGCCCGGCCCGCTGCCGAGACCCGGTGCGATGCCCGCTGGTTCGGCGATGGCGGAGATCGTGGCGAACCAGCGGCTGCGGGTCGGCGTCGACCAGAACACCTACCTGTTCGGCTTCCGTAATCCGGGCACCGGCGAACTGGAGGGCTTCGACATCGACATCGCGCGCGAGATCGCCCGCGCGCTGTTCGGCGATCCGACCAAGATCGAACTGCGCTCGGTGACGGCGGCCGAACGCATCCCCGCGCTGCGGGACAAACAGGTCGACATGATCGTGCGTACCTTCTCGGCGACCTGTGAGCGGCGCAAGGAGGTCGACTTCTCGGCCGTCTATTACCGTGCGGCGCAACGCATCCTGGCACCGCGGGACTCCGGCATAAGCTCCGGTGACGACCTCGGCGGCAAGCGCGTCTGCGTGGCCCGCGGCACCACCGCCCCCGCTCCACTGTTCCGGTTGGCGACGCGGCCGACCGTGATCGGCGTGACCAACTGGACCGACTGCCTCGTCGCCCTGCAACAGGGCCAGGTGGACGCGATCAGCGGCGACGACCCGATCCTGTTCGGGCTGGTCGCCCAGGACCGCAACCTCGAGGTGGTCGGCACGCCGATCGGCAGCGGCGCCTACGCCGTCGGCGTGCCCAAGGGCGGCGACGAACTGGTCCGCTTCGTCAACGGCGTGCTCGACCGGATGCGGACCGACGGCACGTGGCAGCGGATCTCCGCGGCGCGCCTCGGTGCCCTGGGCCAGGCCCAGGAGCCGCCCGAGCCACGGTATGTGGGATGAGCCGGACCGTCATGCCGCTGCTCACCGTGTCCGAGATAGATCGTGAATTGGCCCGGCGCGCCACCGAAGTCGACGCTATCGTGGCCACCCTGCTGGAGCTCGACAAGCATCCGGGACTCACCCTGGTGCGGCGCTATCCGCCGTCCGGCGTCACCGAGGCGCGCTGGCTGCCGGTCCGCGACGCGCTCGCGCTGATGTGGGAGGACTTCGGCCGGATGCGCGCCATCCTGGACTCGGCCCGTGCGGTGCGTGGCACCCGCGCCAAGCTGGACGACGGACAACGCGCGGAGCTCACCGAGCTGCTGCACGGACGCCCCTATGAGGTGTCGCGCACGCCGATCCCGCTGGCCGAACGCTCACTGACCGGTCCGAGCGAACACGTGTTGTTCGTCGGCCTCGCCGATACCCTCGAACGCATGCGGGCGACCTTCCCGGCGATCGCCGAGTTCCTCGACGCGGTGGACAAGGTGAACACCCGCGTCATGTCGGGCCTCGCGCCGCTACAGCACAGCCTGGACAAGGCGGGGCCGGTGACGCCGGAACTGCGCGCGATCGCCGACGGCATCGCCGATCTGCTGAGCCGCTCGGCCACCGACCCGCTCGCCCTGACCACCGCCGAGATCGACGCCCGCGTCGCCGAGCTCTCCGCGGCCGTGCGCCGGGAGGCGGCCGTGCTCGCCGAACTCGGTGCCATGGTCGCGAACTGGCCCGGCGCGATCGCTGCCGCGCGCACGAAGCTGGACGCTTTGCAGGCCACGTGCGAGCGGGCCGCGGCGGCGAAGGCGAAGGTCGAGCGCACCATCGTGTCGGGTCCGCTGCCGGTGCCCGCCGACAATGTCGGCTTGCTGCGCGCGCAGCTGGATGCCCTCGCGGCCCAGACCGGCGCGGCGGCCGCCCTTCTGGCGCTCAATCTGCGCATCGATAGCGCGAGCGAGAGCGCCACCACCGCGGAGAACCTGGCCAAGGGTCTGCTGGACCGGCGCGGCGAGCTGCGCGGCAGGCTGGCCGCCTACCAGGCCAAGGCGGCCCGCCTCGGCGTCGGCGAGGACCACGATCTGCTCGCCTCCCAGCAGATCGCGGCCGGACTGCTCGCCCGCACGCCGTGCGACCTGGCGGCGGTCACCCGCGCCGTCGCCGACTATCAGCAACTCATCGCGGAGAAATCGGGGAGGGGAACGTGAGTACCTGCACGGAGCCCGGCTGTTCGGGCACGATCGAGGACGGCTACTGCGCCGTGTGCGGGACCGCCCCGGCGGAGGCGACGACGGTGCGGTCCGAATCGTCGGCGGCGGAGCTGACGACGGCGGCCGCGAAAGACCGGCGGTGTACCGAACCGGGTTGTGGCGGAACGATTGTCGACGGTTACTGCGAAGTATGCGGGACGGCTCCGGCGGAGGCGACCACGGTCGAGGCGGCACCCGCGTCCGCGGCGGCGAGCACCGCCGAGGCGGCACCGTCGCCTGCCGAGGTGACGACGGCGGCCGCGGCGCACCGGAGTTGCACCGAACCGGGTTGCGGCGGAACGGTTATCGACGGTTACTGCGAGGTGTGCGGCACCGCGCCCGCGACGGTCGAGGCGGTGTCCGGTAGCAGCCGAAGCACTCGGAGCAGTTCGCGCTCGGTGCGCACCGGCCGCTCGTCGTCGCGGTCGAGTCGCCGCGGACGGCTCGGCGCGGGCATGGTCGAGGTGCCCCGCGTGCCGCGCATCGACCCGACCACCGCGATCATGGCCGACCCGAAGGTGCCGGAGAACAAGCGGTTCTGCGGTAAATGCGAGAAGCCGGTCGGCCGGGGGCGCGACGGGAAACCCGGCCGCACGGCCGGATTCTGCGCCAATTGCGGCACCCGATTCTCCTTCGACCCCAAGCTCGTCAAGGGTGATCTGGTCGCCGGGCAGTACGAGGTCGCTGGATGCCTGGCGCACGGCGGGCTCGGCTGGATCTACCTGGCGATCGACCGTAACGTCAGCGACCGATGGGTGGTGCTGAAGGGCCTGCTCAACGCGGGCGACACGGATGCGTTGCTGGCCGCGATGGCGGAGAAACGCTTCCTCGCCGAGGTGGAGCATCCCAGCATCGTCAAGATCCACAACTTCGTCGAGCACGCCGGGTCGGACGGGGTACCGGTCGGCTACATCGTGATGGAGTACGTCGGCGGCACCTCGCTCAAGCAGATCCTGCGCCGCCATCGCGACACCGCCGGTGGCTTCCTGCCGCCGGCCCAGGCGATCGCCTACGTGCTGGAGATGCTGCCCGCGCTCGGCTACCTGCACTCGCTCGGCCTCGCCTACTGTGATTTCAAGCCGGACAACGTGATGCAGACCGACGAGCAGCTCAAGCTCATCGATCTCGGCGCCGTGATCGCCATGGACGATCAGGACAGCCCCATCTACGGCACGATCGGCTACCAGGCGCCCGAGATCGCCGAGACCGGGCCGACCATCGCCACCGAGGTCTACACGGTCGGGCGCACGCTGGCCGTGCTGCTGGTGAATGTGCCGCAGCGGGGCGGGCATTTCGGCGCGCTCCCCGGCCCGGACACCGAACCGCTGCTGGCGACCTACGATTCGCTGCACCGATTCCTGCTGCGCGCCACCGACGACGACCCCGACGCGCGGTTCGCCTCGATGGAGGAGATGACCGATCAGCTGACCGGGGTGCTGCGCGAGGTCCTGTCCATCGACGACGGGGTGCCGCGTCCCGGTATGTCGACCTACTTCGGGCCGCCGCGTGGCGTGTTCGGTGTCGACGGCGCGTTCGATGCGGCGAATATTGTTGCCGCGCTTCCTGTTCCGCTGGTAGACCCGACCGACAGCGCGGCCGCGCTGCTCGCCACCACGACCGGCACCACCCCGGTGGAGCTGGAGCACGCGTTCGAGGCCGGGCTGCGCTCGGTCGTGACCGGCAAGACCGCGTCGACGGAGATTCCGTTGCGGCTCATCCGGGCCGCGCTGGAGGTGGGTGACATCGCCGAGGCCGACCGGCGGCTGACTGAGGTGGCCGCAACGCTACCGGGGGACTGGCGACTCGCCTGGTATCGCGGCGAAAGCCGGTTGCTGGACGGTGATTTCGCGGCGGCGACGGCCGAGTTCGACGCGGTGTACGCGGCGCTACCCGGTGAAGCCGCGCCGAAGCTGGCGTTGGCGGCGGTCGCCGAGCTGTCCGGTCAGCAGGCCCCCGACGCGAACGGCTTCGACGCCGCACAGGAAAAGCGTAGGGCGGCGCGCTATTACGAGACCGTGTGGCGCACCGATCGCACCTATCTCAGCGCGGTGTTCGGTCTGGCCAGGCTGCGCACGGCCGCCGATGATCGCGACGGCGCGGTCACCGTGCTCGATCAGGTCGACGCGGGCTCGGCGCTGTTCACCGAGGCGAGAATCGCTGCGGTGCAGACGATCCTGAACGGACGGTCCGCCGCCGAGCTGACCGAGCCGATCCTGCGCGACGCGGGCGATCGGGTATCCAGGCTGCGGCTGGACTCCAAACGCCGTGCGGCGCAGGTGCGTTTGCGGGTGCTGACCGCCGCACTGGACTGGCTGCGGGCCGGCCGGGTGCCGGACCGACCCGATCCGTTGCTCGGCGCGGAGCTGGATCAAGACGGCGTGCGCACCGGATTGGAGCGTTGCTATCGGGACTTGGCCCGGGAAACCGACGACATGTGGGAGCGATTCGCGTTGGTAGAGCAGGCGAACACCGTGCGGCCGAGGACCAGGCTGTGAGCGCCGACGTGGGGGTGCGATGTCCAGGGTGCGCCGCCGAGGTGCAGCCGCAGGATCGCTTCTGCGAGAACTGCGGACACGAGCTGGGCGGCAAACGGGTCGCGCTGCCCAACCACGAGCCCGCTGCGCCGACCGCGTGCGACGGATGCGACGGTGTGGCTTACGACGCCGACGGCTACTGCGCGGGCTGCGGCCAATTGCGCAGGATGCCGGACCGATTCGACGCGGACCTCGGCGCCGTCGCGGTGGTCACCGATCGCGGCATCGCCCACGCGCGCAACGAGGATGCCGTCGCCGCCGCCGTCCTGAACGGTACCGACGGCGTGCCGAACGCGGTGGTCATCGCGGTCGCCGACGGGGTGTCGACCTCCGAGGATCCGCAGGTGGCCTCGGGCGCGGCGGCCAGGGCAGGTGTCGACGCCGGTCGCACCGCGCTGCTGGACGGTCTGTCCGCGTCCGACGCGGCGATGGCTGGTCTCGCGGCGGCAGCCCAGGCGGTGCGCGATATCGCGGTGACCGCCGGGCACGCGCCGTCGTGCACCTATGTGTCGGCCGTGGTGCGCACCGACGCCGCGGGCACCGAGATCACCGTCGCCAATGTCGGTGACAGCAGGGCCTATTGGCTGCACGCCGACGCGCCCGACGGCCCGGACAATCCGCAGTCGCAGCGGTTGACCGTGGACGACTCGTGGGCCCAGGCCCTGGTCGACGCGGGCGCGCTGGACGAGCGCGCGGCGATGAACGATCCGAGGGCGCACACCCTGATCCGCTGGCTCGGCGCGGACAGCCCGCCGAAACCCTGGGCCGACAACTGCATCCAGACCTTGCGCACCACCGGACCGGGTGTGCTGCTGCTGTGCAGCGACGGCCTCTGGAACTACCTCTCCGACGCGACCGCGCTGGCGGAGGTGGCCACCGCGACCACACCGGCCGTCGCCGCGCGCGAACTGGTCGAGTTCGCGCTGCGCTGCGGCGGCAGCGACAACATCACCGTCGCGATCGTCCCCGTTCCATGGTCCGTGAAGCCAGGAGAAGTACAGTGAGTTCCGTTGCAGGCAATGGCATTTCGGTAGCCGTCGATCAGAACGAGTATCTGGCCGACGGTGTCGGCACGGTCGACGCCGTGGTGACCGTGGAGACCGCGGCCGAGCTGGTGGTGGCCGCCGCGCCGCAGGAACGGCTGGAAGTCCTCATCCTCGACTGCTCCGGCTCGATGGCCACCGGCCGCAAGTTCCCCGGTGCCCGCCAGGCCGCCCTGGCCGCGCTCGACGTGATGGCCGACGGCACCAGGTTCGCGATCGTCGAGGGCACCGCGATGGCGCGGCTGATCTACCCCACCGACGCGCCGTCCACGCCCGCGAATCGGGACTCCAGGGCGGCCGCGCGGCGCGCGCTGGACAAGCTCAAACCCAACGGCGGCACCGCGATGGGCACCTGGCTCGGCCTGACCAGGCAGCTGGCCAAGAAGCATCCCGGCGCCATGGTGCACGCCATCCTGCTCACCGACGGCAAGAACGAACACGAGGAACCCGCGGCGCTCGCCGCCGAGATCAAGCAGTCCGAAGGCGTGTTCACCTGCGACTGCCGCGGCGTCGGAACCGACTGGCGGGTAGACGAATTGCGCGCCATCGCCACCGCGCTGCACGGCACCGTCGACATCGTCGCCGACCCGGCCGAGCTCGCCGCGGACTTCGCCGCGATGATGCAGGGCTCGATGGCCAAGGCGATTCCGGAACTGACGCTGCGGATCTGGACCCCGGCGGGTGCCAAGGTGCGATTCGTCAAGCAGGTCGCGCCGACCATCCAGGATCTCACCGCGCGCCGGGTGGACACCGCCGCGCAGGTGGGGGAGTACCCGCTCGGCGCGTGGGGCGCGGAAGACCGCGACTACCACGTGCAGGTCGAGGTGGAGCCCGCCGCGCCGGGCCGGGAGAAACTCGCCGCCCGGGTCAGTGTGGTCAGCGGCGACGAGGTGCTCGGGCAGGGTCTGGTGAAGGCGGTGTGGACCACCGACACCGAGTTGTCGACCCGAATCAGCAGGCGGGTAGCGCATTACACCGGTCAGGCCGAGCTGGCGCAGGCAGTGCAGGAGGGCCTGGCCGCGCGCAAGAGCGGCGACGCCGATACCGCCACGGCCAAACTGCGGCGCGCGGTCGAACTCGCGGCGGAGTCGGGCAACGAGAGCACGGCGAAGCTGCTGCGCGGCGTAGTCGAGGTCGACGAGCGCAGCGGGACCGTGCGATTGCGGGCCAGCGTCGAGGCCGCCGACGAGATGGCACTGGACGCGCGCTCGACGAAGACGGCCAGGGTACGGAAGGAGGGGTAGTGGTTGCCAGCTGTCCCGACGGTCACCCGTCGGTCGCGACGGACTACTGCGATGTGTGTGGCGCGCCGATGGGGGCGGTCGCGCCTGCCGGAGCGGAGCCGGTGGCGCTGTGCCCGTCCTGTGGGGCACCCAGCGGTGGGCGCTTCTGTGAAGTGTGCGGGCATGATTCGGCATTGCCCGCACCGGTAGTACGCCCGGAGCAGGCGGTCCAGCCCGAGTCGGTGGTCCAGCCGGAGCCGAGAGTTCAGTCGGAGTCAGCGGGTCCGCCGGCTTCTGCGGTCCAGTCTGAGTCGCGAGTCCAGCCTGCGGCGGCAGCCTGGCCGGAATCGGTAGCCCAGCCGGAATCGGCCCGGCCGGAACCGGCAGTCCGGCCGGATTCAGGAGTCCAGTCTGAGCCGGGAGTCCAGCCTGCGGCGGCAGCCCGGCTGGAATCGGTTGCCCAGCCGGAGTCGGCCTGGCCGGAGTCGGGAGTTCGGTCGGAGTCGGGAGTTCAGCCGGAGTCGGGAGTCCGGCCGGGGCCGGGAGTTCGGCCGGATTCAGGAGTCCAGTCTGAGCCGGGAGTCCAGCCAGCGGCGGCAGCCCGGCCGGAATCCGCAACCCGGTCGGAGTCGGGAGTTCAGCCGGGGCCAGGAGTTCGGCCGCAGCCGATGGCCGGGCCGGAGTCGGTCGTGCCAGACGCGCCCGTCGGCTCGGCGGTCACCTGGGTCGCCACCATCTCGGCGGACCGCGAGTTCTACGATCGTGTGATCGCGCGCAAGGGACCGGATGCCGACCAGGTCGGCTTTCCGTCGTTCTATCCGGAACGCCGAATCATGCTGCGCGGCAACGACATCTCGATCGGCAAGCGTAGCGTCTCGCAGGGGCTCACTCCCGATATCGACCTCGGGATCGCACCCGCCGATGTGGGTGTTTCCCGAACGCACGCGGTGATCCACATCGACGGTGACGCGCTCACCGTCACCGATCTCGGCTCCACCAACGGCACCAGCGTCAACGGCAGTGACGATCTCATTCCCGCGAAGGTGCCGGTCGCGCTGCGCAGCGGCGACCGTATTCATCTGGGCGGCTGGACAACGATCGTGTTCACCCGCGAGCAGGTCTGAACCCGCTTGACGGACAGGCTCTTTGCGTCTGGGACAGCATAAGCAGATTTGTAGACAACGTTGTTCATTCGCGCCTATCGTCGTGAGTTATGACGAAGTTCGGCGGCAAGAGCTGCTTGATCACCGGCGCGGCAAGCGGTCTCGGCCGCAGTACCGCGCTTGCCGTCGCGGCCAAGGGCGCCTCGCTGATCCTCACCGACATCGATGCCGAGGGTCTGCAAGACACCGCGACGCTGGCGCGGGCTGCGGGCGCGACGGTGCACCTCGCGGCCACCGCCGACGTCGGGGTGCACGAGGAGGTGGTCGCGCTGGCGGCCAGGGCGCACGACGAGGTGTCCAGCGTCGACATCGTCATGAATGTGGCGGGCATCGCGACCTGGGGGACCGTGGACCGGCTGACTCACACGCAGTGGCGGCGGACCATCGATATCGATCTCATGGGCCCGATCCACATCATCGAGGAGTTCCTGCCGCCGATGATCGCGGCGGGTCGCGGCGGACACCTGGTGAACGTGTCCTCGGCCGCAGGTTTGTTCGGGCTGCCGTGGCACGCACCGTACAGCGCGGGCAAATTCGGGCTGCGCGGCGTCTCGGAGGTATTGCGGTTCGATCTGCGCCGACACGGCATCGGGGTGAGCCTGGTCTGTCCCGGGGCGATGGCGACGCCGATGGCCGACCGCGTGGATATCGCGGGCGTGGACCGGACCGGCGAGGCGGTGCAGCGGGCGATGGGCCTCTTCCTGCGGCACGCGGTGACACCCGAGGCCGCGGCGCGCTCGATCGTGCGCGGCGTCGAACGCAACACCTACCTGGTCTACACCTCGAACGACATTCGCCTCGGGCACTGGGCGCAGCGCTATTTCCCACCCTCCTACCACCTCGCCATGCGCGGGCTGAACTGGGCGATGAGCCGCTATATCGATCAACCGGCCACGAAGACCACGGTGCGCTGACGCCGCAGACGATCAGGCTTCGGCGCAACAACTTTCGGCTGTGGGATTCGGCACGGTTCGCCGGGATTGTCCCGTTGGCGCACTTCGCTACTATGTACTACAAACCGTAGTAGTGGAGGGGAAGTCATGGGCAAGTTGCAGGGCAAAGTGGCCCTGGTCACCGGATCCAGCCGTGGTATCGGACGCGGCATCGCCTGCCGGCTGGCGCGGGACGGCGCGCTGGTCGCGGTGCACTATTCGACCAACGAGGCGGCGGGCAAGGAGACCGTCCGGCTCATCGAGGGGGCAGGCGGCCAGGCTTTTCTGGTGCGCGCCGAACTCGGTGCGCCTGCGGCGATTTCGGAGTTGTTCGCGCAGCTGGAGCCGGAACTGCTCACCCGGACCGGCACGGTCCGGCTGGACATCCTGGTGAACAACGCGGCGCACGCCGGATTCACCGGCACGATGCCCGAGGACGTCACGCCGGAGATGTTCGACCGGCACATCGCGGTCAACACGAAGGCGCCGTTCTATCTCACGCTGCGCGCACTGAGCTCGATGACCTCCGGCGGCCGGATCATCAATATCTCCTCGGGCATGACCAGGACCTCGCTGCCGTCGCAGATCTGCTACGCGATGAGCAAAGGCGCCATGGAACAGATCACCTTGCAACTGGCCCTGCACATCGCGCCCCGCGGCATCACCATCAACACGGTCGCCCCTGGCGTCACCAACAACGGTGATCCGGTCTTCGACGATCCGGACACCGTCGCCGAGATGTCGGCCTGGTCGGCCTTCAACCGGGTCGGCGAGGTCTCCGACGTCGCCGATGTGGTGGCCTTCGTCGCGTCCGAAGATGCCCGCTGGATCACCGGTTCCTACATCGACGCCTCCGGCGGCACCCTGCTCTGACCGCTGTCCTTACCGCAGGGCGGCGTGTTCGGGCCAGCCGTACAGGCCGAAATGTTCGTTGTTGCGGAGCATCTCCAGCCCGGCGCGGGTGCTGAGGATGGTGTTGTCGGGGATGTCGTCGACGTCGAACCAGCGCAGCTCCGAGCAGCGCTCGGGTTCGCGGTTCCAGGGTTCGCCGGACCAGCTGTCGGTCTGGAAGATGAACACGATCAAGGCCTGACCGGGCGGGGACTGGATGTGCATCGACGCGACCATCCGGACATGCTCGCGCTCCACCCGGACCCCGATCTCCTCCTCGGCCTCCCGAATCACCGCGGTGAGCACGTCTTCCCCGGCGTCCAGCCGCCCGCCGGGCGCGTTCCATTCCCCGTCCCCGAACTCGGTGTTCCGCCGGCGTGCGAGCAGCACGCGGTCACCCTTGCTCAGCAACAACTGCACTCCGATGACACTGCGGAAGATCGTCAACTGGCCTCCTGGTCGAGTTCGGGCAAGCGTACTATCCGCCATCTCACCCGATACTCGCTTGCATCCAGTGCAATTATGATCAGCATGACACCTTCGGTCTTCCTCATTACTGGCATTCAGGCGGCGGGGAAGTCGACTGTGGCGCAGGCGTTAGCCGAGCGACTGCCGCGGTCGGCGCACGTGCGAGGTGACACTTTCCGAAGGTTCATCGTCGGGGGCCGGGACGAAATGAGCAGGGAGCCTTCGCAGGAGGCGCTGCGGCAGCTCTGCCTGCGGCACCGGCTCGCCGCGAACGCCGCCGACGCCTACGCGGCGGCCGGTTTCACCGCGGTGTTGCAGGACACCGTGCTCGGAGAGTTGTTGCAGTACACCATCGATCAGATCGAGACGCGCCCGCTGTATGTGGTGGTGCTCGCGCCGCGGCCCTATGCCGTCGCCGCCAGGGAAGCCGCTCGGGGCAAGTCGGCCTATGGCACGTTCAGCGTGGCCGACCTGGACTCGGCCCTGCGGCAGACCACCCCGCGCATCGGATTGTGGCTCGACACTTCCGATCTCACCGTCGAGCAGACCGTCGACCAGATTTTGACCCGCGCGGAACCGCTGTCGCAGTAACCCGCGCGGGACTCCCCGCCGTGCAGTGGTGCTGTGCCACTGGACGATCGGTCGAGGCATTCAGCTGCTGCATCTGCCGCAGCGCCCTGAGCCGACCGTGTCAGCGTGACCACGTCTCCCACGCTAACCGTCGCAGGGTGAAGCGGGCCGCGAAGTGCACCCGATAGGCAAGAACTTGCTATGCCCGGTCAGTTTTTTCGGACGACCGTGGCGGGCTCAGCGGGGTGAGCGACTTGGTGGCCGGCCCTTCCAAGAGGGTGCCGTCGGCGGCGAACCGGGAGCCGTGCAACGGACAGTCCCACGAGCGCTCGGCGTCGTTCCATCGGACGATGCCGTACAGGTGCGGGCAGATGGCGGACAGCTCGGTGGTGGTGCCGTCGACCGTGCAGGTCGCGGTGGGGCGCAGGCCGTGTCGTTCGACGGTGCCGCACCCCTCGGCCGGGACCTGATCGGCGGAGTGGGTGGTCGCGCGCAGCCAGCCGGTCGTGAGTTGTTGCGCGACAGCGCCGTTGGCGAGGGTGGCGGACGGCAGCGCCTTGAGTTCGTTCGGCCGCCAGCTGGCGAGGGCGTCCGCCCAGTGCGGTGACTTGCCGGTGATCCGGCCGGCCAGCGCCAACGCGGCGGCGACACCGTTGGTGAGGCCCCACTTCGCGTATCCGGTGCCGAGCAGGATGTTCTCCCGGCCGGGCAGCAGCGGTCCGACATAGGGCAGTTCGCCGACCGGCGAGTAGTCCTGGGCCGACCATTCCTGGATGGGTTGCGCGGTGGGGAACCAGGTCCGCGCCCAGCTGAGCAGGTCGTCGACCTTCGCGCGCTCGGACTTCGTGCGCCCGACGGGATGGCCGTTGCCGCCCACCAGCAGCACGTCCCCGTCCGGTGTCGGGACATAACGCAGGGAGCGCGTGGGTTCGCCCGCACTGATGTACATGTCGTGCGGGATCGGCTCGGTCACCCGGAACGCGGTCAGGTAGGACCGCTGGGCGGTGAGCCTGGCGAAGAAACCACCACGATCGAGGATCGGTGTGCCCGTTGCCAAGACGACTGTGCGCGCGCCGAGGTCGCCGTGCTCGGTCTCCACGGTGAGCTCGCCGTTGCTGCCACTGTGCACGCCGCGCACCGTGGTCGACTCGTAGATCGGCGCCGCATGCGACTCGACCTGGGCCGCGAGGGCGGCGAGGACGGCCATGGGATCGGCCTGGGCCTGGTCGGCCAGTCGTACCGCGCCGTGGTTCGGGAAGGGTACGTCGAGCTCGTCGACGAGTTCGGTGGGCAACCCCGCTGCCTGGGTGGCGTCGAATTCCGCACGCACCTTGCCGATTTCGTCTTCGGACTGTGCGTAGGTGAGTGCCGCCTGATGTTGTACGGCGACGCCGTGCTCGGCACAGAAACGCAACAACCATTGCTGCCCATCACGATTCGCCGCCACATAGTCGCGCAGCGTGCCCACGGAGTGGCGCTTGCGGATCTGCTGTGCCCTGGTGCTCTGCAGCAGGCTGATCTTGGCGGTGCTCGCGCCGGTGGTGCCGGCGCCGACTCGTTTGGCCTCGACGACGGCCACCTGGACGCCACTCTCGGCGAGCAGCAGCGCGGTCACCAGTCCGGTGAGACCGCCACCGATCACCACGGTGTCGAAGCGCGATCCTGGCGTCAATCGCAACCGCGCGGGAACCTCGGCGTCGTTCAACCATAGTGGCGTCATAGTCCCGGCATAACCGGTCCGCGACCGGGCAAACCCGAGCTCGATGTCCGAAAACTGGGCAGATAACCGCGCGGCGGTCGGTTTCTTTCCTTACGATCATCCCATGAATGTGCGTGCGCGGGAGTTCGGGCTGCAATTCCCTGGAGCCACTGGGGAATTGAACGCTATCACCGATGTGCCGGGGGTCGAGGTCGGTTACACCACCCTCATCCGCGGCGACGACGTGCGCACGGGCGTCACGGCGATCCTGCCGCGTGGTCGCGAGCGAGTATTCACCCCGTGTGCCGCGGGCTGGTATTCGCTCAACGGCAACGGTGAGATGACCGGCACCGTATGGCTCACCGAGACGGGCTCGCTGGCGCTGCCCATCCTGATCACCAACACCCACGCCGTCGGCACCTGCCACCGGGGCATCATCGACTGGCTGGTCGAGGCGTTTCCGGAGCTACCCGACGATTGGTCGCTACCGGTGGTCGCCGAAACCTGGGACGGCTACCTCAACGACATCAACGGCGCGCACGTCACGTCGGCCGACGCGATGGCGGCCATCGAGACCGCGGCGGGCGGGCCGATCGCCGAGGGCAGCGTCGGCGGCGGCACCGGGATGAACTGTTACGGATTCAAGGGCGGCAGCGGGACCGCGTCGCGCCGCGTCGAGTACGGCAAGGACACCTACACTGTCGGCGCCTTCGTGCAGGCGAATTTCGGTGCCCGCAAGGAACTTACGATCCGCGGAGTGCCGCTGGGCGAGGCGCTGGCCGAGGACGATCCGCTGGGTGCGTGCGCGGCTCCGGCGGGTTCCGGCTCGGTCATCGTCGTCGTCGCGACCGATGCGCCGCTACTGCCCGGCCAGCTGACCGCCATGTCGCGCCGGGTGCCGCTCGGCCTCGCGCGCACCGGCACCACCGGCTCGCACTTCTCCGGCGACATCTTCCTCACCTTCTCCACCGCCAACGAGGGCGCGCTCACCAGTGTCTTTCCCAATGGTGAAAGCCCATACGAACAGCTGACATTCATTCCGTGGGGTCAGCTCAATCCGTTTTATGACGCGATCGTCCACGCGGTCGAGGAAGCCGTGGTGAACGTGCTGTTCGCCGGCGAGACGATGATCGGCCGGGACGGTCATCGCTCGCCGGCGCTGCCGGTGGACACGGTGCTGAAGTTGCTCACCGCGAAATAACGGTGTCCTGCATCAACTCTGCCTCGGTGGCCTCGTGCACGGCGAGCCAGCGGACGAACTCCTCGAACGACTCCCTGCGCTCCGGGCCCGCCGTGGACAGCATCTCCTCTAGTAGCTCGCGCATCCGATTGTGTTGCAGAACAAGGAGTTCCACAACGTTTCTATGATGACGCGATGTCATGTCCTCGCCTCGTTCGTGCCTGCGTACTTACTTCGGGACCAAAATGCCGGTCAGGTCGGCCTTCTTGATCGGGGTATCCGGATTCGCCTGAGCCGTGCACATCAACTTGATCGCCGCGATCGACGCGTCGACGGTCTGGTCCTGCGTGGACGGCGCATCGCCGCCGCGCTCCTGCTCGAGGAACTTGGTGACGGTGATCCGCTGCTTGTCCGGATCCTGCGCGGTGAACTCGTTGCACGGCGTATCACCGCCCTTGTTGACGAGTTTCTCCGGCTCGTCACCGCAGCCACCCACGAAGAACGCCGTGGCCAGCGCGAAAGCGCAGAGCGAGCTGGTGGTTCTGGTCATGGTCAGCCTCCGAATCCGGCGAGCGCGCCTGCGAGATCAGACGTATCGAGGACTTCGAGCGCCTGTTGGCGCACGTCCGGGCAGTGCTGGGTGGTGATCTTGTCGATGACGCCGCGGTCCTTCAGCACGGTGTCGTTGAGGCCGCCGTTGCGAGCCGCCCAGTTGTGCACGGTGCCGTTGAAGGCCACCCGGCCCAGCGCCGCGCCCTCGGTGCGCCACTTGTCGATGTCCGGACGCATCATGTCGCAGAGCTGTTTCGCGGCCGCGTCGGACACTTGATCGTCGGGATCGGGCACCTGCGCCGTCGTCGACGGCATGGTCAGCATGACGGTGTTGTCGGGGGTGGCGGGGGCCGCCGGATCCTTGTTGTCGTCCGAACACGCGGCAAGCAGTGGGGCCGCGGCGAGCGCACCGGAGAGCAGCAGTGCGCGCAGCATCGGCCGATGGCGATGTCGGGTCATGTTTTCTCCTCAGCGGAAGGTCGCCGCGGTCGGCGGCGTCACGATGCGCAATACCCGGGTGCGATATGACCAATCAATGGCCGGCCTGGTCGGTGAGGCCGAGGCCCGCCCGATTCTTGAGGCGACGGTGCTCGAGCACGATGACGAGCACGCCGGCCACCATGCACGCCACCGTCGCTATGGCGCCGATGATGGCCCAGCCCTCGAAGCCGTAGCCCGCGGCGGTCAGCGTCAGGCCGAGGCCGACCAGGCCGATGGCCACCAGGATGATGCCCGGCCAATTGCGGGCGTCCTCGATGGATTCACCGACGTGGGCGCGCGAGGTCCTGGTGTAGTCGGGGAAATTGTCGTCGGGACGTCCGTGGTGCTCGGCACCGCCGTGACCCGTGGTCGTTTCGTCCGGTCCGGGAAGCATAGGGGGTCCTTTCTGGTCCAACCCCCGTCGAAGGGGGCATTCGAACGCATACCCGGACGAACGGGGCTCAATCGGCGGCGCGAAGCACCTGCTCGGTGGCGGAGACGATCGCGACGTCCGGAATGGCGTCGAGGCCGTGCCTGCCGCACGGCGCGGACTGGTCGCCGAGCACCACGGTCGGCACGCCGTAGGGCGCCCAGCGGCGCGCCGGGACCACCGGCGCGAACAGCGAGACGACGGGCGTCGCCACGGCGGCGGCCAGCGGGGCGGCACCGGTGTTCGGCGCGACCACCGCGTCGGCGTCGCGCAGCACGGCGGCCAGGCAGGCCAGGTCGGTGGCGCCGCCGAGATCGCGGGCATGACCGTCGGCCACGGCATCGGTGAGCGCCCGCTCGGCCGCGCTGCCGGTCACCACCACGCGGTGGCCCGCGTCGACGAGCGCCGCGGCCACCTGTCTGCTGCGCGTGGCCGACATCCGGCGGGAGGGTTCGGCGGCCCCGGGGTGCAGCACCACATAGCCTGGGCCACCGGTCAATTCGTCGACCTCGGGCAGATCGTCGCGGACCCGCAGCCGGTGACCGGCGGGTGGGTAGCCTGCCGCGACAGCCAGCGACAAGGCCCGAATCTGTTCCGGCATATCGTCTTTCACCCGATGCCGGACATCGAGCAGCGACCCGGCCTCGTCGGTGGTGATCGCGCTGATCCGTGGCACGCCCGCCATCCGCAGGATCAGCGCGAGCGGTAGCGGCGACTGGTGCTGGGAGGTACTGATGATGGCGTCGTCGGGCGCGAGCATGCGCACGCACTCGATCAGGGCGCGCACGGACGCGTGGGTCAGTGGCGGCGGATCGGCGTCGAGCCACGGTGCCTCGAACTGGAGCACCCGGTCGACGCCCGGCAGCAGCGCGGCGGCCGAACTGCCGCGCGGGCCCGCGAGAAAGGTCACGGTGTCGGCGACCCGGGCAACCGCGCGTACGGCGGGCCCGGCGAGCAGGACATCACCGGCGCTGTCCAGCCGCGCCACCAGGGCGTGGCCGGTCATCGCTTCCGCAACGTCCGGTGCGCGGCGGTGCTCTCGGCGAGCACCGCGTCCCAGCGGTCGAGGAACTGCTCGATGCCGAAATTGGCCTGCGCCCAATGGCGTGCGGCCTTACCGGTCAGCTCGGCGAACACCGGTTCGTGCAGGAACTGCCTGATCGCCTCGGCGAGGATGTCCGGCTCGGTGGAGACCACGCCCGCGTCGGCGGGGATCGACGCGGAGGCCTCGGTCGTGCCTAGTGCGACGATCGGCATCCCGAGGTACATCGCCTCGATCACCGACAGGCCGAGCGACGTCCAGCGCGGCGTATGCAGGAACACCCGGCGGCGCGCCAGCTCGGCATGCAACTGGTCCTGGATGAAATCGCCTGCACCGCATACCCGCTCGGGCGGCACCCCCAGGGCATTCGGCAGGTCTGCGGTGCCGGTGCCGAACACGTCGATCGGCGCGGCCAGCGAGAGCGGGGCGAGCAGGTCGGTGCCGGTGATCCGCCAGCGCGGGATCGGATCGTTGATGATCGTTGCGGCCCTGGGGAGTTCGCCCGTGTACCGCAGTCCGGGATCACGCACGCCGTGCGGGATGACGGTCGTGGGGCATCGGCCGTTGTCCCACATCAGCCGATTGAAGGGGGTGACATGGACCAGCGGGATATCGGTGCGATCGGCCAGCGGGTGCCGGGTGAGCGCCGCGTGCTCGCGCGGGGTTTCGTGCTCGACGTAGACCGCGGGCAGGTCGGCGCCGGGCGATCTGCCCAGCCACTCCGTCACCAGGTCGAGTTCCCTGGGGCGTTGCAGAACAACGACATCGATGTCCTCGCCGGCGAGATCGGCCGGTGCGGTGTCACGGGCGCTCGGCCAGGGGCGACCGCACAACCCGCGTGCCCATTCACTTCCCGGTGCGCCGTCGCGACCGTCGTACGGCACCAGGTACCGATGCTTGCCCTGGACAAACGAGTTCAACCAGGGGCCGTGCACATGCCAGACAAGAACGTTCAGCGGTTCGGCCGCCCCGTTCGTTTCAGTCGTCGGAGCTTCCATACGGCTCGGGTGCCCGCGTCCGGGTTTCCGAAACGCACGCGTGCCATCGCCGACCCACGAGTCGACAGCGGCGCTGCGGTTTTCGCAGGCCAGGATGACCGGGGCCGTCTTTCGCTCGGACCGGCCCACGCGTTGCGTGATAGCGGCGGTGGGCGGCCGGTTGATCCTCGGCAAACCGGGTACCCCTATACCTGCGGAAACAGCCCGTGGACGTTGGGCCGGGGTGAGTAGGAGATGACCGGTGATGGACGCTACCGGGGGTTCGAGCAAGCGCGGGTCGTCCGTGCCGAGCACTGATGCCGACTGGAATCGCACTGTCCGTGGCGAGACCGAAACCGAGCGGCTCGACCGCAATTGGAGCAACCTCATCCAGGAGCTGCGGGTGGTGCAGACCGGTGTCCAGTTCCTGATCTCGGCCCTGCTGATCGTGCCGTTCCAACCCGCGTTCGTGACGTTGTCGCATGCGCTCCGAGTACTCTATCTGGTGACCCTGTTCGCGGCGGTCGGGGCGACGGTGTTTCTGGTCGCGCCGGTGTCGTGGCATCGCATTCTGTTCCGGCGCCACCGGCTCGGCAACGTGGTCGCCGCGGCGCATCGCTGCGCCATGGCAGGCATCGGCCTGCTCGGTATCGCGCTGATCGGGGCGACGGTGCTGGTGGTCACCCTGGTCACCGAGACGGCCGACGGGGTGGTCGCCGGTGTGGTTGTCGCTGCGCTGTTCCTGGTGGCGTGGTTGATCGCGCCTCTGTTCTGGCGCCGGACGAGCACGCCCGCCGACGACAAGCACTGACCGCCGCTCGGCTCAGCGGGCGGAGACGACCTCGCCGGCATGCGCGGGCGCGGCCCGGTGATAGGCGGTCAGCGTTTCGAGGGCGACCTGATCCCAGGCATAGCGACTCGCGGCGCGCTGGTACCCGGCCGCACCCCAGGTGTCGCGCAGGGTCCGGTCTTCGAGCAGCTGGCGTACCGCCCTGGCCACGGTGAGTGGATCCGGCGGCGCGACGAGCCTGCCGGTGACCCCGTCGACGACGGTGTCGAGCTGACCGCCGACCGCGGTGGCCACCACCGGTTTCCGGCAGGCCATCGCCTCCAGCGCCACCATGCCGAACGGTTCGTACCACGGGGTGCTCAGCACCACGTCGGCGGAGCGATACCAGCGCGGCAGCTCGCTGCGGCGCAGCTGCCCGAGCATCCGAAGCCGGTCCTGCACACCGTATTCCATCGCCAGCCTGCGCAGTCGCCTGCCCTCGCTGTCGTCCTCGACGTCGTCACCGACCGGCCCGCCCGCGATCACCAGTTCGGTGTCCGGCAGCTCCTGCAGCGCCTTGACGGCGACGTCGAATCCCTTGCGCGGCACCAGCCGTCCGACCGCCAGCACGCGGTGCATCCGGTGCCGCTGCCCGCGTTCGGCGACCGGACCCTCCGGCGTGAAGGCGGCCAGATCCACGCCGCTCGGCACGACCGAGATACGGAACCGCGGAATGCCCATCCTGGTCAGCTCCATCACCTCATCGGAGCAGGTCGCCACGATATGGGCGGCGCGCCCGGCGATCAAGCGCTCGAAGCGGATGCGCGACCGCGGGCTGGTGTCGGCCAAGCCCTGATGGCGGCGTCGCACGGTGCCGAGCGCGTGGAAGGTGACCACCACCGGAATGCCGTGCGCGCGTGCGGCCAATTCCGCGGCGAGGCCCGACATCCAGAAGTGGGCGTGCACGATGTCGGGGGTGTCCAGCCCCCACTGTCGCTGCAGGAAAGTGCCGAAATCGCCGAGGTACGGCAGACTTTGGTCGCGCGGCAGCGGTTCGGCAGGGCCTGCGTTCACGTGCACCACGCGATAGCCCGCGTCGGTGACCAACTCCGGCAACAGATTCGGATCATCGCGGCGGGTATAGACGGTGACCTCGTGCCCGCGCCGCGCGTAGGCGGCCGCCAATTCCGCCACATGGATATGCTGGCCGGTTACTACGGTTGCGCCGAGCGGGCTGGCGTTCTCGGAAACCATGGCAATCTTCACGATGTGCTCCGTTCTCACCACGACGGGCACAGGGCGGCGCTGCGCGGTGCCCGCGACCAGGCATCGCGTGACATGTGTGGAATTCGGCTATGTCACAGATATGCCCGTCGGCGCGCGAACGAAACCCCCGACCCCGCTGGGTGATCCGCGACGCCGAGTCAGATCATCGACACGATGATGCCGACCGCCGCCGCGGTGAACAGGACAACCAGCACGATCGTCACGATGATCGCGACGACGCCGGTGCCGGGAAAATGGTGGCTGGTCGACGGTTCGGGAGCGGACAGCCCGGAGGTCTGCGCGGTCTCCGGCGGGGTCGAGCCCGGCGGGACGCCGCCGCCGCGCTCCAGATCGGGGGTGCTTGCCGGATCGGGATCCATGGCGGTCATCACGCGCCTACTTTCCGTCGTTGCCCGGCGATTCCGGGGCGTTCGGTCGTCGCCTACCCGCTCACCACATCGTCAATCCGGGTGGTTTGCCCGTTCGGATTGCGGGCAGTCGATCACCGAGAGATCCGCCGCCGGCGCACGGAACCGAGTGGTGCGGACCTGCGGTAGTCCCTGAATTTGTGACATCGGCGACGGAGCGTGCGACACTAGAGGAAGGTTGAGACTACAGCCGACCCCGGTTCGACGCTTGGCGCACCACACCCGCCGAAGTCCGGTCGATGGGATCGTCGCGAGGACCTATTCGCACAGTTGCGACAGTTGTTCGCTCCCTTCTCTTTTCCTGACCGGACGTGCTGCGTCGACCTGGAATTCCCCCCTTATACGGGAGGTTCAGTTATGTCCGTTATTTCCGCTCTGCAGTCGTACGCAGAGGGCGTGCATCGGAATGGTTCGGGGCCGAGCCACGACAATCACCCCTGGGCGCAGCGCGTAGACCGCCGCCACGAATGCGTGGTGGTCCGCGCCGAAGGAGAATTGGACGCGGTGGCCTCCCCACAGTTCTTCGCCACGGTCGAACAGGCCGTCCGCTCCACCTGCCACATCGTGGTGATCGATCTACGCGCGGCGAGATTCCTCAGCCTCCGCGCCGCGAGCGCCTTGGGTTCGGTCCGGCAGCGTGCCGCGTGCGACGGCACCGATGTCCGCATCGTCGCCGGTCGGCCCGCGATCGAGCGGTCGCTCGACGTCGCTGGTGTCCGACCGCTGTTCAGTCATTATTCGTCGATGCGCGCCGCACTGGACGCGTGAGGAACGACCGGCTCAGGAATAACGCCCTTTCCGGCGTGGCGACGCCGGATCTGTTCGCGTGGCGTACGCCGACGACGGATACTTGCGCTGTGACTGAAATGGGGCCGGTCCAGCCCGAGGATTCCCTCGCGCTGGACCGGGTGATCGGATTGGGGACACCGCAGAGTGTCGGCAGTTTTCGTTTTTGGTTCGCCGATCAGCGCTGGGAATGGTCGGACGAGGTAGCCGCGATGCACGGCTATTCCCCGGGCACCGTGGTACCGACCACCGATTTGCTGCTGACCCATAAGCACCCCGAGGATCGCGCGCAGGTAGCCAACGCGCTGGCCAAATCCATCGAGCACGGTGAGCCGTTCTCCAGCAGGCACCGGATCATCGATACGGCGGGCGAGGTGCACCACATCATCGTGGTCGCCGATCACCTCTTCGATGACGGAGATCAAGTCGCGGGCACCGCCGGTTACTACATCGACGTGACCGACACCCTCGAGCACCATCGGCAAGAAGCGCTCGACGACGCGCTGCCCGAACTGTGGGCCTCCCGTGCGGTGATCGAACAGGCCAAAGGCGCGGTGATGCTGGTCTACGGCGTCAGCTCCGAACAGGCGTTCCGAGTGCTCAGTTGGCGTTCGCAGGAGACCAATATCAAGTTGCGCACCTTGGCTTCGCGCCTGGTCGCCGACCTCACCACGCTCACCGGCTCGACGGTGGGCCTGCGCTCCCGATTCGACCATCTGCTGCTGACCGCGCACGAGCGCATCGACGTCGGCTGAGTTCGCCCGCACGTTTCGGGTGCGCTGCGGCGGGTACGACGGAAGCGATGAGGAGCGCTGCGGCCTCGAAGTTGTTGTCTGTCGCGGCGTTGGGCCGCGGGCGGCCCGGAATAACTCGGATCGACGGTCAGCGACGGCACCGGGTTCGGCGGCGAGAGCAAGGTGGTGATGGGCATGGGGGAATCGACTTCCCGATCCTCAACGGAAACAACAACGATCGGCGTTCGAATCCCCGCGCAGCTGGAACAGTTGACGATGTTGCGGGCGCTCGCCGAGACCGTCGCCCTTATCGCCGACTTCGCCCTCGATGAGGTCACCGACATCCGCCTCGCGCTCGACGAGGTCGCCACCTCGCTGATCCTGGATGCGGTGCCCGGATCCACTGTGGACTGCGAATTCACCTATGACAGCAGGCAAATGTTCGTCCATGTCGCCTCGGTGGCCACCTCGGAGTCGGTGGTGGGGCAGGCGGGGTTCGGTTGGCACATCGTGCGCACGCTGACCCATTCGATCGCCGCCGCGCAGGCGCCGTTCGACGGCGTGCTATCCGGGTATCCCACTGTGGTCGACTTCAGTTGGATACGAGGGGCATCGGATGGCGGGTGAATCGAGATCTCGCGGCGACAGCTACGACAACATCGAGCCGCTGTTCGAGAAGATCGCCGCACTGGACGACCAGGACCCGCGTCGGGAGACTATGCGCGAAGAACTGATCGGTCGCTGCCTGCCGCTGGCCGAGCACATCGCGCGTAAATTCGCCGGGCGCGGTGAGAATTTCGACGATCTGCTGCAGGTCGCCCGGCTCGGCCTGGTGCAGGCGACGGACCGGTTCGACGTCACCCGCGGCTCGTCGTTCCTGGCCTTCGCGGTGCCGACGATCATGGGCGAGGTGCGCAGGCATTTCCGGGACAACACCTGGGCGGTGCGAGTACCGCGGCGCACCAAGGAGATTCAGCTCAGCATCGGTGCCACGGTGGAGGCGCTGTCGCAGCGGCTCGGCCGGATACCCCGCGCCCGCGAGATCGCCGACGAGCTGGACGTCGACATCGTCGAGGTCACCCAGGCGCTGATCGCGGGCAACGCCTACCAGTCCTCGTCCATCGACGCGGTGGCCGGCGACGATATCGAGAACGCGCCGCTGCCGCTGCTGGAAAGCCTTGGCGCCGAGGAGCCCTCCTACCATCTGGTGGAGGACTACCTCGCCGTGCGGCCGCTGATCGAGGAGCTGCCGGAGCGTGAACGTCAGGTGCTGATCATGCGGTTCTTCGAGTCCAAGACGCAGTCGCAGATCGCGGACGTGCTCGGGGTCTCCCAGATGCACGTCTCGCGGATTCTGTCGAAAACCCTGAATCAGCTGCGCGATCAGGCATTACGCGACTGATCCCGCGAATTGACCCGGCTCAGAGGGGATTCGGCGGGGTCGGGTCGGTCGGTGGTGGTACCGGGTCGGTGGGCGGGAACGGCGAACCGGGGTCCGGGACCGGCGGGAGTGGGTCGGGGCGGCCGGGGTCCGGCGGGGCCGGTGCCGGGTCGGGACCGGGTACCGGTGGTACCGGATCGGGCGGGGCGGGTGCCGGATCCGGCCCTGGAACCGGCGGTACCGGATCGGGATTCGGGTTCGGGCTCGGCGGGACGGGATCGGGATTCGGCGTCGGGGGTACCGGGCTGGGATCGGGAGACACGGGACTGGTCATCTGCATTCCTCCTTCGTCCGGCGTTACCCAGCCGGGTCCGGGTGAATCAGCGTCGATCGCCACCTCGTTGCGGGTGACCCGGGTCACCGACGAGCTGTCGGTCAGTGCTTTTCGGGCCGAATGTGCCCGGTTCGACAGTGGAGTGCGCTACAGCCGGTTTGCCCGAAGCCGAGGTCGGGTACGTGAAAGGGAGCCGGACATACGATGCCGATGGCTCAGGGAGCTCGTTTATGAACGAACACCGACTAGGCACCCGGATTCCGTACGCCGGATCGGGGAGCTCGAGGTCGCCGAAATACTCGCAGGAAATCCAGTCGCCCGAGCGGATGGATCGCATGCGCTCCGGAAATGTGGAGCGCACACGCGTCACCAGAAATCACGACATCATCCGGCAGTGGGCCGAGCGGCGCGGTGCGCGCCCGGCCACCATGCCGGGCAGTGAGGACAACGGTCAGCTCAGGGTGCTGCGCTTCGATTTCCCCGGGTACGGCGGAGCGGTGCTGCGGCCGGTGAATTGGGACGAATGGTTCGCCACCTTCGACGAGCGACACCTGCATTTCCGCTATCAGGATCGTCGCGCGGACGGGACACCCAGCAATTTCAACCGCCTGGAACGTCCGACTCGCGAGGATCGCTGAGCGGGGTCCGGCAAGCAGATATCGGCCCTGATACACCCTCGTGGTGGAACGGGTGAATAGCTGGTAGCGGGAATGTGTCGGGAGTCACGTAACGGTTGCGTAACGGTGCGATTCCGACCATGGTGGATAACTAGTCAGACGCTGATCACCTGGCCCGACGGGCCTGTGGTGGCGGGAGCTCCGCCGTCCCCGGTAGGGCTCGATGACTACTGATCGAGCGTCCAGTCGACGTTTACCGAACGGTCTGTTCGGGTACTCGGAAAGTCGGCAAGGTGGCTCGAACAGCGGAACGTCGCGTTGGTCTGGGGATGCGAATTCCGCACCAGCCTGCGCGCGCCCGCGTGTCTGCAAAGGATTGGGTATTTGAGCGAGCGTAGCGAGCGAACAATAGGCGCAGCCGCCATCGCGGTCACGGCGGAGCCGAGCGTCAGCGAGGCGCAGGCCGTCAGCGAGGCGCAGGCGTGAGCGCGAACCTGATGATCGTTGAGGATGACGATAGGGTCCGTGGGGCGCTTCGGCTCGCCATGGAGGACGAAGGCTACGACGTCGAAGAGGCCGAAGAGGCCGAGGACGCGCTCTCTCATCTGCGCAGCAACGGTGTGCCCGATGTCATGATCGTGGACCTGATGCTCGGCGGCATGGACGGTTTCGACTGCATCCGCGAGATCAGACGCGAGCACGATGTGCCGATCATCGTGGTCAGCGCCCGCGACGATACCCACGATGTGGTGGCCGCGCTGGAGGCCGGCGCCGACGACTTCGTGACGAAACCTTTTGAGATCAAAGAGATCACCGCGCGTATGCGGGCGGTCCGCCGCCGGGCCAGGCCCACCGTCGAGCGCGAAGCGCCGCAGGAGATGGTGCTCGACGCCGACCCGGTCGCCCCGCTGGTGCTCGCGCAGGACGGCGGCGTGGTCCGCCGCGGCGACGAGGAGATCCGGTTGACGCTCACCGAGTTTCGGCTGCTGTGTGAGCTGGCCGAGGCGCCGGGCCGGGTGCTCAGTCGCACCGTTTTACTCGAACGAGTCTGGGACCAAGGGTTTTTCGGCGACGAGCGGATCGTCGACGTGCACATGCGCAGGTTGCGCACCAAGATCGAACGGGATCCGTCCGATCCGCGCATCGTGGTGACCGTGCGCGGGCTCGGCTACCGCCTCGATGTCCAGCGCTGAGCGCTGGTTCGATCCGAAACGCTGGAGTCTGCGCGGCCGGGTGACGGCCATGTTCGCGGCGATCACCGCGCTCATGTCGCTGGTGCTGGTCGTGTCGGTGTTCACCATCAGCCGCAGCTATCTGCAGCACGCGCAGGCCGGGGTCACCGACCTGGAGTCGAATCTGGATCTGCTGCGCAATGTGCTGATCGGTTGTGCCCTGGTGGTGACGCTGATCGGCGCGGCGGTCGGCTGGTGGGCGAGCAGACGGGTGCTGACGCCGCTGCACGAGCTGGCCGGCACCGCGGCCAGGATCGCCTCCGGTGATCTGGATCTGCGCCTGTCCACCACCCGTGACCAGGATCTGGCCATCACGGTGGAGTCGTTCAACAGCATGGTCGACTCGTTGCAGCGGCGCATCGAGCGCGAGCACCGGCTGTTCGGCGATGTCAGCCACGAACTGCGCACGCCGCTGACCACGCTGACGGCCAGTGTCGACGTGCTCAACCGGCATCGCGCGGATCTGCCGGAACGGTCGCAGCGCGCGCTCGGCTTGGTGAGCGACGAGGTCGATCATCTGCGGCGGCTGCTCGACGATCTGCTGGCCTTGGCGCGGGTCGAGGCGGGCATGCACCGCGGCGATATGGAGCCGCTGTCGGTGCGCGATCTGCTGACGCACACGCTGGCCGAGCGGCGGTATCCGCCGGACTTGCTGACGATCGACGCCGACGTCGTGGTGCGCGGCCGCAAACTTGAATTGGAGCGGGCGGTCGGCAATCTGCTGCGCAACGCCGATCTGCACGGTGGCGGCGTCGTCGCGGTCCGTGCCGATCGCACGGGCGGTGACGCGGTGATCGTGGTGGACGACGCGGGGCCCGGCGTGCCGCCGCCGGACCGGGTGCGCATCTTCGAACGTTTCGCGACCGCGCGCAGCGGACGCCGCTCGGCGACCGGGACCGGCATCGGCCTCGCGTTGGTGGCCGAGACCGTCACCAAGCACGGTGGCCAGGTCGAATGCACCGATCGGCCGGGCGGCGGCGCCCGGTTCGTCGTCACCGTGCCGGGGATCGACGCAATCGAGTCGTAACACAACCGTAATGAAGTCGACCAGGCCACCTCAAAGTTGGTTCGTAAGCCTGGATAAGTACTGCGGATCCGACCAGGGAGTTGTATGACACTGCCAACGTTGAACACCGCGGAGCTCGAACGCATCCGTGTCGAACAGGCTGCGGCCGCGCTCGGCTCCGCACCGGCGCGCAAGCAGACCGGGCCCGCCGTGGTGCTGCGCGCGCCCGGCGTCGCCGACGGCGCCCAGCTGTGGCGGATCGCGAAGGATTCGGCCGTGCTCGACACCAATTCGAGCTACGCCTACGTGCTGTGGTGTCGCGATTTCGCGGCCACCTCGGTCGTCGCCGAGGTGAACGGCTGCGTTGTGGGTTTCGTGATCGGCTACCTCCGGCCACAGGCGCCGGACACGGTGTTCGTCTGGCAGGTGGCCGTCGACCGCGCCCAGCAGGGCAAGGGCACCGGCGCGCAGCTCCTGCACGCCTTGCTCGACAATGTTGCCCCCCAGGGAGTTTCGAAGCTGGAGACCACCATCTCACCGGACAACGCCGCATCGATCGCCCTGTTCACCTCGGTGGCACGGCGCCGCGACGCCCGAATCACCAAGCGCCCCTTGTTCGACGCGGGTGTCTTCCCGGACAGCCACGCGCCCGAGGACCTCTATCTCATCGCACCGACCGCTCGCACAACGCAGGAGGAACACCGATGATCAACGCCGACACGAGCATTTTCGAAAGTCTGGAATCCAATGTCCGCGGCTACTGCCGCAACTGGCCGACCGTGTTCACCAAGGCCAAGGGCAGCTGGTTACGCGACGAAGACGGCAACGACTATCTCGACTTCTTCGCGGGCGCGGGTGCGCTGAACTACGGCCACAACAACGACGTGCTCAAGCAGCCGCTGCTGGACTACATCGCGGGCGACGGCATCACGCACGGCCTGGACATGTCCACCTCGGCCAAGCGGGACCTGCTGGTCACCCTGCGCGACACCGTGTTCGCGCCCCGCGGCCTGGACTACAAGGTGCAGTTCCCCGGGCCGACGGGCGCCAACGCCGTCGAGGCCGCGCTCAAGCTCGCGCGCAAGATCACCGGCCGTGAGACGATCGTCAGCTTCACCAACGCCTTCCACGGCATGACCTTGGGCGCGCTGTCGGTCACCGGCAATGCCGCCAAGCGCGCGGGTGCCGGTGTGCCGCTGGTGCACGCGGCGCACATGCCCTACGACGGCTACTTCGACGGCACCACCGCCGACTTCCAGTGGATGGAGAAGGTGCTCGACGACACCTCGTCCGGCTTCGACCGTCCCGCCGCGGTGATCGTGGAGACGGTGCAGGGCGAGGGCGGCGTCAATGTCGCACGCGCCGAGTGGCTTCGGCACCTGGCCGGGCTGTGCGCGGCCCGCGAGATCCTGCTGATCGTCGACGACGTGCAGATGGGCTGCGGCCGCACCGGCCCGTTCTTCTCGTTCGAGCTGGCCGGGATCACCCCGGACATCGTCACGCTGTCCAAGTCGATCGGCGGGTACGGCCTGCCGATGGCGCTGGTGCTGTTCAAGTCCGAGCTCGACCAGTGGTCGCCGGGCGAGCACAACGGCACCTTCCGCGGCAACAACCCGGCCTTCGTCACCGCGGGCGTCGCGTTGCGGCACTACTGGTCCGACGGCACGCTGCAGGCCTCGACGCTGGCCAAGGGCGAGCGGGTGGCCCGGACGCTGACCGAGCTGGCCGACAATGTGCCCGGCCTGTCGACGCGCGGCCGCGGCCTGGTGCACGGCGTGGTGTTCGACGACGCCTCGCAGGCGAGCAAGGTCTGCCAGGTCGCCTTCGAGCGCGGCCTGCTGGTGGAGACCTCCGGCTCCACCGACGAGGTGGTGAAGTTGTTGCCGCCGTTGACGATTACCGATCAGGAGCTCGACCACGGCCTCGGCATCCTGACCAACGCCGTCGACACCGTCTGCAGTGGTGTGGGGGCGATCGCATGATCGTGCGCAGCACCGCGGAGATCACCGGCACCGATCGCGACGTGGCGGGGGAGGGCTGGCGCAGCAAGCGCATCATCCTCGGCGGCGACGGCGTGGGATTCTCCTTCCACGAGACGACCATCGATGCGGGTACCACGCACGAGTTCCACTACCGCTACCACGTGGAAGCGGTGTGGTTGATCGAGGGCACCGGCACGCTCACCGACCTCGACAACAACGTGACCTACGTGCTCGAGCCCGGCTCGATGTACCTGCTCGACGAGCACGAACGGCACCGGCTCGAGGCGACGACGAAGATGCGCATGATGTGCGTGTTCAACCCTCCGGTCACCGGGCAGGAGGTCCACGACAGTACCGGCGCGTACCCGCTGGTGGCCGCGACGATCGGGGGATAGGCAGTAATGGTATTGCAGCACACTGAAACTCGACCCGTGATCGACCGAGTCGATCGGTACCCGACTCGACTGAGCACGCCCGCGACGCACCTGGATCGCAAGGATCCGACGGTGTGGGGCCGGGTCGAGAGCCCGGAGCTGGCGAACTTCGACGCCGACGGTTTCGCCAGCATCGACGAACTGCTCACGCCCACCGAGGTGGCCGACTTCAGCGCCGAGATCGGCCGTCTGGCAGGCGATCCTGCGCTGCGCGGCGACGAGCGGGTGATCGTGGAGAAGTCGTCGAACCGGGTTCGGTCGGTCTTCGAGGTACACCGCCTGAGCGCGGCGATCGCCGACCTGGCGCGCGAGTCCCGGGTCGCCGGGCTGGCCAGGCAGATCCTCGGCTCCGAGGTCTACATCCACCAGAGCCGGGTCAACTACATGCCCGGCTTCCGCGGTGGCGGCTTCTACTGGCACTCGGATTTCGAGACCTGGCACGCGGAGGATGGCATGCCCGCGCCGCGGGCGGTGAGCCTGTCCATCGCGCTGACCGACAACTACCCGATCAACGGCAGCCTGATGGTGATGCCCGGTTCGCACCGGACGTTCGTGCCGTGCCTCGGCAGCACGCCCGCCGAGCACTATCGGGAATCGTTGCAGGAGCAGGAGATCGGGGTGCCTGCCCAGTCCGACATCACCACGCTGGCGAACACCTACGGCATCAGCCAGTTCACCGGCCGGGCCGGGTCCGCGCTGTTGTTCGACTCGAACCTGATGCACGGGTCGTCGAACAACATCACGCCGTTCCCGCGGTCGAACATCTTCCTGGTGTTCAACAGTGTGGAAAACACGCTGGTGGAGCCGTTCGCGGCACCGGCGCCCCGACCGGGCTACATCGGCAGTCGCGACTTCACGCCGCTGTCTGCCTGATTCGTCGGCCGAAGGCGCCCTTCTGTCCTCCTTGCCGGACCGAAGGGCGCTTTCGCGTCGGGGGCCACTTCGCCGAAGTGCCGCTTCGGCCGGGACCCGCGCTCGCCGCGCGCCCCGTACACATCGGCGGTACGATCCTTCTCGGCCCTCCGCTGCCGCCCACGCAGCCGAATTCGGTCCCGATCCCCGGCGAGCCCGCCAACTCTTCTTCCGGCGTGTGCAATGTCCTGGACAACACGACCGCGTTGGCGTTCGCCACAAGATCACTCACCGCCCCGAAGCCATCGGTGCGGGGCTGCGGACCGCGCGCATCGCCGTTCGTCATTGCGCGCGTGGCCTTCTCGGTTCGACGCCCGATCTTGGCTGGTCCGGAAGCATTTTCGGGTTCTTTGTGCACAGTGCAGTCACCTGTCGTCATTTCGCACAAAAATGGTCACTCGACCAAATTTGTGGCTAATCAGCCGCAATCGGCGAAGCACTTGACCTAATTGTTACCGCTGGGTACAACTACGTGACCATGCCGACGCATACCGCTCGGTCGGCCCATGAAGAAATGCAACGCAGTTGGTAACGGACGTCATCACTATCGATGCGGAGTTCTCGGCCGCACGCAAAGCACTGTGGGACTTTTTCATGGACCCGCAGACCTACCCCCGGATGTTCCAAGGAATCGGAGATTGTGACCGCGCGGAAACCTCGGACTCGCACCCCGTCCTGCTGATCCGGGCCTGGCGCGACGGTACCGAACTCGGCGTGCCCGCCCTGCAGCTGGTCGTCGGCAAAGAGCTCGAAACCTTCGAGCTACAGTGCCCCGGCCTCGGCAGTTTCGCCTCGATACGGCTACGCGGCGAGCAGGAGCAGACCAGGGTCACCGTCACCTACTTCGGTGCGGGCCGGATCCATCCGTGGCTCGCCGCGCAGGACAACGCCGACGTGATCGCCTGGACCATGGCCGGACTCGACCGGATCACCGACGCCATCGGCGGCGCGCCGACCTCGGTGCTGGTCAACGGTGAGGAGTCGGCGGCGAAACAGCAGGTCGGCACGCTGAAACAGATGGTGTCGACCGGTGTGGTGCGCACCTATCGGCCCGACCGCGCGCTCAAGCAGGTGGGCGGGCTGGCCAAATGGGGATTCACGCTGGCGGGCGGTTACGCGGCCGCCGCCGGGCACTCCCCGCATCGCCTCGCCGTCGTGGACGAGGTATCCGCATTCACGTTCGGTCAAATGCACGCGCGCACGCACAAACTCGCCTCGGCGCTGGCCATGCTCGGCATCGGCGCGCGCGACAAAGTGGGGCTACTGTCCCGCAATCGCGTGGCGATGGTCGAATGTATGGTCGCCACCGGCAAACTCGGCGTGGACACGGTGCTGTTGAACACCGGGCTGTCGGCCCGGCAGATCGAGGACGTCGCCGACCGGCACGGGCTGTCCGCGATCTTCCTGGACGACGAGTACGACGCGCTCACCAAGTATGTGGCGGCCGGCGTGCCCCGGTTCGCCACCGGTCAGCGCAGCGCGTTCGAGCGCTACACGGTCGACGATCTGATCGCCCTCGACGCACCGACCTTCGCGCGGCCACCGCACCCCGGCCGACTGATCGTGCTCACTTCGGGCACCAGCGGGACGCCCAAGAGCGCACAACGCCCGCAGCCCAAGGGTTTCGGCACCGTCGCGGCGCTGCTGTCGCGGATTCCGATGCGGATGGACGAGACCATGCTCATCCCCGCGCCGCTGTTCCACACCTGGGGGCTGGCGGCCTTGCAGATCAGTACACCGATCCGCGCGACCGTGGTGCTGCCGGAGCGGTTCGACGCCGAGGACTGCCTGCGGCTGATCCAGGAGCACCGCGTCACCGCGCTGATCGTGGTGCCGGTGATGGTGAACCGAATTTTGGACCTGCCCGCGCACATCCGGAATCGCTACGACACCTCCAGCCTGCGGGTCGTCGCGAGTTGTGGTGCGCCCCTCGCGGGTCCGACGGTGCTGAAGTTCATGGACACCTTCGGCGACGTGCTCTACAACGTCTACGGCTCGACCGAGGTGTCCTGGGCGACCATCGCCGATCCGGCGGATCTGCGCGCGGCGCCGACCACCGCGGGCCGACCACCGCTCGGCACGAAACTCGCTGTGCTGGACAAGGATCTGCGGCCGGTGCCGCGCGGCGTGACCGGCCGCATCTTCGTGCTCAACCACATGTTGTTCGACGGCTACACCGATGCCACACCCCCCACCGAGTGGGGTGGCCTGCTCGACACCGGCGACCTCGGCTACCTCGACGCCGACGGACTGCTGTTCGTGGCGGGCCGCGACGACGAGATGATCATCTCCGGCGGCGAGAACGTCTTCCCGCGACCGGTCGAGGAGGCGCTGTCGCATCTGCCGCAGGTGAGCGAGGTGGCGGTGGTCGGCGTGCCGGACAAGGAGTACGGGCAGCGGCTCGCCGCGTTCGTGGTGACCAGGGAGGGATTCGGGCTGGACCGCGACATGGTCCGCAACTACATACGCCATCGGCTCAGCCGGTTCTCTGTGCCGCGCGACGTGACCTTCCTGGAGGCGCTGCCACGCAACGCGACCGGAAAGATCCTGAAGCGCACGCTGATTCAGCCGAGCTGAGCGTTGCGCCCAGCTCGGCTGACGTCGTCAGCTCAACCGGCGAATCACGTCGGGAGTGAGCTCGGCGATCGCCGGATACCCGTCGACCGCCATCAGCAGGTCCGCCTCGGCGAGCAGGGCGCGCAGTACGTGCACGATGCCCTGGACACCGCCGAGTGCCAGCCCGTAGCAGTACGGGCGGCCGATGCCGACCGCGGTCGCACCGAGCGCCAGCGCCTTGACTATGTCGGCGCCGGAACGGATTCCGGAGTCGAACAGCACGGGCAGGCCGTCGGCGGCGGCCACCACCTCGGGCAGGTGCTCGATCGCCGGAATGCCGCCGTTCGCCTGCCTGCCACCGTGATTCGAACAGTAGATGCCGTCCACGCCAGCGTCTTTGGCGCGGCGGGCGTCGTCGGGGTGGCAGATTCCCTTGAGCACCAACGGAAGATCGGTCAGCGAACGGAGCCAGGTCAGGTCGTCCCAGGTGATCGGATTGCCGAACTGGGAAACCCAGGTCAGCGTCGCGGTTTTCGGGTCCTCCTCGGGAGTCTTCGCGAGCATGCCGCGAAACACCGGGTCGCTGAAGTAGTTCGCCAGGCAATGGCTGCGCAGCTGGGGGAAGTTCGAGGTGCTCAGGTCGCGGGGCCGCCAGCCGGGCACCCACGTATCCAGGGTCACCACAATGGCTTTGAAGCCCGCGGCTTCCGCGCGGCTCACCAGGCTCTGCGCCAGGTCCCGGTCGTTGGGGGTGTACAGCTGGAACATACCGGGGGTATCGCCGAACTCGGCGGCCACGTCTTCGAGCGGATCGACCGTCAGGGTCGAGGCCACCATCGGGACACCGGTGCGGGCCGCGGCCTTGGCGGTCGCCAGGTCGCCGTGGCCGTCCTGCGCGCAGAGGCCGATCACGCCGACCGGGGCCATGAAGATCGGGGACGGCAGCTTCATCCCGAACAGCTCGACCGAGAGGTCGCGGTCCCTGGTCGCGCGGAGCATGCGGGGGACCAGGCCGAGCTTCTCGAACGCCGTCGCGTTGGTGCGCTGGGTGAGCTCGTCGCCCGCGCCGCCGGCCACGTAGGACCAGATGCCCGGCGGCAACGCGGCCTTGGCCCGCGCCTCGAGGTCCGCGTACGTCATCGGCAGGTCGGGCAGGACACCGCCGAGGCCCTGGAAGTAGATCTCGTACTGGTAGTCACCGAAGTTGCCGGTCACGGCACTCCCTTCCTCGTTTGATACACAAATGTATCCGATACATTTGTGTAGCGGAATGGTTAGCCGGTCAATGTCCGGAAGAGAATCAGCCACCGGTCGGGGTCGACCAGCCCGACCGGGGTGTGCTCCGACAGGTCCGCCGCTGCGCAGGCCGCTCGGACGGCCCGCGCCGGGTACTGCCTGCGCAGCGACGTCGCCAGCGAGCCCCCCACGCCGGAGAAACCCAGTTCGACCATGCGCCGGTACTCGGCGCGGGCAGAGCTCGGCAGCAGCGGGCGCGGCCTGCGCCGCAGATGCAGGACCGCGGTGTCGACGCTCGGTACCGGGTGGAAGCTGTGGCGTCCGATGCGAGCGCCCAATTCCATTGCGACGGTAGGCCAATGGGTCACGGTGAGTTTGGTCCAGCGGCCGTAGTCGCCGGAATGCTTACGGGCGAACTCGCATTGGGTGAGCAGGGTGGCCGAGGTGAGCCGCCGGGCCGCCAGGCACCAGCGCACCACGTCGGTGGTGACCGCGAAGGGCACGTTCGCGACCACGGCGAACGGCTCGTCCGGTGCGTGCACCGCACGGAAATCGGTGTGGAACAGTTTTATTCGAGCGTCGGCGGCGTAGCGCCTGCGTAGTCGCTCGGCGTAGTAGGCGTCCTTCTCGTAGGCGCGAATCCGGCCTGCCGCACCGAGCAGCTGCCTGGTCAGCATGCCGTCGCCGGGACCGATCTCGAGCACGAGATCGGTGTCGGTGACGCCCGACGAGCGCACGATCAACCGGGCGGCCCCGGCGTCGACGAGAAAGTTCTGGGACAAACGTTTGCGGGTGCCTGCCCGGGTATCGCGGGCGCGCGGCAGCGAACGATGACGGGACATGGGTATCCTCCGAACGGAGTGGTCGAATCAGGAAAAAGTGATTCGCCCGGACCCATGCCAGAGCACGGAAAATCCCGCGGTCATCGACCGCAGGCGCACATCCCGATCAGAACGGTCGGGACACCGGAGTGGCACGGTGCACTGGCAGAGCCCAGGCCTCCGTGCGCAGCCGGATGTAGTACGCGCAGATCGCGTACCCGCCGTTCATCGCCGAACCGTCCATGCCGGCAAGGTATCGCACCCCCACGCCGACCCGCGACCGATTTTTTGCCCCGCCGGTTCGTGCGGGCTAAGCCGCTTCGAGCAGGTTTCGCCGCAGCGCCGCGATCGCGTCGTCGTCGATGCCGAGCCGTTCCGTCGTATATCGGCGGACCGAACCGTGTTCGGCGGCCAAGGCGGCCAGGAACAACCGCATCACCTCGGCGGGCGCCCGTCCGTAGCCAGGCCAGGTGAGCTCCTTGCCGGGATAAGCCGCCCGCCAGTCCGCGATGAGCCGGTCGGTAGCCAGCTCGGTCCTGGTGAAGTCCTCGATGATCTGCGGATCGGGCACGCCGAGCAGGTTGAGGACGAGGGCCGCGAGCAACCCGGTGCGGTCCTTGCCGGACGCGCAGTGGAAGACCGCAGGGCCGTCCGCGGCGGCGAGCACCTCGACGGCCCGGCGCAGTTCCTCGACACCGTCCTCGGCGACCTCCAGGAACCGCTCGGCGAGGTAGGGCCCCACCTCGATCTCCGGACCGAGCGCGGCCTGATCGTACGGGCGATGTTCGATGCTGAGATTGTGGTAGGCGAGCGATCGTGCTGCGGGACCCGACCTTTCGCGGCTATCTCCCAGGGGTAGCGCAGGTCGATCACGGTCGTGATGCCCAGTGCGAGGAAGCGATCCCAGTCCTGGTCGCGCAGCTTGCTCAACGAGTCGGCGCGGAACAGCTGTCCGTATCGCACGACCTGCCCGTCCTCGGTCGAGTAACCGCCCAGATCGCGGAAGTTGTGTAGTCGTTCGAAGTCGAGGTGTCTGTTCACCTCAGGAACTCTATGTTCGCCGCCCCCAACGACCTTCGCGGATATTTGGCAGGCAGGAAGGGTCGACCATAGGGCACACTATGATCATGAACCTGCGTTCGGTGGGCGACCTGGTCGAGGCGGCAGCCGCGGGCGAGAAGGTGGACTATCTGATGTTCTGGGGGCATCAGCCGGAGCGCGGCGGCCGGATCGGGCCCAGTTGCTTGAGTCAGTGGTGGCCCGCGTCTTTCGTGCTGGACGGGGCGGAGTTCCGGTCAGCCGAGCATTACATGATGTGGGGTAAGGCGCGGCTGTTCGGCGACGCGGAGAATGCCGAGCGGGTGTTGGCGGCGCCGACGCCGAAGGCGGCGAAGGCGCTCGGGCGGGAGGTCCGCGGCTTCGACAGTCGCGTGTGGAGCGCGCACCGGTACGAGGTCGTGGTGCGCGGGAACGCGGCGAAGTTCGAGCAGCACGCGGAATTGGCGGACTATCTGCTCGGGACGGGGGACCGCGTGCTGGTGGAAGCCAGTCCGGTGGACCGGATCTGGGGGATCGGGCTGGCCGCCGACGATCCACGGGCCGAGGATCCCGCGCAGTGGCAAGGGTTGAACCTGCTCGGCTTCGCGCTGATGGACGCGCGTGCGCACCTGCGTGGCGGTCAGCCCACCGACTGATCGGCGTTGCTGAGACGTTCCTCGTCCGCGCGGGCTCGCCAAGCCCTGGCCTCGGCGTAATCGCCTTGCCGGTCCAGGAGTTCGGCGAGGCCCGCCATGGCGCGCGGTTCCCGGCGCTCCGCGGCCTCGCGCCACCAGCGGTGTGCGTCGGCGAGGTCGCCGCGGCGGAAGTGGACCACGCCGAGGTCGTAGGCGGCGCCCGCGTGACCGGCGTCGGCGGCCTGCGTCCACAGCCCGCAGGCCTGGTCTTCCTCGCCGCGGCTGTACATGGCGACGCCGAGGTCGTAGAGGGCGGTCCGGTAGCTCGCGCCTTCGTCCGGTGCCGGCGTCTCGTCGGCCGGTGGTCCGGACCGCATGGGGCGGGTGGGGGCCGATTGGACGCCGGGGCCGTACTGGGCGTCGGAGCCGAGCGGTGGCGTCGGAGCGGACTGGGTATCGGCGTGCGGGTTCGGCGGCTGTGCGACACCGGAATACGCGGGACTCGGCGCTGATGGAGTGTTCGCTGCTAGGCCGTTGCCCGGGTTGTGTTGGGCTGGTTGTGTCGCCGGTGGGTGGGTGTTCGGTGGGAAGCCGCCGTTTGGGTTGTGGTCGGCTGGTTGTGCGGCCGGTGGGTAGGTGTTCGGTGGGAAGCCGCCGTTTGGGTTGTGGTCGGCTGGTTGTGTCGCCGGTGGGTGGGCGTTCGCCGGGAAACCGCCGCTTGGATTGTGTTGGGCTGGTTGTGTCGCTGGCGGGTGGGCGTTCGCCGGGAAGCCGCCGCTTGGATTTTGCTGGGTCGGTTGGGTGGCAGGGGGTTGGGTGTTCGGCGGGAAGCCGCCGCTTGGGTTGTGTTCGGCTGGTTGTGCGGCCGGTGGGTGGGTGTTCGTCGGGAAGCTGCCGCTTGGGTTGTGTTCGGCTGGTTGCGTGGTCGGTGGGTGGGTGTTCGTCGGGAAGCTGCCGCTTGGGTTGTGTTGGGCTGGTTGCGTGGTCGGCGGGTGGTTGACCCCACCAGGGTTGGGCTGGGTCGGAAGCACATCCTGTGCGGCCGAGGGGTGCACACCGGTTGACGCCGACGGTAGGTTCGGCGGACGCATCGGGTGGGTGGGTTGGGCGTCGACCGCGGGGTGCGGGACAGCCGGGGCGGTCTGTACCTCGACGACGAGGTTGGCGAAATTGGCGGGCCCCTCGCCGATGCTGCACCACAGCACGACGCGGCCGTCCGGGGTGTTCTCCACGACGATGCCGTAATTGCCGACCCAGGACTTCTGCTCGCCGAATCCGTCCACCCAGACCGGGGTCAGCGTCACCAGCGTGCTGGGGGCGGTGCCGATGATGTCGAAGGTGATGCCACCGACGAGGGCGTCGGACCAGACATCGACCCCGTTGAGGCGGCGCCCGTTCAGGCCGACGTAGCCGTCGACGACCGACAGCCCCATGCCGAGGCCGCGCAGCCCGGCGGGTGGCGCGGCGGACAGCAGCGTCACGGTGACCGCGGTCGGGTCAGGGCCGACCTGCTCGGTGTACATCGGATAGACCTTGCTGCCACGCAACACGATCGGTTCCGCGCTCTGGTATCGGGCGGCGAGCGGCCGATCATCGGGCGAATTCCGAGCGGCCCATGACGAATATGGCTCGTTCACGTGATGCCCGCCTTTCCGCCGAATGCGTCATGCCGTCCCTGCGCTGTGCGGCGGGATATACCGTACTCGCCGAAGCCGGGAATGGCGCAGCAATCAGGCGGCCCCCGCGACGCGACCGCGGCGGTGCTCAGGCGGAGCGGGCGACGATCCGTTCCAGCGCGGCGAGGTCCTGCTCCAGCATGCGGAACAGCCAGTACACGCCGATGAAGGCGAGTGCGCTGCCGACGCACAGCACCCGCAGCGCCACGATGACCGCCGGAATGTCCTCGGCCGGAATGAATGTCGCGCCCGCGACGCCGAGCAGCGGAACGGCGGCGGCGATGGCGAGGAAGTAGGTGCTGCGGCGGTCGAGTCTGCGTAGTGCGCGTGCGTCCTGCGCGCCGAGTCCGCCGTGGCGCAGGAACATCGGGTACAGCGAGCGCACCGCGTAGAAGTTCACCATGAAATACGGATAGGCCATGGCGATGGCACCGCACACGATCTGCGTGATGAAGAAGTGCAGGTACGACTCGGGCGCGATGTGGTTGCCGGAGGCCTGCACCGACACCGGCACCGCGACGCCGGCGATGACCCACAGTGCGAAGCAGGTCAGCACATTTCGTTTGCCCAGTTGCAAGGTGTCGCCGCGCGCGCGGGCGAGGGTCCGCGCGTCGTAGGACTTACCCTTGCGCAGTCCGCGCGAGATCGACCACAGGTTCGCGAGCAGCACGTTGGTGACCACGAAGCCGATCAGGAAGCACAGGCCGTAGGTGGACACCGCGATCTGGTCGAAGCGATGCTGCGCCTGCTCGTCCAGCTTGCTGATGATCAGGGTCCGGTTGTGGTGGTAGCTGTACCAGATCGCGAGCGCGTTCGGCACGGCGATGGCGAGCGCCATGATCGGGTGCATCAGTTTGCGTGCCCGCAGTCGCCAACTGGCCGTCGGCGGGTCGACGAGATCGCGGGCTCTGGCGTCGAGGCAGACCTCCAACTGCTGGGCCATGTCCGCCCCGCACGGCCACCGGTTGTCCGGCTCCGGGTCGAGCGCGCGCACCAGTGCCCGCTCCAGCGCCGCCGGGCAGTCCGGCGGAAGATCCTGATACGGCAACACTTTCGGACTGCCGCAGCGCCGCTCCAGCATGCCGTCCAGTGCCGTGCGGTCGCCGCCGGTCACCGAGTCGTCGCCGAAGGGCTTTCGGCCGGTGAGCAATTCCCACAGCACCACGGCGAGCGCGTACAGGTCGCTGCGGGTATCGAGATCCTCGGCGGTGCCGGGGTGGTCCGGGTGTACCGCCGCGAGTTGTTCGGGCGACATATAAGCGAGCGAGCCGCCGAAGTAGGCGACCGGGCTGTCGCCCGAAACGTTGCCGCTGAAGCTGATATTGAAGTCGGCGAGCTTGGGAATGCCGTCCGCGGTGAGTAACACGTTCGCGGGTTTGATATCGCGGTGCAGCACCCCGGCATTGCCCGCGTAGTCGAGCGCCTCGGCCAGCCGCCGCCCCAGCCAGGCAATGGTCTCCGGCCAGGACAGCTCGGCCAGCCGGGTCCGTAACGGTGACTCGCTCGGCCTGATCTCGCCCTTGGCCGCCAGCACCGAGTCGATCACATCCAGCAGCAGCTTCCCGTTCCGCTGGTCCGGCGGCGTCACCCGTACCCGCTCCAGCACCGAGAACAAGGTCCCGCCCGGCACGTACTGCATATACAGCAGCCGCAGCTTGCGGTGCTCCAGCACGCGCTGATCGAAGACCCGGACGATGTAGTCGTGATCCAGTTGCGCCAGCGTCTGCGGCTCGGTGCCCTTGTCTCTGGAGATCTTCACGGCGACCAGCCGCTGCATCGACCGCTGACGTGCCAGAAATACCCGCGCGAACGCGCCGCGGCCGAGTCCGGTCATCAGGTCGAAGTCGTCGATCTGCTGCCCGACGTCGATCTCATCGAGGTTCACCGGCTCGGCGGCCGACATCATCGTGCTGTGATAATCGTCGGTCGCCAGCATTTCCGAGAGCTGTTCGGCTTGGTCGGGATAGGTCGCGGTGTACTCCGCGATCTGCACCGAGGTGCCCGCGCGGCGGCGGACGTGGAACTCCTCGTAGATCAGATCCGGTGGCAGCGGCCAGGTCCGCAGTTCCGGCAGATCCTCGACGTAGTCCGCGAGGCGTTTCGGCGCAGTGCCGCGTCCCCACCGATTGGCCAGATCGACCTTGATCAACTCGATCAACGACACCCGGCGGATACCGGGTGAGTCCGGCAGGTAGGCCAGCAGATCCGGTGGCTCGTCCCCGGCCCGCCACGCCTGCGCGAACTGTGCCACCACCTCGGCGACACCATTGCCGCGCGAACTCGCGGGCGAACGGTCCGCTGCGACCGTCGCCCCCGGAACCGGCGGGGCAGGGTGCGCCATCTGCGCATCGTATCCCCGCCGACGCGCGGAAGCCGGATGTTCGCCGGGAAGCCTCGTATCCGTCGACGAACGGGACATGGTGGCGCGGAACATCGAAAGGGCGCTCCGTCATGTCCCGTTCGGCGCGGGTCCGGCCGGTCGGTGGTCAGCCGTCGGCCTGGATCTGGGGAAAAGCCCAGCGGGCATAGGTGTTTTCGGGTCGGACGGTGATAACGTCGCAGATCTCGACCAGTGGTTCGGCGGCGCCGTCCAGGTGCTCGAGGGTTGGGGTTATCAGTGCTTCGGCATCGTGGCGCCGGACGATGTCGCGGAGCTGGCCGAGTCGGTCGGCGGTGTCCGCGCCGAAGACCACGTTTTCGATCAGTTCGTACCCGAGTCTTTTAGCGAGACTGCGGATTTGGGTTTCGTCCCAGGTCTGTTGCGCACCCGAGATATCGTGCCGCAGATAACCGAGTGCGGCTGGTTGTGTCGTCATCACCACCCTCCCTGTCGTGGAAAGCCACCCCTGGCGCCGTGGATAGCTCATTTGTAAGCCCCGAGCTTCCTCAAACTTAACCGCTGTCGGGAGGGGGCGGAAGGGCTCGGCAAACGATTGGGGAACTTTTCGGCCCAAGTTCCAGACGGGAACGTTCATATGGTGCTGCCGGTCGCAATAATGTGTTGCCTGGCAGCGCGATTCGTCGTTCTTCGGACAGCCGACAAACGTGAATGTCTATAGGAAAACAACATCGGTAGGCAGGTCCAAACCTGGTGTGGGCAACATGGAAAGTTCCTGCGCCTGGTTGGTGGTTTGGCCGGTGTCGGGAAGGTGAATCTTGCCGGGGGCAGCGCAAAGGAGTCCGACCGCGTCGGCCAGCTCGATTTATCTGTAACCGACGGTTACAGATACTTTGTGGGGGATTCGGCGGGAATCGCGGAGTGTGCACGCGGACCGACCGCACACGATGCTACCTGCTGCGGCGATCGGGCGCTACCGGGGTGCGGTGAGCCCGGGAGTAGGTTCGCGATTACGCCGTGAAACCGACCAAGCGCTTGCTACGCTCCCGGCATGATCTCCACGGCGGTGTGGGGCACCGGCAATGTCGGCCGGGCGGCCATTCGAGCCGTCGAGGCACATCCGGCGCTGACACTCACGAATGTGCTCGTCCACAATCCGGACAAGGTCGGGCGCGACGCCGGGGCGTTGAGCGGTCTCGACTATCGACTCGGTGTCGCGGCCACCGACGACATCGATGCGGTGCTGGCGACGAACCCGCGCGCGGTCGTATACGCGGCGTCCGGCGATATCCGCCCCGACGACGCACTCGCCGACATCGTGCGGGCGATCCGCGCCGGCGCGATCGTCGTGACGCCCGCCCTGTACGCCCTCTACGACCCGCGCAACGCACCGGCGGAGATCCGCGATCCGGTGCTCGCCGCGATCGCCGAGGGTGGCGGCTCGCTGTTCGTCTCGGGTGTGGACCCCGGCTGGGGCAACGACGTGCTGCCCCTGTTGCTCAGCGGCCTCGGCGGCACCATCGACGTGCTGCGCTGCCAGGAGATCTTCGACTACTCGACCTACGACCAGCCGGACTCGGTCCGCTACCTCGTCGGCATGGGGCAGCCGATGGACTACCAGCCGCCCATGCTCGCGCCGACGGTGCCGACCATGGTGTGGGGCGGCCAGATTCGGCTGATGGCGCGGGCGCTCGGCGTCGAACTCGACGAGATCCGCGAGACCCTGGCTCGGCAGCCGCTCGAAGCCACGATCACCACCGTGTCGATGGGGGAGTTCGCGGCGGGCACGCAGGGTGCGGTGCGCTTCGAGGTGCAGGGCATCGTGGCCGGCGAGCCGCGGATCGTCATCGAACACGTCACCCGGATCCATCCGACCTGCGCGCCGGACTGGCCCGCGCCCGCCGACGGCGACGGCGCGCACCGGGTGATCATCGAGGGTCGTCCGCGCATCGAGGTCACCATCGAGGCGACCGATGAGAACGGCAACCGTTCCGCGGGCGGAAACGCCACTGCCGTGGGCCGTTTGGTGAGCGCCATCGATTGGCTCGCTGCGGCCGAACCCGGACTCTACGACGCGCTCGATATTCCGCTGCGTCCGGCAGTCGGCAAACTCGGAAGGAAGAATTCATGATTGTCGATGTCCCCGAGGGCAAGGACCCGATCGGTTACGTCTGGGGCGAAATGGTGCCCGGTATCGGTGTCGCCGCCGCCCAGTTCTCGATGGCGGTGTATTCGCACAGCACGCTCGGTCTGCGCGAATTCGAGGCAGCCCGGCTGCGGATCGCGCAGATCAACGGCTGCATCTTCTGTCAGGACTGGCGCACCGAACGCGACGGCGCCAAGGTGGAGCCGGAATTCGCCGACGCGGTCACCGAGTGGCGCACCACCGCGGCGTTCGACGAACGCACCCGGCTCGCCGCCGAATACGCGGAGCGATACGCCATGGACCACCACGGTATCGATGACGAGTTCTGGACCCGCATGCTCGCCGAGTACACCCAGGTCGAAGTGGTGGAGCTCAGCATGAGCATCGGCTCCTGGCTGGCTTTCGGTCGCTTGAACCGCGTGCTCGGCCTCGACACCGCCTGTGTGCTGCCGGGGCATTCGGCCGCGTAGCCGAACCGCGCACGCGGCGCGTCCGAGCGGCCGCGGCAGTTACGGTTTCGGCACCCAGGCGGGTTGGCCATCGATGAGGCCCGCCTCGAACAGTTCGGGTGCGTCGACGACGGCCTGCAAATGATCGTGCGCCTCCTCGCGCGACAGCGTCGCGGGGTAGCGGATGTACTCCAGCGTCGCCGCGATCTCGGCCTCGAAGCGGTGCCGGAACTCGACGTCACCGGCGTAGGTGAGCGCGATGCGTCCGCGCCAGTCGATGTGATGGCTGCCGTCCGGGCGGCGGGTGAAAGACACCTCCTGGTCGGCCACCGAATCGTGGCCGAGCAGGTAGATATTGAATGCGAGATATTCGAGCTGCTCGATATCGACGAGGGGTAGCGGGTCCGCCGTCAGACGTTGCGGCGTCAACGATTTCAATTGGAATGGACTACCGGGCGTGGCGGCGAGAAATCCGGTGCCGTCGTCCTCGCCCCAGTAGGTGGACGACAACGTGCAACTGCGGTAGTTGCGCCACACCTGCGGCGACGACCAATCCTCGCCGTCCTCAGTACTTTCCGGTGCCCCCGCGGCACCGTACTCGGCCGACCGCAGGTGCAGGTCGAACCATAAATTGCCGTTCTCGTCGATCCGCCCCGACCACGCGAACTCGTCGATCGCGTGTCCGGCGGGCCACGGGTTTCCCGGAAACACAATCCGACCTGTGGTCGCATTGTCCTCCGGGTCGATCCTTTCCATACCGTCGAACCTAGCGACCGGTACCGACAAGCCGCGAATCAGTAGTCGCTCCGGGCCGTTCATTCAGGCGTTGACCGCCGTTTCGTCGCCGGCCTCCGGTGCGTCCTCGACCGTGCGCCGAGGTCCGGTGAACCAGGTGCGCGCCGACAGCGCCCACCAGACGCCGATGGCGCCGACCACGCCGAGCAACGCGATCGGGGCGTAATTCACCGTGTTCCAGGTGAAGTCGCTGTGCCAGGGATAGCCCCGATCGTCCATCGGCAGGATGAACAGGAAACTGATCAGGGCGATCCAGGCCAGCGCGACGAGGCCGATCGGCCGGTACCAGCGGCCGAGCTGCCAAGGGCCGGTGCGGAATCGGGAACCGTGCACCTGGCGCAGCAGAATCGGTATGCCGTAGGCGATGTAGAGGCCGATGGTGGCTACCGAGGTGGCGGCCGCGTAGGCGGTCGGCGCGTTCTCGGCGGGCACCAGCATCGAGGGAATCAGCAGCACGAACGCGAAGACCGAGATGAACAGCACCGCGTTGACCGGCACCTTCCTGGCCGAAAGTTTCGACCAGAGCGCCGATCCCGGCACCGCGCCGTCGCGGGCGAACGCGAACAGCATGCGCGAGGCCGAGGTGACCGACGCGTATCCGCAGAACAACTGCGCGATCGCGGCGATGATCAGCAGCAGCCCGGACCAGAACGAGCTGAGCGAGTTCTCCAGGATGTAGATCACCGGGTAGCCGCTGTTCTTCGTCGGATCCAGCGCGTCGTCGAGGTTCGGGATCGCGAAGGTCACCGCCATGATGAGCAGATATCCGGCGATCGCGGACACCACGATGGTGTTGATGATGCCCTTGGCCGCCATTCGGGAGGCGTCGTGGGTCTCCTCGGACATGTGCGCCGAGGCGTCGTAGCCGGTGAAGGTGTACTGCGCGTGCAACAGGCCGAGCAGGAAGCTGAACGCCACCCCGCCGAATCCGACACCGCTGTTGTCGATGGTCTCGGTGAACACGAAATCGACGCTCTGATGATTTTCCGCGCCGAACGCCAGCACCAGCACGAAGATCGCCACACCACCGACGTGCCACCAGGCGGAGATGTTGTTGATCACCGCGGACAGGTGCGGCCCGATCGCGTTCAACACCGCGTGCAGCGCCAGGATCACCGTGAAGACCAGGAAGATCGCGGTCCGGTCGGTGCCGATCTCGATGCCGATCACGTTGAGCACGGCGGTCGTGAAGATCGCCGCCCCGTAGTCGATGGCCGCGGTCACGGCGATCTGGCCGATCAGGTTGAACCATCCGGTGAACCAGCCCCAGACCGGCCCGCCGAGCTGCGCGGCCCACCAATACAGGCCGCCGGAGGTGGGGTAGGCGGAGGCCAATTCCGCCATCGCCATGCCGACGAACAGCACCATGACCGAGACCAGCGGCCAGCCCCAGGCCATGGTGATCGGGCCGCCGTTGGCCAAACCGATTCCGTAACTGGCCAATCCGCCGGTCAGGATGGAGACGATGGTGAAACTGATGGCGAAGTTCGAGAATCCGGACCAGGATCGGGCCAATTCTTGTTTGTAGCCGAGTTCGGCGAGCCGACGTTCGTCATCGGACGGAGACGGTTGTTCGGTCATAGACAGCTCCCGGGTGTAAACGCTGCCCTCACACAGCGTTTGCCAGAAGATCAGTGTGGAGTAAACCCGAGTCAACCGCATGGCAACCGGAATACCGCGCACAAATCGCGGCGACCCCCTCCGCTCGGTGATCGGCAGTCGGCCGTAGCGTGAGCCGTATGGAGCGACTGGTGGTCATCGGTGGTGACGCGGCCGGGATGTCGGCGGCCTCGCAGGCACGCAGGCTGAAGACCGCGGACGAACTGGCGATCGTGGTATTCGAGCGCGGCCGGTTCGCCTCGTACTCCGCGTGCGGCATCCCGTACTGGGTCGGCGGCGATGTGCGCGAGCGCGACGCGCTGATCGCGCGCACCCCCGAGGAGCATCGCGCCCGCGACATCGACCTGCGGATGCGCACCGAGGTCGTCGGGCTCGACCTCGCGGGCGGCCGGGTGCGGGCCCGCGATGTCGACGCGGGCACCGAATCGTGGACCAACTACGACAAACTAGTCATCGCCACCGGCGCCCGCCCGATCCGTCCGCCGCTGCCCGGCATCGACGCGGCAGGCGTGCACGGCGTGCAGACCCTCGACGACGGACAGGCGCTGATCGGCACGCTCGAACGCACCGAGGGCAAGCGCGCGGTCGTTGTCGGTGCCGGCTATATCGGTGTGGAGATGGCGGAGGCGTTGATCCAGCGCGGCTACGACGTCACGATGGTCCAGCGCGGTCCCGAGCCGATGTCGACAATGGATCCGGACATGGGCGCGCTGGTCCGAACTGCCATGTGCGGCATGGGTATCGAGGTGGTCAGTAATGCCGAGGTGACCGAGATCCGGACCGACGCGCGGGGACGGGTCGGCGCGGTGGTCGCCGACGGCGTCGAATACCCCGCGGACGTGGTGGTGCTCGGCATCGGCGTGCGGCCGGACACCGAGCTGGCCCGGGCGGCGGGTCTGCCGCTCGGTGAATACGGCGGGCTGCTCACCGACCTGGCCATGCGGGTGCGCGGTCACGAAAACATCTGGGCCGGTGGCGATTGCGTCGAGGTGCTCGATCTGGTGTCCGGCCGTGAACGCCATATCGCGCTCGGCACGCACGCCAACAAACACGGCCAGATCATCGGCGCCAATGTCGGCGGCGGCTACGCGACCTTCCCCGGCGTCGTCGGCACCGCGGTGAGCAAGGTCTGTGACCTGGAGGTCGCGCGAACCGGCCTGCGGGAGAAGGACGCTCGGGCCGCGGGACTGCAATTCGTCACGGTCACCGTCGAATCGACCAGTCGCGCGGGCTACTACCCGGACGCCGCGTCGATGACGGTGAAGATGCTCGCCGAGCGGCGCACCGGCCGGCTGCTCGGCGTGCAGATCGTCGGCCGCGAGGGCGCGGGCAAGCGCGTCGACATCGCTGCCGTCGCGCTCACCGCGCGGATGACGGTCGAACAGATGACCGCACTCGATCTCGGCTACGCACCGCCGTTCTCCCCGGTGTGGGATCCCGTTCTGGTGGCCGCCCGCAAGGCGGTCAGCGCGGTGCGCGAGCGCGGGTAGCGCTCACGCCGCGCTGCGGTACACCGCGAGTACCGGGATCACCCGCGACGTCTTCTCCTGGTACTCGGCGAAACCCGGCATGATCTCGACCATCCTGGCGTAGAGCTCGTCGCGCTCCGTACCCGAGACGACCTCGGCTTTCGCCGCGTACCGTTCGGTGCCGATCTCGACGGTGAGGTCGGGATTCGCGCGCAGGTTGTGGTACCAGGCCGGGTGTTTGTCGTTGCCGCCGTTGGAGGCGATGAGCACGATCCGGTCGCCGTCGGGCAGGTAGACCAGCGGGTTGGTGATGCGCCGCCCGGACTTGGCGCCGGTGGTGGTGATCAGCACCATCGCCGCGCCCTCGAACATGCCGCCGACCTTGCCCGCGTTGGCGCGGAACTCGTCGATCACCTGCTGATTGAAGCTTTTCGGTTCGAAGTCGGGGCTGTTGGGATCGGACACGTCATTGCCTCCAGTGGTTGGGTTTTCACGGGGCAGCAACCATGAAATGGGCGGCGAAATTCCGCTTGGTCAGTAGTCGGCGAACAGCTCCAGCAACTCCGGCTTACCGAACATCGACGCCGCGTCGCGGGCGGACGGGGTCCCTTGATCCGGGTCTGCCCCGGACTCGAGCAGCAACCGCACGATCTCGGTCTCGCCCTTGAAAACCGCGCCGGCCAACGGGGTTTGCCCCTTGTCGTTGGCCTTGGTCGGGTCGGCGTCACGGTCGAGCAGCGCGGCGACCGCGTCGCGATGACCGTGGTAGGTGGCGAGCATGAGCAGGGTGTCGCCCGCCTCGTTGGTCAGATCGGCGGGCACCCCCGCATCCACGTAGCTGGCCAGCGCGGCGGCGTCGCCCTGGCGCGCGAAGTCGAACACCTTGGTGGCCAGCTCGATGAGTTCGGGGTCCATGTCAGCGTCCATCCGCCATTCCTACCAGGCCCCGGCGACTCACTTCGCGGTCGTGCGCTTTCCCATCTCTGCGCGCACCTTCTTCAGATCGTCGACGAACGCCGCGTAGGCCTCGGCCCGGTCCGGCGCGCGCAGCACCGCCGAGGGGTGCACGGTCGCGATCGCCCGGTAGTCGGGCCGCGAAACCACCTCGCCGCGTTGCTGACTCACCTTGAACGCCGGATCGATCACCGCCTGTGCGGCGACCGCACCGAGACACACCACCAGGCGCGGGCGGATGAGCGCCAGTTCGGCGTCGATCCAGGCCGAGCAGGCGACGATCTCGGTACGGCCGGGCGTTTTGTGGATCCGCCGCTTGCCGCGCTCGACGAACTTGAAGTGTTTGACGGCGTTGGTGAGATAGACGGTGTCCCGGTCGATGCCCGCCTCGTCGAGCGCCTTGTCGAGCAGGTGTCCGGCGGGGCCGACGAACGGGTGCCCCTGCCGATCCTCCTGGTCGCCGGGCTGCTCGCCGACCACCACCACGGACGCATCGGCGGGACCCTCGCCGAAGACGGTCTGCGTCGCGTTCCGGTAGAGATCGCACCCTCGGCAGCGGCAGGACGCCTCCTGCAGGGTCGACAGGTCCGCGGTGTCGGGAACGAACTCGGCGGCGCCCGGGGCCTTCATCACGCCTCCTGCGCCTCGCGGGTGTAGGGCGGGTAGGCCTCGGCGCGCAGCAGCCCGGCCAGGTGCGCGGCGTTGCGGGCGACCGCGGCCGTCGTGCGTTCGACGGCCTCGGGGATCTGATAGAGATCCTTGTAGTCGACCGAGCCCATCGCCTGGCCGTTCCAATAGGTGCCGCCCTGGGCGGGGATGGTGAAGCCGATGTCGTTGAGCGCCTGGAACAGATCCGCGACGATCTTGTGCGCACCGTCCTCGTTGCCGACCACCGCGGCGATCGCGACCTTGCCGACCATGCTCGGCCTGCCGTCGTCGTCGGTCTCGGAGATCTCCGCGTCCAGCCGCTCCAGCACGCGCTGGGCCACCGAGGACATGTGCCCGACCCAGGTCGGCGTCGCGACGAGCAGGATGTCGGCGGCGGCGATCATCTCGCGCAGGGTCGGCCACGCGTCGCCGTCGCCCTCGTCGGCCGTCACCCCCGGCCGCACGTCGTAGTCGACCACCCGCGCAACGCGGCCCTGTACACCGTGCCGTTCCAGCTCGTCCAACACCTGTCCGGCCAGCAGCTCACTGCTCGACGGTTCGGGGGATTTCTTCAAACTGCACACCAGCGCTACGGCCGTCAACGCGGTCATCGGGTCGACCTCCTTCGGTTGGGGACTGCTGGCGACGTACCCGTTTTGCCCGTGCTCACTCCATCGACCGCGGAAGGCCCTCCCACCTGGTGTACCGGAGGCGATAGGTCGGTATAGTCGCCGCGGATGAGTAGTGTCGCCACCCACGTTGAGCCGGAAGCCAAGAATCGTCGACTCGGCGTCGCGATGTGGCTGGCACCGGTGCTCTGTATCGCGTTCTCCGCGTTCTGTCTGTTGCTGCCGACCTGGCCGTTCGACAAGATCACCGGCGGGTTCATCGACCTGCAGGTCTATCGCCTCGGGGTGGACGCGCTACGGCACGGCAACGACATGTACGGGCAGCTGCCGCAGACCACCATCGGTGCCGGACTGCCGTTCATCTATCCGCCGTTCGCCGCGCTGGCGCTGAGCCCGTTCGCGCTGCTGCCGTGGACCGCGGCTGCGTTCACCTTCTTCGTCTCCTCGGTGGCCGCGCTCGGGCTGACCCTGTACCTGGTCGCGCGGCGGGTGTGGCCCGGCGAAGACCAGCGCAAGCTGGTGCTGATGGTGACCGGGTGCGCGACGCCGCTGGCCCTGCTGCTGGAGCCGGTGCATTCGACGCTGGGCTTCGGTCAGGTGAATCTGCTGCTGATGGCGTTGGTCGCGGCCGACTGCCTCGCGATAAAGCCGCGCTGGCGCCGCGGCATGCTGATCGGCATCGCCGCGGCCATCAAGCTGACCCCGGCGGCGTTCGTGCTGTATTTCCTGGTGCGCAAGGACTACAAGTCGGCGGCGACGGCCGCGGCGACCGGCGCGGCCGCGACCCTGATCGGCTTCGCCGTGCTGCCGCGCGACTCGGTGAAGTACTGGTTCGGCGGTATGGGCAACGTGTCCGGGTTGAGCGGGTCGGCATTCCATACCAATCAGTCGATTCAAGCCGTGCTGGCCCGGTTGCAGGTGCCCGAGCCCGCGTTCACCGCGCTGTGGCTGATCCTCGGTGCCGCACTGCTGGTGCTCGTGGTCGCGGCCATGCGGCGCGCTGTCGACTTCCCGCCGCTCGCGCTGGCCATCAACGCGGTGTTCACCCTGCTGCTCTCGCCGATCTCCTGGTCGCACCACTGGGTGTGGATCGCCCCGGCGTTGCTGGCCAGCATCGGCTACGCCACCCGGCTGCCGCGCAGGCAGGCGATCGGCTGGTCGGTGACCATCGCCGTCATCACCGCCGTCTTCGTGTACGGGCCGCAGAACTGGCTGCCCGACGGCGAGCATCGTGAAACGCAATGGACGCCATGGCAACACATCATCGGCAACACCTACGTCTGGTTCAGCGTGCTGCTCGTCGCGCTGTACTTCGTCTCGGGTCGCCGGGCCGCACGGGCACCGGAGCCGTCCCCCGCGCTGGTGCCCCAGCACTGATCGACCCTCCAATGTTTGCTGCCGAGATCCCCGGGTAGGGCCGTCAGTGACGGCAACCCAGCCGTCGCCGACAAGAAGTACTCGAGGCAAGGAGGGATTGCATGGCAGCCCAACGTGGTTTCGCCGCCATGGATCCGGAGCAGCAGCGCAAGATCGCCAGCCAGGGTGGCAAGGCGAGTAGCGGCAGCTTCGACAACGACCCCAAGCGCGCCAGCGAGGCGGGAAAGAAGGGGGCGGCGGCGCAACCGGTCGCGGCCAAACGTCTCGGCGGCGAACGCAGCCACCTGAACCGATAGCACGACGACGGCCGATGGGCGAGGCGACTGCCTCGCCCATCGGCCGTCCCCAGCCGAGGATTCTTCGATGCGTCTACGCCGCAGCGCTGTGTACGGCCCCGGTTTGACCCGAGTCAAACGCGGCCGCGGATTCTCCTATGCCACTACCGACGGCGAAACGGTGACCGACGCGGAAACCCTCGACCGCATCAAATCCCTGGTGATCCCGCCCGCGTGGCGCAAGGTGTGGATCTGCCCGCATGCCAACGGTCACGTGCAGGCCGTTGGCGTCGACGCGGCCGGTCGGCGGCAGTATCTGTACCACGAGCAGTGGCGCAGGGAGCGCGACGAGGAGAAGTTCGACCGGGTGCTCGAACTCGCCGCCCGGCTGCCCGAGGTGCGGCGACAGGTCAGGGCGGATCTGGGGGAGCGGGGGTTGAGCAAGCATCGCGCCGAAGCCGTGGCCATCGATCTGCTCGACCGCGGCGTGTTCCGGGTGGGTGGCGAGGAGTACGCGGAGGAGAACGGGACCCGCGGGGTCGCGACGCTGCTGCGCGAACAGGTGCGACTGTCCGGCGACGAGATGTTGTTCGACTACCCGGCCAAGGGTGGCATCCGGCGACGGGTACGGATCAGGGAGCCATTGGTAGCCAATGCCATTCGGGCCATGCGGCGTGCCCCGGCCGAGTCGTCGCGGCTGCTCGTCTATCGGAACGGGAACGGCTATCGCGAACTACACGCCGACGACGTCAATCTGCGGTTCAAGGAACTCGCCTGCTGTGAATGCAGTGCCAAGGACTTACGCACCTGGCAGGCAACGGTATTGGCGGCCGCCGACTTCGCCTCGGCCGAGCGGCCCGAGTCGAAACGTGGCCGTCGAGCGGTGGAGAAGAAGGTGATGGAGGACGTCGCGGCGGCCCTGGGGAACACGCCGACGGTCGCGCGTAACTCCTATGTCGACCCGCGGGTGGTGGCCGCCTGGGAGAACGGAACGACGATTGCCGCGGCGTTGCGTCGCGCGCGGCGCGCCGACTCCGACGACGAGCGGCGGGAGCTGGTCGACCGGGCGGTCATTCGGCTGTTGCGCAAGGCGAAGTGACTTCGTCGCGTGCAAGTGCCGTGCAAGGGTGGCGCAATCGGCGCGCGGCACGCTCGGATGCATGGATGAGACCTTTGACGTGGTGATCGCGGGCGCCGGACCTGTGGGATTGATGCTGGCTTGCGAGCTTCGGCTCGCCGGGGTGGATGTGCTGGTGGTCGAGCGGCTCGACGAGATCGATCCGACGATGAAGGCCGGTGGGATCAATATCCCTACCGCGCAGGCGCTCTACCGGCGTGGATTGTTGCCGGAACTCGTCGCCGAAAGTGCGCGGGCGCGCGACCAGATGGCGAGATTCCTGACAGCGGGCAAGGGTTCGGCCGAGACCGACAAGCCGATGACGCCGCCGTTCCGCGGACATTTCGCGGGCATCATGATCGGTGCCGACCTTGTCGAATTCGATCGTTCCACCTTCGCGGATCTGGGCCCGGCCGCCAAGGTCAATCTGGTGGCGCAGCAGAGCATCGAAGCACTGCTCGGGCGACGTGCCGAGGAGTTGGGTGTGCACGTGCGGCGTGGGGTCGAGCTCACCGATTTCGAGGACGACGGTGCCGGGGTCACGGTTCGCCTCGGCGACCACACCGTTCGCGCCGGCTGGCTGGTCGGTTGTGACGGCGGGCGAAGCACTGTGCGCAAGCTGGCCGGTTTCGACTTTCCCGGCCTCGACCCGGAACTGACCGGATATCAGGCCATCGTCGAGATGACCGGCGCCGAAGGACTGAATCCGGGCTGGACGACGACCGACACCGGGATCTACGTGCACGGTCCGGTGCCGGGCCGGATCCTCACCGTGCAGCTCGACGGACCACCCGCCGACCGCGACGCACCGATCACCGCGGCGGAGTTGCAGGCGAGTCTGCGCGCGGTGTCCGGTGTTCCGGTGGAGATCACCGCCGTGCATTCGGCCACCCGGTTCACCGACAACACCCGACAGGTCACCGAATACCGCAGGGGTCGAGTGCTGCTGGCAGGCGATGCGGCACACGTGCATTCACCGTTCGGCGGGCAGGGACTCAACCTCGGTATCGGTGACGCGGTGAACCTCGGCTGGAAGCTGGCCGCGGTGGTGCGCGGCTGGGCGCGGCCGGACCTGCTCGACACCTACACCACCGAACGGCATCCGATCGGGGCGTGGGTGCTCGATTGGACCCGGGCTCAGGTGGCGCTGATGCGCACCGACCCGCGCAGCAGGAAGCTGCGGGAGGTGATGACCGAACTGCTGTCCACGCGGGACGCCGCGACTGTCGTCTTCGAGAGGATCTCCGGCGTGCTGCACCGCTACGACCTGGGCGGCGGGCACGAGCGCGTCGGTGCGGCGGTACCGGACTTCGCGTTGTCGGACGGAACCCGGCTCGGCAGTCACTTCGCCGACGGCGCTGCGGTCCTGTTCGATCTGGCTGATTCCGCGCAACTGCGTGCGGCGGTGGCACCTTGGGCGCCGCGGGTGCGGGTGGTCACGGCGAAGGCGGTTGCGCCGGGGGATTTGACGGGGATGCTGGTTCGTCCCGATGGGTTCGTGGCGTGGGCGGCCGATGCGGGGAGTCTGGATGGGCTCGAAGCGGCGCTGATTCGGTGGTTCGGCGCCGCTGGGTGATGCCGACGCGGGGCGGAGGTGGCGATGGCCGGCATGTAACCTCGAAGGGTGGCATTGCCGCAGGAGCCGGAACCCCATGCCCCAGAAGGGGTTCCGGCCCTATCGTCTACTTCGTTTCGTTGGGTTTCTCCACGCTAGCAGGACTTCGGGTCGGCGGACAGACCCGAAACGGTGGCTGAACTCGGCAGGGGCTTTTCGCGGTCATGCCAGCTCGAGCTGGGGGCCGATATGGATCGCGCGGTACACCTCGTTGCGGAGCGTGTTGGCCTGCTCGTCGGTGAGCGTGCGCGCCAACGGCCGGAGGGTGAGCCGCACAACGGCATTCGTCTGTCCGGGCACGATGCCGAGTCTGTCCCTGGCCTTTTCGGAGAGCCCGGCCCATGGCGTTCGGGCGATGACCAGCACCGACTCGATGTCGTCGACCCGGTCGTGCAGCACCTTTCGCACCGTGTCGCCGAGGGTTTCGTCGTCGGTGTCGTCGGCGATCACCACCGACAGGTCGCGGCGGATCGGCGGCAGCGCGGAGACCGGCCGCCACGGGGACAGGTCTTGCAGCTGGCCGGCGATGCGCGGGTCGTCGGATCGCAGGTAGCGGATATCGGGTATTCCCTTGCGCAGCATGAGGGCTCGGTCCAAACCGAGGCCGAGGGCGGTGCCGGACCAGCGGGCCGGATCGAGCCCGGCGCCGGCCAGCACATGATCGGCGATGAGCCCGCATTCGGCGAGTTCCAGCCACTGCGGGCCGAGGCGAACGTCCACCTGTCTGCCGAGGACGGTGTAGGGATGCCGAGCGGGCGTGGTGCGCCACTCGGCACCCGGTAGCACGGCTTCGACAAGGTGCGCGACCATCTCTCGCACGTGATGATCGCCGGTGTCCTTGCGCGAGCGGAGCCGCCACAGATCGACCTGATGCGGCTCGCCCACATGGATTCGATCGACGACGTCCCTGCGGTAGACCAGGCCGGGCACCACGATGAGTTCGTCGACGGTGCCCGGAATCTCGGTGTAGCGCCGCAAGGCCGCGGGGATATCGGCGGTGGTGTGACTGCGCAACATCGTGGTCGGGCTGACGTATCGGGTGTAGCGGGCGTCGCGGGTGACGTCGGCCGGGTCGTAACCGAGTTTGTCGTAGTTGTCGACCACAGCGACGAGCGGCGAGTTGCGCACCACTCGCACATCTGACCCCCACACCCGGGCCAGCGCGTGCACCATCGCGTCGAGCAACACCTGCATGGCGTGCGGCCCCTGCGCGGCGTCGCTGAGATCGCGCACGGTCAGCGCGCGCGACAGATCCAGTGGAGTGAGATAGGTAGGCATGAGTAATTCCTTTGGTAGCCAGTCGGATTCGGTGAAACCCCCGAACCGGCGACGGCCACAGGAACTACGCGCGCGAACGCACGCGGCGGACCCCGTGGCCGACTGACGGCCCGGGGCGCAGAAATCGCCTGCACGCGTTCATGGATTCAGCTTAAGGGATCGTCCGGTCACTCGGAACCTGCCGACAACCGCTGGGCGACGCCGGGGAGGCGTTCGACCATCGCGATGGTGAAGTCGGTGAGCAGGTCGATCAGGCCCGCGCGGTCGACGTCGAGGCCGCCGTCGAGCCAGACGAGAACGAGCTCCGCGGCGCCGCCGGTGATCAGCTGCGAGGTCGCGGCGACGGCGGTGTCGTGGCCCGCGGGTAGGTCGAGCACCAGGCGGGTCTGTTCGATGATGACGTCGGCGACGCGGCGCATGCCGTCGAAACGGCTGCGCATCAGGGCCTCGTTGCCGTAGGCCTGGGCGAAGACGACCTGGGCTCGGCGGGGGTCGTCGGTGAGCTCGATGATGAGGGCGGCGACACCGGCGCGGATCTTGTCCGCGGGCGACCCCTCGGTGGCGGCGACGGCCGCGCGGGCGGTGTCGAGGGCTGCGTCCTGGATCTGCAGCAACAGTTCGGCGGCCAGGGCGTCCAGATCGGGGAAGGCCTCGTAGAAGAAGCGAGGCCCGACCCGGGCCTGTTCGCAGAGGCCACGCACGGTCAAGGCGGACAGGCCCTGGGTGCCGACGATGTCGAGAGCGGTGTCGAGCAGCCGCCTGCGCCGATCTTCCCGACGCTCGGCGGTGGAGGTGCCGCGGTACGTGCCGCTGAAAACTCGGGTCACGACTTCGCCTCGCTGGCGCTCGGCTCCGTCGTACCCCGGGGTGCTGTGCCGTTGGTTCGTTCGCTGCGCTCACTCACGACTCCGCCTCGCCGGCGCTCGGCTCCGTACTCACTGCTTCGCCTCCCTCCGCTCGCTTACCAGCGAAGCCTTGCACAAGACAAGTTGGGAAACAACTGTGTACGGAAACGTGTGTTTCCGATATGGTCGAGGGGTCGCAGCGTCGCGAAGGGACCGCCGTCATGAGTCTTCTGGTTTCGCCCAAGGTCACCGAGGTGCAAGGGGATGTGCGCCGCTTGCGGGCGCGCGTTGCGAAACACGCGCAGACGTGGGGTGCTCGCGTTGCCGATCGGTACCCGTCGGTCGACCAGCCGCTGGCCGAACCACCACCGGGGAGCGGATTGCGCCCGATGCCAGGCGATTTCGGCGCGCCGGGGATCGGTTACACACTGCACGCGCTGAGTGATCCGATCGGATTGACGCGCAAGCGATTTCAGCAGTACGGCCCGGTGAACTGGATGGGCGTGCTCGGCCGCAGGATGGTCGGCGTGAGCAGTCCCGCGGCCATCGAGGTGGTGCTGATGGATCGGCACAAGGTCTTCTCGGCACAGCGCGGCTGGGAGTTCCTGATCGGCCCGTTCTTCCGCGGTGGCCTGCTGCTGCGGGATTTCGACGAGCATCTGTTCCACCGCCGGATCATGCAGCAGGCGTTCACCCGGCCGCGCCTGGTCGGCTACCTGGACCTGACCACGCCACGCATCACCCGCGGCGTCGCGGAATGGCGGCCCGGCCCGCACTTCCCGGTCTTCGACGCGATCAAGCAGATCCTGCTCGCGCAGGCCACCGAGGTCTTCGCCGGTGCCGAGCTCGGCCCCGAAAGCGTGGTGCTGGAACGGGCTTTCGAGGACGCTGTGCACGGCGCGACCGCGCTCATCCGCACCAATGTCCCCGGCGGGGCATGGGCGCGCGGGGTACGCGGGCGGCGCATTCTCGGCGAGTATTTCCGGCGCGAGCTACCCGCGAAGCGGGCGGGCGCGGGCACCGACCTGTTCAGCGTGCTGTGTCAGGCCGAGACCGAGGAAGGACACGCCTTCTCGGACGAGGAGGTGATCGAGCACATGATCTTCGTGATGATGGCCGCACACGACACCAGCACGATCGCCGCGTCGATGCTCGCCTACGAACTCGCTCGCCATCCGCAGTGGCAGGAGCGGTTGCGCGCCGAATCCCGTGCGCTCGGCAAGCCCGCCCTCGACTACGGCGACCTCGACCGGCTACCCGGCTTGGATTTGGCGTTCAAGGAAACATTGCGCATGTATTCGCCGGTGGCACAGCAGATTCGGGAAACCATCGCCGACACCGACATTCTCGGCTACTACGTGCCGAAGGGCACGCTCGTCATGGTCGGCGCCTACCCGATGATGCGCACCGACGACTACTGGTCCGACCCCGACGTGTTCGACCCGGAGCGGTTCGCCGCCGACCGCCGCGAGGACAAATCGCATCGGCTCGCCTGGGCCCCGTTCGGCGGCGGCGCGCACAAATGCATCGGCCTGTACTTCGGCGGCATGACCGTCAAAGCTGTGCTGCACCAGATGTTGCTGCAGTATCGCTGGTCGGTCCGGCCGGACTACCAGGTGCCGCTCGTCGCGGGCACCGGGCCGATGCCCGCCGACGGCTTACCCATCCACCTGGAGCGGCTGCGGTGATGCGCGTCGTCGCCGACCGTACCCGCTGCGAGGGGCACGGCATGTGCGAGGCCTTGGCACCCAACCTGTTCCGCGTAGGCGACGACGGTATCGTCACCCCCCTTGCCGACATGATCGACGAAAGCGCCCAAGACCTCGTCCAACTGGTCGTCGACAGCTGCCCGGTAGAGGCCCTGCGCCGCACCTGACGCGCGCCGCACTCCTTCTCGAAACCCGCACTCCCTCGGACGCCCCGCAATCGGTGCGGATCCTGACCCAAAGTGCGGTCCTCGCCGGGTTGTACCGTCCCTCGGAATCTGCAGCCGTTGCGGGCGGCCCGCCGGACCTAGGCCGCACCGCTTCTCGGGATCCGCACCGATTGCGGACGGCCCCAGGGTGTGCGGATCCCGAGAAACGGTGCGCGTCTTCCGCGCGGAAACCGCTGGGCCTGCTGCGATCCCAGTGGGTGACATGAAGGCGTGATCAAGAGTTTGGAACTTCGGCGGCGAGGCATTACCTGTCCGAATACGACAGGCTCGGCGAGGAGGTCCAGGTGTCGTCCGGAGTATTGATCACGGTAATCGTTCTGGTGATAGTGGCGGCGGCGGTCGTCGCGCTGGTGGTCTGGCCGATGGTGCGCAGGCAGCGGTTACGCAGCCGCTTCGGCCCGGAGTACGACCGGACGGTCGAGGAACTCGACGACCGGCGCGCGGCCGAACGCGAACTGGCCGAACGTGAACGCAGGCACGCCGAGCTCGAACTGCGCGCGCTGACGCCGGAGCAGAAGCAGCTCTACACCGCGCAGTGGGTCGAGGTGCAGGAGCGTTTCATCGACGACCCGGTCGAGGCGCTGCAATCCGCCGATCGGCTGCTGACCACGGTGATGGCCCAACGTGGTTATCCCACCGAGAATTTCGACCAGCAGGTCGCCGATCTGTCCGTGGAGCACGCGCAGGCGCTCGGCCACTACCGCGCCGCGCACGAGATCGCGACCAGGGCCACCGGTTCGGAGGTGTCCACCGAGGACCGGCGCACCGCCATCGTGCACTACCGGGATCTGTTCCAGGACTTGCTGAACGGCGCCACCGGCGACAAGAAGCCCGAGCACGACGAGGACAAGAAGTCCGAGCACGACAAGAAAGCGCTGTCATGAGCACCGAATACGAACGCACCGCGCATTCCGACCGTTCCGCGACGCCGAGCGCGGATATCCCGATGAGCGAGCAGGAGGCACGGTCGTCGTCCTGGCAGGGTGGTCGCGAAAGCGATTGGGCCGCAGGGGAGTCGACCAGCCGCTCCGCCGAAGGCACGGCGGAGGTGACCGCCGCCGAACGCGCGAGCACCGACGCGGACGCCGAACGTACCCGCACCACGGACGTGGACGTCGAACCGGAGCATGTGCGCACCACGGAATACGACGCGGACCAATCCCGCACGGCCGATTACGACGCCACGGCCACTCAGACGGGCACGGCGGACTACGACGCCGAGAACGCGCACTCGCGCACAGCGGGGCACGACGCGGAGACCGCCCAGTCGCACACGTCGGGCTACGACGCCGCGACCGCATCAGCAGGCACGGCGGACCACGACGCCGAGAACACCCACGCGGGCACGGCCGGTTACGAAACGGGAACCGCGCACCAGACCACCGCTGATCGCGACGCTGAAAGCGCCTCTGCGGCAACGGATCAAGGACCAGCAACAAGCGCCGCCGAGACCGAACAGGCGACTTCGGTCACCACATCGCACGAGACGACCACCGCAGGCAACGGCGCTGAACAGCAAGGGATCTCACTCGAGAACGTCGGAACCTCGCTCTTCGCCGACACCGACCTGGACCGCCTGCGCACCCAGTGGCGCGAGGTACAGGGCGCCTTCGTGGACAGCCCGCGCGACGCCGTCACTCAGGCCGACAAGATGGTCGCGGACATCATCTACCAGCTGACCACCGCCTACGCCGAACGCAAGCGGGTACTCGAGGAGCACTGCGCAGGCCTGCAGGACGGCGACACCGAGGAGCTACGGCAGGCGCTGCGCGGCTACCGCGACTTCTTCCGCAGGCTGCTGGTGATCGAGTCGTGATCTAACGGAAAGCGTTGCCCATGAATTGGTTTCGATTGCCGACTGACCGGATCGACCAGGTGACCGACTGGGTCGCCGAGCAGGTGAAGGCGCGCGTCCCCGAGCCCGATCCGGCCGACCGGGACCCCGAGTTCATCATCGACACGGTGGGCCCTGGCTGGTGGTTCGCGCGGCTGTACTTCCGCGCGGAGGTCCGGGGCCTGAACCGGATTCCGGAGGACGGCCCGGTCCTGTTGGTCGGCAATCATTCCGGGGGCAACGTGTCACCAGAGGTATTGGTCGCCACCTTGGCGTTCGTGCGGCGGTTCGGTCCGCATCGCCCGTTCTTCCAGTTGGCGCACGACATGGTGATGGCCTATCCGGTCATCGGTACGTTGCTGCGCCGCTTCGGCACGGTAGGTGCGGATCCGAACAGCGCGCGGCAGGTGTTGCGCGACGGCGCGGCGGTGCTCGTCTACCCGGGCGGTGACTGGGAGGTGCACCGCCCGACCTGGAAGGAAGACGAGATCGACTTCGCCGGCCGGACCGGCTTTCTCCGATTGGCCTGGGACGAGAAGGTGCCCATCGTGCCCATGGTCAATATCGGTGCCCAGCAGACCGCGCTGATGCTGTCCCGCGGTGATCGGCTGGCCAAGCTGCTGCGGCTGGATCGGATGCTGCGGCTGAAGGTATTCCCCATCTCGATCGCCCTCCCGTGGGGCCTCAATATCGGCGACCTCGCCGGGCACATCCCGTTGCCGAGCAAGGTCACCGTGGAGTTCCTCGAGCCGATCGATCTACACGCCGAGCTGGGTCCGGAACTGGATGTCGACGCGGCCTACGAGCTCGTCACCGGCGTCATGCAGGACGCGCTGTGCGAGCTCTCGGCGGAACGCGGGCTACCGATTGTCGGCTGATACCGGCTGGGCCGCAGCGCATTCAGCTGGTGCCCGGCACCGCCTGCGCGAGGAAGATGTAGCTCTTCTCCTCGACTCGGCGCGCGATGCGCCACTGCCCGTCGACCCGCGCGAACGTGTCGAGATACCACAGCCCGCACAGCATGAGGCTGGGCGGACCGTCGCCGCCGGACAGCATCATCGGGTTGTGGCACATGGTCCGTCCGGTGGCGCTGTCGCCGTCGAGGGTGATCGAGGAGTTGCTGATCAAGTGCTGAAAGGCAGGAAAATTCGGCAACATGGCGGCGAGGAACTTCTTGGTCGCCGCCACGTCGCCGGCCGGTCCGCCCATCGCGGTGTAATCGATGTGGGCATCCTCGGTGAAGATGTGGTCGAGCAGGTCCCACTGTCCGGTGTCGACCGCGTGGGAATACCGGACCATCAGGTCCTGGATCTCCAGGCGGTCCGAGATCTCTGGTAGGGACAGCATGATGCCTCCGAATCGCGCCGATCAGTTCGGCGCTGTGCCACCGGACGTGTGCCCGGAAATAGATAGCCGAACGCTCAGTGTCGCAGCGGTGGCGGAGGCGAGCAGGGTCAAGCCTTGTGCGGCAGGATGTTCAGTACTAGTACGAGTCCGGCCGCGATGCTGACGCAGGCGAGGACCGTGGTGACAGCAGACTGCGTGAGAGTGGCGATGCCGATCGAAAAGGCAAGGCACAGAGCGAATGCCAGTACCGCGGTCCCCGGCTCAACGCCGGCGATCCGGGCTGGTCGGTGATCCGTCGATGTCATAGTTCTGTTAGTACCCAGCCGGGGCTGTTACGAAACCGTGACTGTTGATTCAGCTGCTGCGGTGGTGTTGCCGGCAACGACCGGCTGTCCATGAAAACGGACGAGATGGACATCACAGGCGCAAGCGCGCGTTGACAAACTTAGGTATTGCTAACTTAAGCCCTCGTCCCGTGACCTCCGTCGACCCGACCCGCTCGGCCGCGTTATCGCGCCGCATCCCGATGCTGACGCTCGGGTTTGCCGCGTTGCTGCTGTGTGTCGTGTTGAGCCTGGCGCTCGGCGCCAGATCGGTGCCGATCGCCACCGTGGTGCAGGCCCTGCTCGGCGACGCGGACGGCCGTGACGCCATGGTGGTCACCGGTATGCGACTGCCGCGCACCCTGGTGGGGCTGGCGGTGGGCGCCGCGCTCGGCCTCGCGGGCGCGCTCGTGCAGGGCATCACCCGCAACCCGCTCGCCGCCCCGACGACCCTCGGCATCAACGCCGGGGCCGGGCTCGCGGTGGTGGTCGCCATCTACGCGCTGCGATTGACCCGACCCATCGAGTACCTGGGTTTCGCGTTCGCGGGCGCGGCCGCCGCCGCGCTGTTCACGCTGACACTCGGGCGTCGGGCGGGCGATCTCGATCCGGTTCGGCTGGTCCTCGGTGGCACCGTCCTGCAACTGGTGCTGGTCTCGTGGACCTCCGCCGTGCTGCTGTTCAGCGAACGCACCCTGGACGAGGCGCGCTTCTGGCTGGCCGGATCGATCGCCGAACGCGACCTCGACGTGCTGGTGCCGATGCTGCCGACGCTGATCATCGGAGCGGTGATCGGCCTGGCGATCGCGCCCGCGCTCAATACGCTCGCCCTCGGTGACGAAGCGGCGGCGGCCCTCGGCATGCCGGTGGGGCGCATCCGGCTGGCCGGGATGGTCGCGGTGGTGTTGCTCGCCAGCTCCGCGGTGGCCGTGGCCGGGCCGATCGCGTTCATCGGACTCGCCGCACCGCACCTGGTTCGGCTGGTGCTCGGCGGCGATCACCGGGTGCTCGTGCCCGGCTGCCTGATCGCGGGCCCGCTGCTGCTCCTGGCCGCCGACATTCTCGGCAGGCTCGTCGCCCGGCCTTCGGAACTCGAGGTCGGCATCGTCACCGCGTTCCTCGGCGCGCCGCTGCTGGCCGTGCTCGCTCGACGGGTGGGCCGATGATCGACACGCCACCGGCGCGCAGCGGCCGAACACCATTGCGCCCCACGCTCTCCGCTGGTCCGATCGGATCGAAGCTGCGAAATGGTCGAACATCATTGCCTCTCAAGGTTTCTGGCGCGAATGTCATGGTCCGGCAGCGCAGGCGTGCGGTCCTGATCGGCGCGGTGTGCGCGGTGGCGATCGCCGTGCTGTCGACCGTGGCGCTCAGCGTCGGCGAGGTCGAGATGTCGGCGGCGACGGCGTTGCGCGCCCTGTTCGGCTTCGGTGACCAGGGCGAGGTCTACGTGGTCCAGGAGTTCCGCGCGCCGCGGCTGGCCGCCGCACTGCTCGCGGGTGCGGGCCTGGCCACGGCGGGTGCCGTGCTCCAGCGACTGTTCCGTAACCCGCTCGCCTCGCCCGACGTCATGGGTGTGACCGGTGGCGCGTCGTTCGGGTCGGTGCTCGTGCTCGCCCTCGGTGCGAGCCAGTCGTTCATCCCGCTGGGTGCGCTCGGCGGCGGGATGCTCGCCGCGCTGCTGCTCGGGGTACTGGGCTGGCGGTCCGGGCTGCCGGTCACCCGGTTGGTGCTGGTCGGATTGGCGGTGCAGGCAGGATTGGCCGCGGCCGTGAATCTGATGGTGGTGCGTTTTCCGCTGGAGCTCGCCGGGTCGGCGGTGCAGTGGACCACCGGTTCGCTCTACGGCCGCACCTGGCCGGAGATCCAGGCCGCCGCAGTGGCCTGTGTGCTGGTGCTGGCCTTGCTGTACCTGCAGTATCGCGCGCTGTCGGTGCTCGATCTCGGTGACGAGTCGGCGGGCACGCTCGGCGTTCGGGTCTCGCATACCCGGCTGGCACTGCTTGGCACCACCATCGCGCTTGCCGCGCTGGCCGCCGCGCTCACCGGGCCGATTTCCTTTGTGGCGCTGGCGGTGCCGCATCTCGTGCGGCGGCTCGCCGGTCCACCCACCGCCGTCACGCTCGCCGTCACCGGTCTGGCCGGGGCGACGCTGCTGCTCGGCTGCGACTTGATCGTGCAGCACGCGCTGCCGATCGAGGGGTTGCCCGTCGGCGTGGTCACCGCGACCGTCGGCGCTCCGTGGTTGCTCGTTCTGATGCTGCGTGAGAGCGCTCCCGTCTCCAGGAGGACCGCATGAGTGATGCACCGGACGACGCGGTCGGCCGCAACGAATTGTCCGCGCAGGCAGTGGATTTGCGCTACGGCGACCGCGTGGTGATCGACGGGCTCGACCTGGTGCTGCCCGGCGACTCGGTCACCGCCATCGTCGGCCCGAACGCGTGCGGCAAGTCCACGCTGCTGCGCGGACTCACCCGGCTGCTCCGCCCGTCCGGCGGCACGGTCACCCTCGACGGCGCCGACATCCATCGAATGTCGGCCCGCGCGTTGGCCTTACGGATGGGCCTGTTGCCGCAGCAGCCGATCACGCCGGAGTCCATCACGGTCGAGGCGCTGGTGCGGCTCGGGCGGTATCCGCACCAGAGGCTGCTGCGACCGTGGTCGGCCGCCGACCAGTCGGCCGTCGAGGACGCGTTGCGGCGCACCGGTACCACCGATCTGCGTGACCAACAGGTCGACCGGCTCTCCGGCGGCCAGCGTCAGCGGGCCTGGATCGCGCTGGCGCTGGCCCAGGACACCGACCTGCTGCTGCTCGACGAGCCGACCACCTTCCTCGACCTGCGCCACCAGCTCGACGTGCTCGACCTGGTCGCCGACCTGCACGCCGAGGCGGGCCGCACCGTCGTCATGGTGCTGCACGATCTCGGGCAGGCCGCCCGCTACGCCGATCACCTCGTGGTGCTGCACGACGGCCGCCTCGCCGCGGCCGGGCCGCCCGCCGAGGTGCTCGACGCCGAACTCGTCCGCACCGTCTTCGGGGTCGATGCCCTGGTGATCCCCGACCCGGAAACCGGGACCCCGCTGGTGGTTCCGCGCAGCAGGGCCGCCCGACTGTCCGCCGCCGCTCCCGTCTGAGCGGACTACCCACAGCGTCGCCTCGCTCGAGCTGATGCACCACCCACTCCCAGAGATGAGGGACTGCCCATGTCCATCCGACTCCGCGGCCGCCGACTCGGCCGCATCGGTATCGCGGCACTGGTCGCCACGGTAGGTCTGTCCTGCCTCGCGGCCTGTGGCAACAACACCGACGACACGGATTCCGCTGCCTCCCCGGCCGATTCGGCCAGCTTCCCGCGCACCCTGGACACTCTGATGGGTCAGGTGACCATTCCGCGGGTACCCAAGCGCGTGGTGGTGCTCGACACCGCCGAGCTCGACTCGGTCACCCTGCTCGGCATCAAGCCGGTGGGTGCCGTTGTCCCGCACACCAAGACCAAGGGCGGGTTCCCGGAGTACTTGGCGGGCAAGGTCGATGGGGTGACCGACGTCGGCCCGCTGCTCGAGCCGAATCTCGAGCGGATCGCCTCGCTGAAGCCCGATCTGATCCTGTCCTCGAAGGTCCGCCACGACAAGATCTACGACAAGCTCAGCGGCATCGCGCCCACGGTGTTCACCGAAACCACCGGCGGCCCTTGGAAAGCCAACCTCGCGGTGCACGGCAAGGCGCTCGGCCTCGAGCAGCAGGCCGCCGACGCGTTGAAAGGTTACGAAGATCGGGCCCGTGCGCTAGGCGACGCCATCAAGGCCAAGAACAACGGCGTGCTGCCCACCGTCTCGGTCGTCCGCTTCCTGGCAGGCCCGACCCGGCTGTACCAGAGCAACTCCTTCAGCGGCGTGGTGCTGGCCGACATCGGCCTGCCGCGACCGGAGTCGCAGATCTCCACCGACCCGAAGAAGATCATGAAAGACGTCAGCCCCGAGCAGATCGACCAGGCCGACGCCGACCTGATCTTCGTCGCCACCATCGACGATCCGGGCAAGACGGAAAAGGGCGCCGTCACCACCAGCCCCGTCTGGCGTGACCTGCGCGCGGTCAAGAACGGCAAGGCCATCGACGTGCTGGACGAGACCTGGATGTCCGGCATCGGCGTGCAGGCCGCCGACCAGATGCTCACCGACGTCGCCAAGGCCACCGGCGTCCAGTAGCGGCACCACGCGAACGGGGCATGACGTGCGATCATGCTCCGTTCGGCGTATTCAGGTATCGGTCAGCTACCTGGGCGGGTCGTAGCACGCGCCGGTCGAAGTGGAGTACGGAAGTACTCGCGACCCGCTCGGCGGGGCGTCGAAGGATGAGGGGGCGCGGAAAACCGCGCGGTAGTTACCAAGAGCATGGAGTGCGCTCATGGCCGAAAGATTCACCCTTCCGCCCCCGGGTTTTCTGCGCACCGAGATCACCGATCTCGGCCCCGTCATCGATCCGAAGTTTTCCGACGCGCGCGACTGGAGCGAACTGCTCCCGCCGGTGCAGACCACCCCGGTGTATTCCGCGGCACGGGATCTGCGGTCGGCCGACGAAGCGGCGGCCGTCGCACCCGAGGTGGCGCTGAGCCAGGCGGGCGTCAACGACCTGCTCGACGGCAAGCGGTACGAGATCCTCAGCGTCGGAACCCGATTCCTGGATCGAGAGACCGAGTATCCGGTGGTTGTCATCTACAACTACTCCGACGACGTGGTCATCGAGGCGCTCGTCGACGTGACCACACGGTCGCTCGTCGAGCTGCACGAGACGCTGAACCAGCCCGCCATGTCCGAGGTGGAGCAAGCGCGCGCCATCGAATTGGTGCGCCGGGACGGTCGGCTCGCCGAGCACGGAATCGACGTCGACACCGGCGCCGGGTTGATCGTCGAGGACGTGAATTTCCACAGCTCGCGCTATCGGCATCGGCTCGTCGACCTGCGATTCGGGCCCGCGGATCGGCGGGTGCCCACCGCCTTCGCGATCGTGGACCTGAGCGCGGAAGACGTGGCCGAGGTCGGCCTGATTCCTGGGGGAAGGTCATGAGTAGCTCAGGGACGGTCAGTTGGCCGCCCGAGGCTCCGGTCTGGCGGTTCTACTGGGAGGTGCTCGACGGGAAGAGCGAAGCGATTGCCTTCCGCGACGTCTTCTACAAGGGCATCAAGGTGCTGCACCGGGCCAGCCTGCCGATGATCCGCGTGCAATACGACGGCGGCGCGGGCGGCCCGTACAAGGACCCGCTCAGCAGCGCCAACATGCAACGCCCCGTGGCGATCTACGAGGGCAGCGGTGCGGACCACCGTTTCCTCGTGGTGGAGAGCTATCACGTCATCGGCCGCTACCGCCTGCTCAACCGGTGGATCTTCCGCAGCGACGGCATCATCCTGCCGCAGCTCTACAGCGCCGGTCTGCAGCATGCGGCCAACCATCGCCACCACACCTACTGGCGATTCGACTGGGACATCGACGGTGCCGCGAACAACCTCGCGCTGCAACACGCACTGACGAGCCAGGATTGGGGCTACGGTCCCGGCTGGATTCCCCGGAAGAACGAACTGTCCTCGATCCACATCGGTGACAATCGCTGGGCGGTCATCAAGAAGGGCACCGGCCGCGGTTTCCTCATCGACAAGGGGCCGTTCGACGGTGCCAGCGACTGGTTCTCCCGGCTCGACGTCGCGATCACCGCCTACCACGGCCCCGAGGATCTCGGTGGTGCGCTCGGCAATGCGAACGACGACGAGATCTGGCGCCACGTCAACGGTGAGAACACCGACGGTCAGGACATCGTCATGTGGTACGTCGCGCACCTCTATCACGAGGCGCACGACGGTGGCGACGAATGGCATGTGTGCGGGCCGATTCTGCGGCAGTTCGGCTATTGATCGGTGGGATACGCGCCCCGGCTACTCGCCGGGGCGCGTATTCGCCCTTGTCGCACCGAGTGTCAGACGGGCCGGCCGCCACGTAGGCGCGTGACAGCGGTGACGATCGCCATGGATTGGATCGTGACCAGGCGGTGCACCGGGATCGACTGTCCGGGGGCGTTGGTTTCGATGTCGGTGCACCACTTTTCGAAGATCGCGGTGAACCGAGCACGCTCCGCGGCGAGGTGTTCGGAGTGCGGTTCGTTGTCGAGCAGGCGCAGCAGCATGCCGCCCGCGCGCAGGCGCGCGACGCCGACCCACACGTACTCCTCGATGAAGACCTCACCGCGGGTGGCGGGGCGCGACTCGGTGGCGGAGCGTCTGGCAATGGCGTTGCCGCGCAGGGCGCGCACCGTATCGGTCAGTGCCCGCTCGAACGGCGACCGTCCGGTCAGCTGCCCGGAGATTCGAGCGAGCACGCCGCTCACGATCTCGGCGACCTCATCGTAAGCGGTTGCGGTGGAGTACAACACGCTCGCCAGCGAGAGCCCGCTCGGGGTGTCGTCGGTGACCCGCGAGTCCACCCACATCGGCAACTCGCACACCAGCAGCTCGGTCCCGTGGACCGTCGCGTAGTCGCGAATGCCGCCGCCGTACATCATCGCCAGCGGCTCGACGCCCTCGGCGGTCAAGGTCTCGGCGATCCGCTGGAACGACGGCAGCTCGAATACGCCCGGCGCCCAGGTGCGCGCGCCGGGCACGTCGGGTGGCCCCTGGTAAATGGGCACGCCCGCCGCCGTCAGCTGGTCGGTGAGCGCGGACCAATAGTCGCGATCCCCGCCGGTGGTGTAGAAGAACCCGCCGCCGAAATCGGCATTGTGCAGCGAAACGATCAGCGCGGGACGGGTCCGATCGATCAAGCCCATCAGCGCCATGGTCTCCGGGAGCGGCGCGCCGACCGCGTTGCCGAGCCAGCTGATCGGAAAGCACCACTCCGGCTGCTCGGCCGCGGGCGGGCGGTAGAAACCGCGCGCGACGCCGGATCTGGTGCGCGTACCGGCGAACCACCCTTCGTTCAGCCGCGTCCCGTCGGGATCGAGGCACAGCAGGAAATGCCAGGTAGCGCCGACGGTTTGCGCGTCGGTCCTGGTCAGCCTGCCGAGCAGGTGGCGGATCGTCGCCATGCCGATCGGCTCGTTCGGATGCGGATTCCCGATGATCACCACCTGCGGGGCGCCCGCGCCGACCCGCACCCCCCGGATCGGATCGCCCCCACGCGATCTGCCGATCTCGGCGACCGTCACCCGATCCGGCAGCGCGCCGGCGAGCTCGTCGACGTACTCGTTCAATTCGTCCACCGTCGGAAACGTGTCGATCCGCTCGACCACGCCGACGATTTCGCTGACCTCATCCACCGCCGAATAACCTCATCCTCCGCCCTCATCAATAGTGGGCGCGGTCGGCGGCGAATGGGTCGGTTTGCCGCTAGCGGGGCACACCGAAGGAGGGCGGTGTGTCGGCCGCGGCGGTGCCGAACCGTGCGTCCGGTTCGGCGCCCATGGTGAAGTCGAGGCGGCCGCCGGACAGCGCGAAGGATTCGGGTATCCAAGCCTTCGTGGTGTCCGCGCCGTTGACCCGCAGTGCGCGAATATACGGGGCGGCATCGCCGGCTTCGGGTGCGCTGATGGTGATCCGCTCGCCGGACGAGCGGCGGATCTCGGCCTTCGGAAAGGCCGGTCCGTGCACGAAAAGCTCGGCGCGGCCGGGGATTACGGGGTAGAGGCCGAGCGAGGCCCAGACATACCAGGCCGACATGGTGCCGAGATCGTCGTTGCCCGCCAGGCCGTTCGGCGTCGGGCCGAACAGTTCGGTGCGGGCGCGCCGGACCACGTCCTGGGTCCGGGAGGGGAGTCCGGCCCAGGCGTACAGCCACGGCGTTTGCAGCGTCGGCTCGTTGCCGAGGTACGCATAGGGGGCGTGCGGGCCCGCGTTCAGCTGGGCGAAGAAGGTGTCCAGCCGTCCGGTCGCCTCGGCGTTGCCGCCCATCATGTCGAAGAGGGCGCGAACGTTGTGGAAGGTCATCCAATGGTATTGCGCGCCATTGCCTTCGACGTATCCGTCGGTGCCTGCCTCGTTGAAGAAGGGGTTGAAGATGCCTTCGGCCGAACGCGGTTGCAGCCATCGCGTGAGGGGGTTGTACAGGTGCTGCCAGCCTTGGGAGCTGCGCAGGAACTTGTCATGGACGGCGCGCTCGCCGAGCCGGTGCGCCAGCTGGGCGATGCCGAAGTCGGCGATGTTGTACTCGAGGGTGTCCGACACCTGGCCGGGCACCCAACCCAACCGCTGGTAGTGCTCGTTGGCAGGGCGTTCGGTGTAGCCGGACTTCTCGCCGATGCGTTCGGCGCCCGCGACCATCGACGCGAGCGCCGCCTCGGCGTCGAAATCGCGTGCGCCGAAGGCGTAGGTGCTGGCGATGATCGAGTGGTACGGGTCGCCGTTCATCACCCCGGTGACGGTGTTCTGATGCGACCAGCGGTCCCACACGTCGCCGAGAACGTGCGCGTTGTCGTACATCGACTGGGCGATGTCGGAGGCGACATCGGGGGCGAGCCAGGCGAGCAGCTGGGTCTCGCTGCGGTAGATGTCCCAGCCGGAGAAGGTGGCGTAGTAGTGGTGGCCGGGGCGGACCCGGTGTGTCTTGCCGTCGAACCCGGTGTAGTTGCCGTCGACGTCGTCGAAGATGTACGGCTGAAGGAACACGTGGTACAGCGCGGAATAGAAGGTGCGCAAACGATCCTGGTCACCGCCGCTCACCTGGACCTGATCGAGCCTGCGCCGCCAGGCCTCGCGCGCGTCCACCCGGACGGCGTCGAAGTCCTTGGGGCCGATCTCGGCGGCGAGGTTGCCGCGGGCGCCGTCGAGGCTCACGTAGGACAGCCCGGTGCGCATCTGCACCGGTTGGGCGGAGTCGAACTGCAGGAAGAGGCCGGCGCCGAGGCCGTTGCTCGCGATCTCACCGGAGTTCGTGCGCCGGGTCGGTGCCGCGCCACGGGCGGTGGTCGTGCCTGGCTTGATGACGTTGTCCTGCCAGCTGCCCGACGCGGTGAACGGGCGATCGAAGGTGGCGTGGAAGTAGACCCGGTAGCGACCGCGCGAGCCGCAGAATCCGCCGGTGAGTGCCCAGCCGGAGACGGTGTTTCCGTCGAGGGTGATCTCGGCGTCGTCGACGCCGTTGACCGAGCCGGTGACGTCCAGCAGCAGCGTGCCCGGCTTGTCTTCGGGGAAGGTGAAGCGGGCGACGCCGGCCCTGGTCGAGGCGGTCAGTTCGGTCTGCACGCCTCTGTCGGTGGTGACCCGGTAATAGCCGGGGCCGGCCTGCTCGTTCGCGTGATCGAAGGTTTGCAGGTAGCCTGCGCCGTCGACGGCCGGTGACCGGCCGATGATGCCGGAGATCGGGAGCACCGGAAAGTCTTGCGCGCCGGTACAACCGGGGCCGGAAATATGCGTCATCGAGAACCCGTAGAGGCGGTTGTCCTCGTACTTGTAGCCACCGCCGGCGGTACGCACGGTGTCCGGGCTCCACTGCATCATGCCGAACGGTGCGACCGCGCCGGGGAAGGTCATGCCCGCGCCGCCGCCGTGGCCGAAATCGGGTCCGCCGTCCTGGGTCCCGACGAACGGGTTCACGTACCTGCTGGAATCGACCGCCGTCTCGGCATGGGCGGCAACGGGAATGAAGGGGAGCAACAGGGGGACAACGATGCCGGCAAGACGGCGACGCGACATACCTCTCCTCGGCGAGCTGGCGACAACGTTGCCTCTGTGCCGGTCCATCTTGGCATCGGGTGGTTCGCCGGAACGTTCGACACGCCGCTGATCTGCGCATTCGTTGTTTGCCGCCGGTGGTGGGCGCTGCACGGGGGTTTCGAGACCGTGCGGCCGGTTACGCAGCAGCAGTACAAGATCGGGCCGGGGCGCGGGCTGGATCGCGACGGCGGGAGGTATCGATCATGGGTGTGGGAGAGCTACTGGCGTTGGCTTCGGCGGTGTGTTTCGGCACGACGCACTTTCTGAGCGCGCTGCTTTCTCGTCGCGCCGACGCCACAGCGGTGGCGTTGTACGCGCAGCTCGGCGGGAGTGTGTTGATTCTGGCTGCTGTTCCGTTGGTCGCGGCGCCGCACGTGACCGCCTCGGCGTTGGCGTGGGGAGCGTTGTCCGGGATCGGCACCGGGCTCGGGGTCACCTTCCTTTACCGCGGGGTCAGCGGGGGACGGTTGAGTGTGGTGGTCCCGTTGAGTGACGTCGGTGCGTTGATGTTGCCGGTGCTGGTAGGTGTGTTGTTGCTGGGGGAGCGGCCGTCGTTGCTGAGCTGGGCTGGGATCGCGGCCGCCGGGCCCGCGATGTGGTTGGTCTCCCGGTCTTGCGACGACGATGACGATCGCCTCAGCGGCGGCAGCGTCGATGGGCTGATCGCGGGGGCCGGGTTCGCCTTGCAATTCATTGCTTTGGCCAGGATCGACTCGGCGGCCGGGTTGTGGCCGCTGGTTGTCAGCCGGTTCGCCTCGGTGCTCGCCATCCTGCCGCTTGCGGTGGGCGGGCACGCGTCGCTGCGGATGAATCCTCGGTTACTGCTCGGGGCGGTCGGTACCGGTGCGCTCGGTACGGCTGGAGTCGTGCTTTATACCTGGGCCACATGGCAGCAGCTGCTCGCGATCGCTGTGGTACTCGCGGCGCTTTATCCCGTCATTCCAGTTGTGCTCGGGCTCACGGTATTACGGGAGCGCGTGAGTCGGACACAGGTGGTGGGGCTGGTTCTGGCAGCTGCCGCCATTACGGGCATCGCACTCGCTTGAGTCAGCTATCCAGCTGGATGGCGTTGCCGCGCAGCGTATCTCGCAGGTCGGTGAGAGTGAGAATCTCGTGGATCCAGGTGGGTGCGGTGAGGGTTCTGTGCACCACCGTCCGCACGACGGCGGCGGTGACCACGGCGGTGGCGAGGGATTGGCCACGGCCCGCCGCCCAGCGTGCCGAGCCGTCCGAGGCGCGGACGAGTACTACCCAGCGGTCGCTGCCCGGCATGCGTTTCGGCGCAAGCGGACTCAGCGCGGGTGCTCGGGTGAGCAGGGCGAGCCCCGCTGTGGCCGAACGAGAATCGAGACGTAGGTAGGTGCGGACCGGTACCCCGAATTCTCGGGTGAGGCGGTGCTGGTCGGCGAAGTCGGCGCGCAGGGCCGCGGCGGGTTTGTAGCCGGACTCTTTCGGTGTCTCGAAACGTGTTGGTCCGGTGAAGTTTCGGATGCTGGTGCCGTCGGGGTCGGAAAATTGCTTGCCGAGTAGGCCGTAAGTCCAGGCGGTGGCGGCGGGGCCGTGCTTCTCGCCGGATCCCAGGCCGACCATGATATCGACCGGGCCGCGGTGGTTCGCCAGGGTTTCCACGGCGAGCAGGGTGGTCAGGCCGGGGGCCAAACCGACACCGAGGACGACCGGGCCTGCGATCTTCTCCAGGCTCTGCACGTATTCGCTCGTGGCAGAGATATCCAGGAAGGGGATGCCGCGTTCGGCGCATATCTCGGCAGGCCGGATATCCTCGGAGCCTGCGCAATTGACCACTGCGGCAACGTCGTTCAGCGCGGCACTGAGGTTGTCCGGAGCGGACAGGTCGAGTACTACGTCGGCTCGGGCCGGGTCTCGGCCTGCGGCCAGCGCGGTCAGACCATCCGCGCGCAGCAAGCGCACGACGTGCGCGCCGACCGCTCCATATCCGCCAAGTACCAGCACGTTCATCGAAGGACCTCCGGAAGTCGTTGCACCGTAAGGTCGTGGACCAGGCGCGCAATGCCACTGTAGTGAATCGTGCGCCGCGGGTCTTCGGGTAAGCCTCGATGCCGGCCCAGCTGCGGCTCTCCGCTCGAAGCGGAAAGTTCAGCTGGCGCGTGGGTGGATCGGCCGGACGCCGGCGAGCGCGCGCAACGCGTCCGCGCGGGAGATGGGTTGGTCGTCGGCGAGGGCGGCGAGTTCGACGGCGAGCCAGTCGCGGATGAGTTCGCTCATGCTGATGCCGCGGGCTTGGGCTTCGGCCTTGATGGCTTGGTCCATGTCGAGCGGGAGGCGCAGGGAGCGCACCACCATGATGTCCTCGCCGGGCGTCATCGGCGGCGGCACGTCGGCATCGCGCACCGGTGCGTCGTCGAAGACGAGGCTGTCCATCAACTCGTCCACGCCCTGCGGGGTTTCCGGGAAGTCGTTGTCGCCCATCACTGGTTCTCCTGTTCCCACTTTTCGAACTCGGCCACTTGCTCCGGGCTCATCGGTCGGGCGGCGACGATCTGCCATTGCCAGGGTTCGGCTTGGCGCAGGCCCACGATCAGCGGGCGGCCCGCGGCCGTGCGCCCCCAGATCGTGAGCATCTCGATGCCCGTACTGCCGCGACCGCGGCGTGGCCATCGTCGCTGCTTGGTCAGCACCTGCATCACCTCGTTCGGAGAGACCCCGATGAGCATGTCCAACGCCCAATCAGGCCACTCGTAACCCACACCCCGCATAATACGCGCGTATTACGCCTGGTGGCTATAGGTGCGGGCCTAGCGCGTCGCGGGCGCGAAATGCAGCTGCGTCCCGAGCTGCCGCGCTGGTAGAAGTAATGCGTGATCTACGTCGACCTACCGCTGACCGAGGACATCCGAGCCGCCGTCGCCGCCGAATGGGGGTACAAGGGCGACGGGGAGCGATTGCACGGCGGCGAGGAGTCCGCGGCCTACCGCGTCGGTGACGTGGTCGTGCGGATCGGCGCAGTGGATCGCGACCCGGCCGAGGTCGAATGGTGCAACAGCATTGCCGTCGCCACCGCTCGGACGGTGCCCGAGGCGGTGGCGCCGTTGCCGCGCGCGGACGGATCGACGGTGCAGATGGTGGCGGGCCGCCCGATCACCGTGTGGCCACTGATCGAGGGGCAGTGGGCCAGCAGCGAGGACCCGGTGCAGTTCGCCGAGGCGGCCCGGCTCTTGGCGCGCGTGCACCGTGCGCTGGCCGACCATCGACCGCCGCCGCGACCCAAGCAGTCGTTTCTCGAGATAGGTCTCGACGGTGCGCCGTCCCCGGAGTTGCCGGATCCCGACCTGGACCGGTGGCTGGCCGAGTTCAGCAGAACCGCCCGCCCGCAACCCCTGCACGGCGACTACTACGAGGGCAATCTGCTGGCTCGTGCCGGTCATGTCACCGCCGTGCTCGACTGGGACGAGGCGCTCGTCGCCCCGCCGGAGGTCGAGCTGGCTTCCGCCGCATTGGAATTCGCCGACGTACTGGGGCGTGACCTCACCGACGCGCGCGAGTTCGTCGACAACTACCACGCCGCAGGCGGGACGGCCGGGCAGCTGGACGATTTCGCGCTCGCGCAACTGATGCGGCACCGATTGCGCAGGGAGGCAGTCTATTTCGGCATCGCGGTGGCGCGCGGCATCGAGCACGACGAGGATGATCTCGAGTATCACCGAAAGCGTATGGATACGTTTCATCTGCTCCGTCCGTGAATCGAACGGACCGGAATGTCGGGATCACGGAAAACTCCAACATTCAACGGCTGAGTCGGTATCCGGAGGGTCGGCCGCCAATTATGTAGCGTGCGGGTAATTTACGTATTTTCCCCACTTCGGTTGGGGAGCTGCGAGTGGGTTTGCACGACTTACAGTGAGTTCCATCCGATCCCGGAGCACTGTGAGGCACCAAATGTACAAAAAAGCAACAATCCTCGGCGCAGCAATATTCGCGCTTGCTATTCCGCTGGCGGGTTCGCCGGCTTCCGGAGCCCCTGGCCCCGGTCGGGACATGCCGACTCCTCCCGACAAGATTGTCATCGACGTGGTGACCGTCAATGGCACCGGCTGCCCACAGGGAACCGCGGCGGTCGCGGTATCGCCCGACAACACCGCCTTCACTGTCACCTACAGTGCGTACACCGCGCAGGTCGGTGTGGGAGCGAGCCCGACCGACTTCCGTAAGAACTGCCAGCTCAACCTGAATGTCCATGTCCCGCAAGGCTTCACCTACGGGATCGCGCAGGCCGACTACCGTGGCTTCGCGCACTTGGAGAAGGGGGCGACGGCGCTGGAGCGGGCCAGGTACTACTTCCAGGGCAACTCGCCTACGGAATTCGTCGACCACACGTTCAAGGGTGGCATGAACGACGACTGGCAGGTGACCGACAAGACCGAGGTCGGCGCGATCGTCTACAAGCCGTGTGGTGAATTCCGCAATTTCAACATCAACACCCAATTGCGGGTGGACGCCGGGACGTCGGACCCGAAAAAGACCACCAGTTTCATCACCATGGATTCTGTCGACGGAGCGATCAACACGACGTATCACTTCGCGTGGAAGAAATGCTGATCGCCCGACAACAGTGATCCCCACTTAGCGTCATTCAGTCGCAGAACACCTCTTCGAATCGAACCAGACCGCTATTCGCGCTTTGTTTTACGGATAGCGGTCTGGTGTCGTGCCCGAAATAAGTCCCACCTTTTCCCGGCCCTCGTGGCGGCGGCCCGGTGCCCGCGCGAAGATAGTGGGATGGAGCTCATCGGTGGCGTCGAGAAACGGGACATCCGCATCGTCGACTACGACCCCGCCTGGCCACAGCGCTTCGCCGCAGAGCATGCGCGCATCGCCCGCGCACTCGGCCTCACGGCCCGCCGCATCGACCACATCGGCTCGACCTCGGTGCCCGGCCTCGCCGCCAAGCCGATCATCGACATCGACCTCAGCGTGCCCGAGGTCGAGGACCAGGCCGGGTATCTACCCCCGCTGCTGGCGGCGGGTTACCAGCTTCGTGTCCGCGAGCCCGGTCACCGCATGGTCAGAACCGTGCAGCGCGACGTGCACGTCCATATCGTCACCGTCGGCAGTGACTGGGAACGCCGCCACCTCCTCTTCCGCGACTGGCTGCGGCACGACGGCGGTGACCGGATCGCCTACGAGCGGCTCAAAAGACAACTCGCGCAGCGAAACTGGCCCGACATGAACGCCTATGCCGACGCCAAGGGGCCATTGATCGCCGAGATTACTCAGCGCGCGCAATCGTGGGCGGAGTCGATAGGTTGGACTCCTGAGTGAACAGGCAGCGCAACGCCGACCGCGCGAGATTGCGCCGACGCAGACGCCTACGCAAGTCTACGAAAAGTGGCGGTCGCCAACGCTGGCACGGTCCTGCATTGCTAGCCGGACGCCCGGCCGGCGACGGGTAAGTGGTTGGGGCGGTGGGCGGTCGCGGGCACGTCCGGGCGAGTTTGCCAGGGCAGGGGACCTTCGAGCGGCCGGTATTCGACGCCGAGGGCCGCGAGGCGGGGGAGATGGTGGTCGCGTAGCCGCGGCAAAAATTCGGTGTAACTACGGGCCGGTGGACTCCACGCGACCTCGGCGACCGCACAGAGCCGGGGGAAGGCGGCGTAGTCGACGCGCCGCACCGTGTCGAGGTGCTCGCTCCACAGCTGAGCTTGCATGCCCAAGACTTGCGGCCCGTCGAGCGGCGGCTCGTAGCCGTACACGTCTTCCAGGGTGCGGAGATAGCCCACGGGGATCGGTTCATCGGGGTGATCCGACTGGCGGTGGTCGAGGTATAGGTGGTCCTCGGGGCAGAGCACCACCTCGTGGCCCGCCGCGACCGCACGGGTGGCCGCGGTGGCGTCCCGCCAGGCGCCGATCACCATGGGCGGCAACGTGCCTGCGTCGAGCACCTCATCCCAGCCCAGTGCCCTTCGGCCACGGGCGGCCAGATAGGTAGCGAGGTCGGCGACGAGGCGAGCGTGCGCGGGCGTCGCGCCGGGGACCTCGTCGCCGCCGATGCCGATGACGGGCGACGGGAACACCGACAGCACATGGTCGAAGATCCGGCGGAAGAAATCGAGCGTGTGCGCGGTGGGGTCGAGCAGCGACGTGCTGATACCCCAGGAAGTCCATACCTCCCAATTGGTTTCGGGTTCGGGACCGAGCTCCGGGTAGGCGGCGATCGCGGCGCGGGCATGACCAGGCACATCGATCTCCGGCACCACGGTGATCGACCGTCCGGCCGCGTACGCGACGATCTCGCGCAGGTCGTCGGTGGTGTAGAAACCGCCGTGCGGCCGGCCGTCACGCTCGGGCCCGTCATGCCGCCCGACCATCGATCCGGTACGCCACGAGCCGATCTCGGTCAGCCTCGGGAACTCGGGGACCTCGATGCGCCAGCCCTGGTCGTCGGTCAGGTGCAGGTGCAGCACGTTGAGTTTGTGCACGGCGAGCAGGTCGATGAACCGCAGCACTTCGGCTTTGGTGCGGAAGTTACGGGCGACGTCGAGCAGGCAACCGCGCCAACGGAACCGAGGATGATCCTCGATCACCCCGCACGGCACGGTGTGTCCCTCGACTCCGATCGGCGCGGCCCGGAACGCATCCGGCCCGGCGAGTTGCCGCAGCGTCTGTTGCGCGTGGTTGCGGCCCGCGTCGTCGGCCGCGGTGAGCGTGATACCGCCGGTCGCGATCTCCAGCCGGTACCCCTCCGGCGGCAGGCCGGAATCGGTGCGCACGTCCACCTCCGTGGGCCACGCGCGGACGCCGGGTCGCGGGATAGCCGAAACCGGCCGGGGAAGTAGCGTGTCGAAGCCCGGCATCAGCCCTTCACCGCCCCACCGAGCCCGGAGACCAGCTTGCGCTGCACGAGCACGAACAGCACCAGCGCCGGAATCGTCATCAGTGTCGAGGCCGCCATCACCGCGCCCCAATCGGTGTCCTCGGGTTTGAAGAACACCAGGATCGCCTGCGGCAGCGTCTGATTCTCGGTTTTGGAGATGATGAACGTCTTGGCGAACAGGAAGTCGTTCCAGGCGTGGATGAACGACAGCACGCTGACCGACACCAGTCCGGGCGCCACGAGCGGCAACAGGATCTGCCAGGCGAACCGAAGCCGGCTCGCCCCATCGAGTTTCGCCGCCTCCTCCAGCTCGACCGGCACCGCCGCGACGAACCCGCGCAGCAACCAGATGGCCAGCGGCAGACTGAACACCAGGTCCACCAGCATGATCGAGCCGAGTTCGTTGAGCCCCAACGCCGGCACCGTACCGCCGACCGAGCGCATCAGGAAGAACAGCGGAATCGTCAGCGCTTCCACGGGAACCATCTGCGCCACCAGGATCATCACCAGCAGCACCGTCCGCCCGCGAAACCGGAAGCGGGTCAAGGCCACTGCGGACAGGAACGACAGCAACAGCGAAAGGAACACTACGACAACGGCGATCAGCAAGCTGTTGAGGAAGAACCGTCCGAAACCGTTCATCGACAGCACCCGGGTGAAACTGTCCAGGCTGGGCGCCAAGGTCCACGGTCTCGGGTCGGCCGACTGGATCTCGCCCGGCGGCTTGAGGGCCGACAAAGCCATCCAGTACAGCGGGAAGGCGACGAAGCCGGCGATCACCACCGCGACCACCTCGGCGACCAGCCGTCCCGGCTTGCGCGGTGTGCGCGGCATCGTTTTCACTGCCATGGTGTGCTCCTGCGCTGGGACCGGACGTACAACCCGGTGATCGACAACAGCAACAGCGTCATCAGGACTCCGATCGCTGAGCCGAGCCCGTATTCCTGCCCGGCGAAGGCCTTTTGGTAGGCGTAGACATTGAGCACCAGGTTGCGCCCGGCGACACCACCGCCATTGGTCATGACATAGATCTGGGTGAATATCTTGAAGTCCCAGATGATCGACTGGATCGTCGCGATCAGCAGCAAGGGCTTCAGAATCGGCAGGATCACCGAGCGCACCGCCCGCCACGTCGACGCGCCGTCCAGCGCCGCGGCCTCCAGTACTTCCTCCGGGATGGCCTTGATGCCGGCGTACATGGTCACCATGACGAACGGGAACGAGCACCAGATCACCTCGGCGGCAACCAGTCCGAAGGCGCTCAGCGTGCCGAAGGTCCACGAGTGCCCGTCCATCGAACGGAGCCCGAGGCCGGACAGCGCCTCGTTGACGATGCCGAAGTCGGCGTCGAACAGGAAGAGCCAGACGTAGGACCCGGCCATGGCCGGCGTCGCCCACGCGCCGAGCGCCGCGAGAAACAGAATCATCCGCGGTACCGCGCGGATGCGCGTCGCGAGGACCGCCAATGCCGTGCCGACCACCAGCCCGCCGACCACACACACCCCGCCGAACACGAAGGTGTTGGCCAGCACCAGCCAGAACTGGCTGTCCGAGAGCAGTTCTCGATAGTTGCCGAGCCCGATGAACTCCAGCGGTGCGGTGCCGGTGGCCTGTGCCTGGCCGTAGTCGTAGAACGAGATGAGCACGATCTGATAGATCGGGTAGATCAGCACGGCGGCGAGCAACAACCCCGCAGGCGCTAGATAGAGCCACGCGGTGAGCGTGTCCCGCCTGACGCGGCGCGGCTTTGCCGGGAGCCGCGGTGCGGGGGTGATGATCGGTATTTCCTGGATTGCCATGTGCGCCTACCTGAATGCCTTGTTCATCGCGGCAGCCGCCGCGTTCAACGCCGCCGAGGGTTCCTTGGCCCCGGTGGCGATCTGCTGCACCGCGGTCGGCAGCAGATTCTGGCTGTCGATCGTCGACCACGCCGGCGTGCTCGGCACGAACTTCGTTCCCGCACGCAACGTCTCGACGAACGGTGCGAGGAAGGGATCGTTCGCCGCCAACTGCCGCTGCACACCGGTCAGCGTCGGCAGGTTCCCCATCGCCCGATACATTTTTTCTTGATACTTTGCGCTGCCGAGCAATTGGACGAACTCGGTGGCGAGGCCGCGCCGCATGCTCGCGCGGAAGACGCCGAGCAGGTTGCCGCCCGCGAAGGCCGGTGCGACCGAGCCCGGTTCGGTGCCGGGCAGCGGGATCACCGCGTACTTGTCCTTGGACGCACCCTGATCCATGGCCTTGCGACTGAAGTCGCCGCCGATCGTCATCGCGGCCTTGCCGCCCGCGAAGGCCTGCACGCTCTGGGTTCCGGTGAAGTCGGCGCACTGCGCGGGCGGGCAGATGTCGTCCTTGATCAGCTCCGCGTAGCGGGTGATGCCCTCCTTCGCCCGGTCGGCGTTGAGGGTGGCGTTCCACATCGTGCCGTCGTTCTCGGCGATCTCGCCGCCGTGCGCCCAGAGGAACGGCAGCATGGCGTAGGTGTACTTGCCGCCGACCGAAATGCCGTACAGGTCAGGGCGTTTCGCGCGGACACGGCGTGCGGTGTCGGTGAGCTCGGCCAGTGTCGTCGGCGGACGCAAGCCCAGTTCCGCGAAGATGTCGGTGCGGTAGTACAGCGCGCGAATGCCGGTGTACCACGGCAGCCCGTAGACCTTTCCGCCGGATTTCGCGGTCTCCAGGACCGACGGGTCGATGTCCTTGCCCTCCGGCCACGCCGCGAGATCCGCACTGAGATCGGCGAAGGCTCCGGTGACGGCGTATCCGGCGAGATCGGTATTGCCGAACTCGGCGAGATCGGGCGCGCTGGCCGGGTCGTTGAAGGCGCCGGTGAACTTCTCGGCGCGCGCGGCCACCGGCACCCATTGTACGTCGACCTCGACCCCCGGCCGCGCCGACTCGAACTCGGCGATCGCCTCGTTGACCACCGCTTCCTTCGGCGCGCGGTTCGCCTCGTCGAAAAGCCAGACCCGGACGGTGCCGGTCTTCTCGTCACCACCCGAGCCCGCCGGGCCGGACTGCACCGGCGCGCACCCGGCGAGCAGGAACAGTGCGGCTCCGAGCGTCAGTGCGCGTCGCACGGCCCCGCCCGACCGGAATTCACGGTGCAGCATCAAATCTTCGGTCCATTCATCACTCGTTGCATATAGTGCAACGTGTATTGCGTTGCGTGCCACAATGTTTAGCACCAAGCTGGGTCACATTCAATAGGCGAATGTGACGCGCATCGCAGCGGTAACTCCCGGCGGAAGTTTGCCTCCGGTAAGCGGGCCGGGGTCTATCGTCGGTAGTGGCCGAGTCGCCGCGCGGGAGGAGGGCCGACACTGCTGACCGTGATCGGGGCACCGTTCAACTCCGCGGGTACCACCGGCGGCGTGGCGAACGCGCCTGCCGAGTTGCGAGAAGCCGGACTGCTCGGCGCATTACGAACCCGCCGTCCCGACGTCCGCGACCTCGGTGACATCGAGGTCGGTACGCCCCGGCCGACGCGAGACCCGGCGAGTGCCCTGCTGTCCCAGGAATCCCTCACCGTCACGACGACTTCCCTCCGCACCGCGGTGCTCGAAACTGTTGCGGCGGGGGAGTTCCCGCTGGTACTCGGCGGCGACTGCCCCGTCCTGCTCGGTGCCCTGCGCGGTGCCGAGGACGCACTCGGTGACGTCGCACTGGTCTTCGTCGACGGACACGAGGACGCGTGGCCGCCGGACCACAGCACCACCGGCGAAGCGGCCGACTGTGAACTCGGCCTGATGCTGGCGCCCGCCGACCTGCCTGCCGAGCTGGCGGTTCAGCTGCCCACCCTCGACCCCACCCGGGTCGTGGCCCTCGGCCCCCGCGACGCGGCAGAGTTGCACGCCGCCGACGTGCCGTCGCTCGTCTCCACCATCGCGCTGCTCACCGACCGAGAGCTGCGTGGAAAATCCGCTGTTCCCACGGAAGTCGCCGTCGGTCGGTTCCGTCGCCGCGGCTATCCATGGTGGTTGCACGTCGACCTGGACGTGCTGACCACCGCGGCGATGCCGGCCGTGGACTACCCGCAACCCGGCGGCCTGGACTGGCCGGACCTCGTCGCCATCACCGGCGCAGCCATCCAACCCGGTTGTGTCGGAATGACATTGACGATCTTCAACCCCGAACTCGACGCGGATGGTCGGCAGGCCCAACGTATCGTGAGCTATCTCGCGGACGCCCTGGCCGAAACCCCGGACATGGCTTGAGGCAAGCACATTCGCGTTTGCGGGTAACGAATCGAGCTGCGGCACCGATCATCCGCACGTGCTCGTTTACTGGCGACCGATCCTCGGTGGGTCGGCGGCCCTGCTGCTCGTCATCCTCGCGCTATGGCTGATGCCAACGACCGAGCACCCGGTACCCGCGACCGATCAGCATGTGCGGACATTGCCGCACATCCCAACGCCGCCGAGCACCGGTGAAAGCCCCTCTGCCACAACAGTTGAGCCCGACCCGCGGCGTTACTAGGCATTCACTGGATGGACCCGGTCCGCACCGATCCGGTCGATGCGGTCCCGCCCCCAGGCGCCGAGCGGCTCCAATGCGCGGTTGAGCGCGCTACCCAACGCGGTGAGCTGGTATTCCACCCGCGGCGGCACCTCGCGATAGACCTCGCGCGATACGATCCCGTCCTCCTCCAGCTCGCGCAGCTGCTGGATCAGCATCTTCTCCGAGACGCCGGGCAGCCCCCGGCGCAGCTCGCCGAAGCGGCGGATCCCATGCGTCTCCAGCTCCCACAGGATCAGCGCCTTCCACTTGCCGCCGATCACGTCCATCGCCGCGTCGATGCCGCAGAAGTATGGCCCGGATCTCTTTTCGCCCATCGTCCGACCTCGCTACCTGTTCACACACCCATGGGTAAGTACCGGACTAAATAGTAGGTACTTGTCGCCGCGGCGGGCAAAGAGCAGCCTTGGTTCCAGCGCGCTGACCACCTGTTCACACACTTGCCAAGGAGTTGACCCCGCAATGGCGGAAACCACGAACACCCCCGTGACCGTCCTCGGACTCGGCGCGATGGGCCAGGCGCTGGCCGCAACCCTGCTGAAGGCCGGCCACCCGACCACCGTCTGGAACCGCACCCCCGGCAAGGACGCCGACCTCACCGCCGCCGGCGCCACCGGCGCCGCCTCGGTCGCCGAAGCCGTCCAGGCCGGCGGCCCGATCATCGTCGTCCTCCTCGATCACGCCTCCGTGCACGTCACCCTCGACCCGGTCGTCGACCGGTTGACCGGCAAACAGGTCATCAACCTGACCAGCACCGCCCCCGAGGAAGCCAGGGAACTCGCCACCTGGGCAGCCGCACACGGCATCGACTACCTCGACGGCGGCATCATGGCGGTCCCGCCCATGATCGGGCAGCCCGGTGCCGCCATCCTCTACAGCGGTTCTCAGGCCCTCTTCGACCAGCACCGCGCTACCCTCGAATTGTTCGCCGCCGCAGAATATTTCGGCGACGACGCCGGACTGGCCTCCACCTACGATTTCGCCCTGCTCGCCAACATGTACGCCATGTTCAGCGGCTTCATGCACGGCGCCGCCATGCTGCGCTCCGTAGGCGTCTCCGCCAGCTCCTTCGCCGAACGAGCCGTGCCATGGGTGACCGCCATGGCCCAGTCCTTCCCCGCCTACGGCGACATCATCGACAGCGGCGACTACACCACCCCCACCCAATCCCTCGCCTTCCACAAAGCCGCCCTCGACGCCATCACCCGCGCCACCCGCGACGCAGGCGTCACCGTCGACTTCATCGCCCCCATCAAAAACCTCATCGACCGCCAGATCGCCGACGGCCACGGAGCCGAGGACTTCGCCAGAACCATCGAAGAGCTCCGCTGAAGGACCGGGCTCCCATCCCACCCCCGGGAGCCCACCCTCCGCCAACACCCCGGTAAAACGCATGGTCAGCCCGCGATTTGGTCCACGCCGCCACATCCTATAATCTTGCTGAGCACCACCGGTCCGGGTGGCGGAATGGCAGACGCGCTAGCTTGAGGTGCTAGTGCCCTTTAACGGGCGTGGGGGTTCAAGTCCCCCTCCGGACACCAGTGCTAAACCCAGGGAGGCTGGCACTGACAACAGCGAGCTGTTGTCGGTGCTGGTACCGGACCTGGATGTTCAGGGCTTCGTAGAGAAGTTGTTTGTCCTCCGTAGCCCCATCAGCCAGTACGGCGCGGATGTCTCCTGCTGATTCAATCAGCTTGTTCATCTCGGTTTCGGTCAGTCGGATCGGCTTTGGGATGGCGTCGAGTTCGGCTCGTGCAGCCGCCTTCTCCGCCTGTGCTGCGTTCATCGAGGTCACGAAAGCGGCTGGGGCTACGCCTGCTTCGATGGCTGCCAGGTGGCGCTGTAACTTCGTGTCCGCGTCGGTAATTCGGCGGCGGAGCAGTGCGCGAACGGCGTCTGTGTCATCGGTCTCCTGGGTTTCCAGGAGGGTCGCGATGGTCTGGGGCCGCCGGATTCAGTACAGGCGGCTCATCTGGACAGGCCACGTCGATCTTTCGACGCCTGCCTTGATCGGAACTGTCACGGGTGGAGCGATCGCGACCCGTCACACCGAGTCCCGACCGAGAGCGGCTTTCTGTGCACCGGAATGCCAGCGGGAACCGCGATTCGCATGAGCGTTCGCTGACTGGGGGAGGTGGGGTTCTTGTAGCGGCATGGAGGGGCAACTCCTCACCCGTCCTTTCAGCCTTCGCGCGACTGCCGAAGATGCATGCTCCGATGGCACCCAGTCTCCGAAGTATGGTGCCTACGGCACCCTTGATTAACCCCTCCCTCAGCGCAGGATGGCCGGTACGAAGAAGCAGGAAGAAGAGGCCACAGACTCATTCACCCTCTGCTGGCGGCAGCGGAATGAGACGATGCGGCTCCGGGATCGAGAACGTTTGTGTCCACGTGTGTTTGCCTGATCGACTAGTGAGCTTGAGGCGGAAGCTCGACGCTGGATGCTCGCCCAGCGGACCTACATCAACTTGCCACCAGGCTTCATCGCCGTCCGTCATCGAGCCGAACTCTGCACACTTCGACGAGATAACTCCCAGTGCGCCTGGTACAAACGCGGGCCAATCCTGTGCGAACTCAACGGTGATCGAGTCCAGGTCACCGACCTCTAGCACCAGCACCAGCTCGTAGATCCGAAAGGTGGGATCACGGGTCGCGATCTCCCTGCGACCCCATTGCGGCTTTAGCTCGTCCCGGCGGCGGTCAAGGTTCACTCGCACGTTCCGCCAGGTGAACCCTGCGCTTGCGATAGCCACTGCCAGTGCTACGAGTGAGACCACAAAGGCTGCAACGGTCATGGACCAGAACGGTACTCGGCATGCCTAAACCCGCAGTGCTAGACGCGAAACTTACACGGAGTACTGTGCGATAAGACTCGGTATTCGGCGGTCAATCAGGGCCAACGAGAGCGCGGTGCTTAGTTAAGGTGTGAACGCAAAAATCCCCAATACCGTGGGTTTCGGTGAGATAGTCGATGTCCAGGGCCGGATCGAACCGGGGACCTTCTGAATTTCAGGCGAACGCGAAATGGTCATCCATTTCCAGCCATTCCGCGCCGCGGCATAACCATGGTGCGAACAATCTCATCGAAAGGGGGTCGGGTCTGGCGTGGCCGAGCTTGCGACAACTCCGCACAAGGCGGCTGAGCTGACTAGGGTTATCGCGGAGGAGACGGCGACGAACGAACGGTTGTTGATCGCACGGCTCTTGATCATACCCATCACCTTTCCTTTCTTTCTAGCGATACGCGAACGTATCAAGGAGGCGCGCGGAACGAGGTTCTGAGGTTGCCCCAGTTTCCCGGACACCGACGGTGAGGCGAGGAGATACTCGCCTCCGGAAGGAGTCCGGATGCCACCTGCACACCCACCGGAGTTCCGTCAGCGCGCGATCGAGCTCGCTCGGACCTCCGGCAGGTCGATCGGCAAGGTCGCCGCAGATTTGGGGATCTCTGAATCCTGTTTGCGTCACTGGCTGGCGATCGCCGATGCCGACGACGGCAAACGCGAGGGCCTGACCAGCGCCGAGCGAAAAGAGCTGACCGAGCTACGGCGCAGAAACCGTGCGCTGCAGTTGGAGAACGAGGTATTGCGCAAGGCCGCAGCGTATTTCGCGGCGGAGAACGTCCTCCCAGAATAGTGTTCCCGGCGGTCGCGCAGCTGGCCCACACCCGGTGTTCCGGTCACGGTGGCCTGCCGCGTGCTGGGGGTCTCGACCTCTGGATACTACGAGTGGAGAAACCGCGGCCGGTCCGCGCGAGCACGGTCGAACGCCGAGCTCACAGCGACGATCACCGATATTTACCTGGCCTCCCGCGGCACTTACGGCGCCCCAGGGGTCCACGCCGAGTTGCGGCTCGGGCTGGGCTTGCGGGTGGGCCGCAATCGTGTGGCCCGACTGATGCGTGAGGCAGGCTTGCAAGGGGTGTTCCGCCGCCGAAAGGGCTGCACTGTCAGGGATTCGGCCGCCAGCCCGCACCCCGATCTGGTCAACAGGCGGTTCGTCGTCGACGGTCCGGACAAGTTGTGGTGCATGGATGTGACCCAGCATCGCACCGGTGAGGGGTGGGTGTATTGCGCGGTCGTGCTGGACGCGTTCTCCCGCCGCATCGTGGGCTGGTCGATCGCTGATCATCTGCGCGCCGAGCTCGTCTGCGACGCACTCGACATGGCACGGTGGCGGCCCGGGCAGACGGTCGCGCATTCCGATCACGGATCTCAATACACCAGTTGGGCGTTCGGTCAGCGCATCCGTCAGGCCGGGCTGCTGGGATCGATGGGTTCGATCGGTGACTGCTTCGACAACAGTATGGTCGAAAGTTACTTCGGCACAATGCAACTGGAGCTACTCGATACTAGGGTGTGGGCTACTCGCCAGGAACTGGCCAACGCGATCTTCGAATACATCGAAGCCTTCTACAACCCCGTCAGACGGCATTCGAGGATTGCGATGCTCAGCCCAGTGGAGTACGAACGAGCTCACACCACCGCTCACGCGGCAGCGTGAACGGTCAGGAAAACTGTCCGGGCAACTGGGGCAACCTCACCCGTCGTGAACTGAGTCGAACTCTGGATAGGGTCGCCAGCCGCGCGCGACCGCTGTGCTGTCCGGGCTCCCTGTGGTGTAGCACCGTATCGACGCGCTCAGGAGGGGTTGGTGTGTGCGGTATCGAAATTTGCTGGGAGGCAGCGTAGTTGGTGGCTAGCTCGGTGACTGAGCATGATAGTCTGCCCAGCACTGTCGAGAGGGGAGAGCCGCTGTGGAAGTTCAACTTCAGGTGGGGGGTGACGACACGCACCCCGAACTCGTGTCGCTGCGAGACTGGCTCTCTCGGGAGCCGCTGCTCCGCGGCGGTGTTCACACGCGGGCACAGGCAATTTCGCCTGGCGAAATGGGGGCTCTCGACGAGGTCCTGGTCGTTGCCCTCGGCGGTGGCGGAGCGGTAACGGTGCTGGTGCGATCCGTCTCCGTGTGGCTGCAGCAACGTCGGTCCACGTTGATCGTAAAGATCACCGCATCGAACGGCACCCAGGTCGAGATCACCAGTGAGGGCCCGGCAGCCGATCAGGTCGCCACCATGCTCGGTGCGCCGCGGCCATGACATGGAGGGGATTATGCGATTGCCTGACGGTCGGCGTTCCCAGGCGGTGTTGATCGGCACGAGTGCCTACAGCGAAGCTGAGTTAACGGATTTACCTGCAGTGACCAACAATCTCCACGACCTGGCAGAGGTAGTGAAAAGCGATCGCGGTCTGGGTTTTCCATCAGCGAATTGCGAGACCCTCCTCAACCCGGACACCCTTGACTCGGTCATGACGCCGCTGCACATTGCGGCCTCTAGCGCCGAGGACCTGTTGCTGGTCTACTACGCTGGCCACGGCTTGCTGGATGAGGGCGGTCGCCTGTTTCTGAGCTTGCCTGAGACACCGAGGCCGCCCCTCTTTTGGCGTGCGCTCGATGTTGCGGGCGTTTGCCAGATCGTGGCGAAATCACGCGCGACCCATCGAGTGTTGATCCTGGACTGCTGCTTCTCTGGACGTGCTATCGAGGCCATGAGCGGCGGTGCTGCAGAACAAGCCATCCCGCAGTTGGAAGTGGGTGGAACCTATACTCTGACGTCCACGGCAGAGAACATGCCCGCGCATGCCCCGGAGGGCGCGCGTTACACGACGTTCACCGGAGCACTGCTCGATCTGTTTAAGGGGGGCGTTCCAGGCGGTCCGGAACGTCTGACCCTCGATAATATTTATGACCATCTGAGACGAGTTCTGCGTGCTCAGAGCGCGCCGGAACCGCGACGCAGATGCACCGACGATACTGGCAATCTCGGGTTCATCAAGAATCTTGCGCCTGCTCCAAGTCGTTTCGACGAGTTGTCAAAGCATGCCGCCTATCCGATGATCCGCAGCCTTGTCGGCGGATACGTCAGGCGGTGCATCCCGGATCCCCTGACTACGCAGAAGGAACGCTGGAACGTAAGCGCGCTTCCCTCCACCGCTAAAGCAAATGGAAGTCACAGGCTTCTGACAGTCAACTGTGGCCCGCAGGAGGTCCTGTACGTCTCTGAGGTAACCAGACCCAACGGGGCACGTCACATCATCGTCATCTGCAATATCGCGCCGCCCGCCAAAGGGTGGATCTCCGAATTGACCTTTGCTGAAGGCAACGTCACCGGTCGACCCTGGAAGTACCGCCGAAATGTCTGGGCATGGCAGTTCGACCTTGTCGGAAACTTGGCCGAACTGCGCGGACCCATCAGTACTACCCAGTTCGAGACCCTGGCACGTCAGTTGAACGTCGAACTGATGGAATCGAAATCACCATACGCGCGATATCACGATGCCGAGCTGGCTGCAGACCTGCTTACGGTCGGAGCCCAGGGACCCTCGGAGAAGAACCTGTTTTTCGACGCACTGCATATCGTGGTCGATCTTCGGGACGTCGAATTGGGCGATATCGCACCAACATTGCGTACGCTACAGCGGCTCACGGAGACGCCTGACGTAGCCCGCGCTGCGCAGGGTACGCTGGACCTCCGAATTGACGGATATAACGATACACCCCAAGAGCTGTTCGAAATCGAGGAGGTTCGCGCGTTCATTCATTCGCTCGACAAAGAATTCCCATTCTGGTTGTTCTTCTCAAGCACCCATACGTCTTCCCTGCAGATGATCGCAATGTGCTTCTTAACTCCTTCGTTGACTCACGAAGAGAAACGCCAGCAATTCGGGACCGACTTCGGAAAACTTCTTACAGAACGATGGATCCCCGCGTTGAATGCGATGGCCGCCTTCGCTCAACTGGACGAGGCCGAGCTTCGAGAGCGTTCGGACGAGTCGCTCGGCTATTTTGTCGGCCCGCGCATCGAACTGCACTTCTAACAGTACGGCATGAACGAGTCATCTGAGTGTCGCGCGGTCAAGTCTTGCTTCGCATGTTCAATCAGTCGTTCGGGCCGAACGGTGGCGGAGCACCGACGAGCCGCGCACTGGGACGAACCGACGTTTGATTCTTACGACCTTCGGCCGATACACCCTGCTTAAAAGGCCCTCGCACCTGAGCACAGACGCCGCCTTGGATGAACCGTGGTTCGGGGCGGCGCGCACTGTAGTTAAGAAATGCGCTCTTGGGCCGTTGGGCGGGCAACGGGCCTAGGCGGGTTGTGATCCAATGGGCCACGTTTGACCCTGCTGAGTCCATAACGATCGGTCTGGCAATCATCTTCGCAGGTCGATTCGTGTGTTTAGCGCGTGTGTCCCCCTCCGGACACGATATTTACGCACACGGGTGGTGGTGGCTGAACTTCAGTCACCACCACCCGTGTTTCGTGGTTGTGGGTCATCTTGCGGCCTGTTGTCGGTAGACCTCGAGCTCGTTGGACGGCATCGCCGATACGTCCGTGATCGCCGCGTTTGTCACCAGGTCACAGGGAGCTCGACCAGTCCGCCGGTCAGTACGTCGCGGCGGGTGCGGAGTTGTTCGATGTCGGTGGCCAGTCGCATGTTCGGGAATCTTGGAATGAGGCCGGCGAAGACGGTGTGTAGTTCGATGCGGGCCAGTGGTGCGCCGATGCAGTAGCGCCGCCCGTGGCCGAAGCTCAGGTGGGCGGGTGCTCTGCGGGTGATGTCGAGTCGGTCGGGGTCGGGGAAGGCGGTCGGGTCGTGGTTGGCTGCGCCGTTGTCGAGTAGCAGGAGGTCTCCGGTCTGGATGGTGACGCCGTGGATTTCGAAGTCGGTGCGTGCGTAGCGGGGGATGCCGCCTCCGCCTTTGCCGGGTGCTCGCAGGATTTCTTCGATTGCGGTGCGCAGCAAGCGCGGATTGTCGTGCAGGGCTTGCCATTGGCCGGGTGCGGTGAGCAGCAGTAGGGCGCCGAGGCCGATCTGCACGACGGTGGTTTCATGACCGGCGAACAGCAACGCCATCGACAACCCGGCGGCTTCGACGTCGGAAACGCCTTCGGTCGCACACAGCCGCGAGATCACGTCATCGCCTGGTTCGCGTCGTTTGCGTGCGACCAATCCCATTCCGTAACTGAACAGTTCGGCCAGGCCCTGCTCGGATCGGGTGCGGTCGGTGATGTTTCCCGCCGCCTGGGTCCAGGCGCGGAACTGGTCACGGTCCGCATAGGGCACGCCGAGGAGTTCGCAGATCACGAGGATCGGCAGTGGTTCGGCGAGCATGGCGTGCAGATCGGCGGGCGGGCCGTGCTCGGCGAGCTCATCGAGCAGTCCCACGGTGAGGGTCTCGACGCGGGGCCGCAGCTGATGGAGGTGCTTGGGTGAGAAGTGGGGTTGCAGCAGTACGCGCATGCGGGCGTGATCGGCTTGCTCGGTGGTGAACTCGCCCAGCGGGCCGCCGAACAGCGCCGATTCGCCGATCCTGGCGGCGGTGTCCGGGTGCGGGTGCGATCGTCCGAGGCGTTCGTCGGTCAACAGGTCGCGCACGAGATCGTAGCCGGTGATCAGCCACGCGTCATCACCGACCGCAGTGCGTACGCGGTGAATCACTCCCTGCGACAACAGTTCTCGTAATTGGGGTGCGACCTGGAGTAGTTGTGTCTGCTCGAACGGCAGTTGGACGGGTGCGTTCATGGCGAACCTCGGCATGCACTAGTTGATGTTTAAGTCATCTTATACAAGTCTATTTGTACATTATGCTGTGAACAACGAAGGAGGTGTTGATGGCCGAGCGGGCGAAGACCGAGCGGATGCCGCGTGCGCAGCGGCGTGAGCAGATCATGGCCGCGGCCACGCGGGCGTTCGCGCGTGGCGGTTTCGCGGCGACCGGGCTGGATGCGGTGGCTGCCGAGGCGGGGGTCACCCATGTGATCCTGTATCGCCACTTCGCCTCGAAAGCCGATCTCTACCAAGCGGTTCTGGACCGCACCCATGCCCGCCTCGCCGAACACGTCGGCACCGGCGACTTCGACGACGGGAGCATTCCCGCGCTATTGCGTGCCGCCGCTGCCGATCCCGATGGCTTCCGGCTGCTGTTTCGGCACGCGGCCCGGGAACCTGAGTTCCGTGAGCAGATCGACACCCTGCGCGCGAGGTCGATCGAGATCGCCGAACATCAACTCGCCGAACAGATCCCCGACATCGACCCGTCTTGGCGCAACTGGGCGGCGCGCCTGCTGCCGACTGTGACTCTCGAAGCGGTCATCGCCTGGCTCGACGCGGGCCGCCCCGATCCCGACCGGGCCGCCGAACGCATCCAGCGGGCCGTCGATGGCGTGATCCAAGCGGCCCGCGAGCACTGAGGCCCTCGGCGGACAAAGCATGCCGAGGTTCAGCGAGGCCGCGTCTGGGTGACACGCCACAACCGGCGTGGCAGCTCGCCTTCCTCGAAGGAGTGGACCTCGTTCAATGTCCAGCCGTCGGCGAGGTCGCCGACCAGCGTGCGGTCGAAGAAGTGGACGGCGAAGCCGCCATGTTCGTAGATGTCGTCGCCGTGGGCGGTGCCTGCGCGATAGTGGGCGTCGCCGGTGTGGCGGACGGTGTAGACGAAGCTGCCACCCGGTCGCAGAACCCGGCGGATCTCCTGGACGAGGGCGTGTATTTCCTTGGTGGACAAGGCCATGCACAGCAGCATGTGCGCGAAGACACTATCCATGGATGCATCGGGCAACGGCAGCCGGTCGCGAACGTCGTGCACGATCGTGGTGACGTGTGAGGTGAGGTCTTCTTCGCGGGCGCGCTCGTCGAGTTGATGCAACCCGACCGAACTGGCGTCGGTCGCGGTGACGTGGAAACCTTCGCGGGCGAAGTAGAGGGAGTCTCGGCCGTGACCGGCACCGAGTTCGAGCACATTGCGCGCGCCCGCAGCCTGAAGCAGCCCGGCCGTATATACGGCCGGAGCCGAGGGTTCGTCGCCGTACATGCCGGGGTGAGCGCGGTAGGTAGATTCCCAGTGTTGGCCTTGAGCCTGGGCTAGTCCCCGCAGTTTGTTCACCATGTGTGCGCTCCGATTGTCGTCTGTGACCAGCGATAAAACGATAACCACATCCGATGCCGGTCCGGCCGAGCGCGGGGGTGTCGGCCGACCGGGGTTGGGTATTCGGTGCCGAGGGCTCAGGTGAGGTCCGCGAGGGGGTCGTCGGTGTCTTCGATGGGGATCATGCCGTCGGTGATACGCGGCGGGTGCGCTCGTCGGGGTCGAGGCCGTGGTGAGTGGTGGTGATGGCTTGGGTGACAAGGCTTTCCACGCCTCCGAGGTTGGGGGCGAGGGAGAAGATGCGTAGCCGGTCGACTGCGGCGGCCGTTGGTCGGCGGTGGCGTCCAGGACGATGCTGAGGATGCCGCCACCGCCACGCATCTGGGTGTCGACGATGCGTTTGGCCTCCCCGGTGGCCAGACCGGGATAGTTCACACGGGTGATGCGCGGATGGGGCGCCAGATGGGCGGCGATCGCGGCGGCGGAGTCGTTTTGGGCCTGCACTCGTACGGTTAGCGAGCGGATGGAGTGGCCGAGTGGATGGCCGGGTCGGCGTGATGGAGCGGGTTCTGGTCGGCGGCGTAGGTGTTGTCGACCATGGCGCCGACCGGTTCTCAAGGCAGCTGTGCCATCACCCGAGGGTCGGTCGGTGCGGATGGCTCCGGGCGTGGGCTGCTTCGCGATCGGAAACGCGGCGCGAACATGCCCGAGCTACGGGTGTGCTGAGTCTTGCTGACTGCCAGCGAATTTCGGGTCACTGCGCGGAACTTCCGCGGTGGTACGAGCCTGCGGTGGGGCGGACAGCAGGTCGCGCAAGGTCAGGTGTACCTCGTGCAGGAAGTTGCTGACCTGCTGCAGTTGCTCGACCGAATAGCGGTTCATCACGTCGACAAGACGGGCCGACAGTGGGTCGAAGAACTCGTGTGCGACGGCCAACGCCTGTCCGCCGGTGTGCAGCAGAACCTTTCGGCCGTCGCGCCCTTCCCGGCTGCGACGGACATAGCCGCCGCTCTCCAGTCGGTTGAGCAGGTTGGAGGTCGCGCCAGGGGATAGGTGGATTCGCCGGCCGAGGGCGGCGGGGGTCAGCGGTTGCCCGAGCAGTTCTTGATTGGCGATCTCGGCGAGCGCGTTCGCGTCGGTGGAGTGCAGCGACAGCCAGGTGGCGAAGGCGCGGCGCAGGTCCTCGTAGTCCACCGCATGCCGGCGCAGGCTGTCGATCAACTGCTGCTGCAACTGCTCGCGGTCTTCGGTCACCGCCGTCTCCTTCGCTTCGCGCACAGCATGAGGCGACCATTTGCTTTCATCGTGAAACGACCTTAGCATCGGCCAAGGTTGTTTCACGGTGAAACATTCTGATGCGCGTGCGGTGGTGTCGACCGATAGAAGAGGTGTGTGAGCCATGACCGTCCTCGAGAATCGCGCGGCCGCTCGGCGCTGGCTGGGGTTGGTGGCCATCGCGCTGGGCGTGGCGCTGATCGTGGTGGATACCACGATCGTGAACGTCGTACTTCCGTCGATCATCGAAGATCTCGGCGTGACCTCGCTGCAGGGGCAGTGGGTGCAGGAGTCCTACGCGGTCTTGTTCGCAGCACTGTTGTTGGTGGCCGGCCGGGTTGCCGACTCGGTCGGGGCGCGCAGGGTCTTCCTGATCGGCGTGGTGTGTTTCGGTTTGACCAGTCTGCTGGCCGGGTTGGCCGGTAGCGGCGCGGTGCTGGTCCTGGCTCGGTTCCTACAGGGGGCGTCGGCGGCGTTGATCCTGCCGACCTCGCTGTCATTGTTGAATCAGACCTTCACCGGTAAGAGCCGCAATCAGGCGTTCACGGTATGGGGCTCCACCATCGGTATCGGTACCGCGGTCGGGCCGCTGCTGGGGAGTTGGCTGGCCGAGCACGCGTCGTGGCGATGGGCGTTCGGGATCAATATCCCGCTGACCGTGCTGGTGTGCGTGGGAGTGCTGTTGTTCCTGGCGCCGTCGAAACGGCAGGTTGCCCGGGTGGACGGCGTCGGCGTGGCACTGTCGGTGGTCGGCTTGGGACTGGCGGCCTTCGGCCTGGTGGAGGGGCGCACGTACGGCTGGGGTGCCAGCATCGCGCCGTTGCGGGTGGCGGGGTGGAGCTGGGGGAGTGGTCCGTCACCGGCGTTGTCGGCGTTGATCGCGGCCGGTATTGTCTTGGGCGCGTTCGTCTTACGGCAGATGCGACAGGCGTCGAGTGATCACCCGGAGCAGGCCCTGGTCGACGTGCGGTTGTTCTCGGTGGCGTCGTTCCGCAATGGCAACCTCGCCAGTGCCGTCATCGCGCTGGGGGAGTTCGGGCTGGTCGCCGTGTTGCCGCTGTGGCTGCAGTTCGCTCTCGGGTACAGCCCGGTCCAGACCGGTCTGACCGTATTGGCCATCGCGGGCGGCGGATTCCTCGCCAGCGGTGCCAGTTATCCGCTCACTGCGCGCCTTTCGCCGTTGGCGATGCTACGCATCGGCCTGGTTCTGGAGGGCCTCGGCCTGGCTGCACTGGCGGTGGCCGCCGCCACCGAGACGCCGTGGTGGCAGATCATCGTGCCACTCATCGGGTACGGCGTCGGCGTCGGTTTCGCGACGGCTCAGGTGACCAATGTCGTGCTGGCGCAGGTGCCCGCCGAGCGCGCCGGGCAGGGGGCTGGGGTGCAGAGCGCATTCCGGCAACTGGGGTCGGCGCTGGGTATCGCCGTCCTGACCTCTGTCTTCTTCACGACACTCGATTCCGGCCTGCGCGAACGACTCTCCGAATCGGAGCTGCCTGCCGATGCCGTCGGCCGATTCGCTCGCGCGGTGACCGACAGTGCCGGAGCCACGATCGGCCCGCTGGGCGCGAACCCGCAGACCGCCGTTGTCGCCGACGCTGCCAGGGCTGCGATGACCGACGCGGTCACGATCAGCGGCTACCTGGCCGCCGGTTTCGTGCTGCTCGGCGTCGTGGCGACGCTGCTGATTCCGTCCGGCCGTGCGGCCGAGACCGCGGACACGGAGACAGAACGAGCCAGGCGCGCCGTGAAAACTACTGCGGGACAACCTGATTAACTCTCGATCAACCATCTGTTCGTTCCTCGAAAGGTTTTCTATGCAATTGGGTCAGCCGAGCCGGACCGCGCTGAGCGCAGCACGTGGTCGTGCCCTGCACCAGAGTTCGGATGAGCCGAGGGTGTTCACCGACGCCCTCGCGGTCCCCCTCGCCGAAGCGGCGGAAAACGCTCTGGGCAACGGGTACGACGGCAACGACATCCCCGACGAGGCGAGGTTGTTCCTCGCCATGCGGCACCGCTTCGCCGAAGACGCGCTGGCGAGCCGGGCGAGTGAGATCGAACAAGTGGTCGTCCTCGGCGCAGGACTGGACACCTTCGGATTACGGAATCCATACCCGCACATCGTGGTCTACGAAGTCGACCACCCCGACACCCAAACATGGAAACGGCAACGCGTTGTCGACGCCGGTATCGTCGCGGGACCCTCGCTACGCTTCGTCGCGGTCGACTTCGAGACCGACGCACTGGCAAACCAGCTGCGAGACAGCGGGTTCGACGACACCGTGCCGACCTTCTTCATCTGGCTGGGCGTCGTGCAATACCTCACAGCGAATGCTATCGACACCACCCTGCGGTTCATCGCAGATCTCCGCGCTCCCGCCCAGCTCGTGCTCGACTACAGCGAACCGCCGTCGGCGCTGCCGCCACAGCGGCGCGCGCTGGTGGAGATGCTGTCCGAAATCATGACTGGTATCGGGGAGCCGTGGCTCTCTCTGTTCACCGGCGATGAAATCGACGACAAGTTAACCGATTTCGGCTTCGGCGAGATCGAAGACCTCGATTGGCAGCAGATGATCGATCGATTCGCTCCGGGAAACACGGCTGTAGACCAGGTCGGTGGTCACGTGTTGCGCGCCGCGCATCGGGGGCGCACGTTCGACGCCGTGGAGTGAGGCGACCGCAACCGGACTTCATCGGCGGGACTTCCTGCGCTGCCTGGTGGCGCCCCTGAGATGGTCCGGGCGAGCACGGTCTCGGCGACGTGCTCGGCGATGCGGGTTCGAGCCGAAAGCCTCTGCAAGGCAAATGCTGCAAATGACATTCTATCGTGACCACGTTTCGCGGCGGCCGCCACGAATCACCAGACCAGGCACCCACCCTGCGCCGTGCGATGGCGGCGAACCAGGGAAGTTCCTGTGGCGATGCCGGTGGTTGCCGGTGCGCCGGTGGCGGCCATGATGGGGTGATGACGCGAAACGATGACGAGTCTGCGGCGGGGGATGGCGGGGCACGCGAGATTCGGGTGCTCGCTTTCAATACCTGGCACAGCGGTAGCAAGGTCGCGCGTGGCACCCAGCTGATCGCCGATCTCATCATCGAGACCCGGGCTTCGATCGCGCTGCTGTCGGAGGCGACCAGCGCCACCACGGATGTCGCGGCCGAATTGGCGCGGCGTGGGTACGACTTCAATGCGGTCAGCTCGCATGACACGGGCATTTTGACGGTGTTTCCGATCGAGGACAGCGCCGACCTGCAGTGGATGGTCAAGGCGCGGTTGAACATTGACGGCAGACGGCTCACCGCCTACTCGTCGCATCTGGAGTTTCGCTGGTACGCCGCCAATCTGCCTCGCGGCTACGGTCCCGGGGTTCCGGCGCCGGATGAGTTCGCCGAGTACAACTTCGACAAGATGCCGGGCGGCCCGGTAACGGACCCGGCCGTGATCCAGCGCGTGAACGCAGCCTCCGGCCGGCCCGACGTCATCAGCGCGTTTCTCGCGGACGCGAAAACCGAACTCGGGCAAGGGGCTTCGGTCATCATGGGTGGCGACCTGAACGAGCCGTCCGTGCTGGATTGGACGACTGCCACCGCGCCCATGTTCGACCACAACGGTGTCGTACTGCCGTGGGAGTCCACTCGGCGTCTGCACCAAGCGGGTTTCATCGATGCCTACCGATCGATGTACCCCGACCCGGCCACCCACCCCGGACTCACCTGGCCGTCGGACAACGCCGAGGTGGACGTCGCCGAACTCGCCTGGGCGCCGGAGGCCGACGAACGCGACCGCGTAGACTTCGTCTTCGCCAACGGGGCCGCGCTGACGCTGACCTCCGTCGGCCTGGTCGGTCCGCGCGGGTCCATCGTGCGTGGTACCCGGCAGCCGGAAAAGACTCAGGACAACTTCGCCGCGTCGCCACCGCGGTGGTGCAGCGACCACAAAGGCATACTCGCGGTTTACGAGCTCGCCGACTAGGCCGTGGCCGGTAGGACCGCGCCTTCGCGCTCTGCGGCTTTGTCGACTGTGAAGTCGCGGACCAGCAGGAAGAATGGGATCGCGGTGGCGATGCCCACCGAGAACGTCAGCACGAACGAGGCGGCCCACCAGCGCAGGATGCCGAGCCGCCGCGCCTCCGCGAACGCCCACGCGTGGAAGCCGAGCACCACGAAGCCGAGGTCCACCATCGCGAACCGGCCTGGCACCGTCTTGTAGATGTCGCCGACGAAGAAGTCGAGGACGGACTTCGGCCCATTGCGCTGCACATAGGGCACCGCTATCGAATTCTGCGTGATGAACGCGGCGATGAGCGTCGCGATGAGGGTGGGGCGTCGCCAGGACTGGCCCGTGGTGCGGTCGGACATGGAGCAATCTCCTTCGCCGGTGAACCGATCGGTCCATACGGACCGTAGTAGACCGGTCGGTCTCGGGCAACCCTGAGTTCTGACGATGCGCGGAATCAGCGGGCGATTTCTAGTCGGGAGTCGGTGACGGTACGACGCGGAATCGCAGATTCCGATATTTGTCCAGACCATAGTTTTTGCGTAAGAGTCGATCGCATTTCCATCGACATTGCCATTAGTCTGTTTCTGTATTGGTTGTCGATCTGAGGGTGTTGTGATGCGTGGGTATAAATGGCTGGACAAGGAGATGGCGAAGCTGGATCCGCACACCGAGTACCATGAAATTGTCCGGCTTTTCGGAGAGTATCGACTCGGTGAAATGTTTTTGAACATCGGTTATGCGTTGAACTTCATGGACGTGACGATGCCGCCGCACGGCGGGGACGCGCTGGCATTCGGGCGGAAGTCGATCGATCGGCCACAGCGGCGGTTCGAGGACAGCATGTATTTCTTCTGGACCTGGTACCTCTATCCGCCGGGCAGCGAGGAGGTGCGCGAGTCCGTGCGCCGGTTGAACCGGATCCATGCCGGCGTCGCGAGGCGTCTACCAGGCGCTTTCGCGCACAATGACGACTACGTGCAGGGGATGTGCCTGCTTGCGGTCGTGCCGCACCGGTTGCAGCGGTATGTCGGCCTGCCCGGCTTCGACGAGCGGCTGCAAATCGCCTTTCACCTCTGGGCCCGCGATATCTGTGCGCAGCTCACATCCGAGGGCGACGTTCCGGTGGTGGACTTTCCGGCGGATTTCGAATCGCTCGCCGATTTCGCGGATGACTACGATGCCCGCGACTGGGAACGCACGGATAACGGTCACCGGGTGAGCGAGGCGTTCATTCAGCAATTCTGCGACCGCTGGTTTCCCGGCCGCTGGCAGCCGATCGGCCGGACCATCATGCTGAGCGTTGTTCCGGTCAATGTCCGGCGCGTGATGCAATTGGACGAACCGCATCCGCTCGGCGAACTCGCGGTCAAAATAGGCCTGCGATCCTATTTCTTCGTCCAGCGGCTGCTGCCGGATCCGCGCACGCCGATTCAGCGGCGGCGAATCGGCCGAAAGGACAGCCCGACCTTGCGCAAACTCAAGACCACCGGCGGGCTGTCCATCAGCCGTGCTAACCGAACGCCACCGGCAGCTGATAAGGACCGCGAAATGTCGGCATGATCGAGCGTTTGACCTTGCCCTCGACCGCGAGTCGAGGGCAAGGGACCCGCTCGAGGAAGGCCTGCACCGAGATGTCGTGCGCGAGTTTGCCGAGTTGAGCGCCGAGGCAGTAGTGGATACCGCGGCCGAAGGTGAGATGGGTGACGTCCTCGCGGTCCAGGTCGAGCCGGTCGGGATCGATGAACCGGTCCGGATCCCGGTGTGCGGCACCGATCCAGATGAAGATCTCAGCGCCGGCGGCCAATTCGTGCCCGCCGAGTTCCATCGGCTCGATGACGCGGCGCTTGGTCAGCTGGATCGAGGCATCGAAACGCATCAGTTCCGGCGAGAACGCGGGCACCAGTTCGGGTTCGGCGCGCAGCCGCTCGTACAGCTCGGGTGCCCGCAGCAGATGCATGATCGTGTTGCCGATCTGATGCGCGGTGCTGATCTGGCCCGCGGTGAGCAGAAACGCCAGATTCGCGTGCAGTTCCCGTTCGTCGCTGAACTCGCCGGTGGTGTAGGCGTCGGCGAGGATCTGCATCATGTCGTCGTAGCCCGCGCCGTCGCGGCGCTCCTCGATCTGGCCGCGGAAGAACTCCAGGTAGTCGTGCACCCCGCGCAGCAGTTTCGGCTGGATCTCCTGGGCGACCGGTCCGTCGTCGATGAGCATGCCGAGGCTGAACATCCACGGCAGGTAGTTCAGCTTCTTCGGAATCCCGAGCACTCCGCCGAGACTCGTTGCGGGCATGGCGAATCCGAAGTCCCCCATCGCGTCCATCTGACCGCTGCCACCGACGAGCGCGCGGTCGAGCAACCGATCCGCGGTCTTCATGATCTCTTCGCGCATCCGCTCGACCGGCTTCGGCAGGAACGGCCGGTTGAACAGCTTGCGAATCCGGGTGTGGCCGGGCAGCTCGGACACCACGACCTGCTTGTTGAGCGAGGTCATGGCGTCGACGTTCGCCGGCTCGCTGTCCTCGGGCAGCCTGCTCGGATCCCAATTCGGCCGCTTCGCCGTCAGTCTCGGGTCCATCAACGCGGTCATCGCGGGCTCGTAACCGGTGATCATCCAACCGCCGGCCTCGCCCATCCGCTCGTCCCAGTACACCGGGTCGACCTCGCGTATCCGCTGGAACAGCGGGTACGGGTCGTCCAGGTACTCCTCGTTGTAGATCTCGTGCATGGTCAGCTCGGCCATGGCTGTCTCCTCGGTTTACGGTCGGTGATTCGAGCGGCGCAGAGTCAGCGCGACGCGCCCGCTGCGGCGGTCGATCGCGCACCAGGCGCCTGCGGATGGGTCGCCGAGGACGAGATCCGCCCGCCCCGGCCGTTGACCGAGCACGAGCCGGTCGATGCGGAGGACACCATCGGGGTCCGGCGGTGTCATCCGCAGGATGTTCTCCAGTGCCGAAATCGGCAGCGGCGGTTCGGGAGCGGGTTCGGCCGTCCACAGATCGGCGGGCTCGGTGTGGTGGACCGAGGCGGTGAGCGTGCCGCCGGGATGCCGTCGCCACTGTGCCAGGCGGACTATCGAGCCGCGCCAGCGCAGCGGGCCAGGCGGCGCGGGGATCGGTTCGCCCGCCGAGGCCGGGATCGCGGGCGGCGGTGGTTCGCGCGGATCGCCGTAGCGCACGGTCAGCCGGGCGACCGTGGTATCACCCGCGTGCACCGAGACCGCGATCGATCGGCCGTCCGCGTCGACCGCTGCGCGGCGCTCGAGCGCGAGCGTGCCTGCGACGAGACGCAGTCCCGCCGGGTCCACCGTTACCCCGGTGAGTTCGCGTGGCTGCTCCGGCACCAGCCAGGCACAGCTTCGCAGCACGTTCTCCAACAGGATCGTCACCGGCAGCGCGGGATCGCCGTGGACGAGGAAGTCCGCGGCGATCGGCGTGGTGTCGGCGGTGAAGCCGATCTCGGCGCTCAGCTCGGACCCTGGCCGCCACCGCAACGGTTCGCCGCGGTGGAAGATCTTCGGATACACCTCGGCGAAGCCGGGCAGCCCGGGCTCGACCGTGAATTGACCGGCCTGGGCGAGGCTTACCCCCGGGCCGATGGGTCCGAGGAAGGCGGCCTCGCCCGCGTGCGGGGCGAGCAGCTCCGCGTTCCAGCGCGCCAAGCCCTCGGCCGGGTCCATGGCGGGCATGTACTTCAGCGCGGCGTCCATATTGGCCGATACGCTCAGGCCGCGCCAGAGTGGCCAGCAGACCGTGAGGACATCCAGCCCGCTGGTTGCCTTGGCCCACAAGCCGATTCGTGCCAGCGCCTCGTTGGCCGCCGCGTAGTCCAGCTCGCCGACCATGCCGCCGAGCCGACCGGTCAGCGAGCCGGAGGCGCAGAGGAATCTCGGCTTGCGATCGCGTAAAGCGGTGACCAGCCGCAGGAAACCGGTGATCTTGACCGAGATGCCCGCCAGGAAGTCGCTGTCGGACTTCTTCGGCAGCCGTGCGGGCCGGTCGACCCCGGCCAGGTAGACCACGCCCGCCAGCTGCGGCCCGATCTCGTCCAGCAGCCGGTCGAGATCGGCTGGATCGGCATGGTCGCAACGCGAATAGCGCAGTGGCAGGCCGGATTCGGCGACCGAACGCAGATTCGTTTGCAACGCACGCAGGTTCGCCAGTTTGCCGAGCCGCCCGCGGACCTCGCGAATCCGCCCGGTGCCCGCCGCGGCGCGGATGTGTTCCCGCCGATACGCCTCGAATCCGGCGTCGTCCAAGCCCAGCCAGTCCTCGGTGCCGACCGGGGGTTGCGCCCGTCCGGTCACCACGATCCGGCAGCCGTGCTCGCGGGCGAGCGCACGCGCCAGTTCGAAGCCGATCCCGATGCCACCACCACAGACGAGCACGACATCGTCGGCGGTGAGGGTGACCGTCGGTGCCGCGACCGGCTCGGGCCGCGGCACCAGCATCCGCCGGACACCGTCGCGATAGCCGATCTCGGCGGGGCCGCGCGCATACAGTTCGGCGGCGACGAGATCGGGAAGTTCCGCGAGCTCCGGTCGCGCCACGTCGATCACGCGCGCGTTGACGTTCGGGATCTCCCGGGGGAGGGTCTTGGCCAGGCCGGCCCAGAGCCCGCCGAGCGGCTGGTGGATCGGGTCGCCGCGGTAGCCGGACTCGCCGTCCAGGTAGGTCACCGCGAGGTAGGCGAGCCTGCGGGCGTCGACCTCCTCGGCCCAGTCCGGGTAGCAGTGCCGCAACAGCGCGAGCGTGCGCGTCACGGCCTTGTCCGCCGCGTTCGGATCGCCGGGGTCGAATCGGTCGGGCAGCGTCAGGTCGACGATCGCGTCCGGCGCGCCGGGCTCGCCCGGCCGCCAGGACACGGCGCCGTGCCGGGCGAGGGCGACCGCGACCGCCGCGGCCGCCGCGTCGGTGCCGTTGCAGACGGCGACCCTGCGCCCGGCGAGACGGGGCGGCGAATCAAGCACCGGGGCAGGCACATTCACCCAGCGGAAGCGCCGGACCGTCGCCGCGTCACCGAGATCGTGCGTCACGTCCGGACGACCGGTTCCAGACGCATCCGCACGCCGGCCTGCGGACGCAGCGACACCAGCCCGGTGGGCAGCACGTGCTCACCCGAGGCCAGGCTCAGCCGGTAGCGCTGCGCGACCATCGCGACGGTCAGCTGCAACTCCAGGGTGGCCAGATGACTGCCGATGCACCGGCGTCCACCGCCCCCGAAGGGGAGGTAGGAGTACCGCGTCGGACCGGCGGCGGCCGGGCAGAACCGCTCGGGGTCGAACGCCTCCGGCGAGTCCCAGACCTCCGGATTGTGGTGGGCCGCGTACGGCGGGATCAGCACGCTCGTGCCCGCGGGCACGTGGTAGCCGCCGATCTCGTCGTCCGCGATGGCCTCCCTGGGGAACAGCCAGATCGGCGGGTTGAGCCGCAGCGACTCGTCCACGACCTGCCGCAGATACGGCAGGTTCGCCAGGTCTTCGACGGTCGGCGTGCGGCCGTCGAGCACGGTGTCCAGTTCGTCGGTCAGCTTGCGCCGGACATCGACGTGCTGGGCGATCGAGTACAGCGTCCACGCCAGGCCGCAGCCGGTGGTCTCGTGCCCGGCCATGAAGTGGGTCTTCAGCTCGGCCCGGATCGCCCTGCGGTCCCACGGTTCGCCGGTGTCGGGGTCGCGCGCCGCGAGCAACGCGTTGACCAAGTTGTCGTCGTCGGTGCCCTGCTGCGCGGTGATGACGTCGTCGATGACATTGTTCAGAACGGCCTGATAGCGCTTGAGGTCGCGTTGATAGCGGGTGGGCACCCACTGCGGCAGCATCTGCTCCACCTTGCCGGTGATGATCATCGCCTTGAGCGAGAAGCGCACCGCGGGCACCAGTTCCTCGGCGCGTTCGCGCAGGTCGATACCGAACAGCGCGCGGCTGAGCACACCCATGGACAGCCACATCAGGTCGTCGGTGATATCGATGACCTCACCCCGCTCGGCGGGGCCGGACCAGCGCGCCAACAGATCCTCGACGCAGTCGGTGATGATCGGCGCGGCCGCCTCGATCCTGGCGCGCTGAAAGAACGGCTGGCTGAGCTGCTTGCGCTTGCGCCACTCCGCGCCGTCGGTGGTCAGCATCCCGCGGCCCATGAACAGGTTGAAGCCCTGGTAGAAGCGGCCGCGCCGGTAGTTGTCCGGATTGTCTTGCAGCACATGCTTGATCGCGCTCGGCTCGGTGAGCTGGTGCACGAGATACGGCCCCAGCTTCACCCGGACGATGCCGCCGTACTTGCCTTGCAGATCGGTGATCAGGCCGAGCGAATTGCTCTTGAATTTGCTCAGCGCGCCCATCAGGTGGTCACCCTCTGGCCCTGGGGCTTGCCGGTCAACCATGCGTTTCTCCCGAAGTGTGGAACGTTCCGTCGGCGGGGTCGACATAACCGAGTACCTTCGCCCCGATGTCCTTGATCTGCGCGACCACGCCGCCGTCCGGTCGGGCGGCCACGAACCGGTTCGCGGCCGGACCGTCCAACGTGAACTCGGCGGGGGTCGCGTATAGCTCGAGCGGGCCCGCTTGGGCCAGTTCGACATCGTTCGCCTGCTGGTACAGATCGATGCGGCGCACCGAGGTGGGCACCGCCACCGGCAGCAGCCCGGCTTTGGTCGGGTGTAGCGCGCCCATCCTGGCCATGCCGTCGAGCAGCAGGCTCGGCATGAGGAACTTCGACCACACCGGGTCCGCGTCGGTCAGATCCGGCCGGAACCGGGCCCGCGCGCCGCGCGGATGGGTGCGGGTGTCGGTGGTGCAGACGAACGGTCCGGACAGGCGCACCGGCGAGCCGGGCAGATGATAGGGGTCCGGTACGGCGCGTTCGGCCGGATCGGTGGTCCAGTCCTGCCAGCGCAGCGCGGCGTTCGCCGCGGGGGCGAGCAGCACTCGACAGGTGAAGTGCGGCTTGTCCTTCGCGATGACCAACCCGGTCGGCGCGACGATGTCCGAGGTGATGCGCACGTCGATGGTGACCAGGTCCGCGGTCGCGGTGCCGACGCTGGCGTGAATGCGTTTCGGCGGGACATCGAGATCCGGGCGTACCTGGACGAAGCGCTCGAACACCAGGTCCTCGAAGCCGATCACGACGAGTTCGGGCCGCAGCGACAAGGCGGCCTCCGCCGCGATCTCGGTGACGAAAAGGCCTGGCAGCGTGGCGTGCCCGCGCACCGTGTGGCCGTACAGGTAGCCGTCGGCCTGCTCGGTCATCGGACACTCGTAGACCGCGGTGCCCTCGGTGCGCGACACGGTGTGGCGCAGGTGGTGATCGCCGGTTCGGGTGGTGCCGGTAAAGAACTCGGGGTAGAAGGACGTCACCGTGCGCCGCTCAGCGGCACCGAGATGCACGATGTGCGGCACCCGTTCGGCCGCGTGCAGTTCGCGGACGAAATGGTGAATGCCCTCGGCGACCGCCATATTCGAGTAGGAGTCGGCGCGTTCGTAGTACTTGCTGATGAGATCGCCCGCGCCCATCCCGGTGCCGCTCCACAGCGTCCACCCGATGGTCACCTCGTCTCGGCCCTGCACCCGTGCCGCGAATTCACTTGCCGTGGCGAGGAAATCGTTGCCCGCCGCGTAGTCGCTCTCGCCACGCTGGCCGAAGAAGCCGAGCAGCGAACCGAAGCTGCACCACAGGCCGACGGGAGTGTCGGCGAGGGCCTTCTTCAGGTTGCGGTGCGAGCGCAGCTTCAGGTCACGCACGCTGCGGAACGCCGCGAAGTCCTTGCGGGGCAACAACGCCGAGCTGTTCTTGCCCGCCGCGTTGATCAGCAGATCGATGCTCGACTCGGTGGCCAGGATCTCGCCGATGGCCCGGCGCACCGAAACCTCGTCGGTGACATCGCAGGTCAAGTATCGGACCCGAGCGGCGCCGCAGAGGCTCGCCATCGCGTCTATGTTGCCGCGGGCCGCTCGCGCGTCGAGCATGCGGTTGAACTCGCGGTTCAGCGTCGCGACCGGCGTGCCCGGCCGGGTCGTCAACTGGTCGCGCAGCCAGTGCTTGCGGCCCGCGGCGAACTCGGCGTCGGTCGCGATGAACGTCTCCGCCGGATAGTCGTCGAGCGGGTTGCTGCCAAGCAGATACAGTTTCGGGCCGAAGTCGGCGGCCAGCGCCTTGACCAACTCCGCGGTGATGCCCCTGGCGCCGCCGACCGCGACGACCACGGAGGACGCGGACAACCGCGGGCCGGTTTCGGCGAGGTCGAGATTGCGTTCGACGAGGGTGTAGGCGCAGCGGGTGCCCGAACGGTCGAAGACCACCGGCAACACCCGGTTTCGGCGGGTCTCCGCCTCGACGAGCAGTGCCCCTGCTGTCACGTCCTGCGTCGTGGTGACCAGCGCGAACCGCTCCGTGTCCGGTGCTTCCAGCTGGGCGGCCTTCATCAGCCCGGTGAACAGTCCGCTGAAGGGGTGCGGCACCTCGCGGTGCAGACCGCCGAGCAGCAGTGCGAACACCGAGGCGTGTTCGGCCCGGCGCAGCACCAGGAACAACAGATCGTGCAACGCCTCCACCGCGGGCGCGCCCTCGGTCAGGCAGTTCGCCACGGGTGCCGACGCGGCCAGATCGACAAGTACCCGAACATCTTTCGGCGCCCGACCGGCGAGTGCGGCGTCCACCGTGTCCGAGGTCGTGTCCGGCGTGGCGCACAGCACGATCGCGTCGTCGGGGAGTGGGCCGAGCGCGGCGACGAGCTCCGGATCGTCGGTGAGCAGGACGACTCCGGCGGGCAGGAACGGCAGGGCCGGGCGGATCGCGTCGGCCGGCACCGGAACCAACTCGGGGACATGACGTCGCACCTTGCATGCGGCACCGGGGCCATAGGCATCCGGCGAGCTGAATCGCTCGGGCAGCGGCGGGGCCTCGGTAGCGGGGATGGTGAGGCCGATCCGGGTCGCCGGGGTATCCGGCTCGCCGTGGCACACCACATCCGCCGAGCCGCCCCCGGTGAGCAGCAGGCGAAGGACCTCCAGCCCGCCCGCGGCGCCGAGGTAGCGCGCGGTCGCCGGCGCGGGCACGCCGCATTCGACCTCTGCCGCAGCGGATTTCGCCGACTCGTCCACGACACCGATCTCGTCCACGATCGCGAGGATCGGCATCCCCGATGCCACCGCCACCTCCTCGGTGGCCAGCGCGAACAAGAACGCGCCGTCGGCGGGGGCCGTGTCCGGCAGCAGCTCGGCGAGCAGCGGCCGCAATTCGGCCAGATCGTTGCCGTTGATACCGCCCGCGAGCGCGACATCGATATCGCCGGCGCGCAGATACTGGCAGGCCACATCGAAAGCGGACAGCGTGGAGGCCAGGCCCGCGTCCAGGGTCAGGTTCGGCCCGTGCAGGTCGAAATAGTTCGCCAGCCTGGCCGAGATGATGTTCGGCATGATCCCGGAGAACGAATCCTCGTTGGACGGTGGGACCAGTCGCTGCGCGTGTTCGGACAGGCCGTCGAGCAATTTGGGCAGCAGCTCGGACTCGGCCAACCGGGGGTTGCGGTAGAGCGCGCCCGAGATGTCGTCCAGGTAGCAGCGGTTGGCGTACAGCATGCCCGCCCTGGTGGGGCCGAGATTGCCGACGAACACACCGGTCCGGTCCGCGTGGTCCTGCCAGGAGTCGCCGAGCTGCTCGCGCAGTTGGTGCCCGCACTCCAGGATCATCAGCTGGCAGCGGTCCACGGTCCGCACGGTCGGCGGTGGCAGCCGCACCTTGTCGAAGGTCGGCGTCGGGTACTTCTCGCCGAAGCTGTCGGCCGGGCCGGGGCCGGTGCCGCGCAGCCAGGCCTCGATCGCGGTCCGATCGGCCAAGCCGGGCAGGTGAGCCGCCCAGCCGACGATCGCGATCCGGCCGTCGCGCCGCTGCGACGCGGTCTTCGTCGGGACCGCGGCCGGATGCTGCTCGGACAGCAGCAGATGGGCGTTGGTGCCACCGAAACCGAAGCCGGTCACCGCGACCGTGCGCGGGCGATCCTGCCGCGCGGGCAGCGCCAGCGCCTCGGTCGGGATGGTCAGCCGGGATCGGTCGGCGGGGAAGTCGACCGGCGGTGCGGTGAAACGGAATTGGGGCGGCACGACGCCGTGGCGCAGGCCGAGGGTGGCCTCGATCAGCGACACCACGCCCGCCGCCCAGCCGGTGTGCCCGATCAGCGACTTGTTCGAGGTGACCGGAATCGCCTCGGCGCCATAGCTTTCGTGCAGGGTCTTCAGCTCGGCCGTGTCGCCGGCCGGAGTGCCGGTGGCGTGCGCGATGATCCAGTCCACCGGGATCGGCGGATCGGTCTCGCGGGCCCGGGAGATCGCCCTGGCTTGGCCCTTCGGGTTCGGCGCGTAGATCGCCTTGCCCTTGCCGTCGGAGGAGGTGCCGGTGCTGCGCAGCACGCCGAGCACGTCGTCGCCGTCGGCGCGGGCCCGGCTCAGTCGCTTGAGCACGACCACGGCCGCGCCGTCGGCGAAGATGACCCCGTCCGCGTCACGGTCCAGCGAGCGCACCTCGCCCTTCTTGGACAGGCCACGCAGTTTGGAGAACAACACCGTGCCGCGCGGGCCGAGCGCGAAGGCACCGCCGCAGACCGCGAGGTCTACCGCGCCGTCGAGCAGGGCCTTGGCCCCGATGTCCACGGCATAGAGCGAGGACGAGCACGCGGTGTCCACCATCTGCACCGTGGTCGCCGCGGGCAGCACGCCATCGATGGCCAGCCTGCCCACCCGATGCGGCAGGAAGCGGGCCACGTTGTCGCCTGCGCCGCGCCGATACCGTGCGCCGAGGGTGCCTGCGACCTCCGCACGCAGGAAATCCCGTGCCGCGGGCGCCAGTTCGGCGAGAATGCTGTCCGCCCGGTCCACGGCGGCCGCGAGCACCCCCGCCTCTTCCAGGTGCTGATTGCCGTCGGGGGTGTAGCCGATGACGGCGCGGAATCGATCGGTCGGCCGAGTGCCGACGCCGCGCATGGCCTGAATCACGCTGTGCCGCAACCAGGAGGTGGTGAACTCGTGGTTGCCCGCGGGATCGGCGGGATCGAATCCGCCCTCGGTGGGCGCGAATTCGGTGATGAACACGCACCGGTCCTGATACGCCTTGTCCTCCGCGCTGTCGTCGGTGGAGTGGAACGAATCCCGTTCCCAGCGGTCCACCGGCACGGGGACGAACAGGTCGGCGCCGGTATTACGCAACTGCCAGAACTCTTCTGGACTGTTCGCGCCGGCCACGGCCATGCCGATGCCGACGATCGCGATCTCGTCGTCTTCCGGTTCGGTGACCGGGGTTTCGGCCTCGAACCGGGTATCGACGCCCGCGGCGCAATCGTGTGGTTCGCAGACCGAAGCCTCGGCCACGGGCCGTGCGCCGGCGCCCGAAGCGCTCGGTACCGGTTCGGTATCCATGGTCGCGGCGGCTTGCCCCGGAACCGTTGTCGCCGAAGCGAGTTCGCCCGGCGCTGACAACAGCGGCACGCCGAGTGAAAGGCCGCCGTCGGCGAGCACGGTCTGTCCGGTGATCCACCGCGCTTGCTCGCTGGCCAGGAATGCCACCAGATCCGCGAATTCCGCTGGGGTGCCGAGCCTGCCGAGTGGGGTCGCCGCGCCGATCGCCCGCTGCATCGCCGCGGCCTGCGGGAAGGCGTCGGCGACGTCGCTGACCAACATCGCGGCCGAGGCGGTGTTGACCCGGATGCCCGCCGCGGCATAACGCGCGGCCAGGTATCGGGTCATCGTCTCCATCGCCGCCTTGGCCGGGGCGCACGCGAGGTAGTTCGCCATCACGAACTGCGAACCACCCAGCGCGGAGATGTTGACGATCGCGCCCCGGCCCTGCCGCCGCATCAACTCCGCGGCGTGCTGCGAACAGCGCAGTGCGCCTTTGACATTCGTGTCCCATCCCAGATCGAGCTGTTCGTCGGTGACCTCGTCGTCCGGTACCAGGGCGCCGGAGGCCGCGTTGTTCACCAGGATGTCCAGCCTGCCGAATCGCTGCTCGATCTCGGCGAACATTCGGGTGACCTGATCGGAGCGCGCCACCGAGCCGCGGAGCAACTCGACCCGGCCGAGCGGACCGAGTTCGCGCGCGGTCTCCTTGGCCGCCTCATGCGAGTGGAAGTAGTTCACGATCACGTCCGCGCCGCGCTCCAGCAGCGCGGTGGTGATGGCCTTGCCGACGCCGTGCGCCCCACCGGTGACCAATGCCAGCTTGCCGCGTAGCTCAGACATCGACGGATTCCCGGTCCGACAGTCTGGTCATCGTGTACCCGATGACCTTGCCCATCGTGTCGTAGTCGGCCAGCCGGAAACCGTCGGTCCTCGGTTGCAGGCCGTACTCCTCGGACACCCGGTTCAGCAGCTCGATCTGCTTGACCGAGTCGATGCCGAGCTCGGCCTCCAGCTCGACTTCGTCGGTGAACACCTCGATCGGGTATTCCAGCGCCTCGGCGTACATGGTGCGCAGCGTGCCCGCCACTTCCTCCCGTGCGGGTTCGCTGTTGTCGGCGCGCGCGCCGTTGCCGGCGTGCGCGCCGTTCCCAGCGTGCGCGCCATTGGTGGTGTGCGCGCCATTGGTAGCCGCAACTGGTTGTGGTGCAACAGGTTCCGGCACATCGACCGGATCGCGGTCCGGCAGAGCGGCGATATGCCCGTTCTCGAACGTGCGTCGGACGTGCGCGATGATCTCGGTGCCGTGCAGATCCCAGAAGGTGTCGAAGTCCGAGTTGGCGGCGCCCACGCCGAGCAGGCCCGCCGCGCGCAGCCGCAGCAGCGCCACTTCGGTCGCGCCTGCGGGCAGCGCGGGCACGGCGGTGTGCGGATCGGTCTCGAGGGTCTTCGCGGTGAACTTACACAGCGTGCCGAGCGCACCGCACTCGACGAAGCCGCGCACCCCCCGCGCGTAAAGCGTGCGGATACCCTCCCCGAAACGCACCGGTGCGACGAGATGGCTCGCCAACAGCTCGGCGATGTCGTCGTCGGCGGTGTAGGACCGATTCAGGATCGGCGAATACACCTCTGTCTGTGGCGGATTCGCCGGGATGTCGCGGATTCGCGCGGCCAAGCCGGGGCCCGCCTGCCGCAGCAGCGGGCTGTGGAACGGGGCGGGTGAATCGAGCCGGACGAAGGAGATCCCGATCGCGGTGGTGAGGCCGCGCAGGGCGTCCATCGCGTCCTGCGGGCCGGACACCACGGTCTGCCGCGCGTGATTCTCCACGGCGACCGCGAGATCCGCGTTCTCCACCAGCTCGACCAGCGCCCGGGTCTTGCGCGGGTCCGCGCCGACGGCGGCCATGTAGCTGTCGGGCAGATCCAGTTCGCCGACCGCCCGCACCCGGTGCCAGATGATCCGCGCCCCGTCGGCGACGGAGTACACGCCCGCGCTGACCAGCGCGGCGATCTCGCCGAGGCTGTGCCCCATGTGGATGCTCGGCCGCAGGCCTGCCGCGTGCAGCACGCGATACACGGCGACCGAGGTCGCGTAGATCGCGAGCTGGGAAACCCACGGCTCGTCGGCCAGCAGTTGGCCGAGCGTCGGCGGCTCCGCGCGCAGGACGGCCGAGGAGAGCGAGCGGCCCACCTCGGCCATGGGCACTGTGTCGACCTCGGCCAGCACGGCACTCACCTCGGGGTGGCGCTCGGCGGCATTGGCCAGCGCCACCCCGTCGAATCCACCCTGTCCGGGAAAGAGTGCAACGTTTGTCGAAATACGGTTGTCCACCGCTACGTTCTCCCTATTCTCCGAACACCGGTCCGGATACGTACTGCGAAACGAAATCTGTTGCTACCCATCGGCTGACGGGTAGAGAGGCGGGCAGCGCTCAGGCGCTGATCCCGACCAGGTTCACCTGGTGCATGGCCAGCCATGCGTTCAACCGCACCGGTGGCTCGGTGTAGGCCGAGCGGGCGATCATCGAGTACGGCTCGGTGATCGGTTTGTCCAGATGTGCCCGTACCACTTCGACATCCAGCAGCGGCAGGATCGGTGAGGCGGGCTCGGCCATGATCTTGCCGAGTTCCTGGTTGATCGCGACGTCGTAGCCGATGTCCTGGGTGGTCGGGTAGGGCGCCTTCTTCCGCTGCGAAATAGACTGGGGAAGAAGGTCTTTCGTGGCGGCGCGGAGCAGACTCTTCTCCCGGCCGTCGAACGTCTTGAGCGACCACGGCGCGTTGTACACATACTCGACCAGGCGGTGATCGCAGAACGGCACCCGGACCTCCAGCCCGGTCGCCATGCTCATCCGGTCCTTGCGGTCCAGCATCATCGCCAGGAATCGGGTCAGGTGCAGGTGGCTGGATATCCGGGTGCGCCGCTCCAGTGCGTCGGCGTCGGGCAGGTGCACCACCTGACGGACGGCGTCGGCGTACTGATCGTTGACGTAGGTGTCCAGGTCGATCGCCGCCGCGAGGTCACGGTCGAGGAAGGCCGCGCCGAGTTTGGCCGCGGGCACCGGACTCGGTGTGTGCCAGGGGAACGTCGGCTGCTCCGCCGGGAACCACAGGTAGCCGCCGAAGATCTCGTCGGCGCCCTCACCGGACAGCGCCACCGTCGAGGCCTCGCGGACCCCGCGGAACAACTGGTAGATCGAGGGATCCTGATCGCCGATGCCGTAGGGCAGATCCCAGGCCCGCAGCACCGCGTCCCGGATCGCGGGCTCGACCAGCGTCGCGGTGTCGAGCAGGATCTCCCGGTGGTCGGTGCCGACGTGACGCGCCAGCTCCAATGCGAACGGGGTGTCCGGCGCCTCGCGCAACAGCTCCGGCTTGAAGTTCTCGGTATGGCCGACGAAATCGACCGAGTAACTGCGCACCCGGCCTTCGCCGTGTGCGCTCGCCGTGCGCTGGGCCAGTGCGGTGAGCACACTCGAGTCCAGCCCACCGGAGAGCAGGGTGCACAGCGGCACATCCGAGACCATCTGCTTGGTCACAATGTCCTCGAGCAGTTCGCGGACGTGACCGACGGTGGTCGCCAGATCGTCGGTGTGCGGCCGGGTCTCCAGCTGCCAGTACCGTTCCTCGCGCAGCTGCCCGCGCCGGACCCGCAGGATATGACCGGGTCGCAGCTCGAAGAGGTTGCGCAGCGGCGTGCGTCCCGGCACCCTGGCCACCGCGAGCGCGTCCCGGAGGCCGTCGGCGTCCATCTCGGCGCGGGCGGCCGGGTTGGCCAGGATGGCCTTCGGCTCCGAGCCGAACAGCACCCCGTCCGGCAGCGGGTAGTAGTAGAGCGGTTTGATGCCGAGCCGGTCGCGCACCAGGATCAATTCGTCCACTCGGCTGTCCCAGATGGCAAAGGCGAACATGCCATTGAGCCGATGCGTGAAGTCCGTGCCCCACTGCAGATAGGCGCGCTGCACCACCTCGGTGTCGCTGCGGGTGGCGAACCAGTGGCCGAGTCCGCGCAGCTCCTCGCGCAGTTCGGCGAAGTTGTAGACCTCGCCGCTGTAGCTGATGACGAGGAAGGGCTCGCCGTCGTTCGTCGTCTCCGGGGTGCGCATCGGCTGCCTGCCGCCGGCGATATCGATCACCGCCAGCCGCCGATGGCCGAGCGCGACGTGTTCGCGCACCCAGAGGCCCTCGTCATCGGGTCCCCGGAGGGCCATGGTGTCCGTCATCCGTTGTGCGATATGGGTTTGCGTCCGCAGATCCCGGTCGAAGTCGACCCATCCGACGATTCCACACATGGCCATCCCTTTCTGATGTGGCGTCAGCGGCGGCTGCCGCTGCGATCACATGACCTTTTCGGCGCCGCCGTCGATGATGTAGTCCGCGCCGGTGATGAAGCCCGCGACGGGAGAACCGAGGAACGCGACCAGAGCGGCCACCTCTTCCGGCTCGGCCCAGCGGTTGAGCGGAACCTGCGCGAGCATCGGCAGGTTGGGCATGAAGTCCTTGGCCTCCATGTGGAAGGTCGCGCTGAGCCGCGGGCCGTACTCGTCCCACAGCGGCGTGCGGATCAGGCCGGGGGAGACCGCGTTGACCCGAATGCCTTGCGGGCCGAGCTCATTGGCCAGGCTCTTGCTCCACGCGGCCAGTGCGGCCTTCGAGGCGGCGTACCAGTACGGGCCGGTCGAGGGGAAGCGGGCGACCGCGGTCGAGACGTTGACGATCGCCGCGCGCAGGGTGGGCCGCAGCGCGCGGGTGACGTTCAGATTCGCGAAAAGGTTGAGCTGGAAGGCTTTCTGCCAGGTCGCGTCGTCGATATCGGCGAAGTTGCCCAGCTGCAGGCCCGCCAGCCCGCCGACGACGTTGACCAGCAGATCGACGCCGTCGAATTCGGCGACGACCGCCTGGCGCAGCTGCTCGACGCCCTCCTCGGTGGTCAGATCGGCCTGGACGGTGATCGCGCCGGTTTCCTTGAGCTTCGAGGTGACGGCGAGGTCGGCACCGAGCACGGTTGCCCCCTCGGCGATCAGTGTCTGAGTGATGGCGCCGCCGATGCCACCGCCGGCGGCCGTGACCACTGCGGTCTTGCCTGCGAGCTGCAGATCCATGCTCTTCTCCTAATTGGTAGTTGACCCGAACAAACCGGATTCGAATAGCCATTACCGGGGGCCTGTCCCGAACCTAGACGGCCGCACACATTCGTCGCGAACTGTCGGTTAATGAGACGCTCATCGAGCCCATTACCAGGTAGTTTGCTGCGGCTATCGGCCGACCGGTAGGCGGGGTCAGCGGGGGCTGAATTGCGTTTGCAGGCGGTCTGGATTTTATCCGGATAATAGGATCTACTGAGCGCGTCGATATCGAGGCGCTAGGGGACGGAAATTACTGTGACATTAGAAAAGCATGCGTTGCTGGAGTCCAGCGGTGCCACCAGGAAGAGCCCGGGCGAATGGATTGTGCACGTGCCGCGCACGTGGTGGTCGTGGTCCGGCCCGCTCGGCGGACTGCTCAACGCGCTCGCCGCCCAGGCCGGTGCGGACCTCGTCGACACGGCGGCGGTGCCACAGGCCACGCATACCCAATTCCTGCGAAACCCTTGGGACGCACCGATTTTGCTGGTCGCCACGGTGGAGCGAGCCGGCCGGACCGCCGAGTTCGTCACGGTGCGCGGGACGCAGGGCGAGGACACCATCTTCATCTCGACCATCGTGTTCGCGCACCGCACGGGTGGGGCCGGGCAGCAGCGGATCACCGCGCCCTCGGTACCCGCGCCCGAGGATTGCCCGGAGATCCATTTTCCGCCGGAGCTGGTTCCGTTCGGGCAGCAGTTCGAGCTGCGGCAGGCCTGTGGCGCCTTCCCGATGACCGGGTCGTCGACCGCGGAAATGGGTGCGTGGCTGCGCATGCGGCCCGAGGTCGCGGCGGATTCGCTGGTGGCCATCGTGGCCATGGACGCCATGCCGCCTGGGCTCTATCCCACGCTGTCCGAACCGCTCGCGATCGTGTCAACCGAGCTGTCCATCCACCTGCACGGCGATCTGGTGCGCAATCCCATCGACGACTTCGTGCTGGCGGTGCAGCGCAACATCACCAGCGGTGATGGGTGGTGTGTGGACGAGGCAAGCCTGTGGGATCGCGCGGGCGGACTGGTGGCCTCGTCTCGTCAGCTGCGCCGGATCCTCGACGGCGGAAAGTAGTTCGTTCACAGCACGCGGCCGGGCCCCTGCTGCTGTGGGGTGCCGGCCTGCCTCCGTCCGGTGACGATCGGCCGCTGTCGCCCGCGGTGCGTCCCGCGTCGAACCCGCGCGACACACCGCGAAACCGCGCGACACACCGCGACCTCGGCCCGACACGGCGGCGAATTTCCCGCTGGGCGAGGGAGAACCTTGCTCCTTACGCGGATTTCTTGTTGAATTCGTTTGAACGTCATAAAGTTCCCCCCATATGGGGGGTCAAGCAAGTGTTCGGTAGGGCCCTAATCTTTGGCCCGACAGCACTTTTGTGACATTGTATCGTGTACGATGAATTATCCGGGGGCGCAGGATGACCCGTAAAATGGTGTACGCGGCGGGTGGTATCGGCCCCGCGACGCTGCTGCTGGAGATCTGATTCCGCAGTTCAGCAATGGTTTCGGCTCGACACGGCACGGCGCTCCATGATGCGGAGGAGTTCGTCCGAATTGTCGCTACCGCAATGTCGAGCCAAATGGAACACACCAATACCGGGGGCATCCGCGAGCTGTGAAATCTGTTGACGGGTGATTGATTTGGCTGATAATTTCTGCCATGAAGTTATCTGGGTGATCGAATGTTGTGAGGCCGAGGCCACCAGCTGGATCGTGGCCGAATGCGAGCTCGTCGCGCCCGGTGACGCCCGATGCCCACTACAACGAACCCGGCCTCTGCCGGGCTTGCGGTCCGTGCCCGAAAGCTATTGCTGAGCAACAGTCCTTGCTCTGGGTGCCGACACCAAAACCCCGGTGGGTGTGGCGGTGATCGCACCACCCGCCGGGTGCCGAGATCGCCATGCGGTCCTGCCCGGACGGCGATCCGCGACGTCGTCGCTTGCCGCTGCGAGTACGCCAACGAGGGGAGTCCATCAGTGCTGGAAATCTGTATAAACCGGTGCGCCAGAACAACTTTCGGATTCTACCGCCGATCTCCGCGAAGTGTTCGTCGTTCGGGTTGACGACGATTTGGAACTGTGTAACATCGTTCTAGAGAGCACTAAACGATACTGACCGGTACTAATGAGACTGAGCGGTATTAACGGAAAGGCTGATTGATCAGCAAACGCTGACTGGCTCACCCGGTCCTGGCCTTGCGGAACGGAGGCCGCCGGTCGGGACATCCGGCAGGGCGCCGTTACCGGTGAATCCTGTTACGGGAGAGTTGATTCCACGTGTGGGGGTTCGCCATGCTATTTCGAATACTCGGTCCGTTGGAGGTCGTGCACCGCGACCAGCAAGTTGCCATCGGTGGCGCCAAACAACGTGCGACGCTTGCTTTCCTGCTGCTGCACGCCAACCGGGTCGTACCGACCAGCAAGCTGCTGGACGCACTGTGGGCCGGATCCGAGCCGCCCGCCACCGCCCGCAAGATTCTGCAGAACGCGGTATCGGGACTGCGCGGCGCGCTGTCGGTGAATGCCGTGCACGTCGGTGCGGGCACCCTTGTCACCAAGCCACCGGGATACATGGTGCGGGTCGACGACGATCAGATAGACCTATCTCGTTTCCGTAAACGGGTACAGGAGGGCCGGACCGAGCTGGCAGCGGGCTCGCCGAAGGCGGCCTCGGTGATTCTCAGTGAGGCACTCTCGCTGTGGCGCGGATCGGCGTTGGCCGATCTGGTGGAGATCGGCACGGATTGGCCGGAGTTGACCGCGCTGGAGAACGCCAGGATCGACGCGATGGAGGACTACTTCGCCGCGGAACTGGCCTGCGGTCGACATCAGACGATGCTCGGTGCGCTGGAGAGCATGGTCGAGGCGGAACCGTTGCGCGAGCGACTGTGTGGCCAGCTGATGCTCGCGCTGTACCGCTGTGGTCGGCAGGCCGCCGCGTTGAACACTTACAGCCGGGTGCGGGCCACCCTGGTCTCGGATCTCGGCGTGGAGCCCGGCCGGGAACTGCAACTGCTGCAGCACGCGATCCTGAACCAGGACGCCTCGCTGCATCTGGCCGGTATGCCCGCATCCGACGAGCCGATCGTCGTGCAGTGGCCGCGACCGGACGACCGGGCGCAGTCGGACGAGCCGGTCCCGCCGGTCGAGGTGCCGCACGCCGAGCAGCGGCCGGTTCGGCCGGTGCCGAAACCGCCTGTCGTTCGGGAACTTTCGGCGGTGTGCCGGGAGCAGGTCAGCCTGCTGCTCGTGCAGACCGAGCTCGGATTCGACCGGGACGCGGGTGAACCCGAGGACATCGATCGGATGCGCGACGAAGTGGCGCTCGACATTCGGGGACTCGTGCAGGATTTCGGCGGCGCCGTCGTCACCTCGATGGGCTCCGTCTCGCTGGCCGTCTTCGGGCCCGTCGCCCAGAATCAGGATCACGCGGAGCGCGCGGTCCGGGTGGCGGACGCGATCCTCGATCGGCTGGGTGACGTGCCCGTCGTGCGGGTCGCCGTGTCCACCGGCGAGGCCTCCATCCGGTACCGATCCGGGGAGATAGATGTTCCGCAGTCGCCCAACGGGGCGGTGCTGGAACGATGTCAATGGCTGTTGGCCGGTGCGCCTTCCGGTGCGATCCGGGTGTGCGGTGTCACCAGGGACGCGACGGCGGCGCAGGTCGGCTACGACCAGGTCGGTGACGGGTCGTGGATCTGGCAGGTCACCTGTGTCCGGGAGCGGTCGCGGGCGACCAGCTCGATCGGCGCGCCGGATCGGGAACTGGAATTGGACGTCTTGCACGGCACGCTCGAGCGGGTGCGGCATCGGGCTGTGCCGCATCTGATCACGGTGCTCGGCGAGGCGGGGGTCGGCAAAACGAGGTTGTTGCGCGAGTTCGAGCGACGGGTGCGCGAACAGGATGTCGACACCCGGTTCGTGGTCTGCGATGCGCCGCGCCTGCCCGCGGTGAACGGTGGCGCGGTGCCCTTGGCGATCGTGTCGACCTGCTGCGGCATCACGCCTGCCGATTCGGCCACGATGGCGGGTGACAAGCTCGCCGGATTCCTGCGCAGGCTGCTTGGTTCGGGTGAGGCCACGCGCAGGCTGACGCATGCGTTACGACCGCTCGTCGATTCGCCGCGCCCGCTCAGTACCGTGGAGATGTTCGATGGTCTGCGCGTTTTCTTGCGCACTCTCGCCCGGGATTGTCCACTGGTACTGGTCATCGAGGACCTGCATCGGGCCGACGACGATCTGCTGGATTTCGTGGAGGGCCTCGGGGCCGACCTCGGTGAGGTGCCGGTGCTGGTAATCCTCACCGCGCGTGACGATCTGCTCGGCAGGCGGCCGGGCTGGGGTGGCGGAATGCGCCAGTTCAGCACGATCGCCTTGGATCGGCCGTTGGCGGCGGGCCAGGAGCCCGCCGCCAAGATCCGCTACCTCGATGAGCGGGTGCCGGGCCGACGAGGCGATTCGCTCGTGGCCGGCGTGCGAGCCGGTGCGAGATAGGAGGTATCTCAATGCAAGCCCCGCTTTCCCGGAGTCCAGAACGGCTTCACCGTGATCGCGTCGCGTGGCCAGTCGCGTTCCCGGACCAGGTGGTCCCGGACCGCCTGGCAGGTTCGGGCCTCGCCGGCGATGTATGCCGCACCGGGCGTGTCGGGTAGGTTCAGCGTGGTCAGTGCGCTCAGCAGGGTGGGGGAGGAGAGCGCGGGGGCGCCCTCGCGGTACACCCGATGCAACCGATGTTCGCCGGGGACGGGCAGTTCGTCCGCCGCCGACTCGCTTTCCAACAGCCCGTACACCCGCTCCCGTGCGTCGAGCCCGCGGATCATGGCGCCGAACGCGACCGTCGCGGTTTCTTCGCCGATGAACAGATGGTAGGGGGCGTCCCCGGTGACGAAGTCGCCCTGCGGGCCCCAGTACGTCACCTCATCGCCGGGCTTCGCATCGCGGGCCCAGGTCAGGCCGATGCCTTCGCCGTCGTACAGGTGCGCACGCAGCTCGAATGTCTTCGCCGTCGGCGCGTAGTCCCAGATGGTGTAGCTGCGCAGCGTCTCGACGGGACGGAAGATGCCGTAGATGGACAGCGGATCGTTGATCTCGATCCGGACGTGCTGGCCCGGGGTGTAGGGCAGTTTGCCGAGTTCTTCGCTGTGGATCCGGATGGACTTCATCGTCGGGGTGACGGACTCGACGTGGGTGATGGTCCCTTGGGCCTTGTACTTGGCGAAGAGATATTCCAGGGGTTTCCGTGCGGAGCCGCGCCGGGGGTTTGCCAGGTTTTCCCGCATGTCGTTCTCCCGCACATCAAGGGACCCTAACTTGAATTATAGTATCTAACTAACCAGACGAATACCATCGTGTCAACCGCTTCGAGGTCAGGAACAAGCAATGCCCCCACAGACCATGAGCCGCAGGGAGCGGTTCCGCCAGGCCACCCTCGAGGAGATCCGCACGACCGCCAGGAAACTCCTGATCGAGGAGGGTTCCGCCGCGGTCACGGTCAACGCGGTGGCCAGGGAGATGGGCATGAGCGGGCCTGCGCTGTACCGGTATTACCCCAGTCATGAGGCGCTGGTCGAAGCGGTCACCGCGGACTTCTACCAGGAACTGGTCGCTACCATCGAGGGGGCGCGCGACGACAACATGGACGAGTCGCTCTCGCGCAGGCTGCTCGCGATGAGCCGGGCCATGCGCGGCTGGGCCATCGCGCATCGCGCCGAATTCGGCTGGATGTTCGCGAGTCCGGCCCCGCCCTCGGGCAGCGCCCCCGACTCGCCGCGGCAGCGGGCCGAGCACGAACTCGAGCAGAGCTTCCTCGAGCAGTTCGTCGAGCTGTGGGAGGAGCGGCGGTTTCCGGTACCCGATATCGACGAGCTGGCGCCGTCGCTGCGCGAGCAGCTGTTCGACTACGCGCCCAAGGTGGGCAGGCGGCTGCCCGCCGAGGCGATCTACGTCTTCCTGTCCATCTGGATCAGGCTGTACGGGCTGTTGTGCATGGAGGTGCTGAACCAGCTGGTGTTCGCCTTCGCCGACGTCGAGCCGGTCTTCGAGGACTGCCTGCGTGAGGTGTTCGGGCAGCTCGGTCTCGAGTACGAACCGCAGTAGGCCGACCGCTGCTTGGCGGCCCTGTGGCCAGGTCGATTGGTGTGGCTGGCGGAACTAAGACGTTCTGTTAGTGCCTATAACTACTGTTAAATGCTCTATTGACGACGTTTCGAGTGCTGTGTACGCTCGGGGCTACGCGGTCGACGAAACCGCTCACATCGTGCTCGAGTAGCTCACGAGCACTCGGGTACCTGGGCTCGGGCTAGCCGGATAGTCCGAGCCCAGGCCCCGTTTTCGCCCCTGAAACATGGGTAGACCGTCTTTCGCCCCATCGGCCGACCACTGTCGGGTAATAGGTTCTAACCGTTGCCAGCAAATCGCGATTACTGCGCCATGACTGGCCTTGCCTAGGCTTTTTCTTGCTCGGAATATGCGAGGCATAACGGTAGAACTCATTATCCTCAGTGGGAGTTCATTCATGAATCGACAGTCGATGGATTGCGATCGGATCGCGGTGGTCGGGATGTCCTGCAGGCTGCCGAAGGCCGCGAGCCCCGACGCCTTCTGGGCGTTGCTGCGCGATGGCGCCAGTGCGTTGGACGAGGCGCCGAAGGGCCGGTGGGCGGGAACGTCGACCGAGCCGGGCGTGCGGCGCGGCGGTTTCCTCGACGAGATCGGTCACTTCGACGCCGAGTTCTTCGGCATCTCCCCGCGCGAAGCCGTCTCGATGGACCCGCAGCAGCGCATCGTCCTCGAACTGGCCTGGGCCGCACTCGAAGACGCGCGGATCGTCGCGGACCGACTGCGCGCGGAAGCCACCGGCGTCTTCGTCGGTTCGCTGCGCGACGACTATGCCGGCCTGGTCAACCAGCACGGTGCGGCGGCGATCACCGAACACACCATGACGGGGGTGAACCGGGGCGTCATCGCCAACCGGGTCTCCTACCAGCTCGGGCTGCGCGGACCGAGCCTCACCGTCGACACCGGACAGTCCTCCTCCCTGGTCGCCGTGCACCTCGCGTGCGAGAGCCTGCGCTCCGGCGAATCCACCCTGGCCATCGCGGCCGGCGTCAACCTGAACATCCTCGCGGAGAGCGCGCTGACCGAGGAACGCTTCGGCGGCCTCTCGCCCGACGGCGAGTGCTACACCTTCGACGAACGGGCCAACGGGTTCGTCCGCGGCGAAGGCGCCGTGGTGCTCGTCCTCAAACCGCTCGAGGCCGCGCGCGCCGATGGCGACCGGATCCACGGTGTGCTGCTCGGCAGCGCGGTGAACAACGACGGCGCCACCGACGGCCTCACCGTGCCGAGCGCGCAGGCCCAGGAACTGGTGGTGCGCAGGGCGCACGAGAACGCGGGCATCGAGCCCGACGCCGTGCAGTACGTCGAACTGCACGGCACCGGCACCCCGGTCGGCGACCCGATCGAGGCGGCGGCCCTCGGCGCCGCGCTCGGCACCCGCCGAGCCACGGGCACGCCGCTGCCGGTCGGCTCGGCGAAGACCAACGTCGGCCACCTCGAAGGCGCCGCGGGCATCGTCGGGCTGCTCAAGGTGTTGCTGAGCATGCGGCACCGCAGGCTGCCCGCCAACCGCAACTTCGCCGTGCCGAACCCGCGCATCCCGCTGGCCGAGCTGAACCTGGTCGTGCAGACCGAGCTGACGCCGTGGCCCCGGCCGGACCGCCCGCTGGTCGCCGGGGTCAGCTCGTTCGGAATGGGCGGCACCAACTGCCATCTGGTCGTGCAGGACGCGCCGAACGTCACCGCACCGGCGGCGCCGTCCGCGGTCGAACAACCCGCCGCGCTGCCGTGGATCCTGTCCGGCCGGTCCCCGGCCGCGTTGCGCGGGCAGGCCCAACGGCTGCTGACCGCGCTCGAGGGTTCCGAAGCGGATCCGACCAGGGTGAGCCTGTCCCTGATCGGTGACCGGGCCACCTTCGAGCATCGCGCCGCCGTCATCGGGACCGACCGGGCCGAGTTGCTGTCCGGGCTGAGCGCGCTGGCGGGCGGCGATGTAGTGCCCGGCGTGGTGCGCAGCCCCTCGGCCGGCGCGCTGGCCCGCCCCAGGGTGGTGCTGCTGTTCCCGGGCCAGGGCCATCAGTGGGCCGGAATGGCGCTGCGGCTGTGGGCGAGCACGCCGGTCTTCGCCGAGTCCATGACCGAATGTGCAAGGGCGCTCAGCGAATTCGTGGACTGGGAGCTCGAGGAGGTGCTGCGCGCGACGGACGGCGCCGCTCCACTGGAGCGCGTTGATGTGGTGCAGCCGGTGTTGTTCGCGGTGATGGTCTCGCTGGCTCGGCTGTGGCGCTCCTACGGGGTGGTGCCGGACGCGGTCGTCGGCCACTCGCAAGGGGAGATCGCCGCCGCCTGCGTGGCGGGCGCGCTGTCGCTGCGCGACGCCGCACGCGTGGTCGCGCTCCGCGCGAAGCTGCTCACCGAGCTCGCCGGGCAGGGTGGCATGGCGTCGGTGTGGCTGCGCAAAGACGAAGTGGCCGAGCGGATCTCGCCGTGGGCCGGTCGGTTGTCGGTGGCCGCGCTCAACGGTCCCGGCTCCGTGGTGATCGCGGGTGAGGTTGCCGCACTGGAGGAATTCCTGGCCGCGGCTGCGGAAGACGAGGTGCAGACCCGCCGGATCGCGGTCGACTACGCCTCGCATTCGGCTCAGGTCGAGCAGATCCGCGCGGAGTTGCTCGCCGTGCTGGACGGTATCGAGCCACAGCCGACCTCGATACCGTTCCATTCGACGGTGACCGGAGAGGTGATGGCCGGTACCGATCTCGACGCCGAGTACTGGTACCGAAACCTGCGCCGGACAGTGCATTTCGAGGAGACCGTCGACAACCTACTGAACGACGCGCGCGGCGCGGTGTTCATCGAGGTGTCGGGTCACCCGATGCTGGCGATCGGTGTCGCGCAGACCGCCGAGGCGCGCGGCGCCGAGGCCGTTGTGGTCGGCTCGCTGCGCCGCGGCGAGGACGATCCCGCGCGTTTCCTGTCCTCGGTGGCCACCGCCTATGTGCACGGTGCGGCCGTCGACTGGACGCGCGCGTTCCCGGACACCGGGGTGCCGCACGTCGACCTGCCGTCCTACGCGTTCCAGCGCAGGCGTTTCTGGGTCGGCGAGCGGACCCGCGCGGTCACCGCGAACGGTTCCGACTTCGCGCAGCGGCTCGCGGGCGCCGATCCCGCCGAGCGCCGCCAGGCCCTGACCGAGCTGGTGCGCACCCACGCCGCCGCGGTACTGGAGTACGCGGACACCGCCCAGGTGATGGACCGAAAGACCTTCAAGGACATCGGTTTCGACTCGCGCAGCTCGGTCGAGCTGCGCAACCGGCTGCACGACGCCACCGGTCTGCGACTACCGACCTCCCTGCTCTTCGATCAGCCGACGCCCGAGGCACTGGTCCGATACCTGGACGCCGAACTCATCGAGCTGCCCGATATCGAGCAGACCCCGGCCCCGATCGCGGACACCAGCGACGAGCCGATCGCGATCGTCGGGATGGCCTGCCGCTACCCCGGCGGCGTCGAATCGCCCGCGGACCTGTGGCGTCTGGTCGCCGAGGGCGGCGACGCCATCTCCGGCTTCCCGGTGAACCGGGGCTGGGACGACATCTACCACCCCGATCCGGAGCGTCCGGGCAAGAGCTACGTGTCCCATGGCGGTTTCCTGCACGAGGCGGACACCTTCGACGCGGCGTTCTTCGGCATCTCCCCGCGCGAAGCGCTGGCCATGGACCCGCAGCAGCGGTTGCTGCTGGAGACGGCCTGGCAGACCCTGGAGGACGCCGGCCTCGATCCGGAGACGTTGCGCGGCAGCCGAACCGGCGTCTTCATCGGCGCGATGGCTTCGGACTACGGCCCACGGATGCACGACGCGCCCGAGCACGTCGAGGGGCATCTGCTCACCGGCGGCACGGCCAGCGTCATGTCCGGTCGTATCGCCTATCAGCTCGGCCTGCTCGGGCCGGCGACCACGGTGGACACCGCGTGCTCGTCCTCGGTGGTCGCCTTGCACCTGGCGATCCAGTCGCTGCGTGCGGGCGAGTCGACCATGGCCTTCGCCGGCGGCGTGACAGTGATGTCGACGCCGGGCATCTTCGTCGAGTTCTCCCGGCAGCGCGGTCTGGCCACCGACGGTCGGTGCAAGCCGTTCGCGGCGGCGGCCGACGGTACCTCCTGGGCCGAAGGGGTCGGCCTGCTCCTGGTCGAGCGGCTCTCCGACGCCCGGCGCAACGGGCATCGGGTACTCGCCGTCGTCCGCGGCTCCGCGGTGAACTCCGACGGCGCGTCCAACGGGCTCACCGCGCCGAACGGGCCGAGCCAGCAGCGGGTGATCCGCGCCGCGCTGGCCGACGCCGGCCTGACCGCCGCGGACGTGGACGCGGTCGAGGCACACGGCACCGGCACCACCCTCGGCGACCCGATCGAGGCCGAGGCGATCATGGCCACCTATGGCCGCGCGCGCACCGCCGAGCGCCCGCTGTACCTCGGTTCGCTCAAGTCGAACATCGGCCACGCGCAGGCGGCGGCCGGTGTCGGCGGGATCATCAAGATGGTCGAGGCCATCCGGCACGGCGTGCTGCCGAAGACGCTGCACGTCGACGAGCCGACGCCGCATGTGGACTGGAGCACGGGCGCGGTCGAACTGCTCACCGAGGCGCGGCCGTGGCCCGCCACCGGCGCGCCCGCACGGGCCGCGGTGTCCTCGTTCGGGATCAGCGGCACCAACGCGCACGTCATCCTGGAACGCTTCGACGAGGAACCGGCGGCGGCGGCCGCCGAGCCGCCGAGCACGTCGATCCCGTGGTCGCTCTCGGCCCGTGACGAGGACTCGCTGCACGCCCAGGCCACTCGGTTGCGCGCGTTCCTCGCCGACCACCCCACCGCGGCCCCCGCCGATGTCGCCCGAACCCTGCACTCCCGGCACGCTTTCGAGCGGCGCGCGGTGATCACCGGCCGCGACAACGCCGACCTGCTCGCCGGCTTGGACGCGCTGATCCAAGGCGCAGAGTCGCCGAACCTGGTGTTGGGCAACGCGCGAGGCGTCGGTTCGACCGCATTCCTGTTCGCGGGCCAGGGCGCTCAGCACCCGGGCATGGGCCGCGAGCTCTACGCCGAGTTCGGTGCGTTCGCAGACGCATTGGACGAGACCTGCCTGGAACTGGATCGCTGGCTGGCGCGGCCGCTGCGCGAGATCCTCTTCGCCGAGGACGGCACCGAGGACGCCGCGCCGCTGCACCGCACCGAGTACACCCAGCCCGCGCTGTTCGCGTTCGAGGTCGCGCTGTTCCGGCTGCTCGAACAGTTCGGCCTCACCCCGGACCTGCTGGTCGGCCACTCGGTCGGCGAGCTCACCGCGGGCTATGTGAGCGGGTTGTTCTCGCTCGCCGACGCCGCCAAGCTGATCGCCGCGCGCGGCAGGCTGATGCAGGCGGTCCGCTCCGGCGGGGCGATGATCGCGGTCGCCGCGGCAGAACTGGAGATGAGTCGCTCGTTGCTGGGGCACGAGCTCGATATCCGGATCGCCGCGGTCAACGCCCCGGAGTCGGTGGTCATCTCCGGCGACGAGAGCATCGCCGAGTTCATCGCGGCAGGCTGGGCCGCGCAGGGCCGGGTGACCCGCAGGCTGCGGGTGAGCCACGCGTTCCACTCGCCGCACATGGACGAGATCGTCGCCCGGTTCCGCGAGGTCGCCGAGGAGGTCGACTTCCGCACCCCGGCGCTGCCGATCGTGTCCACGCTGACCGGCAAGCTCGCCTCGGTCGACGAGCTGCGCTCGGTGGACTACTGGGCCCGTCAGGTCAGCGGGACCGTGCGCTTCCTCGACGCGATGCGCACCCTCGAGAGTCAGGGCGTCACCCACTATCTCGAGGTCGGCCCGGACGCCACACTCGCGCCGATGGTGCGCGGCGGGGTCGAATCCGCCGCCGCGATCATCGCCCCACTGCGGGCGGGTCGTTCGGAGACCGAGTCGTTCGTGGGCGGGCTCGCCACCGCGTACGCCAGCGGCCTTCCGGTCGATCTCGCACCGGTGCTGCCCGGCGCCGGGCAGGTGGATCTGCCCACCTACGCCTTCCACCGCGAGCGTTTCTGGCTCGCACCGCGGCCGAAGACCGACGCGCGCGGCCTCGGGCTCGCGGCCGCCGAGCATCCGCTGCTCGCCACCACCGTCGAACTCGCCGAGGCGGGCGGCGCGGTGTACACCGGCAGGCTCTCCCTCGAGGCGATGCCGTGGCTCGCCGACCACGCGATCGACGGCAACGTCCTGGTGCCCGCCACCGCGTTCCTCGATTTGGCGTTGAGCGCGGGGGAGCGGGTCGGCGCGCACCGGGTGGACGACCTCACCCTCACCGCCCCGCTGTTCCTCGCGGGCACCGACGCGGTCTGGATTCAGGTCGCGCTCACCGACGTAGACGCCGGTGGCAGTAGGGCTTTCACCGTGCACTCCCGACTCGACGAAGACGAGTTCGGGTCCTGGACCCGGCACGCCACCGGCGTGCTGACCACGCAGGCGGAGGGGACTCCGGCGGGGTCGGCCGACTGGCCACCCGCCGGGGCGGCCGCGGTCGATCTGGACAACGCCTATGCCCGGCTCGCCGAGCTCGGCTACGAGTACGGGCCCGCGTTCCAGGGGCTGCGCGCGGTGTGGCGGCAGGGTGCCGACCTGTTCGTCGAGGTCCGGCTGCCCGAGGAACAACACAGTGACGCAACGCGATTCGGCATCCACCCCGCGCTGTTGGACGCGGTCCTGCACGCCCACGTGCTGACCGCCCCGGCCGAGGAGGGCCACATCAGGCTGCCGTTCGGCTGGGCGGGCGCCGTGGCGCACGCGGTCGGGGCGACCGAGGTGCGGGCCAGGATCGCCGCCCTCGGCACGGACCAGATCGCGCTCACCATCACCGATCGGACCGGCGCACCGGTCGCGACGATCGAATCGCTGTCGCTGCGCGCGGTGACCAAGGAGCAGCTCGCCGAGACCGCGCAGCGGAGCAGCCAACCGCTGCTGGCCATGCACTGGCCGACGCTCGCCACGCCGACCGCGCCGAGTCCCCGGTGGACCAGGGTGGTCGGCGGCGATCTCGCGGCCGCGGCGGGCGCCGAATACGCCGTGGTCGACATCCCCGGCGGACCGCACGGCATCGAGGCCGCGCACGCCGCGACCAGGCACGCGCTCGGCCTGGCCCGCGCGTGGCTCGCCGACGACCGTTTCGCCGACTCCCGGCTGGTCTTCGTGACCTCCGGCGCGGTCGCCGCCGTTCCTGGCGAGGACGTGCCCGCGCTGGCCGCCGCCCCGATCTGGGGACTCGTCCGGTCCGCGCAGACCGAGCACCCCGGCCGCTTCGTGCTGGTGGATCTCGACGACCCGAGCGCGGACAACGCGTTGTCCGCGGCGCTTACCAGCGGCGAGCCGCAGATCGCCGTGCGCAACGGTGAGCTACGGGTGCCGAGGGCGACTCGGGTACCCGAGGCGGAACTCGCCGCGGCGCCAGAGCTCGACCCGACGGGCACGGTCCTCATCGTCGGCGGAACCGGCGGGCTCGGTGGGCTTTTCGCCCGCCATCTGGTCGGCAGACACGGCGTGCGCAGGCTGCTGCTGTGCAGCCGCCGCGGCGCGCGGACCCCCGGGGTGGACGACCTGGTCACGGAGCTGACCGGACTCGGCGCCGAGGTGACGGTCGCGGCCGTCGACGTCGTGGACCGCGCCGCCCTCGCCGAACTGCTGGCAGGCATCCCGGCCGAGCATCCGCTGACCGCGGTCGTGCACACCGCGGCCGTGCTTGCCGACGCCACGATGTCGGCGCTGACCGACGACGGCATCGACACCGTGTTCCGGCCCAAGGTCGACGCCGCCTGGCATCTGCACGAGCTGACCAAGGACAGCGACCTGGCCGCGTTCATCCTCTTCTCCTCGGTCTCCGGGCTCGTCGGCATGGCGGGCCAGGCCAACTACGCCGCCGCCAACACCTATCTCGACGCGCTCGCCGCGCACCGCGTCGCCGCGGGACTGCCCGCGACGGCGCAGGCGTGGGGTCTGTGGGACGGGACGGTCGGTCTCGGCGGCACGCTGCGCGACGGCGACATCGCCCGCTGGGCGCGCTTGGGCGTCACCCCGCTGACCCCGGAACAGGGCCTTGCGTTGTTCGACTCGGCGTTGGGCAGCACCGGCCCGCTGGTCGTGCCCGCCGCGCTGAATCTGGCCGCGCTGCGCGACGGCGACGAACCGCCGGTCGTCTTCCGCGATCTGGTGCCCAAGCGCCGCCAGCGGACCGTCCGGTCGGGCGCGAAGACCGACGATTCGACCGGGACCTGGCTCCGTGAGATCGCGGAGCTGCCCGAGGAGAGCCGTTCGGCGGCCATCTCGAACCTGGTCTGCGCGACCGTCGCGACCGCGCTCGGCTACACCGACCCCGCGGCCATCGAGCCCGATCGCGCGTTCACCGAACTCGGCGTCGACTCGCTGGCCGCGGTCGAACTCCGTAACCAGCTCGGCGCACTGACCGGGCTGCGCTTGCCGAGCACGGTGGTGCTGGATTACCCCTCGGCCCAAGCGCTCACCGCTTTCCTGAGTGAGCGCGTCGCGGCCGAGCAGGCCCCCGCGGCCGATCCGATCCTGACCGGCCTCGACTCGGTGAAGGCGATGATCCAGGCCGCCGGTCCGGACGAACAGATCGTCGCCCGGCTCCAGGAACTGCTGGAACTCGCGGGCGGCGGCGCGGACCGCGACGCCGAATCACACGAAGATCTGGCGTCGGCGAGCGACGAGGAACTGTTCGCCTTCATCGACGACGGCCGCGGGTGAACCGCTGTGCCGCAACGGATTATGCGCTCGCATCGCAACTTGACTGAGCACCGGAGGTTGGAAGCACGTGGCTGACGAGAAAGAACTGCGGGAGTACCTACGCAAGGCGATCGCCGACGCGCGGGACGCGCGCAAGCGCGTGCGCGAGCTGGAGGATCGGGATCGAGAGCCGATCGCCATCGTCGGCATGGCGTGCCGCTTCCCCGGCGGGGTGCGCACGCCCGACGACCTCTGGCGATTGGTGGACGACGGCGTCGACGCCATCTCCGAGTTCCCCACCGACCGCGGCTGGGAAGAGCTGGCCGACCTGTTCGACACCGACCCGGACAAGCCGGGCAAGTCCTATGTCCGGCACGGCGGGTTCATCGACGACGTGACCGGCTTCGACCCCGAGTTCTTCGGCATGTCGCCGCGTGAGGCACTCGCCGCCGACCCGCAGCAGCGCCTGCTGCTGGAGAACACCTGGGAGGCGATGGAGAGCGCGGGGATCGTGCCAGCGAGCCTGCGCGGCACGCGGACCGGCGTGTTCGTCGGTCAGATGTACCACGACTACGGCGCACGGCCCGACCTGCCCAAGGAGGGCTTCGAGGCCTACATGACCAGCGGCAGCATGGGCAGCATGGCCGCGGGCCGGGTGGCGTACACCTTCGGCCTGGAGGGGCCGACGGTCGCGGTGGACACCGCGTGCTCGTCCTCGCTGGTCGCCATGCACCTCGCCGCCAACGCGCTGCGCCGCGGCGAATGCGAGTTGGCCTTCGCAGGCGGCATGACGGTGATCTCGACTTCGTTGCCGTTCAAGGAGTTCAGCAGGCAGCGGGCGCTGTCCCCGGACGGTCGCTGCAAGTCGTTCGCGGCCGCCGCGGACGGCACGGCCTGGGCCGAGGGCGTCGGCATCCTGCTGCTGGAGCGGCTGTCCGAGGCCGAGCGCAACGGGCATCGGATCTACGCCGTGCTGCGCGGTTCGGCGGTCAACCAGGACGGCGCCTCGAACGGCCTGACCGCGCCGAACGGTCCCGCGCAGGAGAACGTGATCCGGCAGGCGCTGGCGAGCGCAGGCCTGCAACCGAACGAGGTGGACGCGGTCGAGGCGCACGGCACCGGCACCAAGCTCGGCGACCCGATCGAGGCGCAGGCCATCCTGTCGACCTATGGCCAGGGCCGGGCCGAGGGCCTGCCGCTGTGGCTCGGTTCGATGAAATCCAATATCGGCCACGCCCAAGCCGCCGCAGGCGTCGGCGGCGTGATCAAGATGGTCCAGGCGATCCGCCGGGCCAAGCTGCCGCGCACCCTGCACGTCGACGCGCCGTCGCCGCACGTGGATTGGGAGTCCGGCGCGGTCGAGCTGCTGACCGAGCCGAGGGACTGGCCGCAGACCGGTGCGCCGCGCCGGGCCGCGGTGTCCTCGTTCGGGCTCGGCGGCACGAACGCGCACGTGATCTTGGAGCAGGCGCCGGAGCCCGCGCCTGTCCCGGTCGAGCGCGCCGCCCCGGCCACCGTGCCGTGGGTGCTGTCCGCGCGGACCGCCGACGGGCTGCGCGATCAGGCGCGCAAGTTGCGGGCCTTCGTCGACGAGCACGAGCCGGACACCGCCGATGTGGCGTTGACCCTCGCGACCGGACGCGCGGTGCTGCCGCACCGGGTCGTGGTGACCGGGCAGGATCGCGCTGACTTCCGGCGTGCACTCGGCACTGTCGAGGCGGGGCAACCCGGTCGCGGCGTGGCCTGGGTCGAGCGGTCGCGCACGGGCAGGCTGGCGTTCCTGCTGACCGGTCAGGGCGCCCAGCGACTCGGCATGGGCCGGGAACTCTACGGTTCGTCGCCGGTGTTCGCGGCCGCGTTGGACGCGGTGTGCGCACAGCTGGACCGCTCGCTCGAACGTCCGTTGCAGGCAGTGCTTTTCGCGCCGGAGGGTTCCGCGGACTCGGCGCTGCTGGATCAGACCGCGTACGCCCAGGCCGGGTTGTTCGCGGTGGAGACGGCACTGTTCCGGCTCGTCGAATCCTGGGGTGTGCGACCGGATTTCCTACTGGGTCACTCCATCGGTGAGGTCACCGCGGCGCATCTGGCCGGTGTGCTCGATCTGCCGGACGCCTGCCGTCTGGTGGCGGCGCGCGGCCGGTTGATGCAGGCGGCCCGCGAGGGTGGCGCCATGGTCGCGATCCAGGCGAGCGAGGACGAGATCAAGGCCTCGCTGGCCGGTGTGGTGGACCGGGTGTCGATCGCGGGCATCAACGGCCCGCGTTCGGTGGTGATCTCCGGTGACGAGGCCGTCGTCGAGCGGATCGCGGACGAGTGGCGCAGCCGGGGGAGCAAGGCCAAACGCCTCACGGTGAGTCACGCGTTCCACTCGCCGCACATGGACGAGGTGCTCGCCGAATTCGAGGCGGTCGCCAAGTCGGTGCGGCTCGGTGCGCCGCGAATTCCGATCGTGTCCAACGTGACCGGCGTGCTGGCGACCGAGGAGCAGTTGCGTTCGCCCGGGTACTGGGCTCGGCACATCCGCGAGGGCGTCCGTTTCCTCGACGGCGTGCGGACCCTCGAAAACGAGGGCGTCACCGACTATCTGGAACTCGGCCCGGACGGCGTGCTGAGCGCGCTCGTCCCGGGTTGCCTGACCGGTGCGCCGGGGTCGGCGCTGCCGATGTTGCGGGCGAACAGGGCCGAGGACGACACCGTGGCGACGGTCATCGGTGCCCTGCACGCCAGGGGCAAGGTCGTGGACTGGTCCGCGGTGCTGCCCGGCGCCACCCGGATCGAACTGCCGACCTACGCCTTCCAGCGTCAGCGCTACTGGCTGGAACAGCAGAATCGGCCCGCCGACGCCGTCGGCCTCGGCCTCACCCAGGCCGGTCATCCGCTGCTCGGCGCGGCCGTGCGGCTCGCGGGCGAGGACGGTGTGCTGTGCACCGGCCGCGTCTCCCTGCACACCCACCCGTGGCTCGCCGATCACGCCATCTGGGGTTCGGTGTTGGTCCCCGGCACCGCATTGCTCGAGCTCGCGCTCCGGGCGGGCGCCGAGGTCGGCTACACCCGGATCGATGAACTCACGCTGGCCGCACCGCTTGTCCTGCCCGAAACCGGCGGCGTCCAGCTGCAGGTGCGGGTCGGCGCCGCGGACGAGACCGGCGCTCGACCGGTCACCGTGCATTCGCGCTCGGACGACGCCGACGCCGAGTGGAGCAGGCACGCGAGCGGCCTGCTCACCGCAGCGGAGCCGAGCACGGCGGACCCGGCCGAGTTCCTGACCTGGCCGCCCGCCGACGCCGTCGAGGCCGAACTCGACGACATCTACCCTGGCCTGACCGAGCGCGGCTACGCCTACGGCCCCGCGTTCCAAGGATTGCGTCGAGCCTGGCGCCGCGGCGACGACATCTTCGCCGAAGTCGCACTGCCCGAGACGATCCACACCGACACCGACCGGTTCCTGGTGCACCCGGCGCTGCTGGACGCCGCGCTGCACCCGCTGCTGCCCGGCGTACTGGGCGACGACGGCGACGCCAAACTGCCCTTCGCCTGGAGCGGCGCGCGACTGCGCGCAGGCAACGCCACCGTGCTCCGGTTCCGGCTCACCGTCACCGACTCCGCGCTCGCGCTGGTCGCCGCCGATGAGGCGGGAACCATTGTCGCCGAGGTGGATTCGCTCGCGCTGCGGCCACTCGCCAGGGACGCGCTGTCCCAGGCGAACGGCATCCTGCGCGACGGTCGGTTCCGGGTGGACTGGACGCCGCTGGACGGCCTCGACGCGGCCGAGACCGGCGACTGGGCCGTGCTCGGCGCGGACCAGCGCCTGCTCAGCAACGGCGCCGTCGTGTACCCCTATGCCGACCTCGGCGCGCTGGCCGCCGCGCTCGATCGGGGCGTGAAAGCGCCTGCCGCGCTGCTGCTTCCGTTCGATCCGAGCGACATCGAGGAAGTGCCCGCCGCGGTACACGAGGCATTGCGCGAGACGCTGCGCCTGACCGCGGCCTTCCTCGCCGAGGACCGTTTCGCCGACACCAGGCTGGTCGTGCTGACCACCGGCGCGATCGCCGCCGGCGAGGAGGACGTCACCGATCTCGGCCACGCGGGCGTCTGGGGCATGCTGCGCTCGGCGCAGGCCGAACACCCCGACCGGATCATTCTGGTAGACGCCGATACCGCCGACACCGTCCTGCCCGCCGGTCTGGCCAGCGGCGCCGAACCGCAGCTCGCGCTGCGCGGCGACGCCCTCCTGGTGCCCAGGTTCGCCCGCGTCACGGCGACCGAGGAACACACCACGGGCTGGGATCGCGGCACGGTGTTGATCACCGGCGCCACCGGCGCACTCGGCGCGGTACTGGCCCGCCACCTCGTCACCGAGCACGGCGCGCGGGACCTGCTGCTGCTGTCCCGCCGCGGCTCGGACGCGCCCGGTGCCGCCGAAATGCGCGCCGAGCTCACCGAACTCGGCGCGACCGTGACGATCGCCGCCTGCGATGTCACCGACCGGGACGCCCTCGCCGGCGTGCTCGCGGCGATCCCGGCCGAGCGGCCGCTGACCGCCGTCGTGCACACCGCCGGTGTGCTCGATGACGGCGTGCTCACCGCACTCACCGAGGATCAGCTCGACCGAGTGCTGCGGCCGAAGGTCGACGCGGCCTGGCACCTGCACGAACTCACCCGCGAGCTGGACCTGTCGGCCTTCGTGCTGTACTCTTCGCTCGCCGGGCTGCTCGGCACGGCGGGCCAGGCCAACTACGCGGCGGGCAACACCTTCCTCGACGCCCTCGCGCAACACCGTCGCGCGCATGGGCTGCCCGCGGTATCGCTGGCCTGGGGCCTGTGGGAGGAGACGAGCGCGATCAGCGGGACGCTCAGCGAGGTCGACCGTAAACGGTTGGCGCGCAGCGGTGTTCTCGCGCTGAACGCCCGCGACGCGATGACGCTCTTCGACGCCGCGCCCGCCTCGGGTGCCGCGGTGCTGGCGCTGACCAGACTCGACACGGCCACACTGCGCAACAGGGGCGAGGAGCCTCCGGTCCTGCTGCGCGGACTGATCCGGACGAAGCACAGCACCGCTGAAACCACCAGCGAGGCAAGCGGACCCGACCTCGCGACCCGGCTGGCCGGGCTGTCCGAGGACGACCGGAGCCGGACGCTCGTCGAACTCGTCTGCGCCCAGATCGCGTCCGTGCTCGGGCACAGCGACGCGAAGAGCGTCGAACCCGACCGCCCCTTCCAGGAGCTCGGTTTCGACTCGCTGACCGCGGTCGAGCTGCGCAATCAGCTCGGCGCCGTCAGCGGGGTGCGGCTGCCGAGCACGGTGGTCTTCGACTATCCGTCGGCCGGCGCGCTGGCCGGCTACCTCGGGGAACAGATTGTGGTCGAGGAGGTTTCGGCCGCCGAGCCGATCCTGGCCGGCCTCGACTCGCTGAAGTCGATGCTGACCACGATCGACGGGGACGAGAACGCGCTGGAGCAGATCACCGCGCGGCTACAGGAACTTTTGGAACTGTCCGGAAAGGGCAGCGGACGCGACGCCGAGGAGAACGAGGACCTGGCGTCCGCGAGCGACGAGGAGCTCTTCGCCTTCGTCGACGGCACCGACTGATCATGGATAGAGGAACGCGTGGCTGACGAGAAGGAACTTCGGGAGTACCTGAGGCGGGCGATCGCGGACGCACGGGAGGCGCGTAAGCGGCTGCACGAAGTGACGGCGAAGGAGCGTGAGCCGATCGCGATCGTCGGCATGGCGTGCCGGTTCCCCGGCGGTGTCGCCTCCGCCGCGGACCTGTGGCGAGTGGTCGACGACGGCGTCGACGCGATCTCCGAGTTCCCCACCGACCGGGAGTGGGACCTGGACGATCTCTTCGACGCCGACCCGGACCACACCGGCAAGTCCTACGTCCGGCACGGCGGTTTCCTCGATCGCGCAGCGGATTTCGATCCTGCGTTCTTCGGCATGTCACCGCGCGAGGCGTTGACCGCGGACCCGCAGCAGCGGCTGCTGCTGGAAACCACCTGGGAGGCAATGGAAGACGCGGGCGTGCTGCCCGCGACACTGCGCGGCAGCCGGACCGGCGTGTTCGCCGGGCTGATGTACCTCGGCTACGGCACCGGGGTGCTGCACGACATCCCCGACGAGGTCGAGGGCTATCTCACCAGCGGCCTGTCCAGCAGCGTCGCGGCGGGCCGGATCGCCTATACCTTCGGCTTCGAGGGGCCGACGGTCGCGCTCGACACCGCGTGCTCGTCGTCGCTGGTGACCATGCACCTCGCCGCCGCGGCACTGCGGCGCGGGGAATGCGATCTCGCGTTCGCCGGTGGCGCGAGCGTGATGGCCACCCCGCTGACCTTCGTCGAGTTCTCCCGTCAGCGCGGACTCGCCGCGGACGGCCGGGTCAAGGCCTTCGCCGACGCGGCCGACGGCACCTCGTGGTCCGAGGGCGCGGGCATGCTGCTGCTGGAACGGCTTTCGGATGCCGAGCGCAACGGGCATCGGATCCTCGCCGTGCTGCGCGGCTCGGCGGTGAACGCCGACGGCGCGTCCAACGGGCTGACCGCGCCGAACGGCCCCGCGCAGGAGCGGGTGATCCGGGACGCGCTCGCCTCGGCCGGCCTGCCGCCGTCCGAGGTGGACATCGTCGAGGCACACGGCACCGGCACCCGGCTCGGCGATCCGATCGAGGCGCGGGCGCTGCTCGGGGCCTACGGCAAGGACCGCACGGAACCGCTGTGGTTGGGTTCGCTGAAATCCAATATCGGGCACACCCAGGCCGCGGCGGGCGTTGGCAGCGTCATCAAGATGGTCCAGGCCATGCGTAATGGCCGGATGCCGCGGACGTTGCACGTGGATAAGCCGACCTCCCACGTGGATTGGGCGCCGGGCGCGGTCGAACTGCTCACCGAGGCGCGGGCGTGGCCCGCCGGAGTTCGGCCCCGGCGGGCGGGTATCTCCGCCTTCGGTATCAGCGGTACCAACGCACACGTCATTCTGGAAGAGGCTCCCGCGCAGGCGGAGTCGGCCGCATCGGTCGAGCCCGCGGTGGTGCCGTTGGTGGTCTCGGCACGGGATGAGGCCGCGCTGGCCGAGCAGCTCGAGCGGCTCGGCCGTCATCTGGCGGAGCGGCCCGAGCTCGCGCCCGCGGATGTGGCGTGGACGCTCGCGACCGGCCGGAGCGTGTTGGAGCACAGCGCGGTCGTTATCGGTGCGGACCGGGACGCGCTGTTGGCGGGGTTGACCAACGCGAGCCGGGTCGATCGGTCCCGGGCAGGCCGGTTGGCGGTGTTGTTGACGGGGCAGGGTGCGCAGCGTCTTGATATGGGGCGTGAGCTTTATGGCTGCTCACCGGTGTTTGCTGCTGCTCTGGATGCGGTGTGTGCGCATTTCGAGAGGGAGCTCGAGCGTTCTTTGAAGGAGGTGTTGTTCGCACCGCAGGGTTCGGCGGATTCAGCGTTGCTGGATCAGACGGCGTACGCGCAGGCGGCGTTGTTCGCGGTTGAGACGGCGTTGTTCCGGTTGCTCGAATCGTGGGGTATCACACCGGATTACCTGTTGGGTCATTCGATCGGAGAGGTGACCGCAGCACACCTGTCCGGGGTACTGGACCTGGCCGACGCCTGCCGTTTGGTGGCGGCTCGTGGCCGGTTGATGCAGTCGGCTCGCGAGGGTGGCGCGATGGTCGCGATCCAGGCCGGCGAGGCCGAAATCGAAGTCGCGCTCGCGAGTTTCGCCGACCAAGTCGCCATCGCCGGAGTGAACGGCCCCGACTCGGTAGTGATCTCGGGTGATGACCTGGCGGTAGAGCGGATCGCCGCCGACTGGAAAGCCAAGGGCCGCAAGACCAAGCGCCTCACGGTCAGTCACGCGTTCCACTCGCCGCACATGGACGACATACTCGCCGAGTTCACGGCGGTAGCCGCGACGATGACGTTCGCCGCACCACGGATTCCGATCGTGTCGAACGTGACCGGCGCCTTGGCGACCGCGGCGCAGCTGAGGTCGCCCGAGTACTGGGCTCGGCACATCCGCGAGGCCGTGCGGTTCCTCGACGGCGTGCGAACCCTCGAAAACGAGGGCGTCACCGACTATCTCGAACTCGGCCCGGACGGGGTCCTGACCGCGCTCGTCGCAGGCTGCGTGACCCGCGAGCCCGGGTTGGCACTGCCCGCCCTGCGTGCGGGCAGGTCCGAAGCCGACACCATGGCACAGGTTCTCGGCTCTCTGCATGCCAGGGGCAGGGCCGTGGACTGGTCCGCGATCCTGTCCGGCGCCACCCGAGTCGACCTGCCCACCTACGCCTTCCAGCGCCAGCGCTACTGGCTGGGCGGCACCGCGCGGACCACCGACGCCCGCGGCCTCGGGCTGCGCACCACCGACCACCCGCTGCTCGGCGCCGTTGTCCCGGTCGCAGGCACCGGCGAACTGCTGTTCACCGGTCGCGTCCGCGCCGCGGGCCGTTCCTGGCTCGCCGACGGCACCGCCGTCCTGGTCGAACTCGCGCTGCGCGCGGGCGAGGAGGTCGGCTGCGGCACCATCGACCGGCTGGAAACCCCGACGCCACTGGCGATTCCCGACGACGCCGTCGTCGATCTGCAGATCCGGCTCGGCGAGGCGGACGACGCGGGCCGCCGCCGCGTCGTGATCCGCTCCCGCCGCGACGACGAGGCCTGGACCCGGCACGCCGAGGGCGTCCTCACCGCGTCGACCTCCGCCGCTCCTGTCGACATGACCGACTGGCCACCGAGCGCCGCCGAGCCGATCGAATTGGACGGCACTCGCGCGGCCTGGCGACGCGGCGACGAACTTTACGCCGAAGTGGCCCTGCCGGACGACGTGACCGACGCCGACCGATTCGGGGTGCACCCCACCCTGCTCGATCCGATCTTGCGCGCGGCACTGAACCTCGACGGCCAGCAGGAACTGGTCCCCGCCGACTGGTCCTCCGTCGAGTCGTACGCCATCGGCGCCACCGCGCTCCGGCTGCGCCTCACCCTGTCCACCGCGGATACCCTCGCCATGGTCGCCGCCGACGGCACGGGACTCCCCGTGCTGTCCGTCGCCGCGCTCACCGGTCATCCGCTGCCGACCGAAGACGCCGGACACGCGGAGAGCCAAGGCAACTCGCTGTTCCACATCGGCTGGCAGCCGCGCACGATCGCCAAGCCCCGCCCCGTGTCCTGGACGTTGTGGGAGCAGTGCACCGAAACCGAACCGGCGCCGGAAGTCGTCGTGCTCGACTGCGGGACCACCGAAGAAGGCACCGTGCCCGAGCGGGTCCGCGCCACCGCGGCCAGGGTGCTCGACGTGCTCGGCGTCTGGCAGTCCGGTGACCGCTTCGCGGACTCGACCCTGATCGTGGTGACCCGAAACGCCATGGCCACCAACGACGGCGATCGAGTCGACCTCACCCAATCGCCGTCCTGGGGTCTGGTGCGGGCCGCCCAAGCCGAGAGCGCCGACCGGATCGTGCTGGCCGACGTGGACGGCACCGACCTGGACTCCGTCGTCGCCGCGCTGGCCGCCGCGGGCGAACCCGAAGTCGCCGTACGCGACGGGGCACTGCTGGTACCCCGGCTGCACGCGGTCGAGGCACCCACCGAGCCCGCGACATCCGACTGGGGGAAGGGCACCACCCTGATCACCGGCGGCACCGGCGGGCTCGGCGCGCTCCTGGCCAGGCACCTGGTCACCGCGCACGGCGCCCGCAGGCTGGTACTGACCTCACGGCGCGGCCTCGACGCACCCGGCGCCGAACAACTGCGCACCGAACTGACCGAGCTCGGCGCCGAGATCACCGTCACCGCTTGTGATGTCGCGGACCGGGCCGCCGTTGCCGAACTGCTGCAGTCCATTTCGGACGAACACCCGCTGACCGCCGTCGTGCACGCCGCCGGCGTACCCGACCACGGACTCGTCACCGCACTGACCGAAGATCGGCTGGATCGCGCCCTCGCGCCCAAGGCCGACGCCGCCTGGCACCTGCACGAGCTCACCCGCGACCTCGACCTGAGGGCCTTCGTGCTGATCTCCTCGGCAGGTGGACTGCTGCTGTCCGCGGGCCAGGCGGGCTACGCCGCGGCCAACGTCTTCCTGGACGCGCTGGCCGAGCACCGCCGCGCCGAGGGCCGGACCGCGACCGCTATCGCGTTCGGCCTGTGGGACATCGATGCCGGGCTCAGCGGCCTGCTCAACGACGCCGAGCTGCAACGCTTACGGCGCCAAGGCTTTCCGGCGTTCTCCGCCGTCGAGGGTGTCGCCCTCTTCGACGCCGCCCTGGCCGGCGACCTGCCGACGGTCGTCCCGGTGCGGCTCGACCGGGCCGCGCTGCGGTCCCGGCCCGACGGCGTCCCGGCCTTGCTGCGCGGTCTGGTGCGCACCCGCGCCAGGGCCGCGACGACCACCGCGACCTCACCGCTGGCCCGACGGCTGCTCGGCCAGTCCGCCGACGAACGCAGGCGCACCCTGCTCGACCTGGTCTGCGTGCACGTCGCCGCCGTACTCGGCCACGCCGACCCCACCGCGATCGCGGCCGACCGCGCCTTCGGCGACCTCGGCTTCGACTCGCTGACCGCGGTCGAGCTGCGCAACCGGCTGAGCGCGGCGACCGGACTGCGACTGACCAGCACCGTGGTCTTCGACTACCCGTCGGCCGAAGTGCTCGCCCGCTACCTCGGCGAGCGGCTCGGCGCGGCCGCGGACGCGACCCGAACCTATACTCAACCAGGCAACCACGCCGACGAGCCGATCGCCATCGTCGGCATGGCGTGCCGATTCCCCGGCGGCGTCAACTCGGCCGAGGACCTGTGGCGACTGGTCGACGACGGCGTCGACGCGATCTCCGAGTTCCCCACCGACCGCGGCTGGGCGCTGGACGGGCTGTTCGACCCCGATCCGGACAAGGCGGGCAAGTCCTACGTCCGGCACGGCGGTTTCCTCGACGACGTCGCCGGATTCGACCCGGACTTCTTCGGCATGGCCCCGCGCGAGGCGCTCGCCGCCGACCCGCAGCAGCGGCTGCTGCTGGAAACCACCTGGGAGGCAATGGAACACGCGGGCATCCTGCCCGCCACCCTGCGCGGCAGCCGGACCGGCATCTACACCGGTCTCATGTACCTCGGTTACGGACCAGGCATGGTGCCGACCACGCCGGACGGCATCGAGGGCTACCTCACCACGGGCGTGTCCACCAGCGTCGCGGCGGGCCGCCTCGCCTACACCTTCGGCTTCGAGGGACCGACGGTCGCGCTCGACACCGCGTGCTCGTCGTCCCTGGTGACCATGCACCTCGCCGCGAACGCACTGCGCCAGGGTGAATGCGACCTCGCCTTCGCCGGTGGCGCAACGGTATTGGCCACCCCGCTGTCCTTCGTCGGGTTCTCCCGGCAGCGGGTGCTCGCTCCGGACGGCCGGGTCAAGGCCTTTTCCGCGGCCGCCGACGGCACGGCCTGGTCCGAGGGCGTCGGCATGCTGTTGCTGGAGCGGCTCTCCGATGCCCGGCGCAACGGTCACCAGGTGCTCGCCCTGCTGCGCGGCTCGGCGGTGAACTCCGATGGCGCGTCCAACGGGCTGACCGCGCCGAACGGTCCGGCCCAGGAGCGGGTCATCCGCCGGGCTCTCGCCGACGCGGGGCTGCGACCCGCCGAGGTGGATGCCGTCGAGGCGCATGGCACCGGCACCCAGCTCGGCGATCCGATCGAGGCGGGCGCGCTGCTGGCCACCTACGGCCAGGACCGGGATCGGCCGCTGCTGCTCGGCTCGCTCAAATCCAATATCGGGCATACGCAGCTGGCCGCCGGGGTCGCGGGCGTGATCAAGATGGTCGAGGCGATGCGCCGGGGCAAACTGCCGCGCACCCTGCACGTGGACGCGCCGTCGCCGCATGTGGATTGGGAGTCCGGCGCGGTCGAGCTGCTGACCGAGCCGAGGGACTGGCCGCAGACCGGCGCACCGCGCCGGGCCGGCGTGTCCGGCTTCGGAATCAGCGGCACCAACGCCCACGTCATCCTCGAGCAGGCGCCCGCCGAGCAGGCTGTCGCCGCGACCGGTCGGGCCGATCAGGTGGTTCCCTTGGTGCTGTCCGCCAAAACCGCTGCGGGTCTGCAGGATCAGGCTCGGCGGCTCGGCTCGTACCTGACCGAACGGCCCGAGCTCGCGCCCGCGGATGTGGCGTGGTCGCTGGCGACCGGCCGGACCGTGCTGCCGCACAGCGCGGTTGTCGTCGGCGCCGACCGGGACGAGCTGATCGCCCGGCTCGCCACCGTCACCGGCACCGAGCGGGACGGCCGGGCGGGCAGGCTCGCCGTGCTCCTGACCGGTCAGGGTGCCCAGCGCCTCGGTATGGGGCGTGAGCTGTATGGATCGTCCGCGGTCTTCGCGGCCGCGTTGAACGCGGTGTGCGCGCACTTGGACACCGAGCTCGAGCGGCCGCTGCAGGAGGTGCTGTTCGCGCCGGAAGGTTCGGCGGACTCGGCACTGCTTGATCAGACGGCGTATGCGCAGGCCGCGTTGTTCGCGGTCGAGACCGCGTTGTTCCGGCTACTCGAATCCTGGGGTATCACACCGGATTACCTGCTCGGCCATTCGATCGGCGAGTTGACCGCGGCCCATCTGGCGGGTGTGCTCGAGCTACCCGACGCCTGCCGTCTCGTCGCGGCCCGTGGCCGCTTGATGCAGTCCGCCCGCGAGGGCGGCGCGATGATCGCGATCCAGGCCGGTGAAGACGAGATCCGGGATTCGCTGCACGCCGGCGTGGCCATCGCGGGCATCAACGGCCCGCGGGCCGTGGTGATCTCGGGTGACGAGGACGCTGTCGAGCGACTCGCCGCCGCGTGGAAAGACAAGGGCCGCAAGACGAAACGGCTCTCGGTCAGTCACGCGTTCCATTCGGCGCACATGGACGACATGCTCGCCGAGTTCGCGGCGGTCGCCGAGACGGTGCGTTTCCACGCGCCGCGCATCCCGATCGTCTCGAATGTCACCGGAACGCTGGCGACCGAGGACCAATTGCGTTCGCCCGCTTATTGGTCCCGGCACATTCGCGCGGCGGTGCGCTTCCTCGACGGCGTGCGCACCCTCGCCGCCGAGGGCGTCACCGATTACGTCGAACTCGGCCCCGACCCGGTGCTGACCGCACTGATCACCGACTGCCTGCCCGGCAACGGCCCAGGCCTGCTGACGTCCATGCTGCGCGGGGTCAAACCGGAGAACGAGACTGTCGCCCGCGTCCTCGGTTCCCTGCACGCCAGGGGCTGGGCCGTGGACTGGGCCGCGGTGCTGCCCGGCGCCACCCGAGTCGAGCTGCCGCGCTACGCATTCCAGCGTCGACGCTACTGGCTGGAGCACACCGGCCGGGCGGCCGACACCGCCGGGCCCGGGCTCGACCACCCGATGCTGTCCACCGCGGTCGCCATCGCCGGTCGCGATGAGCTGGTGTGCACCGGCCGGATCTCGCTCGCCGAGCATCCCTGGCTCGCCGAACACATCATCCACGGCACCACCGTGCTGTCCAGCACCGTCCTGATCGAGCTGGCCGTCCGTGCGGGCGACGAACTCGGTTGCAGCACACTGGCACAGCTCACCATGCGGGCACCGCTGCTGCTGCCCGACGCGGGTGCGCTGCGGTTCCAGCTCCGGATCGGCGAACAGGATCCGGCGGGGGAACGGGCACTGACCGTCCACGTGCGACCGGACGACGACACCGCCTGGCTCGAATGCGCCGACGGCAGGCTCAGCAACCAGGAGGCCGCCGTCGAACGGATCGACGGCACACCCGCGACGGCACGGCTGGCCGAGGAGCTGCACGCCGACGCGGCCCGCTACCGGTTGCACCCCGCACTGCTCGACCTCGCGCTCGCCGCGCGGCCGATCACGGTGGGCGAGCAGACCATTCGGGTGCCCGCGGTCTGGCGCGGGGTAAGACTGCACGCGGCAGGCGCGACCTCGGTCCACAGCCGGATCGCGGAGATCGACGCGGACACCATCGGGCTGGCGCTGGCCGACGAGCAGGGCGAGCCGGTCCTCACCGTCGATTCCCTGACCTACCTGGACATTCCGGCCGACCGCTTCCAGCTCGGCGACGACACCGCGTCGGCGGCGCAGCCGACCAGGACGACGCGCCGGACGGCACACACCTCGATGGCCGCGGCGGAACCGCTGACCCAGCGGCTTACCGGGCTGAGCGGGGCGGCGGCGCGCCGGCTCGTCCTCGACCTGGTGCGCGCCGAGGTCGCGACGGTGCTCGGCCATCCGGATCCGGGGGCCATCGGCGACCACCGCGAGTTCCAGGAGCTCGGCTTCGACTCCATGGCCGCGGTCGAGCTGCGCAACCGGCTCAACGCCGGGACCGGGCTGACCCTGGCCACCACCCTGGTCTTCGACCACCCGACCCCCGACGCGCTCGCCGAACACCTACTCGCACTGGCGAATCCGGCCAACCAGAGCGGCTTCGGCCGAGTGCTGGTCGAGCTCGACCGGATCGACGCGCTGCTGGCCACGGTGGCGAACGAGGGCGACGGCCAGGCCGCGGTCCAGCGCAGACTGCGCACCATGCTCGCCAAGGTGGGCAGGCCCGAGCGCGACAGCGAGCACGCCGACGCGACCGCGGCGATCCAATCGGCCTCGGTGGACGAGATCTTCCACCTGATCGACACCGAACTCGGCCGCTCCGCCAGCTGAACCACAGCGCGCGGCCCGGTCATTGCTAAGGAGATATCGATCCGATGTCCAACGAGTCCAACGAAGAGAAGCTGGTCGAATACCTCAAATGGGTGACGGCGGACCTGCGGGAGACCAGGGCGCGCCTGGCCGAACTGGAGGCGAGTGACACCGAACCCGTCGCCATTGTCGGCATGGCCTGCCGTTACCCCGGCGGGGCCGCCGATCCGGAGCAGCTGTGGCGGCTGGTGGACGACGGGATCGACGCCATCGCCGAACCGCCCGGCGATCGCGGCTGGGACATCGAGCGGCTGCGCAAGAAGTGTGCGATCACCGAGGGTGGCTTCCTCGCCGACGCCACCGAATTCGACGCCGCCTTCTTCGGCATCTCGCCGCGCGAGGCGGTGGCGATGGACCCGCAGCATCGGGTGCTGCTGGAGATCTCCTGGGAACTGTTCGAGCACGCCGGGATCGACGCGAACTCGTTGCGCGGCAGCAAGACCGGCGTCTTCGTCGGCGTGCTGGAGGAGAGCTACCTCGGGCTGGCCGCGCCGGAGGAGCTCGAAGGCTATCTGATGACCAGCAAGCTCGGCAGCATCGCGTCCGGGCGTATCGCCTACACCTTCGGCCTGGAGGGGCCCGCGATCTCGCTGGATACCGCGTGCTCGTCCTCGTTGGTGGCGATGCACCTCGCACTGCGCTCACTGCGGTCCGGCGAGTCCACGCTCGCCCTGGCCGGCGGGGCGATCATCAACGGCGACGCGGGTGGTCTCGTCGACTTCGCCAAACAGGGTGGTCTCGCCGCGGACGGCCGCTGCAAGTCGTTCGCCGCCGCCGCGGACGGGACCTCCTGGTCCGAGGGCGCCGGAATGGTGCTGCTGGAACGGCTCTCCGACGCGCGCCGCAACGGCCACCGGGTACTGGCCGTGGTGCGCGGCAGCGCGGTCAACCAGGACGGTGCGTCGAACGGGCTGACCGCGCCGAACGGTCCCGCGCAGGAGCGGGTGATCCGAGACGCGCTCGCGGCCGCCGGACTGCGACCGTCCGACGTGGATGTGGTCGAGGCCCACGGCACCGGCACCAGGCTCGGCGATCCGATCGAGGCGGGCGCGCTGCTCGCCACCTACGGACAGGAGCGGGACCGGCCACTGTGGCTCGGTTCGATGAAGTCCAATATCGGGCACAGCGGACCGGCCGCCGGGGTCGGCGGCGTGATCAAGATGGTGCAGGCGATGCGGCACGGCCGACTGCCGCGCACGTTGCACGTGGACGAACCGTCGCCGCATATCGACTGGTCCACCGGTGCCGTCGAGCTGCTGACCCAGCCACAGGATTGGCCGGTGGCCGACCGGCCGCGCCGGGCCGGGGTGTCCGGCTTCGGGATCAGCGGCACCAATGCGCACGTCATCCTCGAGCAGGCGCCCGAAGCGGTAGCCGAAACCAGTGCGGGTGTCGCGCTGCCCTCGGTGCCGTGGGTGCTGTCCGCGAAGTCCGCGGAAGGCCTGCGGGCCAAGGCGAATCAGCTGTTGGACTACGCGCGGGACGCGGCCGAGTTCGCACCGGCCGATGTGGCACTGTCGCTCGCCACCGGCCGCGCTGTGTTGGAGCACAGTGCGGTGGTCGTCGGTAAGGAGCGGGCCGACTTCGTCAGCGGTCTGCAGAATCTGGCCGAGGAAGGCGCACCGGCGAGCAACCGTGCACGCGGCCGGTTGGCGGTGTTGTTGACGGGTCAGGGTGCGCAGCGTCTTGGCATGGGGCGTGAACTTTATGGCTGCTCGCCGGTGTTTGCTGCTGCTCTGGATGCGGTGTGTGCGCGTTTGGATGGTGAGCTCGAGCGTTCTTTGAAGGGTGTTTTGTTTGCGCCGGAGGGTTCGGCGGATTCGGCTTTGCTGGGTCAGACGGTGTATGCGCAGGCGGGGTTGTTCGCGGTTGAGACGGCGTTGTTCCGGTTGCTCGAATCGTGGGGTGTCACACCGGATTATCTGTTGGGTCATTCGATTGGTGAGGTGACCGCGGCGCATCTGTCCGGGGTGCTGGATTTGGCGGACGCTTGCCGTTTGGTGGGGGCTCGTGGCCGGTTGATGCAGTCGGCTCGTGAGGGTGGCGCGATGGTCGCGATCCAGGCCGGCGAGGCCGAGATCAAGGATTCGCTGCCTTCGGGAGTGGCGATCGCAGGCATCAACGGCCCACAGGCCGTGGTGATCTCGGGCGATGAGAACGCTGTCGAGCGTTACGCCGCCGACTGGAAAGCCAAGGGGCGCAAGACCAAGCGCCTCACGGTCAGTCACGCGTTCCACTCGCCGCACATGGACGAAATACTTGCCGAGTTCACAGCCGTAGCCGCCACGGTAAAGTTCAGCGCACCTGAGATCCCGATAGTGTCGAACGTGACCGGCACCTTGGCCACCGAGGAGCAGTTGCGTTCGCCGGACTACTGGGCCCGGCACATCCGCGAGGCCGTCCGGTTCCTCGATGGCGTGCGAACTCTCGAAAACGAGGGCGTCACCGACTATCTCGAACTCGGTCCGGACGGCGTGCTGACCGCACTCGTCGCCGACTGCGTCGAACGTGACTTCGGCGCCCTCCTGAACATGTTGCGCGCGAACAGATCCGAGACCGAAACGGTCGCGACCGCCGTCGCGGGTCTGCACACCAGGGGGATCGCACTCGACTGGTCCGCCATCCTGCCCGGCGCCGCCCAGGTCGAGCTGCCCACCTACCCCTTCCAGCGCAAGCGGTTCTGGCTCGGTCAGCAGGCGCGGCCGAGCGACGCCGCCGGACTCGGCCTCGACCAGGCCGACCACCCACTGCTCGGTGCCGCCCTGTCCATCGCGGGCAGCGAGGCGATGCTGTTCACCGGGCACCTCGCCCGATACAGCCACCCGTGGCTCACCGACGGCACCTCGGCGCTCGTGGAGATCGCCATCCGGGCGGGTGACGAACTCGGTTGCACCGCAATCGATCACCTGTACACGCCGATCCCGCTACAGCTGACCGCGGAGGGTGGACGGCAACTCCAGGTGCACGTCGGCGCGCCGGACGCCGCCAACCGCAGGACCATCACCATCGCCAGCCGCGTCGACGAGATCGACACCGATTGGACCGAACACGCCACCGGCCTGCTCAGCTTCACCGGCCGCGACGGCCGATCCGGCGGCGACGCGGACTGGCCCTCGCCCGGCGCCGCGGAGATCGAGGCCGGGCTCTGGCGCGACGGCGACACCCTGCTGACCGAGGCGACATTGCCCGAGCAGAACGAAACCGCCCGTCTCGCACTGCATCCCGCCCTGCTCGATGCCGCCCTGCGCCCCGTACTGGAGGTGGGGGAGTATGTCGCCGAATGGCACGGGCTCCGGCTGCACGCCACCGGCGCCACCGCGTTGCGCGTTCGGCTGACCGACGGTGCCGCCCTCTCGGTGCGCGCCGAGGATCGCACCGGACAGCCCGTCCTCGACATCGACGCGGTGGTCCGCAGGCCGCACCCGGACCGCCCGACCGTGGCCACCGAGGCCATGTTCACAGTGGACTGGACACCCATCCTGCTCTCGACCCGCCCGCCGGTGCTGCGCTGGGGCCTTGACGGGGACGCCGTGCGCGTCGACCTGTTCGCACCGGAGGGTGCCGATCCGGCGCAGGCTGCCCATGACCTCAGCCGGCGGGCCCTGCGGATGGTGCGCGAGTGGCTGGCCGACGAGGATCGCACCGCCCGCCTCGTCGTGACCACCAGGGGCGCGCTGCAATGTCGCGACGAAGCGGTCACCGATCCCGGCGCCGCCGCGGTCTGGGGTCTGCTGCGGTCCGCCCAGTCCGAAGCCCCCGACCGGATCATCCTCATCGATCTGGACGCGGCCGAACCGACCGAGGAGCTCCTCGCCGCCATCGTGGTCTCCGGTGAAGCCCAGGCGGCGATCCGCGGCGAGACCGTGCTCGTGCCCCGGCTCAGCCGGTTGCGCGTGCCGCCGGAACTCGACGAATACCGTTGGAGTACCACAGGAACTGTTCTCATCACCGGCGGTACCGGTTCGCTCGGCGCGCTGTTCGCCCGCCACCTCGCCGGCACCCACGGCGTCACCCGGCTCGTGCTCACCAGCAGGCGCGGCCCGGCCGCGCCCGGTGCCGAGCAACTGCGCGCCGAGCTCCGCGAACTCGGTGCGGAGGCGACCATCGCCGCCTGCGATGTCGCCGACCGTGCCGCACTGGCCGCGCTGTTGGCCGACATCCCCGCCGACCACCCGCTGACCGGGGTGATCCACACCGCGGGCGTCATCGACGACGGCCTGCTCACCGACCTCACCCCCGACCGGCTCGACGCCGTGCTGCGGCCCAAGGTCGACGCCGCCTGGCAACTGCACGACCTCACCAAGGACCACGACCTCACCGCGTTCGTCCTGTTCTCCTCCACCGCAGCCGTTTTCGGCGGCCCCGGCCAGTCGAACTACGCCGCGGCCAATGCGTTCCTCGACGGACTGGCCTGCTACCGCGCGGCGGCCGGGTTGCCCGCAACGTCGGTCGCCTGGGGTCTGTGGCGCCAAGACGGCGGCATCACCGGCCATCTCGATCGAGCCGACCTCGACCGCATCGCCAGGGGCGGCTTCCGGCCGATCGAACCCGGCCAGGGCACCACGCTGCTCGACACCGCGCTCGGCCTCGGCCGCACCGAACTCGTCGCCACCCCGTTCGACCTCGCGCTGCTGCGGGCCCGCCCCAGCCAGGCCCCGGTACTGATGCGCAGACTGCTGCGGCTGCCGACCCGGCGGGTGGCAGGCAATACCGACAGCGGTCTCGACTCGCTGACCGCTCGCCTGACCGGACTGGACCGGCGCGACGGCCGTCGGCTCGTACTCGAGCTGGTGCGCAGCGAAGTCGCGGCCGTGCTCGGGCATGCCGATGGCTCCGGCATCGGCGCGGATCAGCCGTTCACCGACCTCGGGTTCGACTCGCTGACCTCCATCGAACTGCGCAACCGGCTCAGCACCGGCACGGGCTGCCGACTGCCGGGCACGGTCGTTTTCGACCGGCCGACCCCGAACGAACTCGCCGACTTCCTGCGCACCGCGTTGCTGGCGAAGCGGACCGAGGCCGAGTCGAGGGAGGTCGTCGACTTCGCCGCCGAGATCGTCCTCGACGAGGACATCCGCGCCGCGGCGACCGTCAGCCGGGTCGCCGTCGCGCCGAATGCCGTGTTGCTCACCGGCGCAACGGGATTCGTCGGCGCGTTCCTGCTGCGCGACATCCTGCGCGCCGGGGACGCTCAGGTGTACTGCCTGGTGCGCGCCGAGGACGAGGCCGCCGCGCTGATCCGGCTGCGCGAGAGCCTGCGGTGGTATCAGGTGTGGGACGAGGTGGACCCGGCGCGGCTGACGATCGTGGTCGGCGATCTCGCGCGACCCCGATTCGGCCTCGCCGAAACCGAATTCGACGAGCTGGCGCGGACCGTCGACGTCGTCTACCACGCGGGAGCCACCGTCAACTGGCTGTACCCGTACCGGGAACTCAAGCAGGCCAACGTGCTCGGTACCGCCGAGGTGCTGCGCCTGGCCGCCAGGCATCGCACCGTCCCCGTCCACTACGTCTCGACCACCGGTGTGTTCTCCGCCGAAGCGGCGGGGGACCGGCCGCAGCGCCCCGACGACGCGACCGGGCCGGGGGAGATCTTGCCGACCGGCTACGTGCAGAGCAAATGGGCGGCCGAACAGATCATCGGAGTGGCCAGAGATCGCGGCGTGCCGGTCTCGGTGTACCGGGTCGACGTGGTCTCCGGCGACCAACGCAACGGCGCCTGCCAGACCAGCGACTTCGTCTGGCTCAGCCTCAAGGGCCTGCTGCAAGCCGGCGCGGTGCCCGAGCGGCTCGGCGGTCACCTGCATTTCGTGCCGGTCGACTACGTCAGCGCCGCCATCGTCGCGCTGTCCACCAAGGCGGACGCGGCCAACCGGAACTTCCACCTGTACAACCAGGACGATCTGAGCTTCGCCGATTGCGTCGACTATCTGCGCTCGATCGGTTACACCTTCGCGGAACTGCCATGGGCGGAATGGGGCGAACTGATCAAGCGGGATCGGGAGAACGCCATGCTGCCCCTCTTCGGCGCTTTCGCGGTAATCGCCTCGGGCGAAGACGACTCCGATCGGCTGTTCGATACCAGCGAGACGGAGTCCGCCCTCGCGGGCACCGGCATCGCTTGCCCATCGGTGACGAAGGACCTGTTCGAGAAGTACGTCGATTTCTTCGTCCGCGCGGGCTATTTCCCGCGTGTCACCGACGGCCCACAGGTTTCCGGGACGCCGACGGGGCGCACCGACGGAGTCAGGAGCTGATGACACTGTGACCATCCTGGATGACACCCCGCACGGCACCGGCGCGGCCGACCGGCTCGCGGAGTTGCACGAATACCGGGCCAAGGCCCGCCAGGGGCCCGATCCGAAGGCCACCGAACGCCAGCACGCCAAGGGCAAGCTCACCGCGCACGAACGCGTCGAGCTGCTGCTGGACGCGGGTTCGTTCCAGGAGATCGAGCCGCTGCGCAGGCATCGCGCCACCGGTTTCGGGCTGGAGGATCGCAGACCCTTTTCCGATGGTGTGATCACCGGCTGGGGCACGGTCTACGGCCGCCCGGTGTTCGTCTACGCGCACGACTTCCGGATCTTCGGCGGCGCGCTCGGCGAGGCGCACGCCGCCAAGATCCACAAGGTGATGGACCTCGCGATCCAGGCGGGCGCACCGCTGGTCTCGCTCAATGACGGTGCGGGCGCGCGGATTCAGGAGGGCGTCACGGCGCTCGCCGGCTACGGCGGCATCTTCCGGCGCAATACCCAAGCGTCCGGGGTCATTCCACAGATCAGCGTGATGCTCGGGCCGTGCGCGGGCGGTGCCGCCTACTCGCCCGCGCTCACCGATTTCGTCTTCATGGTGCGCGGCATCTCGCAGATGTTCATCACCGGACCCGATGTGGTGCAGGCGGTTACCGGCGAGCAGATCAGCCAGGACGGCCTCGGCGGCAGCGACGTGCACGGCACCGACTCCGGGGTGGCGACGTTCGTCTACGACGACGAACAGAGCTGCCTCGAGGACGTCCGCTATCTGCTCTCGCTGCTGCCCGCCAACAACCGGGAGCTGCCGCCCGGCGCTCCCGTCGCCGATCCGCCGGATCGGCGCACCGAGGAGCTCATCGACCTGGTGCCCGCGGATTCCCGTGTGCCATACGACATTCGGCACGTCATCGAGCAGATCGTTGACGACGGCGAGTTCTTCGAGGTGCATACGGCGTGGGCGCCGAACATCGTCTGCGCGCTGACCAGATTGGCCGGGCAGGTCGTCGGCGTGGTCGGCAACCAGCCCAATGCGATGGTCGGCGCGCTGGACATCCATGCCAGCGAGAAGGCGGCGCGGTTCGTCCAGTTCTGCGACGCGTTCAACATCCCCATCGTCACCTTGGTCGACGTGCCCGGCTTCCTGCCCGGCGTGGACCAGGAGCACGGCGGGATCATCCGGCACGGCGCGAAACTGCTCTACGCCTACTGCAATGCCACCGTGCCCAGGGTTTCGCTGGTGCTGCGCAAGGCCTATGGCGGCGCCTACATCGTCATGGACTCCCGGTCGATCGGCACCGATCTGTCACTGGCCTGGCCGACCAACGAGATCGCCGTGATGGGCGCGGAGGGCGCGGCGAACGTCATCTTCCGCAGGCAGATCGCGGCCTCGGACAATCCGGAAGCAACCAGGGCGCGGCTGGTCAAGGAGTACAAATCCGAGCTGATGCATCCGTACTACGCCGCCGAGCGCGGGCTGGTGGACGACGTGATCGATCCGTCGGAGACCAGGATCGTGCTCATCAGGGCGCTGGCGATGCTGCGCGCCAAACACGCGCCGCTGCCGAGCCGCAAACACGGAAACCCGCCGCAATGACGCAGGAATCCGCCGCAATGACGCAGGACACCGCGCTCCGTATCGAACGAGGATGCCTGGACGACGCCGAAATCGCGGCGCTGACCGTCGTCCTCGTCGCGCTACAGACTTCGACTGCGCCCCAGGGGAATTCGGATCCCGCACCGCCGTGGTGGCGGGCCGGCGGCGACGCGCCCGCCGCGGGTTCCTGGTCTGCCCGGCAACCGCCGTCCTGGCAGGCGCAGCACTGAGTTTCACACCGATAACGCAGACCCGAGGAAGGGTGGTCATGATGCCGGAAACACTGGAAACTGTGCGCGAATTCGTCGGCACGGAGCTGGAAGGCAAGCGGGAATACCTCGATTCGCTGGCCGAGGCGCCGCTGCCGATATACGAGAAGTTCGCCGACACCGGGCTCGCCAACTGGTGGCTGCCCACCGAATACGGCGGCGCCGGACTGAGTCTCACCGACAGCGTGGCCATCACGAACGAACTCGCCTACGGCGACGCGGGCGCGGCCTTCACCCTGTTCATCTCGGTGCTCGGGACCAGCATCGTGCAACTGTACGGCTCGGCCGAACTCAAGGACCGCTACCTCGCGCCGATGGCCAAGCAGGGCAGCTTCTGCGCCACCCTCGGCAGCGAGCGCAACGCGGGCAGCGAGCTCGCCAAGATCGACACCATGGTCGCGCGCTCCGGTGACGAACTCGTGCTGACGGGGGAGAAGTACTTCTCCACCAACTCCGGCTTCGCGGATTTCCTCGTCGTCATCGCGCGCTCTGCCGATGACCCCAGCGACTACTCCGCCGTGCTCGTCCCCGCCGACACCCCCGGCGTGCGGGTGGTGAAGCGCTGGGACATGCTCGGCCTGCGCGCGTCGGGCACCTATCAGATCAGCCTGGACAACTGCCGGGTGCCCGCGGCGAACCAGCTGCGCGGCTCCGGGTTGCGCTTGCTCGAGGTCGGCCTCAACGCGAGCCGCATCCTCATCGCGACCACCGGACTCGGTATCGCGCGGCGGATCAGGGACCTGTGCATGGATTACGCCAAGACCAAGTCGTTCCGGGATTCCACGTTGCTCGCCGCGCCGGTGTTCGCCGCCAAGCTCGGCCAGATGGAGATGCAGATCGACGTGATGAAGAGTCATCTGCACGCGGCGGCCGGGCAGTACGACGCCATCATGAACGGACCGGATCCGGCCGAAACCTTCGCTAGGATCGGCACCTTGAAGTCCGCGGTCACCGCGAAGATGTTCTGCGGGCAGGCGGGCTGGGACATCGCGAGCGTCGGCTCCGAGATGTTCGGCGGCCTCGGCTACACCCACGAGTCGCCGATCGGCAAGCTGCTGCGGGATATGCGCTACGTCTCGATCGTGGAAGGCGGCGACGATGTCCTGCGGGATCTGGTCTTCAGCCGCTACGTGGTGCCGGTGTCGCGCCGATCGTGAGCACTCCGTGCCCGCTATGCGCCGAACGTGCCGCACCCCGATGGCGGCACGTTCGACGTTTTCTCAGCTGTCCTTCGTCGTGAGCCGCAGGTAGGCCAGCGACAGTCCGACACCGATGTAGCAGAGCGCGCACAGCACGCTCTGCCGCAGCGCGTCGGTCGGCATCGGATCGCGCAGCACATCACCGATCGCGTTCCAGGACTCGGTGAGCAGGAACGGATGCAGCCAGTCCAGCGGGGACAGCATGGTCAGCAGGGTGGACAGGGCGGTGCCGCCGAGGACCGCGATGACCACGATCAGCGGGTGGTCGGTGCACGCCGAGATCGCCAGTGCCACCGCCCCGACCGCGAGCAGCTGCAACGTCACCCAGCCGACGGCGATCATGATCTTGCCGAGCGCGGCCCAGAAGGTGACACTGCCGCCGGACAGGCTGTATGTCGCGTGCGTACCGTTCATCACCAGACCGGCGGCGAAGCCGGACAGCGCCATCGGCAGCGTCGCGGCCAGCACGACGACGGCGACGCCGACCGCCTTGACCGCGAGCAGCCTGCCCCGGCTCACCGGCGCGAGCAGCCAGCCGCGCAGCGTGCCGTGCGCCGCCTCGCCCGCCAGCGCGTCCGCGCCCGCCATCGCCGCGGTGATCGGCATTCCGGTGGTCAGCGAGATGACGATCACGGCGATGGGGAGTGCGAACGCGTTGCCGACAGCGGCGGGCAGCAGACCTGAACCCGGCCCAGCGTGCGGGCTCGTGGACGGCTCGGCGAACAACAGGCTGATCCCGACGGCGATCGGGATGAACGGCAGCACGCTGAGCATGATGAGGTTGCGCGGCCTGCGGAAGACCCAGCGCAGCTCCGCGCGTAGCAGCCTGGTGAACGCCACCGAGCCCCTGGTCGTGGCGGCCGTGGTCGCGGCCTCCATCCTGTTCTTGCTCGGTATCGCCTCTGCGTTGATCATGCCGATCGTTCCTCGTCCATCGCGGACCACAGGTCCGTCGGTTCCGCACCCTCGGTCAACCTGGCGAACATCGCGTCGAGCCCGGTGCGGGCGCGGGTGGCCTCGTAGATCGACACCTCACCGCGGACCAGGATGCGCAGCACCGAGGGCGCGTCGGTCGTGCTCAGGTCGACCCGGACACCCTCCGGCACGAGCAGGCTCGGAATCCGGTTCTCCCGCAGCAGCGCAACGGCTTTCGTGCCGTCCGTGGTGGCGACGATGAGCGAGGGGCCGCCCGCCTCCAGCAACTCACCCATCTCGCCCTGCGCCACCAGAGTGCCGTTGTGCAACACCGCGACGTGGGTGCAGGTGGCCTCCACCTCGGCGAGCAAGTGCGAGGACACCACCACGGTCACGCCCTCGGCGTGCAGCTCGGCGATGATCTTGCGGACCTCCCTGATGCCCGCCGGATCGAGGCCGTTGGTCGGTTCGTCGAGGATCACCAGCCGCCGGGGCGCCAGCAGCGCGGCCGCGAGCCCGAGTCGCTGCTTCATCCCGAGTGAATAGCCGCGGTAGCGCCGATCGGCGGCCGGACCGAGGCCGACCCGCGCCAGCGCGGCCGTCACCGCGCTCGGGATCTCCGCGGTGGTCAGTCCCGGTTCGGCGGCGGCGAGCCTGCGCAGGTTTTCCCGCCCGGACAGGAACGGGTGAAAACCCGGCCCCTCGACGAGCGCGCCGACCTCGGGCAGCGCGGCGGACGCGGCCTCGGGCATCCGGTGCCCGAGCAGTTCCACCTCACCCGAGGTCGGCCTGCCCAGGCCGAGCAGCATGCGCAGGGTGGTCGTCTTACCCGATCCGTTCGGCCCGAGCATGCCGAGCACCGAGCCCTCCGGCACCCGTAGGTCCACCTTGTCCACCGCGACCGTGCCGCGATACACCTTGCGTAATCCGTTGGTACGGGCCGCGAACGGGCCGGTGAGGCCCGCGTTCGGCAGCCGGTCGCCGGCGATGGTCGCGAGCGTCATTTCCCCTCCAGCGCCTCGTAGTCATTGGTGAAATTGGGAATCGAGTCGATGAGTTCGGTCATCCAGGGTTCGGCGGGCACCGGGTTCGGGCCGACGATGCGCAGCGAGGACATGACCGTGAGCAGCATGCCGTTGGCGAGGAAGGCGCGAACCTCCGCCGGCGACGAGTTGGTGAGGTCCCTGATGAGTCGATAGATCCGGCCGTAGCGGTCCCGGACCACGGCGCCGATCTCCGGATCGGAACTGGCCGCGAAGCCGTGCAGCAGCATGGCCATCAGTTCCCGCTCGGCCAGCATCATCCGGTCGTAGGCGGGCGCGAGATCGCTCAGTTCGGTACCGGCGTCGCGGAAGATCTGCTCGACGCGGTCCGCCGCGCGCTCGACCCCCGCGATGAAAAGCCGCTGTTTGGAGCCGAAGAGCCGGATCACATAGGGCTGCGAGACGCTGGCCAGCCGCGCGACGTCGTCGGTCGTCGTGCCCGCGTAGCCCGCGATCGAGAACGCGCCGATGGCGGCGGTCACCAGCTGTTCGGTGCGCTCGGCGGCGGTCAGCCGTTTGGTCATCGAGCCTCCTGATCGACTCCGTTGACATGTTATCAGTCGATAGCTACTTTACTTAGTTATCAGCGGATCACAACTACGAAAGTTGCTTCATGGCTGCGCTGGAAACCCCCACGAAAACGACGCGAACCGACGCGTCCGAAACCGGACACCGCCCGCTCGCCGCCGTCCTCGCCGCGGTCAGCATCCCGCTGTTCATGGTCACGCTGGACAATCTGGTCGTCACGACGGCCCTACCGGTGATCAAGACCGAGCTGAACGCCTCGCTCGGCGACCTGCAATGGTTCGTCAACGCCTACACCCTGCCCTTCGCCGCACTGCTGCTCACCGCGTCCTCGCTGGGCGACCGGTTCGGCCGCAAGCGCATCTTCCTGCTGGGCATCGCGGTCTTCACGGTGGCCTCGGCGGCCTGCGGTCTGGCCACCGAGCCGTGGATGCTGATCACCGCGCGAGCGCTGCAGGGCGTGGCGGGAGCGGCCGTGATGCCGCTGTCGCTGACCCTGCTCAGTGCCGCCATCCCGGCCAGGCAACGTGACGCCGCGGTGGGCATCTGGGGCGGGCTGAGCGGTCTCGGCATCGCGGTCGGCCCGGTGGTCGGCGGCGCCGTCGCGAACGGTCTGGACTGGACCTGGATCTTCTGGCTGAACGTGCCCGTCGGCCTGCTCGCGCTGCCGCTGGCCGCGTACGTGCTGCGCGAATCACGCGGCGGCGCGGCCAAATTGGACCCGCTCGGCCTGGTACTCGCGACCGCCGCGGTGTTCGCCATGATCTGGGGCATCATCCACGGTTCGGACCACGGCTGGACCCAGACCACGGTGCTCGTCTCGCTCACCCTCGGCGTGCTGCTGCTGATCGCCTTCGTGCTGGCCGAGAGCCGGGCCGAGGCGCCGATGCTGCCGCTGCGGCTGTTCCGATCGCGCGGTTTCACGGTGGTGAACATCGTCGCGTTCGTGTTCTCCTTCGGCGCGTTCGGCGCGGTGTTCCTGCTTGCCCAGTTCTTCCAGATCGTGCAGGGACTCAGCCCGCTGAACGCGGGGCTGCGGACGCTGCCGTGGACGGCGGCGCCGATGGTGGTCGCGCCGCTGTCCGGCTTCCTGGTGAGCAAGTTCGGCTCGCGCATCCTGATCGTGACCGGCATGGCGCTGCTCGCGATCGGGCTCGGCTGGATCGCGCTGACCAACGAGGCGGATATCGCGTACTCGGCCATGGTCATTCCGTTCATCCTCGCCGGCCTCGGCACCGGCTTGACGTTCTCGCCGATGAGCATGATGGCGCTGGCCAGCGTGCCCGCCGGAGACCAGGGGATCGCCTCCGGTTCCTATAACACCGTCCGCGAGTTCGGCGTCGCCTTCGGTGTCGCCGTGCTGGCTTCGGTGTTCGCCGGCTTCGGCGGTTACGCCTCGTTCGTGGCGGGCCTGGTGCCCGCGGTCGCGGTCGGCGCTGTCGTGGTTGCCGTCGGTTTCGTGCTCGCCCTGTTCCTGCCGAAGGGCCGCAACCCGCACTGACTCCGACGCCGATGGGCCTGTTCCCGGTGGGGGACAGGCCCATCTCGCGTTCCCGACATCGTCGGCGGGAACTTCCCGACTACTTTGGCGGGATATTGTGGTTGACCCGGAAGATGTTCTTCGGGTCGTGGATGGTCTTGAGTGCGACGAGCCGCTCGTAGTCGCCCTCGTCGTAGGCGCCGCGGACGCTGTCCGGCCCGGTGTCCAGATGGCCGAGGAAGTTCAGGAAGCTGCGCCCCGGACTCCACGGAGCCATCCGCTTCAGCAGCAGCTCCAGGTTCTCCTCGATCGCCTCCGTGCCCGCCGGGGTACCGACCCCGACACCGGACAGCACGAAAGGCCACTCCCGGTTGCCGACGGCGTTCGGCGGGCCGAGCCGCCGGGTCAGCGCGCCACCGAGGTGCCGCAGTTCCAGCAGCAACAGCGGGCTGTTGCTGGCCGGTCCGGCCAGCTCCACCATCGCGTCGACGGCGGCCTCGTCCAGCTCTCGCAGGAACGTTCCCCGGTCCAGCAGGTACAGCGGATCGGTCGGGTCCTGGTGGATGGTGTGCACCTGGGTGTAGGGCATCTCCATGACCATGTCGAAGATCGGCGGCGCGCTCTCCCGCAGCGGGGCGAGCAGCCGCGCGCCCTCCTCGGCCGAGCCGAGGTAGGCGACCCGCAAGTGCACGACGAACTGACCGCGCAGCGGCTCGGGCATCGCCGGATCCGGCGGAATCCGCAGCAGCCCAACCGAGGTCGACATCTCGTCCGGGATATCGGTCACCCACTGCCGGTAGGCGTGCAACACGTCGGCGGCGTGCTCGCCCGGGAAGAAGATGCCGCCGCCGTAGAGCCGGGACACCTCGACCAGTTCGAACTCCAGCGCGGTGACCACACCGAAATTGCTCTTACCGCCGAGCAGTCCCCAGTACAGCTCCGGGTCGTCGTCCGGGGTGACCCGGCGCATCGTTCCATCCGCGGTCACCACCTCGAGCTCGCGGACCCGATCGGCGGCGTAGCCGAAGGCCCGGCCCAGCGGCCCGGCGCCGCCGCCGAGGGTGTAACCGACCACGCCGACCGTCGGCGAGGAACCATTGAGCGGCGCGAGGCCGTACCGCGAGGCATCGTTGATCACGCAACCCCAGCGCACCCCGGCCTCGACCCGCGCGGTGCGCCGCTGCTGGTCGATGTGCAGCTCTTGCATCCGGCTGGTGTTGATCAAGATGCCGCCGTCGGCGGGGACCGACGCGGTATGTCCGGTGGCGAGCACCGCCAGCGGTACGCCGTGGGTGCCCGCGAACCGCACGACGGCGGCGATATCGGTCGAGCCGGTCACCCCGACCACGAGCGCGGGCCGATGCTCGGCCGCGACATTGAACACCGCGCGTTCGGCGTCGTAGCCCTCTTCTCCCGGCCGGTGGACCGGCCCCTCCAGGTGCGGTCGGACCTCGGCGTCGAACCGCTCGATCCAGTCCAGATCACTCACGTCAGCGAGCCTTTCCTCGTTGGGTACGAATACTCGTCAGCCGAAGAGCCGCTGCTCGTCCTGGGTGCGCAGCACCTCGCAGATATCGCGCAACGCGGTCTCCAGCTGGTCGATCTCGGCGTCGGAGAGCTGGATCGACGGGGTGAACCGCAGCGTGTGCGGTGCGCTACCGGTGGGCAGCACCCGAACTCGATGCCCGCGCAACAGGTATCCGGCGATGACGTAACCGATCACGCCCGCGTGTGCGAAGCCCGAGATCATCGGTGCGCTCGAACCGGTGAGGTCCTGGAACTCGAGGCCGAGCATCAGCCCCTCGCCCCTGACCTCTTTGATCGTGTCCGGGTTGGCCGCGGCGACCCGGTTCAGCATGTCCCGCAGCGCGCCGCCGCGCTCCTCGACGAGCCGGTAGGCCTTACCGTCCTCGGCCTCGAGCAGTTCCAGCACCTTCAGCGCGATGGCGCTGGAGAACCCGTCCTTGGCGAAGGTGGAGCTGTGGATCAGCTCGAACTCCTTGCGGTAGTGCGCGCCGCGCACCAGCATCACCGAGTTCTTGGCGATACCGCCGCCGAGGCTCTTGGCCAGGACGTAGTAGTCGCCGTGCAGCCCGACGAGCGAGCTGGCGAAGAACTTGCCGGAACGTCCCATGCCGCACTGGATCTCGTCGAGGATCAGCGGGCAGTCCAGGGCGTCGCAGGCCTGCCGGACCGCGGCGGCGAACTCGGCCGTCACCGGCTTGATGCCGCCCTCGCCCTGAATGGGCTCGAGCACGAACGCGCAGTAGGTCGGGAAGTCGCGCTCGACGAGGGCGGCCACGCCGTCGGTCAGCACGAGGTCGAGCAGCTTGGCCCGGCCGCGCGCGGCCACCTCGGCCACCGCCGCCGGATCGTTGAAGGGGACGAAGTCGGCGCGTGCGGCCATCGCCTCGAACGGTCCGCGGAAGCTCGCGTTGTGGGTGAGTTGCACGCTGCCGACCAGCTTGCCGTGGAACGCGCCCTCGACCGCGAGGAAGCGCGGCGGGGTCGCGCCGGTCTCGGCGTTGCGGCGCTGCACCTCGGCGGCAGCCTCCTCGAAACCCTCGATCCCGGTCTCGCTGAGGCCGAGCCGCGCGTAGGCGGCCTCGGCCACCGACGCGTCGCCGTTCTTGATGGCCGCGCGCACCTGCTCGATGTGCGAGCCGATCTCGTCGGTCAGCGCCGAGATCCGGGCGGTGCGGACGAACTCGGCATGCTTGAGCGAGGACTCGATGGCCTCGGCGCCGGTGCTGGCGAAAATCGCGAAATAGGGCTCGGTGCTGCCGGTTTCGCGGTGAATGATCGCATTGAGCTGGTGCGCAACCCGGTTGGCCGCGGCGTGGATGGCGATCGGCACGTACACGGGGGTCTGCGCGTCCAGGGTCGCCTTCGCGTGCGCGATGATCTCCGGGTTGCTGTGCCCGAGCAGCAGCGAGGCGTAGCCACCGACGAAGTCGGCGACCCGGACTTCCGCCTGCTGTGCGTCGAGGTGGTAGAGGCTGTTTCCCTCGGCCCGAACGTACTCGACATCGAGCTTGGCCATCGACAGCACCTCACGCATCTGAGGTTCTGCGAGTTCCAGGCCGTCGACAACGGAATCCATGCCATCTCCTCCAGTACGGCCGGCGGCCGCAATATCGGCGCGCGCCGGAAATTACCCTATGAATTCCCGACAGTAACGACGGCCGGTAATCAGGCTGGTCAACAAGCGGTCATCGCTCGGTAATCGCCATTTCGGTGGTCGGGTTGCCGACTGGTTGTCGGTGAATGGGCAGGCCGTTGGACGGCGCGGCTAATTTGGGTTTAGCAGAAATGATCCTGAATTTCCACGCTAGGAGTTATTCGCGATGAATAGTGGACACGCGGTGGTACTCGGCGCCGGGATCGGGGGCCTGTGTGCCGCCAGGGTCGCCGCCGAACACTATGACCGGGTAACGGTGGTGGATCGGGATGTGCTGTCCGAGACCGCCGAACCGCGCCGCGGGGTGCCACAGGGCGAACACGCGCACGACCTGCTCGCGGGCGGTCAGCAGGCCGTCGAGGAGCTGTTCCCCGGGATCATGGACGAACTCGTCGCGGCAGGCGCGCCGCGCGGCGATCTGTCCCGGAATGTGCGGTGGATATTCGGCGGCCGCCCGTTCGCCAAGGGCGATTCCGGATTATCGGTGGTCGCCAGTTCGCGCCCGTTCCGTGAATTCCGTATTCGGGAAAGAGTGCGCGCGTTACCGCAGGTCGAACTGTGCACCGGCACGAATATCCTGCACCTGACAACGAGCGCTGATCGGCGCGAGGTGACCGGTGTCCAGGTGCTGCGCGACGGCGTCGAACAGGAACTGGCCGCGGACGTGGTGATCGACACGACCGGCCGCGGTTCGCGCACGCCCGCCTGGCTGGCCGAGCTGGGTTATCCGCGGGTGGCGGAGGAGAAGCACCGCATCGACGTCGGCTACGTGACCTTCTACTGCCGTACTCCCGAGGACGCGCTCGGCGACGACATCGTGATCAATACCGTGGCAGGGCCGGACAATCCGACCGGGGGGAGCTTGCAACGCGTCGACGGCGGCCGGGTCATCGCCACCGCCTACGGCGTGCTCGGCGGCGCCCCGCCCACCGATTTCGACGGCTTCCGCGAGTTCTGCAAGAAGTTCGCCGCACCGGACATGTACGAGGTACTCGAGGTATCCGAACCCATCTCCGGCCCGATGCGGTACCGGTATCCGGCGAACCTGCGCAGGCACTACCAGCGGATGACGGACTTCCCCGCCGGACTTCTGGTGCTCGGCGACGCCGTGTGCAGCTTCAATCCGGTATACGGGCACGGGATGTCGGTCTCCGCGATGGGCGCGCGGGTGTTGCGCAGGCACCTCGGTGCCGGACGACCGGACGCGGCGGCGTTCTTCACCGAGCTGGCCGCCGAGGTCGTCGACGGGGTCTGGGAAATGGCGATCACCAGCGATCTGAGCCTGCCCGGGGTGCCGGGCGAGCGGCCCGCCGAGCTGATGCAGATCATCGAGCACGTCGGGCACCTGCAGGACGCCGCGCACGACAACGCCGAGGTCGCGATCGCTTGCCTGCGGGTGTTCGGCCTGGTCGACCCGCTGCCCGCGCTCCTGGATCCCGCGCTGCTCGCCCATCTGCAGCCAACGTAGTGCCCGCTCCCGGGCTGCCATCCGCCGCGAGAAGAGAAGAGCTATGACACTGACCGATATTGATCGATGGACCGTCCGATTCATGCCGATGCCGGAGGCGCCGGTCCGATTGGTGTGTTTCCCGCATGCGGGCGGGGCGGCGAGCTCGTTCTTTACGCTGGCCAAGGCCCTCAGCCCGCGCGTCGAGGTGGTGGCGATCCAGTATCCGGGCAGGCAGAACCGCCGCAACGAGCCGGTGGTCGACTCGATCCACCGGCTCGCCGACCTGCTCGGACCGGTCATGGAATCCTTGCGCGACAAGCCTTTAGCGCTGTTCGGTCACAGCATGGGCGCCGTGGTGGCCTACGAGGTCGCGCAGGCCGGCGACTTCGAGACCACGCGGCTGTTCGCGTCGGCGCGACGCGCACCGTCGACGTTCCGGCGCGGCACTGTCCATCTCGGCCGGGACCGCGACATCATCGACGAAATCCGGAAACTGAACGGCACCGCCGGTCGGGTGCTGGACGACGAAGAGATTCTGCGTTCCGCACTTCCGGTGCTCCGTGGCGACTACAAGGCCATCGAGACCTATCGGCCGCGTCCCGGCAGCAGCATCGCCAGTCCGATCACCGCCTTGATCGGCAGGGACGACCCCGAGGTGAGCGTGGCAGAAGCGCGCGCCTGGGCCGAGCACACGACGTCCGAATTCGACCTGCGGGTCTTCGAGGGCGGGCACTTCTACAACTCCGTGAAGACGCTCGAGCTGGCGGACCTGATCGCGGACCAGGTCGGCGACCGGCCGCGGCACGAAATTGCCCGCAGCGCAGCATTTCTGCCGTGAACGCACGCGTCGGTCAGAGATCGTGGCGCAGGCCGTGGATGAGCAGCTCGACCAGCTGGGCGTAGGTGGCCGCCGGGTCAGGAGTGCGAATGGCGTCGTTGAGTTCGAGCGACACGGCGCCGTGCAGCGCCGACCAGAACTGCTGGGCGCGTTCCACCGCGTCGCCATCGGCGATCGCGCCGCGGGCGGTGGCATAGCCGATATGGGCGACCAGTTCGTCGAACGTGCCGCTGGCGCTTTCCTGAACGGCCTTGTTGGCGAAGTGCTTACCGGCCGAGGGGTGGTGGAACATCATCTGGTAGTGCTGCGGGTGCTCGATGGCGAAGCGGCGGTATCCGATGGCCGACTCGCGCAGCCTGGTGAGCGGTTCGGCATCGGCGGGCGCGCGCACTTCGGCGCGCAGGCGCTGGAAGCCGCGGATGAGCAATTCGCATTCCAGGCCGTCCTTTCCGCTGAATCGGTTGTAGACGCCCATCGGCGCCACGCTGGCCTCGGCGGCGACCGCGCGCACGGTGACGCCGGCCAGGCCGTCGCGGATCAGCACCACCTCGGCGGCCTCGATGAGCGCTCGCTCGACGTCCTTGCTCGGGGTGCGGGCGCGGTCGGCCATAGCAGTGTGGCTCCTCGGTCGGGGGCGTTTGGACTTGTCACAGTAACCGTTCGATTCTGGTTGACGGTTAGACGAAGGATACTGTAGAACAGTGTTACACAATAATAGTGCATCGTTCTATAGGAGGGTGGCGTGAACGCGCACATTGCCAAGCAGGCCGATGCCGCGGGCGCCGAGCCGCCGCTCACCACCGAGCCCGGACGCGGCGGCGCACGCCGCTGGCTGGCCTTGATCGTCGTGTGCCTCAGCGTGTTGCTCTCGGTGGTCAACGCGACCCTGGTCAATGTCGCGCTGCCGACGCTCGGCCGTGAGCTCGGTGCGTCCACCACCGCGATGCAGTGGATCGTCGATGCCTACACCCTGGTCTTCGCGGGTTTACTGCTCACCGGCGGCGGCCTCGGAGATCGCTTCGGCCGCAAGACAACTCTGCAGATCGGCCTGGTCCTGTTCGCGGTGTTCTCCGCGTTCGCGGCGAGTGCCGCGACGACCGGCCAGCTCATCGCCGCGCAGGCCGCCACCGGTGTGGCGGCCGCGCTGATCTACCCGGCCACGCTCGCGCTGCTGTCGACCATCTTCACCGAGCGCAAGGAGCGGGCGGCGGCGATCGGCATCTGGGCCGCGGTCTCCGGTGTCGGCACCGCGTTGGGGCCGATCGCGGGCGGCCTGCTGCTGAAGCACTACCCGTGGCACTCGCTGTTCCTTGTCAACCTCCCCATCATCGCGGTGGCGTTCGTCGGCGGCCTTGTGCTGCTGCCGAATTCGCGCGCGGAACGTGTCGGCCGGTTCGATGTGGTCGGCGCACTGCTGTCCATCGCCGGCGTCGGTGTGCTGGTGCATACCGTGATCGAGGGCCCGGCCCACGGCTGGCTGTCCGGCCCCACCATTGGCGGATTCGCCGGTGCCACAGCACTTTTCGTGCTTTTCGCCTGGTGGGAGCTGCGGATCGCCAACCCGCTGCTCGAGGTCGCCATCTTCCGCGACCGGCGAGTGACCGCGGCCTGTGTCGCGATCATGATGGCGTTCCTCGGTCTGCTCGGTTTCGTCTTCTTGATCACCCAGTACTTTCAGGTGATCCGTGGCTACGACACCCTGAAGGCCGGTCTGGCCACCCTGCCGTTCGCCGTGGTCATGGGTGTGCTCGCGCCGGTGGGCATGGCACTGACGGTGCGCATCGGCGCCCGGATCGTGGTGACGCTCGGAATGCTGTTGCTGACAGCGGGTTTCCTGCTCACCGCGGTCCAGGGCGCCTACGCCGACTACTGGGGCCCGGTGGTCGGCGCCATGGTGCTGATGGCGGCGGGTCTGGCATGGGGCACCGCGCCCGCGACCGACTCCATCATGAATGCCCTGTCCGCCAATCGCTTCGGCGCCGGCTCGGCGGTCAACGACACCACCCGCGAGATCGGCGCGGCGCTCGGCATCGCGGTGATCGGTTCGGTGATGAACCAGGTCTACGCCGATCGCGTCGAGCGCGGTTTCACCGCCCTCGGAGTGCCGGTGGACGAGGCGTCGAGGTCTGTCGTCGCGGCCTTCGACGTGGCGGGCAGGCTGCCCGCGGAGGTGGCCGGGCCCGCGATGAACACCGCGCGGGACGCGTTCATGTCCTCGGTGCACGCCGGTTCACTGGCCGCGGCCATCGCGACAGCGACCGCCGCCGTGGTGGTCGCGGTGCTCATGCCGGGGCGGCAGCGATGAAACTCGACGGCAAGGTCGCACTGGTCACCGGTGGCGCGCGCGGTATCGGCCGCGCGATCTGCCTGGCGCTGGCCGCCGAGGGCGCCGACGTCGCGGTGAACTACCGCAGCAGCGACGCGGCGGCGAAGGAACTGGTCGCCGAGCTGGAGTCCGCGGGCAGGCGCGCCGTCGCCGTGGCCGGTGACGTCTCCGATCCCGAAGCCGCGCACGAGCTGGCCCAGCGAGCGATCGCCGAGCTCGGCGGCCTGCACATCCTGGTCAACAACGCGGGCATCGCGAACGACAAGCTCATCTTCCACATGACCGCCGACGACTGGCAGTCGGTGATGGCGGTGAACTTCGGCGGCGTATTCAACGGCACCAAGGCGGTGCAGCAGCACTTCATGCGCCAGGGGGAGGGCGCGATCGTCAACATCTCCTCGGTGATGAGCGAGCGCGGCTGGGTCGGCCAGGCCAACTACGCCGCGTCCAAGGGCGCGATCAATGCGTTCACCCGCTGTGCCGCCATCGAATTCGCCCGATTCGGTATCCGAGTCAACGCGGTGCTGCCAGGTTTCACACCGACCGATCTGGTAGCCGAGCTGGTCGACAAGGGGGCAAAGGGCATCAAAAAGCAGGTTCCGCTGCGCGGGTTCGCTCGCGTCGAGGACGTCGCGGGCATGGTCGTCCATCTGGCGGGCCCCGACGCCGCGTACACCACCGGCGCCACCATCTCCGTCGACGGCGGCGCGGGGGCCCAATTGGGTCTTGGCCACGCCGAGCCGTCGACCACCTGGTCCTGCTGTTCACCGCCGAAGGCGATCCGGCGGCCCAGGACCGCGCGGCCGCATCGTGGCAACAGCTGAGCAACCGTGCGGTCCAACGGCACACGGTGCCGGGAGACCACTACTCGATGCTCACCGAGCCCCATGTGCGTGAGCTGGCCGCGGTCCTCAACACCCTGTTGCCCGCCGCGCCGTGAGCATCCCTGTGACCGCCGCCACGCTCCCACGAAGGAACCGGACGTTACGTTACCGCGTCTAACCTATTGACCCGCACCAACGTTCGAGGATGCTGAATGACAGGCCAACCCATCTCCACCGACTTCGCCCTTGTTCCTGACGAAGTCAGCGACGCCGGCCGGTACGTCCAGCAGGTCGCCGAATCACTGATCAACGGCCTGACCTCCCTCGAAAAAGATATTGCAGCGTTGCTGTCCCAGTGGCGAGGGACCTCGGCCGATTCGTTCGGTGCAGGGTGGACCGAGACCAAACAAGGAGCGGACACCGTGCTCGATGCCCTGGCCGAGATGGCCGAGTTGCTCGGTGTCACGAGCAAGACACTCGACGATCAGGACCGGGTGCGAGCGAGCACCCTCCAGTCCACCGGGTCGCTCGATCTGCCGGCGCTGTGATGGTCGAGAATTCACAGCCTTTCCGGGTAGATCTCGACGAGCTCGAGCAGATGGTCGCTCGGGTCGCAGGGTTCGTCGGTTTTCTCAACGACAGCCTCGACGGGTTGCAACAGCGCATCTCGACCGTGCAGCAGAACTGGAACGGTGCGGCGGCGGACGCGCAGGCCGAGGCTTTCCGCGACTGGCAGACCGGGGCGACCGATGTTGCCGACGGGATCGAAACCATGCGCCGAGCCGTCCAGGCCGCGCACGACCGGTATTCGGCGGCCGTCGCCGCGAATCTGGCAATGCTGGGCAGGTCATAGGACTCCATGACGAAATTGATCGTCGATCCCGCCGTGTACTCCGCGGCAGGAGCGTCCCTGTACTCGTTTGCCACCACATACCATCGGACCTTCTCCACGCAGATCGCCGCACTGCGGGATACCGGCAATATGGGCGGGAGTGTCGGCGAATCCAAGGCCTGGGCCACGTCCTACGACTCGACCGTCAAAACGGCGATGAGTATGAGCGAGCTTCTCGTCACCGCGATGAGTAACTACGCAGGCATTCTGAACGAGCTCGGATACAACCACGCACTCGCGGATTACGTCGAGGGAACCGGGCGTCCGGAGCCGACGAAACCGGCGAATCTGTACCCCGCCTGGTCGAGCTGTCTGGTGCCGCCGCCTTCGGCGGGCGGGCCCGGTAGCGGTCTGTTCGACGATGTCGGGTTCGCGGTGTCCGCGCTCGAAGAATTCGGCGTTTCGATGCCCGACGGTGAGCCGCACGACCTGCTGACCGCCGCCGATTCCTGGGACAAGCTCGCTTCTACCGAATCCGGTGTCGGCAATCTGCCGACGTTGCTCGATCAGCTGGCGAAGCGATTCGACAGCGAAACCGCGCCCGACGCCGCCCACGTCGATGAAGACATCCGGGAGCTGAAAGCCTCCGCAGAGGGAGTACTCACTCTCTACAGGGACCTCGCGAAATCGTGCCGCGACCATCGCGCCGCGATTCTGGAGTTCCGGACCCAATTAGGGCAGCTGCTGGTCGATCTCGCCAAGGATCTGGCGCAGGAGGTCGCCGAAACCGTCATCCTCGGCGTGATCGCGGGTGCGTTGACGGCCGGGTTCGGCGCGGCGGCGATAGCCGCTGCCAAGGCAGGCAAGCTCGCGGTGAAGATGAAGAAATACGTCGACCGGGTGCTGGCTGCGAAGCGGGCCGCCAAATTCGTCGACAAGGTCACCGAAACCGGCGAGGACCTCGCGGCGAGGCGGGCTGCGCTCCAGCGTATCGCCGACCTCATGGCGCAGCGCACCGCGGATATCGCCAAGGTCGCGCGCCAGAAGTTGCAGAGCTCGCTGGATTACGCGCTCGGCCCGGAGCCGATGAAACACGTCTTCGTCCCGAAGCACAAACTGGATGGCCTGGTGAACTCGCTCGGTGGTGAGGAAGCGACGATGAAGAAGCTCATCGAGAGCGTGCAGGGTGTTCCGAACGGCGTGTACGACAGGACGAATCCGCTGGTGCGGACGATCAACGGGCAGACCGTCGAAATCCGCGGCTCCATGATCGACGGTGTCTTCAAGATTGGCACCGCGTACATTCCGTGACGTACCGCGAGAACTGAGGAGAGGGTGATGAGTAGTACTACGCCGATAGAACCGAGGGCGCTGACCGAGCTCGAATCGAGTGTGGTGACCAAACTGCTGTCCGCCTCGGGTAAGGCCGGTGCTGGTGACTATCTGGCGCAAGTACCGTTTACGCAGGTCGTTGCCTCGTGGGGCGAGGGTTCCCCGAGCGTGGATCTGATGGTTCCGCCTGGTGTGCAAGCGGCATCTGATTCGACGAACGGCATCTTCATCGATGCAGGGGTGACCGACCGCAACGGCGCACCGATCGGCGAGGTCATTCTGTGGGTCGAGGAGGGGAGACTCGGCGGGATCGAGTACACCTGGTACACCGACGAGCGCCCGAAATCGTTGCCCGATCCGTCGCAGATCGAGATCTAGAAAGCACGTAGCAGTTATCCGCAGACGTTGTCGTACGGCAGGTTCGGCGCGTAATGCTGCCAGATCCGTTCCGGGACAGTGGATCCGAGGCGAGCGCAGGCTGCCGCTACCGGATCGTTCAATGTTCGCGTTGCGCCACGGACATCCCAGATCCGGACGTTGCGCGGGTCGCGCGAGACGAGCAGGCCGTCGGGGCGAAACCGCAGGGCGGTCACGGTGCCGAGGTGGCCGGGGAGCCCGAAGGTGCTCTCCAGGTTGTCGGTCGGCGCTAGGACGAGATCACGCCCTGACGCCGTGGCGAAGATTCGGCCGTCCGCGCTGAAGGCGGGGGATCCGGTCTTGGACTGCACGGCCTTGTGTAGTTTCGGCACGGTGGGATCGGTCAGATCGAATATCTCGGTCCCCTGGTCGTCACCGATTCGGCCGGATCGGTACAGCACTCGGCCGTCGGGGCCGAATGCGAGACTCGCCGCATCTCCGGGCAGTCGCGCGCGAAGCTTGGGCTGGTCGCGCCTGCTGATATCCCAGAGCTCGGTGTCCGCCGGTGCGACGGTAGTGGCAAGCATCCGCCCGTCCGGTGACATGGTGAACGTGGGCTGGAGCCAACCTCCGGTGTGGATTTCGGCGAACGGTGTGGGGTGCGCCGGGTCGCTGATATCCCACACGTGCACGATGCGTTCCAGGCGGTTGTCCTCGCGTTCCACGGCGAGTGTCTTCCCCATTCTTCCCTCCGCCCGCCGACACCAAGGATGTCGCAAGTCGCACGCGGGCGTTACGAACTCCCCGAATCCTTTATCAGCCGGTAACTCACCCGCACGGCGGTGGGCAGCGTCGATTCCGCGCTGAGCGGAGGCCGCCCGGGCTCGCCTACACTGCGCTGTCGTGGCGAATCTTGTTGCGCTCGGCGAGATCACGTGTCCGTCGGGCGAGCTGGTAGTGATCGATGGTGGGTATCTCGGGCTGTGGTCGGGGGCGCGGGTGGCTGAGGGTGGGCGTGTTCCGGAGGCGGTGGACTTCGAGATCGTCGGTCGCGATGCGGAATTGGCCGCGCGGGCATTCGACCGGCAGGCCGGTCGCACGCTGTATGACATTCCGTCCGTGCATGTGGCGAAATTCCAGCAAAGCTTCGCCGCGGTGTGTCGGCGCGAGGGGCTCGACGCGTCACTGCAGGCCTTTGCGCACCAGGTGACGCACCGCGAGCGGGTCCGGCGGGCGATAGCCGCGGGCGATTCAGGATTTATCGTCAGCGGCGTTCCAGTTCTCGCTGTCGGTGATGTACCGGCCGATCGAACGTTACCGATCGTAGGGAAGCCTGCGAAGGATTACGGATGGGAGTATCTGCGGATCGTCTTCGCCGAAAGGCCGGTCGCGGCAGTGGTATACCTCGACGGCGTCGGTGTCGACCATGCGCGTTTGGCCTTCGCCGACGCGGATGCGCTGAATGAATGGGAGCACGAGCAGCCGATCGACGGGCTGGCCGACGTTGTGTTCTGGGGGTTGCACGAGGACGAGATCGCGGAGGAGTTCGCCGCCGAGGAGCTAGCCACCCCGGACGGCAGGGCATTTGGATGGCTCGGCATCCCCGCGGTCGAAGCGCATGCGAAAGCTGTTGCGCTGCAAGAGCGTCGCACCAGAGAACCGGAGCGTCGCTTCGCCGTCGACTTCCGTCCGCATTCCCATCATTGGCAGGTGATGGCGGGTGTGCGCGGCGGAGCATGAGGCGGCGGCGATCGAGGTGGGCGGGGCGCGGATCATGTTCGCGATGACGTCGGTGGGCGACGGATTCTTTCCCGCCTATCTCGAATTCGATGACATCGGAGTTCCGGTGGGTTTGCGGATCACGATCCAGGACTGCGGCGACTCGGAGTAGGGACACGATGGGGTAGGACGCCCGCCCAGTGTCCAGACACCGAATACGCCTAATACCGCCGCCGCACTGCCGGTGGTTCCGGCGAATCCGAGGGCGACGGCGATTATCGCGCTCAGTGCGCCATTGAGAGCTGTCACACGGCGTTTCTCCGTCAGCTGACAGATTCGGCCGTCCTCGCGTGGGCGGTATGCCACCTCGCGCAGGCCGACCCACCGCAGGCGCTGCCGCCTGCTCGGCCGGTGCCGCCACCAACGACAGGGCCCGCAACAGACACAGCCAACCGAGGCCGCCGATCGTCACTCGGACGTAGTTGAGGCTGGTCCACCAGCGGCATGTTCGGCAAAGGTCGTAGCCTTACGGCCTCCGCTGTTTCGGCGGACTCGAGCCGTCGGTCTTCGCAGCTGTTGCGGTCCCGGCTGCGTCGTCGATCACGCTTCGCTGAGTCGCGCGTTCATCATGGCTTCCAATTGGTCGCGGCCTGCGATGCCGAGCGCGCCGCCTAGTGCGGTGGTCAGGCGGTCGAAGGGGTCTTCGAGAGCGAGCGCTTCCAGGCGTGCCGCCAGTTCCCGCACGGTCCAGAGTTCGTGCTGCTTGTGGATCTGCGCGCCGCGAAACCAGCTGTGGTTCACCGCGATCGTCCCGCCGCGCACGGAAAGCACCTGTCCGGTCAGGGGGCAGTCTCGGCCGACCAGGTAGGCGACCAGCGGTGCCACGGTGATCGGGTCCTTCGGGTCGAGGTCGCCGGGTGGCGGTGTCTCATCCATGCCGGGCACCGGGTCGGTCAACCGAGTGCGGATCATCGACGGGCTGACGCAATTGACCCGGACGCCAAGGCGTTTGAGCTCCAGCGCGTGCACCGTGGTCATCGCCGCGACCCCGGCGTTGGCCGCGGCGTAGTTGGTTTGCAGCGGAAGCGGGTTCAGGAGGCCAGAGCCCGAGGCAGTGTTCACGATGGCCCGATCGACGCGTTGTCCCGCGTCGAATCGGCTGCGCCAGAAGGCCGCTGCCCAGTGGCTGACGGCGAAGGTCCCCTTGAGCTTCACGGCGACGACATCATCGAACTCTGTCTCGGTCAGCCGCTCCAGCCCCTTGTTTATCTCGATGGTGGCGTTGTTGACCACCGCGTGGAGATCACCGAACTCGGTGACCGCGCGATCGACCATGCGCCGGGCGGCATTCCAGTCGGCGACGCTTCCGGTGTCGGCCACCGCGTTTCCGCCGTTCGCTCGGATCTCGGCGACCACCGATGCCGCGATCGCGTCATCGCCGCCGGAACCGTCGATCCGCACGCCGGGGTCGTTCACCACGACGTTGGCCCCCGCCGCGGCCAGGAACAATGCCTCGGCGCGACCGATGCCACGCCCTGCGCCGGTCACCAGGACGGTACGGCCCGTCAGCTCAGTCATCACTTCTCCGCTCGTCATCGGCCGGGTAAGCCGGGCCGAAATTGCACTAATGTATATTTGCACTAGTGCAATGTAGGTTGTCAAGCGGCTACTCTGCTCTTGTGACAGAAGCGACGGGGCTCCGCGAGCGAAAGCGTCAGGCGACACGGTCCGCGATCGTCCGAGCGGCGACCGAACTGTTCCTCGACCGCGGCTTCACGGCCACCTCGGTGGCCGACATCGCGGCCGCGGCAGGTGTGTCGCGGCGGACGTTCTTCCTCTACTTCCCCGCCAAGGAAGACGTGCTGTTCCATCACATCGAGGCGCATATCCAGCTCGCGCTGGACTCGATCACCGCCCTCGCCCCTGACGCGACGGCGTGGGAAGCGGTACAAGCGGCGATGAACGCACTCGTCGACGCCGTCGACGTCACCGCGGCGGGCGCCGATGAACTCGCGGACCTACGGCGCGAATTCATTCGTAGTGCAGGAGGATTCCCCGGATCCTTGATGGTCCGGCTGCGCTCCGTCCACACCACCTTGCTCGAACAACTCAAACAACACTTCCCGGACCAGACCGGGTGGCCGGTCATCACCGCGCATCTGGGCGCGTGCCTCGGCGCGACAGCGGCCATCGCCGCAGGCACTCCGGCCGCCCGGCGGCGGGCGGCCATGCGCGAGGCGATCCGTCGTGCGGGAGTCGGCTTCATCGAAAGTCCGTAGGCGCCGGCCAACGCCGTCGCGCTCGCTGGCGTCACCGGGCCCAGCGCCTCTATTCGGCCTCGCCACCTGGGTGATGTACCAAAAGCCCGAGAGCGACGTGCGCGGCGCGAGCGTCGGGCGTCGCCGAACTCGGCGTCCAGGCGCGTCCGGAACCCTGTGATCCACCCAACGCTGGACCTCGAGTCGGCTCGAGGTTGCACGATTGTTCCGACACCGTAATCGAGGAGGGAAGCGAACTGTGCCGAAACTTGACCGGATCATCGAGTCCGCGTTGTATGTCGACGACCTCGGTCGTTCCCGCAAGTTCTATACCGATGTGCTGCAACTGAAACCGATCCTCGAAGCGGACCCGCTGTGCGCGTTCGATATCGGAGGCGACAATGTGCTGCTGCTGTTCCGCCGCGGCGGATCGCTCGAACCGAAAGTGCTGCCCGGACCGGGTCTGCCGAACGGCGAGATCCCACCCCACGACGGCAGTGGCCGGCTCCATGTGTGCTTCGCGGTCGCCGAGGACCAACTGACCGAGTGGGAAGCTCACCTGAACGCGCACGACATCCCGATCGAAGGCCGGACCAATTGGGCACTCGGCGGCCGCAGCATCTATTTCCGGGATCCCGACGAGCACCTCCTCGAACTCATGACACCGGGTAACTGGCCGACCTACTGAACCTCCTGACCAGGGCGAGTGCCCAGCCTGCGCCGACCCCGCATCGCACCGGACATGATCAGCCACAGCGCGCCCGGTGAAGCGCCGTCCGCAACCTCGGCATTCCCAGATCGTCGACGCGGTCGAAGCCCAGTGCGCGCAGGCGCGCGCGGCGCTCTCCGAACCGCGCGTTCGCAGAGCGCCCTTCGCGGTGACCATGAACCGCGCATCCAGCGGCGTGGGGTGTGTCGAGACGCTCGGTCGGGTGTTTACCGTGGGCGACCGCAGCCCCGTTCAGAAGCTACGAAGAAGGTAATCGGGTCATTGTTCTGCGTCGCGGACCAATCACCCCGCTACGTGGCGGCGAACTGCTCGACGAAAGTTCGGTCAGCGGTCTCGGTTGGTCATTGTCGACGGAAGTGGGCACGGGCTTATCTTCTCGGCGGCAACCCGTGCACGTCCGAAGTCGTCACCAGCTACTTGGTAGAGGGCACCATGCCCGAACATGACACGACCTGTCGGGCGGGCCGCTGGCCCGGTGTTCGGGTGCCGGAGTTGGAGGCTCGTGACCGCCGAACGCACCCGTCGACCGTTCCGGATGATCGAGCGTTCGCATGTCAGTGCGTAGCTGACTCGAGATGGGCTCGGCCCGTTGATCTTCCGTCAGCCCGCACTGGCGCTTCGGTGTGCGGGCCCAGCACCATAAAACTCAGGTCTGCGGGGAGCCGCCCGCCGCTCAGCAATTCATCGTGATATAGGTAACAGTCCATTCGGTTTTGCTATATCTCCTGTAGGACGCCGCTCGAGAGCCACCGTAATGCCGCCCGGAAAGCCCGGGGCGATCAACCGAAGGATTGCCATGAACGTTTTTCCTTACCGGAGGAGGCGAGTTGGAGCCCCGCTCCGTCGCACAGGTGCCGCTATCGCGTCACTGGCGCTGGCTGTGGGCCTGCTCGCGGTGCTCCCGCCGGCGACGGCGGAAGCTCAGGCCCAGTGCACCCTGACCCCGACCGGCGCAACGATCACGCGCACGATCTCCAGCCCGGTCCTGACCGTCGGTGGCCTCGTGGTCCCCGGAACGCGGACGTACACCGTGCACGTCCCGCCCGGCCTGTCCGGCGACGTGCCGCTGCTGATCGCCAACCATGGCTTCAACGCCACCGCCCATGACATGGACGCGGGCACCGGTTGGACCCAGTACGCGGCAAACCACGGCTTTATCGTGGCCTACCCGCAGAGCATCGTGGAAGGCACGACCGGTTTGAGCATCCCGCTAGTTCCCCAGGTCTTCCCCGGCAACGTCTGGCTGTTCAACCAGAACTCGATCGACGTGCAGTACCTGAAGAACGTCGTCGCCGACATCGAGCAGACCTGGTGCATCGACAAGACGCGGGTCTACGCCACCGGCCACTCCGAAGGTTCGATCATGGCGCAGCGCATGGCGTGCGACGCGGCCGACATCTTCGCCGCGGCCACGTCCTGGCAGGGTGCGGACCCGACGTTACCGAGTGCCAACGACTTGCTCGGAGCCTTCGGAAGCGGGGGGTTCGGCAGTGTCGGCGCGACCACGGTCCCGGTCTCGCCGTGCACGCCGAGCCGGCCCATCGCCGTCGGAATCTTTCAGGGCTCGGCGGACCTCTACTCCAACCAACCGGTCGGTCAGGAGAACATCACCAAGTGGACGCAGCGCAACGGCTGCAAGTCGACACCGGTTGCCACCGACGATGCCTTCGGCACCCTGCAGACCTACAGCTCTTGCGATGCCGGAATCACCGAGATCTGGCGGGTCATGTCCGGCGTCCCGCACGGCTGGCCGAGTGGCGCGGGAGTCACGGACCTGCTCGACCGTCAATGGAACTACCTCACCAACTACACACTGCCGTAATCCTGCTGCCCTACGAGCGAAAACGCCCGGCTGGACTCCCTGCCGGGCGTTCACGGGTATCGCGCCTCGCGCAAATGTCGATAGACACTCAGTCGGTGGCGAGGGGGACACTGCCGGTGGTTTTGCTGTAGCCGAGGGCCTCGACGATCCGGCCGTTGCGGACGCGCATGAGGTTCACCCCCTCGACCCAGTCGTTCTCGCCTGCGCCGAAGCGGTACTGCCAGCGGATGGTCGCGCGGTCGCCCGCGACGATCACTTCCTGCGGCTGGAACTGGGTGGCGGTGTCCTCGACCAGGGTCTTCCAGAACAGCAGGCAGGCCTCCCGCCCTAGGACCCGCTCACCGGTCGGTGCGGGCTGCACCGACTCCATGACGCAGTCGTCGTCGACGAGATCATCGAGTAGCTCGGGTTCACGTTCGATGAAGGCGCGGTTGAACCGGTCCATGACCTCGGCGGTGGTGCGCATGCTGAACTCCTCGGGTAGGCGCGGATGGGTGCTATGCGATCCTGCCGCCCCCGAAAGCCGGTGGGAAACAGTCTTTTCCGGTTCCTGGTACAAACAGGATTTGGTACGCCAGGTCATTCGTTCACCTCCACGGCCGCGCGTATCGCGCGGACCAACAGTGTTGTCAGTTGTTGCGGCGCCCGCGCGGTCCAGACCACGGCCGCCTCGATGGGCGGCGCGTCGGCGATGCGGACTACGCGGTTGTTGGCGTCGGCGTAGCGGCGGCCAAGGGATTCGGGCGCGATCCAGATCCCTTGCCTGCGTGCGGCGATGATCGGACCGTCGGCGGTGTCGGCGACGGTCGCCTCCGGTAGTCCGGGGCCGGGGCGCAGGGCCGCAGCCCAGTGCTGTTCGGCTGCGGCGGACATGAAAATGCCGGGCAGCACCAGCGGCGCTGAGGTCAATTCCGCCAGCCGTACCCGGTCGCGATCGGCGAAGTCGTCGTCGCGGGCGAACACCGCTACCCAGCCGTCGGAACCTATGATGCTGTGGCGCAGTGTGTCTCCCTCGATCGGCAGCCACATCAGGCCCGCGTCCGCGCGGCCCGATTCGAGTTCGCACAGGGTCTCCGCCATGGACCGCACGCTGACCAGCACCACCCGCAGGGTCGGGTCTGCGGCTTCCAGCTCATTCGCGACTTGGATCAGGAACGGGGCCGTCGAGCGCGGGCAGAACACCACCCGCAGCCGACTGATCGACTGTCCCGCAGCGCGATTCACTCGTTCGGACAGCTCTGCCAGGCCGCTCACCATGGCGCCGGCGCCTTCGGCGAAGATCTCACCGGCCGCGGTAAGTCGTACGCCACGCGAATCACGGACCAGCAGGACCGCGCCGAGCGCCCGCTCCAGCTGCTTGATCTGCGCGGAGAGGGTCTGCTGGGTGAGGTGCAGCCGGGCGGCCGCCCGGGTGATGTTGCCTTCCTGCGCGACCGCGTGGAAGGACTCCAGCAGTCGAATGTTCAACTCGGGCAGGGCGGATCGGGGTCGGCGGTCCGACCGCCACACGTCCCGGTCCAGCGCATCGGAACTCGCCACGGCTCAGGCTTCCGCGATGTGCGCGGGCCTGGATCCGCGGGTCGACCAGATCGCAAGGGAGGCAAGCGCGCTGCGGAACTGCTGCCCGAGGGTGCGCACGTGCACGGCCTGCGTCGCGGGCAGGCGCGGCAGCAGCGCGAGCAGCGCGACGACCACCACCAGCCCGAGACCGCCGAGCACGCCGAACGCGATGCGCCAGTCGGTCAATTCACCGATGAGCGTGCCCGCCGGGATGCCGAGGACGTTGGCGGCCGTCGCGCCGCCGAAGGCGATGGCGGTGGCCTGCGGTACGAACTTCTCCGGCACCATGCGTACCGCGATGCCGGCGGCCAGCGCCCAGAATCCGCCGATGGCGATGCCGATCAGAAACCGCGCGGCCAGCAGCAGCGCGAAATTCGGGGCGAAAGCCGAGAGCAGATTGGCGCCGACCATGAGGCTGATCAGGCCCAATAGGACGACCCGGCGATCCAGACGGCCGATGGCCACCGGCAGGATGGGCGCGGTCGCCGAGGCCACCAGGCCGGGCACGGTCACCATCAGCCCGGCGGTCCCCTCGGATACGCCGAGCGCGCTGCTCACCGACGGGAGCAGGCCCACCGGCAACTGTTCGGACGTCACCACCGCGAATGTGCCCATGGCCACAGCGGCGACGCCGAACCAGTGCCGCAGCGGCACCTGGTCGGCCACGAAATCCGTTGCCGGAGTACCGGACACGGTCGTCATACGAAAGCTCCTTGCTCGCGATCGGGACCTTCCGGTCACCGGGATCGGACCCGCGGCGGCGGTGGCGCACCGGGCTCGGGTCCTAGAATGGGCGGCCGGCCACCGCCGAACAACGATCAAAAAAGCAATGCCGCATTAACCGCGGAGTTAACGAGACAGGGACTTCGTGGAGTTACGCGATATCGAGATCTTCCTGACGCTGGCCGAGGAACTGCATTTCGGCCGGACCGCCGAGCGGCTCAATGTCACCCCGGCACGTATCACCCAGGCGATCAAGAAGCAGGAGCGGCAGATCGGCGCGCTGCTGTTCGAACGGACCAATCGGGTGGTGCGGCTGACACCGGTCGGCGAGCAGTTGCGCGACGATCTGCGTCCGCTCTACGAGGGGCTCGAACACAGTGTGCGGCGGGCCAAGCTCGCCGCGCAGGGGCAGACGGCGGTATTGCGCGTCGCGCTGCTGCCCTTCAACTATGAAGGGCTGCACCACTATTGGGGCGAGTTTCGGCGCAGGCATCCGCAATGGGAACTGCGACTGCACCGGCTGTCCTTCGTCGACCCGTTCGGTCTGCTCCGCAGCGGCCAGTACGACGCGATCGTGGTCTGGCCTCCGGTCGGCGACGACCTGACCCTCGGCCCCGTTTTGTTCCGCGATACCCGCGTGCTGGCGGTCAGCCACGACCACCCGCTGGCCGATCGTGCCGAGGTCTCGGTCGAAGACTTGGCCGACGACCTGCACGCAATGGTCCCGGACCCGCCGCCGGAGTGGGAGGAGACCTACCTGCCCTTCACGACCCCGAGCGGCCGCCCGATCACCCGTGGCAAGATCGCCACCAGCCCCGACGAACTGATCGATTGGGTCGGCAACGGCGATATCATCCACCCATTCCCCGCCCACGTGCGCTACCACTGGGGAGTGACGCACGTCCGCTGGATCCCCATCACCGATATGCCGCCGCTGCCCTACGCGCTGGTGTGGCGCACCGAGACCGAGCCGGTACGCGCCCTCGCGCAAGTGATCAGCGATCTGAGCGGCACGGCATAATCTTCGGTCAGCTCCGACGCCCCGAATCGGGCAGCCGCCGACGGCGGTCGGGTAAGCCCGTCAGGCGGCATGACGGGCCCCTTCCCTCGGTGCGAGCTGATCAGCGGTAGGAACCGCTGGTCAGATCCGCTATCACGTCGGGGCCCTTCGGCGCCCAGTTCAGCTGGTCGATTCCGGCCTGACCGGTGACGGTCTGACTGAGCGCCAGCGCGTCGGCGAAGAGCTCGCCCAGGTCGGCTCGGGCCTGGTCGAGGGGCCAGACCTTGGTTGCACCGGAGACGCCGGCCACCCGGCCCGCCGCCGTAGCCAGCTCGGCGACCGGGACGGCGGGCTCGCTGATGGCATGCCACACCGAACCTGCCGGGGCGGCTGCGATGACCTTGGCGAAAAGGTCTGCGAGGTCGTCGATGTGGACCATCGGCCACACGACCGTGGGGTCGGCGACGACAACAGGAGCCTCGTGCTTCCGGGCCAGATCAACCAGTAGAGCGGGGATTCCGCCGCCCCGGCCGTGGACGATGCCGGGGCGGACGACGGCCGCGCGGACGCCGGTGTCGGCCAGCGCGAGGACTTGGCGCTCGATCTCGGGACGGTACCCGACGATAGGGATGGGGTTGGTAGGCGTGGTTTCGTCGGCGCCGTCGGTCGCGCCGAGCACCCAGACGCCGCTGGTGTAGACGAACGATCTGTCGGTGCCGCGCAGCGGATCGGTGAGCGCCGTGACCGCGGCCGCGTCGACGGCCACATCACCGCTGGGGGTCGCCAGGTTGACGACGGCGTCGATGTCGGAGGTGACCGCGGCGATCAGCGACGCGGGATCGGCCAGATCTCCCGTGCGAGTCTCGTACCCACTCGCGCCGGTAGCGGCGCCGGGGCGCTCGAGCGTCACGATCTCGTGCCCGAGGGACGAGAGGTGTTCGGCGACAGCGGAACCCACGTAGCCGCTCGCGCCGATGAGTAGTACTCGCATGAGAAATCTCCTCCTGGTTGTCACAGCCGCCCAGGGTCTGCTCGGCAGCCCTCACGGTACCCCGGTACCGTATTATACGACCTCGACTTCCGCTAGTCGCGACTGCCAGGGGAGATGCCGTCCATTGCGCGCGGCGTGGTCCGCGGTCAGCGAGATGGATCACACTCTTGGTCATTTGACCTCGAGTGGGGTTGATGTTCGAAGATGTCGGCATGACAACCCGAGATCTCGAGCAGACCGAAGACATCGCCGCCATCCACGCCGTCGTGGCCGCGGTCGCCAAGGCGCAGCGCGCCGAGGATGCCGACGGTTTCCTCGCCCTGTTCCACCCCGACGCCATCTGGACCACCGGCGGCGGCAAATTCCTCAACGGACTGAACGAGATCTCCGAATTCACCCGTGCCGCACTGCCCGGCGCGACCAAGGACGGCTACGCCACCTACGAGCCTTTCTTCATCCGGTTCATCCGACCGGACGTGGCTGCCGTGAAGGTCCGCCAGCAGTACTTCAACCACGCCGACGAACTCCAGTCACAGGGCTCGCCGCTCTACGGCATGACCAAAGAGGACGGACGCTGGCTGCTCACCTTCTGCCAGAACACTCCCGTCGTCGATCACTGACGGGTCGGCGGGCTATCCGAGGCCATGCGGGTGCATGGCCTCGGGTACGTCAGGAAACGAGCCCGTTGGATACGGAATGCAAAGTCGCCGCCGGTTCTGCTGAACATCACACCAGCTCGGATTTGTAGAAAATGCTTGCCGAGCGCGCTTTTTCGGCACCGGAGGCGAAACCGAAGCACAGCCGCGGCCGACCTGCCACCAGCTGGATGGCCATTCCCTCCGGTTCGCGATAGTCCAGCGACTTTCCCGCCTGGGTCAGCGCTTGCTGTACCTGCGCGCCGGTCCGCAGATCCACGCTGGTGAGGTAGGTATTGCCAGGTGCGGGGTTGCTGTCGCCGTAGGCGTTTCCGGTCAGCAGATATAAGTAGTCGCCGAAGGCGGTGTACCCCTGAAAGATGCCGAGTCCGTCCGGCTGGGGGATATCGAACAGCCGCGTCGTACCGCCCGCTTCGACGACTTTCCGATCGAATACGGCGTAGTGGAACTCGCTTCCCTGCTTATAGCGCATGATCAATCGATCGGTCGACGGGTCGATCGCACAGGTGGTATTCGTCGCGCCAGGAACAAGGGTGTATTTCCTCAGCTCCGCCGACGATGCCGGCACCGTCCGCCCGTCAGCGAACTCGAAGCGAGCGATTCTGCTGCCCCACGCACTCCCGCCCTCGGTCACCGCATCGGTCTCGGTCCACAGATACGCCGAAGTCCCCGCCGGCTCGACCCCGATCTGAACTCCGTGCCCGAAACCCATCAAATACATATGCCCCAGCACCGCACCCGCAGTCGACAACTTCGTCAGACACAAATCGCCCGCCGCCGCCGAACTCGCCCCGTTCCGCACCTGGGCGGTATAGATGTGACCGTTCGCATTGTCGAAAGCGAAGGACTGCAGGACGGTTTCGTCATACAACGCCTTACGCCACAGCAACGCGGTCGACGCCGCACTCAACGCGAACCGCCCCAGCGTTACTTCCTCCGCGGTCGCGCGACCACCGACGATCAATGTGGCCGCGGCCCCAAGCCCGAGGAAGCACCGCCGCGATATCGGCACACGCGAAGTCATCGATACCTCCACTCGGCAACAGATCGGCTCGGCACCCGCAGTCTGCCCGCCCGATCATCGCCGCCACAGTCCTGGCCTCGAATGGCAATCCCTGTTCATCCCGCCGTCACCGAGACATCACCTCCTCTCGCGATCAGTGGCCCGCGCATGGTGGCGGTCGAGTCCGAATCCGGCGCGGCGGACTCAGCTGGACCGTGTCCGGAACTGGCGGTAGATGAGTTCTACTGGGACACTCTGGTATCCAGGGCGGAGTTCGAGTAGGGGGATGACGAAGGTGATGATGGGGCGGGTCTCCGAGGTATTGATTCGCAAGCTCGTTGCTCGCGGACGGCCGGCGATCGATAGCAAGGCTCGGTTCATGGCATCCGGCAAAGCGCTTGCACCGTTGACTGCAGCCGGTGCACGGCGGAAGGCCGACGAGCTCGGTATGCAGCTGGGATTTGCCGAGGCGCCGGGCGTTCCGATCGGCACAGCTGTTGCCGGACGACAACGGCTTTACGGCTCGTATGACGACCTCCATCTGGATATTTGGGGTCGACGGCAAGGAAAGTCGGCGTGCCGAGCCATCCCGGCGATTCTGGATGCCGTCGGGCCGGTGGTCGCCGCCTCGACCAAGCGCGACATCGTCGACGCGACGCGTGACGTCCGTGCGGCCCAAGGGAGCCGAATCTGGGTGTTCGACCCGCAGAATGTGGCGGGCGAGGAGGCGAGCTGGTTCTGGGATCCGCTCGCGTGGGTCGGCGGCGACGCCGTTCGGGCTGCCCGTCTGGCAGCGCATTTCGCCGAGGCGGACAACCGCACCGACGCGGGCGATTACTTCGAGGTCGAGGCCGAAGAGTTGCTTTCTACGCTGTTTCTGGCCGCATCCGTTGCCGGACGTCCGATCCAGCAAGTGTGGGAATGGGTGACATATCTGCAGGACACCGAACCTGTCGAGCTGCTTCGCCGGCATGGGCACCATCTCGCTGCGGCGGGTCTGGCCGCCGTATACAACACGGACCTGCGCCACCAGGGCGGACTCTTCGGGACCGCCAAGAAGATGGCTCGTTGCCTACGGTTCCCGCACCTGCGCCCCTGGGTCAGCCGAGTAAGCGACGACCAGCAGGAGTTCGATGGGCACCAGTTCGTCAACGCGAACGAAACGCTGTATGCGTTGGCGGCTGCGGGGAGTGGTTCGTCGGCGCCATTGGTGAGCGCTTTGATCGAATCGGTGCTGGATGTCGCCGTGCGGAAGGCATGGTGGACCGTTCCCGTGCTGACGATCCTGGATGATGCCGCGAATGTGGCTCGGCGCAAAGACTTTCCGCAGTGGTACAGCCGATACGGTTCCCGCAACGTCATTGTGATGGCAATGCTGGAGTCGTGGGCACAGGGCGTCCGATGCTGGGGACGCGACGGTATGAACGAGTTGTGGTCGGCCGCGAACATCAAGGTGGTGGGCGCCGGTGTCGATGATGTGCCATTTCTGCGAGACCGGGTGGATGGAATCGGCGGCTACGGCATCGGGGTATCGGAGCTGCGGTCGTTACCGCGCGAGCGAGCTGTGCTGTTCGCATCCGGAGTACCGCCGGTGCTGATCAAGACCGAACCCTGGTGGACGGGGTATTACGCCGATGCCGTCAGGCGATCGATCGACGCGCATCTGCCGCGTAAGCCGACTCTGGCGGATCTGGTCAACAGTGCACCGCCCACCGGGACGTCACTGCCGGTCAGCCTGGAGAAGACCGGAGGGGCGGCCCCGCCGTAAACGCACGCTGAGTAGGCGCTAATCGCGTGTGGGCCGGTCGTAGTGATCGGTTGGGCTGTAAGGCGTTCAACGCGAGAAGCACGTACCCGAACAGGTACGCGCTTCTGAAGATGACGCAGCAGCCTCGGTACGCCCGGCACCCGGGTCGCCCAGCGCCTGGCCGCGACCGGTCCCTACCTGAGGCCCCGCGTATCCGGCCGGCGCCGCCAGCGGCAGCAGCCTGCGCAGCCCGGCGCGCACCGATGTCGACGCGCCGTGGCTGGGAGGTTTCGGAGAGCGCTCAGCTCTCGCCGTCGAGGTTCAGCACGACCAGCGGTATGGGCCGGTCGACCTTGGACTGGAAATCCGCCAGCAGTGGATTGCTCTCCAGTGCCCAGGCCGCGAACTCGTCGTAGTCCGCGCCTTCGAGGACCTTGCCGGTCGCCTGGTAGGTCTTGTCCCGGAGCTCGATGGTGACCTGCGGATTGGCCTTGATGTTGTACCACCAGGCGGGGTACTTGTCCTCGATGAACGAGCTCACGTACATGGTGTCGCCTCGGTACAGCGGGCCGAGTGGAGTCGTGTGCCGCTTGCCGCTCTTGGCTCCCGTGGTGGTGAGCAGGATGAGATCTCCGCCCGCGTAAGCACCGCCCACCTTGCCCGAGTTCTCCCGGAACTCCTTGATCACATCATCGTTCCAGTTGGCGATGCCGCCCTCCTGGTCCCACGCCTGGTTCCACGGCGCGTCGGGATCGTTGTAGTCGGTGATGTCGGTCTGTTCCGGCTGTCCGGCAGTCGATGCGGTTTCGCTCATGATTCGAGTATGTCGTAGCGGTAGGACAGTTACGGTCCTAAGTCGACCAGGGATCGTGATCAGATTTTCGCGCGCGCTCGCTCACAGCGCTGGCAGTCGTGCGGCGGAAGCGACTGGTCCGCACGATCAACGGTCAGCCCGTCGAATTCGCGGCTCGATGATCGACGGTGTCCCCGAGAGCGGCACCGCGTACGTCCCGTGAGAACTGATGAGAACGTATGGCGCTGCCCTCAATGCGGCACGGTCACCGGGTCGATGCAACTGTCGGGGAGGTCGACGAACGAGCAAGCGGCCGGCTGCCGCGAGGGGCGATAGTCGCCCGGTATCCCGCCGGACGCGGTGATGGCGCGGTAGGCGGCGACGGCGTCGGTGGGCTTGCGAGTGAGAGTGGGGTCGGTGACGACATCGACCGTGTACAGGCCGAAACGTAGTGTGTAACTGCCCCAGGCGAAGCTGTCGGTGAGTGTCCAGTAGGTGTAGCCGATCACGTTGATGCCGTCGGCGTGCGCGCGCTGCAACCAGTAGACGGTGTCGCGCAGGTGATCGGCGCGGCTATACCCGTCGTCTCGCGTGCCGTTGCGCGTCACGATCCCGCTTTGCACCACATACACCGGTTTGCCGGGAAATCTGCGTGCGCAGTAGTGCAGCGCGTAGTACATCGATTCCGGCTGTACCGCGTGCGTCAACGGGTTGTTCAGGTCTTGCGGAGCGATCATCGTGTGCTCTGCCAGCTGCGGCAGCGTGTCCAGCGAGAAGCTGAGGTAGGTACCGAGACCCACGAAATCCAAGCGGTCGATGACCCTATCCAGGATCAGGCTTTCCGTCGCATCCGCGATGGTCCCTGCCGCGACATTGGTCGACATCGTCACCTGTGCGGTGGGCTGCACGAGGTGGATGTGGTCGTAGATGGCGTTGTGTACTTCGGCGAGCCGCGACGTCATCGCCGCCATGCCGGTGGCCGGTAGCGTGTCGCGCGTCTCGAACTTGATGTATGCGCCCGGATTGGCCACCGTTATCCACAGCGGGTCTCGGAAGGCGTAGCGGTCCACCACCTTGCGGGCATTGCGCAGCCACGCCTCGACAATGCCCGGATCACCCCAACCGCCACGCTCGGCGATCCACCCGGGATACACCCAGTGGTCGAGGGTGAGCATCGGACGGATTCCGTTGGCGGCCATGGCATCCAGTACACGGTCGTAGAACTCGAAACCGGCCTCGTCCCATTCATCGGGGCCGGGCTGTAGCCGCGCCCACTCGATGCTGATGCCGTACACCCCGACCCCGAGGCCGGCGGCCAGCGCGATATCCGCTGCATACCGAGTGTAGAAGTCCACGCAGTCGGGGAATCGGGCGAGCGCGGTGTGTTCGGTGAACAGCCGCCGCTGGTGGCTGTCGGGTGTGTGACCTTCACTCTGAAATCCGGAACCGGCTACGCCCCAGTGGAAGTCGGGGCCCAGCGGCGGCAGATCGACAGGCGACGCGGGCCGTCCGGCAGCAACCGCGGGTTGGCCGATGACGGTGCCGGCGAGACCGGCCACCGCCAATCCGAACGCGGCACGCCGGGTGAATCTGCTCATGGTGTCTGCACTTTCGAAGAAGTGATCACGGGCATAGCGTCGGCAGCTTCCGTCCCGGCAAGTAGGTACTGAGGTCGGTGGTGATGGTGTCGGCGGTAAGGGTGCAGATGCGGTGTGCGGCATGCTCGGGGTCGAGATCCCAGAGTCGAAGTGCGCCTTGACCGCCGGTGCCGATGAGGTAGTTGGCTTTCGGGTGAAAGGCGACATGCCATCGGCCGGAGCCCGGTGGCGCGAGGGACGGGCCGTAGGGGGTGGGGTGTTCGGGATCGGTGAAAGTCCACAGCCGGACGGTGGAGTCGGTGCCTGCCGTTGCCAGGCGGCGGCCGTCGGGACTGATGTCCACCGAGGAGACCGCGCTTCTGCTGGCCGCGAGTGGCTCTCCCAGTGGCCGAATGTTTCCCGGGTCGGTGATGTCGAAGACGCGGGCTGTGCCCGCGTCCCAACCGGCGACGACGGTGCGGTGGTCGGGGCTGACCGCGAGACCGCCGCCGTCGCCGAGCCAGTCGGCGACGATGGTGCCGATCGGCCCGGTGGAGTGCGCCAGCGACTGCGGTGTGTCCCATATGTTGAGTTTGTCGGCGAGGGTGGCGCCGATCTTGCCGTCGCGGCTGGCGGCGAACTTGAATCCGGTGCGCAACAACCGAACCGATGACGGCACGACGATCGCTGCGCTGCGCTGCACCGGCCGGTCGGGGTTGGTGTAGTCCCAGACGATCAATGTCGCGACCGGCCCTCGGGAGAGGGTGACCAGTACCTGCTGGTCGAGGGCGAACGCCACGCCGGCTGCTTCCGGGAAACGGTGCGTCGCACGGGGTTTGCCCGGGTCGGTGATGTCGAGGAGCGTGATCACCCCGTTGATCGATAGTGCCGCGAACCGGCCGTCGAAACTCACGACGGGGTAGCTGGTGCCGGACATGCCCGCGATTCCGGTGACGTTGTCGACGGTGCCGCGTAACTGTGGCGCTGCGGGGTCGTGGATGTCCCAGATGCGGGCGGCGGCGCCGTGGGCAGTGGTAATCATCCGGGTACCGTCGGCGCTGACCGCCGGGGGCTGGATCTGTCCGGCTTGCCCAGCCGGCGTCGTGCTGGGCAGCGACCATTGCTGCACCGTGCCGCCGACGGTGGCGATCGTGAAGTAGCGTCCGTCGGGGCTGAAGGCAGCGCCCGCCGGGATGGTGGAGCATCGCCGGTCGCTGGATCCGAGACAGGTCGCGGCAGCGGCCAGCGGCGGTCCGAGGGGGGAGGGGTGCGCGAGATCGGCCAAGTTCCACAGTTGGGTGCCGAAGGATGTGACGGTCGCGAGGGTCCGGCCGTCGGGGCTGAGGACGATGCTGACCAGGTCGTAAGCGGAGGGGACGGAGAAGCCTGCGGCAGCGGGAATCGGCCGGTGCGGGTCTTCGATGTTCATGAACCGAATTTCGGCGTCGCTGCCTGGTGGCTGCGACGGCCACCGGCCTGCGGCGACCAGCAGCGGTGTGCTGGTTGCGAAATCCAGCAGCATTCGTCCGTCGACGACCTGCGCGACCTGCGTTCCGGTCCGGGTGCTCGGCGGTGCGTCGAGATCCCACAGCCGAGCAGTGAGCGTCTTGCCGAACAAGCCCTGCGCCGTTCGGCTCGCCGTCCCCAGCGCCTTGTCGTCACTGCTGAATCCCACCGCGTAGACGGATTCACCGACGGTCAGAGCTGGCGAGCGAGGTTTGGCTGTCTGTGGGTCGGTGAGATCCCACAGCGTGACGCGGTCGTCGTTGGCGATGGCGACAGTGCGGCCGTCGTGCGAGAACGCCAGGCTCGTGATCGGAGACCCGGTGTCGACAATGTGTAGTAAGCGAGGACGTTCCGGGGTGGACAGATCATAGATTCGTGCGGAGTGGTCCGCGCTGCCCACAATCAGGGTCGACCCATGCCCGTCCAGACTGGTGAGGGTGCCGGCGTGGTCGGTGATCGTTGCCAGCAGGGCGGTGGTGGCTGGGTCGCGCACCCGGATGACGTGATCGTCGCCCGTGGTGACCAGCAGACCATTGTCGAGGTAGACAAGCCCGGCGATGTCTCCGTCGTGGTCGGCGAAAGTGTGTGCCACCGGCAGGTTCTGGCTCGCGATAAGGCGTGCGGCGGCGTCGGGACTACCGGGGCGGAGTCGCTGTGCGAGCAGGCTCAGCTCGGCGGATAGCGTCGGCTCGCTGTTCTGCAGGCGGTCGGCCTCGCTCAGCACGGTGGTGAAGAAGACCTCGTCGCGCTCTCTGCTGGTGACGCCGGCGCGGACGACGCTGGTCAGCGCGGCGACCAGCAGCACGACCAGCGCCGCCGCGAGCCCGGCCTGCGTGGCGATGCGCCTGCGGCGCTGCCGGATGCCCGCGAGGAGGAATTCGCCGGTCTGCCCGGTCGATCTCGATTGATGTTCGCGGGCCTGCGCCAGGCGCGTGCCGCGATACAGCAGGGCCCGGTTGCGTTGCGCGGCCGACCATTCCGCGGCGTCGGCGGCGACCCGCTGACGGACGAGGTGGCCTTCACGATCAGCGTCGATCCATTTCCGCAACTCCGGCCATGCGTCGATCACCACTTCGTGGGTGAGGATCGCGGTATGGGTGTCGAGGGTGATCAGCCGGGCCTGGGCAAGGGTTTCCAGCGCCGTCGCCGCGGCCTCGGGGTCGCTGGTATGTGCGAGCAGATCAGCGCGGGCAACCCGGCGTCGGGTGTCGCGGGTGTCGCGGCCGACGGTGACCAGCTGCAGCAGTATGTCTTTGGACGCTGTCCGCTGAGCGTTATCCAGTTTCTGCCACGCGGTGTCGGCGGTGTGGGCAACGGACCCGGCGACACCGCCCGCGGCCCGGTAACCGGCGACGGACAGCTTGCGTCCCTTGCGACGATGCCAGGCTGCCTCCATGACATGGGACAGCAGCGGCAGCGCACCATCGGTGCGGTCACCCAGCCCGCTGAATTCGGTCAGGATCAGTTCGACCAGGCCCGGCTCCAGCTTCAGTTCCGCCCTGGCTGCCGGTTCGGTGATCGCCTCGGCCAGTTCATCGCTGCTCATCGCGGACAGCAGGAACGGGCGTCGCGTGATGGCGTCGGCCAGCACCGGATACTCCAGGCAGGGGGCGAAGAAGTCGGCCCGCACCGCAATCACCACCGTGACACCTTGCTCCGCGCAGCGCGGCAACCGGTCGATGAACGTCCTGCGGGCATCGTCGTCGATTGCTGCGGTGAACAGCTCCTCGAACTGGTCGACGACCATCAGGCGCCGACTGCCACGGTCTGACGGGATCTCGATCGCGGCGGGGTCCGGGGCCGGTGTGCTGGTGGTCGTTGTCCATTCGGGCCCCAGAGCCGGGATCAGCCCCGCGGCGAGCAGCGACGACTTGCCCGCGCCGGAGGCACCGAACACAACGACGATCCCGCCACCGGCCAGGTCGGTCGATCGGACCAGCTCCACCAGTTCGGCGGTCGCGCGTTCGCGGCCGAAGAACCGCTCGGCGTCGCCCGGAAAGTACGGTGCCAGGCCCTGATACGGGCAATAGGGGTCCGCTGAAGGTTTCCACGCAGTGGCCTCGGACCACAGGCGTTGCCAATGTCGCAAGGTGAGAAGTTCCGCGGGAGCCGGCCCGTCCGCCTGCTTCGCCAGGTCGATCAGCGTCAGCAGCGCCGGACGAAGCACTTCCCACCGGGCCGGGATAGCGCCGGCGCGCCAATCGCTGAGCCGCTGGGTCGTGACCGTCCCGGTGTGGCCTCTGGCCGCCTCCTCACGCTGGTTGGCCGTGCGTGCCACCCGATCGAGGATGGGATTCCCTGCGCGTTCCCACAGTTTGTTGAATTGTCGGGTGAAAACCTTGCGGGGTGAACTTCCCGCTTCCTGATTCATGGCCTATCACTCATCGGCCACACATCGACTTCGCCGGCGCCATAAGCGATCTCCGGACATCAACGTCTCAACTCCCCCGTTCAGACATCTTCCCCTGCGGCACAACCACCTCGACGATACCTCCGGCGGGGCGCGGGCGATCGGCTCGTTGCATGGAATGTTCTGCGCGTCAGCGCATCCCCGCACTGCGCCTGCCAGGCTCGATTGCCGGACCGGGAAACGCGAAAACCACCCCCTACCAGCAACTTCGCTTATCTGTTCACGGGCGGGCGTTCGATCCGTAGCTGCCGCTGCGCCAGGCTTTTTCCAGGACCTCACCGACCCGGCGAAGCAGCTCGGCGAGGTTCCGTAGGAACGTCTGGAGGTGGGGAGGCTCCGGAGGGGAGAGCCTCCCCACCTCCAGACTTCAAGGTGCGGACGCAATCTCCCAGTTGTGAATCTTGCCGCTGAATCTATTGCCGCGCCGTGAAATTGGGCCTGGGGTCCGGCCGCCGCATCGACCATTGTCGAGTGGGCGGTGGCGGGGTGGCGGCGGGCTGGTGCGGATAGGCTGACGGCGTCCGACCGAGATGAGTCGGATGCGGATCGCACGAGGTGGACAGATCGTTTGACCGAGCAGTCAATTGAAGAAGAACCGTCTGCAGCGGGCGCGGAAGGGGGCGGGGCGGATCGGGTGCTTCGCAGGCAGCGGATCCGGTGGCTGTGCGGGGTACTCGCACTGTTCGCGGCAGCGATCGCGACGGGGATAATTGCCTGGCCGGCAGATGGTTTGGCAGTGCGCTTCTACCGGTTCGGCATCCTCCCGCTCGAGGCAACGCCGGTGATCTGGACGGCCGCAGTAGTGCTCTACATTTTCTTCCCCCCGGTGCTCCCTCGGTACGGCAAGTGGGTATGGGGCACGGTCGCCGCCGTGCTCACGCTGGTGACGGTGCCGGTGTGGGTCTTGACGGCGTTCGCGGCATCCGTCGACCGGGGCGAGGTCGAGGCCGTAGCGGTGAGTCCTGACGGTCGCCACGAAGCCGTCGCGGTGTCGTACTCCGGCTTCGACTCGGGCTGCCGCGTGTGGCTTCGGGAGCGCGGCGGGCCGTTCAGCAAGCAAGCTCTCGTGTGGGAAGAGACCGAAGGGTATTGCCCCGCGCGGGTGTCCTTCGCGGGTGCCACCGCGATCAGTGTCACGGAATCGGACGGCCGGAAGACCCTCGCGACAACCTTCGATCCCCACCGAATGTCCGTGGAAGTCGTGTTGCGCTCGTAGCCGGTGATCACCGGATGAGTTCGAATCCAGCTACTATCAACAAGTTTCAGTCAGATCCAGATAATTTTCGCGCAAGCCGAGAGGGGATCCCCGGTCGGGTGCTACATGCTTGAATGTCGCCCGCGACGACACGGCCGGGCGGCGTACCGCTGTCGTTCAATCCGACATGTCCGGATTGGACATCCATTCCTGGCGCGCGGTCGTACTCTGGATCTGTTGGGAGAGGTGGGTGATGGCTAGACGACACCGACCATTCGGGCCCGCCGCGGGCGGGCCGCGTCCGAAGCCGAGGCGAGCATGCCCGGTCGAACATCATCCTCCGCACCGAGTTCTGCGCCGACGATGATCACATCCCATGGCGTCCAACGTTTCAGGTTGTGACAGTCCGGTTCCGCTGGGTGGGGCTATTTCGGTGATCCCACGATGCGCTAATCGAAAACGCCGAAATGCGTTCTCCAGGTTGATAACTCACGAGCAGTCGCTCTACAATAGGGGCCATGTGAATCCGGTCCGGCCGCAACCATTTCCCGAGTACGTGATCCGGTATATGAGCTGGATCGGAACATCGATTTCGCAGTGCTACACGCGAATTCGATGATCAGGTGAACGAAACCTTACGAGAAGGTATGTGGCTCAGTGAACTTTGACAGGTGATCGTTCCGGCTCTCTTGTACCGGTTCCTGGCGGTGTCCGCATAGCTGTGCGGTAACGCCGGTTCTGGAACGTCGTAGCTCGGCAGCGATGGCCCAGGTATGCCCGACGGTGGATGAACGACCGCTGGGATCGGATGAAGTAGGAGGCGGTAATGGTCACGCAATTGCTCCGGGATAGTGCATCGCTAGCTGGGCTTATTCGGCACGGCGACCGAGAGTTCCACCAACAACTGCAGCGGATTCTGTGCAACCCGGACTTCGCGGTCACGGAGCGGCAGAGCCAGGAACAACGGCGCCGGAACGCATATGATCAACTCCGGGACCTGGTCAAGGGGATCGGCAGCACCCGTGCTGTCGCGACCGATCTCCCCGAGCTGTTCGCGGTGTTCGATTGGTCCGCGGTGCTGGCGACGGACCTGATCCCGTTGATCTCCGGCCACTACAACCTGGCCTCCGGCAGTCTGGCCACCTTGACCGATGCCGACTCCGCCGCACCGTATCTGCAGGACCTGGATGACGCGTCCAGCATCGGTGTGATGCTGCTTACCGAATACGGGTGCGGCTCCAACATCGGCTTCATGCAGACCACCGCGACGTGGGACGGCGACGGGTTCGTGCTGGACACGCCGAACCCGCGGGCGCGGAAGTTCATGCCGAGCGTCGGCATCCCGGTCGCTCGGGTCTGTGTCATCGGTGCGCGGTTCATCGACGCGGCAGGCGTCGACCAGGGCGTGCATCTGTTCACCGCGCGACTACGCGACGCCAACGGCGAGCCGTGCGCGGGCGTGCGGATCACCCAGCTCGATCACCAGCCGCTGGTCATCATGGACAACTCGGTCATCAGTTTCGATGGGCTGCGAGTCGAGAGGAGTGCCTGGCTGAGCAATGACCTGGCTACCATCGATGAGCGAGGCGTGCTGACGTGGCGCGATGAGACCAGCCGGCGTCGGGGGTTCTCTTCGGCGATCAGCCAACTGACTGTCGGGCGTTTGGCGCTCTCGTCCTGTTTGAACGCCACGGCCCGTGCGGCGCTGTACATCGCGCTGAAGTACGCCGCCAAGCGGGTAGTCCCGTTGACCCCGGTCGACAGCCCGTTGATGTTCGATATTCCGCACGTACGCGACACCTTGCTCACCGATTTGGCCGGTACGGTTGCCCGAACCGTGTACGGCAACGCGATCAAAACCGCCCTCGCCGGTAGCGATCTCACTGATCGCGACACGGTGGTGTCGGTCATGCTGGCCAAGCACTTCATCCAGCTCCACGCCCTGGAAACGGTCACGCACTGTCGCATCAAGATGGGTGCGCAAGGCATGTTCAGCGCCAACCGCGTCGCCGACTACCTCGGCGTCTGTCACGCCGCCATCACCGGCGAGGGCGACTGTCACGTCCTCGGCTCGGTCGCCGGTCGAGTGCTGGCCAGGCAACTCGCCGGTACGTTGCCCCCGGAAGTCCGGTTGCACGACCCGGCCGACCCCGACGACCGCCTGCGCTTGCTCGAAGCGCGCACCCTGACGATCGCACAGGAGGCACAGCGGCATCTGGCGACACCGGCGCTCGCGGACCGTTTGGCGGTCATCCCCGAGGCACTCGACCTCGCGGAGGCGTACTGCACCGAAGTGGCGTTGCGGTTGCTCGACGAACAGACCGATCACCCCGAAATAGCGGCCGTGCGTGATGTTTTCGCGTTGCACCACCTGCTGGAGCAGGCCACCTGGTATCTCACGCACGGCCTGCTCGACATCCCCGCGATCGAAGCCACGAAACGACAACTCCGGCACGCCATCGACGAGCTGGCCGGCAACCTGCCCGCAGTGCTGGACGCCTTCGAGCTCGACGACGAGATCCTCGGTGCACCGGTGTTGTCCGATGATCTGCCCGGGGCGTGGGACTCGCGCTGCGAAAGCACGCAACGACACTGATCCGGCTGTCCGCCAGGACACTTGACGCGGCGGCGGCGCCCGGTGCGGGCGCCGCGGCCGCATCCACCTGGCGAGGTATGTCCGAATCGGCTCCGGCGGGGCAATCTCGTTGACAGGTAACAAGATAGCGATGATGTTACTCGCGCGTCGCGGGTACGATGCTGGCGAAACCGACACCAAGGAGACGTCAGTGCATCCGCAGCACAGGCTTCATGGCTCCACCACCACCGCCCCGACCCCGTCGATCGAGTTCGCAGGTCCGCGAATCTCGATTTACAGCGAAGAATTCGCGGCCGATCCGCACAAGTTCTATCGCCGGATGCGTAAGGACTACGGACCCTTGGTCCCAGTCGAGATGTGGCCAGGAGTGCCTGCAACCCTGGTCATCAAATATCGCACCGCCGTCCGAATTCTCAACGACTCCGACCATTTTCCCGCCGATCCGAGGATCTGGCAGAAGACGGTGCCCACCGATATACCGATCATGCCCATGATCGAATATCGGCCCAACGCGATCCGTACCAGCGGCGCGGAGCACGCTCGTTACCGCGCTGCTTTGAACGACGCCTTGGCAGGCATGGACCTCAACTTCCTGCGATCCATTGTCGAGCGATCCGCCGTCCCGATCATCAATACGTTCTGCCGAGACGGCAACGCCGATGTATTGAGCCAGTACGTACTTCCGCTGATCTTTTCGGTCTTCTGTGAGGTTCTCGGCTGCCCCCCGGAAATCGGCGAGCGAGTCGCGAAGGCCAGTGCGGCGATGTTCGACGGTGTGGACACCGAAACGGTGAACGCGATCATGGGTTCCGCGTTGCTGGACCTCACCGCGTTGAAGCGCGCGCAACCCGCCGATGACGTCACCACGCGGCTGGTCCAGCATTCCGCCGGACTGTCCGACGAGGAGATGGTGCATCAATTGGTCCTGCTGTTCGCGGCCGGTGTCGAACCGCCACTGAACCTCGTGGCCAACACTCTGCTGCTGATGCTGACCGACTCCCGGTTCACCACCATCGACAACGGCCAGCCGCTCTCGACCAAGACCGCGCTCGACGAGCGGCTGGCCACCGACCCGCCCATGGCGAACTACTGCATCACCTATCCACGCCAGCCGATCATCATCGAAGGCGTGTGGCTGCCCGCGAATCAGCCGGTCATTGTGAGCATGGCCGCCTGCAACACCGATCCGGAGATGAATACCGGAGAATTTCTGGACAACGGCTGGAATCTGGCGTTCAGCACGGGCCCGCATGCCTGCCCCGCGCACGCTCGGCCGTACGGACTGCTGCTCGCCAGGGAGGTCATCGATCAGCTCCTGGACGTACTCCCGGAATTGGCACTGGCGGTCCCCAAAGAGGAGCTGGTGTGGCGCCCCGGCCCCTTCCACCGAGCGTTGACCACGTTGCCGGTGGTGTTTCCGCCCACTGCGCCGTTGCCGGTGTGAAAGTGGTCGCCGACACGCTCCGAATCAGGTGAAAGCCGTTGGGCAGCGACGGCTTTCGCGGTAGATCGATTCGCTGAGCCGCCCGGCCCCGGCTCAGCGAACCTCGTCCCGCTGGTGGTGCCTCAGCCGAGATTCAGTGGCGGCGATGGCGGAAACCGCACCGGAAGAGCGGCCAGCGCCCGGTGGAAACCGCCGGTGCGCCACTGCAACTGGGCTTCCGGTACGGCTAACCGGACCTCCGGTAGCGCGTCGAGCAACTGGTCGAGCGCTTCCTGGGCGATGACCATCGCCACCGACTGGGCCGGGCACGAATGCGCGCCCGCGCCCCAGGACAGATGCGAACGGTTACCGGTGCGGTCACCGTCCGCCGCGGCCGGATCGGCGTTGCAGGCGGCCAGGCTGATGAGGACCGGTTGATCCACCGGCAGCCAGGTGTTCCCCACGATCTGCGGTTGGCGCGGATAGCTGAAGCACGAATTCGCTACCGGCGGGTCGGTGAAGAGCACCTCATCGATCGCGTCCCGGATGGACAAGGCACCGCCGAGCAGTTCGCCGCCGAAACGATCATCACTCGCCAGCAGCAGGATTGTGTTCGCGATGAGATTCCAGGTCGGTTCGGTGCCCGTCACATACAGCGTGGCCACCTGGTCCACCAGCTCCTTCTCGTCCGCACCCGCGCCGTGCTGGAGCAGCCACGATATGACGTCGGTGCCCGGCTCGACCTGCTTCGCGGCCACCGTCTCCGCGATCACCGCGGTCAACATCTCATCGCCCGATCGCGCTGCGGCCGCATCGGTGGCGTTGCGCAATGCGATCAGCGCCGAGAACGCCATCCGCCCGCGCTCGGGCCCGAACCCCAGCACATCGTGGAGCACCTCGACGGTCAGCGGAATCGCGTACTGATTGAGCAGGTCGGCCGAGCCTGCCTCACAGAAGCTGTCGATCCGCCTCGACGCGATGCGTTCGACCGTGGCACGCAGCGCGTACAGATCGACCTGGTTCAGACAGGTCGTGGTAGCACTGCGGATTCGGGCGTACTCCGGATCGGTGGTCCGCGGCGCGCCGGGCCGCCACCCCATGGTGGGCAACACCGGACAACCCGCCGCGCGACCGGACTGCCATGACCGCGGGTCGGCCGGAAAATGCAGGGGGTCGCTCAACACCTGCAAGGCTTCCCGGTAGCCGATGATCAACGTCGCGGGTACCCCGGGCGCCAGTTCCAACGGAACCAGCGGGCCGTGATTGTCGCGCATGTGTTGATAGGCGCTGTGTGGATCCGCCGCGAACTCCGGCGTGTGCAGCGTCACGTGCGCGACTCGTCGGACGGCGGCACCGCCGACAGATCACCCGGCGGGCAAGCGTGCTCGGTCGTCGGTCGTGTCGGGGCAGACGACAAGGCCATGACAATTACTCCTCGGAAGGTATCGGCTGACGTAGATCTGCACAGCAAAAGCTATTCATGCCTGGACGTCGTTTGTGAACGAGACCGGATCGACCGCCCGGTGCTGGACCGGCATGAGCAGCGGCAGGGTCAGCGCACAGATAGCAGACGAAACCGCAGGGAGTTCAGGGGTCGATCTGTTCCGCGTGGTCGGCGAGACCGTGACACGTTGCGCCTCCCTGCTCGTTCGCCCATGGCCGCCCGGTGTGCAAAGCAAACCGACCGGTACATCCAAATATGTTCGACTACAGCATGTTTCGATGGAGCGGGTACGAGCATACTGATTTCGAGCAGCGTCCGCAGCCCGAATCGTCGGTCATGGTAGTTCATCGCAGGCAGGGTTGCCGGACGCTTGCGCCCACGTGCACGAGCCTGTTTGTCGCGAGCGCGACACCAGGTCACTAGAGCCCGGCCTCGACGGGGTCGAGGCCGGTGGTGAAAGGTCCTCCCTTGCGCCTCTCGCCGTAGATCGCCGGTAGCCAGCTGCGCAGGCGTGAAGCCGCCGCCTGTTTTCAGCAGTACGCGCGAGGGCTGGCCGTAGCGGCTGCGTGGCGGGCGTTGTAACAGGATTGGGCCAGCCGCGGAGGCGGCGGGGGGCTGTCAGTGTGGTAGCTGGTGGTAGAGCCGCACGATTTCTTCGGCGGTGGCGCGGGCGGCGGCGCATCCGCCTGCTGCCTCGATCGAGATGATCTCGGAGCTCCCGCTGTCGCTGAGCGGGTTGTGTGGGTCGGGGCGGGACGCGGTCGGCTGGGGCGTGGTCGAGATGTTGATCGAGCAGGTGCTGTAGGAAAGCTGATCGTTCGGCTGGGAAATCTCGAGGGCCGGCAGCTCACCGATCCTGATTTCCTTCTCGTTGTTGCCCGCGTGTGCCGTGAATCGGGCACTGGTGAATTTGTATCGGACGTCCTGCGTTGTCGAGGCGTCGCCGTTGTCCAGTTGGAAGGAGCATGCCCATGGATTGGTGCGGTTCTGCTGGTTCGGTCCCCTTGGGGGCGAGGGTGTGTCGCCGCTCAACAGGGCGGGGCGGCGTCCTTGCCCGATCTTGCCGAGCACGGCGCACGGGTCGAGGGCGGCGAGGCGGGAATTCACGTGTGCGCGTGGGGAAGTGGCGCGGAGTGCGCGTTCGGGCCGGTGCGCGGCGACCGATTCCGCGACGTCGCGCACCACCCCGCACCGGTCGAGCCCGTCGTGCGCGAACACCATGATGCTCAGGCGGTCGTCGATGCGTACACTCGCGGCGCATTTGTCGCCGGGTGGATTCGGTGAGTACGTGATTTCGTCCACTGCGGTGCCCGTTACCCCGCCCATGACGAGGTTGACCGAGCCGAGGAGATCACCCTCGGGAGACTTGAAGGACGCCACACAAGTGTTGAAATCGAACAGGGCGCCGACGTAGGCCGGTGTCCCGATGCGACGGACCGTCGCATCGTCCATGTAGCCGCACGGATCCAGCGGGCGGAGGGTATCGCGGTAGGCGATGGTCTCCTGGTCTTGCGCCGACAGCGATTTCGGGAACGCCACCTGCTCGACGGGCGAGGCCGGCGCCGGGTCCGTCTGTGCAGACGTACACGCCGACGCAGCGACCGTGGTGGAGATCAGCAGTGCGGTAGCGGTGATCAACTTACTCACGGGGCGGATGCTACAACGATCAGCCGCGTGCATCCGTTTCGATCGTCATGAATTGATCATCGCTCGATAATGGCGGAGGCGCGGCGTAGGGGGCCAAGCAACAGGCCCTGAATCGTAATGAGCGGTCGCTCGATTCGACCGGTGAACGAGGCGCCTCGCTTGGCCGCATGCACCGCGACGGGCTGGGTGCATGCGGCGGCCAGTTCGGCATCCCTGCGTGCGTGACCGTTCGTACGGCATGATCGACCTTGTGAATGTGCAGCACAATGTTCCCGCCGGTCGGGTGATCCCGGTTCAGGTCGACACGGTCGATCCCGTCGAGATCGGGCCCGGTGTTCACTATCGTGAGTTGCCCGGAACCGGCCATATTCGCCCCTGGGTGATCGACATCGCGCCCGGCGCCGAATGGCCCGAACTCGACGTGCACACCACCTACGGTGAAGTCTATTTCGTCGTATCCGGAGAGGTGATCGAGGGCGATCGCCGCTATGGGCCGGGTAGCTATCTGTTCTTCGAACCCGACACCGCGCACCGTCCTCGTTCCGAAACCGGTGCGCGGGCTTTCGGATTCAATTACGACCCGCCCGCACGGTAGCTGCCCGGTTGTGTGCCCGATCCGATGCAAGCGCTTTCGGCTGGTCTGATTAGCCAGGTTGTCGGCCCGCAGAGTTAGTGATCATGGGGGAGTGCGTCGGACCGGAACACGAGCCGGATAAAGGTCTCGGTGTGGCGGCGAATGTCGTCGCGGGCGTCCGCGCGGCTCTGATCTGTCGCCTCGGCGTGCAGGTGCAGCAGTCGAGTCAGGCCGATGAATCCGGTGAACGACATCGCCAGGTCTTCCGGAGCGGCGAGATCCGCCGGGATCAGACCGGCGGTAATCCATCGGTCGAACAGCACGGTCACCTGGGTTCGCATGGCCGAGATCGCATTCTGCAGGGCGGGACTGTGCAGTAGGCCGTCGCGTGCCCATCACGCTGATCAGTAACCGGGCGTCCGTGCGCTCCCATTCGTCGAGCACCGCGTGCACGAGTTCACGCGGCTCAAAGGGCACCCAGCTTACTTATTCGAAGACTTTGGGGGAGGAGAAGAGTAAGAACAAACCATATTGGCGGATCGATGTTGAGAACCCAGCACCGGGCAAGAGGGCGGGCACGCTCCATCTGCAAACCACCGACGGACGAGGTAACAATAAGGACCAGAAATACCAGTACAACTTCAACACGAAACAACTTGAAGATGAGTACGGAGCTCCACCTCCCCGGAAGTACCTCGACGATATTTCAAAGGATCCGAAATTCGACGAAGCGATCCAAAAAGGTGGATATGTTATTTACTGGGTCATGAATAAAAATGCAGGTGAAACTGCTGATTGGAAATATGTAGATCATGAATAAAATGAGGTTGCCCGCGACGTCTAGTTCGCTGCTTGCCTTGGGTTTACCTATCCCTGCTCCGGGAAAGTAGGAAAGCTGTGAAGGTTTTGTGTATCGGCCCGCTCGTGCCGGATGGGGTGGGGTATTCGCCGGGATTCTCGTATCCGGCGGTGGTCGGCACAGAGTACATTGTCCGGGCGATGGCATTGATGAACTCAAAGCTGACTGTTATGGTCGTTAGTAGCGATGGGTGGCCGACCTGGTTTCCGATTGAACTGTTCAGTGTTGTGGACAGTGAAATCCCACCCGGATGGGAATTCGCTGTCCGGGAGGGTGCACTCGGAGCGCTATGGGGATACGCTACACTTATTAGTGACCCGAATCACATCGCCGATCTCCGGCTCCGAAGGAAACCGGCGATCGAAGACTTCCTTCGCGAATCTGGGGTGGGCAAGTACGACGCGGAAGCTGGGATATTTATCGATTAAATTCCTGAGCAGTGTGGTCCGGTTTAGGAGGGCAAGTATCCCTTCTCCGTGGCAAGTGAGAGTCGAACGCCCTTGCGGTGCAAGGGTGTTCGGCGCTTCTACTTTCCTGTACAACGCTTAAATCCTAAAAAGAAAGCGTCGACACCTTTTCGTAATCGCGGCTCAGATCATCGATCCGACATCGTGGGCGACGATTTTGTCCAGGGCGCGTTCGGCGACGGCGGCGATGGTCATTGAGGGGTTGCAGGCGGCGGTGTTGCCTGGCATCAGTGCGCCGTCGAGGACGTAGAGGCCGGGGTGGCCGTGGACTCGGCCTTCCAGGTCGCAGACCGCGCCCATGCTTGCTCCGCCGAGTGGGTGCCAGGTGGTGGGGAACAGGGCGTTGGTGTCGGTGAGGATGCCGTCGGGTCCGGCGATTTTGTGCACGGACGGGCCGATGTGGTTGCGCTGGATGTGGTTGTCGCCGTCGGCGGGCCAGTGCAGGGTCGCGTCGTCGCGGCCGGCGTCGTAGGTGAATGCGCCGCGGCTCTGGCTGACGCCGTAGCCGACCAGCATGGTGCTGTGGGGGTCGAGGGAGAGTGGGGGGATGGAGGCTTGGATGACGGTGTGGGCGGTGTTCGGGTCGGTCCAGTTGAGGCTGCCGAAGACTACCGGGCCGCCTTGTGGCGCACCGAATTCCGCGGACGGGTCGGTCCAGGCGTAGATGCGGTCGGCGTTGGAGCCCCAATGCTTGCCGAGGGCGTCGGGTAGGTCGGGGATGAGGTTCTTGCCGCGTGCCCGCATCAGTAGTCGGGTGGTGTTCAGGCTGCCGGCGGCCATGATCAGCGCACCGGTTGTCAGTATCTTGTGCTCGACCACGGTGCCGGTGGTGTCGAGTCGTTGCACGTGGACCTTCCAGCGACCGTCGGCTGCCCGCTCGACATCGGTCACCTCGTGCAGGGTTTCGACCCGCGCCAGGCCGGTGGCCTCGGCGGCGGCGATGTAGGTGACGTCGACCGAGTGTTTGCCGCCGTTGTTGACGCCCATGGCTCCATCGCCGTTGATGTAGGACGGTTTCATTTCTCCGCGCAGCTCGGCCAGAGCGAATTCCCAGTCGATGGGCATCGGAATCTTCGACAGCGGCATCCCCGCGTTGCGGACTCGGTCGGCGAATACGCGTGCGGCCCGGTAGTTTTCGGAGTCGATCAGCTCATCGGGTGCTTCGGCCAGGCCGAGCATTCTTGCGACCCTCGGGTAGTGCACCCGGTTCATCAGCGCCCAATCCAGCTCCTGCGGGAAGTGGGTATTGAACACCTCCTCGGCGGGTTGCAACGACATCCCTTGATAGACAAGGGAACCGCCGCCGACACCGGCCGCGCACAGTGCGGTCATGTTCTCGCCGGACACCGCCTCCACCAGTCCGGTGTAAGGATCGAACACCATCGGCCGCCCGAAAACATTGGGGCTGGAGCGGTACCACAGAAACCTCTTGTCCGGCGCCAGTGCCCGAGGGAAGGTGTCGGAGTTCGGCCCGGTCGGCCAGCGCAGCCCACGCTCGAGTACGGTCACCGGTACGCCCGCCTGCGTCAGCCGCAGCGCGCTGACGCCGCCACCGAAGCCGGAGCCGACGATCACTACCCGGTGCTCCTCGTGTGTCAACGGAACGCGGTTCACCCGGGCGGCGGCGTGCGGCGCCCGGACCATGGCGGCGGCGCCGGTCGCGGCGAGACCGGTCAACAGTGACCGGCGCGAAATCGCTGTCATAACAAAGCTTTCGGTCGTAATCGTCGGCCGAAACCGAGCACTGAACCTCGACCCGGAGCGGATGAGGGCATGGCGAGGCACGAGCCGTTGATGGCGCTCGGGGGTCGGTCGGCGCCGATTCGTCAGCGGCGCATGGGAATCAGTCGATGGTGCAGCCGGCGACCGGTTTGCCGGCGAGGCGATCGAGCAGGTAGGTGATCGCATTGTCCGGGCCGAAGCCGTCGATCAGTTCGGGTCCGAAATGGTTGGGGATGGTCGCGCCGGAGAAGATCGGGGGCAGGTCGTTGGTGCGGAAGGTGACGGTGGCGCCCTTGGCGCACCAGTCTTCGGCGAGCCTGCGGGCCTGGTTGTAGGGGACGGTGTCGTCGTTGAGTCCGCTGGTGATCAGCACCGGGGTGGTGGGTGCGATGCCGCCGGCGCGGAGTTCGGCCAGCGCGGGAGCGGCCTCGGGGATGTCGTGCAGATGCTCGATGAGTGGGCGGCCGTCGATGGTCAGCGAGCTGGTTTTCAGGAACGGCTGCTTGACGATCACGTCGCCGATGCACTCGGTACTGAGGGTGTTCAGCATGTCGCGCCCCGCGGGGCTGGTGACCCGGCCGACCGCCGCGTTCAGCTCGGGGTAGCGGGCGAGCAGGCCGTTGATCGCGAATCCGATTGCTCCGCCGATCAATGCGCCGTCGATACGCTCGAGGACAGCCGTCAGATCGGCGACGGGTCCGCCGGCCCACGTTCCTTTGAGGTTCAGCTCGGGTGCGTAGGTGGGGAGCAGTTCCGCGGCGCCCGCGGTGGCGCCGCCGCCTTGAGAGTAACCCCAGAAGACGAGCGGAGTGTCGGGTCCGACGCCGCCGAGGTTGTTGGCGGCGCGGGCGCCGTCGAGGATCGCGTGCCCGCCTTCGATGCGATTGGCGAAGGTGTGCATGCCGGGTGTGCCGAGTCCGATGTAGTCGGTGACCAGGACGCGGGCGCCGAGTGCACTCCATACGGCAGACGAGGGCAGTTCTTGATTGGCCGACAGGGAGACCGACGGGTCGGCGGAGAGGGTCACGCCGCTGGCGAAGGCCACCGACATGGCGCAGTGGTCGGCTTGCCCCGCGGTACCGGGACCGATGACGACGGTGGGGCGCGACCCCGCGCCGCGCCACGGGCCCGACGCCTCGATGTAGGTTCCGGTGATCGCGGTCGGCGTGCCGTCCTGCAATCGGCTCGCATACATGACGTGCTGCGCGTTGACCGGCCAGCCTGCCGCGGTGGGCGGAGTCGCGAGGATGGTCATGGGCTCGGCCTTGATGACCGCGCCCGGGGTGGCCGGAATCTGTTCGGGCGGTGTGTAGAACGCGCTCACCGGGGCGGCCGCCGCCTGCTGTGTCTCTATGCCGACTCCGCCGATGGCGACGGCGCAGGCCGCTGCCACCGCACCCGCTGCCACCCGTGCCGTTCCAGGGAATGCCTTTGCCCGCGTGCGCAATCCGTGCTGGTCGTACATCTAATGACTCTCCGCTTCGTGCCCGGCACCGTCGCCGCTGCTTCCTGAATCGCGATAGCTATGACCGATAACTCACGTCACAGCAGCGCGCTGTCGGGAACAGTAACACGGTTACTGGCCGGTGCGGAACCGCGGGGAATTGCTGAAGTTCACGCGGGCTCGGCGGCGCCACCGTCGTCGGTGACGGACGCGCCGCTGCGGGGTTGCGGCCGACCGGGGCTCGGCCGGAAGGGCGCTGCCAGAGCGGGATTCACGCTCCAGCCGGGCGCGTCGTGTCCCGGCGCCGGCCCGGTCGCCGCGGCGGCTTCCGCGCTGTTATCACTGGTCAGGCGGCGAACAGTGCGTTCGAGAATGGGCAAGATCTCGGTGATTTCGAGACTGCCGTCGGCGTATCGCCCGATCAGCGCGTAGGCCATATTGGCCAGGATCAAGGCGACGTCCTCGAGATAGGAGGGATCGGCGCGCTCGAACAACGGTGAGGCGACCGGCAGGATCGCGTTGATGCCTTGATTGTCGAGCCGGTGTCCGTGCTCGGTGGCCCTGGCCCGGTGGTAGGCCTCGAGCATCCGTGGGTTGCGTTCCCACGGTTCGAAGACGTACCCCAGCACGCGCATCAATCCGTCGTACAAACTTTCGTGCGCATGCGGCTGCTCCATGCCCGTGTAACTGTTGGTCGCCATCCAATGCTCGACGGCGGCGATCAGCAACGCGTCGCGATCAGGGAAGTACTTGTAGACCGTGGCAAGGGAGACGTGCGCGCGGCGGGCGACCGCCCTGAGCTGAACGGCGTCGTACCCATCGGATTCCAGCAACTCGAGCACTACGTCGATGATGGCCTGCGCCGTGGAAATCGCCTTTGCTGCCACTCGCTTACGGTAGCGCCGGATCGGAGCCGCCTACCACTCCGGTCCGGCGGGTCGCGGGTACCGGTCAGGCCCGGCGCTCACGGCCGGCGTAGTGGTTCTCGGCGTACCATTCGCCGCGGCCGGCGGGCAGTAGGTCGAGGACGTTCCACACCGGGGACAGCAGATCGATGCCGCGTTGGGCGTCGTCGTGAAAGTTGGCGGGCAGCGTGTAAAAGTGCCGTACCCGATCGCCTTCGGCGGTGAAGACGCTGATCATGGGACGCTGATCGCCGTTGGGCCGTTCGGCGTTCAGATCGGCGTTGAAGGTCGTGTCGTAGCTGGAGAGAATGCGCAGTCCGTCCCAACCGCGCCGCAATGCCCACCCGCGCAGCTTCGGCAGCGGCGCCTTGGCGATGACGGCGAAGCTGGTGCGCTGGCCCAAATGATGGGCGACGCCCTGGAAACCGTCTACCCACAGCGAGCACATCGGGCACGCTGCGTCGTCGTCCGGATGGAACATGAGGTGGTAGACGACAAGAGTGTCGTGCTCCCCGAACAACTCTCGCAGTCTCGTGGTCCGGATCGGTTCCGGCCTGCCGAGGTCGGCCGGGCCTTCGGCGAACGAGTAGTCGTCGACGACGAGCCCTGGCGGGACCTGCCTGCGCGCGGCGGCCACGTCCTCGATCTGATCGCGCAGCGTGCGTTCGGCCTTCGCCAGTTCGATCCGGGCCGCGATGTACTCCTCGCTCGCGCCCTCGGGCCACATCGGTTCCATCGCCGCGGCATCCACTTCGCCCATGACGGGTTGATCTCCTTTGGTTTCGGATAGTGAACGTGCCCCGGGTCAAGGTAGAGCACAGGCGTCGACACCTCAAGCACTTGCGTAGGACACGCGCGAGAACCGCGAACTCGGCCTTGCCTCCGCCATGTTCACAGTTACTATAGGTTTATATACCTACCTGCACGGTGGTGAGGAGCGCGGCATGTTCGAGAGGTTCACCGACCGCGCGAGGCGTGTCGTTGTCCTGGCCCAGGAAGAGGCCCGGATGCTCAACCACAACTACATCGGTACCGAGCACATCCTGCTGGGGCTGATTCATGAGGGTGAGGGTGTCGCGGCCAAGTCGTTGGAGTCGCTCGGTATTTCGTTGGAGGGCGTGCGGAGCCAGGTGGAGGAGATCATCGGGCAGGGTCAGCAGGCTCCGTCGGGTCATATTCCGTTCACGCCGCGGGCGAAGAAGGTTTTGGAGCTGAGTCTGCGCGAGGCGTTGCAGCTGGGCCATAACTACATCGGTACCGAGCATATTTTGCTGGGTCTCATCCGTGAGGGTGAGGGTGTGGCGGCGCAGGTGCTGGTCAAGCTGGGTGCGGATTTGAACCGGGTGCGTCAGCAGGTGATCCAGTTGCTGTCGGGGTATCAGGGTAAGGAGCCGGTGGAGTCGGGTTCGCGGGGTGAGGCGGGGACGCCGTCGACGTCGCTGGTGCTCGATCAGTTCGGCCGGAATCTGACTCAGGCGGCGTTGGAGGGCAAGCTGGATCCGGTGATCGGGCGCTCGAAGGAGATCGAGCGGGTGATGCAGGTGTTGAGTCGGCGCACCAAGAACAACCCGGTCCTGATCGGTGAGCCGGGTGTGGGTAAGACCGCGGTGGTGGAGGGCTTGGCTCAGGCCATCGTCAATGGTGAGGTGCCCGAGACGCTCAAGGACAAGCAGCTCTACACCCTGGATCTGGGTTCGCTGGTGGCGGGTAGCCGGTATCGGGGTGATTTCGAGGAGCGGTTGAAGAAGGTCCTCAAGGAGATCAACACCCGCGGTGACATCATTTTGTTCATCGACGAGCTGCACACCCTGGTGGGTGCGGGTGCGGCCGAGGGCGCGATCGATGCGGCCTCGATTCTGAAGCCGAAGCTGGCGCGTGGTGAGTTGCAGACCATCGGCGCGACGACTCTGGATGAGTACCGCAAATACATCGAGAAGGACGCGGCGTTGGAGCGGCGGTTCCAGCCGGTCCAGGTCGGGGAACCGACCGTGGAGCACACCATCAATATTTTGAAGGGTCTGCGGGATCGGTATGAGGCTCATCATCGGGTCTCGATCACCGATGGCGCGTTGGTGGCCGCGGCGACGTTGGCGGATCGGTATATCAATGATCGGTTCTTGCCGGACAAGGCGATCGATTTGATCGATGAGGCGGGTGCGCGGATGCGGATCCGTCGGATGACC